>NZ_QLYY01000016.1 GCF_003350295.1 Vibrio tetraodonis
TGCTTGCCTATAATTTAGTACGTTTAGAAATGATTCATATTGCCGAAGATGCCAATGTAAGCCCAACTCGGGTTAGCTTCACAGCAGCAATAAATTTGATAGATGCCCAGTTGCGATGGCTAGCGCTCAGCCCCGATGGCACTTTACCTGTCAGGCTCAAACAAATGCGAGAGAGCATCAGCCATTTCATTTTGCCAGATAAAAGAAAGGACCGAACGTTTCCACGTTCAGTCCTCTTTGTTCGGGCCAAATATCCATTTAGATATAAGTGTTAATACTTATCCGAACGGCATTAGATGTATTACCATCAGCCTTTTTGCGTACTACTTACTAAGATTTACGCAAGTTGCGCTTTTAGGTGAGCGACGACCTCCGCCATAGCCACCGGAGTCTTGTCTCCAGTGCGACGATTCTTATATTCGAAGTTACCTTCTTTCATGCTGCGATCGCCTATCACGACAGTATGAGGTATGCCAATAAGCTCCATATCAGAGAACATCACACCAGGGCGCTCTTTGCGGTCATCAAATAAGA
This sequence comes from Vibrio tetraodonis, assembly GCF_003350295.1. Classification (GTDB taxonomy): domain Bacteria; phylum Pseudomonadota; class Gammaproteobacteria; order Enterobacterales; family Vibrionaceae; genus Vibrio; species Vibrio tetraodonis. The sequence goes on from NZ_QLYY01000016.1 coordinate 535, forward strand.
CTTCGATGCCCATCTCAGAGAGCTCGTGATAAAGCTTCTCAGCCGCTTCTCTTACTTCTTCTGACTTGTGCATGTTCATTGGAACGATAGCCACTTGGAAAGGCGCAAGAGCGTCTGGCCAGATGATGCCATACTTGTCGTGGTTCTGTTCGATAGCTGAAGCAACAACACGTGATACACCAATACCGTAACAGCCCATTTCTAAAATGGCATTTTTACCGTCAGGACCAAGTACGCCGCAGTTCATTGCTTGAGAGTAAACGTTACCAAGCTGGAAGATATGACCCACTTCGATACCGCGCTTAAGCATCAAGCTACCTTTACCACATGGGCTAGGATCACCTTCGATTACGTTGCGCAAGTCTTCAATTTGGCCAAGCTCAACATCACGGCCCCAGTTGATGCCAAAATAGTGCTTATCATCAATGTTAGCGCCAGCGCCAAAATCGCTCATTATCGCAACGGTGCGATCAACGATAAAGGGCAGGCTTAGATTGACTGGACCTAGAGAGCCAGGTCCTGCGCCCACTAGCGCACGAATTTCTTCTTCGGTGGCCATTTCTAAAGGAGCCGCCACTTGCGGAAGGTTTTCTGCTTTGACTTCGTTTAACTCGTGATCGCCGCGAATGATAAGCGCGATGATATCGGCATCCACTTCTTCAGATGCTTTGACAAACAGTGTTTTAATCGTTTTTTCAATTGCTAGGCCATGTTGCTCTACAAGCTCGGCGATGGTTTTTGCATTTGGTGTATCAACCAGCGTCATCTCTTGATTCGGTTGTACGCGCTCACCAGAAGGAGCCGCTGCTTCTGCTTTTTCTATGTTTGCTGCATAGTCTGATTCTGTCGAGAAGGCGATAAGATCTTCACCACTTTCAGCCAGCACATGGAATTCTTGTGAGCCGCTACCGCCAATAGCACCAGAATCGGCAAGCACAGGGCGATACTCAAGACCCATACGATCGAATGCTTTGCAGTAGGCGTCATGCATAGCATCGTAAGACTTTTGTAGGCCTTCTTTGTCGATATCAAAGCTGTAGGCATCCATCATGCAGAATTCACGTGCGCGCATCACGCCAAAGCGAGGGCGGCGTTCATCGCGGAACTTAGTCTGGATTTGGTACAAGTTAAGCGGCAACTGCTTGTATGAGCTCACTTCATTGCGCACTAGGCTAGTGATCACTTCTTCAGCGGTTGGGCTAAGAACAAACGGACGAGTATGTCGATCAGTAAAGCGAAGTAGCTCAGGGCCCATCTTTTCGCTGCGGCCTGTCTCTTCCCAAAGTTCAAACGGCTGAACAACGGGCATCAAAGTTTCGACTGCGCCTGCATTGTCGATCTCTTGACGAACGATGTTTTCGACTTTACGCAGTACACGAAGACCAGTAGGTAGCCAGGTGTATAAACCTGAAGCCAGCTTACGGATCATACCTGCACGTAGCATGAGCTGGTGGCTCACAACTTCTGCGTCGTTTGGAGTCTCCTTCAAAGTAGAAAGAAGATAATTACTGGTACGCATTAATTTTATCCGTTTATTAAAGTTATTTTCTCCAGCCAAGAAGGACAGGAGGAGAGAATCCCCATCAGGGAAATAAATAGCCGCCTATAATATCAGTCAAACGCCTTTGTCAAAAGTACTCAATTGCACTAACCGTGACTAAGTTGTCGCTTATGCTAAATTTGACGTTCAAATCGAATAGATTGACGGCGTATTCTTTACTATCACGCTTGCCTTTTTTATACGCTGGACGTGGATCTTGCGCCAGCACCTGTTCTATAACGGTTTTCACGTGTTGAGTATCACGGTGCTTGGTTAACTGCTCGGTAGCCGCTGGTGAAAAGCTTACCGCGAGTGTGACGGGCGCGGTTTCAGCGTAGCCACCATGGGCATCATCTATCGAGTCAGAGTAGGGGATATAAGGTTTGATATCGATAATCGGTGTGCCATCGACGAGATCAACATTGCCAAGATCAAGATACACTTGCTCACCGACTTTATCTATCCCTTTCATTTCAACCGCCGACATTCCTATGCCATTGGGTCTAAATGTTGAGCGAGACGCAAACACGCCGACGCGTTGATTACCCCCCAATCTTGGTGGCCTCACCGTGGGTTTCCAGCCGGCCTCTAAATTTTGATCAAATAAGAACAGCAGCCAAAGGTGTGAAAACTGATCCAGCTCTCTTACCGCTTCTGAAGTATTGGCGGCGTTGATTAAGCGAACTCTAGAGCGAGCCTCAGTCACAAGCCGCGGCTGGCGAGGAACGGCAAACTTCTCTTTATATGGGCTTTCAATAAAACCGATAGGTTCTACAGAATACATGGCTTTTCTCTAAAAACAGGGGTGGCGTAAAGCTAACATAAAAAACACTAGTAATACGTAATGAGAATGGTTATCATAAATAACGTTATAACATAACACTTATTTGAGAATTAACGATGCAAGACAATATCCATCCAGAATACCGAACCGTTGTGTTCCATGACACCAGTATTGATGAATACTTTTTGATTGGTTCAACCTTACAAACCGATCGCACTATTGAGTGGAAAGATGGCAAAACTTACCCCTATTTTACGGTTGAGGTGTCATCTAAATCTCATCCTTTCTACACAGGTAAGCAGCGCGTGATCCACCAAGAAGGTCGAGTGGCGAACTTTAGGCGTCGATTTGGCCAGTTTTCGAAAGGAAACGAGTAAATGAAAGTACTGAAATCATTAAAGAGCGCGAAAAAACGTCATCCTGATTGCCAAATCGTAAAGCGACGAGGGCGTCTATATGTGATTTGCAAGGCCAACCCACGTTTTAAAGCGGTTCAGCGCTGAGCAAATAAAATTAGTGGTGTAACTGATTATATTGATTATTGTCGATTATATCGGGTATATCACTAATTTTAGGGTTTTATTCCCTGAGATATCATGATCAGACTAACGATTTGTTACATTTACGACTTTTAATTGATTTCTTTGTTGAGTAATCTTCGCAGGCTTTGTTGGAAAATTGTTACAAAGCGCAGGAGAAACTAACAAGGAGGGATCAGATGACGTCATCTGCTTCAGTTACACCTAACTCACCTAAAAAGCCGATATTCACGCGCTTTTTAGACATGGTAGAGTACCTAGGCAACCTACTGCCTCACCCCATCACATTATTTGTGATCCTTTGTGCCGCTGTACTGGTCGCATCAGGCATTGCTGGTTTTTTTGAACTATCGGTTGCTGACCCAAGACCAGAAGGTGTAAAAGGGCGAGCGGCAGACGGCATGATTCATGTTGTCAGCCTTGTCAATGCCGATGGCCTAGAGTTAATCGTCACCAATTTAGTGAAAAACTTTGTTGGTTTTGCGCCGCTTGGAACCGTTCTCGTTGCCTTATTGGGTGTTGCAGTTGCCGAACACTCAGGGCTACTTTCTGCTGTGATGCGCGGTATGGTGATGGGCGCTTCAAAGCGCATGGTCACCATCACAGTTGTCTTTGCTGGCATTATCTCTAATACGGCTTCTGAGCTTGGTTACGTTGTCCTTATTCCTCTTGCAGCTATGCTGTTTCATTCTTTGGGTCGACATCCTTTAGCTGGCCTTGCTGCCGCTTTTGCCGGTGTCTCTGGCGGCTATTCTGCTAACTTGCTGATTGGGACTTTGGATCCTTTGTTATCTGGGATCACAGAAACCGCCGCGCAATTGATAGACCCAAGCTACACGGTTGGCCCTGAAGTAAACTGGTACTTCATGTTTGTTTCAACTTTCTTTATTGCCGCAACGGGCGCCTTTGTTACTGAAAAAATTGTTGAGCCTAAACTGGGCAAATACAACCAAGATGAAGCGTCAGAAGATTTATCAAATGACTTAATGGGCAAGCTAACCGAGGTTGAGAAAAAAGGCATGAAACGCGCCGGCCTTGCAGTTTTGGTTGTGTGTGCATTGCTCGCTTGGACTATAGTGCCAGAAGATGGCATTTTACGCTCCGATGCTGGCACAGTGGCGGGCTCACCATTTTTGAAAAGTATCGTCGCCTTTATTTTTGTCTTTTTTGCGGTTCCAGGGCTAGTTTACGGCAAAGTTGTCGGCACAATGAAAACTGACCGTGATGTGATTGATGCCATGTCAAAGTCGATGTCCTCAATGGGCATGTACATTGTACTGGTGTTTTTCGCCGCCCAGTTTGTCGCCTTTTTCAAGTGGACCAACTTTGGTCAAGTATTTGCTGTGTCGGGCGCAAGCTTTTTGCAAGAGATTGGTTTAACAGGGCCAATGTTGTTCTTCGCCTTTATTTTGATGTGCGGCTTTATCAACCTGATGATTGGCTCAGCTTCAGCTCAGTGGGCGGTGACGGCGCCTATCTTTGTACCTATGCTGATGCTAGTTGGCTACGCGCCAGAAACCATTCAAGCGGCGTATCGTATTGGCGATTCGACCACCAATATTATCACGCCTATGATGAGCTACTTCGCCCTTATTCTAGCGGTTGCGACGCGTTATGTGAAAAACCTTGGTATTGGCACCCTAATAGCCACCATGCTGCCTTATTCACTGTGCTTTATCGTTGGCTGGAGCCTACTCTTCTACCTATGGGTATTTGTGTTTGGCCTACCTGTCGGCCCTGGTGCGGCAACCTACTACACGCCGTAACAAGATAAAGACCAAACCTTTAATCGATTTAGCCCCTAAACACTTTGGTGTTTAGGGGCTTTTTATTGGCCCGAGGGTTTTGGGCAGGTAAGAGGTTTTTGCCCCATAATCATTCAGAGCTAATACTCTACACAGTTTAAGGGAGTGCGTTTTCCCGACTAAAAATTATCAAAGTTTAGCAAATAATGAAGTTCAATTTTACAGTGAAAGCTAGGTGGTTTATTAATATTAAATTATGGACTTAATGGCAATTTACAGGTTCCAGTTCATGGGTAAATGACAGTCCCTAAATTGTCTTATTAAATAATCAATGACCAAAGGTGATATTCGGTAGATTAAGATAATAATTTAAATGATAATCTCGCCATGCTCTATGATCCTCATCTTCCGAATCCTCATTTCCCGGTTCATAATAATGGCTCCCTGGCAAATAAGATCTAAGTTCTTTTGGTGTGTGTCCTGAATTATTCTTTTGATCACTGCTGGCGGCGTTACTTTTCTTTATTTCCGCCAATCCATCACATTCTAGTCTGAGTAATATAACTGACACATCATTGGTCAACAATAAGCTCGCTATCGTGGATTGCTTATTTTTCCTAAATTTATTTGCCTCTCCAAAGTCCATATTTAACGAAAAAGTTGACATATATGGAATTTCATATATATGATATTCCATATGTATTTCCCATTGAAGAGTTCCTATGCTCGATCCAATCCTTCTTTACAAAGCACTTGCTGCAGAAACTCGGCTTAAATCTCTGCTTTTAATGCAAAAACAAGGAGAGTTATGCGTTTGTGATCTAATGAGGGCGCTTAATCTGAGCCAACCCAAAGTATCTCGGCACCTTTCCGAATTACGAAAATACGGACTGGTTCTGGATGAGCGACGCGGTAAGTGGATTTACTACCAGATCAACCCCATGCTCGCACCTTGGGTCAAGCAAGTGCTGGAGATCACCCTCAAATATAATTTGACACTTATCGAGCCTGAGTTGCGGCTCCTCAAAGGTAAGTCGTGTTCAAACGGTGTAAGCGAATGATGTTCAATTTCGCTGGCTTATTAATTTCAATTGAAAGAGGTTTGTATGACTAACATCTCAAGCTGTGTCGAAACCAGCGCATCTGAAAAAATGAGTTTTCTCGATCGATACCTAACCGTATGGATTTTTCTTGCCATGGCCTTTGGTGTCGGAGTTGGCGTATTATTTCCCCAAGTCGCTCAGTGGAATGAGAGTCTATCTGTTGGCTCAACCAATATTCCACTTGCTATTGGCTTGATCTTAATGATGTATCCGCCACTGGCAAAAGTGAACTACAGCCTTTTAGGGGAAGTGACTCGCGATAAACGCGCGATAACGCTCTCTTTGGTGATGAACTGGCTGGTAGGGCCTGCCTTAATGTTCCTCTTAGCGATTGTTTTCTTACGAGATCAACCCGGATATATGGTGGGACTCATCCTGATCGGCCTAGCTCGATGTATTGCTATGGTGTTGGTTTGGAATGACATTTGTGGCGGAAATAAAGAATATGGCGCAACCCTCGTTGCTCTAAATAGCGCGTTTCAAATTGTCACCTACAGTTTTATGGCATGGCTATTTATTACTGTTTTACCTCCTTACTTTGGTTTGGAAAGCTTTGTTGTCGATATCACTATCTGGGATATTGCCCAGAGCGTGTTGATTTATTTAGGTATTCCTTTCTTAGCCGGCTTTTTAAGCCGTAAACTCTTGGTCTCAGCCAAAGGTGAACAGTGGTACAACTACGTCTTCATTCCGCGCATTTCCCCCATCACTCTGATTGCACTTTTGGCTACCATCGTTTTGATGTTTAGTCTAAAAGGTGAAATGATCATCGAGTTACCCATGGACGTTCTGAGTATTGCCACACCACTCATCATTTATTTTATGGTGATGTTTTTTGTAAGCTTTTACATCGGAAAACGTTTGGGGATCCCTTACGATCAAAATGCGTCTATCGCCTTTACTTCATCAGGCAACAACTTTGAATTGGCCATCGCCGTATCCATCGCTGTATTTGGCTTAAACTCTGATCAAGCGTTTGCCGGTGTCATTGGGCCTTTGGTTGAAGTGCCTGTCTTAATCGCTTTGGTTAACGTCGCTTTGAGAATGAAGCGTAAATACTATGTTTAAAGCCCGTTATCGAAAATAACGCGAATATTGCCATGTCTGATTTTGACATGGCATCTTTTCTATTCATCGTTATTTGCCTTGATTTTTAATCAAATTGATGGTGCTCTGAATTATTTCTACTTTGGCTATTCCTCCAAAACAACACTAGCTTGACCATTGGCAATTCTCTGAAGAAGGCTATTCACCTTTACTTTTTAACTGATAAGGGGTTTCCGAGCAAGAGTGCAAATTATCGAATTATTCATCCTCATTTTGATAATTATGATGAGCACATTGAGGTTGCAGTACCAGGCGCGACCTACCGATATATAACAGAGAAAGGGCGGCACACCATCGAGGTTTGTGAACTACTCCGTTATCACCAAACGGTTGGAAGAAAAAAGGTTGACCTTGGTCTTCAAGCGGTTCTACTTGCTGCGGAGAATAATCAAATCCCTGAAATGTTACAGTACGCCATGGAAGAAATCGCAAGAAGACAAGCGGCGTTTCAGTTGTTCGCATTACTTCGTATACCTTCTTTGTGATTGAACTGACCATCTCCCTCCGCTTTTTATAATAAAAAGGGATCTCAGGTGATTTTGCCATACCTGAGCTAATTTATGACTTGCTAAATTAGTAAAACCGCCAACGCATTTATGTCCAGAACAGTTTCACTAGGCACTTTCTAGAACTAAAGTGCTGAGTTCGAGTGCTGTGAATAAGCATATATGAAACGCTTTTGGACATAAATCCATTCAGACAAGGGAACTTATCACCAATACTGTCAACTAAACACATTTGCGAATATAATGATTTCACCAATTAATATGAACAGTGTTCATTATACACTCTTTGGTTAGAATCAGTTTAAAGGACAATAATGGATGAAAAGAGCACCAATCCCTTTTGCGTTAATCACTTTGCTCTCTGGCTGCGCCAGCATGTCTCCCGAAGAATGTAAAACCGCAGACTGGTATAACGTCGGTTACCAAAATGGCTTAAATGGCAACGCGCCAAGCATTATTAATAGCTATACAAAAGATTGTAACGAAGCCGGGGTGACTCCAAATCGAACGCAGTGGAAAAAGGGCTTCGATAATGGCACTATCATCTATTGCTCACCGGACAATGGTTACACCGTGGGAAGAGAGGGCAGAGGATATTATGGCGTATGCAGCAACAAGCGATTTCTTGAAAATTACCAATTAGGTCGTCAGGAATATCAACGCAAACAGCGTATCCAACAGCTCGATACCGAAATCTCGCTTATCGACAATCAACTAGCCAACAATCCTGACAAAGAAAATGCTAAGCGATTAAAAGAAAAGAGAAAAAGGTTAGTTTATGAGCGTTCACAACTGCTTACACCAGCCATTAATTTCAATGTTAGCTTCTAAAAATGCAGCGTTTAGTTTGCTATAATCCATGGCCCTAGTTCAGAGCTAGGGTCATAGAAAGATACGAACGTATCTAATGAGTAAGTGGCGGTTTTTCCAGTCGCTTATTAAATAGAGAAGCTTAGAAATGAAAACCATAGTTCAAATTAGTGATTGTCATTTTAATCTAAATAAAGTTAACGCTAAGCAAGCGTTGGCGCATACATTAGACTTTATCAATCGTTTAAACTTTGACTATCTATTTATCACTGGGGATATTTGCGAAAGCCCAACTATACCTCAGTATCAAATCTTTGCTCGTTTAATTTCTGAGCATATTAGCACGTCCAATATATACGCAATCGCGGGTAATCATGACTGCATAGATATGATGAAATCTGCTTTCAAAGACACATCGATAAAAGTGGCTGAACAGGTATCCATAGAGATGTTTAACTTCATGTTTATTGACTCTAGCAAAAAGCCGAAAAAGGCAATGATGCTAGGGGCAGGCCGAGTTGCCAGTGAAGACATTAAAAGAATTGACCATGCCAAGCAAGAGACAGTGATAGTTATACATCACCCCATTTTTGAAAATGACTGTGATTGGTTCAATGAAATCGGGTTAGAAAACCAGAAAGAAGTCGCGACCTCTGTTTTAAATAATGAAAATATTCAACATATTATCTGCGGTCATGGGCATTCGTTTATCAAAACTAAGTGGCAGCACACCACTCAAATTATGAGCCCTTCCACATCTTATGGGTTCGATCATAGCAGTAAAGTCTTTTTAAAAAACGATAATGTTGGAGCGGTAATGATCCAAGTGGGCGAAACGATCACATCCCAAGAGATAAGGATTCCCTCACGGGTTGAATGCCAATAGAGCGATATACCTGCTGCTCGTATAAAGCAGAGCTCTATCTGGGAGATAACACTTTAGCTCCCACTAAATTTATCGGTATAACGCCTAGTTTTTCGTTTTGTTATAGTCACGTGAATAGTGGGATTATATTCCTTTATTAAAGTGCCCTGTTGGACTAAAGCAGATTAATCTTACTAATACATTTATAATATGAATTTTTATGGTATATAGATTCGGAACAAATAGTTATTTCCATATGAATTTAAAGGATTTTTAAATGAAGAAACTACTTTCCTTGCTGTTGATCGGCTTAGTGTCATTCAATGTTTATGCAGGATCTTATAAAGGTAAGGTAGACAAGATAAATTTATACGGTGAGAATTGGCCAAATGGCCATCGAGGTGAAATACTGTTCACATTAGAAAATATGCCAAGCAATGCTAGGTATTTTCGAATAGCACAAAGTGACATCGCTTTTAACACTTTTCTATCAACGTTGTTGTCTGTAAAGCATGCTAAAACGACAATTACCGTTCATTATAACGTCGATGACTCGGAAAATAAGTATGCACCTGTCAAAGCGATTTCTATTGAATAAAGTACTAAAATTAAAAAGCTCTCTATTGAGCTTTTTCTAATCAAATCAAATATTCTTGTGTTGGCGTTTGATTGTGTAGAACAATCTTACCGTTATTGTCATAAGGCAACAATAATCCGCGGTGATCCGAATGCTAAACAATATTAACTTATCCGATGTTCGAACCTTTGTGCTTATAGCCAAATTGGGTAACTTCACCAAGGCGGCCGAGGCGTTGTCTGTTTCTCGCTCTCATGTCTCTCGGCAGATCAGTGCGCTCGAGAAACAGATGAAGGTAACACTTCTTACGCGAACCACACGTAGTTTAAAGCTAACCCATGCAGGTGAGCGTTTTTACCTTCAATGCGAAAAAGCGTTAAACGAGATCGATCAAGCCTTGATTGCCGCGGTTGATGATACCCAAGAGGTGCGTGGTTTAATTCGAGTAAATTGTGTCGGTGGGTATATTGGTGAAAGCATTATCTCTCACTATGTGGCCATGTTTATGGCTCAATACCCCCAAATACAAATATACCTAGATTTTAGTAGCCATAGGGTTGACTTGATCCAAGATGATTTTGATATCGCTTTTCGTATGGGAGAGTTGGAAGACTCAGGGTTTATTGCCAAAAAACTGATGGATGTTGAGATTGCGACACTAGCCAGCCCTAGTTATATCGAGCAATATGGCAGCCCCAAGCACCCTAGAGACTTAACTCAGCATCGCTGCCTTATAGGTTCAATCACACGCTGGAGTTTTCAATCAATTCAAGACAGCCAAGAGCATTATGATGTCACCATCGAGGGCCAACTGGTCAGTAGAAATGGTCATGCGATGATCAATTCTGCACTTGTCGGCAATGGCATTATTCGTACCCCTATTATGTATTGTGAGAAAGCCGTGAGTGAGGGGGAGCTTGTTCGTGTTCTGCCGCAATGGCAAATTCCATTGGTGCCATTCTCCGCCATTTATCATAGAGATAAATATCAACCGATCCGCCTGCGAACCTTTATCGACTTTATAAAGCAATGCTTTGAGCGTGATTTCTAATAGTTCAGGTTACGCCTTTGTTTAAGTGAGCAGACTACGGCTTTTACTTATGTACTTAGTTATTGTTGCTATATAACAACAGTAATTTGATTTAAGCGCTATATATCAACACCAATGTTTTTCTTAACATACATCCATCGCAACAACAGATGTTGTCAATTGGATAAATCATTGGAGAGAAACATGAAAAAATTAATCGTTATCACAGGTGCAAGTTCAGGTATTGGTGAAGCTATCGCACGTCGTCTAAGTGATGCGGGGCATCCTTTGTTATTGCTTGCTCGTCGTGTAGATCGTCTTCAGGCATTAGATTTACCTAATACCCTATGTGAAAAAGTCGATGTAACTGATAAGTCATCATTTGAGGCTGCCATCGCTAAGGCGGAAGCGAAGTTTGGCCCGACCGATTGCATTGTCAATAATGCAGGGGTGATGCTGCTAAGCCCACTTGATGTCCAAGACTCGGCTGAATGGAAAACCATGTTTGATGTTAATGTTATGGGCCTTATGAATGGGATGCAGGCGGTACTGGCTCCTATGAAAGCTCGCCAAACGGGCACCATTATCAATATCAGCTCAATTGCGGGCCGAAAATCATTTGCCAATCATGCAGCGTACTGCGGCACTAAGTTTGCTGTTCATGCCATCTCTGAAAATGTGCGTGAAGAAGTAGCAGACTTTAATGTGCGAGTGACAACTATCGCCCCAGGTGCAGTCGAAACTGAGTTACTGTCGCACACCAACTCAAGCGATATTATTGATGGCTACGAAGATTGGAAAGGGTCAATGGGCGGAGCACTTTCCCCAGACGATGTTGCCCGCTCTGTTGAGTATGCCTACCAGCAGCCTCAAGGTGTATGCATACGCGAAATCGTAGTTTGTGCGACGCGCCAGCAGGCATAGTCTCACAACAAACCTCAATCAAACAAAAGGGCTTTTGCCCTTTTTGTTTTCAGCAAAGGTATCAGACGTTTTTGGTATAAATAAAGCGAGTAACGCCTGGGTTAAAAGTATTTATTTCTTGTTTGATGCGAGTATACCCATTCGCATCGTAATACTGGTAAGTACAGAGGCTGTCAGAGACAAGTTGGTACTGATTTACACCCAATTGACGTAAAAATGCTTCATATTGCTCGATAAGTTGTGAACCTAGTTTTTGCCGGCGGTATTTGTTATCGATACAAATCAAGAGAAGCTTTGAATGATCCTCGTATTCGTTATCGTGGTTAGCTGGAGTGTTATCTTGACGCTCAGCGAGTATTTGTTGGCCTTGAAGTGTCCCTTCTAGAGCTAGGTATGCTTTTGTTAGCCTTGGCTCTGGATCAAAATGTATGGCAACTTGGTTTGTATTCGTACTGGTAGCCATAAGTACACCACAAATTTTACCTTGGTGTTGGGCCACCGTGATCATATTGGCTTTATGAAAGTCTTGCGCTAAATGGAGAATAGCAAGATTACGCAGATCCGATATACAGGTTGCTTTAGTGAAGGCACTGAGGTTCATGTTATTAACATAGAGTTCAACCACATTGTCAAAGTCGGTTGTATTTGCGGCTCTAAAGTGAATATTCATGGCAAGATAGTTCCTGAGAGTTATTGCCTTGTCGACAACCGCCAAGGCAATATTATTGAGGTGTTGAATGTGGCTTAGTCATGCTATCCAAGATTGATACGTCGCATCATTCAGTTAGTGCCACTCTGTTTCCCCACTCAGTACTTGTGCTCCCAGTTTTAGATCGCCTTCAGTGGCATGAAATTCCGGGTAAGTATTTTTCATTGTATTGATGATGTCTTGTGAGGTTAGATTAGGTTTTCCCTCTAAAACACTTTCAATTTTTCCCAAGTAATCGATGGTAAACTGAACTCCGTCAATACCTTTCGGCATTTCACCCAAATAGTGGCCGGGAATGACAACTTCTGGTTCTAGTTTCTTCATTTTTTCAAGGGATTGGGCCCATTGCTCGCGCGCTTTTTTCTTTTGTGTATCAGCCATCCAAACATGTACACCACTGTACACAGAGACACCACCAAAGACTGTTTTTTCAGATGGAACCCAAAGATAAGCTTGGTGAGAATTTATCTCCTTGACTTCAATTGTCTGACCATCAAGCGTCAAAGATGTCTTATCAAATACAGTTGGTACAACCACTTTGGAGGGCGCATGCTCTCCCAAGATAGGGCCCCAATACTCTAACTTTGCTTGTTTGGTCTTGTTGATATGGTCAACGACGGATTTGCTCGCAACCACTTCCACATTTGGAAATGCAGCAACAATAGGCTCTAAACCAAAATAGTAGTCTGGGTCGCCTGCGCTGATGTATATCATAGACAGTGTTTTGCCTGACTCTTTCACTAGTTCAACCAGATTTTGTCCATCTGTAGTACTAAATTGCGCATCAAATAAAATGGCTTCCTTTTCACCCGAAACCAGTACAGAGCTGACCGGAAATATTGCGTTTGAACCAGGATTGTAGTGAGTGATATTGAGCTTTTCTGCCGAAAGAGCACCCGCTGAAAATAATGTGGTCGCTAATAGTGATACTGTGTGTTTTTTCATTTTTTGTTCCTTATCATCGGTGACCCAATGTCACCTTCAATTAAAGTGATAAGAATATTATTCGATTATAATTAGATGAAATAGACATCAAATCGACTTTCACTGTTGCATTTTTCGGTCATATAATAAGGGTCGTATTGGTTAATTTGATTCAAAAAAGGACGCGATATGGATAGACTCGAAGCGATGAGAGTCTTCGTTGAAATAGTGGAACGCGGTAGCTTAAGTGCGGTTGCTGAGCATTTAGATATATCCAGAAGTAAGGTAACTCGATATTTGTCAGAATTAGAAAAATGGATGGATACGCGGTTACTGCATAGAACGACGCGCAGCTTGAGCTTGACCACAACCGGAAAAGAAACACTGGATGTTGCAAGGGAACTACTCGCTCTAGAAGATTCGTTGAATGGGATAAGAGACCAAAACGCGCTCAACTTGAAGGGACAGCTGCGTATTACAGCAAGCTATTCGATCGTAGAAAGCTGTTTAGTCGATGTGATTCGCCAATTTGTTGAACGTTGGCCTGAAGTTTCGATTGATATTCTCTCTACGGACAAGGCGGTTAACCTTGTTGATTCGAGAGTCGATTTGGCGATCAGAATTACCAATGATCTTTCACAAAATGCAGTGGCTAAACATATAGGAGAGTGCCGCTCAATCATCTGTGCCGCGCCATCTTATATCGAGAAAAAAGGTATACCGAGTAATGCCCAAGATCTTGAATATCATAACTGCTTATCCTTTAGCTATTTTGGCCGTACGGCATGGACGTTTGAGGGACCAAATGGACGTGAATCTGTTGCTATCAAGGGGAATATCAGTGCCGACACTTCTGAGGCTTTGTTAGCCGCAACACTCAAAGGTTGTGGCATAAGTTTACAGCCTGCGCCGAGTGTAAAGCCGCTAATTGATGAAGGTAAATTGGTTGAATTGTTATCCGACTGGAAACCACAAACGTTAGGTGTTTACGCCATATACGAAACGCGTAAACAGGTTACACCGCTTTTAAGAGCCTTTATCGACCATTTGTCTGAGACGATGAACGAATTACCCATTTGGCAAAGATGAAGGTATTGATTACGAACAATAGAAATGGACCTAAAGGCATGCATCCAAAATTGGTAGAACAAGATATCCTCGTGGTTTCGGGGATTATCATAAGGCCTTGCAAGTAAACTATGTTTCAATATGAAGCTGAGAAATGAGCTGTTTGATTTGAGGCTTTTGCCTTTTTGTTTGAACGCGAGGGGGTTATCATTGTCCTAGCTGATATATTAATGATAAATAGGTTGATTCTGGTAATGAAGTATTGTGCTGTTTTATCTGCTTTTATTGCTACTCTAGCGGTAAATTGTTTGGCCGATGTGCCAGATTTTCCGCCAGAAAAGATAGTGGAGGAAGGCTGCGCCAGTGTTGTCTGTAATAATGTTATAGAGCCAGATAGTGTCAATAAAGCGGGTGACTTCCCAGCAAGAGAGGGCAATGAAACATTATCAGCAGTCGGGAGCCTACTATTTTTTGCTGGAGAAATTGGCTTAGCTGAAAATTTACAGCAGGAAGAGCCTGAAAATCTGGGTAGGGAGAAAGAGTAGAGTGTTTTATTACAAAGAGCGCCTTGCTTGATTCATCAATCTCATGTTATCTCAAAATGCCTAATTGCTGTATATGGCTTAGTGGTTTCCACAAGCATGCCAAGCCTTCAATGTATATAAATATGAGGCGCCAGTATAATTACTGGCGCTTATTGCCGTGTTAGTCTCAGTGGGCTGTGTCTTGGGTAGCTAAATGTTGCTCGTCTTGGTGCCAGAATAGGTCCTTTCTATTCGCATAGCGCTCACTGAACGACATCTCTGGGCTTAATGGGTATTTAAGAGTTGCCTTCATTTGCTCAAATGCTCTTTGTGCGACTTCAGGTGACGCTGTTGCATGAGGGTTAATCAGTAACTCGGCCGTGCGAAGCTCTTTATCTTCAAGTAAAGTTAGGTAAGACGTTTCTGCTCCGGTAAATGGGCCCAAGGCAAACATGATGTCTTCTGGTGGAATATTTAAAGTAGCAATTTCACTGAGGGTCTCGTCTTTAAATAAAGTATCAACGGACTTTCCACCATGATTGAGCTCAATCGAGTATACGTAGCCACGTTGATACTTCAGCGCATAGTTTACGGCAACACTTTGATCTGTCGTAGTTGATATTACGCCGCGTATACCACGGGTGTGATGGGCAAGCTGTGTATACTCGATAGGCTCAATTTTTCGATTAAAGCCCGAATGGAAAATTTCGTCAGGCAAGCGTGAGTCACCTCGATAGACTAATGCTCCCTGAAGATCTGTATCGTACGTTTTGTAGAATGGAAGGTTATGAATTTCACGTTGTGCGGCGGCACTTACTTCGTGTAATTTACTCACGTTGGTTAGGTAGGCTTGAGGGTCAACCTTACTTTCTAGTTCATAGAAATCACGCAATGCCTCATCATTTCTACCTTCCATATCTGCATAACCAGAGCCACCCATACCTGGGCGTTCAGGTAAATCTTCGGGCAAAAGGAGCTCAGGTACGTCACTTCTTTCAGTGCCATGGCCTGATGCGGTCTCTACATCCTGGGTGACCTCGTTACTAATATCATCACCACCACCGCGCAGACCAAGGTTTTCAAGGTACTGCACGTCACCTGTTTCTGGATTTACAGTGCGTATTACGCGTTTACCTTCAAGCAAACGACCACTGGCGGCGTCGACTTCTCGATAGTAACCAAATCCGTCGGAGCGTAGCAAAGCGCCTCGGTTTTTGTTGATGATCCTCACCCCTAAAAGCTCCTCCCCTGTTTGTGGATGAATCACCAGTCGTGGCATGGAAGTAAACTCGTTGAGTTGATAAGTGGGAAAACCAGGATTCAAAACAATGGTATTTGGCAGAGACTCTGTTGCTATGTCTGTAGCTTGTGCCAGTGAGCGACCATATTGTGCAAGAGCTGGCAATAGTGTCGTTGCGCCGATAATGGCAGCATTAATCGATGACATTTTTGTTCCCTCAAGGCGTTCTTGTAGTGTGTCACCTGAAATGGCTTTATCCATGCTTAAACCAAACTGACTTGCACTCAGGCCAATATTAAGAGGGATACCAATTTCAGGTGCGATCACATCCACCACGGGCAGTATAGTCATAACACTATAAGCAACTGATAGAATGTAGTCTCGTTGAGCTTCTTGGTTGGATTTTATCATTGTATCGCCATCGCTGACCAAACGAGCTTTCATATGTTCTGTCATTCGAGCGAACACATTGCCATGGACTGGATGGCGTTTCATCATCATGTAGCCCTCTGACCATGACCCTGTCGCAAAGCCTTTTATCGCAGAATCGACTCCGTAATAGGAGGAACCATTTTGCCTGAGGTAAAGACTAAAATGCTTTTCCATATCTTTTTGAGCTGCAGGGCTCCTCAAGCTTGTGAACAGGTGCTTTTTGAGCTGACGTTCACTTCTATAAGCAAAGAAAGGCTGGGTTGAGCCAGGAATATACATTAGCCCTCCTTGACCATTTTTATCTTCGATAAGCAAAATGTCGGTTGAGTCATAGCCGTAGATATCAAATCGGTACACATTCACGTTTCTTATCTTGGTTGGGCTAAGTAAAGAGATGGCCAGTTGGTATTGAGCTTGATTTAGTACACCATGCTTATATTCTTTGTAGGCAGAAAAAGCGTAGCTGTCTCGCATAAGTTGGGTGTAGCGTGTGGTGTTCTCGGCCCAGAAATTTTTCAGTGCTTGAGTATAAGAGCTTTGAATGTCTAGGTCATAATAGGCAATATCCCATAGCTTCGAAGACAGTAAGCGTACTTCGTTTCTTTCATCGAACGCTTCGCCACTGGCATCCTGAGTGTAAATACCAGTATCGACGTTAATCGTATCCGGAAAAGTATCTCTGTAGCGGCTGAATGCATTAAGCATGACAGCTTGAGTTACCGTGTATGTTTGTTTCGGGTGTTCATAGTGTGCCCAGCCATTGTAGGTTCTATGGCTGCTTTGAGCGCCATCAAACCTGTGGTAAAAAACAGCGTCTGGGTCAATATCATGGTAGCCATGCTTGGCAAGTGCCCGTTTAACTTCTTGTGATGTGACCAGCAAAGGGTCGGGTATCGATTGGGTGATTTTTGCGTAGTCTTTAGCAAAATGAAGTTGCCATGCTTTATCGAAGGGGTGCTGTAGTTCTGAAGTGAGGTTTTGCCTCTCAACGGAATTTCCATTAGCAAAAACCATGGTGTTTGGCAGAGTTAAGGTTATAGAAGCAGCCAAAGTTACAATGAGTGATTTATGCATATTATGCCTTTGTGACGTTGAAATGATATTTATATTCACCCGATTGGGTGTTGATTTAATTTTTGTGCCTATTTATATGCTACTAACTTCTATTAAACAATAGTTAATTCAATTTTGAGCAGTAAGACTAATTTCACACTGGAGGGAGGTTTGTGTATTTAAATCAAGTGACTTTTTAGTGGCTGGCTATAACGGATATAGAATTGGTAAAAGAAGTATTTTAAGATGGTGATGTTTGATTAAGGGGTATCTTTGGTTGTTTGGGGGATTAAAAGTGACTTATCAACAGCTGGACGCTATCGCGGATTCATATATTCCTCTGCTGGGCATTCTGACACTAGTTTGGCTACTGATAAAGGCGAGTCGTCTAGGGATAAAAAGTGCGCTTTTTGAGGCCGTGACCACTTCATTGGGCGTTATGTATATCTATGCCTTAATGTTTCTTGATGCTTATTTTGCAGCCTATGCGTCAATTGGGCTTGATTATAGTACGCATACTGCCTTGGCGCTTGTGTTCGTCACAACCCTTGCATTGATTGGTAAAGAAGTCAGACGTATCACGGTGATATCCATGCTTTGTTACTGCTTATTGATGTTGTATCAAGGTTATCACACCCTAGCCGATATGGCGCTGACCAGCCTAATGACATTACCTGTCCTAGTGTGGCTAAAGTGCTTACCAAATCGTAAAGCTAAGCTTGTTTGGTGACCCATGAATAAAAAAGCTATTTAGCGTGGGCTAAATAGCTTTGATTTCTAAAAGGGATAGTTTCGCTCGCAAGCTACTTGTTTAGGCTTAATGTGCCCGGTTTTCTGGGCTGGGCTTTTTGGCCTGAATGAGGGCTAGACTTGCCTTGTTTTGCTCTAGTTTCAGAGGATTCAGAGCGAGCCTTTTTAGCATTGGGGCTACGGCGAAATTTATCGGCGTCTTTGCCTTTAAAAGTGCGCGTTTTTTGATTGCGTCTTGCTTTTGAGCCTTGGTTTTCCTCGCGGCTATCAAATAGCTTGGCGTCCGTTGCTCTGCGTATTGTTTTGCCGTGAGTATCGGTTTTGGAGGCATCTTCTGTACCGCTAGAGTGCTCACACATTGCCAGAATTTGGTCCACTTCACTGTCTGTTAGGTAGCGCCACTGGCCGTTTGGAATACCATCTAGGGTAATATTCATAATTCGAACGCGGCGCAGTTTAAACACTTCATAATCGAGCGCTTCACACATTCGGCGAATTTGTCGATTTAGTCCCTGTGTTAATACAATGCGAAAGGAAAACTTGGTTTCCTTGGTGACTTTACAAGGCAAGGTGGTGGTATCAAGGATATCAACGCCGGCGCTCATTTTTTTGATGAATTGATCTGTGATAGGCTTGTTGACTCTCACCACATATTCTTTCTCGTGATTGTTACCCGCACGAAGGATCTTGTTGACGATATCGCCATCATTGGTCAAAAAAATCAAACCATCAGAGGGTTTATCTAAGCGTCCAATCGGGAAAATACGTTTTTTATGACCAATAAAGTCAACGATATTACCAGCAATGTTTCTTTCTGTGGTGCAGGTGATACCCGTTGGTTTATTTAATGCTATGTAGATAGGGCGCTCGGTGGCCTCGCTAATCGGGTTGCCATCAACGCAAACGTGATCGCCACTTTGCACCTTAGTACCCATTTCGGGGACTTGACCATTAATGGTGACCCGAGCTTGCTCAATCAGCCGATCTGCTTCTCTTCGCGAGCAAAAACCGGTTTCACTAATAAATTTATTCAGGCGCTTTGGTTCAGATGGCATAGTGTTCTCTCTTAACGTTTCACAACGGAATATTGGTGGACTAACAAGAGTCCTTAACGAATTGGAGGTATTCTATCACTAATGTTTTGTTTGAGTAAGGGAGCCGTTTAACTGCGCCGTTTTTGATGGCGTTCTCGGTTGTCTAATTTCTTTTCGGAGCTCTTACGCAGCATGACATAAACAGCTCCAGTGCCGCCATGAAATGCTTGGGCACTATGGGCTGATTGTACGTCCTTAATTTGAGTTAACCAGTTCGCAAGATAGCTCTTCATCAAGGCGGGAGGATTGGACTTTTCGCCGCGTCCATGAACGATAAGTACACTGCGTATGTCCATTTCAATACATTGCTCTAAGAATCTAACCAGCGCATCTCTGGCATCTTTTAAGCTATTACGATGAAGCTCTAAGCGAGCTTGAATAGGGTATTTACCTAAACGCAATTTGCGATAGACGCCTTCTTGCACTCCATCGCGTTTAAATTCGATCAGATCTTCAGGTTTGAGCATTGGAGCGTGTTCAAGGGATAAATACTGCGGATCGTTTTCATCAAGCCAGATGGCGGCTTCACGTCGTGCTATGTGCGCTTCGGTGACGTTATGGGATTTGGGGAGTTCAACGGTATCTTGTTTTAGTGGGGTCACATCCCCCATTAATGCTTGAAATAGAGTGGATTCATTATCGTGAGGCATAAGGTAATACGAAGGCCGTAAATCGATATTGTTAGTATACATGAGTATTAACAGTATTGGCTGCACCAACAAATAAAAAACCGAAGCAGACAATCAATCTACTTCGGTGCATAGCAACAACCTATTTTCAGATAGGGCTAGGCGATTCTAGTGAGGAGATTTGTCATGCATTACTTTGTAGATGAAGTAACCACCATAGAACAGCATCAAGCCTAAAGCTCCGAAAATGACTAACATAGAAGATAGTCCAACCGCATTACCAAACAGGAGATTTAGCCATAAATCCATGTTGCCTCCAGTCGTGAAGTAGTGATGACAGGTATTACGATAAGGCGAAATGACACATAGAGTACTGATCTAGATCAATAATATTGGACTAGTTGCGTAAGTTGTTGCTTCTAGGTGTGTTTTGTATCGAACAAAATGTAATCACTAAAATAAGCAAAGCCTAATATTCAAACTGGCAGTTAGCGGCGCGGCTGGTTGAGCCCTGTGTGACTTTAAACCCTTTGGCTTTGAGTAAAGTAAGCAGGTTATTTTCGCCAATCAGGTGCATAGTGCCAACGACTACAACATAGCTTGCTTTACGCTCTTTTGACCAAGTTGGCTTAGCCAGTTTTTCTGCCCAGTTGAGGTTTCTTTGGCTAATAAAAGCGTTCTCTAGCTCTGGCGACATTTCAGTTAACTGTGCAAACTGATTGAGTTTTTCCAAGTCTCCGGCTTTCCAACTGGTAATTAAACACTTGGTTAAATCTTCTGCGCGGTCAAATTCATCTAACGCACTCACCAATAGCTCTTTTCCTGACTCTTTTTGTCCTGTTAGTAAGTCGATTTGAAACTGAAGAGACTCGAGGCTAAATATAGGAAGGTTCTGAGCGGTCGCCTTGTACATTAAATGCGTATCTATACCATAAGATGCTTGATAACCAAGGTACTCAAACTGCTTTATTTGTAGGGTTAGTGCTGTCGCCCACGGCGGGCTATCGAGAAGTTGCATGGCATCAATATTAAAAAGGCTCGCCAAACCGCGTAAAGTCTCCATTTGCTTGGGATTGAGAACATCTTTGGTCACCATTGTGACGTCAGGGTAGCGAACATCCTGCATTTTCCTTATGTCTGATTCCACTATCAGCCCTGAGCTTTTTGCTAGCGTGTCGGTAATCGTTTTGGCAAGAGGATACATACTTTTGTCGCCGACATGCACTGAACCAAAGATAAGGTAACGCGTTTTTCCTTTCTCGGCATACCAATATAGTGGCTCAGCGAACGATGATAGTGAGCAGGTGAAGAGGAAAATTGATAACCATAGTTTTTGCATTTAGCCGTTTACCTTACGGAAGAATTGTTGAAATAGAGGCCTTTTAACGTAATTTAACAATAGCAATTTGAGTATAAAATCACATTTTTATATTTTGTTATATAGCTTAGCTTAATCTTATGTCACTCGTCTTGTGATCCGGATTCGAACACTCATAAGTCTTGTGATTTTTAGTGTGATTTAATTCAAAGAAAGATTGTTGTTTTCTAAATGACGTTTTTAACTATTGCTTTAATCCATTGTTTATAATTACTTTTTTGTCATTAATGAAGCTTAAGTTCGAGCAGGATCACTTTCATGACTTGATTATTTTACCCCTTTCAACATCTCGGAATATGCTGGTAATAGCAGTTAAATGAGGAGTAACGTTGGATGGTTAAAAAAGGTCTGCTCGCAACATCGATTATTGCGACATTAGTAGGGTGTAGTACTTTGCAATCTTCACAGCAAAGTGTGGTCAATTCATTAGCGGAAAACCTTGATATTGATTATCAAGTGCTCACAAATCATGGAGCGAACCAAGGATTAGCATGTCAAGAGCTGGGGGCTGAATGGGCTTCCTGTAATCAAGTGACTATGACTATGGTTAATCAGGGACAAGCGGTTGATGCCAAAGATTGGTCAATTTACTTTCACAGTATTCGCTTAATTCTTGATGTCGATAATGACCAATTCAAAGTATCCCATGTTACTGGTGACTTACATAAATTAGAGCCTACCGATAAATTTGATGGCTTTGCGGCTGGTGAAAAAGTGGTATTGCCTTTGATTGGTGAGTACTGGCAGCTATTTGAAACTGACTTTATGCCACGGGCATTCGTCACCTCTCCTCACGCTGAGCCAAGAGTGATTGCTTCGCTAGATACTGAAGATACGGCTTCATATGTTTCGGGCCTAGAGGGGAATAACTTAAAACGCACACCTGATGACAAGAACATTCTTGCAACTGCGATCTCTCGCTATGAGAAAAATCAGGATTTAGTCAAGCAAGATGTGTCAGCGTCCTTGATTCCAACCCCCATACATATTGAACAAGGTCAAGGTAAGCTAGATATTACTCAGGGTATTGCACTGCCGCCAGAAGCATTTACCCCTGAACAGTATCAGGCACTTGAGACCCGAGGCGAATTGATCGGGATAACGCTTGATGGTCGCCAAGCGGTTAATTTGGCTATTGATCCAAACTTATTCTCGGGTGAATTTATTAAGTCCGGCGCTTATCAACTGCAAATCAGCACAAACGGCATCAAGATTAATGCTTTTGATCAAGCGGGAGCATTTTACGCCGTTCAATCCATCTTTGCTTTGGTTGATAGCCAGTCTCCAGACACCTTGCCAGTCGTTTCTATTAAGGATGCTCCGCGCTTTGATTATCGTGGCATCATGGTCGACGTAGCGCGTAATTTCCATTCTAAGCAGGCTATTCTTGCCACTATTGATCAAATGGCGGCCTATAAGATGAACAAGTTGCACTTACATCTCACTGATGATGAGGGGTGGCGTTTAGAAATACCCGGCTTACCAGAGCTTACCGATATCGGAGGTCAGCGCTGTTTTGACGAGACAGAGCAGAACTGCCTATTACCTCAACTCGGCTCGGGGCCAGAGGCGAATAACTTTGGCAGCGGATATTTTAGCCGTGCTGACTTTGTCGAGATCTTGAAGTACGCCAATGCACGTAATATTGAAGTGATTCCTGAAATTGATATGCCAGCGCATGCGAGAGCAGCTGTCGTCTCAATGGAAGCGAGGTATCAGCGTCTAATGCAAGCCAATCAGGTAGAAGAGGCTAATCAATATCGCTTACTTGATCCTCAAGATACATCAAATGTTACAACAGTTCAGTTTTACGACAAGAAGAGTTTTATCAACCCATGTCTGCCATCATCTGCCAGGTTTGTGGATAAAGTTATCGCAGAAGTTGCGGCCATGTATAAAGAGGCGGGTGCGCCATTAACCACATGGCATTTTGGTGGTGATGAAGCGAAAAACATTAAACTTGGAGCGGGATTTCAAGATAGTAATACCGCGGATAAGGTTGAATGGAAAGGTAACATAGATCTTGCAAAACAAGACAAACCCTTTGCTAAGTCTCCTCAGTGTCAGGAGCTGGTGGCCAGTGGCGCTGTAAGCGATTTTGCTCACTTACCAAGTTATTTTGCCGAGCAGGTTGCGAAAATAGCAAAAGATAAGCAAATCGAAAGTTTTCAAGCGTGGCAAGATGGCCTCAAATATAGTGAAGGGCCAGCATCCTTTGCAACGGCTAATACTCGTGTGAATTTCTGGGATGTGCTTTACTGGGGAGGAACAAAGTCTGTGTATGAATGGGCGAGTAAAGGCTACGATGTCATTGTTTCAAACCCTGATTATGTCTACATGGATATGCCATATGAAGTAGATCCTAAAGAGCGTGGATACTACTGGGCAACGCGTGCAACTGATACAAGAAAAATGTTCAGCTTTGCTCCAGAAAACATGCCGCAGAATGCTGAAACATCATTAGATCGAGATGGTAAAGGCTTCTCTGGAAGCACAGATGTTATCGCTGGACCCTTTTATGGATTATCAGCCCAACTTTGGTCTGAGACGGTTCGAGATGATGAGCAATATGAGTACATGGTATTTCCACGAGTGTTGGCTGCGGCTGAGCGAGCTTGGCATAAAGGAGGTTGGGAAAACGATGTCAAAGCCGAAGTGGAGTATTCTCAAGATACTCGTCGGGTGGATAAGGAACAACTGAATAACGATTACAATCGCTTCGCTAACCTCCTTGGTCAACGTGAATTGGCAAAACTTGAAAAAGCAGGCATTGATTACCGTCTTCCTATACCTGGTGGAAGAATCGAAGCGGGCAAGCTTATGATGAACAGTGCTTTCCCTGGTGTGGAGTTGCAATACTCAATAGATGGACTGGAGTGGAAAACCTATACAGATAGCCAGCGGCCAACAGTGCAAGGCAGTGTCTATATTCGTTCTGTCTCGGCTAGTAAAGCGAAAGCGAGTAGGATTACCAAAGTTAGTGCTAGCTAACATTAAAAAGCGCCCGATTTAGTGTCGGGCGCTTTGTTTGTATGTTCAGTAATTACTATACTGCTAGGCTCTGCTGCTCTTCAACGTGCTCTGCATTGCTAAGCGGAGATTCTGCGCCATGCATCCAACGGACAAGTGTATTGGAGAAGAGTAATAAAATAACCCCAGAAATAATCGCTGTGACCGCAATACCACTGAAGATTGCCATTGCACCAAGTTCGCCCACATGTGAGCCAACATAGCCCGCGACGTAGTTTGCAATTGCAGTACAACCAAACCATGCGCCCATCATCAAAGAAGCTAAGCGAAGAGGAGCTAGTTTAGTGACCAAAGACAATCCAATTGGAGAGAGGCAAAGCTCGCCTAATGTATGGAAGAAGAAAGCGCCTACTAGCCAAAGCATAGAAGTTTTGACACTCGTGTCGCCACCTTGCTCCATCACAGCGCCGACCATACATAGGAAACCTAAAGCTAGGAAGAACATTGCAAGTGCGAATTTAACCGGAGAGTTAGGCTCACGTTTACCCAGTTTAACCCATAAAATCGCGAGTATTGGTGCTAGGGTAATAATGAAAAACGGGTTTAGCGATTGGAACCAAGCGGCAGGAACTTCAAAGCCGCCGATCATACGATCTGTATATTGTTGGGTGTAAATGTTCATCAAACCGCCAGCTTGTTCAAACCCTGCCCAAAAGACAATCGTGAACACACTCATGACCAAAATGACTTTGATGCGATCGAATTCTTCTTTAGTGAGTGGCTCTTTTCTGTGCGATTTTTTGTTGGCAAGTTCACGCTTGGCAGAAGGTTCCATACCAATGTCGCCAAGCCAAGATTGAGCTAAACTCATTTGCATGACAAGGCTAATCACCATACCAATACCTGCCACAACAAAACCTGATTTCCAGCCAAATTCCCCAGTGACCGAACCGACAATGATTCCGGCTAATAATGCCCCTAAGTTGATACCCATATAGAAAATGGTAAAGGCACCATCACGGCGGTTGTCACCCTCTTGATAGAGATCGCCCACCATGGTCGAAATATTGGGTTTAAATAGACCGTTACCAGCAATCAGCAGAGCGAGACCGAGATAAAAACTGTGAAGAGTGCTCATACCAATCATTTCAGCAGGTAATGCCAGTGTAAATTGGCCAGCCGCCATCAGCGCGCCGCCCATTAATATGGATCTGCGTTGGCCGAGGTAGTTATCTGCAAGCCAGCCGCCAATCAAAGGCGTGATATAGACAAGACCTGTGTAGATACCGTACAAATCTAGTGCGTCTTTTGTTGTCCAGCCTAGGCCACCATTGATTGTTTTGTCTGTTAAATACAGCACTAAAATGGCGCGCATACCATAGTAAGAGAAACGTTCCCAAAGTTCGGTACCGAACAATAGGAATAGGCCTCGAGGATGACCGAGTATTTGTCGATGATTTGCCATAAATTTTACTAATCTAGTCCATTAAAGAATTTAATATGCTAGTACATATACTAATCAGTTAAAATATCTGCAATATACTGATTTATCAGTGTCATTTATGGTTTTAGCATAACCTTTTGAAAAATAGGTGTAATTAATCTTGTTATTTCGGCTGGATTTTTTTGTGGAACTAAGTTTTCAGTTATGAGGGCTGGGTTCTGACATTTTCTTGTCATATGCATGATGTTTTTTTGTTAAACGTTTAAGTATTACGTTATAACTCAATTGCTTATGTGTTCCTCGCAGATATGACAGGCTCATAATAAATCACCCCTTAATGTTGTTTGTCACAACATCAAGGGGTGATCAGCACAGAACTAAATGCAGTTAGAGTTTGTCGTAGACTCAGTAAGCGTCATTGTGCACTGTCTGAACTGCTCTTCCTGATGGATCTACACAGTTTTGGAAAGATTCATCCCACTCAATTGCTTTTGCCGAAGAACAGGCGACAGAAGGTCCGCCTGGTACACATTCTGCTGCCGATGGAAGAGGGAATAGCTCTTCAAATATTTCTCGGTAGACATAACCTTCTTTTGTGGTCGGTGTGTTGTAAGGAAAACGGAATTTCGCGGTTTCCATTTGTTGATCTGTGATCTTACTTTCAGCGACTTCTTTTAAGGTATCTATCCAGCTGTACCCGACACCATCAGAGAACTGCTCTTTTTGTCTCCATGCGATAGAGTCTGGCAAGTAATGTTCAAAACATTCGCGCAGTATGTGCTTTTCCATTTTTCCGTTACCGCACATTTTATCTTGTGGGTTTAAGCGCATGGCAACATCAATGAACTCTTTATCAAGGAATGGCACTCGTCCTTCAACGCCCCAAGCTGCTAAAGATTTGTTGGCTCTCGCGCAGTCAAACATGTTAAGCGCTAGTAGCTTACGTACCGTTTCTTCGTGAAACTCTTGAGCATTCGGTGCTTTGTGGAAATAGAGGTAACCACCAAAAATTTCATCGGCACCTTCACCAGATAAGACCATTTTAATACCCATGGCTTTTATTTTTCGTCCCATAAGGAACATAGGCGTTGATGCACGAATGGTTGTTACGTCATAGGTTTCAATGTGGTAAATAACATCTCGGATAGCATCGAGACCTTCTTGAATGGTGTAGGTCATTTCATGGTGAACTGTGCCAATTTTTTCAGCCACTTCTCTTGCCGCTTTAAGATCTGGAGCGCCTTCTAAACCCACCGCAAATGAATGCAATTGAGGCCACCAAGCCTCTGACTTTTCATCATCTTCGATACGCATAGCTGCAAAACGCTTCGCAACGGCTGAAGTAATGGATGAATCTAGACCACCAGATAGAAGTACACCATAAGGTACATCTGTCATCAACTGGCGTTTAACGGCGGCTTCAAGTGCTGCGGTTAGCTCTTCTTTGCTGGTTGTGTTGCCTTGTACTGCGGCATATTTGTTCCAATCGCGAACATAGTAACGTTTCGGCTCGGCATCTTTGGAACTATAGAAGCAGCCTGGGGGAAACTCGCTGATGGTTTTACATACTGGCGTTAATGCTTTCATTTCAGATGCGACATAGTAGTTGCCGTGCTCATCATAGCCTTGGTATAGCGGGATAATTCCAATATGATCACGACCGACAAGATATTGGTCTTTTTCTTCATCATAGAGCACGAATGCAAAGATTCCGTTGAGTTCTTCAAGGAGTTCTTCACCCATATCTTGATAAAGTGCCAAGATAACTTCACAGTCAGAGTCGGTTTGGAAATCATATTTCCCTTCGTAACGAGCTCTAAGTTCCTTGTGGTTGTAGATTTCTCCATTAACCGCCAATATGTGCTTTTTATCAGAGCTAAACAGAGGCTGCGCACCACTATTTAATCCGACGATCGCAAGACGCTCATGAGCAAGAATGGCTCTATTAGAAGAGTAGGTCCCAGACCAATCAGGACCACGATGACGCAGCTTTTTGGACATTTCGAGTGCGACTGGGCGTAGTGTTTGGGCATCTGTTTTTATGTCAAGAATACCGAAGATAGAGCACATATGAGTTCCTTTATAAATTTTTTTTAACCTGTTAGCTAAAATCTGCCATTTTGGTTAAAAAAATCAACAAGAGATAACAAAAAAGTTTATACAAACTAGTTTGCACTAAATTTTATTTAATTTAATCGGCTCTTTTATGAATGTATTTTAATTTCAGCCTGTTTTATAGACAAAAAACGACGAGTGTCTTGAAAGGCAGCAAAGTACTGCCTTTCAAATGAGGAAGGTTATTTTTCAGTTAGCTGAGGGTTAAGCTGGTCACAAACATGGCGAGCAAAACCAGTACCCGCTTCCCTATATACATTGAAGGCTGCGTCTACTCCCTCTTCGAGTAGACTCTCTATTTGATCTGAATAGGCGGCAATGGCAGCCGTTTGACCACTAAATCCTCTTTGCTTTAATTGCTCTAAGGCAATTTGATTTCCTTGGTGATGAGGCATAGCAAGTAGTACTAATTTGACGTTCGCTGTATCCAAAATTCGCTCCCAGAAATCTGGGTCTGTTGCGTCGCCGGCAATGACATTACGCCCCTCTTGCTGATGCTCCTCTGCTGCATCTTCTCTTACTTCAATTCCGAGGCTTACTTTGCCATACCGGGTCACTATTTCGTCATAAGCGCCTGTGCCAATTCGTCCCATACCAAGAATTAACACTTGTGCATTGCCAGGATTAATCAATTTATCTCGGTTGTTTAGACTTTCTGCGGCGTGTTCTTTTAGCCAGTGTCCTGAACGACGATAGAGTTCATGTCCTTTGCGATTAAGTGGTGAGGCGATAATAAAAGAAATCGATACCGCAAGTGCCAAAGCAACCAATAGGTCGCTGCTCAGCCAGCCGAGTTTAAATGCGAGCCCCCCTACAATCAGGCCAAACTCACTAAAGTTGAACAAGCTAAGTGAAGCGAGCAGAGAGGTTCGAACTCTGAATTTAAAGGCATTAAGTACAGCAAAGTACAAAATCCCTTTTATGGGTAAAAGGAGCAAAAATAGCAGAGCTAATGCTAACCCTGTCATGGTTGGTTGGACAGACAGACCGATATTGAGGAAAAAGCATACCAACAAGAGTTCTTTGAGGTTAAACAGGGCTTTGGATAACTCCGATGCCTTACTGTGGCCTGCGAGCAACATACCCAAAATGAGAGCACCAAGGTCTGGCTTCATACCAACGAATTTGAATAGCCCAGCTCCCACAACTAAGGCAAAGAAGATACCAAACAGAACCAGCATTTCTCCATGGCCCACCCAGTCGAGTACTTTGTAAAATAATGGACGAAGAAGCGGCAGGGTAAATAAAATAATGGCGTACCAGTGGGGAATTTTTCCGGTTGATGCGGTCAGGAATATCACTGCGAAGATATCCTGCATGACAAGAATACCAATCGCTATGGTGCCATAGGTAGCGTTCATCTCCCCCTTTTCCTGTAAGGTTTTGACGGCAAAAACAGTACTGGAAAAAGATAGGGCAAAACTTAACAACAAAAGTTGCTCCGGTGACATACTGGCTAAGGAGCTTATTCCGAGAAACTTTAAGCCAAATAGTGCCGCGCAGAATAGTGCGGTAGAAAACAAGTTATGGAGAGTCGCGCCTGCCCAAATCTCTTTGGATAAAAGTGTTTTTACATCTAACTTCAACCCTATAGAAAACAGCAGTATGGTTACCCCAAGATCGGCAAGTGTTACTATGGTCTCATTACTTTCAAATCCGAACCTGTGAAGAGCAAAGCCAGCAAGGAGGAAACCAACCAGTGGCGGTAAGTGACATTTAAGGCTAACAAAGCCAGCGAGAAAAGCAGCAGAGAGTAAGACGAGTTCCATATATATGATTCTTATGCAATTAAAAACGGGCTACCTATGTAACGCGTAAGTTTAACTTATGAAGGAAGATATCGCGCTCAATCTTCTAGTAATTTTTGCAGTAACTCACCATTGAGCATGGCACGCTTAATCATTGAAAATGCGCCTAATGTCGGCTTTTTATCAATTTCAGACGCCACTATGGGCAGATTATTGTGGAAAGTGGTCAATGATTGATTTTCGACATTACGCTGAATGGCAGGGAAGACAATGTCTTTACATTGGGTGATATCACCCGCGATGACAATTTTTTGTGGGTTGAAAAGGTTAATTGTTATTGCGATCGCTTTTCCGAGTTGGTTACCAACTCGGATTAAGCTTTGTTTGGCAAGCTCGTCACCTATATTGGCATGTTCGCATACATCTTGGATAGTCAACCCTTCTTTACCGCTCAAGCTGGACTCATACCCTTGTTTGGTTAGCTTTTTAATCCGGTCAAGAATTGCGGGATTCGCTGCGACTGTTTCTAGGCAGCCAAAGTTGCCGCACTGGCACTGTTCTCCTAATGGATCAATTTGAATGTGGCCAATCTCGCCCACATTACGGTTGAATCCGAGGAAAACTTGTCCGTTCACGATAATACCCGCACCAGTCCCACGGTGAACGCTCACCAGTATAGAATCTTGGCAATCCTGACTCGCTCCAAAGTAGTGCTCGGCTAAAGCCATGCCACGAACATCGTTGCCCACGAAACATTGTACGTGAAAGTTATGCTCTATTATATCTGCCAGTGAAAGGTTATCTACTGTGATGTTGGGCATATATTCAACAACACCATTCTCGGGGTTTACCAAGCCGGGTAATATAATACCTATCGCAATGAGTTGGTTTATGATGGCTTGATGGGAGTCGATAAATTGCCTGAGGTAGGTGGTCAAGCCGTCGACTAAGTCATCCTGTGTTGTATAAAAGAACTCTTGGGACTCTGATAGTAGCTCCTCACCACCGAGGTTGAAGAGGCTAAATTGTATGTAATCTCTTCCAAGGCGGATTGCGACTGAATGGAATGGAGCGACCTCTGTCGTCAAAGATATCGCTCTCCTGCCACCTGTAGAAGCTTGTTGAGCGACCTCTTTTATTAATCCACGCTCGAGTAACTGACGGGTTATTTTGGTCACACTAGCAGGTGCTAGCTGACTTACATCGGCAACTTGGATTCTCGATATTGGGCCTTGTTGATCAATTAATCGATAAACGGCTGCGCTGTTTAGTTGTTTTACTAAGTCTACATTACCTATTTGTCCGCCATTCATTCTCAACTTTGCTCATATTGTCCGTTAACAACTGTCGCTTGAACATTGAAATCACGATCAAAAATGGCGAGGTTTGCAATCATGCCTTGACGTATTAGGCCTAATTTATTGTCTACGCCTATTGCCCGTGCAGGGTACAATGTTGCCATTCGTAGTGCTTCGTCCAAAGCGATACCGACATGCTCTACTGTGTTTTGAACCGCTTCAATCATGGTCAGAGCAGAGCCGCCCAGTGTACCATTTTCATCAACACACTTGCCATTGCGGTAATATACTTTCTTACCAACAAAAATAAAGTAATCCATGTTTGCGCCTGCAGGAGCTGTGGCATCAGTCACTAATACAAGCTTTTCCCCCTTGATTTTGTGAGCAATTCTAATATTCGCATAATCAACATGGAGCCCATCAGCAATAATACCTGTATATACACTAGGTGTATCGTAAATAGCCCCGACAACACCAGGCTCGCGACCTTCCATTGGCGACATAGCATTAAATAAATGAGTGGCAAAGGTAATGCCTGATTCGAAACCTTTACGAGCTTGTGAATAGGTCGCATTTGAATGGCCGATTGATACTGTAATGCCAGCTTGCTTAAGACGTTGAATATGCTCGGATGCATTATGCTCAGGTGCAAGCGTCACTTTAGTAATGACATCTGAATTATCGCAAATTAACTGGATCATCTCATCATCGGACGGGCGAATATAGTCGATATTATGAATGCCGTTTTTTGCTGTATTTAGATAAGGCCCTTCGAGGTGTAAGCCAAGAGACTGGTTCTGGTATTTAGCCTCATACTCTCTCGTCGCCTTGATTGCTTGGATCATATCTTGGTCAGATGACGTGATTAGCGTTGGTAAGTAGCTAGTACATCCTGACTTTAGATTTGCTCTATGCATTATTTCGAGTGTTTCAGAGTTTATCGCATCATTGAACATGACGCCGCCACAGCCATTGAGTTGTAGATCGATAAAACCAGGGCTTAGGTTCGCGCCATTTAAATCAATGATCTTGATATCATGAGGGAGTTCCGTTTTCGGGCATACAGCACTAATCAGCTGATCCTTAATCACGACGGCATGATCAATGAGAATATCGTTACTCGTGAAAATTTTACAATTAGTTAGCGCATACATGTTTAGCGAATCCTCATTAATTAAATTTATGCATCGGCAATTATTTTTGTGATCGTAATATGCATAAGGTTTTTTTAACTTTATTTGTGAACTGCAATTAGAGGTAAATTATCCTAATCAATGAATTGTAATCAATAGATTATGCAGGTCATATGCTTAAACAAACTTATCTAAGTCAATGTCATTGAGAACGTTTTTGAGATCTAGATTCATTCTTCGTTTTTTATTTTTGCGCTTACGAAAAGTAAATTTAAAACGTCACTCAAAACGGCTCAAATTATCATTTTTTGAATTGTAAAATAAGTTTTATGATCTTGCTAGCAAAAACCTCTCTCTAGCCTTAAATCCGGTGATAATAGTCACAATTGATAAGGTTTAAATTTGCAGGGCGAAATTAAAAGCATACACTGGAAGAACTAAATTGTGTGGCTAAAAAAAGTCGCCAAAAAACAAAAATATTAAATCCTATAGGGGGAACTGACAGTGAATGTTCTTGGGTATTTCCAAAAAGTAGGTAAGGCGTTGATGGTACCCGTTGCAACGCTTCCTGCTGCTGCAATATTGATGGGTATCGGGTACTGGATAGATCCAACTGGTTGGGGGGCGAACAGCGCAGTTGCGGCTTTTTGTATTAAGGCAGGTTCCGCCATCATTGAAAATATGTCTGTACTTTTCGCTGTAGGCGTTGCCTACGGTATGTCTAAAGATAAAGATGGTGCGGCTGCGTTATCTGGTTTTGTCGGTTTTCTTGTAGTTACCACTTTGCTGTCTCCCAGCGCGGTGTCACAAATTCAAGGCATTGATATGAGTGCCGTGCCTGCTGCATTTGGCAAGGTTAACAACCAATTTGTCGGTATTTTAGTGGGTGTTGTCTCAGCTGAGATCTATAATCGCTTTTCACATGTTGAGCTTCACAAAGCGCTGGCGTTTTTCTCTGGTAAACGTTTGATACCGATTTTAACCTCGTTTGCAGGCATCTTTATCGCCTTTGTTTTGATGTATATTTGGCCTTCGGTATACGGCGGGTTGGTGAGCTTTGGTGAGTCAATCCAAGGAATGGGAGAGCTAGGTGCTGGTATATATGCGTTTTTTAACAGACTTTTGATTCCAGTCGGTCTTCATCATGCACTCAACTCAGTTTTCTGGTTTGATGTCGCAGGCATAAACGATATTCCTAACTTCCTTGGCGGAGCAAAATCAATTGCGGAAGGCACAGGTATTGTAGGTGTGACTGGTATGTATCAAGCTGGTTTCTTCCCTATTATGATGTTTGGTTTACCAGGCGCTGCGCTAGCGATTTACCATACATCAAAATCTAAGAACAAAGAAAAAGTTGCATCAATCATGATTGCTGCAGCCTTTGCCTCTTTCTTTACTGGCGTGACTGAGCCTCTCGAGTTCTCATTCATGTTCCTTGCTCCTATGCTTTATGGACTGCACGCTGTATTAACAGGGATATCGGTTTATATCGCAGCCTCAATGCAATGGATAGCAGGCTTTGGCTTCTCTGCTGGCCTTGTTGATATGATTCTTTCTTCACGAAATCCACTTGCTGTAAATTGGTATATGTTGATAGCTCAAGGCTTAGTCTTCTTCTGTATTTACTATGCGGTTTTCCGCACTGTGATTGTGAAGTTCAACCTTAAAACACCAGGTCGTGAAGATGAGGATTCCTCTTATCTTGTCGCTTCAGGTAATTCATTGGAGCTGGCTAAGCAATACCTCAAGGCCCTTGGAGGACATGAAAATCTTACTGCAATTGATGCTTGTATCACGCGCTTGCGTTTAACGATTAAAGATACCAGTGTGATCAATGAGTCGACCCTCAAGAACCTCGGAGCTATGGGGGTAGTGAAACTGGGTGCTAACAACGTTCAAGTCATTCTAGGCCCACTTGCTGAAATCGTGGCGGGTGAAATGAAGAAAATTCCTAAAGATGAAGACCTGTCTTCAGTTGTGATCCCAACTTAAGATAGATTACTCATTCTAGAGCCTCCTACGGGAGGCTTTGTTGTTTTGGGCTCGGAGTAGAGTATGACAGTCGAACAATTGGGTTGTTTTGCGCTTAATTGGTAAAAATGAATCAATATTTGCCAATTAACACTAGGTTGTAGTTGTGTAATGGGAGAGAATTGTGGATTATTAGGCATTAAATGTTTGGAGCATGTCTATTGCTCCTTGCTGACTACTTTTCTGAACGATACTACAACCATTGAGGTGATATAGATGAGTGAAGCTGAGGCTCGTCCATCGAACTTTATCCGCCAAATCATAGATAAGGATTTAGCGGATGGTAAACATGCTAGCGTACATACTCGTTTTCCGCCGGAACCGAATGGTTACCTGCATATAGGTCATGCTAAGTCAATTTGCTTAAATTTTGGTATTGCTCAGGACTACCAGGGTAAATGTAATCTTCGTTTTGATGATACTAACCCAGAAAAAGAAGACGTAGAGTATGTCGAGTCTATTAAGAATGATGTGAGCTGGTTAGGCTTTGAATGGGATGGTGAAGTTTGTTATTCATCTAACTATTTCGATAAGCTTTATGGATTCGCAATCGAATTAATTGAAAAAGGCTTGGCATATGTTGAAGAGTTAAGTCCTGATGAAATTCGTCAGTACCGAGGTACTTTGACTCAGCCTGGTAAGCACAGCCCTTACCGTGATCGTAGTGTGGAAGAAAACCTAGCTCTGTTTGAGAAAATGCGTGCAGGTGAGTTTAAAGAAGGTTCTGCGTGTCTGCGTGCCAAAATCGATATGGCTTCATCATTTATGGTGATGAGAGATCCTGTTTTATATCGTGTGCGTTTTGCTGAGCATCATCAGACGGGCGATAAATGGTGTATATACCCAATGTACGATTTTACACATTGTATCTCTGATGCTCTGGAAGGTATCACACACTCTTTGTGTACATTGGAATTTCAAGATAACCGCCGCTTATATGACTGGGTTTTAGACAATATTACGATTGATTGTCAGCCGCATCAGTATGAATTTAGCCGCTTAAACTTAGAATATACGGTAATGTCTAAGCGTAAACTCAATCAGCTAGTCACTGAAAACCTAGTCGATGGGTGGAACGATCCTCGTATGCCAACCATTTCAGGTTTGCGTCGTCGTGGCTTTACTCCTGGTTCTATTCGTGAGTTTTGTAAGCGCATCGGTGTCACCAAGCAAGACAACATGATTGAAATGGGATCGCTTGAGTCATGTATTCGAGACGATTTAAACGAAAATGCGCCGCGAGCGATGGCGGTACTTGATCCTATCAAAGTGGTTATCGAGAACTTTGAACAAGGAAAGGTAGAGTCACTGACTGTTGCAAACCATCCAAATAAACCAGAGATGGGAGAACGTGAGGTTCCATTTTCTCGTGAACTATGGATTGAACGCGAAGATTTTCGTGAAGAAGCGAATAAGAAGTACAAACGTCTCGTTTTAGGTAAAGAGGTTCGCCTGCGTGGTTCTTATGTCATTAAAGCTGAACGTATCGAAAAAGACGAGCAGGGTAACATCACGACAATTTTTTGCTCATATGATGCCGACACATTAGGTAAGAACCCTGAAGATGGTCGTAAAGTTAAAGGTGTTATCCATTGGGTTTCAGCAGATAAGGCTGTGTCAGCTGAAATTCGCTTATACGATCGTTTGTTTACTGTGCCTAACCCTGCTGCTGCTGATGATTTTACTCAGTCTGTTAATCCTGAGTCGCTTATTGTGATGAATGGATTTGTCGAGCCAAGTCTAGTTGATGCTGAAGCGGAAAAAGGGATTCAGTTTGAGCGAATGGGCTACTTCTGTGCCGATGCTGTCGACTCAAAACCCGAAGCTTTAGTGTTTAACCGCACTGTTGGTTTGAGAGATACCTGGGCTAAAATTGAGGCTAAGTAATTTATATCTAATGAATTATAAAAAACCCACACTAAACAGGTGTGGGTTTTTTTATATTTCTTGTACGCGTTCTAACAGGAAATGGCGGTCATTATTTCTTGTTATGGGCATTAGGGTTATCTTTACAGTTACCTGTATTGCATTTACCGTATAGATATAAGCTGTGGTTAGTAAGAGTGACATTATATTCGGCAGCGATTTGCTTCTGTCTTTCTTCGATAATGTCATCTGCAAACTCGATTACTTCACCACAGTCTAGACAAACTAGATGATCGTGATGGTGCTGGGTTGAAAGTTCAAATACCGACTTTCCACCTTCGAAATGGTGTCGAGTGACAATTCCTGCATCATCAAACTGGTTCAGAACACGATAAACTGTTGCCAAGCCGATTTCTTCACCAAGATCTATCAGCTTTTTGTACAGGTCTTCTGCACTGATATGTTGGCACTCAGGTTGTTGTAGTACTTCCAAGATCTTTAACCTTGGTAAGGTAACTTTTAGACCAGCATCCTTTAGAGCTTGGTTGTTGTCCGACATAAATTTTCCCATCAATTAACCTCTGCAATGAGCAGAGTTCACTATTGCTACCATTATAGGGTAGTAGACGGTAACAATAAACCACGAACTTCAAAGGGTTACTATTATTAATCTCATAAACGAGTTTAACATCACTGTAGGATCTCATTAGACCAGTTACAATCCTTTAACATTGTGAGCCAAGAGCGTAAGTTTGGAAGATAAGTATGGGTAAATTAGTCAGCAAGTTATACAGACCTAAGGTAGTTAAATTTGCTTTGAACATATGGCCACCCTTTTGGGGAGCAGGTATCAGAATTGTTTCAATTAGCGAGGATTTCCGTGAGGTCAAAGTAAGGCTTAAGTTGCGCTGGTGGAATAAAAATGCCAATCGTACTCAATATGGAGGTAGTATTTTCTCTTTAACTGACCCTATTTACTGTTTGATGTTGATGGGTATCTTAGGCGATGGTTATTTTGTTTGGGATAAGCAGGCGAGCATTAATTTTATTAAGCCAGGACAAAGCGATCTTTGTGCAGAGTTTATGGTTACACAAGAAATGCTGGATAGTATCTTGCAACAAACTGTCAATGGAGATAAGTCATTTCCAGAGTTTGTGATTTTTGTAAAGGACAATGATGGGAATGTGGTTTCAGAAGTAAAACGTCAGCTGTATGTACGCAAAAAGCCAGATTATAGGAATCAGACTGCCGAAGAGAAGCAAGCTGCATAATAAGGCCTTCCAACCTGAAGACCTTATTCACTTGAGGGCTAGCCCTCAAGTTCTGCCAAGCACATTTCTTCGTGAATTTGCTTACACCAATTTGTCACACGTTCGTTAGTCAGCTCTGGCTGACGGTCTTCGTCAACACATAGACCTACAAACAAACTGTCATCACCTTCAACAAGACCTTTGGATGCTTCAAACTCGTAGCCTTCAGTTGATGTATGACCTAAAATTGTGCCGCCTTTAGATTCAACAATATCACGGACAGTGCCCATAGCATCACAAAAGTACTCTGCATAATCTTCTTGATCACCGCAGCCAAAGATAGCAACGAGTTTGGTCGAGAAGTCAATTTGTTCAAGCTCAGGGAAAAAGTCATCCCAGTCGCATTGAGCTTCACCGTAGTACCATGTTGGAATGCCTAGCAGTAGTAAGTCGAAGTTATCTATGTCTTCCTTACTGCTTTTTGCGATGTCTTGAACATGAATCAGTTGCTTACCGAGTTGTTTTTGAATCATCTTTGCAATTGCTTCAGTGTTACCTGTATCGCTACCAAAGAAGATGCCTACACTTGCCATAAATTCGTTACCTTTACCAATATGTGTTGTGGCTTAAATCAGGGGAAATTAACCTAGCCCTGTACCTTCCCAGCTTAATTGAATCAGGCCTTTAGCGATAAAGCCAGCACAGCCAAGGAAGAGCACGAGCCAAACAATACGACGACCGAACGGGGGTACATTCCCAGCTTTGAGAACATCTTTTATTGCCATACCGATTAAGAAAAAGATAGACGCAAAAAGTAAGTCGAGCCCAATTGACTCCAATATGTTCATATAGTCGTATAGCATGGAATCCCTTTATGCCAAATTACTTGCGCTGAACTATACCATTGTTAAAAGGTAAAGTTAACGGGTATGGGTAAACGAGACCCATTCTATCATTATTGAATAAACTTCCCGATTGCGCGTAATACTTCTTGAGGTTTCTCTGCATGAAGCCAATGGCCAGTGTTTGCAATAATATGTGCTTTGGCATTGGAAAATTGTTGCTGTATGTCAGTTTGATATTCGGTGGCAAGGTAATCGGAGTTTCCCCCTTTGACAAATAAAGTTGGCGTGTTTATGACGCCAATGTTCTCCCAGCCTAGGATTTCCCAGTAGTTCTGCCAAAGGCTAGGTACATTAAAGCGCCATTCAAAGTGTTGTCCGTTGTTATATAGTGATTTACCTAAAAATTGTCTCACCCCGGGCAATTCGATATGGTGCTCAAGAATTTGCATCGCTTGTTGGCGAGAAGTAGGCTTTTGTTCGAGTACAGCCTTGAGCCCATTAAATACGTTGTCATGGCGACTTATAGAATAGCTGACTGGCGCCATATCCAATACGATTAGTTTCTCAACCTCTAACTGGGCAAGTTCTGCAAGCTTCATTGCTACTTTTCCGCCCATTGAATGACCAATTAAGATGTAGCTTTTGACTCCTATATGCTCGAGCGTAGTCATCACGTCTTGAGCCATAACTTGATAGTTATGCTCTAACGACTGAAAAGAAAGACCGTGATTTCGCAGATCTAAACAGATAACCTGATAGTTTTGGCGTAGCTCTCGGCTAAGCAAACCAAGATTGTCAAGATTACCAAATAGGCCATGGAGTAACACAATGGGCTGGCCTTCACCTTCAATTTTATAGTTAAGCAGTTGTGACATTTTTCTATATTCGTGACTGATTTAACGTAGTACCTCATTGGGCTATGAATCAGATCGGTATAACAGAACTGAAACTCGCATATTGAGGGTAGTTAGGTATATAATCCCACAGAGTTTAAACATAGAGATTGTGAAAAGCGAATGAAAACAATTGAGGTTGATGAGGATCTATACCGTTACATCGCAGGTCAAACCCAACACATTGGTGAAAGTGCTTCCGATATCTTACGACGCCTTTTGGATGTTAATGCTCAAGAGCAGCAAACGACACCAATGAAAGCAGCGATGCAGGCGAAAGGAATTGTTGTGAGCAGAGATGCTGCAAAAGATGAAAGAGTCGATAGCGTAAAAGCCATGCGCTCTTTACTTATTTCAGATGAATTTGCAGGTCTCAAAAAGGCGATTGATCGTTTTATGTTAGTGTTATCAACACTTAATCGTCTTGATCCTCAAGGCTTTTCTGAAGCAACTCTAGTCAAAGGGCGTAAGCGTGTTTATTTTGCCAACAACGAGAAAACCTTATTAGAAAATGGCAACACGACGAAACCTAAAGCAATCCCTGGCTCGCCGTTTTGGGTAATTACCAACAATAACACCAGTCGTAAACGCCAAATGGTTGACCAATTAATGGCAAGGATGCACTTTCCTGCTGACTTAATTGAAAAAGTAACCAATTCAATCTGATCACTCTTGGATTTAACCTCATAGTATTCAGTACTTATTGAGTGTTGTGGGGTTTTTGATTTTTTAGATTTAAAGAGAGGAAGCCGATAATGGCGATACACCCTCGCGCAGGAACAAGAGCGCAACAACAAGATCTGCATAACCTACCTGAACTTGTTTCCAACTATTACCTTTTTCAGCCCGATCCTTTAAATACTGATCATAAAGTTAAATTTGGTACTTCTGGTCACCGTGGTACTTCAAGTAAGTGCACCTTCAATGAAGCCCATATTTTGGCTATTGCACAAGCTATCGTGCAAGTTCGCACTGAGAACGGTATCACAGGTCCTATGTTTATCGGCAAGGATACCCATGCGCTTTCTGAGCCTGCATTTTATAGTGTTATCGAAGTTCTGATCGCGAACGATATTCAAGTGATAGTCCAACAAGGTAATGGTTATGTACCTACCCCAGGAATTTCACATGCCATTTTGACTCATAACCTTTTAAGTACCTCGAAAGCTGACGGCATTGTTATAACCCCTTCTCATAATCCGCCCCAAGATGGAGGTATTAAGTACAATCCACCACACGGCGGGCCGGCAGAAGGTGAGTTAACCAAAACAATCGAAAACTACGCTAATGCATTAATTGCCGAGAAGCTTGTCGGTGTTAACAGAGTCTCTATTACAACTGCTAAGTCATCTGAGCGTTTTGTTGAACGTGACTTAATTACCCCATATGTAGAAGATCTAAAGAATGTCATTAATACGGAGGCGATTCAAAACGCAAACCTCAAAATAGGCGTTGATCCTCTTGGAGGAAGCGGTATCGAATATTGGCGCCAAATTGCGACAAGCTATGAGTTAAATTTAACTCTAGTTAATGATGCTATTGATCCTTCTTTTCAGTTCATGTGTTTGGATAAAGATGGTGTAATTCGTATGGATTGCTCATCTCCTTATGCCATGGCCGGTTTACTGGCGCATAAAGATAATTTTGATTTAGCTTTTGGAAATGATCCTGATTATGATCGTCATGGGATTGTGACGCCAAGTGGGTTGATGAACCCTAATCATTTTCTCGCTGTATGTATTGACTATCTGTATCGTCACCGTCAAGGCTGGAGTGAATCAGTGGCTGTCGGTAAGACATTAGTATCAAGTGCATTGATCGATCGTGTAGTCAGTGATTTAGGGCGTGAGCTTTGTGAAGTGCCTGTTGGTTTTAAATGGTTTGTCGACGGTTTGTATCAAGGAAAGCTTGGTTTTGGTGGTGAAGAGAGCGCTGGCGCTTCATTCCTGCGCATAGATGGTACACCTTGGTCTACAGATAAAGACGGGATAATTCTTTGCTTACTTGCGGCAGAAATTACGGCAGTAACGGGTATGAATCCTCAAGAGTATTATCAAAATCTTACTGCCAAGCATGGGGCTTCACACTATAGCCGTCTTCAGGCCACTGCAAACGGACCTCAAAAGCAAGTTTTAGAAAAGCTTTCGGCTGACATGGTCACGGCAGAAAACCTTGCTGGAGAAAAGATCACCGCTCGTCTGACTCATGCCCCGGGCAATGGCGCTGCTATTGGTGGCCTTAAAGTCACCACAGAAAATGGCTGGTTTGCAGCTCGCCCTTCCGGTACTGAGGATATTTATAAAATATATTGTGAGAGCTTCAAGGGCGAGGAACACTTAAAACAAATAGAGTTAGAAGCCCAAGATATCGTTAATCAGGTGTTCAAAAACGCAGGTTTATGATAGTTAATGGTTGTGATAAAAAGGGTTGGCAGCAATAGCCAACCTTTTTATATTTAGGGCTATCAGTTTTTTTGTCTCTTCGGCCAATCGTCAGGGACGATAAACCAAAATACTTTCTGCTGAGTTTGTGCGTGAACAAAACGCCCATTTGGTTTTTTTAGTTGTCGTTCAAACTTTTCTATGCCAGTAGCCCAATGCTGTTTATCTAACTCGTAAAGTGGCTCAGCAATTTTTTCCCATTGCTTCTCGAAACACCAAAACCCTGAAATCTGAGAAGGGTTTATTTCATATCCTAAACAGTGGGTGGGAGTCACTTCCGATGAAAAAGGGTTAATGTAGAGTCGACCTTGTAAAAGCAGGTGTTCAGATAAACTACTCATTTCAGGATGCTCGGCTAAAAATGCTGTGGAACTGCTCATTTTTAACTGATGTGACAGCATTCTATCTAATTTTTTATCTAATTGATCGTGTGCATTAGGTCCATACCAAATGCCTTGGTGAAGGAGATAAAACTTAATCGCGACTTCCCAGTGTTCCTGCATATTGGTTTGGTGATTTTTAAGGATGAGATCAATGGCACCTAATGTTTGACCATTAGAGTCATTGAGTTGAAGCTCTTCTAATTCTACGGTGTAATGGCCACTACTTATTAGCAGTTGAGTCGATAAGTGTTGGTAAATGAAACCCAATCTGGGGTTACCTCGATAGTCAGTATTCAAAGGAAGCTGAACAGATAGTGACTGTAGAGATTCAAAAGGGGGAGTTAGCTTAAACAAAGGAGGTGTATTCGAAATCCAATGGTAAAAGCGCAACATGTCACTCATATCTAATACCTAGTCTCTGTAAAATCAAAAGTCTATTAGCATTTTAAACAGATTAGATTGAAACTAGCATCCTAAATATTGTTGCAATACACTGTGTGCAAAAATTGATTTTTGGAAGCTAAGATGAAAAATACACAATTAGAGCAAATTATAAACGAAAAACTCTCTCCTCAATTGGTAAAAGATTATGCTCCCAATGGGCTTCAAGTAGAAGGGAAGCTCGAGGTTCAATCTATAGTAACAGGAGTGACCGCTTCTCAAGCTCTGATTGAAAAAGCAATAGAGAAGAAAGCAGACGCATTACTTGTTCATCATGGCTATTTCTGGAAAGGTGAGCCCGAGCCAATTCGGGGAATGAAAGGTAATCGAATTCGCGCTCTGATAAAAAATGACATCAACTTGTATGGATACCACTTGCCACTGGATATACACCCAGAATTAGGCAATAACGCCGAATTGGCACGACTTCTCGATATTCAAGTTGAAGGGGGTCTGGAAGGGCACCCTCAGTCGGTTGCTATGTTTGGTCAATTAAAACATCCTGTCACAGGGAAAGAATTCGCTCAAAGAATTAATCAGGCCCTGAATCGCTCTCCATTACATATTGCACCCGAAAATAGCGAAAAGTTAATCGAAACAGTGGGCTGGTGTACAGGTGGTGGGCAGGATTATATTGAGCTGGCGGTTAAGCATGGCCTAGATGCGTTTATCTCCGGTGAAATATCCGAGAGAACCACTTACACCGCAAGGGAAATGGATATTCACTACTTTGCTGCAGGACATCATGCTACAGAGCGGTATGGAGTAAAAGCGTTAGGTGAATGGTTGGCAAAAGAGCATGGTTTAGACGTCGAGTTTGTCGACATAGACAACCCTGTGTAAATGCTTTATAGAGTTATCGAATTTAATAAAGGCCGACGTTATGTCGGCCTTTTTTCATATGAGCTTATCGGTGTTACTTAGCCTCTGTCATGCAAAGGCTTGAAGTTACGCTGCTTCTTACCTGTGTAGAGCTGTCTTGGACGGCCAATGCGGTTAAGAGGGTCGCTATGCATTTCATTCCAATGCGCAATCCAACCTATTGTTCTAGATAACGCGAAGATTACGGTGAACATAGACACAGGGATACCGATGGCTTTAAGAATAATACCTGAGTAGAAGTCAACATTTGGATACAGTTTCTTCGAAACGAAGTATTCGTCAGATAGAGCAATACGCTCTAGCTCCATGGCAACATCAAGTAGCGGGTCACTAATGTTCAGCTCTTCAAGAACATCATGACAGGTTTCACGCATAACCGTCGCTCGTGGATCGTAATTTTTGTAGACACGGTGACCAAAGCCCATTAGACGGAATGGATCATCTTTGTCTTTCGCACGTTCGATGTACTCAGTGATCTTATCAACACTGCCTATCTCTTCAAGCATCTTGAGACATGCTTCATTCGCGCCGCCATGAGCAGGTCCCCATAATGATGCGATACCTGCGGCAATACATGCGAATGGGTTAGCACCAGAAGAACCAGCTAGACGAACAGTAGAAGTCGATGCGTTTTGCTCATGATCCGCATGCAAAGTGAATATCTTATCCATTGCTCTCGCGACAACGGGGTTGACTTCATAGTCCTCACAAG
Source organism: Vibrio tetraodonis (assembly GCF_003350295.1). GTDB lineage: Bacteria > Pseudomonadota > Gammaproteobacteria > Enterobacterales > Vibrionaceae > Vibrio > Vibrio tetraodonis. The sequence goes on from NZ_QLYY01000016.1 coordinate 44,319, forward strand.
GGTTAGCAAACATCATATGCAGGAAGTTTTCAGCATAGGTCAAGTCATTGCGTGGATAAATGAAAGGCTGACCAATCGAGTACTTGTAGCACATTGCGGCAAGTGTCGGCATTTTCGACAACAAACGATATGCTGTGATTTCGCGGTGAGTATCGTTGTTGATATCCATGGAGTCATGATAGAAGGCAGATAACGCTCCAACTACGCCGCACATAACGGCCATTGGGTGAGCGTCACGTCGGAATCCGTGGAAAAAGCTCGCGATCTGTTCATGTACCATAGTGTGTCGTGTAACTGTGAGCTTAAATTGCTCGTACTGTTCACGCGTGGGGGCTTCACCATAAAGAAGAATATAACATACCTCTAAATAATCAGCGTTGTTAGCAAGCTGATCAATAGGGTAACCACGGTGTAAAAGGATACCTTTTCCGCCGTCAATATAGGTGATTTGAGATTCACAGGATGCAGTGGCAAGAAAACCTGGGTCAAACGTGAAATAGCCGTTTGCTCCAAGTGTTCGAACATCAATTACGGGAGTGCCAAGAGCACCTTCCATAATTGGCAGTTCGATAGGCGCTTTCCCTTCGACATGAAGGGTCGCTTTCTTATCCGCCATAACAGTCTCCTTTGTTTATTATTAAATCCGTCCAGGATGTTTGTGTAACATTTTTGTACGTGTGTTCGTTATCAAAGTCAATTATTCTGCTCCGACTTGTGCACTTGTTATGATTTTTTATACGTATAAGGTTAAAAATCTGTTCTATGTAGCAAAAATTGTTACATCAATTGTGCTAAAATATGGTCAGCCGTATATTGGCGCCGTAAATTTTGACTGAAACCTTATAAAATGAAGGTTTGGAGCATATGTGAGGTGATGTTTCAACCCTTGGTGTTAAAATTTTATGCAACTTCATTACGTTTTTTGGACGTGTTAGCTGTTGAATAAATGTTAACTTTTATAGGTTAGCTGTCAGATTTCGTTCATAATTATAAATGCTTCAGTGGAGCTGAGTGAGCAAGCCCGTGAAAGAAAGAAAGTCAAGACCTGTTAATTTAGATTTACAGACGATAAACTTTCCGATCACTGCAATCGCATCTATTTTACACCGAGTTTCGGGAGTAATTACGTTTGTCGCGATCGGGATACTTCTTTGGTTACTATCCATTTCCCTGTCTTCCCCAATAGGTTATGCACAAGCTGTCGATATTGTCGACGGTTTCTTTGTGAAATTTATTTTATGGGGTATTTTGACAGCTTTGTCCTACCATATAGCAGGTGGTATTCGTCATTTGCTAATGGATTTAGGTCATTTTGAAGAGCTGGAATCTGGCGCGATGAGTGCAAAGGTTGCATTTGCAGCAACAGTCGTTCTGTCAGTATTGGCGGGGATTTTAGTATGGTAAAACACATTTCATCTTTTGGTCGCAATGGTGTGCATGACTTTTTGCTAATCCGTGCATCGGCGATCATTATGACCCTTTACACTATATATTTAGTAAGCTTCTGTGCTTTCGCGGATATTTCTTACGTATCATGGACACAGTTCTTTGGTGGCACTTTCACAAAAGTATTTACTATGCTTGCATTGGTATCAGTGCTTATCCACGCATGGATAGGTCTATGGCAAGTTCTTACAGACTACATTAAGTGCACCAAATTACGCGGTTTCCTTCAGTTGGGTGTAATCGCAGTGTTATTTGGCTACTTTTTTTCTGGTCTCTTTATTTTGTGGGGTGCGTAAGTGTCTATTCCAGTTCGCGAATTTGATGCCGTAGTAATCGGCGCTGGTGGTGCAGGCATGCGTGCAGCACTGCAAATCTCAGAGCAAGGCCTAACCTGTGCCTTGCTGTCAAAAGTTTTTCCTACTCGTTCACATACTGTTTCTGCTCAAGGTGGTATCACAGTAGCCCTTGGTAACTCGCACAAGGACGATTGGCAGTGGCACATGTACGATACTGTCAAAGGTTCAGATTATATCGGCGACCAAGACGCTATCGAATACATGTGTAAAAATGGTCCTGATTCTGTTATTGAGTTAGAAAAAATGGGGTTGCCATTTTCTCGCTTTGATAACGGAACCATTTACCAGCGTCCTTTTGGCGGCCAGTCGAAAGAATTCGGCGGAGAGCAAGCTGCTCGAACAGCAGCAGCAGCTGACCGAACAGGTCACGCTCTTCTCCATACCCTTTATCAGCAGAATGTTAAGTACAAAACCACCATATTTTCTGAGTGGTACGCGTTAGATTTGGTGAAAAACCAAGATGGCGCTGTAATGGGTTGTACTGCTATCTGTATGGAAAGCGGTGAGATATGCTACTTCAAGTCTAAAGCAACGGTATTAGCGACAGGCGGAGCGGGTCGAATTTATTCATCGACAACGAATGCTCACATCAACACTGGTGATGGTGTAGGCATGGCATTACGCGCTGGCGTTCCTATGCAAGACATGGAAATGTGGCAGTTCCACCCAACTGGTATAGCTGGAGCGGGCGTACTCGTGACAGAAGGCTGTCGTGGAGAAGGTGGTTATCTTCTAAACAAAGATGGTGAGCGATTCATGGAGCGTTATGCTCCGAATGCTAAGGATCTTGCTGGTCGAGACGTTGTTGCTCGTTCAATGATGATAGAAATTCGCGAAGGTCGCGGATGCGATGGTCCTTGGGGGCCACATATCAAGCTTAAGCTTGACCATCTCGGTAAAGACGTCCTTGAGTCTCGTCTACCTGGTATTTGTGAACTTTCAAGAACCTTTGCTCACGTCGATCCTGTTAAAGAGCCAATCCCTGTAATCCCAACCTGTCACTACATGATGGGTGGCGTTCCAACTCAGGTTTCTGGACAAGCGATTAAACAAACCGCTGATGGCAGTGATGTTGAAGTTCAAGGTCTGTATGCCTGTGGTGAAATTGCCTCTGTTTCTGTACACGGTGCTAACCGCTTGGGTGGTAACTCTCTGCTTGACTTAGTCGTATTTGGCCGAGCAACGGGTCTTCACCTAGGTGAGACTTTGGCTGCGCAGGCAGAAGCTCGTCCTGCTACTGAATCTGACATTGAAGCATCACTTGCTCGAACTATGCGATGGGAAAATAGCACTGGCGGGGAAGACCCTGTTCAGATTCGTAAAGATCTACAAACATGTATGCAAAATAGCTTCTCTGTGTTCCGTGAAGGTGATGCAATGGCGACAGGTTTGGAAGAACTTAAAGTTATTCGTGAACGTCTCAAAGATGCTCATCTTGCTGACAAGTCATCAGAATTCAACACTCAACGTATTGAATGTCTTGAACTAGATAACTTGATGGAAACGGCATTTTCAACCGCAGTTGCTGCAAATTACCGGACTGAGAGTCGTGGAGCGCATGCGCGTTTCGACTATCCAGAGCGCGATGATGAAAACTGGTTGTGTCATTCAATTTACAATCCGGAAACGGAAGCAATGGCAAAACGCGATGTTAATATGACACCAGTTCATCGTGACGCATTTCCACCTAAAGTTCGTACATACTAGGGGAGGATTGAATTATGAAACTGAACTTCTCTTTGTACCGCTACAATCCAGATGTAGACAAAAAGCCTTACATGAAGGATTACGTTCTTGAGGTCGATGAAGGCTCTGACATGATGGTGTTAGACGCGTTAATCCTGCTGAAAGAGCAAGATCCGACTATCGCTTTTCGACGTTCATGTCGAGAAGGGGTTTGTGGTTCCGATGGTTTGAATATGAATGGTAAAAATGGCCTTGCATGTATCACCCCTTTGTCCGCTTTAAAAGGACGGAAATTAGTGATTCGTCCATTGCCTGGACTGCCTGTGGTTCGCGACTTAATCGTCGATATGACTCAGTTCTACGATAATTACGCTAAGGTAAAACCTTTCTTGATTGACGATGATGCTCTGCCTCCGTCTCGTGAAAACCTGCAGTCTCCGGACGAGAGGGCTCATTTAGATGGTTTGTACGAGTGTATTATGTGTGCGTGCTGTACCACGTCATGCCCGTCATTCTGGTGGAACCCGGACAAATTCATTGGACCTGCTGGTCTATTAGCCGCTTACCGGTGGTTAATTGATAGCCGTGATACTGCAACTGATGAACGCTTATCAAATCTTGATGATGCATTTAGCGTTTTCCGTTGTCATAGTATTATGAATTGTGTAAGTGTTTGTCCTAAAGGACTCAACCCGACGAAAGCTATCGGTCATATTAAGACCATGTTGGTAAATCGCTCGGTGTAATTGATAAAAAATTGCCAGCTACCTTGGTAGCTGGCTTTCTATAGCTCGGCATAGACCGAAGCAAACGTGAAAACTACTGGTTAAGGGAAAATATGCACAACGGCGTGATGAAGGCATGGCTCGAGTCTTCACACTTGGCTGGCGCCAATGCAACTTATGTAGAAGATCTCTACGAACTGTATCTAAGTGATCCCGACCTGGTAAGTGAGGAGTGGAAACGTGTATTTGAAGGTTTGCCCAAGCCTTCAGAAGAGGTGAAAGAACAGCCTCATTCACGTATCCGTGACTACTTCCGGCGTCTCGCTCAAGAAACAAAGCATTACAATGTCCAAGTTAGTGACCCAGATGTCGACGCAAAACAAGTAAAAGTTCTCCAGCTGATTAATGCCTACCGCTTTCGCGGTCATGAAGCAGCGAAACTTGATCCTCTCGGTTTATGGCAACGCCCTACGGTGGTGGAGCTAGACCCCACATTCCATAATCTCACCGAAGAAGACTTTGAAGAGTCGTTCAATGTTGGCTCCTTTGCAATTGGTCAAGAGACTATGTTGCTTAAGGATATCCACTCAGCCTTGAACAAAATTTATTGTGGTTCTGTTGGTGCAGAATATATGCACATGACAAACACTGAGCAAAAGCGCTGGATTCAACAGCGACTAGAGTCAGTTGTTGGTCAACCATCATTCTCGAAACGAGAAAAGCAAGAGTTCTTGGAAGAGCTGACTGCAGCGGAAGGACTGGAACGCTATCTTGGGGCCAAGTTCCCGGGGGCTAAACGCTTTTCTCTCGAAGGTGGTGACGCGCTCATCCCTATGATGAAGGAACTCATTAGGCACGCTGGTAAAAATGGTATGCGTGAAGTTGTCGTGGGTATGGCGCACCGTGGCCGATTGAATATGTTGGTCAATGTGCTCGGTAAAAAGCCTCAAGATCTGTTCGACGAGTTTGCCGGCAAGCATGATGAAACTTGGGGCACGGGTGACGTTAAATATCACCAAGGTTTTTCCGCTGATTTCTCAACGCCAGGTGGTGATGTTCACCTAGTACTAGCATTTAACCCTTCCCACTTAGAAATTGTTAACCCAGTGGTCATAGGGTCTGTTCGTGCGCGTCAGGATCGTTTAGGTGACACTGAGGGAAGCACAGTACTTCCGATTACTATTCATGGTGATTCGGCGATTGCGGGACAGGGTGTTGTTGCTGAGACTTTCAACATGTCTCAGTCTCGAGGTTACCGGGTTGGTGGTACTGTACGTATTGTTGTGAACAATCAAGTCGGCTTCACAACGTCCAATCCAAATGATACCCGTTCGACAATGTACTGTACGGATATCGCCAAGATGGTTCAGGCGCCGATTTTTCATGTTAATGCAGATGATCCCGAAGCGGTCGCGTTTGTCACACGTATTGCATTGGATTATCGAAACGAGTTCAAACGAGATGTTGTGATTGATTTGGTATGTTATCGCCGACATGGTCACAATGAAGCAGATGAGCCAAATGCAACTCAGCCTTTGATGTACCAAAAGATCAAAAAGCACCCTACACCCCGTAAGCTGTATGCTGATGTTTTGATTGAACGCGGCGAGTTCGGTATTGATACTGCAACTCAGCTGGTTAATGAGTACCGTGATGCGCTTGACCGTGGTGAAGTCGTTGTAAAAGAATGGCGACCTATGGCACTGCATTCTGTCGATTGGGCCCCATACATTGGGCACGATTGGGATGCTGCGTGGGATAGTACCTACAGCAAGGAGCGTCTTGTTGAACTAGGACAACGCATTTGCCAGTACCCAGATAGCCACAGGCTACAAAGCCGAGTCAACAAGCTCTACAACGACCGTATGTCAATGATGGGCGGCGAAAAAGCACTAGATTGGGGTATGGCAGAAACCTTAGCATATGCAACCTTGGTTGACGATGGTAAGCGTATCCGTATTTCTGGTCAGGACTCTGGGCGTGGTACCTTCTTCCACCGCCACTCAGTGCTCCACAATCAGACAGATGCAAGTACCTTCATACCTCTCGCAAATGTACATGATAAACAAGGTCCGTTCGAAGTCTACGACTCTGTTTTATCAGAAGAAGCTGTTCTCGCATTTGAGTATGGCTACGCTACGGCAGAGCCAGGTGGTCTTACCATTTGGGAAGCTCAATTTGGTGATTTTGCTAATGGAGCTCAAGTAGTTATAGACCAATTCATTTCGTCAGGTGAGCAGAAGTGGGCACGTTTATGTGGTTTAACTATGTTGCTTCCTCATGGTTATGAAGGGCAAGGTCCTGAGCATTCATCAGCTCGCTTAGAACGTTACTTGCAGTTGTGCGCTGAACAAAACATGCAGGTTGTTGTTCCTTCAACGCCAGCTCAGGTTTATCACATGATAAGACGTCAAGTGGTAAGGCCAATGCGCAGACCTCTTATAGTTATGTCACCTAAATCACTGTTGAGACACCCTCTGTGTACATCGACTCTCGACGAGTTAGCCGAAGGCACTTTCCAACCCGCCATTGCTGAAATCGACAATTTAGATCCTAGCAAAGTAGAGCGAGTGGTCTTTTGTTCAGGGAAAGTTTACTTTGACTTGCTAGAACAGCGTCGAAGCAATGAGCAGGAAGATGTTGCCATCGTGCGTATTGAGCAGCTTTATCCCTTCCCACTGGAAGAAGTCAAAGCGGCGATCGAACAGTACACAAATGTGAAAGATTGCGTTTGGTGCCAGGAAGAGCCTCAAAACCAGGGCGCTTGGTATAGTAGTCAGCATAACTTCCGCATGGCAATTCCTGCTGGAGCGGATCTCAAGTACGCAGGTAGAGCAGCGTCTGCTTCGCCAGCGGTTGGCTACATGTCCGTACATTTAAAACAGCAGAAAGCGCTAGTTGAAGATGCGCTTACCGTTAATACAACAACTTCGAACTAAGAACTAGAAGTGAAAGGAAGAAACAGATATGACAATTGAAATTCTGGTTCCAGATTTACCTGAATCTGTTGCAGACGCGACAGTCGCAACATGGCACAAAAAACCAGGTGACGCAGTGGAGCGTGACGAAGTACTGGTTGATATTGAAACGGACAAAGTAGTCTTGGAAGTACCAGCACCTGAAGCTGGTGTTCTTGAAGCGATAATTGAAGAAGAGGGAGCAACCGTTCTTTCCAAGCAACTTATTGCTAAGCTCAACCCAGGTGCCGTTGCTGGCGAGCCAACACCAGATAAAACGGAGGCTGCTGAAGCCTCTCCTGATAAGCGTCACACCGCCTCTCTTACTGAAGAGACGAGCGACGCTCTAAGCCCAGCAGTGCGCCGTCTATTAGCTGAGCACAGCTTAGACGCAGGTCAAGTAAAGGGCACAGGTGTGGGTGGTCGTATTACTCGTGAAGACATCGAGGCTCACCTAGCTAATGCTAAATCTGCCCCAGCGACAGCTGCATCACCAAGTGTTGATGCTCCAGCGGCTGCTCGTAGTCAGAAGCGTGTACCTATGACACGTTTGCGTAAGACAGTGGCTAATCGTCTGCTTGAGGCGAAAAACAGCACTGCTATGTTGACGACGTTTAATGAAGTCAACATGAAGCCTATTATGGACCTACGTAAGCAATACAAAGATCAGTTCGAAGAGCGTCATGGTATTCGTCTCGGTTTCATGTCTTTCTATGTTAAAGCGGTTACTGAAGCCCTAAAACGTTTCCCAGAGGTCAATGCGTCGATAGATGGTGACGATATTGTTTATCATAACTATTTCGACATTAGCATGGCAGTTTCTACACCGCGCGGTTTGGTTACTCCTGTGCTTAAGGACTGTGACACGTTAGGTTTTTCTGAGATTGAAAAAGGCATAAAAGAGCTAGCTATTAAAGGTCGCGACGGAAAACTTACTGTTGATGAATTAATGGGCGGTAACTTCACAATCACGAACGGTGGTGTGTTTGGTTCATTAATGTCTACCCCTATCATCAACCCACCTCAATCTGCAATTCTTGGTATGCACAAAATCCAAGATCGCCCTATGGCTGTGGATGGAAAGGTTGAAATCTTGCCTATGATGTACCTTGCCCTTTCTTACGATCACCGTCTAATTGATGGTCGAGAGTCAGTGGGTTTCTTGGTAACGATCAAAGAGCTCCTTGAAGATCCTGCACGTCTACTTCTTGACGTATAGTTAACTCTTACCGCTGATTGAATGTTTTAATTCAGTGGTAATGGTTTTTAAAAGGCGGAACAGGTTCAGCGTTCCGCCTTCATTTGAATCGTTACATTATTAGCGGTTTACTTGAGAAGACCCTACAGACGTTTGTGTCAACAGATGTAAACGTCATGGACATAATAAACCCCTCCAAGGGAAAATAAGCGGAATAACAAAATGAATTTGCATGAATATCAAGCCAAACAGCTGTTTGCAGAATTCGGTTTGCCTGTGCCTGAAGGCTATGCATGTGACACTCCTCAGCAAGCTTTCGAAGCGGCGGGAAGAATAAACACAGAGAAGAAAGTCGTTAAATGTCAGGTACACGCAGGTGGACGTGGTAAAGCTGGTGGTGTTGAATTACATGACACAAAAGATGGCGTTAAGGAGTTTGCGCAGAAGTGGTTAGGCCAAAACTTAGTCACTTATCAAACAGATGCTAACGGTCAGCCAGTGACCAAGATACTTGTTGAAGAAGCGTCAAATATTGCTAATGAGCTGTACTTAGGCGCAGTTGTTGACCGTGCAACTCGCAAGATCGTGTTTATGGCTTCAACGGAAGGTGGCGTCGAAATCGAAAAAGTGGCGGAAGAAACTCCGGAGCTTATTCATAAAGCTGCCATTGACCCACTTGTTGGCCCTCAGGCATACCAAGGCCGCGAACTAGCATTCAAACTAGGTCTATCGGGTGATCAGATCAAGCAGTTTGTTAAGATCTTTATGGGACTGGGTACCATGTTTGCACAGTACGATCTTGCTTTACTTGAGATAAACCCTTTAGTTGTAACAGGCGAAGGTAACCTACTTTGTCTAGACGGCAAGATCAACATTGATTCTAATGCTCTTTACCGTCAGCCTAAATTGCGTGAAATGCACGATCCTTCACAAGAGGATGAGCGCGAAGCACACGCTGCTCAGTGGGAACTGAATTACGTAGCACTAGACGGTAATGTAGGTTGTATGGTTAATGGTGCTGGTCTTGCTATGGGTACCATGGATATTGTAAATCTACACGGCGGTAAACCAGCTAACTTCCTTGACGTAGGTGGCGGCGCAACCAAAGAGCGCGTAGCAGAAGCATTCAAGATCATCCTTTCTGATGACAATGTAAAAGCAGTACTAGTTAACATCTTTGGTGGCATCGTCCGTTGTGACATGATCGCTGAAGGTATTATCGGTGCAGTTAAAGAGGTAGGCGTAAGCGTACCAGTCGTTGTTCGTCTAGAAGGTACTAACGCTGACCTAGGTCGCGAAGTTCTTGCTAATTCTGATGTTGATATCATTGCAGCTGAGTCGCTAACTGACGCAGCTAAGAAAGTTGTTGCTGCTGCGGAGGGCAAATAATGTCTGTACTAATTAATAAAGACACCAAAGTAATCTGTCAGGGTTTCACTGGTGGCCAAGGTACTTTCCACTCTGAGCAAGCTATCGCATACGGTACACAGATGGTTGGTGGTGTTTCTCCAGGTAAAGGTGGTCAAACTCACCTAGGTCTCCCTGTATTCAACACAGTACGTGAAGCCGTAGAAGCGACTGGTGCAACAGCGACAGTTATCTACGTACCGGCGCCTTTCTGTAAAGATGCAATCCTGGAAGCGATTGATGCGGGCATCGAGCTTATCGTAACCATCACTGAAGGTATCCCTACTACAGATATGATCGACGTGAAAGTTAAGTTAGAAGAAACTGGCGTTCGCATGATCGGTCCTAACTGCCCAGGTCTAATCACGCCAGATGAATGTAAGATTGGTATTATGCCTGGTCATATCCATAAAAAAGGTAAAGTAGGTATCGTATCTCGCTCTGGTACACTTACATACGAAGCCGTTAAGCAGACGACAGATGAAGGTTTCGGTCAGTCTACTTGTGTTGGTATTGGTGGAGACCCAATTCCAGGTTCAAACTTCATTGATATCCTTAAGCTGTTCCAAGAAGACCCTGAAACTGAAGCCATCGTAATGATTGGTGAAATCGGTGGTACTGCTGAGGAAGAAGCGGCTGCATTTATCAAAGAGAACGTCACTAAGCCAGTTGTTTCTTACATTGCTGGTGTTACGGCTCCTCCAGGTAAGCGCATGGGCCACGCTGGTGCGATTATCTCTGGTGGTAAAGGTACAGCGGAAGATAAGTTTGCAGCTCTAGAAGCAGCAGGCGTTAAGACGGTTAAGTCTCTAGCTGATATCGGTAAAGGTCTACGTGAAGTAACTGGCTGGTAATCTACTTTTTAAAGTACCGTGTAAGGCTTGGCATATTGCTGAGCCTTTTTTATATCTATATTGAACCTAAAAGTTAACCTTGAGAAAATTTCTTTTCTAGTTTATCGAGTCTCATCGTTAGGTCTGTGATTTGTTTTTCTAACTTAGCGATTTTCTCATCGCTGTTAACCTCTTTCGCTGCAACTTCTACCTTTGGGACATGCTTTGAATGCTTCCAGTCTTTTATCACTTTTATTAAAGCAGGGATAGGAACAGGTGTATTCAAACGAGCTCTGACAAGTGCCACCGTCGGATCTTTTCCTTCTGACTGGATTTGCTGTAAAACTTCAGTTAACTCATGGCTAACATCCTGAGTAAGCATAGGTTCTCCTCGGCTCTTGGTGTATCTTAATCATACTTAAACTCACCCCCTAATGCGAATAGAAAACACTTACCTCTCTTGTAAGAGATCTCTTATAGTCCTCGTGAGATAAAATTTAGTTTTATCATTAGTGGGAGGTGTGGATGTTTTTAAGTGTTTGATTATTAAGTTTTTAAATTTTTTGTTTGCTGGGAGCTTTAGTAGTAAAGTGATTTCTTACATTGTTTATATTACGGAATCTTATATAGTGTGTCTGTCGCTAGGGCACTGATACTTAAAATAAAAAATGGAAGCTCACCAGCATTCAGCACAGTGTATCTTGGTGACTAGGCAGTAAAACTAGGCACACAGCCAATAAGATGTAATGCATCAAGGATGTATTGGTTTAGTCATGATTTAAACTAACAACGTCAAAAAGTAATAACTTACAACAATAAATATTTTAGTTGGTATGACTTTCGGCCTTATTTCTCTTCTCGAGGAATTAAAGTGCCCCCTGCTATGTAGGGGGCACGCTGTCAATAGGTGGGGCCATGATTATTGCAACTCGTCGAACTTTACTTATTCCCTACAATGAATCTCTACAATCAGAGTTTTTAATGCTGAGTTACTGTGTCAGGCACTCTAATAAACGAGAAGCTTTACATACTGTATCTTCTGCTAAACGCTTATTCCAACGTATTCTCTATGACCCGAGCATATACTCCCTTGCTGTTCTTAATAATCGCTCACGAGACTATATCGGTCATGTATTTATTCATGATTTAGATAGACAACCAGAATTAGGCTTTATGTTTGATAAAGCCTATTGGGGAAAAGGGGTGGCAAGTGAAGTGATCGGGGCTTTCTTACCCAAAGCATTAACGGATTTAAAACTGCCGCAAGTGAGCGCCAAAGTAGATAGTTGTGATATCCCCGCCATCCGGGTTTTGGAGAAGCTAGGCTTTGAACAACAAGGCAATATTTATCCTGACATATTGCATTTCCGTTATGTATTCACATTCGATGAGGAGGAACTTTCACTCGTATCAAGCTCAAGCCACGCATAATCAATTGTCCTTGATAGCAGTCATCACCAAGTGAAGAAAATTCAAATTGATAAATAGAGTGCCAATACCAGCGGCCATCAGGCATTCTAGCACTGTGCTTCTTTAGCGCGATATTCAGTAGTTGCAAATCAAGTTGCTTACATTTTTTAGCTGCAATTACTTTAGCTAATTCAGCTTGCCGTCTCTGTTGCCAGAAAACAAAAGCGATAAAAAATAGGGCCAATATGGCAAACAGATTCCCAATCATTAACTAGCCTTTTGTTGCTTGCTGGAGATGAGCTAGCGCATTTGCCAGCTCTGGAGATGGTGTTGAGTGCAGCAAGGGCAGTAATACCATTCTCAGCTCAGGTAACATGACTAGGTCAGCAAATAACTGATTAAATAATGCTTGATTACCCGTTTGTGCCAACCTCAGTAAAAATTGTTCCGCCAAGCCATGGTTTGTCAATATGTGCCAGCAGCGTCCCGCGATTCCAATGAGCACTTCTTGGTGACTTAAACGCGCCGATGAAAGGACTTCCTGAACCACAGGGTACAAATACTGGTCATCTGCACCTGAGAGTGCACGGGTCAACGCACCAATCAGGAAAATGTCTGGACATTGTTGATTGATTTTCTCGAAGGCAAATTCTTTTAGCCGATCTGCTAGTTTATTTGGCAGGTAGGAGTGCTCAAGAGCGCCAAGTAGAGCGTATAAAGGTTCGTTTGGTACTTGCTTGATTGCTTTGCGTACATACACGCCGTTCTGTTCTTCGCTTAGGCGCGCACAAATATCGGTGACACCTTGTAGCCCAACAGTTTGCCACTTGTTCCATCCAAGTTCGCCTGAGAAGTAGCACTGTGCATGTTCATAATATTGACTGCAAGGGAGAGATAGCAAAGCTCGAATCTGGCTATGGAATACAGCCATTTTGTCTTCCGCAGGCTTGAAGGTATAGGGATTATTGGCCAATTTTTGCTGTTGTTCTTGCGTCATCTCTTTATTGATACGAGTTCCCATGGCTTCGATGACGTATTTAAGAAAATTTCCTACATCTGCTTGCTTAAGGAGTCCTCGCTCATCTAATTCAAACTTTAAGAACCAGATCCATGGTTGTTTGTTTTCATTCCAGTAACAAATTGCGAGATGAGCTTTGCGTTGTAACGGGTAAGGGTAGGGCTGAAGGCCATGCTCGACATCTGAAAAAGTCTTATTATCAATGTGTTTTATACGACGTCCAAGGTCGTACACCTGATATTGGCAATCGCTTTGGATCAGAAGTTGGCTGAGTGTGTGAATCGTGGCCATTGATTAATAGTCCTAACAAAATTTCTTATATAGATGGTATTCTTGAGCTTAATTTCAAGGTTTACACATATGTTTTATGGCAAATAATCAGCAAATGAAGGTGTTTTTGGAGCAACTTACCGAACAAATGAGGGGCTTGCAGTTATGGCAGTCTATAAGACCGAATGAACACCTGTTAGAGAGCAATCAGCCATTTGCGGTCGATACGTTACAACCGCATGAATGGCTACAATGGATTTTTATTCCCAAGATGACAGATTTAATTGAAAGACAGATGCCCTTACCTAAAGGTTTCTGCTTAGCCCCTTATTTTGAACAGTGCTGGAAGAATAATAACGATTATCAGAGCTTAATTGATTTGATTAAGGCGATTGATGAGGCTTGCGCTTGATGTTGGATATTGTTTTTCGTGATGAATATTTTGTAGCCGTTAACAAGCCTGCCGGCATGCTTGTTCACCGTAGTTGGCTTGATAAGCATGAAACTCAGTTTGTAATGCAAACTTTGCGTGACCAAATCGGGCAGCATGTTTTTCCGCTCCATCGTCTCGACAGGCCAACATCAGGCGTATTAATTTTTGCACTATCGAGTGAAGTGGCTTCTCAAGTGATGCCTATGTTTGCTAATCATGAAATGAATAAAACTTATCATGCGATTGTTCGCGGTTGGATAGAAGAATCTGGGCGTTTAGATTATGACTTGAAGGTTGAACTGGATAAGATAGCGGATAAACATGCTGAACAAGAAAAAGAACCACAGCAAGCGATTACCGAGTATCGACCTATCGAAAAAATAGAGATTCCTCTTTCTACAGGGCGGTTTCCGACTACTCGATACTGTTTGATGGAGTTAAAGCCCTTAACAGGGAGAAAACATCAACTCAGAAGGCATATGGCTCATCTCCGTCATCCTATTGTGGGAGATACTACACATGGGGATGGAAAACACAACAAACTATTCAGAGAAGTATACGACTCTCATCGATTACTTCTTCATGCATCACAATTAGAATTTATTCATCCATATTCAAACGAATACATTTCTATTCATGCAAAAGTCGATCAAACTTGGCTGAGAATATATGAAGAGTTTGGCTGGAAGATTTAAAAAGTAGGCTGAAAGCCCTCCTTTTGAGGGCTTCAATATTGTTCGATGCTTATTTGGCCAAATAGGCTTGTATTGATTCCTCAATGCCTTTTGCGTCTAACCCTAGCTCGGCATATAGTTCCTGTTGGGTTCCCTGTGCAATAAACTTATCTGGCAAACCTAAATTCAGAACTGGTTTTATAAGCTTCTCTTGCATCATAAACTCGACAACACCAGCGCCAGCGCCGCCTGCAATGGCATTTTCTTCTATTGTGACAATCACATCATGCTCATCAATCAGCTTTCTTACCAGATCGCCATCTAAAGGTTTAACGAAGCGCATATCAGCTAGCGTAGCGCCAAGGCTTTCAGCGGCATGTCGAGCGTTATCCAAGAAAGTACCGAAGTTGAGGATAGCAACTTTTTTACCCTCGTGAATTACGCGACCCTTACCTAATGGTATCGCTGTGAACTCTTTATCAACTTCTGCTCCAACACCTGCTCCTCTCGGGTATCGCACAGCACTTGGGCCTTGGTGTTTATGCCCCGTATAGAGCATCTGGCGGCATTCGTTTTCGTCACTTGGTGTCATGATGATCATATTGGGGATACAGCGCATAAAGCTCAAATCGAAAGCCCCTTGGTGTGTTTGACCATCAGCACCGACTAAGCCAGCTCTATCAATAGCGAACATGACAGGCAAATTCATAATAGCAACGTCATGTATGAGTTGATCATAGCCACGTTGTAAGAATGTTGAATATATCGCGACTATCGGATGGTTGCCACCAATCGCCATACCAGCGGCTAGAGTAACGGCATGCTGCTCTGCAATCGCAACATCAAAATATTGCTCTGGAAACTCTTTTGAAAAACGCACCATCCCCGAACCTTCTCTCATTGCCGGAGTGATGGCCATTAGTTTGGGATCTTGGGCAGCCATATCACACAAGAAGTCGCCAAAAATGTTTGAAAAAGTTGGCTGACTTCCTTTCGTTTTGGGCAGAGTAGTATGGTTAGGGTCAAACTTAGGGACAGCATGATATCCAATTGGATCTTTTTCAGCTTGCTCGTAGCCTTTTCCTTTCTTGGTCATGATGTGCAAAAATTGCGGTCCCTTAAGCTCGCGCATATTGCTTAGTGTTTTGACCAACTCGCAGACATCATGTCCATCGACAGGACCAATGTAGTTAAAGCCGAGTTCTTCAAATAGAGTGCCAGGTACCACCATGCCTTTAAGGTGTTCTTCCGTTCTTCGAACTAGCTCTTTGATAGGCGGGACACCCGAAAGAACTTTTTTTCCTCCTTCGCGTATGGAAGTGTATAAGCTACCAGATAATACTTGAGCCAAATGGTTATTGAGCGCACCAACATTTTCTGATATCGACATTTCATTATCGTTGAGAACGACCAGCATATCTGAATGTACGTCACCAGCATGATTCATGGCTTCAAAAGCCATGCCTGCTGTAATAGCACCATCACCAATCACACTGACAACCTTGCGGTTTTTATCTTCTTTTTCGGCGCAAATTGCCATGCCTAATGCGGCGCTAATCGAGGTAGAAGAGTGACCAACAGACAAGGTGTCGTATTCACTTTCTTCTCGCCAAGGGAAAGGGTGTAATCCTCCTTTTTGGCGAATGCTTGGCAGTTTATCTCTGCGGCCAGTGAGAATTTTATGTGGGTAGGCTTGATGGCCGACATCCCAGACAAGTTGGTCAAATGGGGTATTATAGACATAATGCAGTGCTACGGTTAGCTCTACGGTTCCTAGACCTGATGCAAGGTGGCCGCTTGATTGACTAACAGAATTTAGCAAGTAAGTGCGCAATTCGTCACATAACTTAGGCAGCGCTTCTTTTGGAAGGCTACGTAATTCATCCGGTGTGTTGGCTAATGCCAGTGTTGGATATTTAGAAATATCAAGAGTCATATATAGGCGCTTATTGTTTAGTTCTTGCGCTCGATGACATATCGGGCGAACTCTTCGAGTAATCTAGTATTGTATGGTATTGTTTCCAATGCTTGAAGGGCTTCTTTTAAAAGAGTGTGAGCTTTGTTAACTGCACCATCTAAACCCAGAAGTGCAGGGTAGGTACTCTTTTCCAACGCTTGGTCAGAACCTTGAGGTTTGCCGAGCGTTTTGGTGTCACTGGTGATATCTAAAATATCGTCTTGAACCTGAAAGGCAAGGCCAATAGCATTCGCGTATTTATCTAACTGAGGTAAAACCGCCTCGCCTTTAGAGCCAGCTGACAGAGCGCCCAAACGTACCGCACATTTTAATAGTGCACCCGTCTTATTGCGGTGAATGGTCTCCAGTTCTTCTAATGAAACATCGCGCCCTTCAGCGGCCAAATCCAGTGCTTGACCTAAACACATGCCATTTGCACCTGAAGCTTCGGCTAACGCTTTGATCATTTTGATGCGGTTTGGTTCTGCTTGTGCGCTTAAATGTCCATTGGCAAGAATGGTGAATGCCAAAGTTTGTAGAGCATCGCCCGTTAAAATTGCAGTCGATTCATCAAACTTGATGTGGCAGGTTGGCTGCCCTCGCCTTAGTTCGTCGTTATCCATAGCGGGTAAGTCATCATGGATAAGTGAATAGGCGTGTATGCATTCAACGGAACACGCAGGAGCATCGAGTTCATCAAGTTGGCATCCAAGCATTTGGCCAGTAATGTAAACTAAAAATGGCCGAGCACGTTTACCACCGAGCAGTAAACCATAATGCATGGCTTCTATCAGCGGTTGCCCTGAATGAGGACATTGACCAAGCCAATGCTCTAATTGTTGATTATTTCTTTTTTGTAAAGAGGTTAACGCCTCATGCATAAGAGCAACTCTTCTTCTGGTGATTATTCTGACTGGGGTGATTTGAACTCCGTAAGAGGAGCACTATCATCATTATTAAGTAAAATACTCACTCTTTGCTCAGCGTCATTCAACTTGGCTTGCCCTTCACGAGCAAGAGTCACGCCGCGTTCAAACTTTTTCAGAGCATCTTCAAGGGCTAGGTCGCCTTTTTCAAGGTGTTCGACAATCAAATCTAACTCCTCAATGGCCGCTTCAAAGGACATGTTTTCTGGTTTCTTGCTCGCCATAGCATTATCTACATTTTGGAAGATGCACGAAAGTTACATTAGGAGGTGGTCATGGTCAAATTTAACCAAGGAAAATTGATCGAAAAAGCGAATGTGGGTGTCTATTATTGTGGTTGTAAGACTGCATCCTGAGAGATGTGCTGTTTACTATGCGGCGATAAGATCTATAGTTGTGTGAGAGCAGTACCAATAAAAGACTAAAGATCTGAAGGTGTTGCCGATATAATTTATCAGAGGCTTATAAAAGATAGCATGAGGAGTGCTTTGTGGATTTAGCAACACTGCTAGGACTCATTGGAGGCTTTGCCTTTGTCATCATGGCGATGATATTGGGTGGAAGCATCATGATGTTCGTTGATGTTACCTCGATTCTTATCGTAGTGGGTGGCTCGACATTCGTTGTGCTGATGAAATTTACTATGGGGCAGTTTTTTGGAGCGGGCAAAGTTGCTGGTAAGGCTTTCATGTTTAAGGCCGATGAGCCTGAAGACCTAATCGCTAAAGTGGTCGAAATGGCTGATGCTGCGCGTAAAGGTGGCTTTCTGGCACTAGAAGAGATGGAAATTACCAACAACTTCATGCAAAAAGGAATAGACCTGCTTGTTGATGGCCATGACGCTGATGTGGTGCGCGCTGCTTTGCAAAAAGATATTGTCCTGACTGATGAGCGACATGAATTCGGTACCAGCGTATTCAGAGCCTTTGGAGACGTAGCTCCAGCGATGGGCATGATTGGTACTTTGGTTGGTTTGGTTGCTATGCTCTCAAACATGGATGATCCTAAAGCGATCGGTCCCGCAATGGCCGTCGCACTATTGACGACGCTCTATGGAGCGATACTCTCCAACATGGTCTTTTTCCCTATTGCCGATAAACTCTCACTGCGTCGGGAACAAGAAAAGCTTAACCGCCGCTTAATTATGGATGGCGTGCTAGCGATTCAAGATGGACAAAACCCTCGAGTTATTGATGGGTATCTAAAAAATTACCTGAATGAAGGTAAGCGTGTTCTCGATGTAGATTCAGAGTAAGGAAACCGCTATGGATGATGAAGAAGGTTGTAAATGTCCTCCTCCCGGGTTGCCGCTTTGGATGGGAACGTTTGCTGACTTAATGTCACTTTTGATGTGTTTCTTTGTACTTCTGCTTTCGTTCTCAGAAATGGATGTGTTGAAATTTAAACAGATCGCGGGCTCTATGAAGTTTGCTTTTGGTGTTCAAAACCGACTGGAAGTCAAAGATATTCCCAAAGGCACGAGTATCATCGCCCAAGAATTTCGCCCAGGGCGTCCTGAGCCCACGCCTATCGATGTCATCATGCAGCAGACAATAGACATAACCCAACAAACTTTGGAGTTTCAAGAAGGAGAATCCGACAGAGCGGGTGGTACCCAAAAAGACGAGGGTAAGCAGACGGGGGGGAAATCGCCAGATACCTCGACTCAAGACAGTCAAAACGCTGAGTCTGAAAGTCAGCAACAGCAGTCAGCAGAAATGTCACAAGAGCTTGAAACATTGATGGAGAGCATCAAGAAAGCTTTGGAGCGTGAGATTGATGAAGGGGCGATTGAGATAGAAAATCTTGGCCAACAGATCGATATTCGAATTAGGGAAAAAGGCGCTTTTCCCCAAGGTTCGGCATTTCTTCAACCTAAATTCAGACCACTAGTGCGTCAAATCGCGGATTTAGTTAAGGACGTTCCCGGCATCATCAGAGTGTCAGGTCATACGGATAATCAGCCTTTAGACTCTGAGCTATATCGCTCAAATTGGGATCTCTCTTCGCAGAGAGCCGTGTCTGTTGCTCAAGAAATGGAAAAGGTGCGAGGCTTCTCACATCAACGTCTTCAAGTTCGAGGTATGGCAGATACTCAACCACTTGGGCCGAATGATACCGAAGCTCAGCGCTCGCGAAACCGGCGTGTAGAAATCAGTATTATGCAAGGAGAGGCGCTATTGAGCGATGAGGTTCCTACATTACCTAACTCCAACTAAATCACGAGGCGAGCTAAGTGCTCGCCTTTTTTATGGCCTATGGTTCATGTATAATCTTGCGCCTTTGGAGTATAGCTTCCGTAAACTACTATAAGAAGCTAGTAGTAAAGTCTCCAATTTGCCGTATCTGTTGAGTTGTGAAGTGAACTATGAAATTTATCGTTAAGCCCCATCCTGAAATTTTTGTTAAAAGTGAATCGGTGCGCAAGCGCTTCACAAAGATTCTTGAATGCAATATTCGCAATATTATCAAGAGTCGTACAGAATCTGTTGCAGTATTTAATCGTCGTGATCATATCGAAGTTACCTCTGAATCAGATCGTTATCACAAAGAAACCATAGAGATCCTTACACACACACCAGGCATCCATCATGTCCTAGAGGTAAAACAGTCTGACTTTACCGACTTGCATGACATCTTCGAGCAAGTATTAGAACTTAATCGGTCGAAAATAGAGGGTAAAACTTTTGTTGTCCGAGCTAAGCGGCGAGGAAAACATGACTTTACGTCTATTGAGTTAGAGCGTTACGTTGGTGGCGGTCTAAATCAAGCCGTTGACAGTGCGAGTGTTAAACTTCATAAACCCGATGTCACGATAAAAGTTGAGGTTGCGGGGGATAAACTTAATCATGTCATTGATCGCTATAAAGGCTTAGGTGGTTTCCCACTTGGAACTCAAGAAGATGTTTTGAGTTTGATTTCTGGCGGTTTTGATTCAGGTGTATCGAGCTACCTTCATATTAAACGTGGTTCTAAAGTACATTACTGTTTCTTTAATCTCGGTGGGCCAGCCCATGAGATAGGTGTTAAGCAGGTGTCTCATTTCCTTTGGAATAAGTACGGCTCTTCAGCCAAAGTGCGTTTTATTTCTGTAGATTTTGAACCTGTTGTGGCTGAAATCCTTGAGAAAGTAGATGACGGTCAAATGGGCGTGATCCTTAAACGTATGTTTATGCGAGCAGCAGGCATGATAGCCGATAAATTTGGTATCCAAGCTTTGGTTACTGGAGAAGCTATTGGTCAAGTATCGAGCCAAACGCTGACCAATCTTCGCCATATTGACACAGTCACCGATACTTTAATTTTACGTCCGTTAATTAACTGGGATAAAGAAAATATCATTGATTTAGCACGTGAAATTGGCAGTGAAGACTTTGCTAAGACGATGCCTGAATATTGTGGTGTGATTTCTAAGAAACCGACGGTTAAAGCGATCAAAACGAAGTTAGAAGCGGAAGAAGAGAAATTTGATTTTGAAATCCTAGAGCAAGTCGTGAGAGATGCTCGTCAAATGGACATTCGTGATATAGCCAAAGAAGCCGAGGAGGCCGCGCCTGAAATCGAGTTGGTTCAAGCCGTGGAACAACACGCGACAGTTATTGATATCCGAAGTCCTGAGGAAGAAGAGGATAGTCCGCTTGAGATTGATGGAGTAGAAGTAATACATCTGCCTTTCTACAAATTAGGTACTCAATTTGGTGACTTGGATCAAAGTAAAACTTACCTGCTTTATTGTGATCGTGGTGTTATGAGTCGCTTACAAGCACTGTACCTTCAAGATCAAGGCTTTACTAATATCAAAGTTTATCGCCCTTAATTTAGGCTCCTTCCAAAGCGCTGCTAGCCTAGCATGTCAGCGCTTTTTCTAACTGCTTATACTTCCTTATCTTTTTGTTGTTTAGCAGATAAAAAAACACCGCCATAAGGAGGTGTTAAATAATTTGACAGACAGGTCAAAAAATAAATACAGGAAGTATCGCTTCGTCTCTAGTTAGAGAGATGAAACTCGGTAGAAATCTACCTAACTCGAAATACGAGTTTGCAAACACAACATCGCAACAATATGTCAATTCACTCCCAGAGGGAATAAAGCCGTTCTGACTCTTGCTGCAGGGGGAAATATAGAATTTCTCTGGCCGATAGGCAATGGACATTTTATAATGTTTCAGATAAAAAAAACTAATCCAACTTGGAGACAAATGCTATGTCGAGAAGATTGCCCCCTCTAAATTCCCTTAAAGTTTTTGAGGCTGCGGCTCGTCATTTGAGCTTTACTAGAGCAGCAGAGGAGTTATTTGTGACTCAAGCAGCGGTAAGCCATCAAATTAAGGCTTTGGAGGAGTTCTTAGGCCTAAAATTATTTAGGCGACGTAACCGCTCTTTGTTGCTTACTGAGGAAGGACAAAGTTACTTTCTCGACATTAAAGATATTTTTACGCTACTCGCTGAGGCTACCGATAAAGTGCTCGAACGCAGTGAAAAAGGGGCTTTGACGATTAGTTTACCTCCTAGCTTCGCTATTCAATGGTTGGTTCCGCGTTTGGCTGACTTTAATCAGCAAGAGCCAGACATAGATGTTCGTATTAAAGCTGTTGATATGGATGAAGGGTCTCTGACCGACGATGTCGACGTTGCAATTTATTATGGACGAGGAAATTGGCCCGGCCTGCGTGCTGATAAACTCTATCAAGAGTTTCTGATCCCTCTATGTTCACCCTCTCTATTAATGGGAAATAAAGCATTAGACAAGCTCGCTGATCTTAAGCAACACACCTTGTTACATGATACATCGCGTAAAGATTGGAAGCAGTTTGCAAAAGAACACGAGATAGAAGGTGTTAATGTCAATCATGGCCCAATTTTTAGTCATTCTACTATGGTGCTTCAAGCAGCTGCTCATGGGCAGGGCATCGCGTTAGGAAATAATGTTCTCGCACAACCTGAAATGGAAGCGGGTCGTTTGATTGCACCTTTTGATCAGGTTTTAGTTTCGAAGAATGCATTTTACGTTGTATGTCATGAAAAGCAGGCAGACATGGGAAGAATAGCTACGTTTAGAGATTGGATGCTAGCGAAAGCTCAGAGTGAGCAAGAGGAACTGTTGGATGAGTGATTTTTTGATAGATGGTAAAAGCGATCAGCCAATATTTATTTTTGCTCATGGTGCAGGGGCCGGAATGGATCATGATTTTATGGATGCGATTGCAAAGGGTTTGTCGCAACGAGGAATCCAAGTAGTTCGTTTTAATTTTCCTTATATGGTCAAGCGCTCTCTTGATGGTAAGCGGCGTCCTCCAGATCGTGCTCCTAAGCTATTAGAAGCATATAGAGAGGTGATAAATCAATTTGCCAAACAACCTATTGTGATTGGAGGAAAATCAATGGGCGGGAGAATGGCAAGTTTGCTCGCTGAAGAAAGTCTCGTCGCTGGGGTTGCTTGTTTAGGATTTCCATTCCACCCTCCGGGGAAGCCAGAAAACTATAAAGGTGAACACTTAGCCAAGCTTGATAAACCTTGCCTTATTTTGCAAGGGGAGAGAGATGCATTTGGAAAACGCGATGAACTTGATGATTTTGAATTCTCAGATAGAGTTTGTATCGAGTTCATTCCTGATGGCGATCATAGTTTTAAGCCTCGTAAAAGCTCTGGATACAGTGAATCGGAAAATATTGCGCTAGCGACAAAGTATCTCGCTGATTTTATCTTAGGAACATACAATGAAGATTAGGTCCATATTGGGATTCGGCGGTGTATTTGCTGGACTAGGCGTTATATTAGGTGCATTTGCTGCTCATGGGCTTAAACATATATTACCAGCCCAGATGCTCGATGTATTTTACACTGGCGTGCAATATCAGCTGATTCACGCACTTGCCATCATACTTTGTGGAGTATTACTGACTACCGGGTTTGCTGATAAATCACAAAAATATTTCGCCCTTGCTGCAAATTGCTTTATTATCGGCATCTTTTGCTTTAGTGGCAGCCTCTACGCCTTGGTACTAAGCGGAGTGACATGGTTTGGGCCAATCACGCCATTCGGCGGTCTCGCTTTTATTCTTGGATGGGGACTGTTTGTGTTTGCGGCGCTACAAATTAAAGAGGTAAATCAGTGAAACACTTAATACTCTACTGTCGCTCAGGTTTTGAGAAAGAGTGCGCTGGAGAAATTCAGGATCGTGCAACACAACTTGAAGTGTTTGGCTTCCCTCGTTTAAAAAATAATACGGGTTATGTCCTGTTTGAATGCTATCAGCAGGGTGATGCTGAGCGCTTAGTTAAGGAGCTTGACTTTAAAGCGTTGATTTTCGCTCGTCAGATGTTTGCTGTTGCGGCTGAAGTTCAAGAACTTCCTCGTGAAGACCGTATTTCTCCTATTTTAGCGAGCTTGTCTGATATCACGGGTTTTCCCAAGTGCGGTGATATACGCATCGAAACACCTGATACTAATGAAGCAAAAGAACTGCTAAAATTTTGCCGAAAATTCACTGTACCTATGCGCCAAGCAATGCGTGGTAAAGGGATTCTGTTGGCCAAAGACAACCCCAAAAAACCAGTATTACACATCTGTTTCGTCGCTCCTGGCCATTGTTTTGTGGGTTATTCATTGCCGAGTAATAATTCGCCCTTTTTTATGGGGATCCCGCGACTTAAATTTCCTGCGGATGCGCCGAGCCGGTCAACCTTAAAACTTGAGGAAGCTTTTCATGTTTTCATTCCGCGAGAAGAGTGGGACGAACGATTGGCTTCGGGGATGTGGGGCGTTGATCTAGGGGCTTGTCCTGGTGGCTGGACATATCAATTGGTTAAGCGATCCATGTTTGTTCACGCTGTTGATAACGGCATGATGGCTGATAGCCTGATGGAAACAGGTCAAGTAAAGCATCACCAAGAAGATGGATTCAAGTTTGAGCCTGCACGTAAAAACGTCACTTGGCTTATCTGTGATATGGTTGAGAAACCTTCTCGGGTGGGTCAGCTTATGGGAGAGTGGTTAATTTCTGGTTGGGCTAAAGAAGCCATTTTTAACCTAAAATTGCCGATGAAAGGTCGCTATGATGAAGTATTAGAGGATATTGAGAACCTCAAACTCTTTCTTATCGAGAATAAAGTTAAGTTTAAACTTCAAGCGAAGCATCTCTACCACGATCGAGAAGAAATCACTGTCCATATACAGTGTTTGTCAAACATATCTCCTCGCTAATAAGCGCTACTATTCATTGTCTTAAGGTTGATTGAAAATATTCAATCAACCTTAGCGCCTTGATAGCGAATGTCTTGCAAATTAAATCCAAGATCGATATCGGTTTTTAGAGCTGACACTGTTTTACACCTTCGGGCAGTATCAATATGTTCATTGAGCTTTTTCTTATATTTAGCTTCAAGCTCCTCAGAGGTGTAGGCGTGCTCTATATCATGGTATTTGGTTAGGATTTCCTTGGCAGCTTTTGGCCCAATTCCCGGTACCCCTGTGATTTGGCTTGAGCTTATCCCAGCTAAGCCCCAGTAATCAGGGAGCTGTGATGGTTGAACACCAAACTCTTTTTGTATGAAAGGAGCATCGAGCCAGCGATGTTGGAAATAATCGCGTATTTGGAGTCTTGGCGATAATAATTGGCAGTAGCCTTTGTCCGTAGAGATAATAGTGACAGTTTGATTCCTATTAGCGACTTTAACTGCAAGTGTTGCGATAAGATCGTCTGCTTCATCACCTGATGAAAGCAAAGAATCTACACCAAGTTCCCACCAAGCTTCCTGTATGTCATCTAGGCCTGCATATAGCGCTTCAGGCATAGGTTTTCGGTTGCTTTTATAGTCACTCAGGATATCTGCTCGCCATCCTCTTTCCTGAAGATGATGATCAAAAACTGCAACAATATGAGTAGGCTGAGACTCATTAATAATCTTATGTAGAGTTCGCGTGGTTGTGGTTATTGTTCTCGCTATATCATCAGAGTTGGGTTGTGCTGAGTGGACGCGTCGTATCAGATTAAGAGCATCGATGATAACAAGGTGAATAGACATAATAACCAGAAAAAGGGCTTAGAAAGCCCTTATTGTATAGCAAGATACACAGATTACTAGGACCTGTTTGTAATAGGCTCACCGCTGTGCGTTAGTAACTACTCAGAGGTTTTGATCTTATAACATGGCTCGTAGGCACTACCTCCTGGGAGCTTCATTCGATCTTGTTCGACAAAGTCTCTTAGCAGTTTGTCCATCTTCTTCATTAAGATCGCGTCACCATCTAAACTGAACGGGCCATGGAGTTCAATTTCACGTATCCCCTCGGCTTTGACGTTACCTGCTACTATGCCAGAAAAGGCTTGGCGTAGGGCGGCCGCAAGATTCTCTGGTGGCTGGTTTAGGTGTAAATCTAAGCTTGCCATGTTGTCGTGAGTTGGATCAAAAGGTAACTGGAATTCAGGTTCGATTTTGAGTGACCAGTTGAAGCTATACGCATCGCCAATATCTTTGCGATGCTGGCGGACGTCTGCCATTTTACTTTTCATGATTTTTGCCACTCTTTCAGGGTCGTCGACCACAATTTCGTAGTGGTGCTGGGCATCTTTACCCAAAGTATCACCAATAAATTTATCGATTGATTGGAAGTAGGCTTCACTTTCTTTTGGTCCTGTGAGGACAATAGGAAGTGGCTGCTCAGAGTTATCGGGGTGCATCATTATACCCAGTATGTAGAGAAGCTCTTCTGCGGTTCCTGCACCGCCTGGGAAAATAACAATACCATGGGCCATACGAACGAATGCTTCTAGCCTTTTTTCAATGTCGGGCATAATCACCAGTTCATTGACAATGGGGTTAGGTGGCTCAGCCGCAATAATAGAGGGCTCTGTTAGTCCTAGATAACGTTGGTCGTAATAACGCTGTTTAGCATGACCAATTGCTGCTCCTTTCATTGGCCCTTCCATAGCGCCTGGCCCACAGCCCGTACATATATTGAGCTCTCTAAGACCTAGCTCGTTGCCTACTTCTCGAGTGTATTGATATTCAGTTGCATTGATAGAGTGCCCTCCCCAACACACAATAAGGTTTGGTTCGATTCCCGGAGTCAGGGCGCCCGCGTTGCGTAAAATACCAAATACTAAGTTAGTAATGTGACTGGCATTGGTTAAGTTCAACCTTTGATTATCCGCAAGATGCATATTGACGTAGACAATATCCCTCAATACCGAGAATAGGTGTTCTTGTATTCCTTTTATTATGTTGCCATCCACAAAGGCATGCTCAGGTGCATTGCTTAGCTCCAGCTTGATACCACGTTCACGACGGACAACGTTGACATCGAATGATTTGTACTTGTCGAGTAGCTCTTTTGAGTTATCTGTGTGGCTGCCTGAGTTAAGCACTGCTAGGGTGCAGTTTCGGTAGAGCTGGTACAGATCACTAGCGGCAGTTTTTTTAAGACGCTCAACCTCAAGTTGAGAAAGCAGATCCATACTACCCGCAGGACTAATATGAGTGATCATGGTGACCTCCTTGATAAGAGAAGTTTCCTTGTAATACTTCTTATTATGAGTTTGTCTCGTAATGAAAGCGGTTTAATCTCGTAAATGAAATCCAAGAGACTGTACTAAGCTTAGCATGCTTTGGTGATAAATAAAGCTAACTGGTTGATATATATACACCAATAATAGGTGGCATGGATGGTTTGAGTCTTTGTTCATTGATGATAAATGCTCAGAGGCTGTATATCTGTATTTTTATCAGGTCCAGCCCAAACAAAGGTATATTGTAAAGAGGTTATTTTGTTGGTGATAATGTTAATATCTGATCGGCTATAGTATTGGTTTAAAACACTTTATGGCTTTTAAATCAGTTTTTATCATCTTCTACACCTAAATCAACATGATGGTTTATTCTTCTTTTAAAAGCTTTTTGATGTTTTCTTCATTGGGATAAGAAGAATGGACTTTGATAAGGCCTTGGCTAATGGAATGCTTGCAGGCCTTACGAATGTTGCCTGTTGCTAAGCTGGCGGCAGGCGCATTTTTTATTGCTTTTAGGTAAACCCACTGGCTCGTGTTTTCCTCCATGCTCAAAGAACGAGCCGCATTTGTTGACATAAGCAGAATATCCAGCAGCTCTTTATCATTTATCGCGGTATATGCACGAGGTAAAAATGGGTAATCGGCCATTCCAATGCGCACTATGTTATTGAGTCCATATTTTTGAGTAAATTCGCTAACCCAACCTTGGATCTTTTCGAAAACTTGTTCAGGTTTAGTGGTGTTCCCATTGTCAGGTTCAATATAGAGTAAATTGGCATCCGAGAAATGATATACACGGGCTGGGTGTTCAATTTTTTCTTTGAGAAATAGACCAAAAGCCTTCTCAACTTTTAAGCCTTCAGTGTAGCCTTGCAGGAGGGAAAGGTTACGCAGAAAAGGTAAGTCGATCATAACGAAGTGTAACCTATCGCTCAGTGGCTCATGGATAAGATCACCAGCGTGCCACTTTTCAAATTTGTGGCTACTTGCTTCCAATGAGGCTGGCAATTTTACACTCAGCATGCGAAGGTTTTTAAGGCCAGAACGTGAGTGAGCATAAAGCTCATCATTTAGTTCATCAATTTCTTCTTTTTGAACGCTAATAATATGCCCACGACGCAGTAAGAAGACGAAAAGCAAGGCGCAAGTGACAAACAAGGTTAAAGAGATCTTTTGGAATTTATGGTACTCATTTTGCGTTTTTTTTAGCTGCTCTTTTTGACCGACTAAGTGCAGTGTTTGCTCAACAACATCTTTTTGTTGTCGAAAATCATCTTCATTAATCAGGTTGAGTTCTTTCTGTTCAATAGCAGCCAATGAATTGTATTGTTGCAGGTAGCGTAGTGCTTGTTTGTAGTTTCCAAGTAGCTCATTGCCGAGGTTAAGCATGTTATAGGCATTTTTTTCTAAACTGAGATCATTAAGTTCAAGGGCAATATCCAGTGCCTGGTTGGCTTTATCTAATACTTCTTTAGGTTGTCCTTGGTGTGACGCTAATCCTGCTTCTAGCAGTAAATATTTAGCTTGTAGTTTTGGTATCTCAATGTAGTTCAATAATTCTTTGGCTCGGGTTAAATATTGCTCCGCGAGTGGGAAATTGACTAATTTTAAATAGGTAGAAGCGAGTGCAAGTCGAATGTCGACGACATTTTCGATGTTATTTTGTAGGCGCTCGTGGTCGATAGCATTGAAGTAATGAACCAGCGCAAGATTATATTTACCTTGATGGTAATAAATATCTCCCATTCGTTTTAGAATAGGGGGAAGCATAGGTGAACTTTCATAATTATCATAAAAGTCAGCGGCTTGAGAAAAATGGTCAGCTGCTTTATCAAGAACTCGTCGTTCATAAAATAGCTGGCCAATTAAACGATTTGCTTCTGCTAATTGTAATCCAGACGTATTTTCAATCGCACTCCAGTAACTAATCAGCAACTCAGATAGCGCTTTGTTGTAGATTTTGTGGTTTAAAAAATGTTTACCAAGTGCAATGTGGTAGTCGGTAATACTCTGTCTGTTTTTTGATTGCTCGATGAAAGGGATAGCTTGTTTATACAGTGTTTCTGCCAGTTTGATTCGATCTTGGCTTGAAGCTATATCGGCTTTTAACATGACAAGTTGGTAGGTGAGTCCTTTTGCTACCTGCTCTGGGTTGTTTATCGAGTTCAATTCTTGCTCTATCTCATCGAGCTTGGTTTCGATTGAAGGAGAAATGCCATTAGCCTTCCAATTGAGGCGTAGTTCAAGCAAGCTCAGTTCCAAGCCAAGGTAGGGTAGGTTATATTTATCAGTGAGTGTTTTGGCTTGCTCAATGTAGCGCTTTGCTTCCTTAGGGTTACCAAGGTTAAACTCTGCGCGTGCTAATATTTTTAAGGCATCAATGGTACTGCTTGGTGTCCTAAATCGCGTGTCTGAATCATCACGAGACATAGTTGAAGGTCCTTTTTCCGACTGGGCCATAAGCTTTCTTTGCGTTAGATAATTAGAGGCTAATATTTTTGATTGTTTGGGAACAATATTGACTAAGGAATCTGCTTCATTGAGCATGGCTGATGAATAAACAGTGGAGGCGGATACCAAGGCTGGTAGTAGAAAAATAAGTAGTGCCAGCAATCGACTCAAACGCAAAACCTCCATAATATTATCTCAATCCTCATATCTGCTCGTACTTTAGCTATCTTTAGCAGCAAAGAAAGATGATATCAGTAAAATCATCTTCACCCCACTATTGATGCAATTGATTTTGTAGAATCAATTGCACAGGTTGCTTGTTGTTTGATACTGACCTCTAGTTTCATTAAACTTGAACCAAGTTGGAACTGTTCGAAATACAGAAAGCCTCAAAGCATAGTAAATTCAGATTGTGTAATAGCCAAGCAAGGGTTAGAAAGCTTGAATATATGCTCATGCTAGCTATTTCTTTTAGATTAGAACAGTCAGATTAATAGACAATGTCGTGTATAGAAAAGGCGACTCATATTGGAGAACTTCATGGCTGGACAAGCCCTTCCTGCATTAGTTTCATTCAGTGAAAAGTACCGTAACACATATTTTGAATGCCATGGTCACCAGCCAGTAAGTGATCAGTTATCCGATTTTATTTCTCCTTGTGTAACAGCTAAAAAAGGTGATTCGGTTGAATGGCAGGCTTGTTCTCGCGAGCAAGAAGTGGATTTCTCAAACCTAGAACATGGCATTGATTTAACCCTTCATCAAGATATTAAGGCGTTTTATGGTTGCCAGTATAGTGCTGATATGGGCGCAGCTTGGAATGATAATGAGCTAACGTTACTTCAAGTATGGAATGATGAGGATTTCATTCGTTTGCAGGAAAATATATTGGGCCACTTAGTTACTCAGCGTCGTTTAAAGCTAAAGCCTACCGTCTTTATTGCCACAACGGATGCAGAACTTGATGTCATTTCTATCTGTAATCTTTCAGGGAATGTCATTCTAGAACGACTGGGAACTGATAAACGAGACGTGTTAGCCAAGAACATCTCCGAGTTTCTTCAGCAGCTAACCCCGGTGGTTTAGCTATGTATGTAATAGAGCTTCAATTTGAGTGTTTTGATAACACCACAATCACCGCGGTCGATAAAGCGATAAACGGCTTGATGGATGCACTACGCTACAATGGCCAGGTTTTGGGAAGAGAGTTTCCTATTGTTATGGGTGACGGAGAGTTCTTTGTTCGTGTCGTTTGCCCAGAGCAAGATAGTTTGCATCCCGATTATCATTCTGATTTTGTCAAAGTTTGCTTAGATAGATTATCAGAAGCCAGCCTGCTGACACCTAAAGCGCGTCTTTTTGGACGTGATCTTAACTCCGAACAAGCTGCGGAAGATACTATGCCGAGTTGGCAAGTACTGTATACCACTTACGTGCATACCTGCTCGCCATTGAGAAGTGGTGATACTTTGCTGCCAATTCCGCTCTATCGTAATTCTCCCACCTTGAATGGCGATCATAAGGCGCTAATAAAGTGGCAGACCGAATGGCAAGCTTGTGACGAAATTCAAATGGCTGGCGCTTGTCGAGCTGAGCATGCCGCGCTGCATGAGATATGTGATGTGGATAGCGTGTTGTTTAAGCGCGGCTGGGATTTACGAGGCCGTATAGAGCATCTGACCAAAATACCAACATATTATTATCAATATCGTGTGGGTGGGAAAAATCTAGAGACTGAAAAACAGCGCAAATGCCCAAAATGCGGTGGGGATTGGTTACTTGCCGAGCCTGAGCTCGATATTTTCCACTTCAAATGCGATGAGTGCAGAATAGTCTCAAATATTTCATGGGATCATATTAAGTAAAAGAACCCGCTATTGAGGCGGGTCCTGTTCGTTATGTTCAGAGGGCTTGTTAGAGTCTTCTTGTGGCGATTCTTTTTTTTCCATCTGGCCAAATTTCATTTTGGCTGTGTATTTAAGTGCTGCGATGTTTCCAATCACGACACTTAAAACAATAACAATGATAACCCAAGGATTAGTCAGTAAATCCATTAACTTGCCTCAGTGCTGATGTTGATAATGTATTGATTGTATATAGTATTTAACTCTGCGAGCACTGAGTCTACTCCCTTTAAACCGCAGTTTGAAACTTGGTCATTTAAAGTATCAAGTTCAAAAAGGGATAAACATAGTGATGCCGTCGCCTTATGACTGATATGCCAGGGCTCGGCAGCCACACCACCTCTATCCTCTGCATAGGGAAAGAAAAAGCCAAACTTTCTGAGATTGCTTTGCAGCCACTGATAAAACTGAGCCTGATGACCAGTGAGGTACTCCCAAGGCTCCAATTGCAATTTAATGCCTTCAGGTAAGCTTGCTTTATCAAATACATCGAAGTCAGTTCCCCAGTGATGTCGACTTGCGCCTGGCAGCGCAGACCAGCGTAAGATGGCATAGATCTTTTCGCGCTCTGAAAGGTTACTGATATCAAGAGGCTGGCCATCTTGGTCGAGAGTTGGGAGTTGCCCCGTTATCTTGCGGTTCCAGATGGATTTCTGTCGTTCAAAATCGCGAAATCCGCTCGCTATATGGAAATCAAATCCGGCCTGAACGGCTTCGTCTCTCAGCGACTGAAGGTCGTCTGTGACCATGGTATGTACAAGTAAAGACTGCTCGCCAATGTGAGTGTTGATGAGATGTGTATTTACTTTACCAACCAGCTGCTCAGGCGTCATTGTCATGCCAATACATTCTCCAGTGTCTTTTGATACATATTGGTCAGTTTCTCAAGATCGTCAATTTTCACTCTCTCGTTAACTTTGTGAATAGTGGCATTGACTGGACCCAGTTCAACAACTTGACCTCCCATACGGGCAATAAAACGACCGTCTGAGGTGCCACCTGTGGTCAGCAACTCAGGTTTAGTTTGATTGACGTCTCCAACAGCGGTAACAACAGCATCAAGTAAGTCGCCGGTATCGGTTAGGAATGGGTCTCCGTTGAAGGTCCAATCCAATTGATAATCTAACTTGTGTTTACTTAGTGTGTCATTTACCCGTTTAACGATCATGTCGTTATTCAGTTCAGTACTATAGCGCAGGTTGAACTGAACCCTGAGCTCGCCTGGGATCACGTTCGAAGCGCCAGTGCCTGCCTGAATATTTGGGATTTGAAAGCTGGTGGGCGGAAAATAGTCGTTACCTTGATCCCACTCTGTTTCGGCCAATTCATTCAGAGCCATTAGAGACTGATGTACTGGGTTTTTTGCAAGGTGAGGGTAAGCTACGTGTCCCTGAATACCTTTGACTGTTAAGTCACCCGTGATAGAGCCTCTACGACCATTTTTCACTACATCGCCAACGACTTCAGTACTAGAGGGCTCGCCAACGATACACATGTCAATGTTTTCACCACGTTCCATCAGAGCCTCTACGACTCGAACAGTACCATTGATAAATGGTCCTTCCTCATCGGAAGTAATGAGAAAGCCAATCGAGCCTTTGTGATTTGGGTTCTGAGCAATAAATTGCTCAACTGCAACAACCATTGAAGCGAGTGAGCCCTTCATGTCTGCTGCACCGCGACCATAGAGGAACCCATCCTTAATGGTTGGCTCAAAAGGTGGTGTATCCCAGAGTTCTAGATTACCTGCTGGGACAACATCTGTATGTCCAGCAAAAGCAAACAGCGGAGCTTCAGTTCCACGACGTGCCCAGAAGTTAGTGGTATCTTCAAAAACCATCACTTCTATTTTGAACCCTAGTGCTTGTAAGCGTTCTATCATTACCTTTTGACAACCTGCATCTACAGGGGTTACCGACTGGCGACTAATCAGATCTTTTGCGAGTGCCAAAGTAGGAGTGTCAGTCATTCTCTAATTCCTTATACAGCAGAGAAGATAGCGGAGTATTGTTCGGCTTTAAAGCCAAGGTGATAATGGTTATCTGTAACCAGAATAGGCCTTTTTATCATAGCTGGTTGTTCACTTAACAGCGCTATTGCCAGTTCTTCATTTAGGTTATCTTTTTGCTCTTGGCTTAATTGGCGATAGGTTGTACCACGCTTATTAACGACATTTTCCCAACCAAGCTGCTGGCAAAATATTGCAATCATATCCTTGTTAATTCCTTGCTTTCTATAGTCGTGGAATTGGAATTCTATTCCTTCCTTTTCTAGCCATTTCTTAGCTTTTTTGATGGTATCGCAATTGGGAATGCCATACATGGTGATTGTCATAACTCAACCTTTAAATAAACTCTATTGACGCTTTGGGCATCCTAGCAGGAAGTATCAATATAGACAAAAGTGTGAGCAAACTATTTTGTCTACGCAAAACATGCATTCAATCTTTGGTGATGGAGTGGTTATTGATCGAACGCAACGCATGAGTCTTCAAAACAGAAATAATGACCTTGTTCATTTGTTAGGAGGTATCAATGGAGCTGAATCCTATTTTCGCAAGGCGCTTATATTTAGCATTATTGGTGCAAAATCTTGATAGGCCTAATATCCCAAAACTTATTGAAAGTACGGGCTGGCCACGCCGCACGATTCAAGATGTTCTTAAAGCATTACCCGGAATTGGTATCGAGCTGAGATTTGTTCAAGATGGACGCCGCCACAATGACGGCTATTATCAACTCTCTAACTGGGGCCCTTTTGATTACAAGTGGGTGTCAGATAGACGAACAGATATAGAAACAAGCTTGGGGTTCAATGCGTAGTTTGCAAAAGGGTGATAAGCACATTGCCTTTTTAAGATTAGAGCTTTACTGCATAAAGGATGAAGCCTAGCCAGCTCACAACAAGTAGGGCCCAAGGGATAAAAGGAAACCTTGAATGGTTCGCAGTAGAGAGGGAACTCTCGGGCCGCATATCGGGCTCTACTTCAAGTTGAGTTTGTTTGACTTTCCTTGCTTTCTTTTTGGCTTTGTCTGCTTGGCGTGCTTTTTCTTTTTGTTGTTTTTTGTATTGAGCAATGCCCTTCTCTATCCCTTGAGCTATTAATTTAGTTTGTTCTTTAGTCTGACCGGGTTTTTGAGTCGCTTTTGCTATCTTTAACGCTTCTTGTTGAGTTTCAGGTGAAGGAGATACTTTGTTTTTCATTAGCCGTATGCTGAGTGAACCTTAATGACGGTATTCTAACACGGTTTAATTTTATCAAGAGATAGCAATATAGGATGAATAGTATAAAGTAGGATGATTATTAATAGTTATGAAGTTATCGTGCGCTACAGTCTAGAACAATATGATAAACATGGCTTTCTCAAAGCTCCCTTGTGGCTTTGGCTAGGTTGGCTGTTTCTCGCTAAAGCTTGGGTGATCTTTATTCTGGCTGGTGCAAGCAGGGAAAATGGCGCTCAAATTCTTGATATTATTTACCCTGACCATGCTTTGTTTTATTTAGACCTTGGTATGGGGCTGCCAAGTTTAGCTTTGATGTGGGCAATTGGTTTACGAAGCCCAGATAGAGGGTGGGTGAGCAAAACCCTCAGTGTCGCTAAACCTATTACTCTTTTGATTATAGCCGGACAGTTTTCTCAAACTGTTTACCATGTCTATCTTGAACACGGTGTATTTCAATGGTCCAGTGCGATTACCCTTGTCATCCTGTTATGGTTTATGCTTTATACCTACAATAGTCGTCATGTAAGAGAGAGCTTGAGGCATCAGCCCAAGATAACAGACTAAATAACCTATTGATAACCTAGTTATTAAAATTACAATAAGCATAATACACTGAGAAATTATTAAATGTGAGGACACAACCATGTCGACCCCTCAAAGTGCCATTCTTCCTGAAGCTAGTCCTTTTGCTCAGTACACTTTGTTGAAAGTGAAGCAAAATCAAGCAGAAGTTTTAAAACAGTTACAATCACTACCAGCTTTGGTTGAAGAGCTTAATAGCCAGCAAACTGGTGCTGACTTAATGCTTTCGATTGCTTTTACCCGATCTTTTTGGAGCCAGCTTGATGCCCCTGTTCCAGCAGAGTTGATAGATTTTCCGCAGCTAGGAGAAGGGGATATGCTGGCACCTAGTACAGATGTTGATGTGTTAATACATTGCCATTCAAAGCGTCATGATTTACATGTTCATCTTCTATGTAAGTTATTTGAGAACCTAGCTGAATACGTTTCGGTTGTTGATGAAACTTATGGCTATCGCTATCTAGATGCTCGTGATATGACAGGGTTTATTGATGGTACAGAAAACCCACATGGAGACCAGCGTCAAGAAGTCGCTATAATCCCGCAAGGTGAGTTTGCAGGGGGTAGCTATGTAATGTTGCAACGTTTTGTACATAACTTACCAGCGTGGAATCGCCTCAATATATCAGCTCAAGAAAAAGTGATTGGACGCACTAAAGCTGATTCTATTGAGTTAGACAATGTGCCTGCAGCTTCTCATGTTGGACGGGTTGATATAAAAGAAGAAGGTAAAGGGCTTAAGATCGTTCGCCATAGCTTACCTTATGGCAGTGTGTCAGGTGATCACGGCTTATTATTTATTGCTTATTGTCACACTCTGCACAATTTCAAGGTTATGCTAGAAAGCATGTATGCGGTCACAGATGGCAAATATGATCAGTTACTACGTTTTTCAAAAGCGGTAACCGGGGCTTACTTTTTTGCCCCGTCAGCCCAAATGTTAAAAACGCTGACCATAAAATAAGTTAAGCGACCAATTTAAGAAAATGAAGCCGAACCTCAGTGTTCGGCTTTTTACTAACCTGTGTTGGCTATATCACATTTACCTCATCGGCTTTGTAATTTAAGATCTTGTTACTTATAGTGTTTTAAATCATTTTTAGCGTGTAGATGTAAATTCATGAACTATTCTAAAGTCGTTATTGTTACCGGAGGTGGGCGCGGTATCGGAGCTGCAACCGCCAAGCTTTTTTCTCATCACGGTTATGCTGTGTGCATCAATTACAAGTCTAACTCGGCGGCGGCAACTACGCTAGCAGAAGAGATTAACTCCAAGGGTGGACGTTGTATTGCGGTGCAAGCAGATGTGTCTCATGAGGTCGAAGTTTGCCGTTTGTTTGATACGGTAGATACCGAGCTTGGCCAATTAACGGTTCTTGTTAATAATGCAGGGATTTTGCAAACACAGATGCGCTTAGATGAGATGATTGCCGAGCGTATCAATACTATTTTGACCAATAATGTGACGAGTTACTTTTTATGTTGCCGAGAGGCGGTTAAGCGAATGTCGACTCGTCATGGAGGTTTAGGAGGCGTAATCGTAAACGTATCGTCAACGGCAGCCAGAACAGGTTCTCCTAATGAATATATTGATTACGCTGCATCGAAAGGTGCAATCGATACCTTGACCAAAGGTTTGTCCCTTGAAGTAGCAAAAGAGGGAATAAGAGTTAACTGTGTTCGCCCTGGGTTGATTCATACCCAAATGCACGCGGATGGTGGAGAGCCCGCGCGTGTCGATAGACTAAAAAGTCATATTCCAATGCAGCGTGGAGGCTCGCCTGAGGAGGTCGCCGAAGCCATTTATTGGCTTGCCTGTGAAAAATCATCGTT
Source organism: Vibrio tetraodonis (assembly GCF_003350295.1). Lineage (GTDB taxonomy): Bacteria > Pseudomonadota > Gammaproteobacteria > Enterobacterales > Vibrionaceae > Vibrio > Vibrio tetraodonis. Next base: position 81,120 of record NZ_QLYY01000016.1, read on the forward strand.
TTCTACCGGCAACTACTTGGATTTAGCGGGCGGCTTGTAGGCGATAAAAAGCTAAAGAAAATCTTTTATTGCCGATATAAGTATTAGTCCTCATGAGTAATACAACTAAGCGTTATGGCCATCACTGTTAATACCAATGTCTCAGCAATGACGGCGCAAAGGTATTTAACCAATGCAACAGATATGTTGAACCAGTCTTTGGAGAGGTTATCTTCAGGCTATCGTATTAACAGTGCAAAAGATGATGCTGCTGGTTTACAAATTTCTAATCGTCTGGAATCGCAAATGAGAGGTTTGAGTGTTGCGATGCGCAATGCCAACGATGGAATATCCATCATGCAGACCGCCGAAGGAGCGATGAACGAATCGACTAACATTTTGCAACGAATGCGCGACCTGTCTTTACAATCTGCAAATGGTTCAAATAGCCGCTCGGAGAGACTGGCATTACAAGAAGAAATGGCGGCTTTGAATGATGAATTGAATAGAATCGCTGAAACCACCTCTTTTGGAGGTCGAAAGTTGCTCAATGGTTCATTTTCTAGTTCCGCGTTCCAAATTGGTGCCAGTTCGGGAGAAGCGGTTCAAATATCGTTGAACAATATGCGTTCAGATACTATCGGCATGGGTGGATTTAGTTATATTGCCGCTGGTAAAGCGGATAAAAATTGGCAAGTGAAACAAAATTCTGACGTTTTGACTATGGACTATACCGATGCTTTTGGGCAGCAGGAGTCGATTCAAATTGAAGCCAAAGTTGGCGATGATATTGAAGAACTGGCTACTTATATTAATGGTCAAACGAGTAAGGTTTCAGCCTCGGTCAATCAAGACGGACAGCTGCAGATTTTTATGGCGGGCAAAGAAACATCAGGCACTATTTCTTTCTCTGGCAGCTTGGCTAATGAGCTTCAAATAGGATTATCTGGTTACGAAGCGGTTGATAACTTGGATATTTCTGACGTTGGAGGGGCACAGCGATCCGTCGCTATAATCGATACGGCTTTGCAGTATGTTGATAGCCATCGAGCTGAGTTGGGAGCCATGCAAAATCGCTTTGGACACGCGATTAGCAACCTTGGCAACATTAACGAAAACTTAGCGGCATCAAAGAGTCGTATTAAAGATACTGACTATGCGAAAGAAACCACTCAAATGGTCAAGCAGCAAATTTTACAGCAAGTCAGTGCCTCTATTCTTGCACAGGCAAAACAACAGCCAAATCTAGCTCTAACTTTGCTTGGTTAAGCTCATCGCCCATTCGACAATCTTCATTAAAGCTTTAGAAAAAATTCCATCTTTTTAATGTTTTTTGAGTCTTGATCAAATTTACCTCTCCCAGCATATTTTTTTCAAAAATAACGTAAAAAAATTCTCAAGGTTTTAGAAATAGAGCCGTTAATAAAAGTAACTTTGAGAGAACTACTTTTGATTTTCCGAGACGTCGGGAATCGCAACACAGGAAAATCAAACGGAGAAATCACCATGGCAGTGAATGTAAACACTAACGTAGCAGCAATGACAGCACAACGTTACCTAAACAGCGCTAACAACGCACAGCAAACATCAATGGAACGTTTATCTTCAGGTTTTAAGATTAACAGTGCAAAAGATGATGCAGCGGGTCTCCAAATCTCAAACAGATTAACATCTCAGAGTAGAGGTCTTCATGTAGCGGTACGTAATGCAAATGATGGTATTTCAATTGCTCAGACTGCAGAAGGTGCTATGAACGAAAGTACCAACATCTTACAACGTATCAGAGACTTGTCTCTTCAATCAGCAAACGGTTCAAACTCACGTTCAGAGCGAATTGCATTGCAAGAAGAAGTGACAGCTCTTAACGATGAACTTAACCGTATTGCCGAAACTACATCATTTGGTGGCAATAGATTGCTCAACGGTACTTATTCAACCCGCGCTTTCCAAATTGGTTCTAACGGCGGTGAAGCAGTGATGTTAACCCTAAATAACATGCGTTCTGACAATGTTGGCATGGGCGGTGGTATGTATCACGCAGCAAACGGTAAAGATAAAGACTGGGTCGTGGAAGCAGGTACAAATGACTTTACTATGGACCTTGTTGATAATGAAGGCAACGCACAAACCATCACCATCAATACAAAAGTTGGTGATGATATTGAGGAAGTAGCTACTTACATCAATGGTCAAACCGAGTTAGTCAGTGCTTCAGTAGACGGCGAGGGTAAACTACAAATCTTTGCTGGCACAGATAAAGTAGAAGGTGATGTGACCTTTAGTGGCGGTCTAGCAGGTGACTTAAGCATGGGCCCAAGAGAGGCGGTCACCGTTGATACTATCGATGTTACAACTGTGGGCGGAGCTCAGCAATCAGTCGCTATTGTGGACTCAGCACTAAAATATGTCGACAGTCACCGTGCAGAACTTGGTGCCTTCCAAAACCGATTCACTCACGCAATTACTAACTTGGATAACATCAATGAGAATGTGAATGCATCTAAGAGCCGAATCAAAGATACCGATTTTGCACTAGAGACAACTGCACTGACCAAGTCTCAGATTCTATCTCAAGCTTCCAGTTCAATCTTGGCCCAGGCAAAAGAAACACCAAATACGGCTCTAAACCTACTTGGTTAAGTCTAAATAAAAGAAAAAAATCCAGCTTAGGCTGGATTTTTTTTTGCATTTTAATTATCTGATTTAAAATAGTTTTGTTGTATATTTGCTCTGTTTGGAAATTTTTTTTCAAACTTTTCTCTAAAGGATATATTTGCTCAGCCGTTAACAAGACTGAGAGAAATGAGATGTGCTAAAGCGAGGTGAGAGACGCTAAGGTGCATCACCCTTAATGCCTAAGGAGATCAGTATGGCAATTAACGTAAACACGAATGTGTCTGCGATGACTGCTCAGCGTTACCTTAATGGGTCGGCTGACGGCATGCAGAGATCAATGGAGCGTTTATCATCGGGGTACAAGATTAATAGTTCCCGGGATGATGCGGCAGGGCTTCAAATATCCAACCGTTTAACATCGCAAAGTCGTGGTTTAGACATGGCGGTGAAAAACGCCAACGATGGCATCTCAATTGCACAAACCGCAGAAGGTGCAATGAACGAGACGACAAACATCCTTCAACGTATGCGGGATCTATCACTTCAATCGGCGAATGGTTCGAACTCACGTTCGGAACGTCTTGCGATTCAAGAAGAGGTCACTGCACTCAATAATGAGCTTAACCGTATTGCCGAGACAACTTCTTTCGGTGGTAACAAACTCTTGAACGGTACTTATGGTAGCCAATCCTTCCAGATAGGCGCTGGCTCAGGTGAGGCAGTCATGCTCACCATGGGTAATCTGCGCTCTGATAATGAGGGTATGGGAGGCAAAGCTTATGTTGCTCAGACAGGACAAGCCACGGATTGGAGGGTTTCTCAAGGCTCAACCGACCTTACACTCGACTATACTGATGTATATGGTGAAGCGCAGACGCTAACCATTAATGCCAAAGAGGGCGATGATATTGAACAGCTCGCTACTTACATTAATGGTCAGAGTCCAGATGTTAAGGCGTCTGTTGGCGAAGAAGGTAAATTGCAACTATTTGCTGCCAATAACCGAGTCGCATCTGATGTCACTATTGGTGGTGCCTTGGGTGGCGAAATTGGTTTTGGAGCAGCAGAAGATAGGACGGTTGCTGATGTTGATGTCTCTACTGTTGCTGGCTCGCAAATGGCGGTCTCCATCATAGATGGCGCTTTAACGACCGTAGATAGTCAGCGTGCGGAGTTAGGGGCATTCCAGAACCGTTTTGGCCATGCGATCAGTAACTTGGATAACATAAACGAGAATGTTAATTCATCTCGTAGTCGTATTCGAGATACAGATTATGCAAAAGAAACGACTGAAATGACTAAGTCGCAGATTTTGCAGCAGGCGAGTACGTCTGTTTTGGCGCAGGCCAAGCAGTCACCATCAGCAGCTCTTAGCTTATTAGGTTAACCGGTAGGTTCTAACGAGCTTATTGGTAGGTAACCAAGTTACCAACCTATAAGGTGGAAGGGAGATTGTTATGGAAATACCATCCAACACATCGAACATCCAGCCTTACGGCTCAGAAAGTGGCACTAAAGTTGCTTCAAAGTATGGTGGTGCACAACAAATTTCCTCGCGGAAAGAACAGGTTTCTACGACCGAGGTGAGAGAGCAAGCTGCTCAAGCTGTTGAACAAGCAATTGAAGCGTCTCAACAACGTGAAAAGCTCAACAGGGCAGAGCGGCAACGTATGGTACAGCAAATGAATGATTTCATTTCGTCCATCAACACTGGCCTATCTTTCCGGATCGATGAAGAGTCGGGAAGGGATGTAGTAACCATTTATGAAGCGGATACTGGTGATATTATTCGCCAGATACCCGATGAGGAAATGTTAGAAATACTGCGACGCCTGAGGGATCAGACAGCTCGATATTCGTCGGGACTTCTGAACCAATCGGTTTGATCGTATTTTGAGGTGATTGAATGAGCTTTGGCCCCGTAGGGATGAATTCTGGCATGGATATCAATGCCATGGTCAGCAAAGTTGTTGATTCGGAGCGTGTTCCTAAACAGCAACGAATTGACAGTGAGCGTGACAAAATTGATTCCAGTATCAGTGCTTACGGTCGGCTCAGAGAGTCGTTGGATACGATGAAAAACTTGATGGTGAGCTTTCGCCAAGAGAAAGCTTTCGCCGCAAGAAAGGTTGAATCGACAGATGAAACCGTCGTTTCCGCGACAGCAACCACTGAAGCTATCGCTGGTAGATACGCTATTGATGTGTTGCAGCTTGCCCAGAGTCATAAAATTGCATCTGATGTAATGCCGCAAGATGCAAAGTATGGCCCGGGCAAGCTGCAGATTTCTTTAGACAATAAGGAATTTACAGTACAGGTAAAAAACAATTCAAAGCTTACTGATATTGTTCGCGGCATCAATGAAAGTAAAGCAAACCCGGGTGTTCGAGCCTCAGTTATTAATGATGTTGAAGGTCCGCGCCTTATTGTTGCCTCAAGCAACTCAGGTGAAAAGAATGCACTGACCTTAAGTGCCGAAGCAGAGCCTGGTAATCTCCTTAAACAACTCGAATATAAAACGTTAGAGCAGCGCGTCAAAGATCTAGAAGAAGCGCGAGCGACAGCGCAAGATTTAATAAAGCCATTGACTGACGAAGAGCAGGCTGTGGCGGACAGAATAGCAGAAAACAATATTAAAGCGGCAAAAGTTGTCGATCAAGAAATTGCCGATGCTTCCAAACAAGCGGCAATCGCTGCTGATCCAAATGCAGCTAAAGATGCAAGTGCGGCTAATGAATTATCAGATGCAGCTGCTGTTGCAGCTGCAACCGCTGGTACGCAAGCAAGTCAATACCTTAGACCTGAAGATAGGATTCCAGGTTGGACAGATACGGCATCTGGGACTTTGTCGGACTCATATTGGGAACCAGAGCCTCAACTTGACGCAAAAGCACTAGAAAAAGCGCCCGACGTCCCGGGCTGGAGCCCGTCTGCATCAGGGACTTTGACAGATTCTTATGTTACCCCCAAAGAAGCACAAGCAGCTCTTGAAGCTAAGAAAGCTGCTCTTGAAGAGAAATTAGCGCAAGAGAAAGCCGCTCTCGATGCAAAAGTACTGTCTGGCGAATTGACACCAGAAGAAGCAAAGCAGATTGAACTTTCAAAACTACCTCAAGAAGAAAGAGAGTACCTAGAACGCATTGACCAAGCTCAAGCTGACTTGCAATCGGCACAAGAGTCTTTTGATGCCTACCGAGGTATGACCCAAGTTCAGGCTGCTCAAGATTCCAAAGTGCTACTTGATGGAGTGGCTCAACTTTCTAGCGATAATAATATTATTGAAGATGCGATTGAAGGCGTCGATTTGACGTTAAAGGGACGCTCGGACAGGAACAAAGCGCCCTCCGAAATTGACATCGAATATGACCGTTTGCGCGTTCGCGCTGATATTGAACAGTTTGTTGCTGCTTATAACCAGTTTTATCAAGTATCCAAAGAGCTAGCAGGCGTAGATCCAAGAACTGGTCAAGCCGGCCCGCTAGCTGGAGAAAGTGTTGTACGAAATGCAGACTCCAGACTGAAATCAGTCTTTTCAGCGCCAATCGAGCCTGCCTCTAATGACCTTAAAACACTGACAGAGTTTGGTATAGCAACGACTCGTCAAGGTACGTTAGAAATCAATTATGATATGTTAGACCGCCAAATTAATAATAACTTTAACAAGTTAGAGGACTTCTTTGGTGGTAATCAGGGTTTTGCAAAGAAAGTAGAAGAGGCTATTCAAGGAATAACTGGCGTTACAGGAACGCTTAGGACTCGTGAACAAACTATGATTGACCGAAACTACAGCCTTAATGATGATCAAGCCGTTTTGGATAGACGCATGGAAAGTCTTGAAAAACGCACACACGCCAAATTTTCGGCAATGCAGGATGCTACAAGCAATATGCAGTCTCAGTTAGCGAGTATGATGAATGCACTTGGCGGATGATTTTTTGAAAACCCTGTCACAACTTAGTGACATAGATCGCAAAATTACGCTTAAACTTGCAGAGGTTGAGATTAATTCTGCAGAAATTCTTGATCAGGTCGATACAAGGGAACAGATATTGCTAACCTTGATTAGTATAATAAATGAGAATGATGAGTTAGCGCAGTTACCAGAATGGCATGATGCCATAAAGCGCACTCAGTTGACTGTCGAGTTAATGCAAAAGAAAACCGCAGAACTTGGCAGTGATTTGAAAAAGTATCGCTACGGCAATAAGTCGGTTCAGCAGTACAAAAAATTTTTATAAAGAGGGTTGTTATGCGTGGTTCATTACAGGCTTACAAGAAGGTATCAGTAGATAGCCAGCTCAGTGCTGCCTCCCCGCATAAGATTGTTCAAATGCTTATGGCAGGTGCTATTGAACGTTTGATTCAGGGTAAAGCGGCAATGGAACAAGGCAATATTCCGATAAAGGGAGAAAGGCTGGGCAAGGCGCTGGACATTATTATCAGTTTGCGTAGCTGTTTGTCGATGGATGACGGTGGTGACATTGCGCAAAACCTTGATCAACTCTATGAATTTATGATTTCTCAAATCACCGAAGCTAATCATAAAAATGATCCTCAACCTATTGATGATGTTATTGACATAATCCGTGAAATTAAGTCTGCTTGGGAACAAATACCTGCTGAGTATCACAATTTAACTGCAAGCGATGCGGGAAATTAAACTGAAATCTTGATTTAATTTGCGTTTTAAACAGATATTTCACTCAAAGCTTTTGGTATAAGCATCACATCACCTAAATGCTTGGTTGCCTTTATTTTTTTATCAAATAGAATATAAGCCACTAACTCGTTTAGTGGCTAAGTTTGTGGCTTAATTTTATAAATTGTCTATCACTAATCCTGTTCTATAGTTAGATTAGTCGCCAGAACAAAATATCAGCCATAACACGTTTGAAAATAAAGGCAATAAATCTCACCTATGCAAGGTTTAGCAAAGCTGCTCGTAATTGAAGACGATGCGCAGGCGCGCGTCGGTTTGCGTAACATACTAGAGTTCGTTGGAGAACCGTGTGAGGCGATAAGCTCTGCACAGTTAAGCGACGTAGACTGGTCTAGTGTTTGGACTGGCTGTATTCTTGGTTCTATGAATAACCAAGGTTTTTCCACCCAATTAAATGGCCAACTGCTGAAATCCAGTCACGTTCCGTTACTTATGTTGGGGCCTCATACTTATCCAGTTGAAGAGATGACCAATTATGTCGGTGAACTGGAGTACCCTTTAAATTATCCTCAATTAAGCGAAGCCCTGCGCCATTGTAAAGAGTTTCTCGGGCGCCAAGGGATAAACCATACTGCTTCTTCTCGTGATAACACCTTATTTCGCAGTTTGGTTGGTCAGAGCATTGGAATACAGGAAGTAAGACACCTTATAGAACAAGTCTCTTCGACAGAAGCTAATGTGCTGATACTGGGAGAGTCTGGAACAGGCAAAGAAGTTGTCGCTCGCAATATTCACTACCATTCTGCACGCAAAACTGGACCATTTGTGCCAATAAACTGTGGTGCTATCCCCCCTGACTTATTAGAAAGCGAGCTATTTGGTCATGAAAAAGGAGCTTTTACAGGAGCGATTACTTCACGTAAAGGGCGTTTTGAATTAGCGGAAGGCGGTACTTTGTTTTTGGACGAGATCGGTGATATGCCAATGCCAATGCAAGTTAAACTCCTTAGAGTATTACAGGAAAGATGCTTTGAACGTGTTGGTGGCAATACAACCATAAGAGTTAATGTTAGGGTTATCGCTGCTACTCATCGAAACCTCGACAATATGATAAAAGAGGAGTCTTTTCGAGAAGACTTGTATTATCGGCTAAACGTTTTCCCTATTGAAATGCCTCCTTTACGTGATCGTATTAACGATGTGCCCCTTTTACTCCAAGAATTAATGGCTCGTATGGAGTCTGAAGGTACTCGGCCAATTTGTTTTACTCCAAGATCTATTAACTCACTCATGGAGCATAATTGGCCAGGTAACGTCAGGGAACTGGCCAATTTGGTCGAAAGGATGGTAATTCTTTATCCAAATAGCTTAGTTGATGTTAATCATTTGCCGACCAAGTATCGCTACAGTGATATTCCTGAATTTCACCCTGAGTATAATGCGTTTGCTTCCGTTGAGGAGCAAGAACGAGACGCCTTACAAGACATATTCTCTGAAGGTTTTAGTCTCGATAAGTCAGAGGGAACGCAAGAACATGTCCATGCTCCCCAAGAGCTTCCTCCTGAGGGGGTTAACCTCAAGGAGATGATTGCAGAGATAGAAGTGAATATGATTAACCAAGCTTTAGAGGCACAAGATGGCGTGGTTGCTCGTGCTGCAGATATGTTAGGTATGAGACGTACAACGTTAGTAGAGAAGATGAGAAAGTACAATGTCCAACGTTAGTTGTGTCAATTCTTAGTGTTGTCAAAATTCTGACTTTGATTTAACTTGTTGAATATAAACGATAATAGTCTGGCTTGCTTCTTGCATTTCAGACTATTGTTGTTTTTAAAGGCAGAAATACGACATGCAAGCAGCTCAAGCTACTACGAATAAAACACCACTTGGTACTATTGAAGAGCAAGTTGAGAGATACAAACAAGTATTAGATGTCATGCCAGCAGGAGTGATCTTGTTAGACACACAAGGTGTTGTGCATGAAGCCAACCCAGAAGCTCAGCGACTACTGGAAATGCCGCTTGTTGGGCAAAAGTGGTTTGAAGTTATCCAAGGGGCATTTGCTCCCAGAGAGGATGATGGGCATGAAGTCTCTTTACGAAATGGGCGTAAAGTGAGGCTTGCTATCTCTGCTTCACCTACAGGACAACTAATACTTATCACTGATTTGACCGAAACACGACTGTTACAATCACGCATCAGTGATCTTCAACGCTTGTCTTCGCTTGGACGAATGGTTGCTTCACTGGCACATCAAGTACGTACTCCCTTGTCCAGCGCTATGCTTTACGCGTCAAATTTAGGTGCGCCTAGCTTACCTTCTTCAACTAAACAACGTTTCCAAGCTAAGCTGATGGACCGCTTACACGATTTAGAAAAGCAAGTGAATGATATGTTGCTGTTTGCCAAAGGCGGTGACAATAAAGTGGTTAAATCTTTTACTGTGTCCGAATTAGTCTCTGAATTTTCCCCAATGGTTGAGACGGCTCTAAAAAACAACCAGATTGATTACCACCTAGAAGTTGAACAAGAAGACGCTCAACTTCTAGGTAATGCTAACGCCATAGCATCGGCTCTAAGTAACTTAGTGATGAACGCGATACAGATTTCTGGCAAGGACTCTCAAGTCGACGTTTTTTTTAGACCTGTGCGCAATGAGCTTAAAATTTCGGTTCAGGATAATGGTCCAGGTGTGCCGAAAGAACTACAAGATCAAATTATGGAGCCGTTTTTTACAACTCGCTCTCAAGGAACAGGGCTTGGACTTGCTGTTGTACAGATGGTATGCCGTGCTCACGATGGAAGGCTCGAGCTTATTTCTGAGCAAGGAGAAGGAGCATGTTTTACTATCTGCATCCCTCTTGAAAGCAGCTCGCAGGATAATCCCGAGATAATCAAAGGAGAAGGATAATGACGCAAAGCAAAGTACTGATCGTGGAAGACGATGAAGGCTTGCGTGAAGCCTTGGTTGATACTCTTGCCCTTGCAGGATATGAATGGTTAGAAGCAGACAGCGCAGAAGATGCGCTGCTCAAGCTCAAATCACATTCTGTTGATATAGTGGTATCTGATGTGCAAATGGCAGGGATGGGAGGACTAGCCCTACTGCGCAACATCAAGCAGCATTGGCCAAACATTCCAGTTCTACTGATGACGGCATATGCGAATATTGAAGATGCTGTTTCTGCGATGAAAGACGGAGCCATCGATTATATGGCCAAGCCATTTGCGCCTGAAGTTTTGCTCAATATGGTCAGTCGATACGCTCCCAGTAAATCTGACGATAATGGTGATGCTGTCGTTGCGGACGATAAAAGTCTTAAGTTATTGGCCATGGCGGATAAAGTAGCCAAAACAGACGCGAATGTTATGGTGCTTGGCCCCAGTGGTTCGGGTAAAGAAGTCATGTCACGTTACATTCACAATGCATCAAATCGAAAAGATGGCCCTTTTGTCGCAATTAACTGTGCTGCTATTCCAGATAACATGTTAGAAGCGACTCTATTTGGTTATGAAAAAGGGGCGTTCACTGGTGCTGTACAAGCGTGTCCAGGGAAATTTGAACAAGCCCAAGGTGGAACAATTCTTCTCGATGAAATCAGCGAGATGGATTTGAATCTTCAGGCTAAGTTACTACGTGTTCTGCAAGAGCGAGAAGTTGAACGTTTGGGAAGTCGTAAAAGCATTAGACTTGATGTGCGTGTTTTAGCAACGAGTAACCGAGATCTAAAACTTTATGTCCAAGAAGGTAATTTTCGAGAAGACTTATATTATCGGTTAAATGTGTTTCCTCTTGCTTGGCCAGCTCTTTGCGAGCGTAAAAATGATATCGAGCCTCTTGCTAGGCACCTTGTTGAACGTCATTGCAAAAAATTAGGGCTTCCTGTTCCTAACTTGGCTGTTGATGCCTTAAACAAACTCCATGCTTATCATTGGCCCGGTAACGTTCGTGAGTTGGATAATGTGGTCCAGCGAGCGCTTATTTTAAGTGAAAATGAGCAGGTTAACGCCGAACATATCCTTCTTGAAGGACTTGATTGGCAAGACGCGTGCAGCTTGCAGCACATAGTGGAAACTGGTCAGATTAGCGCGCCTAATATAAAGCCTTTGGCTGAAGTAGAAGGCGAGTTCCCTGTGTCTTCTGGTTTAGGAGGCGAATTACGAGAGCAGGAGTTTGCGATTATTCTCGACACGTTAGCAGAGTGTAATGGTCGGCGTAAAGACATGGCTGAGAAACTGGGTATTAGCCCTAGAACACTGCGCTACAAGCTTGCAAAAATGAGAGATGCAGGCATTGAAATCCCCAACTAAAGTGTGGGTGGTAATGCCAAATCTTTATGGCATGCAGATTGCAGATTATTCTAACAACAAGGATTATGGTCAAAGAGTTGACGGTTGAGGTGCTCAATGAAAGTGGATAGTTTTCAAGGCGAGTTACAAGCCATGATGTTTGAGGCAGCCAATACAAAGCCTGCAGCAACGGGACAGAAAGTTGGTGCTGACTTTAAGGATATGCTCAACAGCGCAATCAATAATGTCAACGGATTAGCTAAGTCATCAAGCAACTTACAAATGCGTTTCGACAGAGGTGACGACGATATTTCGTTGTCCGACGTTATGATTGCGAGAAACAAGTCGAGCGTTGCGTTTGAAGCAACAATTCAGGTGCGCAATAAGCTTGTCGAAGCGTACAAAGAATTGATGAATATGCCAGTTTAAGCGATAGGTACTGTCTGTGTCAGAAGAAGAAACCCCATCAACAGAGCTCGCTGTAGCGGAAGATGCGCCGGATACAGGTATGGTAGCCGCATCCGATTTGGATACTGATATTCAAAATCCAGATTTGGATGAACAGAGCTCGAAGAAATTTGATATGGCTGTTGGAGATCTTGACCTTCTTCGACAGGTTGTACTTGTCTTCTCTATCTCCATTTGTGTTGCCTTAATTGTGATGCTGTTTTTCTGGGTTCGAGAGCCTGAAATGCGTCCATTAGGGGCGTATGAGACGGAAGAACTGATCCCTGTACTCGACTACCTTGATCAAGAAAAAATAGATTATAACCTTGATGGTAATACGATTTCTGTGCCCGTCAGCGAGTATAACTCAATTAAGTTAAATATGGTTCGAGCTGGCTTAAATAGCGAAAAGCAAGCCGGAAATGACATATTAATGCAGGATATGGGGTTTGGCGTTTCGCAGCGTTTGGAGCAAGAACGCTTGAAACTCAGTCGAGAGCTTCAACTTGCTAAAGCGATAGAGGAAATGAAACATGTACGTAAAGCACGTGTCCTACTTGCTTTACCAAAGAGAAGCGTGTTTGTTCGGCATAATCAGGAAGCGTCTGCTTCTGTATTCCTCACTCTTCGTATGGGAGCTTCTCTAAAACAAGAAGAGGTCGATTCGATCGTTGATATAGTTGCAAGTGCGGTCCCTGGTATGAAGCCAAATCGAATCACTGTCACAGATCAACATGGTCGTCTTTTGAGTTCTGGTTCTCAAGATCCTGCTTCAGCAGCTCGGCGCAAAGAGCATGAGCTGGAGAGAAAACAAGAAGAAGCATTGCGTGAGAAAATTGACTCTGTGCTTATTCCTATTCTGGGTTTTGGTAACTACACCGCGCAGGTCGATATCCAGTTAGATTTCAGCGCAGTGGAACAAACCCGTAAGCGCTTTGACCCCAACACACCTTCTACTCGAAGCGAGTACACCTTGGAAGACTATAATAATGGTAATGTCGTCGCTGGTGTTCCGGGGGCCCTTAGTAACCAGCCTCCAGCAGATGCCTCAATACCGCAAGACGTTGCTCAAATGAAGGACGGGTCTTTGCTTGGGCAAGGCTCTGTGCATAAGGAAGCCACGCGTAACTTTGAACTGGATACTACGATCAGTCATGAGCGGCGTCAGACCGGTGTTGTTAACCGACAAACGGTTGCCGTTGCGATAAAAAATCGTCCTACGACCAACCCTGATACGGGTGAAACGACTTATCAACCGATTTCTGACGCTGAATTGAAGTCCATTCGCGAGGTATTGATTGGTACAGTGGGCTTTAATGAAGATCGTGGTGATTTACTCAACGTCCTTAGTATGCAGTTTGCAGAGCCAGAAGCGGAAGTCATAGGTGAAGTGCCGATTTGGGAGCACGAGAACTTTAATGATTGGATGAGATGGTTAGCCAGTGCGCTTGTCATTATCGTGATAGTTCTTGTTTTGGTCCGCCCAGCAATGACCAAACTACTGAACCCTGCTTCGGACGATGATGAGGACATGTATGGGCCTGATGGTTTACCTATTGGTGCCGATGGTGAGACAAGCCTTATTGGCGGCGACATGGACGGTGGAGAATTGTTTGAGTTTGGCTCTAGCATAGACTTACCAAACCTCCATAAAGATGAAGACGTGTTGAAAGCGGTTCGAGCTCTGGTAGCGAATGAGCCTGAACTTGCGGCACAAGTAGTGAAGAACTGGATGGAAGATGGCTAATGACGTTGCCCCTCAAGGTGAGGGCGAAGAAAACACCTTAGATATTGAAAGTGTACCCGGTGAAGAGCGTGCGGCGATCCTTTTGCTGAGTCTTAATGAAGAAGACGCGGCTGGCATCATTCGCCATCTAGAGCCAAAGCAAGTACAGCGCGTAGGTAGTGCGATGGCTCAGGCTGCTAGCTTCAACCAAGAGAAGGTGAGTGTTGTTCATCGGGCCTTTTTGGAAGATATCCAGAAATACACCAATATAGGTATGGGCAGTGAAGACTTTATGCGTAATGCTTTAGTTGCCGCCCTAGGTGAAGACAAAGCTAATAACCTTGTTGACCAGATATTACTTGGCACAGGCTCGAAAGGTTTGGATTCCCTAAAATGGATGGATCCTCGTCAGGTGGCCAGTATCATCATCAACGAGCACCCTCAGATTCAAACCATAGTACTTTCTTATCTGGAGCCCGACCAGTCAGCCGAGATTTTGACACAGTTTGCCGAACGTGATGCCCTTGACTTAGTAATGAGGATTGCCACGTTAGAGGAAGTACAGCCTTCAGCCCTTGCTGAGTTGAATGAAATCATGGAGAAACAGTTTGCCGGTCAGGCAGGTGCTCAAGCCGCGAAAATTGGTGGTACTAAAGCTGCGGCCGAAATCATGAACTTTATGGATAACCAGATGGAAAGCATCATGATGGAGCAAATCCGTGAGCAAGATGAAGATATGGCAACACAGATTCAAGATCTTATGTTTGTATTTGAAAACCTTATCGAAGTCGACGATTCAGGTATCCAAAAACTGCTGCGTGATGTTCCGCAAGAGTCTCTTCAGAGAGCACTCAAAGGTGCAGATGATGCTCTGCGTGAAAAAATCTTCAAGAATATGTCTAAACGAGCGGCAGAACTTATGGCTGATGATCTTGAAGCCATGGCGCCAATTAAAGTTTCTGACGTTGAAGCTGCGCAGAAAGAGGTGCTGGCCGTTGCACGTAAAATGGCTGACTCTGGTGAAATTGTTCTTGGCGGTGGTGCCGATGAATTCTTATAGTCTTGAACATTAGGTAATTTGGTTATGTCAGATGAAAGAAAGCGCGGATACCTGCGTATAGAAGAAGGGGACCTTGCTCATAAAACTGAGGTGTGGGGTATGCCAGATTACTCTTCGGAAACTCGTTCTCAGGCTAAAGAGACCGCCTTGAATTATGACCCCAGTTGGATGCCAGCGCTTCCAGAGCCAGAGCCAGAACCTCCGAAAGAGCTAACTGAAGAAGAAATAGAACAAATTAAGCAGCGGGCTCATGAAGAAGGACTGTTACAAGGGCAAGAAGCGGGTTTTACGCAAGGGTATGAAAAAGGAAAAGAGCAAGGAAGCGCTGAGGGCCACAAGGAAGGTTTTGAAGCGGGTAAAGCCGAAGGCGTAGAAGCTGGACAAGAGCTTATTCAGGCGCAAATTAGTACCTTCGTTGATTTAGCAAACCAGTTTGCTCAGCCTCTTGAACTGCTTAATGTACAAGTCGAAAAACAGATTGTTGATATGGTGCTAACTTTGGTTAAAGAAGTTGTTCATGTTGAAGCTAAAATCAATCCTAAAGTGGTGTTAGATACGGTTAAGCAATCTGTCGAATCCCTGCCAGTATCTGGACACTCGATTACGGTCAAATTGCATCCTGATGATGTTGAGATCGTGCGTTCTGCATATGGTGAGGGTGAGCTGGAGTTTCGTAATTGGCTGCTGGTGTCTGAACCCGCACTCAACCCAGGTGACTTACAAATTGAAGCTGGTGAGTCCAGTGTTAATTATCGATTAGAGGACAGAATCCGTAGTGTTCTCGATAACTTCTGTGGCGCAAATCATCATCAAGGTGGTGACTAATGTTAGCGCTTGCTGAACGTCTCTCGCATTATCAAACGGATGGCATTACTTGTCGTCCTGTCGCTTCGGGTAAGTTGGTTCGTGTCGTTGGGCTTACATTAGAAGCGACTGGGTGCCGAGCGCCGATCGGTAGTTTATGTCAGGTTGAAACGATACATGGCCACATGGATGCTGAAGTTGTCGGCTTCTCGGGCGATAATTTATTCCTGATGCCTAGTGAGCAAATAACAGGGGTTCTACCAGGAGCCAAAGTGACGCCCTTAGCGACAGATTCTGGTTTGCCTGTCGGGATGGAATTGCTTGGGCGTGTTATCGATGGTGTTGGTAATCCGCTCGATGGGCTTGGGCCTCTGTACACGGATAATCGCGCCAAGTTTAATTCTGATCCTATCAATCCTCTTTCTCGAAAGCCTATCTCAGAGCCCTTAGACGTTGGGATAAAAGCAATTAACAGTTTACTTACCGTGGGTAAAGGCCAGCGTATTGGCTTATTTGCTGGTTCTGGTGTGGGTAAATCAGTCACTTTAGGCATGATGACGAGGGGAACCACTGCGCAAGTCGTAGTGGTGGGCCTTATCGGTGAGCGTGGGCGCGAGGTGAAAGAATTTATTGATGACATACTTGGCGTTGATGGTCGTCAGCGCTCTGTTGTTGTTGCAGCACCTGCAGATTCTTCTCCACTCATGCGTCTAAAGGGGTGCCAAACAGCACTGACTATAGCCGAATATTTTCGCGATCAAGGCCTTGATGTCTTGCTTTTATTGGATTCTCTCACCCGTTTTGCACAAGCCCAGCGTGAAATCGCCTTATCTGTTGGGGAGCCGCCTGCGACTAAAGGCTATCCACCTTCTGTCTTTGCCAAGCTTCCTTCTCTGGTAGAGCGGGCAGGCAATGGCAGTCAAGAGCATGGTTCAATTACGGCTTTTTTCACTGTTCTTACTGAGGGCGATGACTTACAAGACCCGATTGCTGATGCTTCAAGGGCGATACTTGATGGACATATTGTATTGTCGCGTGAAATGGCAGATGCTGGCCACTATCCAGCGATTGATGTTGAAAAGTCAGTCAGCCGAGTGATGCCACAGGTGACAGGCGAAGAACAAATTCTGATGTCCAAAGTTGTGCGACAGGTTCTATCGGTTTGTAGAAAAAACCAAGACTTAGTCTCTATTGGTGCTTACAAGCCTGGTTCAGATCCTGCGATAGACAGTGCGTTTACACTCAAACCTAGGTTGGATGCCTACTTACAGCAAGGAATGAAAGAAACTGTCCCCTTCGATATGAGCATCAGTATGTTGCGTAACTTGCTGCAAGTTCAAGCGGAGGAGTAATGTATGGATAATGCGATGGTATTTCTTCTTGAACAATCTAAAGAACGTGAAAATCAAGCGGTGCTTGCGCTCAGCCAAGCTAGAGCTGAGCTGGATGACTATTATCAACAGTTGAAACAAATAGAGAATTACCGCTTGGACTATTGTGATCAGCTTGTCGAAAAAGGTAAGCAGGGTTTGACGGCTAGCCAATACATGCATTTAAACCGATTTCTAACAACACTGGATGAGACTCTTTCTAAACAGAAGCAGGCAGAGCAACATTTCATCTCTCAAGTAGAAAGTTGTGAGCATAATTGGACGGAATGCCGCAAGCAGCGCCGATCTTATGAATGGCTTATCGATAAAAAACAAGAAGAAAAGCAGCGACTACAGTATATCCGCGAACAAAAGCAAATGGATGAGTTTGCTACGGTCCAGTATGCCCGCCGATCTGCAAACTAGTACTAGGTAGAATCAATAATCTTGTATGACTAAACGACTTGGCTCGCTTTTTGCTCAATCAACATTGTTAAATATTGCTGCGTCGCTGATGATTGTTCTAATGATTGTCTGTGGCTGTTCTCTCAATCGTATGTGAGTGCTCTGTTTATGAATGTGAATATAACCCAAGTTTCCGACTCTTCTAAAGCAACCTCGACGACATCCCAGTCCGCAGAGACTGAGCAATCAGAAGGTTTTTTTGCTAAGTTAGCTGCGTTTATAAAAGGTGAATCCAGTGAAAAGCAATCAGCAGATGGAGTGACAGTGGATTCTCCTGTAGAAGGAGGTGACAGCACTAAGTTGATGCTAGAACAAGAGGTTAGCCTTGATGGTGACGTCGGTAATGAGGACGTTCCCCTTCTCGTTAAAAATAACGTATCCGATTCAGAAAAGCACATTGATGCTGACAGCCTTAAAGAACAATCACAAGTTTTAGCCGAAGGGGCGGCGCAAAAGAGCGGACCAGCAATACCTAGCAATTTACTCGAATCTGATGCGGAGAAGATAGTATCCGAAAATGGTGAATTACTCGGCAGGTTGGACGATGCAAACAAAGCATTACAAGACCAACCCGGCAAGGAGTTGCCACTAAAGGGTAACGATAATCAGATCCTCGTTAGTGACGACCTAAACACTCAGCATAATCAAACCATTTTACCGCAAGCCATTGGTAAAGAGGCGGCAACAACCGACTTATCTAGTGGCATTGATAGCATAGAGTCGGCATCGCTGGCTCAGGCCATTTCTCAAGGGCAATATGCAGACATCCCTGAAATAGCTAAGCAGTTTATTGAATCTGAACATATGCCATCAGACGCCGTTCTTGCCACCGAATTAATGGCACACAAGCTTTCAAGTGAGAATAAAGCGGACAACCTAGATGCGCTTGATGTAGAACAGGTGAAGCTTGCGATTGAAGGAGACATTGAGCGCTTGAAGCATCAGCTTAAGGAGCAAGGTCTCTCAGGTAATGAAATAGAGCAAATTGTTGAATCTGCGAAGGCGCAGGCTATGTCTGAGCAATTGCAAAGTCATATTACTCCAGTAGCAAAAGCAGTACATACTGAGTTGCGAAGCGCTGACCTTAATCCGCACAGCACAAATATAGCTGAGAGTGCTAATCTTCAGGCTAACCCGGTAGGTGCAGTAGAAGCAATGCCTGCAATGGCAACGTCGGCTATCCCTTGGTCAGCATCACCTGAAGAAGTGGTAGGTAATGAGATGTTACAAAAACTTGATGGAAAACATAAGGCGCCCCAAGCTCCTGTTGCCCAGGCAACCCCCCAAGTGTTGAATCAAGCTTCTCAATCATCCAACTTTGCGAATAGTCAGCATATTATTGCGCCCACACCAAACGTCCCGCTTGCGAATGATGTGTCTATTAATCAGCTTCAGCAGGTTGCCACTACCCCTGTCGCCAGCGAGCAGGCTGTGTTAAAGGCCGCGATGGGGGCTAAAACTTTGGGGGCATTAGGGAAGCTTTCTCAATCAGGGGCTAAGCAAGGAGCGGCATCAGGCCAAGAGTTTGGTTTAGCTCAGCAATTATCTCAGGCTGCTGGGCAACAGGTTGGTGCTGGACAAGCACAATTGCGTGCCGAGCAAGCTTCGGCTCAGGCACCTTTGCCGTTAAATAGAGAGCTTGCCGGTGACCAAGTTGCTGAGCGTGTTCAGATGATGATGTCTAAAAACCTTAAGAATGTAGATATTCGTCTTGATCCTCCAGAGCTTGGGCGATTGCAAATTCGCTTAAATGTAGGGGGAGATGGTGCAACGGTACATTTTACAGTTGCAAACCAGCAAGCCAGAGATGTGATTGAACAATCTATGCCTCGCTTAAGAGAAATGTTAGCTCAGCAAGGGTTACAACTGGGTGATTCATCGGTTCAGCAACAGTCTTCCGGGCAGCAGAATCGCTATGCTGGAAATAGCTCGGATAATGGTCAAGGTGACAGCAATCAGGCCTTTTCTAGTGAAGAAAACCTTGAACCAGGCGTCAATCTTGATTTGAATGTGACAACAAAGCGTGATGGAATCAGTTATTACGCTTAAACTATAGAAAAGTAAGCAAAATAGAGAACCACGGATATGGCCGACGAAGAAATAGAAACAGAAGCTCCCCAAGGTAAAAGTAAGCTGTTAATTATTATCATCGCTGTTGTTGTATTACTAGTGGGTGGCGGCGGGGCTGCATTTTTTATGATGGGGTCTGGGGGTGAAGAAGAGGCAGGAGAGGTTGTTGAGCAGGAAGTCGAGGTTTCGTCAGAGCCTGTTTCCTACGTCAATATAGCCCAGCCTTTTCTTTTCAACGTGACTGGTGATACCAAAGAACGCTTGGTGCAGATTAAAGTGCAATTAATGGTGAGAGGGTTCGAAAATGAGAACTTAGCTCGTTACCACTCTCCTTTAATTGAAAGCTCGTTGTTGGGCACCTTTGCTTCGGCTACGGTTGAGCAACTAAGAAGTGTGAACGGCAGGGTGGAACTTAGAGACAAAGCAACAAACGATATCAAGGCGAGTTTAAATCGAGCCGTAGGCCAGCCAGTAATTGAACGTGTGTTGTTTACTGATTTTGTAATACAGTAGGTGATGAGTGACCGATTTATTAAGCCAAGATGAGATTGATGCGCTTCTCCATGGTGTGGATGATGTCGATGATGGTGGCGATGGTGGCGATGGTGGCGATGGCGGTGGCGGTGGTTCGTCAGTAGACTTTGACTTCTCGTCGCAAGACCGGATTGTTCGTGGTCGAATGCCGACACTTGAGCTCATTAACGAACGTTTTGCCCGCCATATGCGGATAAGTTTGTTTAATATGCTCAGAAAAGCGGCTGAAGTGTCCATTAACGGCGTTCAAATGATGAAGTTTGGTGAGTACCAAAACACGCTTTACGTACCAACAAGTTTAAACATGGTGCGTTTTAGGCCACTTAAAGGTACCGCATTGATCACAATGGAAGCGCGTTTAGTTTTCATTCTGGTGGAAAACTTTTTTGGTGGTGATGGACGTTACCATGCTCGAATTGAGGGCCGTGAGTTTACGCCAACCGAGCGCCGAATTGTCCAGTTGCTGCTAAAAATCGTCTTTGAGGACTACAAAGAAGCATGGTCGCCTGTAATGGGTGTTGAGTTTGAGTATCTTGACTCGGAAGTGAACCCGAGTATGGCGAACATAGTTAGTCCAACTGAAGTGATTGTTGTTAGCTCATTCCATATTGAAGTTGATGGCGGTGGCGGTGATTTTCACGTGGTTATGCCTTATTCCATGGTTGAACCTATCCGAGAGTTACTTGATGCTGGTGTTCAGTCTGACAAAATGGAGGCTGATGTCCGTTGGAGTAGTGCTTTGCGAGAGGAAATGATGGATGTCCCGATTAATTTTAGGGTCAACTTGCTCGAGCATGATATTTCTCTGCGGGATCTGATGGAACTTCAACCTGGTGATATTATCCCTGTTGCTATGCCAGAAAATGCCACTATGTTCGTCGAAGAGCTTCCTACATATCGCGTCAAAATGGGACGCTCAGGTGAAATGCTGGCAGTACAAGTGTCTGAGAAAATTAAACGTCCTGATGTAGTGAAAACAGACATCGCATTTTTGGGTAAAGACGTCATCTCTGAACTAGAAGAAGATGACGGAGAAATAGAAGATTAGAAAATAGGTAATTAAGTATGGATGAAGATCAAAAACTGGCTGATGAATGGGCTGCTGCGCTTGGTGAGGATCCAGATGCTCCTGAGGTAGACGTCGATGAAGTAATGTCTGCGCAGCTGGATGAGCTCGAAGATACTTCATCTCCGATTTCAGATGATGAGCGCCGTAAGCTTGACACCATTTTAGATATACCAGTGACTATCTCTATGGAAGTAGGGCGTGCAAAAATTAGTATTCGTAACCTGTTACAACTTAACCAAGGCTCGGTTGTTGAACTGGAACGCCTAGCTGGTGAGTCTTTGGATGTATTGGTTAATGGAACCTTGATTGCCCACGGCGAAGTTGTCGTCGTTAATGATAAGTTTGGTATACGTTTAACAGATGTCATTAGCCAAAATGAACGAATTAAGAAACTAAGGTAGGTTATGATAAGTTGTAAAAACAGGCTCAACCTCTTGGCTCTGTTACCTATCTCACCATTCGCTTTGGCTGAAACAGCCAGTAATGAACAACTGGACTGGGCAACAACCTTTGGCTCTTTGATATTTGTTGTTGCGTTTATCTTGTTTCTCGCATGGCTATTAAAACGTATGCGAGTGCCATCAATGATGAACCAAGGCGGGTTAAGTATTGTTCGTCAGTTGCCAGTTGGTACTCGTGAGCGCGTAGTGATTGTGCAAGCTGGAGAAGAGCAGTTCTTAGTTGGTGTGACGTCACAGTCGGTACAATTGATTTCTAAATTGGAGACACCTCTGAACCAAGAAGAGCTTGGTAAATCAGCTTTAGCGAATACGCCTTTTGCAAATCAACTGACTCAGATATTGAAAAAAAATGATAAACACTAATAAGTTTTTACCATTCATTCTGGCTTTTTTTTTGACAGCGTATCCGACGCTGTCGTTATCTGAAGAGTCCCTTCCTACTCCCATTCCATCTAATGCAGCGCCATCGCAAGCGGTCACTGTTTCTGCAATGGAGAAGGATCAGGGAGCAGCAAGAACCATTTCCACTAGCAGTTTTTCTAGCGGCGGTGGTGGTGGGATCCCCGCGTTTACTATGACTACCAATCCAGATGGTAGTGAAGATTATTCTATTAACCTGCAAATATTGGCGCTAATGACCATGTTGGGCTTTCTGCCTGCCATGGTTATTTTAATGACTTCTTTTACTCGAATTGTTGTGGTGATGTCGATTCTTCGTCAGGCTATGGGACTGCAGCAAACACCGTCTAATCAAGTGATTATTGGTATCGCTATTTTCCTGACGTTTTTTATCATGTCTCCTGTCCTTGATAAGATAAATACAGATTCAATTCAGCCCTATATCAATGAACAAATCACGGCACGTAAAGCGTTTGACTTAGCTCAAATACCGATGAAAGACTTTATGCTCAAGCAAACTCGAGTCAAAGATTTGGAAACCTTTGTCAATATATCCGGTTCTAACGTTCGCAGGCCAGAGGATGTCTCTATGGCGGTATTAATACCTGCGTTTATTACTTCTGAATTGAAAACAGCGTTCCAAATAGGTTTTATGCTATTTCTGCCATTTTTGATTATAGACTTAGTGGTTGCTTCTGTTCTCATGGCTATGGGTATGATGATGCTATCGCCAATGATTGTCTCTTTGCCCTTCAAATTGATGTTATTCGTGCTGGTTGATGGTTGGAATCTGATCCTGTCAACATTGGCAGGTAGCTTTGCCTTATAAAGGGAGAAGAGCATGACGCCTGAGCTATTTGTCGAATTATTTAGAGATGCGTTATGGATGGTGCTCCTTATGGTATGTGCCATTATTATTCCCAGTCTATTGATTGGATTGATTGTGGCAATCTTTCAGGCTGCGACGTCAATCAACGAGCAAACATTAAGCTTTCTGCCACGTCTGGTAGTGACGCTACTTGCTATGATGCTTTTCGCTCACTGGATGACACAAATGCTCATGGAGTACTTTTTCTCGATCGTTGAACGCTTACCTCAGGTTTTATATTAGGGTGGTAGAGAATGGAGTATCCGACTAGCGTAATACTGGATTGGATTGCCAATTACTTTTGGCCTTACACCCGGATTGCGGCCATGTTGATGGTGATGTCGGTGACTGGTGCAAGATTTGTGTCTACGCGGGTTCGACTTTATTTGGGATTAGCGATCACTTTTGCAGCCATGCCAGCAGTACCTGTTGTTCCTGATAATATTGAACTTCTTTCTTTGCAAGGGTTTATGACGGTTCTTGAGCAGATTGTCATTGGTGTTGCTATGGGAACAATCACCCAATTTATGATTCAAACCTTCGTTATTCTCGGTCAAATACTAGGTATGCAGTCAAGTTTAGGTTTCGCGTCTATGGTCGATCCTGCCAACGGCCAAAATACACCGCTACTTGGTCAATTGTTTATGTTTTTGGCGACTATGTTTTTCTTGGCTACAGATGGTCACCTTAAAATGATCATGCTGGTTGTGATGAGTTTTAAGTCATTACCTATTGGTAGCGGATCGCTCAATACGGTGGATTTTAGAGAGCTTGCTCTCTGGCTCGGTATTATGTTTCAGGTAGCGCTGAGCATGTCTTTGTCTGGCATTATTGCTTTACTAACCATTAATTTGTCTTTTGGTGTTATGACCCGTGCTGCACCTCAACTGAATATATTCTCTCTTGGTTTTGCTTTTGCGTTGATCGTAGGCTTGTTGCTTTGTTGGTACATTATCTCGGGTTTGTACAGCCACTATGAGCTATTCTGGTTACAAGGAGAGCAGCAAGTATGTCGCTTTATTCGCTTGGATTGCTAGGGGGCTAAGTTGGCAGAATCAGACGGTCAAGAACGTACCGAAGAGGCCACGCCCAGGCGATTGCAACAGGCGCGTGAAAAAGGCCAAGTTGCACGCTCAAAGGAACTAGCATCGGTTTCAGTATTAGTTGTTGGAGCCATAGCTCTTATGTGGTTTGGGGACTGGCTTTCTCGCTCACTCTACACTTTGATGGGAAGATTATTCAGCCTCTCCCGAGAAGAGATCTTTGACCTGACCAAGCTTTTTGATATCGCTTTCGGTGCTATGGGAGCATTATTATGGCCGCTGATTATCATTCTGTTTGTTCTTTTTGTCGCTGCATTTGCTGGTGCCGCTGGTATAGGTGGGATTAGTTTTTCTGTTGAAGCTGCCATGCCTAAGTGGTCTAAAATGAACCCCTTAAGTGGCTTAAAGCGAATGGTCGGGGTACAAAGTTGGGTAGAGCTGCTTAAATCAATTTTAAAAGTTATTTTAGTATCGGGCGCCGCATTTTATTTGATTGATGCTGCCCAAGAAGATCTCTTTCAGCTCAGTCTAGATGTGTACCCGCAAAATATTTTCCATGCCCTAGATATACTGCTTAATTTTGTGCTCTTGATCAGTTGTTCATTGCTGATTGTGGTCGCGATTGATATTCCATTTCAGATTTGGCAGCACGCTAATCAGCTTAAAATGACAAAACAGGAAGTCAAAGACGAATATAAAGACACTGAAGGTAAACCAGAAGTTAAAGGTCGTATTCGTATGCTACAGAGGGAAGCAGCTCAGAGGCGGATGATGGCAGAAGTGCCTCAAGCTGACGTCATAGTGACCAACCCAGAGCACTTTTCCGTTGCATTGAGGTATAAGCAAGATATTGATAAAGCGCCTATTGTTGTCGCCAAAGGTAGTGATCATATGGCATTAAAAATTCGAGAAGTAGCTCGAGAGCATGATATCTATGTGATCCCTGCCCCCCCTCTAGCGAGAGCTTTGTACCATTCCACTGAGTTAGAACAAGCCATTCCTGATGGCTTGTTTACGGCGGTTGCTCAAGTGCTTGCTTACGTTTTCCAACTTAAACAATACCGCAAGCGCGGCGGTCAAAGGCCAAACTTCAAAGCATCTGATTTGCCCATTCCTCCGCAATACCGAAAGTAGCAGAATCTAATAGTGATTTTTATTTGTCTGGGATAGAGAGTAACACCAGTAGTGCACCATCACCACCAAACTCGAGAGGTGCTTGGTGAAATGCCATTACATCAGGGTGTTGTGCCAGCCAAAGTGGTGCTTTTTGCTTTAGGATGTGTTTGCCAATGCCATGCTGAACACAGGCACAACTGATTTCATTTTTTATGCAGTAAGCGATCATAGCTCCAAGTTCGCGTTTAGCTTCATTTTGGGTCATACCATGCATATCTAGGAATACATCAGGGACATATACACCGCGTCTAAGACGCTTGACTTCATAACTAGAGACATCATCTCGGGCATAACGCGTTGGACCTTCTTCGCTGAGTAATGGTACAAATTCGTCAGAAAAGTAAAACTCTGTGTCACTCGCTTCACGGGCTTGGCGTGTGATTTCTTTTTGCTTAGTGTTTCTTTTTGGTTGCTGGACTATGGTATCCTGACGCAACTTTTTAACGCCTTGTACTGCATCCTTAAAAAGGGCGAAATCGTCATTAATTTCGGTGTCTTTCTTACTCATTCGGTTATAGATACTTAAATAAAATGCTATTGGCAGTATTGTAGCGCTTTTCGGAGGTAAATTTGGATAAGATTTTTGTAGAAGAGGCTGTGTCAGAGTTACACACGCTTCAGGACATGATTCGTTGGACGGTAAGCCGGTTCAACGCCGCTAACCTATTTTATGGACAAGGCACTGATAACGCATGGGATGAGGCGTTACAGCTTATTCTTCCTACATTGTACTTGCCTATCGATGTTCCTCCACATGCTCTAAACTCCCGATTAACCAGCAGTGAACGTCTGCGCGTTGTTGAAAGAGTGGTAAAGCGTATCAATGAGCGAACGCCCACCGCTTATTTAACCAATCGAGCTTGGTTTTGTGGTCTGGAGTTCTTTGTTGATGAAAGAGTGCTTATTCCTCGTTCCCCAATCGGAGAGCTTATTCAGGCAGAGTTTCAGCCATGGCTTATTGAAGAGCCAGTTCGTATCATGGACCTATGTACGGGGAGTGGCTGTATTGCTATTGCGTGTGCCCATGCCTTTACAGAAGCCGAAGTGGATGCTATCGATATTTCTGCTGATGCATTGCAGGTGGCCGAGCAAAATGTTCAGGACCATGGCATGGAGCAGCAAGTGTTCCCAATCCGCTCAGACTTATTTAGAGATCTCGCCCAAGAGAAATACAACTTAATTGTCTCTAATCCACCTTATGTGGATGAGGAAGACATGAACAGCCTACCGGATGAGTTTACTCACGAACCTGAGCTTGGCTTAGCTGCTGGCACCGACGGTTTGAAATTAGTAAGGCGTATTATTGCCAACGCACCTGACTACCTTACAGAAAAGGGTATTCTTATCTGTGAGGTTGGTAACTCTATGGTGCATATGATAGAGCAATATCCACATATACCATTTACTTGGATAGAGTTTGAAAATGGAGGCCATGGTGTGTTTATGCTGACCCAAGCACAGCTGCTCGAACATGCTCAAGAATTTTCCATCTAT
The DNA here is from genome assembly GCF_003350295.1 of Vibrio tetraodonis. Taxonomy (GTDB): domain Bacteria; phylum Pseudomonadota; class Gammaproteobacteria; order Enterobacterales; family Vibrionaceae; genus Vibrio; species Vibrio tetraodonis. The sequence continues at coordinate 107,651 of NZ_QLYY01000016.1, forward strand.
AAAGATTGATGGAAATGGCTTGTCCTAAAAGTCGCGCCAAGCTAGTTATAGCTTGGCGTTTTTGTATTGTTAAAAGCAAAATAGATCGGTTTAGGGCTTTACATCGATCTCTAATAAAGCGACTATGAAATTATTAACATTTAAAGTGTAAGTTATTATTTACGGTCTGAGGTAAAGAAAGGAATGGCAGGAAACAGTATCGGACAACATTTCCGAGTAACCACATTTGGAGAAAGTCACGGTATCGCATTAGGTTGTATTATCGACGGGTGCCCACCGGGATTAGAAATTACAGAATCAGATATACAGATCGATCTTGATCGCCGTCGCCCTGGTACCTCTCGCTATACGACTCAGCGTCGAGAGCCTGACGAAGTAAAAATTCTCTCCGGTGTGTTTGAAGGCAAAACGACAGGCACATCAATTGGTTTAGTGATCGAAAATACCGATCAACGCTCGAAAGATTACTCCGAAATAAAAGATAAGTTTCGTCCCGGACATGCGGATTATACCTACCACCAAAAGTATGGAATTCGTGATTATCGCGGAGGAGGTCGCTCTTCAGCACGAGAGACGGCGATGAGAGTGGCAGCGGGTGCTGTGGCGAAAAAGTATCTCAAACAAGAGTTTGGCATTGAAATTCGAGCTTATCTTGCTCAGATGGGGGATGTATCGATCGATTCAGTTGATTGGGATGAAATTGAAAACAATGCCTTTTTCTGTCCTGATGTAGACAAAGTTGAAGCATTCGATCAGTTGATAAGAGATCTAAAAAAACAAGGAGATTCTATTGGTGCAAAGTTACAAGTTGTAGCCACCAATGTTCCTGTTGGTCTAGGAGAGCCTGTTTTTGATCGATTAGATGCTGACATAGCACACGCGTTAATGAGCATTAATGCCGTTAAAGGCGTTGAAATTGGTGATGGGTTTGATGTAGTTAGCCAAAAAGGCAGCCAGCATCGTGATACGCTTTCCCCAGATGGTTTTGGTAGTAATCATGCTGGTGGAGTTTTGGGTGGTATTTCCACTGGACAAGATATTGTTGCTAATATCGCACTCAAACCTACGTCAAGCATCACGGTGCCGGGAGATACGATCACTAAACAAGGTGAATCTACTCAACTTATCACTAAGGGGCGTCACGATCCATGTGTTGGTATTCGAGCAGTCCCAATTGCTGAAGCTATGCTGGCGATAGTGGTTATGGACCACTTACTGCGCCATCGTGGGCAAAATTTCGGGGTTCACACTGATACTCCTAAAATCTAATTGTTAAAAAGGCTCCTGTTGGAGCCTTTTTTGATTTGAACACCATTTAGGCCTAGTGAATAGAGCCTTCACCTTCAAGATGAAAAGAAGGTAAACGCCATTTGAAACGAACTGCGGCCATTCGAAGAAAGTAGCCAATCACTAAAGTAGAGATGGTCGCTGTTACATCGTGCACCCCAAATTCAAGGAGTGTTAGATACAAACCAGAAGCAATTATTGCGACTGATGCATAAAGCTCTTCGTGCAATACCAGAGGCGTTTGGCGACAAATCAGATCGCGCAGTAGTCCTCCAAACACACCGGTAACCAGTGCTGATACGATACAAATGAGAGCATGGAGACCCATTCCCATCGCGACCTTAGTTCCAATAATACTGAAAACGATAAGTCCAAGCGCATCTAAACGTATAAAAACCCCTTTGAGTTTAATAATCCATCGAGCTAAACCAGTGGTTATTATGCCTGCAATACAAGTAATGACTAGAAAGTGAGGGTTTTCAACCCAACCTAAAGGGTAGTGTCCGAGCAAAATGTCACGCACCGTTCCACCACCAATGGCTGTTGCACTGGCGACGAGCATGACTCCGAACCAATCCATTTTTCTTCGACCAGCACTTAACGCACCAGTCATGGCTTCAGCCGTGATGCCAATGATATATAAAATGCTTAATAACATTGTTTCACCTTTGGTGATGAATGACAGATAAATTGACTACTCTGAAAATAATCAATAGGATTTTAGTCGGAAATGTGATCTATGACGAATGATATTTTCTCACTAGAAAATAGGCTTTCGCATAACTATTTCTAATGTTATGAATTCAAATGTTGCAACTGAGAGTGGACATGAGACAATAGATCTCAGATCTATCTATAACAACGCTTCAATTAATGCACCACCACTATCAAGATTTAATCAGTATCTTTAATGCTACATTCTTTCTAGACTACAACACTCGTCTAGAGCTTGGAGAGGATGAACCGATATATCTACCGGCAGATGATGTAAATGCCTATCATCGGATTATTTTTGCTCGTGGATTTTATGCATCAGCCCTTCATGAAGTAGCGCATTGGTGCGTAGCAGGTCCAGAGCGTCGTTTACAAGAAGACTTTGGCTACTGGTATGAGCCTGACGGTCGAAATCAATCTACTCAAGCTGAATTTGAAAAAGTGGAGGTACGTCCACAAGCTTATGAATGGATTTTATCTGTTAGTGCGGGTTTTCTGTTCACCGTAAGCTGTGACAATCTTAACGGTGAGTTTGAGCCCGATAGATTGGCCTTTATGAGAAGAGTACATAAAGACGTTGGTGATATATTGGCTAACGGCTTACCTCTAAGAGTCGGTATGTTGTCAACCGCCTTGAGGTCCTTTTATCAACAACCAGAGCTTGATTACTCTCTATTTGAAGTAAAATAAAAACGAGCCGTATTTGATGGCTCGTTTTGGCTTTGCTAGTGCACTATTGAATCAACCAAGTGGTCTCAGCTTGATTGTTATGATTTAGTGTGTAAACCAGAGGGCTGGTGTTAGGCTCCATAACATTGACTACAGCAATTAATGACTCGCAATGATTGGGGACGCGGAGTTGGTAACTCCCTGCTCCTGATTGAAGTGCTGCTTTAAGCAGGCAATTATCATAGTTAATTGATTCGATACCACCACCCGAATTGTCACATACCGATATGTATACTTGAGAAGTCGCTAGGTGCGGTAGAGACACATCAATATCAACCTCATACACTGACGTTAAACTGTTGTTAGGGTCGATTTTGATATCTGCTAAGCGAGTTGCACTCTCTACTGTACTGCTGGGTGATGAACTTGCAGTGGAGCCTCCTTCGCCACCACCGCCTCCACCACATGCTGAGATAGTCATTAGCATCGCAAGTCCTAGTAGGGATTTTATGTGTACGTTATGCATAATCCTATCTCCTTTAATCTATAAATATTTTGTTATTTTGAAAGTTTTCATACCAAGTTGGCTCTGTGCGCCCACTGGTATCTTGAGCATAATCATCAAACTTATCATACGCCTCGAGTATGTTGACCCTTTCATAAGGGTGCTTCCATGTAATTGGTATTTCTATGGCCCATGGAAGTCCATTCGCATCATGGTAGTGAGTATCGCCGCTTGATGTGTCTGTACCATATGACTTGTAGCGAGTGTCAAATTTGCTGGTTGGTGCTTGGTTTTTAAGATGGATTTCTAAACCTCGTCCAGGGTAGCCTCCTGACACTTGATAGCCAATATCGCCGTAGTAGTGCCCGGGGGCTGCGAAGATGAATGGGTCATAGGGGAAGTTCGGCATGGTGGAGGTATCAACCGCGTTGCTAAAGGAGAAAGTCAGGACCCAACTTGGTCTGTATGCTGTACCACAGTTTTCTTGGGTTCTAAACATAGTGCAGGCTTCGGCTTCGCCGGATTCAACGATGTCTTTGAGATCATCTTGAATGATAAAAACGGCATCTATAGTATCTGTTTCCAGTACAGTGCCTGATTTGAGCTGGTTATTGACATACAGTTGTACAGAGTCGGACTTAATGTCTTCTTTTGCTACGTTGGGGAGGCGAATTGCGAACCCTGAGTGATTATCCCCGCCAAGTGCAGCGAGTTTACCCTCTATTTTCATTCTTATGACTTGGTCGTTGAGTTGATATTCTGTGTATTTCACATTCATCAGCACATCGTTCATATCATAGTCGCCGCTTTTGGGATATTGGTCTTCATAGGCAAAGGAAGTATACCCACCTCCACTAGGATATAGCTCAGTCACGACTCCGCTTTCTGTAATATCTACTTGGTAATCTTCTACTTCACCAGCTGGTACACCACCTGTTGGCCCTATACCAGATGTATTTGAGATTCGGAATCTAGCCCAAGTATCACCAGCTTCTGCCCAAGTTGGGACAGAGAAGAAGATATCACCAGTTGTATCTGCCATTGACTGATCGCTTATGATCTTCTCGCTTGACTCAAATACGCCATCACGGTCAAAGTCAATCCATGCATTCAACACTGAGTCATCGTTGGTTCCAGATGCGGTGGCTATAATTTTACTTGTTTGGCCTACCTGAATAGGGACTGGGAACTGAATACCATCATCGTCATCGATACCATCTGAAGAATCATCACTAAGTGGGTATGGGCTTCCATCTGTTTCGCCATCGATAACCGAACCCAATTTTAGGTCTGACATACCGTGTCGAGCGCCTGATTCGGCGAATGTTGTTTGATAGGAGTCTGGTGCGTCACCAAAGTCCGTATATTCTGTTGGCTCTACAGGTGCAAGAGCACAACGTGCACCATCATTTGAGCTGCTCGATGGGCCATAAGTAAAAAACTCTGCTGAAGAACTTGTCCCGTTGATGCTCACTTTAAAGACATAACCATTACTGTTGTTACTCGCATAGAAGTTACCATCTACATCAAAGTAAACAGCACCAAAGGTAAGTTTGTATCCGAGCGCATTCTTATCGAGTAGTTGGTTTAGTCTTGTTGCTGTGCCTGAGTTAACGTCGATCTCCCAAAGATAACCATTTGCGTCGATCGAATAAGCTAAGGCGTTGTCAGGGTGAAAGGCTAAGTCATAGATAGCTGGATTACCGAATCGACTGGGAGGAGAAGAGAGCTCCATCACTAGCGTATCTAAATCTATTCGGTATAAACCATAGTTTGGTCTGTATCCGTACCACGCATTTTCATCTAAGGAGACGTCTCCGACATAAATAGAGCCAGGCGCGCCTGAGGGCTTTGTCACATCTAGCAGTGTTTTGGTAAAGGTTGAATCTATACGCGATAGTGAAGAGTTCCCATAATCCCAACCGTAAATAAAATCATCATGTTTGCTATAACCGACTCCGTTGAGCTTTGCTGTTCCAAGATTAGAGTCTAGGGTGACATAACTACCAACATCAATGCTAACTCCATAAGAGACCGGTGTACCTGCTGGGTTTTGGAATAAAAACGCTTGAGTAGGGCACGAAGTAAAAGGCGTTTCCGCCGAAGCATATTTTGCGTGACTCGCCATTATTGCAAGTAATGGGAGGTAAAGTGCCACTGGTTTTATTTTCATGATGATGCCTCGATAATCTGACTGAATATATGCTTGGTTGCACACTGCGTGCCATAATATGAGGCCCTGATATTGCTAGGGTTTGCGTTGAAATTCTCAATGTGAGAAGCTTGCCATTCTTTTTGAGAAGCAAACTGATTAGGCATGAGAGTACAATGATTATTGAATTTGAAGAGCAGCTACTAGAGTTGATTGATACACGAATTTCCACTGCTTCCGATGATGAATTATTCGCTGGGGGGTACTTGCGAGGGCACATATCTCTGTCTGCCGCAGCGTGCGAAGAAGAAGGCATTAATGATGTGGAAGAACTGAAACTGCGTATACAGGCCAGTTTGGATGATGCACGTTCAGAACTCACCCCAGCGGATAGAACTATTGTTAATGATCTTTGGCTAGAGTTGGCAAATCAAGCATAGTCTAGAGTTAACAACATCTTTTTGACTGTTCGAAATTTTCGAATGTCCTGTTGTGTTTTTTGTTCTTGTTAGACCTAGCATTTACCGATATTCTCTTGTTTGCATAATCAGTTATCACAAGGAGTTTGTTCATGAACATTGTTGCTTTTGGAGCGTCAACCAGCTCGACTTCCATTAATAAGACACTGGCTGGCTATGCTGCTAGCCTAGTTTCAGGTGCTGAAGTTAAGGTGTTAAACCTGAACGACTACGATGTGCCTTTGTTTAGTGAAGACAAAGAGAAAGAGATTGGCCAAGCGAGCGGCGCGAAAGAGTTTCTATCTGATATTGCTCAAGCTGACGCACTCGTTATTTCTTTTGCCGAGCATAATGGATCCTACGCTGCTGCATACAAAAACTTGTTTGATTGGGCCACGCGCATCGAGAGAAATGTGTTTGCCGATAAGCCTGCATTATATCTCGCTACCTCTCCAGGTCCTGGGGGCGCTGCAAGTGTGTTAGCCGCAGCGACAGCATCAGCACCATATTTTGGGGCAAAAGTTAAAGCATCGCTATCTATTCCAAGCTTTTACGATAACTTTGATATGGAATCAGGCAAGTTGACTAATTTATCGTTGAGCTCTCAATTAGAGTCTGCAATTAATAAGCTAAATTTGGACTAGCAGCCTTACTACGATTTCTCTCGTTTTAACCTAAGGCCATCCTCGCTGGGGCTGAATCCCCCCAGCTGATTTGCCTCACTTTTATTATTGAGCGCGATCATCCTTCACTAATTGACTTGCCTTTTCTTAGTTTTCGTACCCACATTCGGCTTGGATGCAGTTCTTCTAATACGTCAATGGGTAAAGGAAGAGGATCGCCACAAATTTGTGATGCGAGTGTTTCTGCGAGCAAAGGAGAAGAAGTTAATCCGCGAGATCCCAAACCTAACATGCAAAATAGGTTAGTATAGTGTGGAACTTCCTTAGCATCTTCCTCGGTAACATGGGATAAATTGACATATTCTTGCTTTATCTGCTCTAAATCACCGACATTGCCAACAAAAGGCAGATGATCTCGGCTTACGCATCGGATGCCTTGGCGCGAAAGGTTTTCTGAAGTATCTACTTGGTTGGGCCAACTCTGGTTACTCACACACCTGATGAGTTTTTCACCATTGTCTTGCTGAGCGATAGGATCAAATTGGTCGTCAATCTTGTTTCTGTCATAGCTTGCACCAATGCAGTGGTGACCATTGTTCACATTTACAGGGGTTAAATAGCCATCGTAACAAAGAACGGTCTTTAAGCGGCTTAACTTATGTGTTGTTGGAATATGACTAACTTGTCCCTTTACTTTGCCCAGAGGAATAGACTTTGTTTGTTTAAGTTTGTCGAATAGATGGCCGTTAGCGACAATAACGGTATCATGAACAAAAGCGTTATTATGAGTCTTTAGAGTCCAGCTAAAACCGTTATCATTAAGAATGATATCGGTGATTTTTGAATTAAAGTGTGCTTCAAATAATGCCTGCTGTGAGAGCTCATCAATAAGTCCTTGTGTCAGTTGCGCAGGACATAACCAACCTCCGAGCGAGTAGTGGACACTGTCAACATCAACATCTAATCCAATTTTTTGATTGCTTTGAACAGCATCGAGCCTTTTAACAAGCTCAGGGCTGAAATTGGCATTCAACATACGCTCTAGTTTGGCCCGTGACTTTTCATCCCACATCAACTGGGTGACACCGCACCAATCGTGATCAAAGGAAACAGAGGTAGCCACTTGCTGAAAAAATTGACGAGCGAATAAAAATGCAGGGGCAAATACTCGTGAAACGCCAGTGTGTGACCCATTAAGTAAAGGATATACCGCACCTTGGCGGTTGCCTGAAGCGCCTTGTGCTGGTTCTGAATCTTGGCAATATAAGGTCACTTGTTTCCCTCTACGAATGAGTGCCTTTGCCAATGTGGCACTGGCTACTCCTCCACCAATAATGGCAATGGATTCTGCAGAGCTGCTTTGGTGGCGCTGAAACCAAGGTTTGTAGTTCGTGTGTAATTTTCTCTGTTCTAGATGGCCCGTTATCATTTCTCGCTTAGTGCCAAACCCTTTGACTTTTTTCATGGTAAAGCCAGCTTCTATCAATCCTCGCCTTACAAAGCCTGCAGCGGTAAATGTGGCGCATGTGCAATCTATCTTGGCTAACCTTGCCATTCCATCAAAAAGGGTCTGGCTCCACATATCAGGGTTTTTGCTCGGAGCAAAGCCATCTAAAAACCACGCGTCAACTATTCCATTTCTTTCAACAGGGACTTTAGGTAAGCAATCTTTTATGTCTCCAAACCATAGATCAAGCGTAATTGCACCATCAGCAAGGACAATACGATGGCACTCAGGGACTGCGGTTGGGTAATGTGATTGTAGCTCCTGTGCATATTGAGCTAATTCTGGCCAAGCTTGGTGTGCCTTGACTAGGTCTTTTAGACTCAATGGGTATTTCTCAAAGCTCACAAAATGCATTTCTTTTAGTGGCGCATTTGGGTTTTGACTTCTAAATTTTTCAAACCACTGCCAAACGGCAAGGAAGTTAAGACCTGTACCAAAGCCTGTTTCTCCAATAACAAATCGACGTTGGTCATAATCTTGCCATCTTTGAGGTAGATTATTTTGTAGCAGAAATACGTAGCGGGTCTCTTCAAGACCATTAACATTAGAGAAATAGACATCATCAAACGTGTCTGACACAGGGGTACCTGAGTCGTTCCAGTCCAATTTAGCATTGGTAATCGAGGTCATAATCTGTGAATTTTTGTGATGTAGACAATAAACTTGTTGCGATTGTACGGTTTTCAGGGAAAGCTGACCACTTTTAACAGGCAACTTAGTTATCATCTAGCTGATTTTTGAATTATAGGAATGTCATAATGAAACGAGTCGTAATCACCGGTATGGGTATTGTTTCAAGTATCGGTAACAACGTCGAAGAAGTTTTAGCGTCTCTTAAAGCAGGTAAATCTGGTATCACTGCCTCTGAGCAGTTTAAAGAACAAGGTCTACGTTCACAAGTTTGGGGTGACTTAAAAATCAATCCTGCTGAGTACATCGACCGTAAACAGATGCGCTTTATGGGTGATGCGGCTGCATATGCATACCTATCAATGCAGCAAGCGATAGAAGACGCAGGCTTAACTGATGAACAAGTCTCTAACGATCGGACGGGTATCGTAGCCGGTTCTGGTGGTGCTTCTGCATTGAACCAAGCTTTAGCGGTTGACACTATGAGAGCTAAAGGTGTTAAGCGTGTTGGACCTTATATGGTGCCACGTACCATGTCATCTACTGTGTCTGCTTGTCTTGCCACTCCGTTTAAAATTCGCGGGGTTAACTACTCGATGAGTTCTGCTTGTGCAACCTCTGCACATTGTATTGGACATGCGATGGAACTTATCCAGCTTGGTAAGCAAGATATCGTTTTTGCTGGCGGTGGTGAAGAACTAGATTGGTCTCAAACCATGATGTTTGATGCTATGGGCGCTTTGTCGACTAAGTACAATGATACGCCAGAGAAAGCATCGCGTACTTATGATGCGGATCGAGATGGCTTCATCATCTCAGGTGGTGGCGGCATGTTGGTTGTCGAAGAGCTAGAACATGCACTGGCTCGTGGAGCGAAAATCTACGGTGAGATTGTCGGTTACGGGGCGACTTCGGATGGTTATGATATGGTTGCGCCTTCTGGTGAGGGAGCGGTTCGCTGTATGAAAATGGCGATGCAAGATGTTGAAACCATAGACTATGTCAACACCCATGGTACTTCAACGCCTGTAGGTGATGTTAAAGAACTTGGTGCAATTCAAGAGTTGTTTGGTAATGATAGCCCTGCGATTTCTGCAACTAAGGCAATGACAGGTCATGCTTTAGGTGCTGCAGGTGTTCACGAAGCTATTTATTCAACTCTAATGTTAGATAATAACTTTATCTCACCGAGCATTAATATCGAGAACTTTGATGAAGCCGCGCAAGGTCTAGATATCGTGACGGAAACGCGTGAAACGGAGCTTACTACTGTTATGTCAAACAGCTTTGGCTTCGGTGGCACAAACGCTACTTTGGTCATCAAAAAGTACCAAGCTTAAATTATAAGTCAGCTGAGGCTGCATCTATTTTTTAGTGCCTAGCATTTGCTAGGCATTTTTCTTTTTCAATAAACGGCGTTTGTTGTCATGATCACTAATGCTCGACACCAGTCGTGCTTTTCTGCACAATCGTATCAGTTTCTAATCGTAAACTTGTCAAGCCATGAAAATCCTCATAGATGAAAATATGCCTTATGCTGAGCAATTGTTCAGTCAATTAGGAGAAGTTGTTTTAAAGCCGGGTCGTACATTGACTGCAGATGATTTGATCGATGTTGATGCACTTATGATTCGTTCGGTCACTCAAATTAATCAGTCACTATTATCCAAGGCAAATAAGCTTCGATTTGTTGGCACTGCCACTGCGGGTATGGACCATGTCGACAAAGCCTTACTTGATGAAAAAGGTATTTTCTTTACTGCCGCTCCTGGATGTAACAAAGTTGGAGTCGCAGAGTATGTGGTGAGTGTCATTATGGTACTTGCCCAGCAGCACGGGTTTTCTATATTCGATAAAACGGTGGGAATTGTTGGGGCCGGTCAAGTGGGTAGCTACTTACAAAAATGCCTCCAAGGGATAGGGGTTAAGGTACTTATCAATGATCCTCCTAAGGAGAAAGAAGGGGATTCCCGTGCATTTACGCCATTTGAGCCGTTAATTGAACAAGCTGATATCATTACTGTCCATACACCCATAGTGCGTGATGGTGAAAACCCGACTTATCATCTGTTCGATAAGGATGTATTAGATAAACTCCGAGGCAACCAAATTTTAATTAACGCTGCTCGGGGACCTGTGGTTGATAACACCGCGTTGAAAGCACGTTTGAGTAAACAAGACGGCTTTATTGCTGCTCTTGATGTATTTGAGTTTGAGCCAGAGGTAGATATGGACCTACTACCTTTACTCGCATTTGCAACTCCTCATATTGCTGGATATGGACTCGAGGGTAAGGCTCGCGGCACAACCATGATTTTTAATCGCTATTGTGAATTTTTGAATAACGATTTGCGTGCACATGAAAATAAGCTGTTGCCCAAAGCGCCTGTGCCTGAATTAGTTCTCGATCGGGAATGGAATGAAGCAGTTTTACATAATTTAACTCAACTTGTTTATGACGTGCGTAAGGATGATGCTCTATTTCGTCGTGAGATTGAGAACCAAGGGGCCTTTGATAAAATGCGGAAACACTATTGGAACCGGAGAGAATATAGTGCAGTAACGCTACGAGGCAGCATAGAAGCGAACCTTGGGCCACTAGCAGAACTAGGTTTTAAAATTGAGGTAAGAAATCAATGAGCCAAAAATATAACGTTGCCATTCTCGGCGCTACTGGTGCAGTAGGTGAAACCATTTTGGAAGTACTCCAAGAGCGTAAATTTCCTGTTGGTGATATTTTTCTTTTAGCAAGTGAGCGCAGTGAAGGTAAAACTTATCGTTTTAACGGTAAAACAGTACAAGTTGAAAATGTAGAAAACTTCGACTGGTCTCAAGCTCATATTGGTTTATTCTCCGCAGGTGGAGAACTATCTGCAAAGTGGGCGCCGATTGCAGCAGATGAAGGTGTGATTGTTATAGATAATACATCTAATTTTCGCTACGACTATGATATCCCTTTAGTAGTACCTGAAGTGAACCCAGAGGCGATTGCGGAGTTTCGTAATCGTAATATTATTGCCAACCCAAATTGTTCTACGATTCAAATGCTCGTTGCTCTGAAGCCGATCCAAGATGCGGTTGGTATAGAGCGCATCAACGTATCTACATACCAATCCGTTTCTGGTGCCGGTAAATCAGGAGTCGACGAACTTGCTGGTCAAACGGCAAAGCTTCTCAATGGGATGCCAGCGGAAAATGAACAATTTTCTCAACAGATAGCTTTTAACTGCCTTCCTCAAATCGATAAGTTTATGGATAACGGCTACACCAAAGAAGAAATGAAAATGGTGTGGGAAACGCAAAAGATTTTCAACGACTCAACAATAATGGTAAATCCTACTTGTGTTCGTGTACCTGTATTTTATGGGCATGCGGAAGCGGTTCATATCGAAACTCGTTCTCCAATTGATGCCCAGGAAGTTGTTGGCTTACTGGAACAAACAGAAGGTATTGAAGTATTTCACGGTGAAGATTTTCCTACCCAAGTGCGAGATGGCGGAGGCAAAGACCATGTCATGGTTGGTCGGATTCGCAATGACATTAGTCATCATAGTGGGATTAATCTTTGGGTGGTTGCTGATAATGTACGTAAAGGTGCCGCCACCAACGCAGTCCAGATTGCCGAAGTATTAATTCGGGATTATTACTAACTAGACTGTCTGTTGGGACTACTTTTACCCTAGACGTTTTCCATAGCAAAGCCTGACGTTCGCGTGAGGCTTTTTTAATCTAATTTCCAAATTTAGCGCGAGATTAATACGAATATGGCGCCAGCAACACATTTTTTAGCTATGCGTCTATAGTTTTAGCGTGTTTATCCGATATATTTAACAGATCATTACAGTAAAATTTATTGAGCACATAGCTGAGCCTTCTATGCTTCGAATTTTTAAGTGTCTATTGCTGCCTTTATTATTGGCAGTCGTGACTCAGTCATCGACTGTTATTGCCGAGAGCATTCGTCTAACGGGACCAGACAATGAACTCCGGGCTACATCAGGATATTCCGACCTTGCTTCAGGGCAAAGACGCAATGTCAACGAGCCTTCACGTTTCTATGGACCTACTACATCACAAGAAACCCTCTGGTCCATTGCCAGCCGTTTACGACCTTCGGCTAGTGTTACTGTTCAGCAAACGCTATTTGCCATATATCAACTCAACCCCCAAGCTTTTGCTAACCAAAATATACACGAATTGATTCCCGGCAGCACGCTTCGTATCCCCTCTCTTGCTCAAGCTCAAGGTGTCTCAACTCAAGAAGCCGTTAATATTATGGCTGCCCACCAAGCTCGTTTGTCGGGCACTGCTGCGCCAACAGTGCGTAGACCACAAGCTCAGGCGCCTGTTCCCCCTCAAGTAGTGGAAGCTGAAGCGAAAGAACTTCAACAAGAGACCATGGAGCCCATGGTTAAAGACAGTTCAGAGAAACCAACAAGTGCCTTAGAGAAAATTGTCCAAAGAGAGCACAAGCATCAAGTTACATCTCTTGAGAAACAGCTAGAAAATTCAGAAAGCGAACTGTTAGCTCTGGAAGAGAAAAACCACAAGCTGAGGTTAATGCTGGCCGATGTTCAATCTGAAGTTGACGTACTTAAAGATGAGCTCGGCGATGAATCTCGTATTCGCAGTGAAGTTGAAAAGCTTATCGAAGCAGAGCGAGAGAGGCTTGCTGAGGAACAAAGACTTAAGCCTACCGCTTTGGACGATTTACTCTCGAGCACAGCTTTTGTCGCGGCTATGGCGATTATACCAGGTCTGTTGATCGGATTGGTTCTTATGACGCTTCTTGGTCGTCGTAAGAAGGAAGCCCAAGATCAGCCACAAGCGGCTGCATCGGCTGAGCCAGCACCTGAGTCGACGGCGCCAGTTGCTCCTCCACCAGTTGATGATGATGTGGAAGATGATCTCCTACTCGATGATGATTTGTTCGGAGAGTCTTCAGATGAAGAACAATTATTCTCTGATGAGCTTGAAGAAGGAGCTTCAGACGAAGAGGATGTCTTTGCTGATCTAGAAGAAAATGATCTCGACTTTAACCTTGAAGGCGAAGACGGTGAAGATCCATTCGCAGGTATCGGAGATGATGGAGAGTTAGATGAATCTCTTGCCGAGTTGGATGAAAGTAGTGATGAATCTGGCGCCGATGAAGCGCCCACGGAAGGCGATGAACCTGACAGCGCATTTGATTTATCCGACGATAGTGATGACATAACTGATAATGAACTGGATTCTTTGCTTGCTGCGGACGGTGAATCAGAGGATTTAGGCGCCGACGAGTTAGATCAATCTTTGCTGGACGACTTATTTAACGAAAGTGATTCAGATGACGATTTAGATTTTGACACCTTACTTGACGAGCCCGGCAGTGATAACACTGATGAGGATGCGACATCTACATTAGATGAACTTTTGGATGAAGGCTCAGATACTGAGCTGCCTGGTGAGACTGAGCTTCTTGACGAAGCACTAAGTGAAGACTCTGTCGATGTCTCAGAAGATAGTACGGATTTGCTTGATGAACTCGTTGACGAAGACGTAGGAACAGAGCTACCCGGTGAAACTGAGCTTCTTGACGAAGCACTAAGTGAAGACTCTGTCGATGTCTCAGAAGATAGTACGGATTTGCTTGATGAACTCGTTGACGAAGACGTAGGAACAGAGCTACCCGGTGAAACGGAACTTCTCGACGAAGCCCTAAGCGAAGACTCGGTAGATGTTTCAGACGATAGCGTTGAATTGCTCGATGAGCTTATTGATGAAGATGCAGGCACAGAGCTACCCAGTGAGACCGAACTTCTCGACGAAGCCTTAAGCGAAGACTCGGTAGATGTTTCAGAAGACAGCATTGATTTGCTCGATGAGCTTATTGACGAAGATGGAGATGCAGAGTTACCGGGCGAAACTGATCTTCTCGACGAATATCTTGGAGACCATGACGACAGCGTCGGTACAATAGATGATATCGGCGATACAGAGGCTGCAAGTGATGAAAGTGCATTTGATGAACTAATTACTGCTGATGATAGTGCTCTTGACCTCGATTCGACAGAAACTCTCGACGAATTGCTGGTAGATGAGCAAGAAGAAGGGGCATTAACAGAAGATCTTGGTGATGAGGCTACCAATTTATTCGAAGAATTGGTAGATATCGATAGTCAGACTGACACTACAGCAGGCGATGAGCTGGAAAATATAGCAGGTGATAGCACGGTCGATTCTGCAATGGTCGAAGATGACTTTTCCAGTGAAGACTTTATGGATGACATGCTAAGTGCTGCTCCTGAAGGTGATCCTTTATTGGATGAGCTTGACCTTGAGACGTCGTCAGAAAGCGAAAACGCTCTAGAAGAGGTTGTTAATCAATCAGAGCCTGAAATAAGCTCTGAAGAGCCAGAGCCAGAGCCAGAGCCAGAGCCAGAGCCAGAGCCAGAGCCAGAGCCAGACATTAATGAGACGACCTCAGCACTCGCTGAAGAAGAACCGTCCGAGACCAGTTCCCAGGCAGTTAATGATGCGTCGGCCTCTGCGAGTACAGACTCATTACTTTCTTCAGATGATGATGCCGTAGAAGAAGATATTCTTGCTCAGCAAGAACAGTCACAAGCGCCAAAAGAAAGCGAAGATTCAGCCGCGCTTGATGAAGACCTTGATCTTGACCCAGAAGCGACAGAAGCCGAGATCTCTGAAGAATCTGAGCCGCCAGAAATGGGAGCGCCAGCTGAGGAGCTAGAGGCAGCAGATCCAGCCGCGCTTGATGAAGACCTTGATCTTGACCCAGAAGCGACAGAAGCCGAGGTCTATGAAGAATCTGAGCCGCCAGAAATGGGAGCGCCAGCTGAGGAGCTAGAGGCAGCAGATCCAGCTGCACTTGATGAAGACCTTGATCTTGAGCCAGAAGCGGCAGAAGCCGAGGTCTCTGAAGAGTCTGAGCCGCCAGAAATGGAAGCGCCAGCTGAGGAGCTAGAGGCAGCAGATCCTGCCGCGCTTGATGAAGACCTTGATCTTGACCCAGAAGCGACAGAAGCCGAGATCTCTGAAGAATCTGAGCCGCCAGAAATGGAAGCGCCTGCCGAGGAGCTAGAGGCAGCAGATCCAGCCGCGCTTGATGAAGACCTTGATCTTGACCCAGAAGCGGCAGAAGCCGAGATCTCTGAAGAATCTGAGCCGCCAGAAATGGAAGAGCCTGCCGAGGAGCTAGAGGCAGCAGAGCCAGCTGCACTTGATGAAGACCTTGATCTTGAGCCAGAAGCGGCAGAAGCCGAGGTCTCTGAAGAGTCTGAGCCGCCAGAAATGGAAGCGCCAGCTGAGGAGCTAGAGGCAGCAGAGCCAGCTGCACTTGATCTTGATCTTGATCTTGATCCAGAAGCGACAGAAGCTGAGGCCTCTGAAGAGTCTGAGCCGCCAGAAATGGAAGCGCCTGCCGAGGAGCTAGAGGCAGCAGAGCCAGCCGCGCTTGATGAAGACCTTGATCTTGACCTAGAAGCGGCAGAAGCTGAGGCCTCTGAAGAGTCTGAGCCGCCAGAAATGGAAGCGCCTGCCGAGGAGCTAGAGGCAGCAGAGTCAGCCGCGCTTGATGAAGACCTTGATCTTGACCTAGAAGCGGCAGAAGCCGAGGTCTCTGAAGAGCCTGAGTTGCCGGAAATGGAAGCGCCTGCCGAGGAGCTAGAGCCAGCTGCGCTTGATGAAGACCTTGATCTTGACCCAGAAGCCTCTCAAGCTCCAATGCCTGAAGCTATTCCAAATGAATTTGGCATACCTCAAGATGATGATTGGCTAATTGAAGATGCTCCCGCAGCTGAGTTAGGCGAGGAAAGCGAGCTAGACGAGCCGGCAGAATCGTCAGAGGTGGCCGAGCTAGATGATGCTGAGCTTCCAGAGTTCACTGAAGAAGACGCGGCAGCTGAGTTAGGCGAAGATGCAGAGCTAGACGCGCCAGCAGAATCGTCAGAGGTGGCCGAGCTTGATGATGCTGAACTTCCTGAATACACCGAAGAAGACGCGGCAGCTGAGTTAGGCGAAGATGCAGAGCCAGACGCGCCAGCAGAATCGTCAGAGGTGGCCGAGCTTGATGATGCAGAGCTTCCAGAATTTACTGAAGAAGACGCGGCAGCTGAGTTAGGCGAAGAAACAGAGTTGGAGGCGCCAGCAGAATCGTCAGAGGTGGCCGAGCTTGATGATGCAGAGCTTCCAGAATTTACTGAAGAAGACGCGGCAGCTGAGTTAGGCGAAGAAACAGAGTTGGAGGCGCCAGCAGAATCGTCAGAAGTGGCCGAGCTTGATGATGCAGAGCTTCCAGAGTTCACTGAAGAAGACGCGGCAGCTGAGTTAGGCGAAGATGCAGAGTTGGAGGCGCCAGCAGAATCTGAAGAGGTGGCCGAGCTTGATGATGCAGAGCTTCCAGAATTCACCGAACAAGACGCGGCAGCTGAGCTAGGCGAAGATGCAGAGTTAGAAGCGCCAGCAGAATCTGAAGAGGTGGCTGAGCTTGATGATGCAGAGCTTCCAGAGTTCACTGAAGAAGACGCGGCAGCTGAGTTAGGCGAAGAAGCAGAGTTAGAAGCGCCAGCAGAATCTGAAGAGGTGGCTGAGCTTGATGATGCTGAGCTTCCAGAGTTCACTGAAGAAGACGCGGCAGCTGAGCTAGGCGAAGAAACCGAGTTAGAAGCGCCAGCAGAATCGCCAGAGGTGGCCGAGCTTGATGATGCTGAGCTTCCAGAATTCACCGAACAAGACGCGGCAGCTGAGTTAGGCGAAGATGCAGAGTTGGAGGCGCCAGCAGAATCTGAAGAGGTGGCCGAGCTTGATGATGCTGAGCTTCCAGAATTCACCGAACAAGACGCGGCAGCTGAGTTAGGCGAAGAAACCGAGTTAGAAGCGCCAGCAGAATCGCCAGAGATGGCCCAGCTTGATGATGCTGAGCTTCCAGAGTTCACTGAAGAAGACGCGGCAGCTGAGTTAGGCGAAGAAACCGAGTTAGAAGCGCCAGCAGAATCGCCAGAGATGGCCCAGCTTGATGATGCTGAGCTTCCAGAGTTCACTGAAGAAGACGCGGCAGCTGAGTTAGGCGAGGAAAGCGAGCTAGACGAGCCAGCAGAATCAGCAGAGATGGCCGAGCTTGATGACGCAGAGCTTCCTGAATTTACCGAAGAAGACGCCGTTGCTGATTTAGGCGAAGATGTATCACCATCAGGTGTCACGCAAGAGAAGCCCTCTCTTGATCTATCCGATTTAGACATACCTAAATATGGTGAGGATTCTACAGAAGAAATTGGTCCAGAAGCGCCTTTATCAGTTGACATAGATGATGGCGATCATCCTAAAATGCCAGAGCCAGAGCCAGAGCCAGAGCCAGAGCCAGAGCCAGAGCCAGAGCCAGAGCCAGAGCCAGAGCCAGAGCCAGAAGGTAATGAGGAAGATTTTAAGCTTGATGAAGTTGAAATACCGTCACTGAGTGAGATCCCATCTGAAGCCGCTCAAGAGCTTGCAAATAACGAGTATAATGAGGCGGCTTTTGAAGAGTTGCTGTCTGAGGATACTAGTGAGTTAGAGGGGAGTTTTGATTTTGAGTCTCCAGACTCAATAACTTCCGACAGTGCTGGCTTAGATATTGAAGCTATGTTGGAAGTGGGGGGAGAAGATTGGAATGGCTTTAATCTTTCCCCAGAACAGCAGGCAGAGATTACAGATGATATCCCCGAAGATGAGCAGGGCATTTGGGATGAAAACAACAGCCCAGAGCAAGCTCAAATCCTAGACGAAAATTGGGAAGATCAAGAAGAACTTGAGGACTTCGTTCCAGATGAAAGTGAGTTCAAGTCTATTGATGAATTAATGGCCGAAGTTGATAACGATGAGCAGCAGGATATACAGGAAGAAGATCTTCAGCTTGATGTCGGTTTAAGTGATTTTCCTGATGTTATTGGCGATACGGGAGATGTGGATGTTGATGACAACTCTGAGGCTGCTGGTAAGCTTGACTTGGCAAAAATATACATTGAAATGAATGATCCAGAGGGAGCGATTAAGTTACTAGAGGAAGCGATTGTTGACGGTAGTGACGAAATTCGACGAGAGGCTAAAAACTTGATTGATACAATCAATGGCCGAGGGTAGGTGACTAACACTTAGCCTCTTACCATTTGATGCCAAAATGTATATACTCCTTGGCCAACTTTCGAAGAGAGTAGTCCGATGAGAATTGCATTAGGTATTGAGTACAATGGTAGTCAGTACTTTGGTTGGCAGCGTCAGAAGGAAGTTCAAAGTGTTCAAGAAAAACTGGAGCATGCTTTGACTATCGTCGCTAACCATCCAGTAGAAGTTCAATGTGCAGGTCGCACTGATGCAGGCGTTCATGGTACAGGGCAAGTCATTCATTTTGATACAGATGCAAGTAGAAAAATGGTGGCTTGGACTATGGGAGTGAATGCCAATCTTCCCAGTGATATTTGCGTAAGATGGGCTAAAGAAGTCCCTAAAGACTTTCATGCTCGCTTTACTGCAACCGCACGAAGATATAGGTACATCATTTTCAATAGTGCTCTACGACCTGGGATTCTATCTTCGGGTGTGAGCCACTATCATGGTGAGCTTGATATCGCTAAAATGCACCAAGCTGGTCAATGTTTACTAGGCGAAAATGATTTTACCTCTTTTCGTGCCGTTCATTGCCAGTCCAAAAGCCCTTGGCGCAACGTTATGCACCTAAATGTGACACGACATGGCCAATATGTAGTGGTTGATATTAAGGCCAATGCGTTTGTTCACCATATGGTACGTAATATTGTGGGTAGTTTGATATGCGTGGGGAGAGGTGAGCAAGCTCCTGAGTGGATTGATTGGCTGCTGAAAGCAAGAGATCGCAAGCTAGCCGGTGCGACGGCGAAAGCTCAAGGTTTATACCTAGTTAGTGTGGATTATCCACAGCAATTTGAATTGCCTCAACCACCACTGGGGCCACTGTTTTTGCCAGATGATTTGAACTAAGCTGTAATAAATTGTTCGAATGATCAATTATTTATAGGGTTTGAGAGGTTGGGTAGCTAATAGGTACAACCAGTTTTTTGTCTACACTTGGCATTTAATATGCTTTAATCCTCTCGCGTAAATTGAGAATTTTTGTCCTTCGCCTACAGCGGAGGCTAGTTAAAGAAAAGGTCTTCCATGAGTTGGCTTGAAAAGATTTTAGAAAAAAGCAATATTGTTAGTTCTCGTAAAGCATCTATACCAGAAGGTGTATGGACTAAGTGTACCTCATGTGAGCAGGTACTCTATCATGCTGAATTAGAGCGTAACCTAGAAGTATGTCCGAAATGTGACCATCACATGCGTATGCCTGCGCGTCGTCGTTTAGAGACATTTCTGGATGAAAATAATAGAGTTGAGTTAGCGGATGAGTTAGAGCCGCAAGATAAACTGAAGTTTAAAGACTCTAAGAAATATAAAGATCGTATTTCTTCTGCTCAGAAGAGCAGTGGTGAGAAAGACGCTTTAGTTGTGATGAAAGGTGAACTGCTGGGACAGCCAATCATAGCCTGTGCGTTTGAATTCTCCTTTATGGGTGGATCTATGGGTTCTGTAGTTGGTGCTCGTTTTGTTCGCGCTGTAGAGGCAGCGATAGAAAACAAATGCGGTCTAGTATGTTTTTCAGCCAGTGGTGGAGCACGTATGCAAGAGGCGCTAATGTCTCTAATGCAAATGGCAAAAACCAGTGCTGCACTTGAGCGTTTGTCGAAAAAAGGTTTACCCTTTATCTCAGTCATGACAGACCCAACTATGGGCGGGGTCTCAGCGAGTTTGGCTATGCTTGGCGATGTAAATATTGGTGAGCCTAAAGCATTAATAGGATTTGCCGGCCGCCGAGTGATTGAACAAACAGTACGAGAAGATTTACCAGAAGGCTTCCAACGCAGTGAGTTCTTACTTGACCACGGTGCGATTGACATGATAGTTGATCGTAGAGAAATGCGTCAGCGTGTTGGTAGTTTGATGGCGAAAATGACCAATAAACCTTCACCTCTCGTTGTTTCTATAAACAACTCACAAAATGAAGCCGCTTATTCTGTACCAGAAGCGGGTGAAAAAGGGTAAAGTAGTCACTAACAAACAACCTCAATTATTTGGTTAACGTTAGATGAATCACCTCCAAACACCTCAAGCCACATCCCCATTATCGATGTGGCTTGATTATTTGACAAATATCCACTCTTCCGCAATCGATCTCGGCCTTGAGCGTGTTTTGGCCGTCGCTGAATTGGCCAATCTAACTAAGCCTGCTCCAACTATCATTACTGTCGCTGGGACGAATGGCAAAGGTTCAACCTGTGCTTTGGTGGAGGCTATACTCCTTGATGCAGGTTACTCTGTAGGTGTATATAGTTCACCACACCTCATCCGTTACAACGAGCGTGTCCGCATCAATGGATTGGAAATGGCAGATGAGAAGCACACTCAGGCTTTTGACTACATTGAAACTGTACGTGGAGATACCAGTTTAAGCTTTTTTGAATATGGGACCTTGGCGGCACTGCGTATGTTTCAAAAAGAGCGTGTTGATGTGGTGCTACTTGAAGTTGGTTTAGGCGGCCGGTTAGATGCGACCAATGTCGTTGAACATGATGTTTCTGTTATCACAAGCTTGGCTATCGACCACGTCGACTGGCTTGGCGATGATATTGAAGTAATCGGCTTTGAAAAAGCGGGTATTTATCGTTCTGGGAAGCCAGCCGTATGTGGTCAACCCAAAGCTCCATCGACAGTTGCTGCTCATGCCGACGACATTGGTGCAGAATTATATCAGGTTGGAATCCAGTATAATTACCAAGTTATAGATGAGCATAATTGGTGTTGGAGTCATGGCTCTTATCGTTTAGAGCAGCTTCCTATCCCATCACTGCCTTTACCAAATGCAGCCACGGCACTTATGGCTTTGGCAACGGCTAACTTAGATATATCAGACATCAATATAGTCAAAGGGTTAAAGGCAGCACAGCTTCCTGGGAGGATGCAGGTCCTTCAACATAAGCCTTGTATCATTCTAGATGTGGCGCATAACCCTCATTCCGCTGCGTATTTGGTTGAGCAAATCCAGCTTAAATACTCCGACAGGAGAGTTCGAACTGTTGTCGCAATGCTTCATGATAAAGATATTCAAGCGACTTTAGATACTCTATCTTCGGTAGCAGATGAATGGTATCCAGCTTCGTTAAGCGGTTCTAGAGCAGCGAATGCAGACGAACTGTGTCAATTTTTGCCGGATAATGTTACGACATTTTCAACCCCGACGCATGCTTTCACAACCGCATTGGAAAACGCTGAGGTGAATGACGTCATACTTGTTGTTGGATCTTTTCTCACAGTTGGGGAAGTGCTTGAGTATTGGAAGAGCCGAGGAGAATAAATGGCCAGTAAGTTTCAAAAACGTTTAATGGGAACCATAGTATTGGTTTCCATTGGAGTTATTGTATTACCTGATGTGCTTGATGGTAAAAAAACGCATTACAAAGAGGGTGTGGCTAGTATTCCAATAAAACCTGAGCTTGATAGCGCAGTTGAGAGCTTTGAAATTCGGGAACCTATTGAAGACCCGGTTAGTTTGCCTGAGAGTCCTATTGAAATTGTGCAAGAATCTCCTCAGTCACCTTCGACTGAGGTCAAAGATCAGGTGGTTGTGTCGAAAAAAGAACGCCCAAGCCAAAATGCTTATGTTGATAGTGCATGGATTATTCAGCTTATGGCGCTAAAGAATGCTGAAAACGCAAAAAATGTGGTGAAAGATCTACAGAAAAGGGGATATCAGGCCCATGCTAAGCTCGAAAATGGTTTTACGCGAGTGATTATTGGTCCTGATGTATCGAAGAGTAAACTTGAGCGTCAACTCGTAGAGTTGGATAAAATTACCGGCTCAAAAGGCCAGTTGCTCAAATTTAAACCATTAAATCCGTAAGAAAACGTTTGCGTCAGCGTTTTTTCTGTTAAAATGCGCGCCAACTTAAGATGTTAGAACCGATGAATTCATTAGATATTGTCATTTTAAGTGTGATCGGCCTATCGGCGGTGATCAGTTTAGTTCGTGGCTTTGCAAAAGAAGCATTGTCGTTAGTTATTTGGTTTGCGGCGTTTTTTATCGCCAGCCAGTACTATGCTAAGTTAGCAGTGTATTTTTCCAATATACAAGACGATATGTTCCGTAACGGAGCTGCGATAGCCGTATTGTTTGTTTCAACACTTGTTGTGGGCGCTATAGTTAATTATGTCATTGCCCAACTAGTGCAGAAGACAGGTTTGTCCGGAACAGACAGAGTGTTAGGTGTTGTTTTTGGTGGCTTGAGAGGTGTTCTCATTGTGTCCGCTGCGCTGTTTTTTATGGATACGTTTACCTCGTTTTCAGATTCAGAGTGGTGGAAAGGCTCGCAGTTGGTGCCGGAATTTAGCCGTATCATTGAGCCTTTTTTTGAGCACATACAAGCTACGTCGAGTTTCTTATCTGGTGCACGTTAGTGCGCCAGCCATTGTCGCAAATCGAGGGTTAGGACATGTGTGGTATTGTTGGAATCGTGGGTGCAACTCCTGTAAACCAGTCTATTTATGACGCACTGACTGTGTTGCAGCACCGTGGCCAAGATGCCGCGGGTATTTGTACCATAGAAAGCAATCGTTTTCGTCTAAGAAAGGCGAATGGTTTAGTCAAAGATGTGTTTGAAGCTAAGCACATGCAACGTCTTCAAGGGACGGTGGGAGTTGGTCATGTGCGTTACCCAACTGCAGGCAGCTCTAGCGCTTCAGAAGCACAACCTTTCTACGTCAACTCGCCATTTGGTATTACTCTTGCCCATAATGGAAATCTGACTAACGCCGCTGAAGTTCGCGAGAAATTATTTGAGAAAGACCGCCGTCATGTAAACACAACCTCAGACTCTGAAGTTTTGCTCAATGTCCTTGCCCACGAAATTGATACGGTTAAACGCAATGTAACGGCAGAGGATGTGTTCCGAGCTGTAACTAATGTGCATCGCACTATTAAGGGGGCGTATGCGGTTTCTGCTATGGTTATCGGTCATGGCATGATTGCTTTTCGTGATCCAAATGGAATCAGGCCACTTTGTTTAGGTAAGCGTGAGGTTGGCGACCATCAAGAATATATGGTTGCTTCAGAGTCTGTTGCTCTTGATGCTGTTGGGTTTGATTTTGTGCGCGATCTTGCTCCTGGTGAAGCGATCTATGTTACGTTTGATGGGGAGTTACATACCAAGCAATGTGCAGACAATCCTACACTGAATCCGTGTATTTTCGAGTTTGTTTATTTTGCGCGCCCGGACTCTTTTATCGACAAAATCTCGGTATACAGTGCTCGTGTTGAAATGGGTAAAAAGCTTGGGGCGCGTATTCACGAAGATTTCAGCCATTTGGATATTGATGTTGTAATACCTATACCTGAAACGTCATGTGATATAGCCCTGCAAATCGCTCAGGCCATAGATAAGCCGTATCGCCAGGGTTTTGTGAAAAACCGTTATGTCGGCAGAACGTTTATAATGCCTGGACAGCAGCAGCGCAAAAAGTCTGTTCGTCGTAAGCTCAATGCGATTCGTTCTGAGTTTAAGGATAAAAATGTACTGCTAGTCGATGATTCTATTGTCCGAGGAACCACCTCTGAGCAAATTATAGAAATGGCCAGAGAATCAGGAGCGAAAAAGGTCTTCATGGTTTCTGCTGCGCCAGAGGTACGTTTCCCTAACGTATATGGGATAGATATGCCAAGTGCGAATGAATTAATCGCTCACGGTCGCGATAATGATGCGATTTGTAAGCAAATAGGAGCAGACGAACTCATTTTTCAGACCTTAGAAGACTTGATCTCTGCCGTAGGTATGGGAAATACAGATATAACTAGATTTGATACTTCAGTTTTTAATGGTGATTATGTCACTGGGGATATCGATCAGAAGTATCTTGATTTCTTAGAGTCCTTGCGCAGCGATGATGCTAAAACTCAGCGAGAAATTCAGCAAGACCTAGCGAATCTCGAGCTGCATAACGAAGGCGCTTAATGCTTGGTGTCTAGTTTGATTGCTATTAGGCTGATGTATTTACATCAGCCTTTTTCCTTTTAGCCTCGTGGTCGATATAGCTGAGCCAACATAAACATGCTTGTGGCACTGATTACAACTGAGGGACCTGCTGGAGTGTCATAATGCCAAGACATACTCAAGCCCATTAAAACCGCAATTGCACCTATGACCGAGGCTATCGATGCCATTTGCTCTGGGGTTTGAGCTAGACGCCTTGCAGTAGCGGCTGGGATAATCAATAACGAAGTAATGATAAGTGCGCCAACAAACTTCATCCCAATGGCGATGACTAATCCGACCAAAACCATAAGGACTAGACGCATTAATTCTATATTGTGTCCTTCGACGGCGGCGAGGTCTTCGCTTACTGTCGTTGCGAGTAAGGACTGCCAAAAATAATAAAGCACACCACAGATAATGATAACACCGGAAAAAATATAGATAAGGTCTTCTGGTGTAACGGCCAGCAAATCACCGAATAAATAGCTCATTAAATCAATTCTCACATTGTCAAGAAAGCTCACCGCGACGAGTCCCAAAGAAAGAGCGCTGTGTGCCAATATTCCTAATAATGTGTCTGTTGCGACCAACTGCTGCCTTTGTAAGGTTACTAAAATAAATGCCAAGGCTAAGCAGCAAACCGTTAAAGCTAAATAAAGGTTGATATCGAGCAAGAAACCTAATGCTAGACCCATTAGTGAGGCGTGAGCTAAGGTGTCTCCGAAGTATGCCATCTTTCGCCATACCACAAAGGAACCAAGTGGGCCGGCAATAATGGCAATGCCAAGTCCGGCAAGCATTGAAGGCAATAAAAATTCAATCATGGTGGTGACCGTGTGAATGGTTTGAACATGTTGCAGCGTCGCCTGAAACAGGCTCACCTGCGAGATCATGGTGATGATGATCGTGTTGATGATGATAAAACGCTAGAGATTCAGTTTTTGCTGCACCAAATAAGGCAATATAACTGGGATGTTTTGTTATCACTGCGGGAGCACCAGAGCAGCAAACATGATGATGCAGGCAAATGACGTCGTCAGTTTTGGCCATAACAAGGTGTAAATCGTGAGAGACCATAAAAACAGCACATTGAAAACGATGGCGGATAGTGTCAATTAGATCGTATAAATCGATTTGACCTTGCACATCTACACCTTGTGCAGGTTCGTCAAGCACCAATAAATCGGGCCGTTGAAGCAGCGCCCTTGCAAGTAATACGCGTTGACATTCTCCTCCAGAGAGTGAATGCATGCTAGCTTTTATTAAATGTTCAGCGCCGACCAAGTTAAGGGCTTCCCTTAGTTCTTGAATGCTATATTTACCCGCAAGTTTCATGAAACGTTGAACGTTTAAAGGAAGAGAATCGTTGAGCTTAAGTTTTTGTGGGACATAGCCAATCTTGATGTTATTTACTTTGGTGACAGTCCCTTGGTATTGATCTTGAAGCCCCAAAAGTACTTTAACCAAGGTAGACTTCCCAGCACCATTTGGACCGATTAAAGTAGTGATTTCACCTTTTTTGATGCTTAGGCCGACCTTATCAAGAACTTTACGCTCACCAAACTGAACACTGACTTGTTGTAGTTCGACTAATGTCGACATGAATAGGACTCATTTGCAAAAAACTATTGTTATAATGTAACATCTGTCAAACTTTAACACCATAGATTAGTGATATTGACTTATGAAATACCTTGCCCCTCTTCTGTCCATGCTACTTATTGGTAGCGTTAATGCGAGTCAAGTATTGACGAGTATTAAGCCTATACAGATGATTAGTTTCGAAATTACCAGAGGCGTCTCCAACCCAGAAGTACTGCTAGACGCTGGAACTTCTCCGCATGATTATGCCCTAAAACCATCGGATGTTAAACGCCTGAAGCAAGCCGACCTTGTTGTATGGTATGGCCACGACTTAGAACCCTTTTTAGCTAAAGTACTCGAAGGTCGTCAAAATATTCTTACGATTAGCGAGATAAACGATCTCGATCTTAGGGCATTTGCACCAGAGGAACATCACCATGATGGCCATGATCATGGTAGCCATGATCCTCATGTTTGGCTTGGTTTAAAACAAAGTGCGCAAATAGCAAAGGCTTTGAGTGAAAGGCTTGCGCTGATTGATCCTGAAAATAAGACTGTTTATCAATCCAACTATCAAAGTTTTGTTAATAAACTTGAAGAGTATGCTAACAAATGGCGGGCGCAGTTAGATCCAGTTAAAGAAGTCGGATATTACGTATTTCACGATGCGTATGGCTACTTTGAGCAAGATTATAGCCTAAATCATATTGGAGAGTTTACTGTGAGTCCGGAGAGAAAACCGGGTGCTAAGACGCTGATCGATATCAAAACGAAACTATCAAAAGGTGATGCTAAATGTGTATTCTCAGAGCCACAGTTTTCACCAGCCGTGATTGATTCAGTACTTCGTGGTAGCGTTGCGAAAAAAGGTGAACTTGATCCACTTGGCACTGATATAAAAGTTGGTCCGGACAGTTACTTTGTCTTTATTCAGTCTATGGCTGATAGTTTTGTAACATGTTTAAGCAATTAAGAGTCTTGCTTCGAAACACAACTTGATATCACTTTTCTCGGAGTTTGTTATTAGGCAGATGTTTTTTGAATCAATATCTTGTTTCTGGACTACAAATAAGATACTTTTTATCGAACAATCAATTAATTAAATGATTAGATTGTAATTAATAAAAATAAGATCCCAATACTTATTTTGGGATTTTTACTTTTTTGGATGTGGTAACAGCGCAAAGGAATGTGCAGTGAAAAGGGCAATTTGCTTTTTAGTACTCTCACTTTTAGTTCGCCTGGCCATGGCAGAAGAGTGGCTTTCTCCACTTCCTTACCCAATTCCCACACAACTAAAAGGCCAAGTGTTTGTTGCTAAGACGCTTTTTCCTGGCGAAACGGACGGTCTTTGGTTCCAAGACCAGAATAACAAATTGTTCTTTTTTGATGGGCAAACCGTTTTACCTAACTCAGAATTTAACATTCCAATACAGCATAGTCAGTTAGCTTTTTTGGATCATACATTTTGGCTTTCTTCAGGACATGAAGTTTATCGTGTTCTTCCAGGGAAACCTGAACAGTTAGTATTTAGCCTGTCATCTGGTTCTGAAATTAGAAACATTGGTACATCAGGGCGCTATGTATGGGTTGCCGATCAATCAGGGTTTTATACCTACAAAGTCGACAGTAAGGCTTTCTCCTCCTACTCACTTGATAAACTGGAGCAGTACAGTCAATTTTCTGATTTAAGCGTGAGTGATGCGGAGTTAACCGATGTTGGATGGGTGCTAGCGACAAATCATGGCCTGTATATATCGGACTCTCAATCAGCTAGCTTTAAACGTTTTGTAAACCTAGATACAAAAAACATTACAGACCTTCACTACTCGTTAGTTGGTCAAAAACTCGTTGTTGGCTCCGATATAGGTGCTTATATCATAGATTTACAACATCCTGATTTACCGAGCTATCAAGTCTCAAGTCGACAAGTCTTAAGTCTGGCGGGAGCACCAAAAGGTTTTTGGATAGGAACGATTAGTGGTTTAGAGTTTCTCTCTTTGGCAGGCACCTCCAAAGATAGCTTAAGTCAAATAGAATATTTTGTGGGACAAGAAATATACTCTGTTATTTATTCCAAACGAGGCGAAATCTGGATCTCTAGTGAATCGGGTGTCTATTTTCTCTCAGAATTTTCCCGCTTCTTTAGTCGATTATCCAGCTCTTTGTTAAATGATGGTTTGACCAAAGAAAAGTTTATCCGTTTTAAGAAGGCCAGCCAGGAAAATAGATTTTGGCTTGTGACGAGTCTTGGTTTGCGTAAATTTTTCGTCGATAACCCAAACTCAAGTCAACTTGTGTTTGAAGGACAGGTTAACGATGCGGTTGAACATAATGAAATGCTTTGGTTAGCCACTGATGAAGGGGTATTATCTCTTGATATTTCCTCTGGGCCTTTACTTCGAGATGAATTACCAAGTTTTATGCAAACTATTTCTGCCGATCTGTTGGTCATTGATCGCAATGAAGGTATATGGGGAGCTGATGAGAAGCGTATTTGGCGCTACGACACGGTAAATGGCGAGCTACTACAGTTTGCTTCAGAGTGGATGACTAACGGGGAATTATATTCTCAGTTAAACGATATGGATATCGACAAAGAAGGTAAATTGGTATTGGGTACCGATCATGGCGTCTACGTGGTTAATAATGGTCAAGTTCACTATATCAATGAATCAAATAAGCATGGAACCATAGTCAGTATTGATGGGATTGAACCCGGATATTTTGCTGTTGCAGGCCGCTATGGTGCTTTCATTCTTGATGTAAATAAATTGCAGATTAAAGCATTAAGCTTGGCGAACCCTAATCTTTTGTTGAAATGCCTCACCAGTACAAGAGGTGCAGTTTGGTTAAGCTCCACCGGTGGTTTAACACGGTATGATTCAAGTGGGCAGCTCCGCCAACACTATGGTGAGCCTTTTGGCTTGATTGATAATGAACTTCAGATGGGTCTCTGTGCCTCTGGTTCTTTATTTAGACATGAGAGTATTCTTCTTGGCTCAAAGAAGGATTTAATCACAGTTGATATTGAAAAACTCAATACTAGCGCTCTTCCACAAACTCGTATTATTCTGAGCGAAGTGAGAATTAATCAATCTAGGTACTCTCTGGGTAGTATTTTAGAGTTTCCACACGCAGAATTTGGTGATTCACTTTCTTTTCAATTTGGTGCTCTTCCCAGTGTGAGCGATCTAAAACTTGAATACCGTCTGAGCAAAAATGACAATTGGATATCAATCTCAGGGTTTTCTATCACACTCGCTCATTCCTTACCTGGTCATTATGTATTGGAAGTAAGAGGTGTGGTGAATGGAGAAGTGGTAACCGACACAGAGAAGTTTATTTTTTCTGTCGATGTTCCTTGGTATATGGGAGGATATGCTGCTCTATGCTATCTGCTGATATTTATTGCTTTTGTGGTTGGTTTGATAAATTGGCGTTCTCGTTTAGCGGTCAAAACCAACAGAATACTCAAATCACAAATTGCACTGAAAACAAACCAATTGCGTCATCAAAGCAGAATCCTCCTAACCAACAATGAGCATTTGAGAAAGCAGTTGCAAGTCCGTCGTATTCTGTATCAGCAACTGATAGAGGATCTGAAAGTAAGACTGAAGGACTTTTCAGTAAAGATTACGGCAGATAACAAGAAAAGTAAGCAGCAGCTTTATCGTTACATTAACCATGAGTTGGACCTACTTCTTAATTACAGAGCTATGAGCAGTGGTACATTACCTGCTTACAGTCTAGCTCTTATCGTTAAGTCTGTACTTGATGGTTGGCAAGAAGAGATCATGAATGTCGGCGTGTCGATTGAGACAGACTTAGAACACAGTGAAGACACATACGTTACCCTTTATGTTGCAAATCTGGATCGCGTATTTAACTTGCTTGTCGATAATTTAATTCGTCGCTGCTCTACAGGGCAAAGAGTTTACATGACATACCGTCATGAAAAAGAGACGGTCATATTTTCTATGTCAGAAAATGTTCAGGGAATGGATGACGTTTTGCTCCATTCTTGTCAGACATGGAGTGAAATAGAAGCCCTAGTAAAAGAAAGCGGTGGAATTTTTAGAAGATATATCTCTAATGGATTACAACTGACAGAGTTTACTTGGCCTAAGAGCAGTCAGTCTGATGAAGACTCTATAACTCAACTGATTGACCCTAGTTTTACGGAGCTTAATCCAACTGACCAGTGGCTAAAAAAATTACAGGATTTGGTGATTACCAACTACTCTGATTCTGAATTTGGAACAGCGGCAGCTGCTAAGCAGATGTACACTTCAGAGCGGAGTTTACAGCGTAGGTTCAAGTCAGCTACCGAAAGAACATTCACTGATTACCTGACTGAAATTCGCCTTGATTACGCATGCCGCCGTTTGTTAAATGGACAAAAAGTATCCGATGTCGCGTTTGAATGTGGATTCAACGACCCATCGTATTTTAGTCGGCGTTTTAGACACAGATTTGGCGTATCTCCAACGCAATTTGTGGCAGCACAAGACTAGTGTTTTATTCAATAAAGATTATTTGAATTGTTACCCGTCACAACACTCGAAAAGCCGCATCAATCTTAATTATTTTGAATTCATTGACTTACTTTCTTGTAAAGTTCAAATAGCTTTTTTTGTCTCATCTGAGTTTTGATGGAGAGATATTTTAGAGTTGCTAAGGCTTGGGATTCTGGCATGATGCGTAAAAAATTACGTGGTATAGCCGGGGGACTATACCACGGGCGTCAATGACACCTTCGCTTGCTGCCGGAGTGGTGCGGGTTGCACCACCTCTGGAATTGTCACCAGGGGCGTTCCCTGTTGACTCGGTTAACTATAAAGCTAGGTCATTGTTTTACTTATAAAATTAACGCCAAGCTAATAATAAAAAAACGACATATTATCTACTTTGCTGATATTTAATGTTTTTTTTTAAAATTTGATTTGTTATTTGAATGGAAACAACAAGAATAGAACATTCAGTTTTATACGTTTTAACGTAATTAACGGCTTTGGATTAACGTAAACAACGTTGCAAATCTGCAATGTTTGATTTCGGACAAGATTTACAAAATTTACACAAGTTAAGATCGAAAGTCTTAATGCTAATATTTCTCATTTTTATCTTTAATTGGCCTCTTTTATGAAATTGTCACACTTAAGCCAAGGGCAGAAAGCAAAGATTACTGGTTTTTCACAGTTATCAAATGATGTTAGAAAAAAGCTCATGGTTATGGGGCTACTGCCTAACACATCTGTAACCCTTATTCGTAAAGCACCTATGGGAGATCCACTTCAAGTGGAGATCAGGGGAGTGTCCCTTGCGGTAAGAACAAAGATTGCAGACTCAATAGTGGTGGAGATTCAATAATGGAGTATCAAATCCTCACTGTTGGAAACCCAAATAGTGGTAAGACGACATTATTTAATGGTTTGACTGGTTCAAAGCAACAAGTGGGTAATTGGGCAGGAGTGACGGTCGAAAAGAAAACGGGTCGATATACCCATTCGGGTGATGACTTTCTTCTAACCGATCTACCTGGTATTTATGCCCTTGATAGTGGTAATGATGGAAATAGTATCGACGAGTCGATTGCTTCCAGAGCTGTCCTGACGCATCCAACGGATTTAATCATTAATGTTGTAGATGCAACTTGTTTAGAGCGCAGTTTGTACATGACGCTTCAACTTAGAGAGTTAGGAAGACCAATGCTGGTTGTCCTAAACAAGATGGATGCCCTAAAGCGTGAACGCCAAACCATAGATGTCAAAGCATTAGAAAAAATGCTCGGCTGTCCTGTTTTTGCTTTATCAGCAAATAATCGTAGTCAGGTTCAACGATTTAAAGAATGCTTACACAAAACCTTGGTTTTGGGAGTCGCTTTAGATGAATTGGATATTACCTATCCTGAAGAATTTGAAAGTGCTATCGATAGTCTTCAATCGATATTTCGAGATCATGAGCATGCCTCTCCTAGAGCTTTATCAATTCGCGGACTGGAAAATGATCTATTAGTACTCAATGCTTTAGCTGCAGAAGATAGAGATCGAGTTATTCAGGCTCAGAAAGCTTTAGAAATTGATATAGATTTATTGGTTGCTGATACCAAGTACACCTTTTTGCATCAGCAATGTAAGCGATTACGTAGAGCAGAAGGTAAGCTTAGCCATAGCTTTACTGAAAAAGTGGATAGTGTCATTCTCAACAAGTGGATTGGTGTTCCGTTCTTTTTTGTCATCATGTATTTGATGTTTATGTTTTCCATCAATATAGGCAGTGCTTTTATCGACTTCTTTGATATTGGCGTTGGGGCACTACTGGTTGATGGAGGTCACTATTTGTTGGATGACCATTTACCCGTATGGCTAGTCACCTTGATTGCAGATGGTGTTGGTGGCGGTATTCAAACAGTGGCAACCTTTATTCCTGTTATTGCCTGCCTCTATTTGTTCCTCGCGTTACTCGAGAGTTCGGGCTACATGTCTCGAGCTGCTTTTGTTTTGGATAAAGTGATGCAAAAGGTCGGGCTTCCTGGCAAAGCATTTGTACCTCTTGTGTTGGGCTTTGGTTGCAATGTACCAGCTATTATGGCAACGAGGACCTTAGACCAAGAACGTGAAAGAAAGCTCGCAGCCTCGATGGCACCCTTTATGTCGTGCGGTGCGCGTCTCCCAGTGTATGCGCTATTTGCTGCTGCCTTTTTTCCACAAAGTGGTCAAAATGTCGTGTTTGCTCTTTATCTTCTTGGTATTGCGGCAGCTGTGTTTACCGGCTTTATTCTCAAACGTACACTGTATCCTGGTTCAAGCGATAGCTTGATAATGGAGATGCCAGATTATGAACTCCCTACTGTACAAAATGTGTTGCTCAAAACATGGCAAAAGCTTAAACGGTTCGTTTTGGGGGCTGGAAAAACGATTGTAGTCGTTGTTACCATTTTAAGTTTTCTCAATTCGATAGGTATGGATGGTTCCTTTGGTAACCAAGACAGTGAGAAGTCAGTGTTGTCAAAAGTATCTCAAGCAGTGACCCCCATTTTTGCTCCTATTGGCATCGAGAAAGATAATTGGCCAGCAACAGTAGGTATTATAACGGGGATCTTTGCTAAAGAAGCAGTGGTTGGTACGTTAAACAACCTATATGCTCCATCCGAAGAGGGTGAGGAAGAATTTGATTTGATTGCTAGCCTCAAAGAAGCTGTAATGTCGATACCTGAAAATTTAGCTGATTTGAGCTATTCCGATCCCCTTGGTATAGAAGTGGGGGATTTAACTGACAGCTCTGTTGTAGCTGAAGAGCAAGAGGTCGATGCGTCTATTTTTGGTAACCTTAACCAGCGTTTTGTATCGAGTCATGCGGCTTTTGCCTACCTGATCTTTATTCTGCTTTACACGCCTTGTGTGGCCGCTATGGGGGCTTATGTTCGTGAGTTTGGACATAAATTTGCTCGCTTTATCGCCCTGTGGACTATGGGGCTAGCCTATGGTGGTGCAGCGCTTTATTACCAAGCAACGCATTTTTCACAGGCTCCTTTATCCAGTTCAATATGGATTAGCAGCATATTGTTGGTGTGTGCTTTAACTTATCGAGCCTTAAAATTGGCCGGAAAAAAGCAGCAAACATTGGAGGCGCAGGTAGTATGATTTTACAAGCACTCAAGTCATATATTGCAGAACAAGGTTGTGTAAGTCAGAAAGCCCTTGCTAAGAAGTTTGCCATGAGTGAAGACGGTGTTGACGCCATGCTGCAAGTTTGGATTAGAAAAGGCGTCGTTTCTCGATTAGTCGATACCAATAGCGCTAAAAAAATAACCCGAGTTAGGTATTCCGTAATTGGTACAAGTGGTTTGTCGCTTACGGTAACAATGTAAAAAATCCGCTGGTAAACAGCGGCTTTTTTAATCTTTTTTAAATAACTTACTCAGTGATAAAACATTCTGAATTTTAGCCAGCATTGCTTTTTGTTCACTCTCACAGCGTATCTTTCCTTCTGTGTTGCCCCATATTGGTCCAGGCCATGCAACATCTGTTTTATAGCGTGCGATATGATGAACGTGCAGCTGAGAGACTATATTGCCTAGTGCGCCCAGGTTGAGTTTGTCAGGTTGAAAAGTAGCCTCTAATGCTTGACTTACCGTTTGAGATTCAAGCAGAAATTGCTGTTGATCTTGGATGGGTAAGTGGTGTAATTCTTTGGCATTTTCTCTCTTCGGTACAAGAATGACCCATGGAACCGCTTGATCTTTATGCAGCAGAGCTATGGATAAAGGAAAGTGGCCAATAACATCGGTATCTTGGACAAGTTGTGGATGCAGCTCAAAGCTCATAATGAAATCCTTGCTATCTGTATACGTGCGATAAAATAAAGGTTGATGCATGACATCAACCTTTGTAAATACGCGATCGTTTTATGTTTACATGCGATCTAAAGTTTCAATTCCCAGTAGAGATAGACCTTGCTTGATCGTCTTAGCTGTCAATGCAGCTAGCTTGAGGCGATTTTGCTTAATGGAGTCATCCTCTGCATTAAGAATTGGGCATGCTTCATAGAAGCTAGAAAACTGTCCTGCTAGTTCGAATAGATAGCTACATAAAATGTGAGGTTGACCTTCACGTGCTACAGAGTGAACGGCTTCTTCAAATTGAAGCAACTTAGCAATTAATCCCTTTTCTTTTTCATCTGTTATCTTAATGTCTCCTGATAGAGAGTCCATTGAGATACCTGCTTTAGCAAAGATAGAAGCTACTCGAGTATAGGCATATTGCATATAAGGTGCCGTATTACCTTCAAAGGCCAGCATATTGTCCCAGTCAAATACATAATCTGTCGTACGGTGCTTAGATAGATCGGCGTATTTTACGGCTGCCATAGCGACTGTGTTGGCAATTTTCTGTTTCTCTATGGTATCAAGTTCAGGGTTTTTAGACTCGATTAGTTTGATAGCACGCTCTTCTGCTTCATCTAGCAGATCAGCTAAACGAACCGTACCGCCTGCACGAGTTTTAAATGGGCGGCCATCTTTGCCTAACATCATACCAAATGCATGGTGTTCTAAGGAGACGCTTTCAGGAATATAGCCAGCTTTGCGTACTATGGTCCAAGCTTGCATTAAATGCTGGTGCTGACGAGAGTCAATAAAGTACAGTACGCGGTCTGCACCTAGAGTCTCGTAACGATATTTAGCACAGGCAATGTCTGTAGTCGTGTAGAGGAAGCCGCCATCGCGCTTTTGGATGATAACGCCCATTGGCTCACCATCTTTATTTTTGTATTCGTCCAGAAATACAACTTGAGCTCCATCGTCTTCTTGAGACAGTCCTTTATCTTTTAAGTCAGCAACGATACTGGTAAGCATATTGTTGTACATGCTTTCGCCCATCACATCATTTCGAGTTAAGGACACATTGAGACGATCATAATTTCGCTGGTTTTGAATCATGGTAATGTCTACCAGCTTCTTCCACATTTCAGCACAATACTCGTCACCACTTTGAAGTTTGACCACATAGCTGCGTGCTTTTTCTGCAAATTCTTCATCTTCATCGTAGAGTTTTTTTGACTCACGGTAGAACGCTTCAAGGTCGGACAATTCCATCGAGACTTCACCGGACTCTTTTTGAACTCGCTCAAGGTTTGCGATCAACATGCCAAACTGGGTGCCCCAATCTCCAATATGATTGGCACGAATAACCTTGTGGCCAAGGAACTCGAGTGTGCGAACTACAGCATCACCAATAATGGTTGATCGCAAGTGTCCAACGTGCATCTCTTTTGCCACATTTGGCGCAGAATAATCTGCGACAATTGTTTTTGCTTCCTCAGTGGTCACCCCAAGGCGAGAGTCTGAAAGTGCTTGTTGTGCCTTTTGAGCTAAGAACTCTTCACTAAGAAAGATGTTAATAAACCCCGGACCTGCTATTTCGGTCTTGCTTGCTATGCCGTCAAGATCCAAGACATCTAACACTTTCTGGGCGAACTCTCTTGGGTTAGCGCCTAACTTTTTAGCCACGCCCATTACACCATTTGCTTGGTAATCACCAAACTGAGGTTTGGCTGATTGACGAACAGCGGCGGGGCTGCCTGCTGGTGCACCAGCTGCTTCTAAAGCCTGAGAGACTTTTTGGTTGATAAGTGCTTGGATATTCACGTATGTTTCCTTCAATTCTCGAGAATTGCTTAGATATACATTGAGAGCTTCAATTCATCACCATGGTTTGCTTTTCAGCATCAAAAAAGGTGGGAAGAATGCATATCTTAATTAAGTTGATAAATTGTCGCACATAATACCAATTTTATTGGCTCTCACATAGAGAGTGTTCTAGGAAATTTTCTACTTTTGGTTACTCACTTGGTAGTATTGTGTAGAAATCAATATATTGGATGGATAAAAATGTCGCGAAGATTGCTCGATGCTGAGCTTATGCCTTGGCAAATGAAAGCGAAGCTTGATGTGTTTATGCAAAATATTCAGTCTCTCGGGGAGCGAATAAAGGTCGATTTACAGGCATTACAAGCCGATCATGTTGCTCTGCGTATAAACGATGAAGAGCTGGCAAAATTGGCGCATAAGGAATGGTTAAAGGAAGGGCTTGAGTGTTCTAATGCTATGATAAATGGTCGGCCAATTATCGTGATTGAGCTTACCAGGCCGCTTAGGGTTTCAAATTGGTCTATTGATTGCCTTGAGCTCCCTTATCCAGTGCAGGGGAAAATGTATCCAACTCAAAGTTGGGAGCACGTTGAATTTGTTATTCCATCTTTGGCCAAAACGGCCGAAGAATATCTAGATGACGTAAAACGTCAGTACCCAAGTTTAGCACATCAATGGGATAAGCTTGGTGAGCAAGGAGTGGATGTTAAGCTATCCAGTCCCAAGGGAGAAGGAGAGCGCCTGAGTAACCCAACGATAGCTTTTAAACATCAAGGTATTTGCATTAAGTTTCATCCGCACAGTTTGAAAGCCATTATTGAGTCAGAACATCTAGCCTAAATCTGTGTCTTTTGGTCGGAGTTGAAATTCTTCTACTGAACCGATTTCAACTCCAACATCGAGTGGGTCAGAAGCATGGTGCGAGTTTCCTTTGGCATGCATAATCAGGCGGTTCGCCGTTCTTGGCTTTAGCTCGTTAACCACAAAGCGAATCATATCCGCTCGGGTGAGCTTTTTAAGCTCGTCAAGAACACGATCTTTGTGATTAAAACTATAGTCCTTGTTGCCAATAGCAACCCAAAGCCTTTGCGCTCGACTTTTAAGTGTGGTGTCTGGCGCTGCAATTTGACTCCAAAGGCCTCGTTTACTGCTATGCCACTGATAATCATTTAGCTCTAGCAAAACCATATAAAAGGCATTTAGGAACTCGTCGATTGAGCTAATCAGTTCAGCAGGCGCAGCTTTGGGCGATTGAACGTAAAGAACCAGGCCGGGATGGCGATTAAGCGGCAAGTTTCCTGTTCCCACCATGTAGCCCAGTTGCTGCTTAGTGCGTATTTCATGAAAAAAGGTTGCTGACATGAGATGGTTTGCCAATAAATACAGAGCGGTATTTCTCGGCTCAATATCCTCGCATTGATAATATACAACTATCGCAGAATCTTCTTGATTTGATTCAAGAGAGCGTCGCAAAGAGCCATTTTTTCCAAGCATTATCAGCGGCCTTAATGACTCTTCATAGCTTTGGTTTTGAACTCTCAGAGCATCTTTAAGTGTGTCACTTAGCTGAATGGCATCAGAACGTGTCCAGTCGCCATAGACAAACATTTCGACATGCAGTTTTTCGAGGATAGATGCGACAAACTCGTCCAATTCACTCACATCAAGATCTTCTAGCGCTTGCAGTAAGTCAGCGTAGGGAGGGTTATTGGGCTGCAGCATGCCTGTCATCGCATTAAATAGTTGAGAAATAGGTTTGTCGTGAGCAGCATTCTTCCAATTTCTGATCAACTGTTGCTTGATGGTATCAAAGCGTTCAGCATTGAATTCTCTGCTTGAAAAACGCTCTAGAATCATGGTCATCAATTCAGGTTGTTTCTTGCTAAAACCAGACAAAGTGAGGGTTACGCCACCTTGGTGTGAGTACATGTTATAACTCATGCCAGCAATTTCTGCTGGGTAAGTCTTTTTGGCTAGAGAGTCGAGAAACATTTCCACGCAAATTCTAGTTTTTACAATGTTCTTTACATTTGCTACGGCATGCGGGCTATCAATAGCAACAAAAATGACTCCTTTTGGTACGCGAAATTCACTGTCTTGAAGGTGCCACAATTTGAAGCCTGGTAAATCTTGCACCACTTCAGGAAATGATGAGTGTTTTTCGACAGTTTTAGGGTCTAAGTCATAGCAAATGAATGGGTTTTTATCGGGCAGGGTAAAATTCAGGTCGCTTTGCGTTAAAAAGTGTGATTTTTGCTGTTGAGTAAATGGGGTGACGCAGTATGGCGTATCATACCACTTGGCTTTCCTATCATACTTGTAGCCTTTGGCAACCAATGTGACTCGCAAGTTATCTATGCTCAAATAGTCAAATAGATGTTTTAGCAGCACTTGGTCGTAATTATTCATCACATAGTCTCCGTAGACTATGTCCTCAGGTAAGTAATGCTGCATATTAACGACTAAGTGGCTGACTAAATCGACAGGCCGAGTGGGCTCTTGGAAGCGGAAGGCTGATTCTAAAACTGCTTGTTTTTCTATGTAGCGCCACTGGTCAAAACCTTCCCGCTCGATCAAGTTTAAATATGAGAAAAGCGCTCGAACAATGTCTTCAACATACTCCAAACCGGTATGAGTTAGGTTGCAGCTAACGGTAAACTCACGGTAATTACTACCGCTGGTTCCACCTCCTGCCGAAAGTGAAGTGATCCAGCCTCTGTCCTTCAACACCTGCATTAAGCTGCCTTCACCTTCATAGCCAAGTAAATGGGCAAAGTAGGACATAGGTTTTTGCCGATAATATTTATCAAGGCTTGGCAAAGGAAAGGATAAGATAAGTTTGCGAATTTCTTTTACTGGTTCGATATGGACCATAATTGCGGTTGAATTATCGTCCAAGTAAGGCGTTTCAAGAGATTTATTTGCAAGGCTACGGTTTGGAATCGATGAAAACGTTTCGCTGACCCATTGTTCCAATTCATCCAGTGATTGTGGGCCAATCACAGCGAGTGTCATTAGGTCCGAGGAATATTTCTGGTAATGAAAATCGACGACTTCCTCTCGGATTGATTGCCCATTTCGATCACCTAGCGTCTCATGATTACCTACTGAAAATTTAGCGAAGGGATGTTTGGGGTTAACGAGTTCTTTGTGAACTTGGTAGAGTCGCCTCGAATCATCATTGAGTTTGAGCTTAAACTCTGAGTCAACAGCTTCACGTTCTTTATCGAGAGCTTCAGCGTTAAATAAAGGCGAGATGAAAAACTGACTAAATCTATCAAGGCACTTATGAAATGCAGAAGGCATAACGTCAAAAAAGAAGCAAGTATGCTCTGCGCCTGTCCATGCATTATTACTGCCGCCATGTTGATTGGTATAGTTTTGAAATTCTCCAATTTTGGGGTATTTCTCTGTACCCAAAAATAGCATATGTTCTAAATAGTGAGCCATTCCCTGACGATCATCAGGATCATCAAAATGCCCTACATTGATGGCTAATGCTGCTGCGGACTTCTGTGCATTAACATCTTGAATAAACAATACTCTAAGCCCGTTGTCCAACGTTGAATAGCGATATTGGTTGGTATCATTGGGGCTTAAATGCACAAGAAGTTCTCCGTCTTATGTTTACGTATATAGTGTCGCCATCGACGAATATTGAGATGAAAGGTGTCCACGAACAGCAGTTAAATGGACACGAGCACAAGCAAATTCTTTCCTACCACATATAAGCATACACAATTTCTTAATCTATACATCAAGAATGTTAAGAAAGTCTAAGTCCTGAGCTATGTGCTTGATATAATTATCGGCCATTTAAGACATGTGTGTCACTATTACTAAATAGGCTCTATCCAAACAATCTTGCTAACAGGAACAACGAATGAAAATACTGATCATGCGTCATGGTGAAGCTGAACACTATGCCGATACAGACGCAGAACGAGCCTTAACAGAGAAAGGCAAAAGAGACTCAGTCAATACTGCTCAGTTGTGCGTAAATAACGGTTATGGTCATTTAGATATGGTCTTGGTTAGCCCCTATTTGAGAGCGCAGCAAACTTGGCAAGCAATAGCATCACATTTTGATACTAAACAGGTTAAAGTTTGTGATGATATAACGCCGTATGGTGATGCACGACGTGTTAGTGATTATATTGCTGCCGTTGCGGAAGTAGAGAAGCCTAAGTCTATTCTGATGGTATCCCATTTGCCCCTGGTAGGATATTTGACTTCCGAGTTTGTACCAAATATCAACCCGCCCATGTTTCCCACATCAGGCATGGCTTGTGTTGAGTATGATGCCACTAGTGGTCGTGGTGAGCTGGTTCTTAATATCCACCCTGAGATAAACGCCTTTTGAACTTAGTTAGTCGATAATTATTAAATATTTGGCTACCTTAGCCGCATTAGAAAGTAAGCCATAAAATTGACACTTTATCTGGACTAATATTTGCATTCTCATCCAAGTCTTTCAATTTGGGTTGAATCATTCCGTCTATCGCCATGAAATTTAATTTACCATTTGCTAACAAGCTACCATCCATACCCCAAAGAGCAATGCCTGCGGTCGGCGCTCCTATTATGGTATTGGCGACGTTGGCAATGGTTGTATTGCCCATTCCACCATTCTTACTGGATTTATTTTTCACTTTTAACATAGCGCTTGCGATGGTAGTACTACTGGTTACCGTCTATACACGCAGACCTTTGGATTTCGCGGCATTTCCGACTGTGCTTCTTATCGCCACGCTATTGCGTTTGGCGCTAAATGTTGCTTCTACTCGTGTTGTCTTACTTTATGGTCATGAGGGAACCAGCGCCGCTGGTAGCGTGATTGAGGCATTTGGTAGTGTGGTTATTGGCGGTAACTACGCGGTTGGTCTGGTGGTGTTCCTTATCTTGATGATCATTAACTTTATGGTAGTTACGAAAGGTGCTGGTCGTATTTCTGAGGTGAGTGCCCGATTTACATTGGATGCTTTACCCGGGAAACAAATGGCGATAGATGCTGACCTCAATGCAGGCCTAATTGACCAAGACCAAGCGCGTACCCGTCGTCAAGAAGTGACGAAAGAAGCGGATTTCTACGGTTCGATGGATGGTGCGTCAAAATTTGTTAAAGGTGATGCAATTGCAGGTATTCTGATCTTATTTATTAATATTATCGGTGGTTTATCGATAGGAATGATTCAGTATGATTTACCATTTGGTGAAGCAATCCAAATCTATACCTTGTTGACTATTGGTGATGGTCTGGTCGCCCAAATTCCATCACTTCTGCTGTCTATTGGCGCAGCCATTATGGTAACCCGTCAAAATACTGATGAGGATATGGGGCAGCAAGTCGTCTTTCAGATGTTTGATAACCCCAAAGCTCTGATGATAACGGCTGGCATTCTCGGTATAATGGGCCTTGTTCCTGGAATGCCTCATTTTGCTTTTCTGCTTCTCGCCGTGTTAGCAGGTGGAGCGGCTTATTGGATCTATAGAAAACAGAAACAAAATGCTGACAAGGCCAAGCTTCCGGCGAGTAAAGATAAAGAAGTCCCCACTCCAAAAGAGCTTTCCTGGGATGATGTCCAACCCGTTGATATCATAGGACTTGAAGTAGGCTATCGTTTAATTCCTTTGGTAGATAAGGAACAAGGGGGAGAGCTGCTAGAGCGGGTTAAAGGCGTTCGTAAAAAGCTTTCACAGGACTTTGGATTTCTGATTCCTGCGGTGCATATCCGTGACAACCTTGAGCTCACTCCAAATAGTTATCGAATCACTTTAATGGGAGTTGCAGTTGGAGAAGCAGAAATCCGACCTGACATGGAACTGGCGATAAACCCAGGTCAAGTGTACGGAATGGTAGAGGGTGAGCCGACTATTGACCCAGCTTTTGGGCTGGAAGCCACTTGGATAAAGGATGACCAGCGTGAGCATGCTCAAGCTCTTGGCTATACAGTCGTTGATTCTTCAACGGTTCTGGCTACACATTTGAGTCAACTTCTCACCAATAATGCCTCTCATCTGATAGGTCATGAAGAGGTGCAGAATTTACTTGAAATGCTTGGCCGAAGTACGCCGAAACTAGTAGAGAGTTTTGTTCCTGACCAACTGCAATTGGGTGTTGTGGTCAAGGTATTACAAAACTTACTCAATGAAGCCGTGCCGATTAGAGATATACGGACCATAGTTCAGACTTTGGCTGAGTATTCAAGTAAGAGTCAAGAACCTGACATCTTAACAGCAGCTGTTCGCATCTCATTGAAGAGATTAATTGTTCAAGAAATCAATGGGATAGAGCCTGAGCTTCCAGTGATTACTTTGATTCCAGAGCTGGAACAGATATTGCACCAGACAATGCAGGCGTCTGGAGGAGAGTCTGCTGGAATCGAACCCGGTTTAGCAGAGCGACTGCAATCTTCGTTAACTCAAGCCACTCAAGAGCAAGAGTTGAAAGGAGAGCCAGCAGTTCTTCTCACTTCTGGGGTGTTGCGTTCTACGCTGGCGAAATTCGTCAAGAACACAATTCCATCACTGCGAGTACTCTCCTATCAGGAGATTCCAGACGAGAAGCAAATACGCATTGTTCAAGCTGTAGGTAACTAAGTCGCGGACGTGCTAGAAGATGGACATAGACTTTGAAGATTAAACGATTTTTTGCTAAAGACATGCGCACCGCTTTGCTGCAAGTGAAACATCAGTTAGGCGATGATGCGGTTATCATGTCGAATAAAAAAGTCGCTGGTGGCATAGAAATTGTTGCAGCGGTTGATAATGAAACAGCTGCTGCTCGTTCAGCGGCCAAAAAAGCATCGCAGCCTCGTCAAAGTAATGCTCAGACTACTGCGAATAAAAACGCTACTGTCAGTAAACAGCGCGCGCTAGAGGAAGACAAAGTTAGCTTACAAGCCAAAGCTGGCAATGGCTCTATGACAAAGCGCTTTGCCCACATGCTGAAACAATATAGTGACGCGACAGCAGATAGGCGGGAGAGTGAAGAAGACAATCCCGATTCACTGTCTTCACTGCTCAAACGGCAGTCGAATGCGAACAATCAGGTCAATGGTGTAAAGCTTCGTGAAGACTCTCCTCTCGCCAAACTTATTGCTCAAGATAAAAGTGGGGAACAGCAGCTGCGCCTGGACCCAAGTCGTTATGAGCGGAATCGTAAAGATGAATCAGCAGCGGGTAATGACGAGCTAGAAGAAATGCGCGAAGAGATGACTTCGATTCGTCGACTGCTAGAGCATCAGGTTTCTGGCCTCATGTGGCAAGAAGTCGAGCGTCGTGAGCCATTAAGAGCCATGCTTATCAAACGTTTGGAGCGGATGGGAGTGTCTGCAGATCTTGCTGATCAGTTAGCCTGTTA
Source organism: Vibrio tetraodonis (assembly GCF_003350295.1). Taxonomy (GTDB): domain Bacteria; phylum Pseudomonadota; class Gammaproteobacteria; order Enterobacterales; family Vibrionaceae; genus Vibrio; species Vibrio tetraodonis. Next base: position 151,369 of record NZ_QLYY01000016.1, read on the forward strand.
TATACCAGAAGATACTGCGCCAACGAAAGCGTGGAAAGCTTTGCTTGGCCTAGTGTCAGATCAAGTGCCGATTTCGAAGCAAGATATCATTAAGCGTGGTGGGGTTGTTGCTTTGCTTGGGCCTACAGGAGTGGGAAAAACTACGACGGTGGCTAAGCTAGCGGCAAGAGCAGCGATGGAATACGGTTCAGATAATGTCGCACTAGTTACCACAGACACTTATCGGATTGGTGCGCATGAGCAGTTAGCCATTTACGGAAGAATCATGGGATGTGCCGTAAAAGTTGCTAAAGATTCCAAAGAGTTAGCCGATGTAATTTACCAATTGAGGAACCGTCGTTTAATTCTTGTTGATACCGCAGGTATGGGGCAAAGAGACGTACGTTTATCCGAACAATTAGATACATTAATGCACGAAAGTGGAGAAGTTATTCATAGCTATCTTGTGTTGCCTGCGACAGCTCAAAGAAAAGTTTTGCAAGAAACTATCGATCATTTCCAGAGGATTCCTCTATCAGGGTGTATCCTTACTAAATTAGATGAATCGTTAAGTCTCGGTGAGTTTGTAAGTGTCGTTGTGCAAAATGCGCTACCAGTGGCCTACATCGCTAATGGGCAAAGAGTTCCAGAAGACATAGTGATAGCTCAGCCCAAATACATGGTAGCGAAAGCAAACGAATTGTTAGAGAAGTCGACAGATAATGAACCTCACTATTGGAACAGTGAAGTAGAAAGGTTCTAGGCGGCGGACGATTATGACGAAAAAAATGATACAAGACCAAGCGAGTGGACTACGTCGTTTAACACAACCTTCTCTTACCAAAGTGATTGCTGTCACAGGTGGAAAAGGTGGGGTTGGCAAATCCAATGTAACCTTAGGGCTGGCTATGTGTATGGCCCGACAAGGCAAAAAGGTTATGGTTTTGGATGCCGATCTTGGGTTGGCAAATGTCGATGTTATGCTTGGGATACGCTCAAAGAAAAATCTAGGGCACGTTCTAGCGGGGGAGTGTGAGCTCAAAGATGCTATTGTTGAAGGACCATATGGAATCAAGATAATACCAGCAACATCGGGTACACAGGCAATGACGGAATTGTCCCATGCACAGCACGCTGGGCTCATTCGCGCTTTTGGTACTCTAGAAGATGAGATGGATGTCTTGCTTATTGATACTGCAGCTGGAATTTCAGACATGGTAGTGAGTTTTTCACGCGCAGCCCAAGATGTGGTCGTGGTGGTCTGTGATGAGCCTTCATCTATTACAGATGCTTATGCTTTGATTAAACTTTTAAGTAATGAGCATCAAGTTCAAAGATTTAAAATTGTTGCTAATATGGTCAGAAGCTATCGTGAAGGGAGAGAATTGTTCGCAAAATTGACTTTGGTCACAGAGCGATTCTTGAATGTTGGTATCGAGCTCGTAGCATGTATCCCATTAGATGATAAAGTTCGACAAGCTGTTAAAAAACAAAAGATTGTAGTGGACGCATTTCCCCGGTCACCTGCATCATTAGCGCTTGGGTCTTTGGCAAATAAAGCATTAACTTGGCCGATTCCCAATACCCCGAGTGGACATCTGGAGTTTTTTGTAGAACGCTTACTTCATACAACAGAGATGTTAGAGGAACCATTTGGTGAATAAGGCATTGACCTATGACCAACACGCAAATCAAGACAGCCGACGAGCATTTTTAGAAAAATACTCAGTGCTCGTTAAACGCATTGCTCACCATTTGCTCGGTCGTTTGCCACCGAGTGTTCAGGTTGAGGATCTTATCCAAGCAGGAATGATAGGGCTGCTCGAAGCACAAAAAAATTATGATGGTAGCAAAGGAGCAAGTTTTGAAACCTATGCTGGCATTCGCATTCGGGGTGCTATGCTTGATGATATACGTCGTGGAGATTGGGTGCCTCGTTCGGTACACAAAAACAGTCGTGAAATTAGCCAAGCTATTTCTCAACTGGAAGGTGAGCTTAATCGAGACCCAACAGATGCAGAGGTCGCCAAACGGATGGAGATGAGTCTAGAACAATACCATAGTGCTTTGGCCGATATAAATTGTTCTCGTCTTATTGGTATGGACGATTTAGGGGTGTCAGAAGATGCGATTTCTCACGAAGATGCAGACGAAGAAAATGTCCCATTTCAAGGGGTAGCAGATGAGTATTTTCGCACCGCTCTGATAGAATCTATTAAATCACTACCTGAAAGAGAAGCTCTTGTTCTTTCGCTTTATTACGATGAAGAGTTAAACTTGAAGGAAATCGGTGAAGTAATTGGCGTTAGCGAATCACGCGTAAGCCAGATACTGAGCCAATCAATGCAACGTCTACGCACAAAGCTAAGTGTTTGGACAAACGATGACTAGAAATCACTGACATAGAACTCAGTGGAGGCAATTTTGAATAAAAATATGAAGATCCTTATTGTTGACGACTTTTCAACAATGCGCCGTATCGTTAAGAACCTACTTCGCGACTTGGGGTTTAACAATACACAAGAAGCGGACGATGGCTTAACGGCGTTACCAATGCTCAAAAAAGGTGATTTCGAATTTGTTGTGACGGATTGGAACATGCCTGGTATGCAGGGGATAGACCTTCTAAAGCATATTCGCGCCGACGATGAGCTGAAGCATTTACCAGTATTGATGATCACGGCGGAGGCGAAGCGTGAACAGATAGTTGAAGCGGCGCAAGCTGGTGTAAACGGTTATATAGTTAAGCCGTTCACTGCAGCAACACTAAAAGAAAAATTAGATAAAATCTTCGAACGTTTATAAGTCAATAAATTGACGCAGGGACGCGAAAGGCCAATTCAGAATGATTTCATTAGAACAGGCGAAGCACCTCGTAGAGTTGTTAGAAAGTGATCAGCAAGAAGAAGCTGACAAACTTGTGGTGAGTATACAGGAAAGTTCTCCTAATCCGGTTTTTCAAGAAATCGGTGAGTTAACTCGTGATTTGCATGAGTCTTTAAAACAATTCAGTGGGGACGACCGCATTAGTGCGATAGCAAATGCTGAAATTCCTGATGCGAAGGACCGACTTCAGTACGTGATTGATAAAACGGAAACGGCGGCCAATAAAACTATGGATGCAGTCGATAGGTGCATGCCGATTGCGGATAATTTACATGAGGGGTTACTTAAAGTTCGCCCTCAATGGAATGAGCTCATGCACGGAAGGATTGAGCTTGCTGAATTCAAAGTGCTTTGCCATCGTATTGATGAGTTACTAGGTGAAGTAGAAGGGGACAGTTCTGAGCTGCGAGGACAACTGACAGAAATTCTTATGGCGCAGGACTTCCAAGATTTAACTGGTCAGATTATTAGTAGAGTGATCACTTTAGTCAATGAAGTAGAAGGCCGGCTTGTTGAGATTCTGACCGCATTCGGTGCGGAGCAGCTTGAAGAAGCGGAACATAATAAAAATAAATCATCGATAGACCCAGAGGGGCCAATACTCAACGCTCATGAAAGGGAAGACGCAGTTGCATCACAAGATGAAGTTGACGACTTACTCTCGAGTCTTGGGTTTTAGAGGTAACTTATGAGTTATGAATTAGACGAAGATATTCTACAGGACTTTCTAGTTGAAGCAGGGGAAATTCTAGAGCTTCTTTCAGAGCAGTTGGTAGAACTTGAAAATAATCCAAATGATAAAGATCTGCTCAATGCAATTTTCCGGGGCTTCCACACAGTTAAAGGTGGTGCAGGATTTTTGGCACTGACGGAACTGGTCGATACCTGCCACGGTGCAGAGAATGTGTTCGATATCTTACGTAATGGCCAACGAGATGTTTCTTCGGGCCTGATGGACACCATGCTCACCGCTTTAGATACAGTTAACGAACAATTCCAGGCAGTGCAGGAGCGTGAACCTTTACCAAAGGCAGATCAGGCTCTTTTGGATGAGTTACATCGTCTAAGCAAGCCTCAGTCTGAAGACGAAGCTGGTGGCGGCGAAGCTGAAGCAAGTGCGCCTGCAGAAGAGCCTGCCGCCCCTGAACCTGCAGCGCCCGCTGAACCTGAAGCTTCGGGTGGTGATGGCGGTTCTATTGATGAAATTACCCAAGATGAGTTTGATAAACTCCTCGATGAACTGCACGGAGAGGGGGCTTCTCCAGCTGATGATGCAGGTTCAGACGGTGGCGCTGCGGCACCAGCGGCTGATAGCGGTGATATCACCGACGATGAATTCGAAAAATTGTTAGACGACCTGCATGGTTCAGGTAAGGGGCCAGGAGAAGAAGGAGGTACCCCTCCAGCAGAAACCAAAGCCGACGCAGCACCTCAAGGTGGTGATGATGGCTTAATGACCGATGACGACTTTGATAAATTACTCGATGATATTCATGGCGCAGGCAAAGGCCCGACGATTGAAGAGCTAGACGCAGCAAGTAAACCTGCTTCAGAGAATGCCGCTCCTGCTGCTAAGGCTGAAGCGCCAAAAGAAGAAACGCCTCCTCCAGCTCCGAAAGCAGAACAGCCAGCGGCAGCATCTGCCAAACCAGCGGAAAAAGCAGCACCGCCAGCTAAGAAAGAAGCAGCGCCGCCAGCTAAGAAAGCCCAGCCTCAAGCCGAAGCCACCGTTCGGGTCGATACCTCGACACTTGATACCATTATGAACATGGTCGGTGAGTTGGTATTGGTTCGTAACCGCTTGCTTAGCTTGGGGTTAAATAGTAACGACGAAGAAATGGCGAAAGCGGTAGCAAACCTTGATGTAGTAACAGCCGATCTTCAAGGCGCGGTAATGAAGACTCGAATGCAGCCGATCAAAAAGGTATTTGGCCGTTTCCCTCGAGTTGTGCGCGATATAGCCCGTACTCTGAAAAAAGACATCAATTTGGAGATGCGTGGGGAAGAAACCGATCTCGATAAAAACCTAGTTGAAGCGTTAGCGGATCCACTGATTCACTTGGTTCGTAACTCGCTAGACCATGGTATTGAGATGCCGGACGATCGTGTCAAGGCTGGTAAGCCTCAGCAAGGTAAAGTAATTCTTTCAGCCTCTCAGGAAGGTGACCATATTGAATTGGCCATTGTCGATGATGGTGGCGGTATGGACCCAGAGAAACTAAGAGGAATTGCGGTTTCACGTGGAATGATGGACGAAGATGCGGCCTCACGTTTAACGAACAAAGAGTGTTTTAACCTCATCTTTATGCCTGGTTTCTCAAGTAAAGAAGAAATCTCAGATATATCAGGGCGTGGTGTAGGTATGGACGTGGTGAAAACCGCCATCAATACACTCAATGGCTCTATCGACATTGACTCTGAAATGGGCAAAGGAACTAAGATTACGATCAAAGTGCCTTTGACCCTCGCTATCTTGCCAACCCTGATGGTAGGGGTTGCAGGCAACCCATTTGCACTTCCGTTGGCGAGTGTGAATGAAATTTTCCATCTTGATTTGAGCAGAACCAATGTTGTCGATGGACAGCTAACCATCATTGTTCGAGAAAAGTCTATACCTCTGTTTTATCTACAGAACTGGCTAGCTCCTAAATCCGCAGATATGGAGCTTCGCAAAGGCCATGGACATGTCGTTATTGTGCAAATTGGTAGCCAGAGAGTTGGATTTGTCGTTGATACTTTAATAGGGCAAGAAGAAGTGGTTATCAAACCTCTCGACAGTATGCTTCAAGGAACGCCGGGCATGGCCGGTGCGACGATCACCAGTGACGGGCATATTGCTCTGATTTTGGACGTTCCAGATTTGCTCAAGCAGTATGCAGCTGCTTCTCGAATCTAAGTCGCAGAATAATAAAGGATAACTATGGCGATTAAAGTTTTAGTAGTTGATGATTCGAGTTTTTTTCGTCGCCGAGTCAGCGAGATAATTAACGCAGAGCCTCGCCTAGAGGTGATGGATGTGGCGACCAATGGCAAAGAGGCGGTCGATAAGGCATTACGTCTTAAGCCTGACGTGATCACTATGGACATAGAAATGCCAGTTATGGATGGTATCACTGCCGTTCGTGAAATCATGGCCAAAGGTCCAATTCCAATACTGATGTTTTCATCACTTACTCATGACGGAGCAAAAGCTACTCTAGATGCTTTAGATGCAGGAGCGCTAGATTTTCTACCCAAGAAGTTTGAAGATATTGCTCGTAACCGCGATGATGCAGTGTCATTACTACAGCAGCGAGTGATAGAAATCTCTTCTCGTCGTTCCTCTATGAGAAGGCCTGCAAGTAAGCCAGCAGCCCCTTCCGCTATTTCTGCACCTGCTTCTTCAGCTCAGAGAACGACTAAACCTGCAGCGCCAACAAAACCCTCATCCGCTGGACGTTTTAAATCGACAGGGAAGCGTTATCAGCTAACGGCAATAGGAACCTCTACGGGTGGCCCTGTGGCTCTGCAAAAAATTCTGACCCAGTTGCCTGCGAACTACCCTCATCCGATTTTACTCATACAGCACATGCCAGCCACTTTCACGGCAGCCTTCGCGAGTCGTTTAAATTCTTTGTGTAAAATCAAAGTTAAAGAGGCTGAAGATGGCGATTCACTTAAGCCTGGTGTGGCATATCTTGCTCCTGGCGGAAAACAAATGATGATCGATGGACGTCCAGGTTCAGCCAAGCTCCGCGTGATTGATGGCGGCGAAAAAATGAATTACAAGCCCTGTGTCGATGTCACCTTTGGTAGTGCCGCTAAGATTTATTCCGATCAAGTACTATCGATGGTACTAACCGGTATGGGAGCTGATGGCAGAGAAGGAGCCCGAATGCTGAAAAGTGCGGGCGCGACGATTTGGGCGCAAGACGAGGATAGCTGTGTGGTATATGGTATGCCACAAGCCGTTGCAAAAGCAGGCTTATCGACTGAAGATTTACCGTTGGATCGGATAGCAGAGCGTATGCTAGTTGAAGTAGGTTTGTCCTAGGGGTAACGCATGATTGTTTGGAGTATTGCAAACCAGAAAGGCGGTGTTGGTAAAACGACAACGACTATTACACTTGCTGGATTGCTAAGCAAGCAGGGTAAGCGTGTGTTGTTAGTCGACACTGACCCTCATGCATCTCTGACCACATATTTGGGCTATGATCCTGACGGCGTCGAGGCAAGTTTATTTGACCTTTTTCAATTAAAAGAATTCAGTGAAGACACTGTGTTGCCTCTGATAATGAAATCGGATGTAGAGTGTATAGACATCGTTCCTGCTCATATGTCTCTGGCGACTTTAGACAGAGTAATGGGTAATAGAAGCGGTATGGGGTTGATACTCAAGCGAGCATTAATGGCGATTGAACAACACTATGATTATGTTTTGATTGATTGTCCGCCTATACTCGGAGTGATGATGGTTAATGCGTTGGCAGCAAGTAATCGTATCTTAATTCCAGTGCAGACCGAATTCTTGGCGATGAAAGGGTTAGAGAGGATGGTGAGAACGTTAGCCATAATGCAGAAATCACGCGATAACGCATTTAACGTCACCATTGTTCCGACTATGTACGACAAACGGACTAATGCATCCTTACAGACGTTGCAAAAGTTGAAAAAAGAATACCCTGAACAGGTGTGGACATCGGCAGTACCCATTGATACCAAGTTCAGAGACGCGAGTTTAAAGCATCTTCCAGTATCACATTTTGCTTCTGGAAGCCGTGGAGTTTTTGCCTATAAACAGCTGTTAATTTATTTAGAAAGGTTGGCTGTGAATGAGTAGCAACACCTTGATCTCAAGTGAACAGGCGCTGGAAGAATATTTTTCAGCACTCTTGGATGAATCATTAGAAGTTGATGAAAAGTTAGACTCTCCAGAAAACTACACAGATCCAATGTTTGAGTTGGAGCCTGCTGCGCTGCCACAAGAAGAAGAGTCTCACTATGCTCCACCTGCGGTGGAGGTGGAATTACCCAATCTCGATGATGTTGAGCGACTTTTAGAGCAGTTGGAGTCAACTAACCCAGTCGCCGAGCTCCAGCTTGAAGAAGTGATGGAGCAAAATACGGATCAGATATCAGAAACCAATACGGTTGTTGAAGAAGTACAAGACTGGCCCACAGAAGAGCCAAACTTAGCACCAGAGATTGATGTAGAACCTCAAGAAGAAGTAGTAGCCAAGAAAGTAGCGCAGCCAGAGGTTGAGATAGCACCAGCACAACCAGAAGTTGAAACGGTCGAAGAGGTTTCTGAACAGCCACAAGTTCAGTCAGGTGATGGTGAATCAGGAGTTTGGCGTTCCACCATACGCGACCAAGAGTTTCAGGTTCTATATTTTGATGTAAACGGTGTGACTTTTGCCGTTTCTCTTGATGAGTTAGGTGGAATTCATCGAATTGCTGAACTTAATCATCTTATTGGTCGCCCTGATTGGTATTTGGGGTTACAAACAGGGCGAGACGCACAGCTTGATGTGGTAGACACGGCAAAATGGGTTATGTCTGAGAAGCTATCCGATGAAAAGTATAAAGATGAATATCAGTATATTGTTATGCTGGATGAAAGTATGTGGGGATTGGCTTCGACTCAACTTATGGGGACGGAGTCGCTAGATCCAGGCAAGGTGCGCTGGCGTAAAACTGCAGGGAAACGACCTTGGTTGGCGGGTATGGTCAAAGAAAAAATGTGTGCTTTGATCCATGTTGAAGCATTGATAGCTATGCTTAATGCAGGACTTGATGTAAAAGCCTTGGACAAATAAAACGTTTATGCCGATTTTGGCTTAGAGAGGAATAGGTATGTCTCAAACGAATGAAGTCGAAGTGAGAAAGGACCAGTCAAACGACGAAGTACTTCAGTGGGTGACGTTCCAACTAGAAGAAGAGACCTATGGTATCAATGTAATGCAAGTGCGTGAGGTACTGCGTTACACAGAGATTGCTCCAGTACCAGGTGCCCCAGATTATGTTCTTGGGATTATCAACCTGCGTGGTAATGTTGTCACTGTTATTGATACCCGCTCACGCTTTGGCTTGATGCAAGGCGAAATCACGGATAATACTCGAATTATCGTGATTGAGTCTGAGCACCAAGTGATAGGCATTCTAGTAGATAGCGTGGCAGAAGTTGTGTACTTGAGGTCTTCTGAAATCGACACCACTCCAAGTGTGGGTACTGACGAAAGTGCTAAGTTCATTCAGGGTGTTAGCAACCGTGATGGTAAATTGCTCATTCTTGTGGATTTGAACAAACTGCTAACTGATGAAGAATGGGATGAGATGGCTCATCTATAATGGAAGCAGTTGTTTTGACCAATGCTCCTGCAATAGCGGGAGTGGTTGCGTTGGTAATGGTTATACTCTTGGCGGTCTTCATATTGCGACTGAAGAAAAATCAAAGTGTTACATCAGATCATTGGCAGCAGAAGAGTCGGTATTTAGACAAAGAGTTACAGAAAGCGAACAAGCAGCTTCTTGAAGTCCGTTCTGTAGTGGTTGGGTTGGGGCAAAGGGTAAGCGAACAGCAAGATATTATCCAGCACCTCAATGAGAGGATTGCCGAACTTGAGCAAGAAGATGGTGACGGACGTTTGTATTCAAGGGCGACTAAGATGGTGCAACTTGGCGCTGACGTCAATGAACTTATCCAAGAATGTGAGTTGCCCAAAGCTGAAGCTGAATTGATGCTCTCTTTGCAAAAAAAAATAGCAGGTAAAGAGAAAGTGCCTCCTCTTAGTTCTGACTCTCAGGGTAGTCAGTCTTCACTATCCAAAAGAGCTAGGAAAAAATCTTAATACAGAATTTAAAGGATGCCACAGGCATCCTTTTTTGTGTCTAAGTGTTAATACTCAGCCTGTATTTGTATGAAATATGGCAGATTATTTACATAAACTTACGGTGTTTCGTGATGGACTGCGGCCTAATTCTATTTAGTGTCAGTATGGCTGTGTTACTATAGCGCCATTGATTTTAAGCAGCGAATATACATGTTAGAAGCATCCCAGCTTACTGCCGTTAGAGACAGTAAAGTGTTGTTTGAGTCACTTTCATTTACGCTAAATGATGGAGATTTAGTGCAAGTGGAAGGTCGAAACGGAACGGGGAAAACGACCTTATTACGTATTATCACTGGACTTGCTGAACGTGAAAGTGGCAACGTGTTTTGGAACGGGCAAAGCATTGAGTCAAACCGAGAATCCTTTCATCAAGATTTGCTGTTTTTGGGGCATCAAACAGGCATAAAGCGTGAATTGACCGCTTATGAAAACTTACGCTTCTATCTTAATCTTCATTCTGACCACTCAATAGATAAGGCAAGCATATACAAGGCTTTAATGAAAGTTGGGTTGGTGGGGCGTGAAGATGTGCCAGTGGCTAAATTGTCTGCTGGTCAGCAGCGTCGGGTAGCACTTGCTCGCTTATGGCTCAGCCAGCACAAGCTTTGGATTTTAGACGAGCCCTTGACCGCGATTGATAAGCAAGGTGTAAGGGTTCTAGAATCACTTTTTCTTGAGCATATTGATAAGGGAGGTATCGTCCTTTTGACGACCCATCAGGATATGTTTACCGACCACCCGAGATTGAAAAAAATCACTTTAGGTAATGAGCCATGCTTGCAGCAATGAATCGCATTATTCAGCGAGAACTTCTGATAGCCTTTCGTCGTCAGGCAGATATTTTTAACCCGCTGTGGTTTTTCATTATCGTTATCACCTTATTCCCTCTAAGCATCGGGCCTGAGCCTAATTTGTTGGCTCGTATTGCATCAGGTATCGTTTGGGTGGCAGCACTCTTGTCCGCACTCCTTTCTTTAGAAAGGTTGTTTAGAGATGACTTTCAGGACGGCGCTTTGGAACAGTTGATGTTGATGCCTTTGCCTCTGCCTGTGGTTGTTATTTCTAAAGTGATCGCCCACTGGATGCTGACTGGATTCCCCCTTATTTTGATCAGTCCACTTTTAGCCATCCTACTTTCCCTAGATTTCAACTCATGGCTAGCAGTCGTAGCAACTTTGCTCGTTGGTACGCCAACATTAAGCTTTATCGGTGCAATTGGTGTTGCTTTGACTGTCGGGTTACAAAAAGGCGGGGTGCTACTGAGTTTGCTTGTTCTGCCGCTTTATATCCCAATATTGATATTTGCGACATCTGCAATTGATGCCGCGTCTTTGGGAATGGCGTATAAAGGTCAGTTGGCTATTCTTGGGGCTATGTTGGTGGGGTCAATAACCTTAACACCTTTTGCAATTGCTTCTGCTCTTAGAGTAAGCGTTAACTAGTGGATTTTGATCAAGAACAAGACATCCTTTTTTCCCTAAGCGACATAATAACAATATATCGGTCAGATACAGAGACCAAAACAACATTGAAATGAGAGTGAGAATAACAATGTGGAAGTGGCTCCATCCTTATGCTAAGCCTGAAGCTGCCTATCGTCTATGTGGTAAGTTGCTACCTTGGTTTGCGATATTGTCGTTACTGCTTTTATCTCTAGGTTCGTTATGGGGGCTGGCTTTTGCTCCTGCAGACTACCAACAGGGTGATAGCTTTCGAATAATCTATATACATGTTCCAGCTGCCATTTGGTCGATGGGCGTGTATATGTCTATGGCTATCGCTGCTTTTATTGGTTTGGTATGGCAAATGAAGTTATCTGATATGGCCGCTTCAGCGATGGCTCCTATCGGAGCGGTTTATACCTTTATAGCACTAGTTACAGGAGCCATATGGGGCAAACCTATGTGGGGTGCATGGTGGGTATGGGATGCTCGCCTTACCTCTGAGTTAATTCTCTTATTTCTTTATTTGGGCGTGATTGCGCTCTATCAGGCCTTTGATGACCAGAGGACAGCAGCCAAAGCGGCGGGTATCTTGGCGATTGTCGGAGTGGTCAATCTGCCTATTATCCATTTTTCTGTGGAGTGGTGGAACACGCTTCATCAAGGTGCAACCATCACTAAATTTGCGAAACCATCGATTGCTAGCGATATGCTATGGCCTCTTTTGATTAATATTCTCGGTTTTGCATTTTTCTTTGCGACATTAACCATGGTTCGCTTACGTAATGAAATCATAAGTAAAGAGAGCCATCGTCCATGGGTGGCGTCTGTGGCCAAAGCTAGACTTCAGGGAGGTGAATAATCCAATGTATTTTGAGTCTTTAAGCGATTTTCTGGCGATGGGAGGATACTCGGCTTATGTATGGAGTGCCTTTGGTATTACCTTTGCCTCAATGATGATCCTATTTCTGCTGAGTCTGCGCCGTGGTAACCAATTACTCGAAGAAGTCCAGTCAAAAATTGATCGACAAGCTCGAATCGATGCCGCGAAAAATATGGAGAATACGTTATGAATCCGAGGCGTAAAAAACGGCTGGGGATAGTACTCGCCATTTTCCTTGGTATGAGCGCGACTATTGGTCTCATGCTCTATGCCCTAAATCAGAACATGGACCTATTCTATACGCCTAGTGAGTTAGTTGATGGCAAGCCTGATGGTACAAAGCCAGCAGTTGGCCAGCGCTTACGTATCGGCGGTATGGTGGTCAAAGGGTCAGTAAAAAGGGACCCTGAATCACTTAAAGTCTCGTTTGAGCTGCACGATGTCGGTCCTAAAGTGACCGTGCTTTATGATGGGATTCTTCCGGATTTATTTCGAGAGGGACAAGGTATTGTGGCCCAAGGAGTACTAAAAAATTCCACCACGGTTGAAGCCTTTGAAGTGCTTGCCAAGCATGACGAAGAATACATGCCGCCAGAGATTGCTGAGGCGATGAAAAAAAACCACCAGCCGCTTGAGTATAGCCAGCAACAAAAACAAGGAAGTGGTCAATGATTGTTGAGATTGGTCATTTTGCCCTTATCGTATCACTGGCGATGGCAGTGTTATTAAGTATCCTGCCTTTAATTGGCGCCTCACGAAATAACATCTTACTAATGAACACCGCAAGGCCACTGTCTTGGGGAATGTTTCTATTGCTTGCTTTGTCGTTTGGCGTGCTGTTGTGGGCATTTTATAGCAATGACTTTACCCTTACTTATGTGGCAACCAACTCAAATAGTCAGTTACCTTGGTATTATCGCTTGACTGCGGTTTGGGGGGCTCATGAAGGCTCTTTGCTGCTTTGGGTTTTAATTCAAGCGATATGGACAGTAGCTGTTGCAACTTTTAGTCGAGGTATGCCTCAGGAATCGGTGGCGAGAGTTTTGGCTGTGATGGGGATGATAAGCGTTGGATTTCTTCTGTTTATTATTGTCACATCAAACCCTTTTTTAAGGACCTTACCCTTTTTCCCTGTTGATGGACGCGACCTCAATCCCCTATTGCAAGACCCAGGTCTAATTATTCATCCTCCTATGCTTTATATGGGTTACGTGGGCTTTTCCGTTGCCTTTTCATTTGCGATTGCGTCATTAATGACTGGCAGACTGGATACGGCTTGGGCACGTTGGTCACGGCCTTGGACTACCGCGGCTTGGTTGTTTCTGACTCTAGGAATTGCTCTAGGTTCTTGGTGGGCTTACTACGAACTAGGTTGGGGGGGCTGGTGGTTTTGGGATCCAGTAGAAAACGCTTCCTTTATGCCATGGTTAGCGGGTACTGCGCTGATGCATTCACTCGCAGTCACAGAAAAGCGAGGTACATTTAAAGCTTGGACTGTACTTTTAGCCATTTCTGCATTTTCTCTGAGCTTACTTGGCACATTTTTAGTTCGCTCGGGAATTTTGGTGTCTGTGCATGCATTTGCCTCCGATCCTTCGCGGGGCATGTTCATTCTTCTTTTCTTGGTATTTGTGATAGGTGGTTCGTTACTCCTATTTGCTGTTAAAGGTTCTAAAGTGCGCTCGCGTGGTCACTTTGAACTTGTGTCTCGAGAGAACACGCTGCTGGTCAATAATGTCTTGCTGATTGCCGGTTTAGTGGTAGTGCTTATTGGCACCTTACTCCCGCTTGTGCACAAACAAATAGGTTTGGGTTCAGTATCAATTGGTGCGCCATTCTTTGATCTCTTGTTTGCATGGCTGATGGTACCCTTTGCATTCTTTTTGGGGATTGGACCACTTATTCGCTGGAAGCGAGACAATCTCTCAGGCTTAGCCAAACCCATATTGGTTTCAGGGCTAGCCTCATTGATTTTGGCGTATGTCTTAGTGGCACTGCTTGCCGATTTCTTCCAGTTTATGGCTTATATCGGTTGGGTGATGGCACTGTGGATCATCTTTATGCATTGTTTTGAGCTACACCAGAGAGCAACCCATAGACACAGTTTTACTGTCGGTGTCACCAAGCTTCAGCGTAGTCATTGGGCAATGATGTTTGGTCATATCGGCCTTGCTGTCAGCATTATCGGTATTGCCATGGTGCAAAACTACAGTATTGAACGTGATGTTCGTTTGGCGCCGGGTCAAAGCTACAACATCCAAGGGTATGACTTCTACTTTAAAGGGATAAAAGATAAGAATGGCCCAAACTATGATGGCTTTGTTGCGGACTTTAAGGTCAGTCACCAAGGGGAGTACTTAAACACTTTGCATGCAGAGAAGCGTTTTTATCGCACAGCACGTTCCATGATGACAGAGGCGGCAATCGATCGTGGTCTTACGCGGGATCTCTATATTGCTATGGGTGAGCGCTTAGATGATGATAAATCCTGGGCGGTGCGAATTTACTACAAACCTTTTGTACGATGGATTTGGGCTGGGGCTTTACTTATGGCGCTTGCTGGTGTGATTGCCATTAGTGACAAACGCTATCGCTTTAGAAAAAGTGCAAAAATGCAGGAGGCGTGATGCATAAAAAATTACTCTTTATACCTCTAGTTGCGTTTTTGGCCTTGGTCAGTGTTTTTGCCACGCAATTGTTTCGAAACTCTCACGGTGACGATCCGACCAAGCTTGAATCTGTGCTTATCGGTCAGCCAGTACCTCAATTTAAGCTTGAAGACTTAGCAGAGCCAGGCAAGCTCTACGATCAATCCATATTCAAAGGTGAACCTTTACTTCTGAATGTGTGGGCGACTTGGTGCTCGACTTGTTATGTGGAGCATCAGTACCTCAATAAGTTGGCCTCGCAGGGTGTTAAGATCATTGGCATGAACTATAAAGATGATCGCACCAAAGCCGTTAAGTGGCTTAACGAGCTGGGTAATCCTTATTTGATAAGCCTATTTGATGGTACCGGCATGCTTGGCCTCGATCTGGGTGTGTATGGAGCGCCAGAAACCTTTTTGATCGATGCTAAGGGCGTGATTCGTTATCGTCATGCAAGTAATGTCGGTGACCGCAGCTGGAACGATGACATTAAACCTATCTATGACAAGTTGGTTGCGGAGGCTAAACAGTGAAAAACACCGTCTTTTTCATCTTACTCAGCGCCATTTTATCTTTTGCAGCCCACGCATCGATTCAAATCTATGAGTTTGAGGATCTAGAGCAAGAGCAGCAATTTAAAGAGCTGAGTAGCACTCTTAGATGTCCTAAATGTCAAAACAATACGATTGCAGATTCCAACGCGGAATTGGCCGTCGATATAAGGCAAAAAGTATATGAAATGACCAAACAAGGTAAGTCCAAGCAAGATATTGTTGACTACATGGTGGCGAGATATGGCAACTTTGTGACTTACAAGCCGCCCTTTACCCTTGCGACTGCCATCTTATGGCTTGGGCCAATTTTTGTGGTGATATTTGGTTTTGGTTTTATTTTTGTGCGTTCGCGTAAAAAACAGGTTCGGATACATGAGGACGAGAATTGGAATCAAGCCAAAGAAGCGCGCCTTAAAGCTCTTTTACAACAAGATGATGATGGAGATAAGCAGTAATGACGTTATTTTGGATAGCTTCAGCCATTCTTATCTTGCTTAGCCTGATTTTGATGGGCATTCCTTTTATTCGTAGAAAAAACAATAGTGATGACGTACTGCGTGATGAGCTCAATAAGGCGCTGTATAAAGACAGGTTATCTGAGCTTGCCGAAGAGACCCAAGAAGGCTTAGTCGATGATCAGCAGGAATTAGTTGATGATCTTAAACAGTCACTGCTAGATGACGTTCCTGATCAAAACTCAGTTAAAGGCTCAGTGGCGATATCTCCTATGGCTATTTTGCTGCCTTCTATGGTGTTTATCATCGCATTGTCATACGCCATGTACTTTAAATTCGGCGCGTCAACTAAGGTAGAAGATTGGCAACAAGTCAGTGCGAACTTGCCCGCGCTATCTAAGAAGTTATTGGTGCCTGAGGGGGCTGCGCTCAGCGATGATGAAATGCGCGATCTGACGCTTGCTTTGCGTACCCGCTTACATTATCACCCCGATGATTCAACAGGGTGGCTCTTGCTCGGCAGAATAGCTCTGGCTAACCGTGATGTCGTGACAGCCGTTGGCGCGATGAAAAAAGCCTATGCCCTCAAATCTGACGATGATGATATCAAACTAGGTTACGCTCAAGCTCTAATCTTGTCGCAAGATGAACTTGATCAGACTCTTGCGCGTCGCATCCTTGGCCAATTAGTGCAAAATGATTACGTCGATTTACGCGTATTCTCATTATTGGCATTCGACGCGTACGAAAGAGAAGATTATACTGCTGCCATCCGTTACTGGAAGGTGATGCAACGTATGATTGGGCCTGAAGATAGCCGTTATCAAATGCTAACGCGCAGTATTGATAATGCTCAGGAACAATTGGGTGATTCCGCGGTCAGTAATACGTCAGTCTCTGTTTCTATCTCACTGAGTGAAAAGGTAAAACTTGACCAAGATTCGGCGTTGATTGTTTCGGTTCATACAGCTGATGGCTCGCCTATGCCAGTTGCGGCGGCAAGGTACCCATTGGGGAGTTTTCCTCGAACCGTAGTTCTTGATGATTCTAATAGTATGTTGCAAGATCGTAAGCTATCCTCATTGGAGTCACTTATGGTACGTGTTCGTCTCGATTCAGACGGCAACGTAGCGACTAAGCAAGGGGACTGGTTTGGTGAGAGCGAAATCGTTAAAATGGGTCAACCTGTTACGGTTAGTATTAATAAACAATATTAACCAAGCTTATTCGCGCAATAAATTGATAGAAGGCCGGTGCTAAATAGTGCCGGCCTTTGTTTGGAAGTTAGAACAATGAATAGTATTAAGCCCCAGATGTGGGCAATGTTTTGTGGTGTTATGTTTTTGATGGGGTGCGCCAGCGCGCCTCAAGACTCAGCGCACGGTGAGTCAGAGGTTAACGACCCGATTGAGGGGTTCAACCGCAGTATGTGGGCGATAAACTATGACTACTTAGATCCTTACTTTGTGCGGCCTGTCTCCTTGGCTTATGTCAACTATGTTCCTGATCCTGTTCGCCAAGGTATTGCAAACTTTTTAAGTAACCTTGATGAGCCAGCGAGTGTGATCAATAACTTGGTAATGGGTAATGGCCACAAGGCAATTGACCACTTTAACCGTTTTTGGATTAACAGTACCTTTGGTTTATTAGGCCTTATCGATGTGGCGTCGGCCGCTGGTATTACCCATCATAATAACAAGTCGTTTGGCGATGCCGTTGGGCATTATGGTGTGGGTAATGGCCCCTACGTTATGGTGCCAGGTTACGGACCTTGGACGGTGAGAGAATCTGCTGACTTAGTCGACAGCACCTATGTTCCTCTGTCGCTTTTAAATATTTGGGCAGGACTTGGCAAGTGGGCACTTGAGGGTATGGAAACCAGAGCTGCTTTAGTCTCCCAAGAAGCTATGCTTGAGAACTCGCCTGATCCATACGTACTAACGCGAGATGCCTATCTGCAAAATCAGGACTTCAACGCCGAGATTGAAAAGCCCGAACAATTTGATGCAGAAGAAGAAGCCTATCTTGACGACTATCTCGATGAAGACTTCTAATAAAAAAAGCTTGGTTTATTGACCAAGCTTTTTTTCATGCCAGTTTAGCTTGAAGCTCTGTCTGGCTTAAAATCGATAGCTGGCTTGAACACCGATAAGCCAAATATTCCCTTTAGTTTCGCCAAAAAACTGGCCTGCTAAGGCTTGCGAGGTATCGTCAGAGGCATAGCCGCGTGATTCTGTGATTGGCGCATCTTTGGCTAGAATGTAGGTTAATCCGCCATCTAGGGTAAAGTTTTTAGTAAAGCCGTAGCTTGCGCCTAGACTTAGCCAAGTGCGATCGGTTTCTGGGATAGTAATGGTGCGATTTTTATCACTCACCGCCGACGTGTCATAGGCAATACCGGTGCGAAGTGCCAATTTAGGGTCAAGCTGATAAGTTGCGCCCAGTGCTAGGCGATAGTTATCTTGCCAGTTTTCAACTTTGACCATTTTGCTGCCTAATGTGTTTAATTGGGCCTCTAATTTTTCAAAGCTGCTCCAATCTGTCCAGTTTAGGCTGGCATGAATGGCGAGTTTCTCTGTCAGTTGATGAAAGCTTGCTAATTCGGCTGTGGCAGGCAGGACAAGATCCATACTGCCATTATCGCGATTGCCATTACTTAGGCTTAAATCAAATCCTGCGCCTGTGGCATAGCCTTCAAGTTTAAGTTGCACTTCGGATTTGTAGGTAAAGCCAATACGGTGCTCTTGGTTGATTTGCCACGCCGCGCCAACTTGCCAGCCCCAAGCATTATCATCGCCTTCCATATATTTAAGGTCTGTACCTTGGGGTAGAGCTTGAGCATTGTTGGCTGGCGCTTTTGCGCCAAAGCTGCCTTCGCCCATCACATAGCGAACACCGCCGCCAATACTCAGGTCTTGATTGATTTGATAGGCTGCGTTGAGGTTAGCTTCCATTGTGGTAACGCTGGCTTGATTGCCAAAGTGAGCGGCGGCGAAATCATTATCCAGATTAGTTTCCATCCCGTAGTTGGTCCCCAGCGCTAAGCCAATTGCCACTTGATCCGAGTATTTATGCGAAAGGTAAAAATTAGGGATAATCGCATCATCGGCAAAATCTGATTTAGACGCATTGGTCGTGGGTAAGCTTGGGTTCAATGATTTAGAGCCGTTTACTGTACCATCGACATCCACATTGGGGTTGACGTAAATAGCGCCAAGCGATAATTGTGTGCCATCAAGATAGGTGAGCATAGCTGGGTTTCGCCACTGTGCGCTGGCATTATCTGCCATCGCCGCTTCACCAGCATAGGCGCGGCCAAGGCCAGTTGCCGAGTATTCGGCTAATTGAAAACCAGCCGCTGTTGCTGTATGTGAAGCAGAAATAAGGCCTGCGCCCACTGCAAGGGAGAGAAAAGTAATTCTTGTTTTCATGGTAATTTGTCGCTGACTTATTTAATAAATGTCAGATGATATTAAAATTAGAGTTAATACTTTAAAAACAAAAAACACCTTAGCGATTATCTTTGCAATAAAATATCGCCACTAAGGTAAATTTTTATATAAATCACTGATTCGTTGTTTTATTTTGCTTTAACTCGGCGAACACATGTGCTGTGAAAAGGCGGTTTGGCAGCACAGCTGTAGGCTGAAAATAATCAGCTGAGGGTTTGAGTTTGGTCGGAAAATGAAAAAGGGCCATACAAGATGGCCCTTTGTGTGGTTAAAGTGTCTACATTAGAAGCTGTAGCTATACTGAAGCCCGTAAAGCATGGCATCTGCGCGTGTAGTAGCGGTTAAAGGTACCGTACTTACATTCTCTGTTACCTTGACGTCTTCACCCATTAGGTAGGTAAAGCCAAAGTCGATAGAGTGGTGTTTATCAAACGCATACCCTGCACCGAATGAGAACCAGTTACGATCTGAATCTGGAACTGAGATGGATGTCAGCTTATCTTGAGCGGCCGTATCATGCATATAGCCCGCACGTAGTGTCCAATTATTATCTAGGTAGTAAGTCCCGCCCAAAGAGATATGGTAGCCGTCTTGCCAATTGTAAGTTTTTATGTCTCTGCCACCGCTAGTTTTAAGCTTGTCAAAGGTGTCCCAGCCGATCCACTGTAAGCTATAATGGACCGCAAATTTAGTGTCTTTTATACGATGGTAGCCAGAGAATTCAAGCATGCTGGGCAGAGGCAGCAACACATCTTGTCCAGCGACCGCATTAGTCCCTATGAGAGACGCACCACCACCACCAATACCAGCATCCAAATAGACATCGCCCGAGGCTTCTACCTCAGGGCTGTAATGATAGGCAAGGCCAAAGCGATTGTTTTCATCAAGCTCAAACACAGTGCCTAGATTAAACCCGATCCCGATCCCGTCGGCATCTATATTAACGGCATTGACATTACTAAAGGCATCACGTCTTAGCTTGCCGCTACCCTGAATAATATCGATACCACCGCCAATACTCCACTGCTCATCGATGCGATAAGCCGCATTAATTGTATAGTTAATGGTTTCTATCTCGGTTGTACCGCCTAAGACGCTTGCATCTGGAAGCGATACAGCTGCGTTACCGGTACCAGCACCAAAATTTCCAGGGAAATTATTTTTGGTACCAAAATTTGAGTATATCCCTGCACCAATCGCAAACTGATCGTTAAGTTTATGGATGTAATAGATATTGGGAACCGGGGTATTGCTTGAGTTGGTCACATCGTTAATTGAATTGCCGTTGTAAGAGATATCTTTGATTTCAATGTCGGTATCTATCATATTGACGCCGCCAGAAAACTGGTCTGAGTCAAACAGAGTCATTGCGGCGGCATTACGCGCCATCACTGAAGCATTATCGGCAATTACGGCGTCACCCGCAAAGGCGCGGCCAAGTCCAGTGGCAGACTGAGAGTTAAGCTGGAAACCTGCAGCGAGAGCTTGCTGCGAAGCCAGTGTGGTGCTGGCAATGGTCACGGCTAGAAGAGATTTCTTAAACAGACGTGTCTTATTCATCATACTTTTCCTTTGTTTCGCCTCTCGCGGACGTCTTATTTGAGCTTTCACTCAACTGTTGCAAATCCTAGACACCCAGTATAAAAGATTGAAATCCGACCATTACCAAGTTGGTTTGTAAAATTATAGAAATGAAAGCCATTTGGCAGGATTTACAGGTAAAAACAGACTTTTTAGAGTTTAAACTCTATTTTTAAGCAAAAAAAATGACTCAAGCGAGAGGCTCAAGCCATGATACAGCTCACAAAATGTTAAAATTTGGTTAACTCATAGGTTTGATGATGTTTGCTATATTTTCAGCGATGTTGGCGACATTTTCACCATCTTCACCGACAAGGATCAAGCTGGTGTTACCAATCGGTTCGACCACACCTGCCATACCTTGCTGCTCAAAGTCGACCGTTTGCTTGGAAGGCATACTGGTGAAAAATAACGTCACTTTGCCTTTTTCGCCCTGAAACACCATGTGCAGTGCATTGGTGTCACCAAAGCCACAATGATTGAGGTAATAGACATGGTACGGGAAATTGACCTCAAATTGGTAATCAAAAGGCATCATCTTGGCATTGATCTGTGAAGAGGGCACATTTTCGTCAATACCGGTGACAAATGGCTTTTCGGCCATCACATGCTTAATGGCAATATCTTCAATGCTGGCATGCGCTGGCGGCAGGACAATATTGCCCCAGTTAACTTGTCCAACCAAAAGACCGAATACAAAGGCAACCGATGCTGCTGTGGCCATAGCACGTTTGGCAAAAGTGGGTCTAATCACATTAGACTCTGAATGAGAGGTTTGATGAAACAAAATGCGATCGACTAGATCTTCAGGCACATCAACCGCCATCGCCTTGGCAATCTGGGCATCAAGCTCAAGCACATCTTCGGCAAATTTGCCGTTGGCGCTGTCTGCTTTTATGGCTTCGACGATATCGCCGTCCCGCTCTTTTGGGTCGGACATAATACGACGACGGAATTCTAACTCATCCATTTTGCTGTCCTCGATGACTGTTTTCTGTATCTAACATGTCCTTCAGTTGGTTCCTTGCTCTGAAAAGACGGGTCATCACTGTGTTCTTATTAAGACCAAGGATCTCACCGATCTCTTCGCCACTGAACCCTCCGACAACCTGCAAAAAGAGAGGTTCACGATACTCGTCTTCCAGTTTCATGATCTGTGCCTGCACCCATTGGGTTTGGTGATGCGGCGCATCACTGACTTTGGCGTCATTGGCATGGTCATCAATATCAACCAGATCAAACTGCTTCCTCTCAAAGCGGCGCGCATTTTCGCGTCTTAATATGGTAATCAACCATGATTTTGCCGCCTTTTCATCTTGTAAACTGTCTAGCGACTTCCAAGCCCGAAGACAGGTTTCTTGGACAAGATCCTCTGCGACCGATTGGTCTTTGCATAGCCAATAGGCGTAGCGATATAAGTCTCTGTGATACGCCCTTACAAGAGCCTCATACTTTCTTTGTCTGTCCATATCCGAGTTGACCGGAGGACTCGACTTTTTCTTTCCAAAAAAATTGATAACAGACACGTGAGCCTCCAATTTTGCTCTGTGGTTTGACCATATACCTAATTCTAGGCCCTAGCAGAGTATGATTTACTGAGTATTTAATCAAACATTCTCTGGACTTATCAGACCAGCGTACGATTTCACTCAATATTATGGTTAAAAAACCAACATAAAATTGATCTATTTCAACATTCAATATTAAACACAGATTATAGTAGCTCTTGTCATCTGGTTGGCCTTTAAGCCGACTTGTTGAGCAAGGTGGCATTTCCTTTTGAAGGCTGGCTTTACTTTCTCCTTAATCAGGACACTGATTATTTTCGATTAACGTGAGTTAATTGGTTTGTTTTCCAACTACACAAATCTGTGTGGTTTTTTTTGCCTAATGCTTCTGCCGCTTGAGCTCTCGCTTTTCCACTCCAAATCACGTTTAATTAAACGAGCGTTTGATTCGTTTAACATTCTAGTTACAATGTTTCTGGTCTGACCTCTATTTTGTAAAGGAGAAATAATGGGCAAGCAGGAAGTGAAAACGCGCTCGGGTGAGCGCATTGCGGTAGTTGCAGGTTTGCGTACGCCGTTTGCACGTCAAAGCACGGAATTCAGTCAAGTCCCCGCCGTCGATCTCGGTAAGATGGTAGTTAGCGAAATGATGGCGCGGACTGAAATTGACCCTAAGCTGATTGATCAAGTTGTTTTTGGCCAAGTGGTTCAGATGCCCGAAGCGCCAAATATAGCAAGAGAAATTGTGCTGGGCACGGGAATGAACATTCATACCGATGCGTACAGCGTGACCCGAGCTTGTGCAACCAGTTTTCAGTCTGCGGTTAATGTGGCGGAAAGTATCATGGCAGGGACGATTGATATCGGTATTGCTGGTGGTGCAGATTCTTCCTCAGTGTTGCCTATTGGTGTGTCAAAGAAACTGGCTGCTAATCTTCTTGCGCTGAGTAAAACCAAAACCATGGGTCAGAAGCTTAAGTTGCTTAAAAACCTCTCATTTAGAGACCTTATGCCAGTTCCTCCTGCGGTGGCTGAGTACTCCACTGGCTTGTCTATGGGGCAAACCGCAGAGCAGATGGCCAAATCTCATGGCATTACCCGTCAAGAACAGGACGCACTTGCCCATCGTTCTCATTCTCTTGCTTCCGAGGTGTGGAAAGACGGCAAGATTGAAGGAGAGGTCATGACAGCCTTTCCAGAGCCCTACAAACAATGGATTTCTCAAGATAATAACGTTCGCCATGATTCAACCTTGGAAGGTTACGCTAAGCTGCGCCCTGCGTTTGACCGTCAATATGGCAGTGTGACAGCGGCCAACAGTACTCCGCTTACCGATGGCGCGGCGGCCATCATGTTGATGCGTGAAGGCAAAGCCAAAGAGTTAGGCCTAGAGGTGATGGGCTACATACGCTCTTATGCCTTTTCCGCGATTGGGGTTGAGATGGATATGTTAATGGGCCCGTCTTATTCTACACCTCTCGCACTTGATAGAGCAGGCATTAATTTATCCGATCTGACCTTAATCGACATGCATGAAGCCTTTGCGGCTCAGACCTTATCGAATGTCAAAATGTTTGCCTCAGACGACTTTGCGCAGCAGAAACTTGGCCGAGCAAAAGCGATAGGTGAAATTGATATGGATAAATTCAATGTACTTGGTGGCTCAATAGCCTATGGCCATCCATTTGCCGCGACGGGCGCGCGTATGATCACTCAAACGTTAAGAGAGCTTAAGAGGCGCGGCGGAGGCTTGGCGTTAAATACAGCCTGCGCAGCAGGTGGTTTAGGTGCAGCTATGGTTTTGGAGGTTGAGTAATGAGTGAACAAAAAGCATTTGAACTAAAGGTTGATGAACAAAACATTGCTTGGCTGTCGATTGATGTCCCCGGTGAGAAAATGAATACCTTGCAAGCGGCTTTTGCTGACGAGATGAAGGCCATATTTGCTCAGCTGCAAGAAAACATCTCAACCATTAAGGGCTTGATTGTCCATTCTCTTAAACCAGATAACTTTATTGCCGGTGCGGATGTACGCATGCTTGATGCTTGCACCAGTTCAGAGCAAGCAAAAGATCTTGCTGTTCAAGGGCAGACAATGTTCCAGCAATTGTCTGACTTGCCGTTTCCTGTTGTGGCTGCGATTCATGGTCCATGTCTAGGTGGCGGTCTGGAGCTGGCGTTAGCGTGTGATTATCGCGTTTGCACCACTTCAGATAAGACTCGTTTAGGACTGCCTGAAGTGCAATTGGGTTTGCTGCCAGGTTCTGGCGGTACGCAGCGTTTGCCTCGTTTAATTGGCTTGCTGCCCTCGCTTGATATGATCCTCACAGGGAAACAGTTAAGAGCCGCTAAGGCGAAAAAATTGGGCGTGGTTGATGCGGTTGTGCCACAGAGCGTGTTGCTGCAAGTGGCCAAGAGTTTTGTTGAGAAACATGCCGGTAAATCACAAGCTAAGCGCAAGGTGTCAACCAAAGAAAAGCTTATCTCTAACACTAGCTTGGGCCGCAAAGTGATTTTTGAGCAGGCGGCGAAAAAAACGCATGACAAAACCCGTGGCAATTATCCAGCTGCTGAAGCTATTTTGGATGTAATGCGCCATGGCTTAGAAAAAGGCTTTGAGCAAGGGCAAGTTAAAGAAGCGCAGCGATTTGGCGATTTGGTCATGACACCTGAATCGAAAGCGTTACGCTCCATTTTCTTTGCCACAACAGAGATGAAGAAAGAAAAAGGCACTCAAGCAGAGCCAAAAGATGTTGGCATGGCTGCTGTACTGGGTGGCGGCTTGATGGGTGCGGGGATAAGCCATGTATCTGTGGCCAAAGCCAAAGTGCCAGTGAGAATTAAAGATGTCTCCAATGACGGGGTTCTCAATGCGCTTAAGTACAACTACAAGTTGTTTGATAAGCAGCGCAAACGCCGCATTTTGTCTAAGGCTAAGCTTCAGTCGAATATGCTAAAACTCTCTGGTGGGGTGGACTTTACACGTTTTAATCACACCGACATAGTGGTTGAGGCGGTATTTGAAGATTTGGAATTAAAGCAGCAAATGGTGGCTGATGTTGAAGCGAATGCAAAGGATAGCACCATCTTTGCTACTAATACGTCGTCTTTACCCATCCATAAGATTGCTGAAAAGGCTCAGCGTCCAGAGAAGGTGGTAGGCCTACATTATTTTAGCCCTGTTGAAAAAATGCCATTGGTGGAAATTATCCCTCATCAAAGCACCTCCGATGAGACTATCTCCACCGTGGTTGAATTTGCTCGCAAGCAAGGCAAAACACCTATCGTTGTCAAAGACTGCGCTGGTTTTTATGTCAACCGTATTCTTGCTCCTTACATGAATGAATCGGCTCAAGTTTTGATGTCTGGCGAGCCGATAGAGCATTTGGATAAAGCCCTATTGAACTTTGGATTCCCGGTTGGTCCTATTACCTTACTCGATGAAGTCGGTATTGATATTGGCGCTAAAATTATGCCTATTTTAGTTGGTGAGTTAGGCGAGCGATTCAAAGGACCGGATGTGTTCGATACTCTGCTGGACGACAATCGCAAAGGGAGAAAGAGTGGCAAAGGATTTTATACCTATAAGGGTAAGAAGAAAGAGGTAGATAAATCCGTCTATAAGCTGTTGAGTTTGACCCCCGATGCAAAATCAGGCGAGAAAGACATTGCTCTGCGCTGCGTATTACCCATGCTAAATGAGGCAGTCCGATGCCTTGAAGAGGATATCATTCGCAGCCCTCGTGATGGAGATATTGGTGCCATTTTTGGTATAGGATTCCCTCCATTCTTGGGTGGGCCTTTCCGATACATGGACCAGCTTGGTTTAGAGAAAGTGATCGAGCTGATGAACCAGCATGCACAGAAGTATGGCGATCGCTTCGCTCCGTGTGATGGGCTGTTGACTCGCGCAGGTTTGAACAAACCATTCTACGAATAATTGTTTATGAGTGTAAAAAGGCGAGCGGTAACGTTTAATGCCGTTCGGATAAGTATTAACACTTATATTTAAATGGATATTTGGCCCGAACAAAGAGGACTGAACGTGGAAACGTTCGGTCCTTTCTTTTATCTGGCAAAATGAAATGGCTGATGCTCTCTCGCATTTGTTTGAGCCTAACAGGTAAAGTGCCATCGGGGCTGAGCGCTAGCCAGCGCAACTGGGCATCTATCAAATTTATTGCTGCTGTGAAGCTAACCCGAGTTGGACTTACATTCGCATCTTCGGCAATATGAATCATTTCTAAACGTACTAAATTATAGGCAAGCAAAAT
>NZ_QLYY01000017.1 GCF_003350295.1 Vibrio tetraodonis
TAATCCTAGCTTCTAACTCTTGGATCTTCTTCTGTTCTGGCGTCAGAGCTTGAACCGTTGGCGTCTCTCCGCCACGCTCAATCTTTAGTTGATCGACCCAGCGTCGTAAAGCCGTATCACCGATGTCTAGAGAGCGTGCCGCCTCAGATATTGAGTAACCTTGATCAAGAACCAAGCTTGCGGCATCTACTTTGAATTCAGAAGAAAATGTACGTCGTTGTCGTTTTGTCATTGAACACCTCATTTACGGTGGAGACTTTACCACCTAATTTGATGTCCGGGATCATTAAACCACTACAGTGACAGTTCCATGTAGCCAGATTAGGTAGAGTAGAAACAAATAATGCTGCTAAATAAGCCACATTATTTATTTCTAAATGCTCTTAGAAAGAGTAACTTGCGTTTAGGTAGCCTATTTGGTTTCCATCAAAACTCAGGGATGTACGGTCTTCAGTTTCATTGTCCAAATAGTGAGTGAAACGATAACCCAGTTCCATAGAAAAGCGTTCGGTAAATTTATAGCCAAGTCCAAGGTTAGCGCCAAAAGCTAAACCAGTACTATTGTCGTCTATCAACTCTCCGTTATCGTTAATCTCGAATTGGCTATCATAATAATCAAGATTACCACCAACAAGTAAATAAAATTGACTACTAAAATACTGCAAATAGTCTGCCCCTATACCGTACTGACGAGTGTTGAATTCATAGGTGGCTACAACTTCTGAACCTGAAACAAATCGAGTTTCGCTGCTATTTATT
This sequence comes from Vibrio tetraodonis, assembly GCF_003350295.1. Classification (GTDB taxonomy): domain Bacteria; phylum Pseudomonadota; class Gammaproteobacteria; order Enterobacterales; family Vibrionaceae; genus Vibrio; species Vibrio tetraodonis. The sequence continues at coordinate 760 of NZ_QLYY01000017.1, forward strand.
TGTTGGAAGGACAAATAGACTCTCAGCATGTCGTTAAAGTAATGACCCCCTTTAATTGAGTATGTGCCTATATCCTCGAGGTTTTTAATAATCTGGCTATTCGCCAGAGTACCAGAGATATCATAGCTGCCGCTGCCAAGCTCCAACGCGATATAATTTTCGATTGCATAGACTGGGACAGAAGTTGCTCCCGCTATCAGAAAAATACACAGTTTTTTTCTCATGTAAACACCTTTTTAAATTCAGACTCTGGATACAGATTTATCTGAGATTTTAGTGGTGGATTTATGTATTTTAAACATAAGGTGTTTACGATGATAGCTTTTGTGAAGAACCCAAGACTTTTTAGGTAGTACTTTGTTTTTATTTCTTTTTAGCCAAAGTATTTGGCGCAATCTCTCATTGGGGGGATTTCTAATGGGCTGCCAGTTTGAGTGGACAAAGCCAAGAAGCATTCGACATACTAGGGGGAAATAGTTTGAAGTTGGTTTGTGAATTGTCAAAGCATAATGCCGCAATAAGCGGCATTGTGTTTGTTCTAAGAGTACTTAGAAAGAGTAGCTTGCATTTAGGTAAGCAGCTTGGAATCCATCAAAGTTAAGATTTCCGAACTGTTGAGATTTAAACTCATTTCCAAAGTAATGAGTGTAACGATATCCTAGCTCCATACCAAAACGTTCAGTAAACTTGTAACCCAAACCAAGGTTTGCTCCAGCTGCAAGACCAGTATTATCCTCAGTTGCTGTTATGCCGAAATTTGATGCTTCAAGCTCAGATTTATAAATACCTAGGTTACCGCCTGCCAGCAAGTAAAATTGATCATTGATGTAATGCAAATAGTCAGCGCCAGCACCAAATTCGCCGCTTGTTAGTTGAGTTTTTAAAAGACCTGGTGTGTTGATATAGGTAGTTTCGTTACTTGCAGAGCCCTGTAAGTAACCGTAAGCTCTCACATTTTTATTAAAGTAATGGCCAAACTTGATAGAGAATAGGCGCATTTCTTCTAGATCTTCACCGATTTGGCTGTCTCCTGTAAGACCAGACGTAATATGTTCACCTTTACCAAGCTCTAGTGCTACGTAGTTATCATTTGCAAGCGAAGGCATAGAAGTGCTCGCAGCAACAGCTGCAATAAGTAATGCTTTTTTCATGTGTTATACACTCAAGTTGTTGTCTTTAAGAAAAAGAGGTGACTAATGTGAGCGGTAACTCACTAAAGAGCCTCTTGTTAAGGCGCCGCATCTTGGTACGGCTTTTTTGTGAAGGGGAGAAGTTACTGCAATCTGGCGTTATGAAGCGAGAAATAAACTTAAAAATAGTTGAATAAAGTTAAATTTTATATCTAAGTTATTGTTTATTATTTTATTTTATTCTATTTTTGCTCTGGTTTTATAAGGTTGTCACCTGAATTTTTAGGTGCTTTTAAATGTAAATCAATCAACAGTAAAGGTTATTTATCACTTTTTGGGTAGGTTTGATATTCAAATACTTGCCCATCTTGGTTAAATGTATACACAGTATAAGCCTGTTTTTGTGCGCCATTTTCCATACCCGGAGAGCCTATCGGCATACCGGGGACTGCTAGCCCTTTTGCTCCTTTAGGTGGGTTAGCCAAAAACGCTTTGATATCGTTGGCTGGGATATGCCCTTCAAAAACGTAACCATTAATTTCGGCGGTATGACATGATGCTAACAGTGGTGTTATACCCAGCTCTTTTTTGATGCCATTCATATTATCATGCAGTTTTTCTTCTACCGAGAACCCTTCTTCTTGCATGTGCTTGGTCCAAGCCGTGCAGCAGCCACAATAAGGCGATTTGTGATTGATAACATCAGCAGCCCAAACTTGGTGCGACAGCAGTATAAGCGGCGTAAGAGCTATAAGATTAATCTTCATAGTGACCTCTTGATGTGGTGTGAAGGTTTAAACAAACGCAGGCGATTAGCGTTGCTTACGACAGTTATTGAAGAGAGCGCCATAGCCGCGCCAGCGACAACAGGGCTGAGTAAAAAGCCAAAAGCTGGGTAGAGGGCACCAGCTGCAATAGGGATGCCCAAACTGTTGTAAATAAACGCGCCAAACAAGTTTTGTTTCATATTTCTTATGCTAGCTTTAGATAATTCAATTGCTTTAACTACGCCCACAGGAGATGAGTGCAGTAGAGTCATTTGAGCACTTTCAATCGCCACGTCACTGCCGTTTCCCATCGCAATACTGATATCGGCTGTTGCAAGGGCTGGCGCATCGTTCACACCGTCACCTATCATGGCAACGCGCAGACCTTGTGTTTGCAATTGCTTAATATGCTGCGCTTTTTGATCCGGCAGTACTTGGGCGATAATCGTTTTTATTCCAATTTGGGAAGCAATCGAATTTGCCACATCTTGATTGTCCCCAGTTAACATCACAGTATTGATACCCATTGAATTTAAAGCGTCAATTGCCTGTTTGGCATCTGGCTTGATCGGGTCACTAATAGCAATGATTCCTACCACATTATTTTTTTGGACGACAATAACCGGTGTCCATGCATAAGTGGCACATTGTTCTATTTCTGAGTTGAAAGCGTCAGTATTGATCCCTTGCTGCCGAGCATAGTTGAGGGACACAACTGAGGTCAGTTCATCATTAACTAGACCTGTTACCCCCATACCGCGCAGATTGGTAAACTGACTCACCTCTTCAAGGTGAAGATTTTTTTGCGCGGCAAGGTCAACAATGGCTTTAGCAAGTGGATGCTCGGAATATTGTTCTAAACTTGCCGCCAAAGTCAGTAGGTGGCTTTCATCTCTCTCTTTGACAAACACAGATTCAACTTGAGGTTTACCTTGTGTTAGCGTGCCCGTTTTATCAAACACTACAGTATTTATTCTACTGGCAGACTGAAGCACGTCGGCATCTTTAATCAGTATGCCCATTTCTGCAGCTTTTCCGATCCCGACAGTGACTGAAAGCGGGGTAGCCAAGCCAAGCGCGCAGGGACAAGCAATAATAAGTACAGTTGTGGAGACAATTAACATATAACTGGCTTTGGGCTCTGGCCCATACAAAAGCCAAACTAATGCAGAAATAAGCGCAATCACTACAACAACAGGAACAAATACAGAAGAAATCTGATCAGCCAGCTTGGCTATTGCCGGTTTACTGCTTTGCGCTGTGCGTACCATATTGATGATCCTTGCTAACATAGTATTGCGACCAACGCTGGTGGCTTCTATTACCAGACTTCCGTCTTGATTTACGGCCCCGGCTGAAACCTGAGAGCCTTGCTCCTTAAATACAGGAATAGGTTCGCCAGTTAACATGGATTCGTTAAGATAGGATTGACCTGATAAGACGAACCCGTCAACAGGGATTTTTTCACCAGGCTTAATTTTAAGCTGCATCCCTTGTGTTATCTCTTTTATCGCCATGACTTTATCGCCGGATTCTGTGATGACGGTAGCATTGCTTGGCTGGAGATTCATTAGCGATTGAAGAGAAAGTGTGGTTTTGGCTTTAGCTTTGGCTTCGATGTAATGCCCGAGAGAAATTAAGCCTATTATCATGGCGCTGGCTTCAAAATAAACATGGCGTGACGCTTGTGGAAACCATTGAGGAAAACTCACAATAAGCATGGAAAATAACCAAGCAGCGCCAGTACCAAGGGCAACTAGTGTGTCCATTGTTGCTCGTTTATTACGTAGCGCTTGCCACGCGTTGGTAAAGAAGGAGCGTCCAGCTGTTGCTAGTAGCCATAAGCATATCATTCCAATAGCGCCCCAGATCAATTGGTCTTGAGTGCTACGTATCATCATATTGCCGCCTAATACTCCCCAGAGCATTAGTGGAGCGCCGATAATTAAGCCTTGCCATGCACTTTTTTTATGCTGGCCTTGTATAGATTTTTGTTTAGATAACTGCTCTTTCTGCTGAGTTTCTGGATCGAGAACGTACTCGGCTTGATATCCGGCTTTATTTACAGTGTCTACAACAGATGCGATGACAGATTCTTCATTTGAGAGGCTAAAAACAATGGCACTTTGCTCAGCGAGATTAACTTGCGCGCGCTCTACCTTATCGACACTTATTAAGGCGCGCTCAACCGATGCCACGCAGCTTGCGCAGGTCATGCCTGAGATAAAAAAGTTTAAAGTATAGGTGCTGCTTTTTTCAGTTAATGTTAATGGTTCAGATTGGGAAGAGGTTTGCTGCTGTGATTCGGGTATCTCAGATTGTTCATGACTCGCTTTATAGCCAACTGATTCAACTAGATCTTTGATCTCTTGCTCACTAAGTAGCGTTGAAAGAGATAATTCAGTTTTCGATACTTGAAAATGTCCGATACCTGTATGGCTGTTTAGGGCGTTTTCGAGCTTAGCGACACATTTGGTACAGCTTAAACCTTCAAGATGGAAGTGATACTGATGACCGGCATGATAGCCAAGGGTAAGAATAGATGATTCTATGTCTTTAAACGGGCTGTTTGTCTCCAAGCAAACAAGCGCAGGCGTTAGCTCATGGATTAATGCGCCATGTTCATGTACTAAGAGACGTTCTACTTTACGCGCACATCCCATACAACTTAAGCCTGAAAGTGGAATATCTAACCTTTGCATTTTCTGCCCCTCACTATAAACCATGAGTAAGGATAAACCTTACCTTTGGGGTAAGGTCAAGAAGTGTATTATTGCGTTACTAGGGATGAGAGATCAGTTTGTATGGGTGAATTTTGTCACTAGTGGATTGTAGATTTAGAGATCAATGATAAAATACGCGCAATTTTTAGCGCCTTCTCATGGTGCAGTCATTCAGCTAATCAAGGTATTTTTAAATGACGGTTAAAACTCGTTTTGCTCCTAGCCCTACGGGCTATCTTCACGTCGGCGGTGCTCGCACAGCATTGTATTCATGGCTTTTTGCAAAAAACCAAAGTGGTGAGTTTGTTCTACGTATCGAAGATACTGACTTAGAGCGTAACTCTCAGCAAGCCGTCGATGCCATTCTTGAAGGGATGCAGTGGATGGGGCTAGAGTGGGATGAAGGACCTTATTTCCAGTCTAAGCGCTTTGACCGTTACAATGAAATGGTTGATACCTTGCTAGCTAAAGGCAAAGCGTATAAATGTTATGCGTCCAAAGAGCTTCTTGATGAAATTCGAGCTGAGCAAGAAAAAAATAAGCAAATGCCTCGTTATGATGCGAGTCACCCCAAAATCATAGCGGCAAATGAAGCTGCGAAAGACGGCGATCCGTGTGTAGTGCGTTTTCGTAACCCAACGCAAGGCAGTGTTGTGTTTGAAGATCAGATCCGTGGCCGTATTGAAATCGCTAACGACCAATTAGATGATCTGATTATTCGCCGAACTGATGGTGCTCCGACATATAACTTTGTGGTTGTCGTTGATGATTGGGATATGGGAATCACTCATGTTGTGCGCGGTGAAGACCATATTAATAACACCCCGCGTCAAATTAACATCTATGAAGCTTTGGGTGCCCCAGTTCCGACATTCGCTCATTGTGCGATGATCTTGGGCGACGATGGTGCTAAGTTATCTAAGCGTCATGGGGCTGTTTCTGTAATGCAATATCGCGATGAAGGCTACTTGCCAAATGCGCTTAATAACTACTTGGTTCGTTTGGGCTGGTCTCATGGCGATCAGGAGATATTCTCTCAGCAAGAGATGATAGAGCTATTCACCCTTGATGCTATTTCCAAATCAGCTTCTGCGTTTAACACTGAAAAGCTCCTGTGGTTAAATAATCACTATATCAAAACGTCAGATCCTGAGTATGTAGCAGAGCACTTACAATGGCATTTGGACAACCAAAAACTCAATGTAGGAAACGGCCCTGCACTTACTCAAGTGATTAAACTTGTCGGTGAGCGTTGTAATACACTTGTTGAACTGTCTGAGCAAATTCGCTACTTCTATGAGGATTTCTCTGACTTTGAAGCTGGTGCGGCGAAGAAACATTTACGTGCTGTCGCAAAAGGTCCATTAGAGCTTGCTTTAGCGAAAGTTGAAACGCTAGAAAATTGGGATATGGCAAGTATCAAAGAGAATGTGATTGCTGCTGTCTGTGAAGAGTTAGATATTGGTATGGGCAAAATTGGTATGCCTTTGCGTGTTGCAGTAACAGGGGGTGGGCAATCACCATCTGTGGATGCGGTTATGGAGTTAGTTGGTAAACAGCGAGTTATTGCTCGAATCAAGATGGCGCTAGCCTTTATTTCACAACGAGAAGCTAGTGCGTAAAGTGCTTTAGAAGCTCACTGTGATATCAAAAGCCGCAGCTCATGTTGCGGTTTTTGGTATGAAACAAACATGAGTTAACCATGTTTCGATTGATAGCTGGGTAAATGGCTGCAGGTAGGCAGAAACCGTTTATTTAAGGTCTATGCTGGTTAGACGCCCCATAAACTCGAGAATTTCTAAGTTGTCTTTGTTGGCTTCTAGCAGGGCTTTTTTAGTTTTTGTGTAGGCGGCGAGACGACCATGCTTTTTGATTGAACAAACAATGCTTCTATATATCAGTTTGCCGTTTTTATCATAATTTCGCCAAGCAGCAATATAGCATTCGTCCTTTGCATCCGGGTTAGTTTTAGTTGGTCTAGGTTTGAAAATAATCTTTGGCTCAACAGAATGGGGGAGCCGTGTCATTAGGTATGGGTCTTTGAGTAACTTACGCCAGAATTTGCCCCACATGGCACTACCCAATTCATTTCTGAGCTTAATAGCTTTTTTGAGTCCTTTTTTTTCACCGATCTTTACGTAGCCCACGGAGCGATGTAACACCTTATCATCTGGTGTATGGATGTGGATTTTAAACGCGGTTTTGGCTTTGGAGATAAAACGGTGACCAGTGTTTGTTGTCAGATTACTCTTCTTCATTCAATGATTATGGATAATTTTGTTAATAAGTATTTTAGTTGAATGTGCATGATTGGTGAAGGGCTTATTCGTCTTTCCGCAAAGTGTTAAAGTGAAAAACATCACTTTTTTTTGAAAAAAGACAGTAAGAAAATGTAATTAAAGGTTTTTTATCTTTGAGTAAATAATGAGTTCTTTACATATTTTATTTAAAGTATGACTCTTTTTTCATGTTGTCTAAGTTGATGATTTTTTGAATCAAATGAGTAGATCTGTGACTATGTAATTGATTATTAAGCTTTTACATTGAGGTTTAGGGTGGATTATAATCGAGAGTATTATACCAATGGGATTGTCCAGCTTGATGCAGCCATAGAGAGCTTAATTAAGATGGAATCTAGCTTCTTTCTGGAGGTTAATTTGCTAATTAGGAAATACATAGGTTTTTGGTCATCGCGGGTCGAAGGTTATAACCCGCATTGATCCAATATGGCGCTCCCGACAGGATTCGAACCTGTGACCTATCCCTTAGGAGGGGATCGCGCTATCCAGCTGTGCCACGGGAGCGTGAAGCTATCATACTATATTCTTTTGCAATGTTAAGCTTTAACTTACTGATTTAAAGTTGCTTGTGCATAACATCACCAATTTGAATACTACCAGCGAGTTCGGGCTGATCAACAGTTAGTTCTGCTTCATTCTCATAAACCCGTGACACTGTGAGTGTGATGTTTGACTCAGTGACCTTATTACGAGGGATCCCTCTTTGATCTATGAACGAACTTGTGTGCCAAAGTTTGAGCTTATCTCCTTGGGTAACGCCATGGATCCTACCAAGATCCATAGTTAGCACCTTATCCCATTTGGCAATAATTTCCGGCAATGTTATTTTGCACGAGACTTCCGACTCGAGGTCCAGCATGATATTCTGACTGACTCTCAGCATCATCTCTCCATATGTTGATGCCCAAAACCGTGCACTTTTAGTATCTACTTGACTTGTTTTAGGGAAAGGCCATCTAGCAACTTCACGGTAGTTCTTGTTGTAGACTTCATTGCCAGTCTTACCATCGAAGACGGTCATATCAAGAGCAAATTGACGGTTTATATTGTCCTCTTGGAGTAACTTTTGTTCTATCGTAGCCGTTAAATCAGTGATCACGCCACCTATGATGTATTGTGCACCAGTGTCTTGAGCTATCATTTTTAGTCGCTCTGGATTGCGCTTACTAATTTCATAGTCGGTTGTACCTACAGAAACAAAGTTACTCGACTGTATGCTTAATTGCCGATTGATAACAGTCGCAAAGTCATCTCCAACGTTATAGATTTGACCCATAACAGCTTGCTTAGGGGAGGCCAAATCGATATTGCCGACTAAGAAGGTCTTTTTGTATTGGCTGAGGTGGCAAGCTGTTGCCGATGGGTATATGTCCATGCGAGCTTTGACGTACATAACACCATTACGGACTTTTTGTTCATCAATTAGAATGTAACGTATCTCGGTATTACTGAGTTGATATTCTTTGCGCTTGCTTTCTAATATTGGCCTGATATTCGAGATACTGCCTATATCGGCTCCAGAGAAGCTAACTGCTTTGAATATGGCATCTTCTAACGCGTGAATGCGTGCAACCTCTTCAGAAGCGACGACAGTTGCTCGACCTGTTACTTCGTACCATCCTGCCCATACCAATGTGGGGCAAAGTACTAGATAAAAGGTTGATACTATTTTAAAAAACATCTTTTTCATCGTATATTTCCAAACTGGTTCACTTTTTGCATTTATTTCGTTAGCTGATTTAGGTGTTGCCGCTCTATGTAGTGACAGATATAGAAAAGCAAAGAATGTTCCACTTTGGTATCTGAGATATAAGGTGGCACAGATAGAAGCCTAAAATGTATCGGAGATTATAATATGAAAAAGTGGCTAACGCTTGTGCCTGTGGTGCTTCTTACCTCTTGTGCTTACGCACCTGTATATAATGGTAAAGAACCTTACCCAGGCTCTCAATTTATGTTGATGGAGAGTCCGCGTCATACTCTTGACTTTTTTGTCGAAAGTATGACTGAAGATTTGATGGTCTCAAATACAAGTGTCTCTGCTCGGACACCTATTGCCGTTACATCATTTGTGGATTTGCAAAGTATGGATGCTACCAACTGGCTGGGTAACTCTGTTTCTGAAGGCTTTATTCATCAGTTTCAGCGAAGAGGCTTCAAGGTTGTCGATTATAAAACAACAGGTTCGATTCAAGTGACCAGCCAAGGTGATTTTGCGTTTAGTCGCGATTGGAAGGATCTTGCCCAAGAACAAGATATTCAATATGTACTCACCGGAACCATGCTTCGTCAAGAAGGAGGAGTATTAGTTAATGCTCGTGTAGTTGGTATGCAATCAAGAGTTGTGGTTGCAACGGCTCAAGGCTTTCTGCCTGCGGATAGAATTGGCCGAGATCTAGACACGCTTAACAGTATCCGAGATGAAGATGGTGTTTTAATTCGCTCTGACCCTACAATAAGGCAGCCATATACCGTTATTCTTCGTCCATAGGGAGTCGTGATGAATAAAATTCTTTTTTTGGCCGTTATCTTTATGATGGTGGGATGTCAGCCCTTGCAAAATATGCGTGCTGATGATTGGCTCACTGCGGTGGGATACGCCAATATCAGTGAACAAAAGGGGAGAACCGACGAGGAACGTCAAGTTAGAGCGATGCGTGCCTCTAAAATAGATGCTTACCGTGAATTAGCTGAGCAGGTCTACGGGATGCGTGTTAGTGGCAGGGCAGACTTAAAAGATCAGAGGCTTGGGACGGAGCTTACATCTGGTGCAGTCGATGGCGTTATTCGTGGTGCCGAGGTGGTACGCAGCTATAAAGTTGGTGACAGCTATGTGACAGAGTTACGCCTTGATATCAAGAAAATGAATAAGCTTCGCGATTATGGTGAAGTGGAAGTGGTACCTGAGAAACGTCAACAAACCCTTTTCTAATTTATAATGTCTTGTTGTAGAGCGGCAAAAATGTCGCTTTAACCATGAATCAGGCTTTGATGTTTGTACCCAGTGTGGTTACATTTTTAGTCTGCCCGTCAGCATTATAAGTCATTCCTAGTTTACCTTGACTCTGTTGCATAAGATTATTCAGTTTATTAAAACTCATCTGTGCTCGTTGCAAGGCTTCGCCATTGACAATATTAGCTTGTTGGCAATCGGCGATAGTGGATCGAATTTCTTCGACCAGAGGGCTCAAATTTGGATCAGTTGTCAAGTTGGCTACGTCAGGGTGCTGCCCGATTCGTTCGTCAGTTTGCTGTAGTTTGGTTATCAGGGATAACTTTTCAGTGGCTAGTTGTTCTATGTCTTTCGCAGATCTTGCGGTAATTGCTAGCTTTTCTTTTTCGAGAATGTCAGATAGCTCATGGGCACTTTGTAGCTGAAATTCGATTAAACTGCTCAAGGATGCCATGATACGAGCTCTCTATTCCAAACCACCAAGTTCTTGCTCGAACTTGATCATATTGTCAGCTAATTTTTGAGGGTCTACGCTATATGAACCATTAGCAATGGCTTCTTTAATTGCGGCAACTTTAGCTTTATCAAAGCTTGGTTGGTTTGCTAGCTGGGAGTGCATTTCACCAACAGCTTTACCCTGTTTGCTAAGGGATACTGAGTCCTGAGCAACATCTGACTTTTTTGTTGAACCAGAGTCAGCAGAGGCACTACTTTCGTTACGTGCAGTGCTCTTGGAAGAGGTCGTGACCGTCTGCCCTGAGCGTATGTTATCAATGCCTGCCATATATTCGAGCCTTTCGTAATTGAAATCTTGTACTGTCGATATCGACCGAAGCGAGCAATACTTTAGGAACTTTTTGATTGTTCAAAAAATAACTGTAACTTCGGCAATGCCAGTTACCCTACCTTCAATTATACGGTTGGATTTGCTATTTTTCACTCTAATCTGTTCACCATGTGTGCCATCTGTGAGTGCGGTGCCTTTAGTTGTGATGGTCATACCAGACTTTTGAGCCTTGATAGTCACAGTTTCATTGCGGCATACAACACAAACATCACTACTTTCTACGACTTCTCCACTTCTAAGGTTTTTTTTGGTTTTAGCTCCAATAATATCTTCAATTTTTGAAAAGCCTTGTCGCCTTACACGTTGCAAGTCTACCATAGTGATAGTCAGGTCTTGTGCTGAGATTGTTTGACCTCGACTGATCGGACCTGTGGTTGTGACTTGTGGGCCAGTCCTCGTCAGTCTTACTGGAACGTATAATTTCCAGTTCTCTTCACTACACTCAACTAGCACAGTGATGTTACTTGCACTAGGGTTTGTAGAAGAAGAAGAAGTTTTTAGTGGAGCAGGACAGTCGGTAACAAAAATACGGCTATCAATGTTCGCTGCCTTTGCTAGCAATGTACCACCTGGCGGCCACTCTATATTCGTAAGAATGTAATTCTCTGCAGCTTGTTGAATAATAGTGGTCTGTTCAGAGGTGGCTGAAGTTGACGAAAAACTATAGAAAAGGCATAAAAAAGCGACAGACTTGTAAAATTTTTTACAGAAAGCTCTACAATTAGTTATGGAAAATGAGCATAAACGTAAATTATGGTATGTCATTCTGCTTCTCTGGTTTTATTAGCCTTGTAGTAGACTATCATTTTATACCATGAAAGTTTGAAATGGAGATGGGCTTATGTCGGGTATTCTTGATTCGGTGAATCAGCGCACGCAACTCGTGGGTCAAAACCGATTGGAACTTTTAACATTTCGCTTGATGGGACGTCAACGCTACGGCATTAATGTTTTTAAAGTGAAAGAAGTGCTGCAGTGCCCAACACTAACTATGATGCCCAATTTGCACCACCTTGTTAAAGGGGTGGCCCACATTAGAGGGCAAACCGTTTCCGTCATAGATATGAGTCTTGCCATAGGTGGGAGACCGACAGAAGATGTCGAGAAGGCGTTTGTTGTTATTGCTGAATTCAACCGAACCATACAGGCCTTTTTAGTTACATCTGTAGAGCGCATTATCAACATGCACTGGGAAGCGATATTGCCTCCTCCTGATGGGTCAGGTAAGGGTAACTATTTAACAGCAGTCACGAATATTGATAATGAGCTTGTAGAAATCCTCGATGTTGAGAAAATATTGATGGAGATCGCTCCCATTGATGAGACAATGGATTCAACAATCGGTGATGAAATTGCGCAAGTACAGTCGGAAAAAGAGGTAGTTCGACGTATACTTATTGCTGATGATTCTACCGTGGCACGTAAACAGGTAGAGCGTGCAGTTGTCTCTATCGGGTTTGAGGTCGTATCGGCCAAAGACGGCAAGGAAGCCTATGACAAATTGGTTGAAATGGCTGCCGAAGGGAGTATTTACGAACAAATTTCACTTGTCATTTCAGATATCGAGATGCCAGAAATGGACGGTTATACGTTGACAGCGGAAGTACGACGTAATCCGGATCTGAAAGACTTGTATGTTATTCTTCACTCATCACTCAGTGGTGTTTTTAACCAAGCCATGGTCGAACGTGTTGGAGCAAATGCCTTCATTGCGAAATTCAACCCTGATGAGCTTGGTAATGCGGTGAAAACTGCGCTTACTGATTAAAGAGAAATAAATGACAGCAATAACTATAAGCGATCAAGAATATCGTGACTTCAGCCGTTTCCTCGAATCTCAATGTGGTATCGTATTGGGTGACAGCAAACAATATCTAGTAAGAAGCCGTCTCAGCCCACTAGTTACTAAATTTAAGTTAAGTTCTTTGTCTGATTTGCTCAGCGACGTAGTGTCTGGACGCAACAGAGATCTTCGAGTTGCAGCGGTTGACGCTATGACAACCAACGAAACACTCTGGTTTCGTGATACTTATCCTTTCGAAGTACTGGCGAATAAACTCTTGCCTGAAGCTGCTGAGAATAAAAGACCTATAAAAATTTGGTCTGCGGCAAGCTCTTCCGGACAAGAACCATATTCTATGGCCATGACTATTCTTGAAACTCAACAACGAAAACCAGGATTGATACCGAATGTGTCGGTTACGGCAACCGATATATCAGCCAGTATGTTGGACATGTGCCGTGCTGGAATATACGACAACCTAGCCTTGGGTCGTGGTTTATCTCCAGAGCGACGTAAAAACTTTTTTGAAGACGCAGGTGATGGTCGGATGAAGGTTAAGGACAATGTCAAGCGTTTGGTCAATTTCCGTCCTCAAAACTTAATGGAAAGCTATTCGTTGCTTGGTAAGTTTGACATTATTTTTTGTCGCAACGTACTCATCTATTTCTCTCCAGAGATGAAATCCCAAGTCCTAAACCAAATGGCTGCTAGTTTGAACCCTGGCGGGCACCTATTACTAGGTGCTTCCGAATCGTTAACGGGTTTAACGGACTGTTTCGAAATGGTTAGGTGCAACCCAGGGATCATTTATAAGCTCAAATAGAGCCAACAGCTAGTAGATAAAGCCCAGCATAGTGTGCTGGGCTTTATACGTTTATCGAGTTCCAAAGCGGAAGCTATACTCACAATTGGTTATCTATAAAGAAACTTGGTGCGTAAATTGCTCCTATGTTTGTGAACAAGGAAATTAGGTTAAGTGCAAAGTTGGTATATTAATTGCTTTTAATTCTAATAGTATCGGTCAGTTCTTTTTGTAGAGGTTAACATGGCTATATCTTTCAATAACGCATTAGGTATCCACCAACATACGGTTGGTGTACGCGCTCGCAATGCAGAGGTGATATCCACCAATATTGCTCAAGCCAACACACCTGGCTTTAAATCGAAAGGTATGGACTTTCAAAGGGCATTGCAGGCGGCAACATCAGGGGCAAGTATCGGACTTAGTCGTACTGATGGTCGGCATATTCCTGCCTCTACTCAAGTGACAGGGGAAATGTTATACCGACTTCCTACACAACCTGATACGGGTGATGGAAATACGGTGGATGTTGATTTGGAACGTAATTTGTTTATGCAAAATCAAATCAGACACCAAGCTTCGCTGGATTTCTTGGGTAGTAAATTCAGGAACTTAACCAAGGCTATCAAAGGGGAGTAATTAGATGAGCTTATTTAATGTATTCAATGTGACAGGATCTGCGATGAGTGCTGAGTCTGTTCGTCTAAATACTACTTCGAGTAACTTGGCGAACGCCGACAGTGTCTCTAGTTCGGCTAAAGACACATACAAAGCTCGTCACGCGGTGTTTGGAGCCGAACTCAGCAAAGCCAAATACGGTCGTGAAGATACAGTGCCAGTTCAAGTCTTAGGTATTGTTGAGAGTAACAAGCCACTTGATGCTGAGTATAACCCTGAACATCCTTTGGCTAATGACGACGGTTTTATCTACAAACCCAATGTCAATGTGATGGAAGAAATGGCGAATATGATATCTGCTTCTCGTTCATATCAAACGAACGTTCAAGTAGCAGATGCAAGTAAACAAATGCTGCTGCGTACGCTGCAGATGGGTCAATAAGGATAGGAGGTAACAAATGGCCGGAGACATTAACAATGTTGGTCAAAGTGGCTTGTCCTATGTTGATCAGCTTAAACAGCTTCAAGACAAAAGCAAACCAGATGAGACAACAGGTAAGCAAGATCTAAAGCAAGAAGATTTCTTATCTTTGCTCACTAAGCAGCTGTCACAACAAGATCCGTTTAAGCCGGTTAGCAATGACCAAATGATTGCACAGATGGCCTCATTCGCGACGGTAGATGGTATCGGCAAAATGAATAATCAGTTTGAAACGCTGAATTCTTCGATGACATCAAACCAAGCGCTTCAGGCATCATCACTTGTTGGACGAGATGTACTTATCCCAGGCTCTACTGGAGTAAAAACCGGTGATGGCCAAATGGCTGCTATGGTTAAACTCCCTCAAGCTGTCGATAGTTTGATGGTGAGAGTAGAAAACCAAATGGGGCAATTGATCCGAACGTTTGATGTAGGATCTAAGCCAGGCGGTGATAGTCGTGTTGTTTGGGATGGTAAAGATCAAAACGGTAATCCATTGCCGGCTGGCAAATACAATGTGAAAGCATCGGGTTTGCTAGACGGGCAGGCGAAAGAGTTCGAAGTGTCGACTTACGCTAATGTAAATAGTGTCCTGCTTGGAAAAGGTGATGGAAACGTACTACTCAATCTGGCTGGCTTTGAATCGCCAGTTCGACTTGCTGAAGTACTAGAAGTTGGAAAGGCGTAGCAACGCTAGCTAGATAGGAGATTTGGAATGTCTTATGTTGCATTAAGCGGTTTATCCGCAGCTCAGTTAGATCTGAATACAACCAGTAATAACATTGCCAACACCGCAACCTATGGCTTTAAAGAGTCTCGCGCGGAATTTGGCGATGTATATTCGAATTCACTGTTCACTCATGCGAAAACGACACCGGGCCAAGGTGTGCAGGCAGCAAAAGTTGCCCAGCAGTTTCATGAGGGTTCAAGTATTTATACCAACAACCCTATGGATCTTAGGATCTCAGGTACAGGTTTTTTCTCTGTTGCTAAAGATCGCCTGCAGCCATCTACAAACGAGCTGACAAGGAACGGATCGTTTCATTTAAACAAAAATAATTACATGGTTACGGCAAACGATGAGTTTTTGCTAGGCTATCAAGTTAATAAAGATACGGGCGATGTATTATCATACGAAGCATCAGCTATCAATATTCCTAAAGAATTTGGTAAGCCCAAGCAGACTGCA
Organism: Vibrio tetraodonis; assembly: GCF_003350295.1. Taxonomy (GTDB): domain Bacteria; phylum Pseudomonadota; class Gammaproteobacteria; order Enterobacterales; family Vibrionaceae; genus Vibrio; species Vibrio tetraodonis. Next base: position 16,353 of record NZ_QLYY01000017.1, read on the forward strand.
AACATTGAGGTTGGTTTTAACCTACCAGCAGGCGCTCCTTTGAAAGATCCCGCTTTATTTGATATCACAGATCCTGAAACTTATAACCGTTCCACTTCTTCGTCTATCTACGATTCGATGGGACAATCGTATAAGCTGACGTCATATTATCTTAAAGATGCCACTCAACCTAATACATGGCTGACTTACTATACAGTGACAGACACTGATGGAGAAAAACCCATCAATATTGTTGGTGGTGATACGACGTCGCCAACAGGCCAAATTGGGCACACGCTTAAGTTTAACAATGATGGTACTTTGGCAAGTTTGAACAATGGTCAAGATATAGTCACTGAAGCTTTAGGAACAGGGGCGAACCCAGTTAACTTAAATGGCGCAGATGAAACTCAAATCTTAGCATTTGGACTAAAAGATGCGACACAATTTGCCGCCCCATTTGAGTTAACTAAATTTGATGAAGATGGTGCGACAACTGGTTTTTTGACCAAAGTTGATTTTGATGAAAACGGCAGTGTTCTTGGTACCTATTCAAATGGCGAGAATATTATTTTAGGACGGGTCGCTTTAGTTCGTGTAGCGAATGAGCAAGGCCTTGATAAAAAAGGCAGTACTCAGTGGGATGCAACACAGTTTTCTGGTGATAAAATCTGGGGTGAGTCTAATAAAGGATCATTTGGTAGTATCTCCAGTGGTACTTTGGAGCAATCTAATATTGATATGACTCAAGAATTGGTTGATTTGATAACTGCGCAAAGAAACTTTCAAGCGAACTCTCGCTCCTTGGAAGTCCACAATCAAACCCAACAAAATATCCTACAAATTCGCTAGTTTAATTTGTAATAACTTTAAATCATTGATTAAAAAATTAGTTCGAGCTGGTGGCAAACGCCAGCTCACTTTTTGCCACCTCCGGCAATTTTATTCATCTTTAGCTCTCCTTTTGTTTTCGAATAACTCTAACTACCTAATAAAAGGCTAACTAAAACTTGGCTCGAAACTTGCCTTTCTTTAGTTAAGTGAATGATGATTGTTGGAGTAAATTATGGATCGCGCACTGTTTCTTGCCATGAGTGGCGCTAAGCAAAATATGCAAGCAATGCAGCTTAGAGCCAACAACTTGGCAAATGTCGGCACAACAGGCTTTAGGTCAGATCTTGCGCAAGCTCGTTCCATGCAAGCGTATGGTGAAGGTATGCCAAGCCGAGTATTTAGCATGACAGAGCGTCCAGGGCATAACTTTCAACAAGGTAGTGTCATTACTACGGGCCGAGACTTAGACGTGACTATCCAAAATCAAGGTTGGATTGCCGTTCTAGACAGCATGGGTAAAGAGGGATTGACTCGAAACGGCAATCTGAATATTGATGTTAATGGCTTGCTTACTACTGGGGGCGGCAACCTAGTACTTGGTGAGACAGGGGCTCCCATTACTGTCCCTATTCCAGTGAGCAAAATTGAAGTGGGCAGTGATGGTACGATTTCTGTTGTCCCTCAAGGAGCTCCAGCAGATGCTATAGAGATTGTTGATCGCATTAAGCTAACCAGCACTAATAATCGTTCCTTATATAAAGATGTTAATGGAGTATTTCGCTCCAAAGACCCAAATGCTGAATATGAGACAGATGCCAATGTTAAACTGCTGACTGGAGCTCTGGAAGGCAGTAACGTTAATGCAATCGGGGAAATGACCAATCTTATTGACCTTCAGCGTCAGTTCGAAATGCAGGTCAAAATGATGAGTACAGCGGAAGATATGGACAAAGCTTCAAACTCTTTGCTTCGTATGAGCTAACCAAAGGATTAGGAGAGAATTATGCATCCGGCACTATGGGTAAGTAAGACTGGCTTAGACGCTCAGCAAACCAATATACAGACCATTTCAAACAACTTGGCAAACGCTTCCACGGTTGGGTATAAAAAAAGCAGAGCGGTATTTGAAGATTTGTTTTACCAAAATATCAACCAGCCTGGAGGGCAGTCTTCACAAAATACTGAGTTACCAAGTGGTTTAATGTTAGGCGCGGGTTCCAAGGTGGTTGCTACGCAGAAAGTCCATACACAGGGAAACACACAAACGACCAATAACAGCTTGGATATGATGATCGAAGGTGATGGATTCTTCCAGATTCTTATGCCAGATGGCAACATTGGATATAGCCGTAATGGTCAATTCACCGTCAATGACGAGGGGGTGATTGTCACCTCTGGAGCGGGGTATCCTCTGGAACCAGAGATTGCCATACCCGAGGATGCTATCAGTATAACCGTTGGCACCGACGGTGAAGTGTCAGTTCGCATTCGAGGTCAACAAGACAACCAAGTGTTGGGGCAAATAACGACTGTTGATTTCATTAATCCTGGTGGGCTTGAGCCTATTGGTCAAAATTTGTATCTGCCAACTGGAGCGAGTGGTGATCCTCAAGAAGGAGTGCCGGGCTTTGATGGCTTTGGCGATCTTCGTCAATCTATGCTTGAAACCTCTAATGTCAATGTTACAGAGGAATTGGTTAACATGATAGAAGCTCAGCGTGTCTATGAAATGAACTCTAAAGTCATTTCAGCCGTGGATAAAATGATGAGTTTTGTTAATCAGCAATTGTAACTTTAGGGTAATAGGAAAATTATTATGAGCCGTATACTGACGATTATTACATTAGCCTTATTATCAGGTTGCTCTATGTTACAACCCCCGATAGAGACTTCTGACATTGTTCAGGGGACAACGACGGTGGATGCGGTTGAAGGTGATAAATCAGAAGATGAAAGCTCAGGCATTATTGATACATTACGTGGTCGAACTGATCCCGTCGCAGGCGATCCTGCGTGGGCACCTATTCACCCTAAACATCAACCAGAGCATTATGCGGCAGAAACAGGATCTTTATTCAACGTTGGCCGCACATCTAGCTTGTACGATGATTCTAAACCCAGAGGTATTGGTGATATCATTACGGTAACATTAGATGAGAATACTAAAGCAGCAAAAAGTGCTGATGCAGACTTGTCTAAAAACAATGATGCTTCAATGGATCCGCTCGAGGTCGGTGGGCAACAACTTAATATTGGCGATTATAACTTTTCCTATAATTTGAGTAATGACAATTCATTCAGTGGTAGTGCTGCAGCGAATCAAAGCAACAGTATATCAGGTTCAATTACAGTAGAAGTGATTGAAGTCCTCGCGAATGGTAATTTGATCATTAGAGGAGAGAAGTGGCTTTCGCTCAATACGGGTGATGAATACATTAGACTTAGTGGCACAATAAGGCCTGATGATATTTCACGTGAAAATACCATAGCTTCCAATCGTATTTCTAATGCTCGAATCCAATACTCTGGTACGGGCACTCAGCAAGATATGCAAGAACCTGGATTCTTGGCACGATTCTTTAATGTCGCTTTGTAGAGTCATCTAATGTCGACGTTTTGGCGCTAGGGTATCGAGTGAAGGTAATCTGATGAAAATATTATTACTACTATTAACCAGCATAACTATGGTGGCAACACAAGCTAGTGCCGCGAGGATCAAAGATATTTCTCAAGTGGCTGGGGTGCGAGCAAACCAATTAGTCGGATACGGATTAGTGACTGGATTGCCAGGAACGGGCGAATCCACACCTTTCACAGACCAAAGTTTTAATGCCATGTTGGAGAATTTTGGTATCCAGCTTCCTGCGGGCACTAAGCCTAAATCCAAAAACGTTGCAGCCGTAATTGTTACCGCAGAGCTAGCAGCTTTTGCCAAACAGGGGCAAACAATAGATGTTACTGTCACTTCTATTGGTGCTGCAAAAAGCTTGCGCGGTGGAACCCTGATGCAGACGATGCTTAAAGGGGTCGATGGGCAAGTTTATGCCGTTGCTCAAGGAAATCTTGTTGTTAGTGGCTTTAGTGCTACAGGTGCAGATGGTTCAAAGATTGTTGGTAACAACCCGACCGCAGGTATGATATCAAATGGAGCGATAGTCGAACGGGAAATTCCCTCTCCATTTGGCCGTGGTGATTACATCACCTTTAACTTGCTCGAATCAGATTTTACTACTGCTCAGCGTATGGCTGATGCCGTTAACAATTTTTTGGGGCCTCAGATGGCTCAACCCATTGATGCCACCTCAGTCAAAGTGCGCGCACCCAGAGATATATCACAAAGAGTATCGTTTCTGTCTGCAATAGAGAATCTGGAATTCGACCCTGCTGAAGGATCAGCAAAAATCATAGTGAATTCTCGCACCGGTACTATAGTGGTCGGAAAGCATGTCCGTTTAAAACCTGCTGCAGTGACCCATGGTGGTATGACGGTTGCAATAAAAGAGAATCTTAATGTCAGTCAGCCCAATGCATTTGGTGGTGGAGAGACAGTCGTTACGCCAGACACAGATATCGAAGTGACAGAAAAGCAAGGGAAGATGTTTAAATTTGAACCTGGGTTAACACTTGACGACCTTGTACGAGCAGTCAATGAGGTTGGCGCAGCACCTTCCGACTTAATGGCTATTTTACAAGCATTGAAGCAGGCCGGTGCTATTGAAGGTCAACTGATCGTTATTTAGGAGTCGTTATGATTAATAATGGTAAGGATATTGGGTTTATCCATGACATTGCGAGCCTTGATAAACTTCGTCAGAAAGCGGTTGATGGCGATGAAAATAGAGAAAAAGAAGCGCTAAGTGCTGCAGCTAAGCAATTTGAGTCGATCTTTACAACCATGCTACTTAAGTCAATGAGAGATGCTAACTCAACTTTTGAATCTGGGTTAATGGATAGTCAAAATCAACAGTTTTACCGTCAAATGATGGATGAGCAAATGGCGAGTGAGCTGAGTTCTTCTGGTTCTCTTGGTTTAGCTGATATGATTGTTGCTCAGTTGTCTTCTGGTTCAGTTGAAAACCCCAATGCAAAAGCTCGTGAAGTCAATTTTGAGGCTATGATGAGAAAGATTGATAATATTCGTCAGCCTAAGCCGGTTTCAAGCTCTGTTCCTATCGAGCGTTCAGAGATAGCAAGTTCCCAGCCGTTCGACTCTCCTCAGTCCTTTGTAAATACAATGAAGCCCTATGCGGAAAGAGCTGCTCGAGCTCTGGGCGTGGATTCTTCTCTGATATTGGCCCAAGCCGCTCTTGAAACAGGCTGGGGGGAAAAAGTCATTGCTAATACTCGTGGAAGTAGTCATAACTTATTTAACATTAAAGCTGATAAACGATGGACTGGCGATAAAGTCGCAACTCAAACGCTCGAATATCATCAAGGTATTCCGGTGAAAGAAAATGCGGCATTTAGGTCATACTCGAGCTTTGAAGATAGCTTTAACGATTATGTCCAATTTTTGAACGATAACCCTCGATATAATTCAGCTCTGCGTCACCAAGGGAACAATGAGAGTTTTATTAGAGGAATTCATCAAGCTGGTTATGCCACAGACCCTGAATATGCTGACAAAGTATTGAAAGTCAAAGCTCAAATTGAACAGATGTAATTACTCATTCAGCATAGAAATCACTAGTAAAAACGGCAACAGTCATTATTTTTGACCTCTATTTATCGATGTTATCGATAAGGTTGCCGCATCCCGCATCCCGCATCCCGCATCCCGCATCCCGCCACTTGGCACGTATATTGCTAAATAATCAGTTAAGATATTCAGTTGTACTGCTTTTAAGGTTTTACTGGGGGGCGACATGGCATCTGATCTACTGAACCTTGGTGCGCAAAGCGTACTTACGGCTCAGAGACAACTTAACACCACTGGACACAATATCTCTAATGTTAATACAAAGGGTTATAATCGCCAGTCGGTCATACAAGGCACGAACATGCCGCATCAATACGGTGGGGAAACCTATGGTATGGGTGTTCATGTGGATAAAGTTCGCCGCTCTTGGGATCAATTTGCCGTTAATGAACTGAATCTTTCTACCACTAACCATGCCAATAGAGTTGATGACGAAGAAAACTTAGAAATGCTATCTAGCATGCTAGACTCTGTTGCTTCGAAAAAAATACCCGAAAACCTTAATGAATGGTTTGATGCGGTTAAATCATTAGCTGATAGCCCCAATGATGTGGGTGCTCGAAAAGTAGTACTCGAAAAAGCCGATCTGATTACTCAAAACCTCAATGACTTTCATGAGACAGTGCGTTTGCAATCAGATATCGCGAACAAAAAGCTGGACCTTGCTATCGAGCGTGTAAACCAATTGGCCATAGAGATAAGGGATATGCATCGTTTGATGATGCGAACTCCTGGCCCTCACAATGATCTTATGGATACTCACGAAAAGCTCATTGCAGAGCTTTCTGAATATACAAAAGTGACGGTGACACCAAGAAAAAATGCCGAAGGCTTTAACGTTCATATTGGTAACGGTCATACCTTAGTATCAGGCACTGAAGCAAGTCAGCTAACGATGATCGATGGCTATCCTGATGTCCATCAGCACAGATTAGCGATGATTGAAGGGAAAGGACTTAAAGCAATCACGACAAGGGATATTGATGGCAAAATTGGCGCCATGTTATCAATGCGTGATGAGAAAATCCCTTACTTGATGGATGAATTGGGAAGGATGACGACGGCTTTTTCTCATGATATTAACCAACTTCAATCTCAGGGATTGGACTTACGAGGCAATATTGGCGGCTTGATGTTTACCGATGTCAACTCTCAAGTAGTGGCTAAATCCCGAGTGGTGACATCATCAAACTCTACTGCAGATATCGAAGTGTATATTGAAGACCTTAGCCGCTTAATCGGAGGAGAATATTCGCTTCAATATACAGATGGCGACTATTACATTACTCGTCCAAATGGACAGCAATCCATAGTGCCTGTCATAGGTAACTCAATCGCTATAGATGGGATACGGATTGATATAAAAAATGGCCTTCAAGCCGGAGAAAGAGTGCTAATCAGGCCGACTCGAAACGCGGCAGCACAAATTAAAATGGAGACTAATGATCCTTCGGAAATTGCAGCACAAAGCTATGAAGCATCGACTACCTTTGCTCAAGGTAGTGCAGAGTTTTTCATCGTTAATGCTGGTGATTTACGCGAATTTGAGGTCATTATCTCACCTAATGGCCAGCAGTTCGCTGTTACTGATACGGACGGAAATATTCTCTTAGCACCTCAGCCTTATCCGCCGTCTGGTCCTGTTACCGTGTTAGGTACTTCGTTCGCAATTACGCCGGGAGCATTACCTAATGATAAGTTTACGGCAAACCTTGTCCCCTCTGAAGGTGATAACGGCAACCTTCTGAATATGCAGGATATTCAGACTAAAAAGCATTTGAATGATGGTGAATCTACAGTATTAGACCTCTATCATAACCTGAATACGGATGTCGGGCTGAAAATGTCTACCGCTTCACGTCTAACTGATGTATCGCGATTAGAGAAAGAGACGGCGCAAGAACGCATAGCCACTATTTCGGGTGTGAATCTCGATGAAGAGGCGGCCAATATGATGAAATTTCAGCAAATATACATGGCTTCTTCACGTATCATGCAGGCTTCCAATGATACTTTTAACGCCATATTGGCGTTGAGATAGGAGGCCGATAAATGATGACCCGAATTTCTAGCTTCCATAACTATGAGGCCGTACAGAATGATATCCGTCGCCAAGAGTCCAAAATACATCATAATCAAGCCCAATTAGCGTCGGGTAAGAAGTTATTAACGGCAAGTGATGAGCCACTGGCGACTCATTACATTCAAAACATCGGTCAACAGAATGAGCAACTACGTCAGTTTACGGATGCCATTGTCCTAAGTCGAAATCGCCTTGAGCATCACGAAGTGATTATTGCAAACGCTGAACAATATGCCGATGAAGCCAAGCGTACTGTCATGGAAATGATCAACGGTTCTTTGGCTCCTGAAGATCGGCTTGCCAAACGACGTGAGTTGCAGGAGCTGGCGAACAACTTTCTAAATTTGTCTAACGTACAAGACGAAATTGGCAACTATATCTTTGCGGGAACCAAGCCTAAAAACCAACCATTCTTTCGTGATAGAGATGGAAATATTTCTTACGCGGGTGATGATTACCAACGCAAGATGAAGGTTTCTAATAGCTTAGAAATCCCGATAAACGACCCTGGTAGCAAACTCTTTATGGAGATTGATAACCCACTGGGCGACTTCGAACCAGAGTATGAATTAAATGAAGCCTCTGAGTTGTTGCTAGAGCGAGCGACCAATTTTAATAGAGATGATCAGTCAGTCTATAAAGTAACCTTTGTCGATATGCCTGATGGAAATTTTGGCTACCAACTTGAGCGAGACGGAGCTGTGGTCAGCGCGGATACATTCAATCCGGTGACCGGTGTGAGATTTGAAGATATCACCATACAAATAAAGGGACAAATTACAAAGGGTGATGCAATAACACTCGTTCCGAGAAAAACCTACAGCATCTTTGATACCTTCAAGAAAGCAATGTTGCTATCGGAAGGCTCTGTCTCTGATGCATCGAATACGGCGAAGTTACATCAAGTTACCGAAGAATTTCATGCTGGATTTATCCATCTTAATGAAGCAAGGACAGATGTAGGGGCTCGCTTGAGTACTTTAGATATTCAAGAAGAGCAGCACGAAGATTTTAAACTTACGTTGGCCAAATCGAAGAGTACTTTTGAGGACCTAGACTACGCTGATGCTGTTATTGAGTTTAATGAAAACTCTAGAGCGCTTCAGGCATCTCATAAAGCCTTCGGAAAAACCAAAGAATTAACACTATTTAACTATATCTAGCTTTACTGCCATACGAGCTTTGCCGTATGTGCGAAGTAAGATATTACTTCTTGGTCAGAACATTGTTTGAACCAGTGGCAACCAAGTGGCAAAGATGCGGCAAGAAGTTTGCCGCAAGGGGTTATCGGCAAACCTCGTTAGGGAATAACCTATGTGAGTTTACGATAACATATTGAAAAATATTGTGAAAATCATTTTTCTATTGATTATTTAAAGTTGGCACACTACTTGTATTCTTGTAAGCAAGAGTTTAACTAGCAGGTTTTAAGTGGGTGTTGCCTACTTAGCAAGTCATCTACGGTCAGTGCTTCCAACTGAGATTAAGCTGGCCGCTTCGCAAGTACTTGCGAACTCAATAGGAGAGCAGACTATGACCATTAATGTAAATACTAACGTATCGGCGATGACCGCCCAACGTTACTTAACTAAGTCGACGAATGACTTGAACACCTCGATGGAAAGACTTTCATCTGGGCACCGAATCAACAGTGCGAAAGACGATGCGGCCGGTCTACAAATATCTAACCGTTTGACAGCACAAAGCCGTGGCCTAGATGTGGCGATGCGTAATGCTAATGATGGTATCTCGATTTCGCAGACAGCAGAGGGTGCCATGAACGAATCAACCATTGTTCTGCAGCGGATTCGTGACTTGTCACTACAATCGGCAAACGGTACCAACTCACTCTCTGAACGTATCGCTCTAAATGAAGAAGTATTGGCATTGCAAGATGAATTGAACCGTATCGCGGAAACTACATCTTTCGGTGGACGTAAACTTCTGAATGGTTCATTTGGAGAGTCAGCTTTCCAAATAGGCGCAAGTTCTGGTGAAGCCATTATTATGGGCCTAACCAGTATCCGCGCTGATGAACCTAGAATGGGAGGCCAGTCATTCATTGCAGATCCATTGAAAGGTAAAGACAAAAACTGGGGCGTGCCAGCTACGGCAAGAGATATCAAGTTTGAGTTTACAACCAAAGCTGGTGAGGCCATTACCTTAGATATTCTTGCTAAAGAAGGCGATGATATCGAAGAATTAGCTACTTATATTAATGGTCAAACAGACAAAATAAGTGCTTCGGTTGACCAAGATGGTCGGTTGCAGGTTTTTGTCGCAGAGCCACACATTGAAGGTAACTTAAATATTTCTGGTGCTCTTGCTACCGAGGTTGGTTTAAGTGGTGGCCCAGGCCAGTTGACCACAGTTAGAGATATTGATGTCACAACGGCTGGTGGCGCACAAAATGCGGTGGGGATTGTCGATTCGGCGCTTAGATATATTGATTCTCAACGTGCTGACTTGGGTGCGAAGCAAAACCGACTAAGCCATAGTATTAACAACTTAGCCAATATTCAAGAAAACGTAGCGGCATCAAATAGCCGAATCAAAGACACTGACTTTGCTAAGGAAACAACCGCGTTAACCAAAGCACAGATATTGCAACAGGCAGGTACATCAATACTTGCTCAAGCAAAACAGTTGCCAAACTCTGCAATCTCGTTATTGCAGTAGTAGTGAATATCTTCACTAGCAGTATCCAGACGTGGATTAGTGAAGATGTTCCGGCAAGCATGGACTTCTAAGTATTAAGAGCTCTCTCACACTCGCTCTATTCACTTAAAGTCAATGCATACGGAAGCCAGGCTGTGATCATTTCTCTCGATCTCCACAATGGCGACCACAATAGCCCCGGTTCTCTCAAAGGAAAGGGGCTTTTCTTTTTTTATCAGTGCTTTATCTTCAACTTTCTGGATAGATTCCACAGTGTCGTTTCTCCCCCCACCGACCAATAGCGTTAAATCTTTAGCTCACGATTCAATATTTGCAAGCCCGATCAACCTATTTATGTTTTCCTAGGTCACATAAAGGAATTTTATATTTTGTTCTAAAGTAAATTATTTCTGCGTCGTTAATAAGGGTACTTTGAGAGAACTTGGTTTACCGAGACGTCGGAAACCTTTCGAAACTTCCGGTCTACGGAAAATCAATAGGAGTAACCACTATGGCGGTTAATGTAAACACTAACGTTGCGGCTATGACGGCACAACGCTATTTGAATAGCGCGTCGGCTGCCCAACAAACCTCGATGGAGCGATTATCTTCAGGGTTTAAAATTAACAGTGCTAAGGATGACGCAGCTGGTATGCAGATTTCGAATCGCTTGGCTTCCCAAAGTAGGGGGCTTGATGTGGCGGTACGAAATGCCAACGACGGCATATCCATTACACAAACAGCTGAAGGTGCAATGAATGAAACGACCAACATTCTGCAGCGAATGCGAGATCTTTCCCTACAGTCAGCTAACGGTTCGAACTCCAAGTCTGAACGGATCGCTTTGCAAGAGGAGGTAACGGCACTAAATGATGAATTGAACCGTATTGCGGAGACAACATCTTTTGGTGGTAATAAACTTCTCAACGGTACTTATGCAACTCGATCTTTCCAAATCGGTGCAGATAACGGTGAGGCTGTGATGCTCACGCTCGAAAACCTACGTAGTGATAATAGGATGATGGGCGGTAGTATTTATGTAGCGGCTGAGGCAAAAGATAAAGATTGGGGAGTTGATGCTGCGGCTAATGAGCTGACCATTGCTTTCACCGACGTCTTTGGTGAGGCCCAAAACATTACCATTAATGCTAAAGAAGGTGATGATATTGAGGAACTGGCAACCTATATCAATGGTCAAAATGATATGGTTAAAGCCTCGGTTGGGGATGATGGTAATATCCAGATATTCGCTGGAAACAATAAAGTGGATGGTGATCTGACATTTGGTGGCTCATTAGCTGGTGAACTTAACTTTGGTGCCGCTGACGCAGTAACGGTTGATACCGTGGATATTACCTCAGTAGCTGGTGCCCAAGAAGCAGTGGCGATTGTTGATACTGCACTGCAGTTTGTCGATAGTCACCGAGCTGAACTTGGTGCATTCCAAAACCGTTTCAGCCATGCGATCAGTAACTTAGATAACATTAACGAAAATGTAAATGCGTCTAAGAGCCGGATCAAAGACACAGATTTTGCCAAAGAAACCACTGCATTAACTAAATCTCAGATCCTTACTCAGGCATCGAGTTCTGTTCTTGCACAGGCAAAGCAAGCGCCCAACTCAGCGTTGGGGCTTCTAGGCTAAGAAAGTGATGTATTAGCAAATAGAAAGTCATGACTTTAAACAAAAATCCAGCGATAGCTGGATTTTTTATATCTTGTTGCCAGTCACTTAGTACAGGCTTGGCTAGAAAATCAAAGATATGATAGAAAATGGTGGCTACGACGGGATTTGAACCTGTGACCCCATCATTATGAGTGATGTGCTCTAACCAGCTGAGCTACGTAGCCATTGTGAACAGATATTTGGTTTACATCTGAATGAGAAGAGTATGGCAGGTCTACCTGGATTCGAACCAGGGAATGACGGGATCAAAACCCGTTGCCTTACCACTTGGCGATAGACCTACATGAGTTAACTGAAGTAGCTAACAAATTTATGGTGCGGAAGGAGAGACTTGAACTCTCACACCTTGCGGCGCCAGAACCTAAATCTGGTGCGTCTACCAATTCCGCCACTTCCGCAACTAATTCTGTAATCGGCCAGATAATTGGTGTATCTGACTGATATTGTATATGGCAGGTCTACCTGGATTCGAACCAGGGAATGACGGGATCAAAACCCGTTGCCTTACCACTTGGCGATAGACCTGCAGGGTTAACTGCAATAGTTAACAATTTATGGTGCGGAAGGAGAGACTTGAACTCTCACACCTTGCGGCGCCAGAACCTAAATCTGGTGCGTCTACCAATTCCGCCACTTCCGCATCTTGATTCTACAGGACCAATAGCCAAGGCTAATAGTCAAAATAAATGGTGGCTACGACGGGATTCGAACCTGTGACCCCATCATTATGAGTGATGTGCTCTAACCAGCTGAGCTACGTAGCCATAAATTATGGTGCGGAAGGAGAGACTTGAACTCTCACACCTTGCGGCGCCAGAACCTAAATCTGGTGCGTCTACCAATTCCGCCACTTCCGCAACTAATTCTGTAATCGGCCAGACAATTGGTGGATCTGACTGGATATTGTATATGGCAGGTCTACCTGGATTCGAACCAGGGAATGACGGGATCAAAACCCGTTGCCTTACCACTTGGCGATAGACCTGCAGGGTTAACTGCAATAGTTAACAAATATATGGTGCGGAAGGAGAGACTTGAACTCTCACACCTTGCGGCGCCAGAACCTAAATCTGGTGCGTCTACCAATTCCGCCACTTCCGCAACTAATTTTGTAACCGGCCAGATAATTGGTGATTCTGACTGATATTGTATATGGCAGGTCTACCTGGATTCGAACCAGGGAATGACGGGATCAAAACCCGTTGCCTTACCACTTGGCGATAGACCTGCAGGGTTAACTGCAATAGTTAACAATCTATGGTGCGGAAGGAGAGACTTGAACTCTCACACCTTGCGGCGCCAGAACCTAAATCTGGTGCGTCTACCAATTCCGCCACTTCCGCAACTAATTTTGTAATCGGCCAGATAATTGGTGAATCTGACTGATATTATATATGGCAGGTCTACCTGGATTCGAACCAGGGAATGACGGGATCAAAACCCGTTGCCTTACCACTTGGCGATAGACCTGCAGGGTTAACTGCAATAGTTAACAATCTATGGTGCGGAAGGAGAGACTTGAACTCTCACACCTTGCGGCGCCAGAACCTAAATCTGGTGCGTCTACCAATTCCGCCACTTCCGCATAAATTGTATTTGTAGAATATCTCAAGATGGTGCGGAAGGAGAGACTTGAACTCTCACACCTTGCGGCGCCAGAACCTAAATCTGGTGCGTCTACCAATTCCGCCACTTCCGCGTCTTGATTCTACAGGACCAATAACCAAAGCTAATAGTCAAAATAAATGGTGGCTACGACGGGATTCGAACCTGTGACCCCATCATTATGAGTGATGTGCTCTAACCAGCTGAGCTACGTAGCCACTCGTGAGCGTGACAATATAAACGTTCGCGCTCCTAGTGACAAGCCCTTTTTCTAAAAGGCTCAACACTTTAAATAATTGGCAGGTCTACCTGGATTCGAACCAGGGAATGACGGGATCAAAACCCGTTGCCTTACCACTTGGCGATAGACCTACATGAGTTAACTGAAATAGCTAACAAATTTATGGTGCGGAAGGAGAGACTTGAACTCTCACACCTTGCGGCGCCAGAACCTAAATCTGGTGCGTCTACCAATTCCGCCACTTCCGCATCTATTCCTAAATACTTTAGAATAAAGCTTTTAGGAATGGTGGCTACGACGGGATTTGAACCTGTGACCCCATCATTATGAGTGATGTGCTCTAACCAGCTGAGCTACGTAGCCATACCATATTTTGTTCTCTTCAATAACTTAGTTTATTGTTGGGAACGGCGCGCATTATGCGAAGTTGAAGCAAAGCCGTCAATAGTTTTTTTGAATAAATGCCGTGAAATCAACTGTTCGGTTTCTTTTTAAACAAAGAGCCGCGTTAATGAGTAAAAAGTGAGGGTAAAATGAAGAACATTTACCAAGTTTATTTATTTGATTACTCAAGTGAAAAAATAAAGCCAACCAAGCGGCTGGCTTTTATTGTCAATGACTTGCGCGGAAATTACACATTGAAGCGGAAATGCACTACGTCACCATCTTTGACGATGTAATCTTTGCCTTCCAAACGCCATTTACCCGCATCTTTTGCACCACTTTCACCCTGGTATTGAATATAGTCCTCGTAGCCAACGACTTCAGCGCGAATAAACCCTTTTTCAAAGTCGGTATGAATCTTACCAGCTGCTTGAGGAGCGGTAGCACCAACTGGAATAGTCCATGCTCTGACTTCTTTTACGCCAGCAGTAAAGTAAGTATGTAGAGTCAAAAGCTCATAACCTGAACGAATTACCCGGTTTAACCCAGGCTCTTCAATGCCCATGTCTGCTAGAAACTCTTCTCTGTCTTCGTCTTCAAGCTCTGATAATTCAGATTCTATTGCTGCGCAAACCGGCACCACTACATTGTTTTCTTTTGCGGCAAATTCACGTACAGCATCAAGATATGGGTTATCTTCGAATCCATCTTCATTGACATTGGCAATGTACATGGTTGGTTTGAGAGTCAGAAAATTGAGGTATCCAATTGCTGCAAGCTCCTCTTTTGCTAGCTCGACAGTTCGAGCCATTCCGCCTTCTGTTAGTACGGGTAGAAGCTTTTCTAGAACGACTAATTCGAACTTGGCATCCTTATCACCGCCTTTTGCTTTTTTAGCGTTGCGTTGGATGGCTCGCTCACATGAATCTAAGTCTGCCATAGCTAATTCAAGGTTGATGACTTCAATGTCTTCAATTGGCGAAACTTTCCCTGCTACATGGACGATATTTTCATTTTCAAAACAACGTACTACGTGACCAATTGCATCGGTTTCTCTAATGTTAGCAAGAAACTTATTGCCCAAACCTTCACCTCTTGAAGCGCCAGCAACCAGCCCTGCAATATCCACAAACTCCATAGTGGTCGGGATGATTTTTTGCGGGTTAACTATGTTCGCTAGGGCGTCAAGTCGCAAGTCTGGTACAGGAACGACGCCAGTATTTGGCTCGATTGTACAGAATGGAAAGTTAGCTGCTTCGATTCCAGCTTTAGTTAGTGCGTTAAACAGAGTTGATTTACCTACGTTTGGTAAACCAACGATGCCACATTTAAAACCCATGATAATAACCTTATTCTGCTTTGAACGTGTGTAGGCGGTTTTGTGCTTTTGCTAAGCCGTCCTTGAGTAGTATATCCAAGCTACGTACTGCTTCGTCAGTCGCAGCGTCAAGGAGTTCTTGCTCTTTAACTGGTGCCTTACCCAATACAAAGCCCGCTACTTTGTCTTTGTGCCCTGGATGGCCAATACCTATCCTGAGGCGGTAAAAATCTTTGCAATTACCCAATTTACTTATGGTGTCGCGCAGGCCGTTGTGCCCGCCATGGCCGCCACCTTTTTTAAACTTAGCGATACCTGGAGGTAAATCCAGCTCATCGTGCGCAACCATGATTTCTTCAGGTTTTATTTGGTAGAACTTGGCCAAAGCGGCAATCGATTTACCTGATAAATTCATAAATGTGGTCGGGATGAGTAAACGGAGATCTTGTCCATGAATGATTAGGCGGCCTGTCATACCAAAAAACTTGGGTTCATTTTTGAGTATGATGTTATGGGCGCGCGCCAGCTCTTCAACGACCCAAGCCCCTGCGTTGTGTCGAGTTTTAGAATATTCAGGGCCAGGGTTAGCGAGTCCGACAAGAAGTTTAATTGATTGGCTCACGGTAAAGATCTCTGTTGGCATCTTAAAAGCGCGGTATGATAACACAGAAATATTCGTCTGGGCGAGGTATCCGTTTATCTGGTGTGAATATGAAAAATAAAACACCTCTATGGGAGGTGTTTTAGTACATTCTCTGTTGTGTTCAATTTGACTTAATTGAACATTGCTGAGATTGATTCTTCATTGCTGATACGGCGAATCGCTTCTGCAAGCATACGAGATAGACTTAGTGTGGTGACTTTACCTGTCGCTTGCATTTCTTTTGATAGCGTCACTGAGTCAGTGACTATGACTTGGTCTAGCACTGAATTTTTGATGTTTTGATGGGCATTACCAGAGAAAACAGCATGAGTGGCGTAGGCGAAAACTCGTTTAGCACCGCGCTCTTTGAGCGCCTCTGCTGCTTTACACAAGGTGCCACCTGTGTCGATCATATCGTCAACAATCACGCAGTCTCGGTTTTCGACGTCACCAATCAAGTTCATGACTTCAGATACGTTTGCACGAGGACGACGCTTATCAACAATCGCGATATCAATATCGCCTAGTGCTTTCGCCGTCGCACGTGCCCTAACCACACCACCAAGGTCTGGTGATACGACAACAGGGTTCTCGAGTCCTCGTGCTTCCATGTCATCCAGAAGAACAGGTGTACCAAAGATGTTATCTACTGGAACATCAAAGAAACCTTGAATCTGCTCAGCGTGTAGGTCGATGGTAAGTACACGGTCAACACCAACGTTCGACAAAAAGTCAGCGACGACTTTGGCAGTAATAGGTACACGTGCAGAGCGAACTCGGCGGTCTTGGCGAGCATAGCCAAAATAAGGGATAACTGCTGTAATACGGCCCGCAGAAGCGCGGCGCATTGCATCAATCATCACGACCAATTCCATTAGGTTATCGTTAGTTGGTGCGCAGGTGGATTGGATGATGAAAACATCACTACCACGTACATTTTCGTTGATTTGAACAGCGACTTCGCCATCAGAAAAACGAGAAACAGTTGCATCACCAAGGGAGATGTAGAGACGATCAGCAATACGTTGGGCTAGTTCAGGTGTAGCGTTACCAGCAAATAGCTTCATATCAGGCACGGTAGAAACCTCAGGGTTGCGTCCAGTATTTAGATTATATTATGTGCTAAGCAATAGTTAGCAAGTGTCTCATAAAGAGGTGAAATATTTTTCCCTCTAGCTACGAAAGCTGAGACATTGTCAGGCAATAATTCAAGAGCCTTGTTGGCCTCATTTTGGCTTGAAAACTCAGCAAAAACGCAGGATCCGGTTCCTGTAAGTCTTGACGGCGCATATTGTAACAGCCATGAAAGTTGCTTATCAACCTCTGGGTACAGCATTCTCACAACTTTTTCGCAATCGTTTTCGTAAGGACTGCTTAGAAGCGTATCCAGATCACGTTTTGGCGAATTTCTGTGCAGCTTCGGATGGGAAAATATCTCGGCGGTGGCGATAGATACTCCTGGTCTCACTACTAGGTAGTATTTCTCTTCGGGCTGAGCTTTTGCTAGTTTTTCACCGACACCTTCGGCGAAGGCAGCGAAACCCTGTGTGAAAACTGGTACATCGGCGCCAAGAGCTAAACCAATCTGTGCAAGTTCATCTTGAGATACTTTTGTCTGCCAAAGATGGTTTAGCGCAACAAGCGTTGTAGCGGCATTGGAAGACCCACCACCTATACCTCCACCCATGGGTAATTTTTTATTGAGTTTGATATGGGCGCCATAGGTGCAGTTCGTCTTTGTTCTTAATGCATCCGCTGCTCGATAAATAAGGTTGTCTTTAGTCGGTACACCAGGAAGTTCAGGTTCAATGGTAATCTCGCCAGTGTTATTAGCCGTGATAGTGATTTCATCGCCATAATCCAAAAATTGAAATAAGGTCTGTAAGTCGTGATAACCATTGTCTCTTTGCCCTGTAATATACAAGAATAGATTAAGCTTTGCGGGCGATGGCCAAACGGTGGTGTCATGGATCATTGTTCAATATTCCAGTCGGAAATGATGATATTTATTTTGATATTTCCCTGCGTTAACTTGAGTTTGTGTGGCAATGGGAGTGTTTGGTGTTGATATTGTACGTCTTGATAACTTAGATAATCGAGTTGCCAAACTTTACTCTGCACTTGTTTAGTCAGCGACGCTAAAGTATTAGTGTCGTTAAGCACAAAGTTATCGGCACCTTCAGGACTACCTAAAAACCAGCTATTGAGCTGTTCAACTGGCAAATTCAGCCCAGTGAGGCGATAAATAAGTGATTGAGCATCATGAGAGGTAAAAGTCTCATCTTGGTAAGTCTCAATAGAGGAGCCTTCAGGGGTGATTTTTAGGTTGAGTGCTGTTTGGCCAAGAAAAGTCGTTAGCCGCAGCTGTTTGAAGCTTGAGCTGTGTTTCCACTGGAAGTTGAGTGACTGGCGCTGCTCGGGTGAAATATAGCCGAGTTTCCCACTGGTTTTGTATTTATTTATTGAGGCAAGTTTTTGCTGTTGTGTTTGCCATTCAACATTTGTAGTACTTGGATCAATGGAAGTACAACCTGAGAGAAACAATCCGCTGAGTATAAAAGTGATGAAGAGACGAGAATTGACCGTCATTGTGTAATATTTGTCCATGTTGAATGGTGTCGGTGGGCCAGAGTATACCATTGAAATCACGAAGTGATGAAAACATATCCTTAATGGCCTTTAATTAAATTGGGGCATAAAGTAAAATTCTGTCCTTGTTCGCTTATTCGCTGATTCAGAGAAACTTGATTACATGTCATTGCTTGCTATAGGTATTAACCATAATTCGGCTTCCGTTGAACTACGAGAGAAAGTCGCATTTGGGCCGGAAAAATTACCACAAGCACTTAAGCAATTAGGTGATAATCCATATGTAAATGGTAGTGTTATCATTTCTACCTGTAATCGAACTGAAATCTACTGTGATGTTAAAGCATTAGGAAAAAGTAAAGTCATCGATTGGCTTGCTCAATTCCATCAAATTAGTCCTGAAGCCTTAAAGCCCAGCTTATATGTTCATGAAGAGCAGGCCGCAATTCGTCACTTGATGCGTGTATCATGTGGATTGGATTCTCTTGTCCTAGGTGAACCCCAAATTTTGGGACAGGTAAAGCAGGCATATTCTGATTCGCGTCAGCATCAATCTGTTGACACGGCAATGGATAAACTGTTTCAGAAAGTCTTCTCTGTTGCAAAACGCGTTCGTACAGAAACCGATATCGGTGGTAATGCTGTGTCGGTAGCGTATGCGGCTTGTACACTTGCTAAGCATATTTTTGAGTCACTGAGTGAATCTACTGTTCTGCTTGTTGGTGCTGGCGAGACCATTGAGTTGGTCGCTAAACATCTCGCGAGCAATGGCTGTAGTGATATGATAGTTGCGAACCGAACTTATGAACGTGCTGAGCCTTTAGCTGAACAATTCGGCGCACAAATTATTGGTTTGCCAGAAATACCTAATCACCTCGCTCGCGCCGATATTGTGATAAGCTCCACTGCAAGCCCTCTGCCCATTATTGGAAAGGGTATGGTCGAGACCGCATTAAAAGCTCGCCGACATCAGCCTATGTTATTGGTCGATATCGCGGTTCCCAGAGATATCGAGTCCCAGGTTGCTGAACTCGATGATGCTTATCTTTATTCAGTGGATGATTTGCAATCGATCGTTGAAAACAACATGGAGCAACGTAAGGTCGAGGCCATTCAAGCTGAAGCGATTGTGAGTGAAGAAAGTGCGACATTTATGTCATGGTTGCGTTCGTTGCAGGCAGTCGATAGTATTCGGGATTATCGCAATGCAGCCAATGATATTCGTGAAGATCTTCTTAATAAGAGCTTACAGTCTTTAGCGGCAGGCACAGACCCAGAGAAAGTGCTGCTTGAGCTTAGTAATAAGTTGACCAACAAATTAATCCATGCTCCAACTCGTGCTCTGCAAAGTGCCGCTGAGCAAGGTGAGCCTGCCAAGCTTGCGACAATACGACAAAGTTTGGGTCTTGAAGACTCTTAACACCCTTGGTTGGTTTCTGCCAACCAACCAAATAGAACCCTGAGTTAATAAAACTATGAAAGCCTCAATTCTAACTAAGCTAGAAACACTCGTTGAACGATATGAAGAAGTTCAGCATTTACTTGGTGACCCTGATGTCATTGGTGATCAAGACAAATTTCGTGCCCTGTCTAAAGAATATTCTCAGTTAGAGGAAGTGACTAAGTGCTTTCAAGCTTATCAGCAAGCCCAAGAAGATCTGAAAGCGGCTGAAGAAATGGCAAAAGAAGAGGATGCTGAAATGCGCGAAATGGCGCAGGAAGAAATCAAAGAGTCGCGAGAGACCATCGAGCGCCTCAATGATGAGCTGCAAATTTTGCTCCTGCCAAAAGATCCAAATGATGATCGCAATTGCTTCTTAGAAATTCGCGCAGGTGCAGGGGGAGATGAAGCGGGCATTTTTGCCGGAGATTTATTCCGCATGTACAGTAAGTTTGCTGAAAAGAAAGGTTGGCGTATTGAAGTGATATCGTCCAATGAGTCTGAGCAGGGCGGTTACAAAGAAATGATTGCCAAAGTCAATGGCGATGGAGCATACGGTATCTTAAAGTTTGAGTCAGGCGGACACCGTGTACAACGTGTCCCTGCAACAGAATCACAAGGTCGAGTGCATACTTCTGCCTGCACGGTAGCCATTATGCCAGAAATTCCAGAAGCGGAAATTCCAGAAATCAAAGCAGCAGACTTAAAAATTGACACCTTCAGAGCTTCTGGAGCAGGCGGTCAGCACGTCAACACGACAGATTCTGCAATACGTATTACTCACTTGCCGACAGGGACAGTGGTTGAGTGCCAAGATGAACGCTCACAGCATAAAAACAAAGCTAAAGCTATGTCAGTGCTGGCTGCGCGTATTATACAAGCAGACGAAGCCAAGCGTGCCGCCCAAGAATCTGACACTCGCCGAAACCTACTTGGGTCTGGCGACCGAAGCGATAGAATTCGTACCTATAACTACCCACAGGGACGTGTTTCAGATCATCGTATCAACCTAACGCTTTATCGTTTGAGTGAGGTAATGGAAGGTGATCTTGTTAGCTTGATTGATCCTGTTATTCAAGAGCACCAAGCGGATCAGCTTGCTGCCTTGGCAGAGAATAATTAATGAAGCAATCATCTAGCGTTGAGGATACGCTAAAGTCTGCGACTGAAAGGTTAACAGTGAGCGGCAGTGAATCGCCTTCTCTTGATGCATCAGTATTGCTCTGCC
The DNA here is from genome assembly GCF_003350295.1 of Vibrio tetraodonis. Lineage (GTDB taxonomy): Bacteria > Pseudomonadota > Gammaproteobacteria > Enterobacterales > Vibrionaceae > Vibrio > Vibrio tetraodonis. The sequence goes on from NZ_QLYY01000017.1 coordinate 37,742, forward strand.
ATGTACTAGATAAACCGAGGTCTTTTTTGTTGACTTGGCCTGACAAGCTATTGTCTATCCAGGACACACTGGCGTTTGAGAAAGTTTTGCAGCGTCGTATCAAAGGTGAACCTGTGGCCTACATTTTAGGTCAACGAGAGTTTTGGTCTTTGCCTTTGCAAGTCGCTCCAAGCACGCTTATTCCTCGCGCAGATACAGAACGCTTGGTAGAAATTGCACTGGAAAAAACGCCTCAATTACAGGGCGATATTCTAGATTTAGGTACAGGTACAGGAGCCATCGCTTTGGCGATGGCTTCTGAGCTACCCCATCGTCAAGTTTGGGGTATTGATGTCAAAGAGGAAGCAAGACAGCTAGCAGAATCAAATGCATTAAAGCTTGGCATTGAAAATGCGAACTTTCTCTGTGGTAATTGGTTTACCCCTTTGGAGGCGGGCACACAGTTTGCTCTGATTGTGTCAAACCCTCCTTATATCGAAAAGAACGATCCTCATCTTACGCAAGGTGATGTAAGGTTTGAGCCTTTGAGTGCGTTAGTTGCTCAGGACAACGGCCTTGCAGATATCAAACATATTTCTAAGCAAGCAATGGGCTTTTTGTTGCCTGGCGCGTGGCTGATGTTTGAACACGGGTACGACCAAGGAAAATCGGTGAGAGATATTTTAAGTGCTTTGGGTTATCAGAGCATTACCACTTACAAAGATTATGGGGAAAATGACCGAGTCACTGTGGGTCAATTTTCTCTATGCCAGAAAGAGAAATAATTATGTATGAAGGTTTAAAGCATTTTCATTTATTGACAGTGGTCATTAGCGTCACTTTGCTATCACTGCGTTATGGGCTGATGATGGCAAACTCCGGCCTGCTGGAAAAGAAGTTTCTCAAAGTCTTCCCTCATATTAATGATACATGTCTATTGCTTTCGGGTATTGGGCTTATATTTATCACCAATTTTATTCCATTTACCCCTGCAGCGCCTTGGCTAACTGAGAAAATCACTTGTGTTCTTGCGTATATAGCTCTTGGTGTTTTTGCTCTTAAATTAGGTAAAAACAAGATGTTGCGTACATTTGCTTTCTTTGGTGCTTTGGGCTGGATCGCAATGGCAGGCAAATTAGCCGTTACTAAAATGCCAATGTTGCTGGGTTGAGAGAGTGTAAGAATATCCATGGTAGAGCTATTTGACGAAGATTTTGACGCGATTGAACTGGCTGAGGGCGCACTGATTTTAAATAAAGCCATCAACCCAAAAACCAATGACATATGGGCAAGAAACGAGCTTCACCGTTTGCTCAAAGAGGCCGAACTTGCCCTTAGCCATGAAGTCGATGAACAACAACGATTTGATGCCTTATTGCGTCTTTTTTACCATCAATGGGGATTTTCAGGTGATCAGGAGGCTTATTATGAATCATCGAATGCGTTCGTCGATAAAGTCTTAGAGAGCAGGAAAGGTATTCCGGTCAGCTTGGGTTCGATACTACTATACTTGGGTCGTAAACTTGGTTTACCTGTATCAGGTGTGACTTTCCCAAGCCAATTCTTAATTAAGTTAGAGTGGTTTGGTGAGGCGCCAAAGTTCATCAATCCTTTTAATGGTGAATATGTTTCCAAGCAGGTATTGAGAGCTTGGTTAATTGGCCACAGCGGTCCGTTAGCTAAGCTTAAACCCTCGCATCTTAAATCCGTTGACAACCCAACTGTGATTGGTCGATGGTTAGCATTGCTAAAGAGCACTTTGCTACGTGAGGAGAGATACACTTTAGCATTAAAATGTACCGATCTTGCACTGAGTTTTGTGCCTGATGACCCCTATGAAATCCGTGATAGAGGATTTATCTATCAGCAATTAGATTGCCATCAAGTCGCGCTGAGTGATTACCAATACTTTATCGATCAGTGTCCTGATGACCCCGCCGCTGAGTTACTCAAAAATCAAGTTAATGAGATGAGCTTGACTCAGGTTACTGTGCATTAAGCATGGTAGTAAACAGCAGAAATAGAGACTACAAAATGGATCAAAAAATCGTTCAAATTGGTGATATCCCAGTTGCCAATGATAAGCCGTTTACCCTATTCGCAGGTATGAATGTTCTTGAGTCTAGGGATCTGGCGATGCAGATTTGTGAGCATTACGTAAAAGTGACAGAAAAGCTGGGAATTCCTTATGTATTCAAAGCTTCTTTTGATAAAGCAAATCGCAGCTCAGTGCACTCTTATCGTGGCCCTGGGCTAGAAGAAGGAATGAAAATCTTTCAAGAGATTAAGGATACTTTTGGCGTTAAAATCATTACCGATGTGCACACAGCAGAGCAAGCTCATCCAGTAGCCGATGTGGTTGATGTGATTCAACTGCCAGCCTTTTTGGCACGCCAGACCGATTTAGTCGAAGCAATGGCTAAAACGGGTGCTGTTATTAATGTTAAGAAACCGCAGTTTATGAGCCCAAGTCAAGTGGGTAATCTAGTTGAAAAGTTTGCAGAGTGTGGCAATAAGCAGGTGATTCTTTGCGAGCGAGGTTCTTGCCATGGTTACGACAATCTAGTTGTTGACATGCTTGGCTTTGGAGTGATGAAGAAAGCATCAAACGGTAGCCCGATTATTTTTGATGTGACGCATGCACTGCAAATGAGAGATCCTTCAGGTTCTGCATCTGGTGGTAGAAGAGAGCAGACGGTTGAATTGGCGAAGGCTGGTTTGGCAACAGGTATTGCAGGTCTATTTATTGAATCGCACCCTAATCCGGACAAAGCGAAGTGTGATGGCCCTTCAGCCTTACCGCTCGATAAAGTAGAGCCATTTGTAGCTCAAATGAAGGCTTTGGATGACTTGATAAAAGGCTTCGAGCATATTGAGATTAACTAATTTTTAAATCAATTAGGTTAATGTTAGGGCTAGCGTTTTCGTTAGCCCTTTTTCATTTGTAGGCTAATTTTTGGATTACCACTTACATATTACGCCTTCCAACACTCATATTATTATAATTAATTCCACTTAATATATAATCCCCATTTATTGATATTTACAATAATGCAAACGTTTGCTCTATGAATTTGTTTGTAAAATCTAGCGTTATCTCACGTTATGACATAGTGATTTACTGATAATGGTGATCTTTGTTGCATAAGTATGAAATTGGTGTGTGCGCTTAATAGGCATAATTTAGACTACCTCAACGTTTTAGGTTACAGGTCTATTACTGGATAACTATGGCTACTCTTACCCCTGTTAGTTATTGGCAAATTTTATATGTTCAAAGGGATTTTAATGAAGCAACGTTTGATTTTTAAAACCGCATTAAGTGCCGCTATTCTTGCCACTCTTGCTAGTTGTGCAACGACACCTAAGCCAGAGTGGGAGGCGGATAAAACTTATAAGCTGACCGTTCTTCACACTAACGATCACCATGGCCGTTTCTGGCAGAATAAATATGGTGAGTACGGCATGGCAGCGCGTAAAACATTAATTGACGAACTGCGCGCAGAGATAGAAAGCGAGGGAGGCAGTGTTCTTCTGCTTTCTGGTGGTGACATTAATACAGGAGTTCCAGAATCTGACCTTCAAGATGCCGAACCCGATTTTAAAGGTATGAGTAAAATCGGCTACGATGCCATGGCACTTGGAAATCACGAATTTGATAACTCACTGGATGTGCTTTTTAAGCAGATAGAATGGGCCAATTTCCCAATGCTATCTGCCAATATTTATGATAAAGAAACCGGCAAACGCATGTTTCAAGCATACCAGATGTTTGAAAAGCAAGGGATAAAAATTGCCATTATTGGCCTGACAACCGAAGATACAGCCAAAATTGGTAACCCTGAATTTATCATTGGTATCGATTTTAGAGACCCTAAAGAAGAAGCAAAGAAACTGATTGCTGAAATCAAAAAAACTGAACATCCTGATCTGATTTTTGCTGTGACCCATATGGGCCACTATGAAAATGGCAATCGTGGTATTAATGCGCCTGGTGATGTGGCATTAGCACGCTACCTTGACGAAGGCGACTTGGACATGATTGTTGGCGGACATTCTCAAGAGCCTGTTTGTATGGAAGGCCCGAATATTGTTAAGAAGCGCTTTAAACCTGGCGATGAATGTAAACCCGACTTGCAAAACGGTACCTACATTGTGCAAGCCCATGAATGGGGTAAGTATGTTGGTCGTGCCGATTACGAATTTCGTAATGGAGAGCTGGAGATGGTGAGTTACAACTTGATCCCAGTGAACTTGAAGAAAAAAGTAAAAATTGATGGCAAAAAGCAGCGCGTCTTTATTCAAAATGAGATCCCAGAAAATAAAGAAATGCTCGATTTCCTTCGTCCATATAAAGAAAAAGGTAAAGCACAATTAGAGGTAAAAATTGCTGAGTCTAATGGCAAATTAGAAGGCGATCGAGATGTGGTTCGTTTTCAGCAGACTAACCTTGGCCGCTTAATTGCAACCGCTCATATGGAACGAGCGCAAGCTGATTTTGGTATTATGAACTCTGGTGGTGTACGTGACTCCATCGAAGGTGGAGATATCACTTATAAAGATGTACTTAAAGTTCAACCATTTGGTAACATCTTGACCTATACAGATATGACAGGTAAAGAAGTGCTGGATTATTTGAATGCGGTTGCAACCATGCCAGAAGACTCCGGCGCTTATGCTCAGTTTGCAGGCATTTCGATGACAGTATCTAATGATAAAGTCTCCAATGTTTTCATTGGGGGCAAGCAGCTTAGACTAGATAAAACATACCGCTTTACAGTGCCAAGTTACAATGCAGCTGGTGGCGACGGTTATCCTAAGATCAGTGATCATCCTGGCTACGTGAACACTGGCTTTGTTGATGCTGAAATATTGAAAGAATACCTGAAAGAGAACAGCCCAATTGATGTAAACAAGTTCGTGTCGAATGAAGTTGTGTATAAATAATTGGACCACCTAAGATAATTGAGGCGCTGGGTTTAGGATTCAGCGTCTTTTATTTTTCATAATGGAACCTCTATGACTCCCGCCATTAACCTTGCTAAGAAGAAAGAAATCCCGCATACCATTCATGAATATCAACATGACCCTCGTGCAGAAAGTTATGGATTAGAGGTTGTCAAAGCTTTGGGGCAAGACCCAAGTGATGTGTTTAAAACTCTATTATTTAGTCTTAATGGTGACTCAAAAAACTTGGCTGTCGCGGTGATTCCTGTCGACCATAAACTTAATCTAAAATTGGCTGCCAAGGCGGCGAAAGCGAAAAAAGTAGAGATGGCGAATCCTGAAATTGCTCAAAAAATCACAGGGTATGTTGTTGGAGGAATAAGCCCTTTAGGACAAAAAAAGGCCCTACCTACTTATATTCATCAAAGTGCCCAGAGCAAAGCAACTATCTGTGTTAGTGCTGGCAGGCGTGGGGTAGAAATCGAACTTGCACCACAAGATTTAGCCTTATTGACGAGAGGTCAGTTTGCTGAGCTCTGTTTGAATATAGATGACTAGTACTGCGCTGATCTTATCTACGCAGAGGAAAGATAATGGGTTAGCCTTTGGCTGACGACCATAAAACTAACCCGTGCAAAGCTTGGGTTGCTTAGTTTATTTCATCTTCAATTTGCGCGTTATCAACAATCTGATTTTCGCCCAAAGTTTTCGGTAGGATTAAGTTAAGCAATATAGCCACAATCCCGCATAGACTGACGCCTTGTAAGCTAAACTCTCCAATTCCAAAAGCCATGCCACCAATACCAAAAACAAGAGTGACAGCAACAATCACTAAATTACGAGATTGATGTAAGTCGACCTTATTTTTGATTAAAGTATTTAGGCCTACCGTCGCAATTGAGCCAAATAAGAGAATCATAATCCCGCCCATAACTGGCATAGGGATGGTTTGTAATACAGCACCAAGTTTTCCTACTAGAGCAAGAATAATGGCAGTGACCGCCGCCCAAGTCATAATGACCGGATTAAATGCTTTGGTAAGTAATACGGCGCCTGTGACTTCAGAGTAGGTTGTGTTTGGCGGAGCACCGACCATGGAAGCCGCCATTGTTGCAATACCATCACCAGCTATCGTGCGATGTAGGCCCGGTTTTTTCAGATAATCTTTACCAGTCACATTAGATATCGCAAGCATATCACCAACGTGTTCAACGGCTGGAGCGATAGCAACGGGAATCATGAACAATATGGCATTAATATTAAATTCAGGCGCTGTGAATTTGGGTAGAGACAACCAAGCAGCCTGTGTTACTGGGCTAAAATCAACGATGCCGTACGCAAGGCTTGTGAGATAGCCTGCCAGTATGCCACCTAGAATGGGCATTAATTTAACAAAGCCTTTCGCGTACACACTGATAGCAATAGTCGTGACAAGTGATACGCAGGAAATAACCAAAGAGGTGTTCGCATCTATCAGTTGTGCTCCATCGCCTCCTTTTCCAAGCGCCATATATACAGCCACTGGTGCTAAGCCTAAACCAATAACCATAATGACAGGTCCAACAACAACCGGAGGAAGAAGTTTATGAATAAATCCAACACCTCTGACTTTAATAAAAGCGCCTAACACCACATAAACGAGGCCCGCAGCCATGAGTCCCCCCATAGTCGCTGGTATACCCCAAGTTTGAACTCCATACAAAATAGGGGCAATGAAAGCAAAGGAAGATGCGAGAAAAATAGGTACGGCTTGGCGAGTAACAAACTGAAAAAGCAGAGTACCTAGGCCTGCGCCAAAAAGAGCAACACTCGGATCTAGACCTGTTAATAATGGTACTAATACCAATGCACCGAATGCAACAAAGAGCATTTGTGCTCCTTGGATGGCATTTTTCATCTTACAATTTCCTTTATTAACTCAGACCAATGTGGCGGCGATATGCTAGCCACAAAACGCGCCAGATCTTATCACCTCAGCAAACGATTGCAATCTGTGTAGGATCAAATAAAAGTCAATATGACGGAGTAAACTTGCCAAGTAGACCACAGTGTATGTGAAGATAAAAATGCGCTTTAGTTGCTCAGCGAGGGATAGTTGCTTATCATCGTAAGCTGGAAATGATTAAATGATGTTAGGATTGCTATGCGCCGTTTAGCTTCTTTGGTTTTGGTATTTGCATGCTTTCCCGTGCTTGCTCTAACCAACGTAGATTTATATCAGACTGAGATTGTACTCGACTCAGGGGTTGATAATGCTGATGCAAAGGCCCGAGTGAGTGGAATGAAAGAGATTATTGTTCGGGCATCGGGTGATTTAGATGCTACGTCTAATCCTGTTATTCAGAAAGCTTTAAAGCAAAACTCTCAGTACTTATCGCAAATCAGTCATGGTCAACTCGAAGGCCAGCAAACGTTAAGAATGGGATTTAGCGGGCCTCATATTCGCTCTCTTCTGAGTCAAGCTCAGGTGCCAGTGTGGCCAGCCGCTCGGTCTAATGTTTTAGTTTGGTTGGTTGAAGAGGTGCAGTACGATAGAAGTATCACTTGGGAACATGCTGAGTCTATGGTGCTGACTCAAATGAGAGCTGAAGCGGTCAAGCGAGGTTTACCGCTCACTGTACCTGTCGGTGATTTTGATGATATTACTGGCGTTGCTGCTTCGGATCTTTGGGGGGGATTTACCCGTCCGCTTAGCCAAGCGAGTCAGCGCTATCCTGTTGATGCAGTTTTACTGGTGAGATCAGATGGCACTTCACTTCGTTGGACCTTGTATGATCAAAAACCAGCAACTATTGGTGTAACGCGTCAATCCCCCCTGTCAGGGTCTAACTCTGGAGAAGAGGGCGCCTCAAAAATGATTAACCAAATTAGCGACTACTATGCTAATAAGAGCTCGGTTGTTGTAGCTAGTGAGTCATCGGAAACGGTTAAAGTTCGTTTTACTACTCTAAAAAACGCGGTTGATTTCTTCAGCTTAGAGAAGAGCCTCAAGAAATTAAGCTCAGTTGCCTCCTTGGATATCCTAAAAATTCAAAGTGATCAGGTGACTTTTAACGTGCATTTATTAGCATCTCAAGCTCAGTTTGAACAAGAGCTAGGGCGTATCGACAAGGTTATTCCGCTTAATAATGCATTTGATTCCATTCCCTCTAATATTAAAGAGAGCGAAAGTGAGTTTTCAGAGACTGTATTGGATCCTGACTTGAATTCTTGGGATGAGAATAGTGTTGACCTTATTCCTTCTGAGCAAGTTCTTATGTTTGAATGGAAAGGTACACCTATTGTTGCAGCGACTGAAGAGCCACAAGAAGTGGGTCCCCCGATAGAGTCTGATGAAACTGTGATTGAATACTAAAAAGGTCTGGCTTTTGCCAGACCTTTTTATTTTCAGCCATAAACCATTTTAATTCGGAGAGGGATTATTCAAACCTTTGTTTTTCTTCTTTTTCGACTTTTGATAGCCGTTTCAATTTTAGCCCTAGCTCTTGCCCACGAAATCGTGCAAATAAAATATTACTGACAAAAGCAAGGCTTGTTAGTGCGAGCTCTATAGTAGCAAGCCAACGCTCTCCGTCGTCAATATATAAGATGGTGAAGGCATGCAGAAAATATAGCATAAGGAAGAAGTTTGCCCATGCATGGGTATATGGCTTGCCCATTAATATTCCCGGTAAGGGTAAAATTAGTGGGACACTCCATGCTATGGCCAGTGCGATATGGTTAATATGAGGGTGAGGAGATAAGTAAAATTGCCATGTAAAAACCCAAGTAAGTAATCCTAAGTTTCCACACAAAGCTAGAATGCGGACGAGTTTGGTGCGTAATTGCATTTCCTGCATTCTAACTTCCTCTCAGTGTTAGTGCTGTTGCAGCAAGGCGTTTCCCCAGATTCTGCGCAAGCTCAATTTCTTCTTTTGTGAGACTATTGTTGCCATGGCTAACGGTCGTCGCTCCATAGGGAGTTCCGCCAGATTGAGTGGTATGTAGTTTTGGTTCTGAGTACGGTATGCCCATAATAAGCATGCCATGGTGAAGAAGCGGCAACATCATGGTTTGCAATGTCGTTTCCTGTCCTCCATGTAAACTAGAAGAAGAGCTAAACACACAAGCAGGCTTATCGATTAAATCGCCTGATACCCATAAGCTAGAGGTTTGGTCCCAAAAGTGTTTCAAAGAGGCGGACATATTGCCGAACCAAACTGGGCTGCCCATCGCTAATCCATCACATGACTTGAGTTCGTCTAACGTGATTATCGGATCTTGAGCGTCACCTTCTGACTCAATATCATCGACTGTTCGGATCCAAGCTTCACAATTAGGAGTGGATTCGATACCACGGGCAATTTGCCTTGCTAAGTTACGAGTAGAGCCGTGACGGCTGTGATAAAGGACCAGAAGCTGACATGTCATATTATAAAATCTCAAGTACCTGTTCAGGTGGACGACCATGTTTCGCTCGACCACCTTTGACGACAATAGGGCGTTCAATCAGTTTGGGATTGTTAGACATAGCTTCAAACAGCTTTTGATCGGATGCACTGGCAAGGCTAAGCTCTTTGTATATGTCTTCTTTGGTGCGCATCATATCACGGACTTCTTTCAAGCATAGCTGAGAGTACAAAGTCTTCAGTTCCGCCACAGTTGGTGGTGTTTCTAAGTATTTAATAATTTCAGGCTGGATATTTTTTTCTTCTAACAGCGCGAGTGTTTGGCGGCTTTTAGAGCAACGAGGATTATGATAAATCACGACTGACATAATGTGAATCTCCGAACAGTGCATGAGTCAACGAGCTTAAAGCTTATCGACTCTTTTAAAATATGATAAATCAAAAGTATATCTAAAACAGAACCTTTCGACATGCTTTGTGGTTTAAGAGTTATTTACTGCAGCGCCATAAATCGGTCTCGCGCGGCGATCAATTGATCTATTCTAGCGTCATATCGAGCTTGCTTTAGGCTGCCTAACTCGGCAATTTGTCCCGCTTGAGTATAGTACTGGATGGCTTTGTTCCAGTTCGCTTTGAGAGCGAGTATTTCTGCTCTTGAAGCGAGATCTTCGTCTCTACGCCCAAGATGAATGTTTGCTTCAGAAAGAAGGTGCCATCCATTGATATCATCAGGGTTATCGTGAGTGTAGCGCTGGAGAATACGCACAGCGTCTTCGTTTTTGTCCTGTTTCATCAAGACATTGGCATAATTGATTGTTAGCACAGAATTGCTTGGTTTTGACTTCAAAGCATTTCTTAACATGACTTCAGCTTTAGGTGCTTGCCCCTTGGCTAGATAAAGATCTGTCATGGCATCTAAGTAGAAGTTATTATCTGGTTGTTGCTTGAGTAATGCTTGCAGAAGCTCTGCCGCTTTATCGAGCTGATTGTTATCCAAATAAACGAGCGCACGGCCATACTGAAAAGAAGGCTTGATATCGCTCGGTGCTTTTTTTTCTGTCCTAGCAAACCAATCTAGTACAGACTCTGAGTTGATATCTGCATATCTTGCAACAATTCTTGCTCGAGCTAGATTGTAATCAATAGAAGGAACGACTTTTTTCTCAGGGTAGCTACGAGCTCTAGCTCGGCTATCGGTAATCCTATCTTCTGGAAGAGGGTGAGTTAGCAGCATTGGCGGTGGAGTACTCGCGTAGCGGTATTCATCAGCAAGTCGAGAAAAGAATCTTGGCATCGCATTCACATCAAAGCCTGCCTTAGCGAGTGTCTCTATACCAAACCGATCCGCTTCTTTTTCATTACTTCTTGTATAGTTTATTTGACCTTGAATATTACCAGCAGTAGTTGCCGTTATCGCTGCAATACCAGCCTCCGGTGCTGCTATTGCGAGTAATAATGAACCCGCTAAGGCTGCTAAAGTTGCAGGAGAGCGTCGCGCTTGATCTTCCATACTTCTCGCTAGATGGCGCTGAGTGACGTGCGAAATCTCATGGGCCATGACGGATGCTAGTTCACTTTCTGTCTTTGCATGAAGAAATAACCCGCTATGTAAAGCGACATAGCCGCCGAAAAAGGCAAACGCATTGATATTGCGATCGCGAATCATAAAAAAAGTGAAGGGCGTTTTGACGTCATTAGCATTGGCAACCAGTTGATGACCAAGGCTGTCAATGTACTCATTGATAACAGGATCGCTGATGATCGGATGGCTACTGCGCAGCATACGCATATAGGCATCACCATATTGAAGTTCCTGATCTATGGTTAGTGTACTGCTAGCAGTAGTACCTATATCAGGTAAATCAATATTATTTGCGTAGATAGGGAGTTGCATGCCTAGAGAGGCCGCTACACATAAGCAGACGAGTGAGCGTGTACGTTTAAACATATATTAATGAATGTACTCCATAATCGTAGGGCGTTTTTCTGAGCCTACTATCTATAATAACAGGGTTGAGTATGGGATATCGAGTTCGACTCTCTTTTTGTGATAAGGTTTCACTTGCTTATGCACACTGTCGACCTTCAGATAATGAATTTTAGGGTAATTCTTATGTTGACAGTCAGTATAATGTGAAACTTGCATTGTTGAGTGAATTTGCCCTGACGTTGAAAAAAAAACACTATACAATATTCGACTCAATGTTACACATCAGGCTAAATAATGGAACAGAATGTGTTGGACTTACGTGATGAACGTTGTCCAATGGCTTTATTGCTAGTGAAACGTCGGGTCAAAGATATAGCCATGGGCCAAGAGGCGATTATATACGTGGCAGACCAGCAGTCTTTCTTTGATATAAAACGCTTTTTGCTTAAGCAATCTTTTCATGTGTTCTGTGATGAGTCTGATGGTTATTATCGTGTAAAGCTAATTAAAGGAACCCTACCGAATGTTTGAAATGGTGAGTCGCTGGTATAAACGACGCTTTTCCGATCCACATGCAGTAAGCTTGGTCGCGATCCTATTGGTTGGCTTTGTCACGATTTACTTTTTTGGTGATTTAATTGCGCCGCTTTTGGTTGCGATTGTTTTGGCCTATTTATTAGAGTGGCCAGTGACGCAGCTTTCTCGCTTTCATATTCCAAGAAACCTCGCTGTTATATTGGTGATTGTGGGTTTTACCAGCCTAATGCTAATCGCTGTATTTGGGCTTGTTCCGACGATTTGGAAACAGGTCGGAAATTTGATTAACGATATCCCAACCATGTATCAGGGTGTGCAGAAAGCGATTGCTGAGCTGCCGCAGCGATACCCGGAATTAGACAATTTTCAAATTGTCGAATCGGTCGTAACTAACGCGAAAAATCAAATTATTGTAATGGGAGAGACAGTGGTAAAAGGGTCTCTTGCATCCTTGGTAAGTATTGCTACTTTGGCTGTCTATCTGATTTTGGTACCTTTACTGGTCTTTTTTCTGCTTAAAGACAAGCAGGAGATGATTTCTCTTGCAAGCGGGGTTCTGCCGAGAAATCGTAAGCTAGCGACTAAAGTATGGCATGAAATGAATGAGCAAATCTCAAACTATATTCGTGGGAAAGTCATGGAGATCCTTATTGTCGGTAGCGTAAGTTACGTGACGTTCGCTCTTTTGGATCTGCGCTATTCTGTATTGCTTGCTGTGGCTGTTGGTCTCTCGGTACTGATTCCGTATATAGGAGCGGCTGCTGTGACGGTTCCAGTTGCAATCGTTGGCTTGTTTCAATGGGGCTTTACTTCAGAGTTTTACTGGTTACTTTTGGCATATGGCATCATACAGGCGCTTGATGGTAACGTGTTGGTCCCCATTCTCTTTTCAGAGGCCGTAAATTTACATCCAGTGGCGATCATTGTTGCTGTATTAGTCTTTGGCGGTTTATGGGGGTTCTGGGGGGTGTTTTTTGCCATTCCTTTGGCTACTTTGGTCAAAGCAGTATGGAATGCACTGCCCAGTCACGATGAAGAAGATGCTTATAGCCATCCAGGTTAATGATATTTTTCATACGTTTACAAGAAAAAGCTCGAATGCATATGCATTTGAGCTTTTTTATTGCGTAGAAGGTATATACTTTCTAAAAGAGTGTTTTACAAAACATTAGTTTTGTAGGAAATTTCTTAAGTCTGTGTTGGTTAGGACGATAATAACAAATGACAAGATAACAACTACAAACGAATTACTCTTTGAGGGACACTATGAGATTCAGTCAAAAGATCGTTGCGGCATCTTCAGTGCTGTTGTTGATCACCGTTGTGTTACTGTCTATGCAGCAGCTTAGCACCGTAAAAAAAGAAGTGGAAGACTTGGTGGATACGAGTCTGACGGAGATGGTGAAAGGGGTAAAAAACACTGTCGTATCTGAAATGGCGAGTAAGAAGTCGCTCGCAATGTCGACAACCGAAGTACTCGAATTAGACCCGCAAAACAAAACGCGTGTTAAGGATGTACTTGAAAAGCCCAACCTTAAGGGGACTTTTTTAGCGGTTGGTTATGCCTATGAAGCTGATGGTTTTGTAGTTGAAAACGACGACGGTTGGGAAGCTGGTCCTGACTATGACCCAAGAGTTCGCCCATGGTATAAGGCGGCGAAAGCACAGGACAAGTTAGTCGTTACAGCACCTTATGTCGATGTATCCTCAAAAAAGGTCATCATATCAATCGGTACTCCAGTGAAAGATAGCGGCCAATTTACCGCTGCTATGTTCTATGACTTGGAATTAACTGGTTTGGCTGACTTGGTCAATAGCGCCAATCTTCTTGATGCTGGCTATTTGTTTATTGTGTCATCCGATGGCACTACGATAGCCCACCCTAACGCAGAGAATAACGGTAAGAATTTATCGACGTACTATCCGGATATCACACTCAAAGAAGGTGAGCAACGTTTTGAAAAAGATGGCCATACTTACATGGTACATCTCACACCAGTTCCTAGTGAGAACTGGTACATAGGTGCGATAGTCGATGAGGATATCGCCTTTGCTGCCGTTGCTGATATGCGCAATAGTTCTGTGATATACACCCTGATTAGTGTTGTTCTCAGTGTACTTGTGCTCAGCTTCTTAATTAAAGTACTAATGCGCCCACTTGGGACCCTTAACGAAGCCATTAAAGATGTGGCTTCAGGTCAGGGCGATTTAACAAAGCGGTTAGATACTAATACGGATAAAGAGTTCGCTGAACTTGCTGAAGGCTTTAACACCTTTACTGAGACACTGCAAAAACAGATCCAGCAATCGAAAGCCATCGGTGCTGAAATCTTACGCGGTACAGAAATGACAGTTCAGGGCTCGGAAGAGTCTGCTGAAGCGATGCGCAGTCAGCTTCAAGAGCTAGAGCAGTTAGCAACAGCGATGAACGAAATGGCCGTGACAGCGACGGAAGTTGCCAACAACGCTCAAGGCGCTGCGGGAGCCGCGAAAGAAGCTGATGAGGCGACGCAAATGGGCTCTTCCGTGGTGAGTGATACCACTGCATCAATAGATACGCTATCAGAGCGAATTGATCAGGCAGTAGAAGAAGTGCAAGGTCTTGAGTCGGCGACGGCAAACATCGAAACCATTTTGAAAGTGATTAACGATATTGCCGACCAAACCAACTTACTTGCACTGAATGCTGCAATTGAAGCCGCAAGGGCTGGTGAGTCTGGCCGAGGTTTTGCGGTGGTTGCTGATGAGGTGAGAACTTTGGCCCAGCGCACTCAGGAATCTACAACTGAAATTCGCAGTATGATTGAACAGCTACAATCTGGTGCGAGTTCAGTATCTGCAGCGATGCGTGAGAGTAAAACTACGGCTGTTGATGCGGTGGAAAAAGCAAAAGCTGCTGATGAGTCTCTACAGCGCATTCGCGAGTCAATTCAGAGTATCACGGATATGAATATGCAGATTGCTTCAGCAGCAGAGGAGCAAAGCTTAGTGGCAGAGGAAATCAATGCGAACACAGTGAAGATTAAAGACCTGTCCACTCAAGTTGCCGATGCTGCAGAAGACGCTAATGTTGCAATGCAAGTTCAAACCGAAAATGTGCGTGAGCAAGATTCTATCTTAAATAAATTTATTGTTTAGAGCATTGATAAAAGTAAAACGCCAGCGACATCGCTGGCGTTATTGTTTTCAGTACCTACCATCACTCACTTTATTAACAGTAGTACTTAGCGACTCACGGCTTCTGGTTCTTCAAGCTGATTGCGCTTGAGTTGACTTTGATAGAAGCTCGCATACGGAGGGCGGGTAATGTATTGACCATCGCCTGGTGCTGATTTCAGCTCTCCTTTATCCCAAGCAACCTTACCATTGCAGATGGTAGTGACGGGTTTACCTTGAACCTGCATACCTTCAAAGATATTGAAGTCGATCTTAGACATCTGATCGCTAACCGTGAAGGTTTTCTCTTGCTTGGTATCCCATATAACGATATCGGCATCTGAACCAACAGCAATCACGCCTTTACGAGGGTATAAATTAAAGATTTTGGCAGCATTAGTGGATGTCATCGCAACGAACTCATTAGGTGTGATTTTGCCTTGATTAACGCCTTTATCCCACATCACCATCATGCGTTCTTCCACTCCTGATGTACCATTTGGGATCATGGTGAAATTGTCTTTGCCCATGGCTTTTTGCGAGGCACAGAAAGCGCAATGATCAGTGGCTGTGGTCTGAATAGCATCACTTTGCAATCCTTTCCACAAAGCATCTTGATGCTTTTTAGGCCGGAAAGGGGGGCTCATAACGTGCGCGGCAGAGTAGTTCCAATCAGAACTCTGATAAACGCTATCATCAATAACCAAGTGGCCAGCTAGGCACTCACCAAATACGATTTGTCCATTGTCTTTGGCGTATTTTATCGCATCGACGGCTTCTTCCGTTGAAACATGCACCAGGTAAATAGGTGCTCCTAAAGTGCCTGCGATGTTGATGGCACGGTTAGCAGCTTCACCTTCAACCGCTGGTGGTCGAGAGAGTGGGTGTCCTTCTGGCCCCGTGATCCCTTTTTCTAACAGCTTTTGTTGCAGATGATGAACCAGCTCACCATTTTCTGCGTGTACAGTCGGTATTGCTCCTAATTCAAGGCAGGTACTAAAACTCGATACCAAAATATCGTCTGTAGCCATGATGGCATTTTTGTAGGCCATAAAATGCTTAAAACTATTCACACCATGGTCTGCAACCAAGGTTTTCATTTCATTTTTTACCAATTCATCCCACCATGTAATTGCAACGTGAAAGCTGTAGTTACATTGAGACAGAGACGCCCAATCTTGCCATTGGTGATAGGCTTCGATTAATGACTGTTTAGGAGAGGGAATAACAAAATCAATAATGGTTGTTGTACCGCCAGCAAGGGCAGCTGCTGTTCCAGAGGCAAAGTCGTCGGAAGCCACAGTGCCCATAAAAGGTAATTGCATGTGAGTGTGTGGGTCGATACCGCCAGGCATGACCAGTTTGCCATGGGCATCAACTGTTTCAGTGTCTTCAGGAATTTCAAGATTTTGACCGATCTGACTTATTTTACCATCCACGCACAGTATATCGGCTGAGTAGGTTTGTTCATGGGTGACGATATCGCCCCCTTTGATTAAAAGATTCATCATAACTCCTTGTTTAATATGGCCACTAGCGCTAAGCACTAATGGCCGTTCTTGTTCAGGCTTTTTCCGGTTGAGCATTGATTGCTGGATGTGTACTGGTTGAGGCGATTAGGTAGTACAACATTGCCCCAGAAAAGGCGCCGGTAAACCATCCGTAGTTGTAAAACCAAATTAAGACTTCAAAAGTTAGGGCAATAATGGTTAGGGTTACTGGGATGAAGAAGGCAATGAAGCCTGCATAGTTGATCGATGGGCTTCGTTCTTGATCAGAGTAGAGTGCGGGAATATCTAAGTGTTGTTTCTTGATCAGAAAATAGTCGACAATCATGATCCCTGCTATTGGTCCTAGAAGGCTAGAATATCCAAGTAGCCAATTAGAATACATAGCTTCGACGCTGACATCAGACTCTATCCAGTTGAGTTTTTTTAGAAGCTCCCAACTCATCAGTCCCAAACCAACCAGTCCTGTGAGCATGACTCCGCGAGTATGGTTGATTTGTTTGGGAGCGATATTTTGAAAGTCATTGGTCGGCGATACCACGTTGGCTGCCGTATTGGTCGATAGCGTCGCAATGATAATCAAAACCATGGCAATAACCACCCAAAATGGGCTTTCAATTTTACTGATCAGAGTGATGGGATCAGATATGGTTTCGCCGAACAGTGTGTATGATGCAGAAGTAAGCACAACACCTAATGCAGCAAAAAAGAACATGGTCAGAGGCAGGCCAATGATTTGCCCGACAATTTGATCCTTTTGCGATTTTGCGTAGCGGCTAAAATCTGGAATATTGAGCGATAGCGTTGCCCAAAAGCCGACCATAGCCGTGAGTCCTGCAAAGAAGTAACTGGCTAGTCCCGCTTCTTCAGGGCGATTAGCTGGGGTCATAATGATTTCTGTGTAAGAGACTTTATCACTTGCCCAAAATATCAGACCGAATCCCACAGCCAGTAGCAGCGGTGCTGACAGGGTTTCGAGCCATTTGATAGACTCAGAACCTTTGAGCACTATACCGATATTGAGAACCCAAAAGATAAAGAACCCAAGTACTTCTCCGATACCTGCAAGGTTAGCCCAGCTTGTCGAAAGCTCTGATAAAAGTAGGTGAATGGCTAAACCACCGAACATGGTTTGGATACCAAACCAGCCACAAGCGACTAAGCCTCGGATTAGACATGGAACATTAGAGCCCAGAGTACCAAATGACGAACGCAGAAGAATAGGAAAAGGTATGCCGTATTTGGTGCCAGCAAAGGCATTGAGAGTGAGGGGGATTAATACAATGATATTAGCAAGTAAAATGGTAAACAAGGCTTCAAGTACTGACAGGCCAAAGTAGGCCGTGAGTATGCTTCCCAGTGTATAAGTCGGAACACAAATAGCCATACCAACCCACAATGCGGCAATGTTTACTTTACTCCAAGTACGCTCCGAGACTTTGGTGGGGGCGAGGTCTTGATTAAAGTATTTACTATCGATTAAATCTTTGGCGACCTCTAGCTCGTAGAAGTTGCCAATTTTTTTCATGCTTGATTGCTTCATTAACTTCTCATCCAGTTGAGAATTTGTTTCGAGCAGAGACTTACTCTGCGGTGTCGTATTCAACTGAGCCAACAGATTCTTTTGCAATCCGTTCGCTCGCTTCGAGCATGGTATGGAGAAGAACGTTAGCTCCTGCCTCACACTCTTGAGGAGAAGTATTTTCGATTTCGTTGTGACTAATGCCATTTTCACATGGCGTGAAGATCATGCCAGTAGGAACTAGGTCGGCCATATAGCAAGCATCGTGTCCTGCACCTGCGTAGATATCCATATTCGAATAGCCAAGCTTATCTGCAGCAGATTTAACATCGTCAGAGGCATTAAATTCAACGGGGGCAAAATACCAGAAGGGGTCAATATCGATTTGTATCTCGCGCTCTTTTGCTACCGATTCGCAGTACTTGGTAAATACGCTATCCATCTCAGCCAGTGTATCGGCATTGGGGTTGCGTAAGTCGACACTAAAGGTAATTTCACCTGGGATCACATTGCGAGAATTTGGAAAAACTTGCATAAAGCCGACTGTGCCGAGTCCATTTTCGTAGCGGTGAGCTATTTGCTCAACCTCTGTAATAATTTTGGCACTCGCTACCATAGCGTCGTTACGCAAATACATAGGCGTGGTGCCTGAATGAGACTCACGACCTTTAATTGTCAGGTTATACCAGCGAATACCTTGCCCCAGTCGTACAATACCTATGGTTTTGCCTTGGTCTTCCAAGATTGGACCTTGCTCTATATGGGTTTCAAAAAAGGCACCAATATTGCGGCTGCCGGGTTCTTCCTTACCTAAATAGCCGATTTTCTCTAGATCGTCTTTTAATCGAATGCCATCGACATCTGTTTTGTTTAACTCTGTTTCTAAATCGAACCGACCAACATAGACCCCAGAGCCTTGCATGGCTGGCTGAAATCGAGAGCCTTCTTCATTGGTCCACACCGTAAACTCCATTGGTGATTCGGTAACAATATTGTTGTCATGCAAGGTGCGCAGCACTTCAACTCCTGCCAATACGCCAAACACGCCGTCAAATTTACCACCGGTTGGCTGAGTGTCTAAGTGACTGCCCGTTGCAACGGCTGGCAGTGAATTGTTTTTGCCTTCACGGCGAGCAAAAATATTACCCATTTTGTCGACACTGACAGTGCAGCCGCAGGCTTTGCACCAGTCGACAAACAAATCTCTGGCTTTACCATCTAATTCGGTTGCGGCTAAGCGAGCACATCCCCCTTTTTCCGTTAATCCAAATTGAGCCATCTCCATAAGGCTTTGCCATAGTCGATCGCCATTGACGCGTAAGTTTTGCATACAAACTCCTTTTTTACTTGTTTTTAGGCCATGCTCAGGCCGTTAACTCTGGGCCGTCATTCATTGGAATAACAGAGCTGAGTGTTCAAATAGACAATAAATGGATACTTTAAATCTGACATTGGCCTGCGGATGGTTCAGCCGCAGGCCAATGTTAGGCTTGATAATTTGGTATTGTTACAGGTTACAAACTTGGGAAGGAAAACAAGGTTCCATCCTTCGCTTCTCCTGATGGCCACCTTTGACTGATGGCTTTACGTCTAGTGTAAAAGCGAACCGAGTCCGGACCATAAGCATGCAAGTCACCAAACAAGGAGCGCTTCCAGCCGCCAAAACTATGGTAAGAAACAGGGACTGGCAGAGGTACATTGATCCCCACCATACCAACCATAACTTGGTCTGAGAAATAACGGCTTGCTTCCCCATCTCGGGTAAATATGCAAGTGCCGTTGCCATACTCGTGTTGGTTAATAAGTGAGACAGCTTCTTCTAAAGAGTTGACTCTTACCACCACAAGCACAGGACCAAATACCTCTTGTTGATAGATGTCCATGTCGGGTGTTATTTTGTCAAACAGCGTGCCGCCAAAGAAGAAACCTGACTCATAGCCCGGAACAACAAGGCTTCTGCCGTCAACAATAAGCTCGGCTCCCTGCTCAACGGCTTGAGTCACATAGTTGGTGACCTTGTCCTTTTGTGCTGCTGTGATAAGTGGTCCCATCTCGTTGCTGTCATCACTGCCAGGACCAACTTTAAGCGCTTCTACTTGATGCTTGAGTTTGTCTACAAGAGCATCGGCAACCTTATCACCAATAGCAACTGCAACTGAGATAGCCATACATCGCTGACCGCAAGAGCCGTAGGCCGCTCCCATTAAAGCGCTGGTTACATTGTCAAGATCAGCATCTGGCATAATGACTGCGTGGTTTTTTGCACCGCCCAGAGCTTGGCAGCGTTTCCCTTTCTCTGATGCGCGTTGATAAATGGTTTCTGCAATTGAGGTCGAGCCGACAAAGCTGATGGCTTGTATCGTGTCATCGTCAATCAGTTGGTTGACTGCATCAGCACCCCCGTTAACCACATTAAGTACCCCTTTGGGTAGACCTGCTTGTTCAGCGAGCTGAGCAATGTATAGCACACAGGAAGGGTCGCGCTCAGATGGTTTGAGCACAAAAGTGTTGCCGCACATTACCGCACTTGGCCACATCCAAAGTGGTACCATGGCTGGAAAGTTAAAGGGGGTAATTCCGGCAACTACACCTAAAGGTTGTAGCTCGCTCCAAGCATCAATATCGCGTCCAACATTGCGGCTATGCTCTCCTTTGAGTAGCTCTGGGATCCCACAAGCAAACTCGACATTTTCTATACCACGAGCCAATTCGCCTTTTGCGTCGCTAAGTACCTTGCCATGTTCTCGTGAGACCAATTCACAAATGGTACCTTGATTTTCTTCTAGTAGTTGTTTAAAGCGATACATAACTTGAGCTCGAACCGCTGGTGGAGTATTTCGCCAAGCAGGATAAGCTTGCTTAGCCGCGCTAATTGCCATAGCGACGGTTTGTTCTGATGCCATACATACTTGCGCACATGGCTCGCCCTTTGCTGGGTTATATACAGCTTGCTCTTGTGTTTCTTCTGAGTGGATTTCGCCGTTAATCAGGTGACCAATATGTTCTAACATGTTTACTTCCTTATTGGGTTTAAGCTGTTTGCTCTATGGCGTCGCCCATTGCATTGATTAGGCGGTCTATTTCATGTTCTTGAGTGATAAAGGGCAGGCCGAGTTGAATGGTGTCTCCTCCATAGCGGACATAGAAACCTTGCTGCCATAAAGTGGTGGCGATTTCGACGGGGCGAATGGTTGGGTCTCCATCACGTGGTGCTATGGTAAGACCTGCCGCAAAGCCAAAATTACGAATATCTAAGATGTGTTTGGTGCCTTTAAGACTGTGGATAGACTTTTCAAACACAGGAGAAAGCTCAGCAACTTGAGGTATAAGCTGCTCTTTTTCCAATATATCTAAGGTAGCCAGTGCACAAGCGCAAGCGACAGGGTGTCCGGAGTATGTGTAACCGTGAGGTAACTCGATATTATGTTCTGCCCCTCCGGCATGCATGAAAGTGTCATAAATGCCTTGTTTAGCCAACACGGCTCCGAGAGGAATGGCGCCATTGGTGATTTGCTTAGCAATACAAATCATGTCAGGAGTGACGCCAAAAGTCTGTGCGCCAAAGTAGTCGCCAGTTCGGCCAAAGCCAGTGATTACCTCATCGAAGATAAGCAGAATATCATGTTGGTCACAAATTGCTCGCAAGCGCTGTAAGTAGCCTTCGGGGGGCACGATAACGCCAGCCGAGCCAGAAAAAGGTTCAACAATAACAGCAGCAATGTTGGAGGCATCATGCAGTGTGATAAGTTCAAGTAACTCGTCAGCCATCTCTGAACCTGTGGGCGCCATACCTCTGGTGAACGCCATGTTAGGCTGTAGCGTGTGGGCAAGGTGGTCGGCTTCCATTGCTTGTCCCCACATCTTACGATTGCCATTGATGCCTCCCCAGCTTATGCCTCCCCAACTTGCGCCATGATAGCCCTTGATACGGCCGATAATACGAGTTTTAGTGGGCTCTCCTCTCTGGCGCCAGTACGCGCGAGCAATTTTTGTTGCGGTATCCGATGCTTCAGAGCCTGAGTTAACAAAAAAGACTTTATTGATATCTTCTGGTGCTAAAACTGCCAAACGTTCGGCCAGCTCAAAGGCTTTGGGGTGGCCATATTGGAAAGCGGGTGCATAGTCGAGTTCGAGGAGTTGCTTCTCTACGGCATTGGCGATTTCTGTTCGATTGTGACCAGCGCCACATGTCCATAAACCGGAAAGACCATCAAATATCTTGCGTCCTTTATCGTCTATGTAGTAGGCACCCTGAGCGCCAGTGATGATGCGTGGGTCGGCTTTGAATCTTCTATTTGCGGTATACGGCATCCAGTAGGCCTGCATTCCGTATTCACTCTGTTGAGTGTCCATATACTGTGACTCTCCCTTATTGTTTTTCCATTTTCTTTGTAAAAAACATGGACTTGGCTTTTACTTTATGCACGAGATTTGGTTTGATAAATCACAAATAATCGAACTAAAGATGCGGGTTTATGAAACAATGAAGGCGTTATTGGGACAGTTATCCGATATGGATATTCGCTTGTTGCGAGTGTTTATGGCAGTGGTTGACAGCGGTGGCTTAAGCGCGGCAGAGATGGAGCTTAACATTGGACGCTCTACCATTAGCCGCCATCTAAAAGACTTAGAACAACGTTTGGGGTTAGTACTTTGTCTGCGAGGACGTTCGGGGTTCTCTCTCACCAGTGAAGGGCTTCACATTTATGAATCGGCGCAGCGTTTGGTGCTTTCTATGGATGAGTTTCGTCATGAGGTAAACGGTTTACATCACAGCTTAAAAGGGCACCTTATTATTGCCATGTTTGATACTACGGTGACCAATTCCATGTGTCAGGTGGACAAAGCGATTGCAGACTATGCTTCGAGAGCGCCAGATGTAGCAATCGATATCCATGTCTTGCCTGTTAACGAAATTGAGAAAGGGGTGTTGGAAGGCAAATATCATGTTGGAATTATCCCACCTCATCGCCGTTCGGCCAGTCTTGAGTACTTGCCTTTATTTGGTGAGCAGATGTATATGTACTGCGGAAAAGGCCATCCATTGTTTGATGTTCAACGATTAGTCAGTGATGACGAAGTCATGTTGCAGAAATATGCGGGATTAAGTTTTAGTAGCCCAAATATGGAGATTGGTCGAGCACTTAACTTAGATAAGAGCGCAACGGCAACTAATCAAGAAGGGATCGCAACACTGATTCGATCTGGACAATATATTGGATTTTTACCCGAACATTTTGCCGCGATTATGGTGGTGCAAGATAAAATCATTAGAGTAAATAATCCAAATTTCTCGTATTATTGCCAATTTACTGCGATTCATCGAAAGTCGCCTAAACCGACTCGAATAGTACAAGAGTTTCTCGATTCGCTGATGCGCTCAAAAATCTTGGTTGATGAGGAGCAGCAAAAATACACTTAAGGTGAGTGATTATGGCTATTATCTCTTCTACGTTGTCGGCACCAAAAAGACAAGACACCAAATCTTCGTCTACCCGTTTGGCACTGGAAGCCAAGATACAAAAAGCAGCAGAAAGCGTGTTTGCTGAGTTTGGTTACAAGGGCGCAACCATGGAGCGAATTGCCCAGCAAAGCGGTATTTCTAAGCAGAATTTGCTGTATTATTTTTCATCCAAAGAGGTTCTGTATAGAAAAGTCTTACAGAATATTGTCGATCTTTGGTTAGAAAGGATGGTATTTGCCGAGCAGAAACATGCCACACCAGAGCAGCTGATAGAGGCTTACATTCGAGGTAAGTTACAGCTTTCACATGACAAGCCAGATGCTTCCAAAGTCTTTGCTCAGGAAATCATAGCTGGCGCTCCTATGCTGCGTGATTACCTGAGGACTCACCTAAAGCCACTTTTTGATAGTAATATCCATTTGGTACAAAGCTGGATGGATCATGGTCAGCTGACGAATATTGAGCCAGAGCATTTGTTCATTTCAATATGGGCGATGACGCAAACTTATGCTGATTTTGCTACCCAAATAGAGTTGGTGCTTGATAAGAAAAAACTCGAACAGCCGGATTTTGATCGGGCAGCTAAATTTCTCACCAATATGGTTTTACATGGTGTTTTAGCGCATAAATAAAGCCCTTTAGTATTAAGGGGCTAATCCCCCTTTCTAAGCAGTCGCTTAACCAAGAAAACCATGCCTTATTAACTCTTTCAACAAAAAAAGTATAAATCTAAGTGTCATTAAATTGTTGTAAGTAAAAGGTTTTTATCAACAGTGCCTTTATTTAGACTGCGCTTACATAACAAGAATTCTTCCATCTATTTTTTTTGCCATTTGGTAAAAAGAGTGTTAGTTCTACCCGCGAGTGAAAAAGGTGCAGCTTTTTTAGGGTCTTATCTAGTCATCATTTTAGGGTTAGGTGAAAGGACTCATCTATGGAGAAAAATATGCTGAGCAAGGGTAAAGCGCTACAGTTAGGTAATGCCACGACTGAGCAGCTAGTTGGCCTCTGTCAACAAGCGAGCGATCTGCGTGACAGGCACTGGGGGAAAAAGGTGTCCTACTCACGTAAGGTGTTTATTCCATTAACTAATATGTGCCGTGATACTTGCCGTTATTGCACTTTTGTCAAAACCCCCGAATCGGGCCAAGCTGAGTTGATGACGCCCGAGCAGGTTCTGACGACGGCGCTTCAAGGCCAGAGAATGGGCTGCAAGGAAGCGTTATTCAGTTTAGGTGAGCAGCCTGAAAAGCGGCATAAATTGGCTAGACATCTTCTCGCTGAACAAGGGCATAAGACGACGGTTGGTTATCTTAAAGCAATGTCTGAACTTGTGCTGCAAAAAAGTTTGCTTGTCCCTCACATCAATGCTGGAGCACTTTCTTATCAGGAGTTAGAAACACTCAAACCTGTCGCTGGCTCCATGGGCATGATGTTAGAGAGTTTAAGCCCAGCCTTAACTAAAAAAGGCGGGGCTCACTATGGCTGCCCAGATAAAACGCCTCAACGTCGTATTGATACCTTAGAGGCGGCTGGTGAACTTGCTATCCCTTTTACCACGGGTTTGCTGATTGGGATTGGCGAATCATGGCAAGACAGAATCGAAAGCTTGTGTGAAATTGAGCGTTTGCATTCCAAACATGGTCATATCCAAGAGGTTATTATTCAGAATTTTCGTGCCAAAGCCGGAACGGCAATGGCGGATGCTCCTGAGCCTCCCAAAGTCGATATGCTGCGCACTTTGGCTGCAGCTCGTTTGATCCTATCTCCCTCAATCAGCTTGCAGGCACCGCCTAACCTAGAGCAGGACTATCAAGATTATTTGCGCGCAGGTATTAATGACTGGGGCGGAATTTCGCCACTGACCAAAGATTTTATCAATCCAGAACGAGCCTGGCCGCAGATAGAGCGTTTGGCACAGCACTGCCAATCGACAGGCTATGAATTAATAGAGCGCTTAACCGTTTACCCAGGGCATCAGTCACCTATCGAAACACTGACGGATAGTTTGGTCCACTCAAGAATCCGCTCACAGGCGTCAGTTGATGGCTTTGCCATGATACAAAGCCATACCCATTAAGTTGTAAAGCCAAGGAGAAGATGATGTTGTCACGGAGCGATCAGCCTACAGCTACTCATACACCATTTAGCCGGTTGAATCCCGAGATTAGAGATACTCTCAGACGGGCATTGGATGGCAAGGAAATATCAGCAAAACAAGCAATAAGCCTCTTCAATGCACATGGGCGTGATCAACAGGCATTGCTTGATGTGGCCGATCAGGTTCGTCAAAATTTGTGTGGTGATAGAGGCAGTTTTGTTATCACCCGAAATATCAATTTTACCAATGTGTGTTACATGGGATGCAAGTTTTGCAACTTTGCTAAGCCAATAAAACACAAAGAAGCGGAGCTTCTTTCTTTAGATGAGATAGCAGAACGCGCGCAGCAAGCTTGGGATCGCGGTGCGACTGAGGTATGTATTCAAGGTGGGTTGCATCCGCAGATAGGTGCTGATTTTTATCGCAATATTGTTTTGGCCATCAAAGCACGCTTGCCAAAGATGCATATCCATGCCTTTTCCCCGTTTGAAATTTGGTATGGCGCCCGTCGTGCCAAAATGGGCTACAAAGAGTTTTTGCATGATCTCAAACTATGTGGTTTAGATACCATGCCAGGTACAGCGGCTGAGATTTTGGATGTCGAGATTCGCCAGCAATTAACTAAAGACAAGCTCAGTACTCAAGACTGGGTCGCCATTATTAAAGCGGCGCATGAAGTAGGTATTAAGACCACATCAACCATAATGTATGGCCATATCGACCAGCCTTACCATTGGGCAAATCACCTTGAATTACTGCGCAATACCCAAAAAGAAACGGGTGGTTTTACCGAGTTTGTTCCCCTTGGATTTGTGCACTACAAAACCAAGCTCTACAACGAGAATCCAGGAAAAGTAAGGCCAGGCCCGACACGCAATGAGCACTTTAAAATGCATGCAGTAGCAAGGCTTATGCTGCAAGGTCATATCAACAATATTCAGGCTTCTTGGGTCAAGATGGGCTCTGATGTCGCAATACAAATGTTGCGCTCTGGAGCCAATGATCTTGGTGGCACCCTGATGAATGAGAGTATATCTCGAGCAGCAGGCGGCGAACATGGCCAAGAGATTCAACCACAAGATATGGTGAGCTTTATCCATCAAGCGGGGTTAGATGCTTTTCAGCGCTCTACCTCCTATCAGGTGTTAGAGGAATACCCGTTACAAGCGCAGTGCAAGAAAAAAAGTCAGCTGGTTTTGCCCTCTCAAGAGATTGCGCGTTTTGAGGCCGTATTATGACAAGTCTTAATATCACGCTACTTGCGGGCGGTGTTGGCGGAGCGAAAGCGGCGGAAGGTTTAGCTAAAAGTACTTATGCCGATGGTCTTAAGATTATTGGCAATATTGGCGATGACCAAGCTTTTCATGGTTTGTGGGTCTCACCGGATATCGACACCCTTATCTACACTTTGGCTGAGCGGATAGATCGCAATCAAGGTTGGGGACTCGCGGGCGATCAGCAAAATGTCTTAAATGGTCTCAAACGACTCGGGGTCGATACATGGATGCAATTAGGAGACATGGACTTTGCGACACATATCTTTCGTACAGAGCAGCGCCATCAAGGTATTCGCGCACAAAAAATCACCGAGCAAATTGCCGCTGCAAATGGCGTAAATGTGCCGATATTGCTGCCCACTGATGATGTAATACAAACCAAGCTTAAATCAAATGGTCAATGGCTGAGCTTTCAGGACTATTTTGTTCGTCTTCGATGCCAAGCAAATGTTGAAGAAATTCGTTATCTCGATTGCGAGAAGGCGTCGGCAACACCTGAATCTCTTGAGGCGCTATGCGGTGCCGATTTGGTATTGATTGCCCCGAGTAATCCGCTTCTTAGCATTGGCACTATCTTGTCAGTTGGGGGTATTCGTCGTCAATTACAAGCGCTTTCAAAGCCTATTGTGGCCATCTCTCCGCTTATTGGCAATCAAGCGATTAAAGGGCCAGCAGTCGAGCTAATGCAATCACTTGGTTACCGCCCAAATGTTGTTGGAGTAGCGACTTATTATCGCGAGCTGGTCGATGTATTAGTTATTGATCCAACCGATGCACATCACGCGCCGGAAATTGAAGCCATGGGGATTCAGGTTATTGTTCAGAACATCTGGATGCGTGATAAAGCCGAAAAGGTCAGTGTGATGACCTGTGTTGTTGAACAAGCGCTTAAGCGACAATTGGAAAGGGCATGCTTATGTTAGATAAGCTCAATATTGTGATTCCAATGAAGGCTTCGAGCCGAGCTAAGCAGCGACTTATGGGCGTACTTAATATCTCCCAGCGCGAGGCTCTTGCCTTGGACCTTTATCGTCAGACATTACGATTTTTTGCCCAGCACTACCCACAGGTCAACTGCCTTGTGGTGACAAATTCCCTTAAAATTGCCGATATTGCATCAAGTTTTGGTGCTTCTCCCTTAATCGAAAGGCAAGCAAAAGGCTTAAATGCAGCCGTTGAACTAGCAACTCATTGGAGCCTTAAATTGGGGTATCAATTTCAAATGGTTATCCCTGCTGATATCGCCAAGCTCGATTGCTGTGAGATAGATACCTTGTTTCAAGCTGTGCAAGCGGGTAATCAGGTAGTAATAGCGAGAGCTAAGGACTTAGGGACCAATGCGCTTATCACCACACCACCCAATGCGATTAAGTTTCAATATGGTTGTCAGTCGGCGCTTGCTCATGTTCAACAAGCGCACATCAATGGGCTCAAGGTTGAGGTATTAGACCTGCCTGACTTGAGTCAAGATATCGATTTACCTAAGGATTTGATCAAAGCCTTTCCTGATTATCCAAATAAGGAATATTGCTATGAATAACTGCGCAATGACAAAATCTAGGGTTGTGCCAGAGGTCAATTCTATACAGATGTTTCGTGTGTCAGGGCTACCAGATTTTAAGCCTGATATGGATTTGGCTCAGCATGTGATTCAGGTTTTAACTGCAGAGGGTCAATCACTGCAGCATGGCGATATCTTAGTCGTGGCGCATAAAGTGGTGTCGAAAACTGAAGGCGCTGTGGTGGATATCGAGACGGTATCTGCGAGCGTTCAAGCCATCGAACTTGCTCAGCAAGTCAACAAAGACCCGCGCAAAGTCCAAGTCATACTCGACCAATCAACTCGCATTGTGCGCAGTATTAAACGTGCAGAGCAAAATGAGGGCATTTTAATCGCCGAGCACAAACTTGGCTTTATTTGTGCCAATGCAGCGGTTGATGAGTCCAATGCGGATTTCGAAGGTCAGTTGATCACGCTACCAGAAAATCCTGACCGTAGCGCCATGCAATTATGTGAGCGCTTGGAAGCGCATTTTGACTGTCAATTAGGTGTGGTTGTAAGCGATACCTTTGGTAGACCTTGGCGACTTGGTCAAACCAATGTGGCGATTGGATTAGCGCGTGTGCCTGCCATCCAAGAAATGTATGGTGATGATGATGCATGGGGACGTGAGCTTAAAGTGACTGCCCCCGCTTTTGCCGATGAACTAGCAGGCGCATCTGGGCTTTTAATGGGCAAAAGTGATAAATGCCCAGTGATTATTTTTCGTGGATTGAACTGGCAAGCATGCAACAGCTCAGCCAAGCAAATCCTAAGACCGATCAAGGAGGATTTATTCCGATGAATGAAAATAACAAGATAGCAATTTTGGGTGGTACAGGCCCGCAAGGAAAAGGATTGGCTAAGCGTTTTGCTATGGCTGGTGTGCCTGTTGTTATTGGTTCGCGTGACAGCGCTCGCGCCGCTGAGGTTGCTGCTGAATTGAACGCAGCATTACCGCAAGGAAGTGCAAATATAGAGGGAATGGAAAATTTAGAAGCGACAAAAATGGCTAACGAGATGGTTATTTTGTCTGTGCCTTATTCAGCACATGATGCGACGCTGGCTGATATAAAACCGTTACTGAGCGGCAAAATATTAGTCGATATTGTTGTGCCACTTGCGCCTAAAAATCCAAAAGCTGTGGTAATGCCACCAGAAGGCTCAGCAACAGAAGCTGCTCAGGCACTATTAGGCGATGAGATTTCAGTAGTCGGTGCTTTGCACAATGTATCCGCGGTGACGCTAAATAATACCGATAAGCCGATCAACTGTGACGTTCTCGTCTGTGGCAATCAGCTTGAAGCCAAAAAATCAGTTATGGCGCTTATCGAAAAGTTAGGGGTTAAAGCCTACAACGCAGGCCTTGCGGAAAGTGCTCGCTGTATCGAGGCGCTAACTCCAATCTTAATCAGGCTCAATATCTCAAAAGAGGTGCCTTTTACCCATGCTGGCGTAACCAT
Organism: Vibrio tetraodonis; assembly: GCF_003350295.1. Lineage (GTDB taxonomy): Bacteria > Pseudomonadota > Gammaproteobacteria > Enterobacterales > Vibrionaceae > Vibrio > Vibrio tetraodonis. The sequence continues at coordinate 67,554 of NZ_QLYY01000017.1, forward strand.
TGCGCCGCCTGTTCACTAACCTTATTACGAAAGGAAATAAGAGATGGAATTTGGAATTACCTTCAAAGGCTTTGTAAGCCCAAATCGCGCACGAAACTTAGTACGTCAGGCGGAAGAAGCGGGTTTTAGCTACTGCTGGTTCTATGATTCACACATACTATGGCGTGAGTCTTTTGTGGCTATGGCTATGTGTATGGAGCACACTAAAACCATGCGCTTTGGCCCATGTGTGACGAACCCTAATATTCGAGATTGGTCGCTTGCGGCAAGTTTATACGGAAGCTTGGCATTGCAAAGTGAAGGGCGTTTTGATCTTGGTGTTGGACGGGGCGACTCATCGATGCGCGTTATGGGCAAAAAACCCGCCCCTCTGGCTCGCTTGGCTGAGTTCACTCACAAAGTGAAAGCCATGGTGAAAGGTGAAGAGCCAGTGAATTACGATGACTGCGCGTCAGAGGTGAAATTCCCATGGGCGGTTGGTTACGATCTTCCTGTGTGGATAGCGGCTTACGGACCCAAAGCCCTTGCGACAGCAGGCGAGCATGGTGATGGTTTGATTCTTCAGCTTGCTGAGCCAAGTTTGGTGAAATGGTTTACTGACCAAACATTAGAAGCAGGAAAAAATGCTGGCAAGGATATGAGTAATTTTAAAGTGCAGGCAGCGGCTCCGGCTTACTTTGGTGACAAGCAAGAGTGTTTAGATAAAACTCGCTGGTTCCCAGCTATGGTAGGTAATCATGTCGCTGATATTGTTGAAAAATATGGCAGTGACTCAGGCTTAGTTCCCAAGAGCCTGACAGATTATATCGAAAAGCGCAAAGGTTATGATTACTCTAAGCATGGCCAAAGCGATAACCCTTATCTAGAGTTTATCTCTGATGATATCATCGAAAGCTTTTCTGTTCTGGGCAGTCCAGATGATCACATCGCTAAAATCAAGCAGCTTGAAGAAGTCGGTGTCACTCAGTTTAATATCTACTTAGATAACGGTGACGAAGAGAACATCATTGCCCAATATGGCCAACATATTATTCCAGAATTTAGTCAGTGATTACTGGACTTTTAGGCCTTTATTTATGATACAAAACAGCCAGTGATAGTGACTGGCTGTTCTATTAGGTGGGTATTACTTGCTGTTTAGGTAATCCAATACCACCTCATGGTGATCTTTGGTTTTAAACTTGTTAAATACATGCTCAATCATACCTTCTTCGTTAATGAGGAAGCTGATGCGATGTAGTCCATCAAATGTTTTACCCATGAATTTCTTCTCACCCCACACACCGAACTGTTCAGCGACTGCGTGATCTTCATCAGAGAGCAAAGTGAAGTTGAGATTATCACGTTCAATAAATTTACCCAGACGTTTAACGGGATCGATACTCACACCCAATACAACGATATTGTGCTTATCTAATTCTGCTTTTACATCGCGCAGGCCTTGTGCTTGAACTGTACATCCCGGCGTCATGGCTTTGGGGTAGAAATAAAACAGTACTTTTTTACCCGTGAAATCACCGAGTGAAACCGTATTATCATTCTGATCTTGAAGCGAAAAAGCTGGGGACTTAGCGCCCGCGGTTAGCGTGTTCATTGGTTGTCCTTTTTATTGACTGTTTTTGATAAAATGGAGTGAGCCTTGTACTTTAAGGTTGGTACATAAAGCGTCAAATTCTTCGTTAAGTTGCATCAGATTAAAGTGGGCATCAACCTTAGCGGTAATAGCAATGTGAAATTGCTTTTTTGCCGACAGAGTTTTGTCTTTGTGGATTGTTTGTGCACTCAAGGATGAAAGACCTATACTCTTATCTGCAAAAAATTGAGTAAACTTCTCGGTGATACCTGCTTTGTCTTCTGACTCTATGAATACCTCAACGTGATAGGAATCATCAGTTTGCTCATGCTCAGATGTACGTTTCATCATGGTAATTAGATCAAGTTCTTGAGCTAGCAACGGCAGTCTTGTTTCGACACGAGTAATATTGGCATTGGTACCTGAAAGTAACATGATCAGGGTGAACTCATTGCCAAAAAGAGCAATTCGGCTATCAATAATGTTACAGCCAGATTTTGTCACCAGTTGTACAATATGGTTACAGACACCTGGTCGGTCTGCTCCTACCGCTGTTATCACCAAATGTTGAGTCATAGTATCACTATCGAATCATAGTTATGGGTGTTAACCAAACAGCTTAGCATAGTTAGTCTGGGGTCAATAGACCTCGAAAGTACGATTTATGACCTTGTCATGACACCTATTGCGGGCTTAATTTGGCAAAGTTCTAACATCTGGTAAATATTCATTCAAATAGGTGATTTAAGCGGCTTTAATCGCTTGTGTTTGTTAATCGCCTTACAGTAACATGCAATTAGTATCTATATTAGGGAGAAAGACATGTTTTCGGGAAGCATTGTAGCGCTAATTACCCCCTTTACCCATGATGGCGAAGTTGACTACGTTAGCCTGAAAAAATTGGTCGATTTTCACGTTCAAGCAGGCTCAACTGGCATAGTTGCTGTCGGTACAACGGGAGAATCGGCAACGTTAACCGTTGAAGAGCATGTCAAAGTTGTGACGAAGGCAGTCGAGTTCGCTGATGGGCGCGTTCCAGTTATTGCCGGAACAGGTGCGAATGCGACGCATGAGTCAGTTACTTTCAGCAGACTACTTAACAATTCTGGTATTTCAGGCTGCTTAAGCGTCACACCATATTACAACAAGCCGACTCAAGAAGGTTTGTATCAGCACTATAAAGCCATCGCTGAAGAAAGTGATGTTCCGCAAATTCTCTATAACGTACCTGGTCGAACTGCGGTTGACTTGCTGCCTGAAACGGTTGCCCGTCTTTCAGAGATTGAAAATATTGTCGCACTTAAAGATGCAACGGGTGATTTAAGTCGAATTGAAATTCATCGTGAACTTTGTGGCAAAGATTTTATCTTACTAAGTGGTGATGATTCGACAGGCCTAGAGTTTGTTAAACAAGGTGGGCAGGGTGTTATCTCTGTAACTAATAATATTGCTGCAGCTGATATGGCAACCATGATGAAACTTGCCCTTGCAGGCAATTTCGATGAAGCTGAAGCGATCAATCAGCGCCTAATGACACTGCATAAAAATTTGTTTATTGAGTCGAGCCCGATCCCTGTCAAATGGGCAGCGCATAAAATGGGTTTGATAGAGTGCGGTGACTTACGATTACCGTTAACCGAGTTATCGGAGTCTGCTCGTCCAATTGTGACACAAGCAATGGCAGACGCCCGTATCGACTAAATTTACTATGAATTGCCGAAGGTGACTTCGGCATTTACTTATCAGGAGTTTCAATGAAATTGTCTCATCAGCTAGTCGTGAGTTCGCTAGCTGTTTTTGTTTTGAGCGCATGCTCTGGTGGACCTACTCAGCGTCGCCAAGCCAAAGATGACTTTGAGTATCTCGATGCTAAGCCACTAACAGAGTGGAAAGATGTTGCAGGAGCTGAAACTCAAATTTATCCCAACTACCAAATCCCGTCTGGAAACTTTTCTGGGGGAGTTGGGAAAGATGTCGATATTCGTCCTCCTCAGCAAGTGCTTGAGCTTATCCCTGGTGCTCGTGCTGAACGTCATGGTGGAGAGGTAGTACTATGGTTGCTGAAGAAAGATGAACTAGACAAGGTTTGGCAAACCGTACAAACCATGCTTGCAGAACGCAAGGTTTCTATTCGTGAGGAAACTGATGATCGTATCGAAACTGACTGGGTAACTTGGGTTTCAGAAGACGAAGATGGGCAGATTGGTTCCCGTTACGAAATCACCCAAATGGAAGCAAACAGTCGTTACGGTTTTAAAATTTCTTTAATTGATTGGCGTGAAGCTGGGAAAACAAAGCCTGTTTCTTCGACAAACAAAGAGCGCTACAACGTACTAATGACTAACTTAGTGATGGCTCGTTATGATCTAGAAGCTCGTCAAGAAGCTGCTCGTCGAGCAGAACAGCTGGTTAAGAATATCCCAATTACTATGGGTACGGATCGCAGTGGCTTCCCTGTGATTATTGCACGTTCTCCATATAATACACTCTGGTCTCGTTTGCCTAACCTGTTGCCAGAAATGGGTTTTACCATTGAAGATCGTAACCAGTCGCAAGGAACCGTTAAGGCAAAATACGCAGAGCCTAACGATGAATTCTGGACTAAGGTTGGTGTCAAGCCGATCAATTTGCCATCGGGTAAATATACTTTCCTATTTGGTGACTTAGGTAACCGTACGTCAATTAATGTGACTGACTCGTCTGGAAAACCAGTCGAAGAGAAGTTATTAAAAGATATGGTGCCTGTATTATCGGCAGTTGCAGATAAGCACACTGACTAGCGAGTTTGGATACTTAAAAAAGAAAAAAGCTGACTCTTTTTAGTCAGCTTTTTTAATGCGAGATAACTGGATTACAGAACCATGGCGGCTACCCAGCCAAATAGAATTAGAGGGATGTTGTAGTGGATAAAGGTTGGTACCACAGTTTCCCATATGTGTTCATGTTGACCATCAGCGTTGAGACCTGAAGTTGGGCCTAAAGTCGAATCAGAGGCGGGTGAACCTGCATCTCCTAATGCGGCTGCAGTACCTACTAGTGCGATAGTTGCCGTTGGTGAAAAACCAAACGCCGCGGCTAGAGGAACATAAATGGTTGCAATGATAGGAATCGTTGAAAAAGATGAACCTATACCCATTGTCACAAGTAGGCCAACAACCAACATCAGAAGTGCAGCCAAAGGCTTGTTATTACCTATGCTTGTTGAAAGCGCTTCAACTAGAGACTCAACACCACCTGTTTGCTTCATTACCGCAGCAAAACCTGCTGCTGCAATCATGATAAAGCCTATCATAGCCATCATATGTACCCCTTTGGTGAACACATCATGGGTTTCTTTCCAAGCGATGACACCACCAAAGGTAAAGACCATAAACCCAGCTAAAGCGCCAATGATCATTGACCCAGTAGTTAGCTGAACGGATAGGGCTGCTAAAATACCCACTGCTGCAATCATAATATTTTTCTTGTTGATTGACGCGGTATTTTCTTCTACGTGAGTGAGTTCAGTTTCTTGGTATTGGCGAGGGCGACGGTAACTAAAGAAAATCGCAACTAAAAGACCAAAGATCATACCAGCCGCAGGCAGCAGCATAGCGACAGGAACCTGACTTGCAGTGACGGATTCTAGACCGTTATCATGAAGGTTTTTGAGCAAAATGTTGTTTAGAAAGATGCCACCAAACCCTACCGGAAGTACCATATAAGGTGTGACCAAACCAAATGTTAGAACACAGGCGATCATTCGACGGTCAAGGTTGAGCTTGGCAAATACCCCAAGTAACGGCGGGATCAGGATTGGGATAAATGCAATATGTACGGGAATGACATTTTGTGAGGACATGGTGACTAGCACTAATGCAATGATGACTGCATATTTTAGCCCTGTGGATGCGGCGCCATTCTCTTTACCATGGATACGCTTGATGACGCTATTGGCTAACAAATCGGTGATACCGGATTTGGAAATAGCCACGGCAAAGGTACCTAACATAGCGTAGCTCAGTGCTATAGTTGCCCCTCCACCTAGCCCGCTTTCAAAGGCCGCGACTGTGTCATTTAATCCCATTCCTGCGACTAGTCCACCTATGATGGCACTGAATGTCAGGGCGACCACGACATTCACGCGCATCAGTGCTAGCAGCAGCATGATACATACAGAAATTACTACAGGATTCATAGTTTACTCATAAGTTGTGTTTACTTTTATTTATTATTCTCGGCATCTAGGTCAACAATAGGCCAGCCGCCTAGCGCTTTCCATTTGTTAACGATGCCGCAAAATAGCTCTGCTGTTTTTTGTGTATCGTATAGTGCAGAGTGGGCTTCTCGGTTGTCAAAATCCATCCCGGCGACTTTACATGCTCTAGCTAATACGGTCTGGCCATAAGCTAGTCCGCTCAGTGTTGCTGTATCAAAAGTGGCAAAGGGATGAAAAGGGACGCGTTTAAGCTTGCTACGCTCACTGGCCGCCATCACAAAGTTATGATCAAAAGTGGCGTTATGGGCGACAATGATAGCACGGCTGCAGTCAGCCGCTTTTTGTTCCTTGCGTACAAGCTTATAAATTTCTTTGAGTGCTTCAGACTCTGTCACCGCACCTCGCAGAGGGCTATATGGGTCGTGAATGCCATTAAAGTCGAGCGCTTCTTTTTCTATATTTGCCCCTTCAAATGGCTCAACGTGGAAATGCATGGTTGAAGCCGGTTTTAGATCACCATTAGAATCCATGGCTAGAGTGACAGCGCAGATCTCCAAAAGAGCATCAGTCTTGGCATTGAATCCTGCTGTTTCGACATCTATTACCACGGGGAAATATCCGCGAAAGCGTTTTTTAAGCGTTAAAGCTTCGTTCTCTGCACTCATGTTGGCCTAATATTATGTGACAAAGCCTGCATTATTGCAGATTCTTGGGATAAGAAAAACCTCATAATCACTTATGAGCAAGTCCGATTCTATTAAATATGGCAGCGTGTATTCTGGCGAGGATTTTGCATTGTTTTTGCTGTAGTAGTACTGACGGCAACAATAAGCCGCATTTTTAAGAGAGTCTCCAAACGATGAAGAAACGGTTAGCCACTCATTTAGCAACCATGGTTATTACCTCTATTGCCACTCCTGTTATGGCAATGGATGTGCATTATGGTGCTAAGCCAGAGCAGTCAAAGTGGCAAATGATTACCAATACTCCTCTGGAGTGTCGTATGGTGCATCCAATACCTAATTACGGAGATGCGGTTTTTTCTTCTCATGCGAGTAAGAAAATTAACCTCGATTTCGAGCTTAAAATGAAACGTCCGATGGGCAAAACAAGAGACGTTTATTTGGTGTCTCAACCTCCAGCTTGGCGGCCGGGTGATAAGGGAGAACGTGTTACTAATATTCAGTTTTTCCAACAATTTGATGGTTATGTCGGTGGGCAAACTGCTTGGAGTTTGCTGACGGAATTAGAAAAAGGGCGTTATCCCACTTTCAGCTATCAAGAATGGCAGAGTCGAGATCAGCGTATCGAGGTCGCCTTGTCATCGGTGTTATTTCAAAACTCATACAATGCGTTTAGCGATTGCATTGCTAACTTATTGCCTTACAGCTTCGAAGATATAGCCTTTACTATTTTGCATTATGACCGTTCAAGTGTAGAGCTCAGCAAAGCTTCACAAAAACGCTTGGCCCAGATAGCTGAATACATAAAACACAATCAGGATATAGATTTGGTCTTGGTATCTACCTATACAGGTAATGAAGATCCTAAGAGTATGAGCCAAAATTTATCTGAGCAGCGAGCAGAGGTACTGCAAACGTATTTTCAGTCTTTGGGTCTGCCTGAAGATAGGATTCAAGTGCAGGGGTACGGTCGACGTCGGCCTGTAGCCGATAATAACTCACCGCTAGGAAAAGATAAAAACCGCAGAGTGGTAATATCTTTGGGTAGGACTCAGGTCTAGTCGTGACTCTCTAGATGAGAAAAAGGCAGCGATGGCTGCCTTTTTCAATTGTGCTAGTTATCCAGCCAAACCAGCAGAGGCTTGTTTGTTTTGGATAAGTTCCAACATGTATCCATCAGGGTCTTTGACAAAGGCAATATGTGTTGAGCCACCTTTGACTGGCCCTGGCTCACGAGTGACATTGCCTCCAGCAGCTTTGATAGCATCGCAAGTGGTATAGATATCATCAACACCAATAGCAATGTGACCAAACGCTGTACCAAGGTCATACTCAGTTTTTCCCCAGTTGTATGTCAGTTCAATCACGGCACCTTCTGACTCATCACCAAAACCTAGGAATGCTAGCGTGTATTCGTATTGCTTGTTTTCGTTGGTGCGTAGGAGTTTCATTCCCATGACTTTCGTATAAAACTCGATTGATTTATCTAAGTCACCAACGCGCAGCATGGTATGTAAAATACGTCCATTTGACATTGCTATTTTCTCCTAACTCTCAGGGTAAACCTTAGCGTTGTTTTCCAGATTTAACTTAGTTATCAATTTTTGATTAACTAACTGATTTACAACGCTATTTATTTGTTCTTGATGTGTTTTGTATTATTGACAATTATCAATGTTTATATAACCTATCTAAATGAAATGGTTTAATTAGGTTAGTTAACGTGAATACAAAACAGTTAAATTTTTACCCAAAACTTAAATTAGTTCTAGGTGTTGGGTATCGTAATGAGTTATTGGATATTATGCAAAAGATACCGCGCATAGTAAAAAAGGATATGTATGAAACCTATATGAATATTTATTCACTATATGTAAGTGTCGTGACTCAACCATCAAATACTGCATATAGTGCGCTCGATATCCGAAACAACGAAAACAAATTAAATGAGCACCTCTCTGCTTTGATTGGCTTTCTGTATAGTGAGCATGTAGGCTTTTCAAAAGGAGATAGCTACAATTATAGCATAGGCTTTATCAAGATCTTTTCGCACTTTTCATTATCATATAACATTACTCTAAATAATTTTAAATTATCAGATCGTAGAGAAAAACCAGATGAATTAGTTTGTATTCGAATATTTCGTTCATTTAGTTTAAATCAGGAATTGCTTTCATATTATTCAGGATGGTATTACCAAGATAAATTGGGAAACCAGCGAAATCTTCATCTTGCATCTATTTTTGATTGTTATGGAGAAGTATTTACATCTTATATACATTCAGTAATCAATAACTTTACTCGAACATTAAAGAGAGATACTGCAAGAAATGCTGTTAACAACCTTATTATGCTATTTAATGAATTTACAAAACATTGTACGACTTTGGAAAATTTAGAGCATTCTTTAAAATCTGAAAACTCTACAGTATTTATGGAAGGTATTTTTAATTCTCTCTTATTCCAGACAATGATAAGCGGTAATGATGTTAAGACATTCCATTTACAATGGACAGCAATTGTTAGTCATTTTACGCAGTGTTTCATTGATACAAATGTATTTGAGGAGCCGATTAAACCATTCCTTATTCCTTCCTTTAAAGAGCCATCCGACAATGAAAATTGTATATCTATCGGCGGAAAATTAAGTAAAAAAGAAGAGGATCGTTGGTTGGTTAATATGCCTCTTGAAATAAAAGATGAAGAAGTATTACAGTTAATACATGATCAGCTTAATAGAGATCTTAAGCATATTAGACTTGTTAGCCATAAATTATTTAAACAGATATCAGAGCGCCACATGAGAAATGTGGATTATATTAAGAGTGGTCAAGTTAAACCTCTTCCTCGTGATGGTATAAGATTACAAGGTTATCCGATTGGTATTAATAACTTAGATAACGTAGTTGCCACATTTTATCACTATGGTTTTGGTGTTGGAGGCGTTTCAGGTAGAACTGGATTTTTAGGTTTTTCCGGTGAAGGAGATCAGTTATTAAAAGAGCTTAATTTACCAACAATATCTACATTAAATGTATTAGTATCTCTTTTGGTATTAGAACACCCTAAAATAACGCCAGCTTGGCTCCAAGAGTGGGAGCTCTATGATAAAAATAGTAATAAAGTTGGTTTTAAACAAGTAGGAAAACTATGGGTAGCAGTTAGTTTTAAAAACCGAAAAGGAGCTTCCATAGCCCAACAAGAAATTATTTTAAACGATTATTCTAAATCAATTATTAATTTATTAATTGAACATACTAGTTATGTAAGAGACACATTAAAAAAACAAGGAAGAAGTGAATGGAGATATATGATGCTAAAAGCATCATTAAATAAACCTGAACGACCAAATAACCTTGGGCATGCATTAGCACATCAAGGTGCCTATCATAAATCACTAATTATTAATACATATTGTAATAATCCAAAAAACATTCCGTTCAAAATTAATATTAAGCCATTTTTATCTATATATAAAATTCATACGAAGGTGTTAAATAGAGTCTTAACTAAGTCTGAGGCAAAAGAGTTAGCTGCTATTGTAACTCCTCGCAGCATTCGCAAAGCTAGGGCTTTACAAATTTATCTTGAAACTCATTCATTAAAGGCAGTTGCAGAAGCTCTGGGGCACAAGGACGTGAATTTCGATATGTTAGAAAGTTATTTACCAAAACCTCTTATGGACTATTTTAATCAACGTTGGATTCGTCAGTTTCAAAACGCAATTATATTCGAAGCTTTGAAAGAATCACCATTTCTCTTTGATGCTTTAGATTTTGATGAGAATAGTTTGGAAGAGTTTCTGTGTAACCACGGTCTAAAAGAGTTACCGGCGAACCTTGAACAAGCAAAAACATGCTCTGTCATCGAAGATAATCAATCTATTATAGAAAATATTGATGAATTAGTTTTTACGTTAACGACCCCACTTTTTCAAGTTTTGATAGCAATACAGAGTATGATGGATTCTGCATCACAACATGATGTATTTAAGCCAATTGTAGAGAGGTGGCACCAAGCTGCAATATTTATTCTTAGTCATTTTTCTCTTGATGGTAAGGCAACTAATTATCGAAGGGCAGATAAAGACTTGATTCCTCTATATAAAGAAGCAATTGATAATCCCCTTGATATGAATTGTTTTAAGGAAAACTTAGTATGTCATTAACTTTAATTGATAATGTATTAAATGGTTCTATAAAGTTATCGGAGATGACAAAAGAAGAACTCACTAATCTGCATAGAGTTTCGGTAGCTAATGGTGATTTTCGGGCATTAAAAATTGCAACAAATAACGTCACAGGCATTTATAATTATAATGAACGCCAACCGTACTGGTTGTTAAATAATTTTTTTGATCCTGTCTGGTATATAGAAATTAAAAATGGGGATAAAAGACCATTTTGCAAGACGATAGAATGGGATTCAGTTATTTTAAATGATGGCCTGAAACTTACTGATACAAAACACATTCCGTTGTTAAATGGTTTTAAATATTGGGTGACAGCTACTGATAATCCATTGGAAAATAGTGGTAAATTAAGAAAAGGTCATACAGTTTATCAGTCCATTTTGAAAGTGATATCACTTATCAATGCACTTTTGATTTATGGCGAAAATATTAATATTTCTACTCGTCATTTATCAGGGTTATCAGATGATTTTCTGATGGCGGTGATGGTTAAATTGGCAGAAGAAGGCGATACAACAAATGGAATTTATGATTATACCAATCAGGTAAAAAAATATTTGAAACAACATATCCTTTTAATTGATGGAATTGAATCGGCTCAATTTGCAGATGAACATCCATATATTACTAGATTGTTACTGAATGAAGAGCAATTATTGGGGTTTTCAACAACAGAAAGGGTTAAGGCATGTTATTGGTTAAATACAGTCGGATATTATAAAAGTCAACTGAAAAGTGGCAAGCTTTCACAAAAACCTCAAGGCAACAGTAATATTCTTTTCTGGCAGTTTTACAAAGGAAAAGTTATTCCTTTTGATTTTTCTGCCGAATGTATCGAAGAACTAAAACTATCCGACAAAGTAGAACAAACAGAATTTAGGCCTATTCCTAACCGTGATGTTTCAGAAGGAATGGGTAAAGAAGCGATTAAACAATACTTACATAGCTTAAAATTACTTAATGTAGTGCATGGTAAAAAGGGGGTTAGCCAATTCTCCCCTCGTACTATGAAAAGACTCACTACAAAGCGAATTAGTGAGCATGTTAAACTTAAAAAAGTGGGACGTTATAAAACATTACCACCTCGATTAGTATTTGATCTAATTAGAGATTGTTACGACTTCACCAAATTGAATCTGGATGTGATTTTGAGTTCTGTGCTGTCTGTACTAAAAGAAGCAGCAACGAAGAGTACAGGTAAGAATTCTAACCCCAATTATATCTATGAGGGCTGTAAAGGGCATAATCCTGAGGAACCCCGAACAGAACGTGCGGCATGGGTTAAAAAAGAAGCTTTAAATTTTATAGATAGCACACTATTGGATATGGGAGTTCAGTGTATATCGGTATCGGCTAGGGATGTAAATCGCTTTAAAAAAAGGCGTAACAATGAAGGGATGTTTGATCTTTTTGGTGTTCTAATTGGCTCTATTCAGACTTTAACTGGTGTTATTATGGCAAAGCGACAAGATGAACTATCTAGTCTCACAAGTCATGGTAATTTATCACCCAATATCGATCCTGGCAGTAAAGAAGGAAAAAAGACTGATTACCATCTTATAGCTAAATTAAAAAAATCGGGAAACGGTGGGAAACATGGTCAAAATACTACGATCAAACGTCCAATACCTCGATCTTTTGCTTTAATTATCTGGAAATTGGAGCAATTCAATATAGCTGCAGCTAACTCCGGAATTTGTAAGAATACACTCTCGTTATTCCCCAATCTGAATAAGAAAACTTATCAATTAGAGAAGATAGATCAAAATCTATATAATAATTATCTTGACTTGGTGTGTGATTATTTTGAAACACCTCTAGTGGAATGTGAAGATGATGAATTACGTCGTTATTATATTCGTCAGCATCAACTTCGCCGTTTTTTTGCAATGGTTTTTTTCTGGTCAAAAGGGTTTGATCACGCAGGTATGGAGACACTTCGCTGGATGTTGGGGCATACTGATATACAGCATTTATATCATTATATTACCGAAAGTGAAACCGGTAGGGTATTAAATGGTATAAAGGCAAGTTATATCGTTGATGAACTAGGGAAACAGCAGCTTCACGATATACAGGGATTATCAGAAGTACTGGAAAAACGTTATGGTGTTTTAAAAGAAAATATATCTATTTCAACATTTACAGCCGCGATTGAAGATTATGAAAATACAGATGACTATCAAACCATTCCTCATATCGATGAGTTAAAGAAAAGAGAAAAATTGGAGTCTCAAATCCTTGAGTTATTAGAAGATGAAGTAATAACCCTTGAACCTGATTTTTTTACCATTGAAAAAGATGGAAATAAAATAAATGACTTCACATTAATACTTCAAGTAAAAGAATTAGATTAGAGGCAAAAAGATGAAGGCATTAGAAACTAATCAGAAAAAAGTTATCGAAACAAAAAAATTACTAAAGAACATTATTGAATCCCCTTCAGGTTTTATAAATAATGAAATAATTAAATCCGCTTTAAAATCACAAGGAAACTTAGCAAAATACACTGACGAAGACCGAGATATTACAGCCTGTTCTCTAAATACCTTAAAAAATGCTAGTGAATCTCTGCTTGAGCGAGGGTTTTCTGAGCTAGATTATTTAAGGAAAAGTGCTTTAGATTCGCTTGAAAACAGTATGATAGATGTCGATAGTAAAGTGAATAAATCAACTAAAGTAGGGTTAAGGAATATGGTTGATGAGTTAGAAACTAGTCTTTTGAAGATGCGGCAAAGTAATTTCCTACTAACTATAATGATTAGTGAACTCCGTGGAGATTTAAAGCGAATGGCCGAATCAGACGATTCGATAGATGATAAGCGATCTAGCTATAAAGAGATTAATAGGAAAGTCGAAGAAAAATTTAATTATATATTAAAAATACGAGATTTTGAAAACTTTGGTATTTGTACTGAGTGTATTGAATTGCTTAAAGGAGACCGATGATGGGGGCGGTTAATTATTTAGGTGATTTTGAACGTTGGGATTTTTATTCTCCATTGGACCATAAGTTATATATGGTTGAAGCGAGTGATACTCCTTTTATTACCTATGCTAGCGGGGTACCATGCTATGAAGCTAATATGTATATGCATAGACTTTTAACTCATAATCGAACAGCTGGGACATTAAGGACTTATGCTAATCAAATAATTCATATAGTGAAATTTTGTCATGAAAACCAGATAAGGTTTAGTAATCTTACCGATTCCTCGTTTAGGCTTTTTATACAATACTTACAAGCTGAAAAAGATGAGTTTGGAGAGAGAGCTAGAACAAACAATCATGTAATTAATATAGCTAGAAGATGCCTAGACTTTTTAGTATTTGTCCAGGAACTCCATGAAATCGAAAATTTTATCGGACAAGGCAAAGAAAATTCTATTATTGTAAAGATAACAAAATCTAAAAAAGTCATTGAAGGATCTAATTATAAAAGAGAAGAAGAGATATTTAGCCATGCTTCTTTTCCTAGTAAGGATGCAGTTAAGAAAAAATTACCTGTTAGTGAAGATGATGCCTTAAAAGTTTGGAACTATATTCAAGACCAAGAAAATAGAAATAAGCGAATGCGTGATATAGCGTTATACCAATGTATGGAGCAGCTTGGTGCTCGTGTTGAGGAACTTCATTTGATTACGGTTGATGATGTAAAAAATGCGATAGGATCTAGTGTTGAGCCACATTTGACTTTAACTAATTTAAAAAGGAAAGATGATAATACCACTCGTAGTATTCCTGTTACTTCAGCATTATTAACTGATATTAAAAGTTATATTAATAAAGTTAGAAAAAAGGTGATTAAATCTACAATAGGTAAAGAAAATGATCATGGTTATCTATTCATATCATTGACAACAGGAAAGAGATTAAAAAGTGCTACTTTAACGAGATATATGAATAAATGGAAGAGAGATTTAGGAATCGAAGGGGAACTTCATGCTCACTTATACCGGCATGCCTTTATTACTAACAAGCTTAAAGAAATTATTTTACAGCATAAGGAAATTACATCAGTTGATAAGTTTAGAGAGCATTTATTACATACAGAAAAATTTAAAATGCAGCTGAAAGAATGGACTGGACATACCCGGATCTATTCTCTTGATATTTATATAAATCTTGTTTTTTCGGAGCTGAATGGCTATAGCGAAATTTATAATGCAGTTAAGTTAAAGGATTCAGTAACTATTGTTCAACGTCAAGTGCAAAGCCTTAAACAACAATTGAAGGATAAAAGCATTACCATGACGGAAGGGTTATTACAGATTGATATGATATTATCTGCATTTGAATATGATATTGAAAATTCATTATGTTAGTGGCAGGTAACTAATATGGAATTAATGCTTATCGTATTAAATAGGCTAATTTTTAATACAATTAGTTTGGTGATATTATTCAGAATAGTCAATTAAAATCAATAAGATAATATTTGATAGTTTAATGATTAGAAAATTTCTAGAATCTATTTAACCTCATTTTTAAGACTATAAATAAAATTAAGCACCTGATTTCGCTGATCTTCGGATAATTTTGAAATAGCAGTTGCTATCTCGGCAGTTGATTCATCCTCACAAAAGAAATAGCTCAAAGGAACCCCTAACTCTTTAGCCATCAGCTTAAGCGTACGAACATCAGGAGTATGTACCCCTCTCTCATACTGGTTCATCCGTGGACTTGCTACGCCTTCATCAAGGCCGATACGAACCCCCAATGTTTTCTGAGAGACCTTCACTTTTTTTCGGGCTTCTTTGAGTCGCTTGGGAATTGGGTTGTCTGTTGACACTGATGTTTCATGCTTGTTTGACTCTTTGTTACTAAGATTTTCTTAGTTTTACTTATTTATGTATACTAAGCAATACTTAGTTTTTGTGTTGTTCGAGTAGTAAATGAAACGTTCTCAAAAAATAAATGAATATATTTATAAGTTGTTGATAGAAAAGAACATGGATGGGTTTTCAGTTGTAGAAGCCAGAGATGTTGCACGTTTGTTCCCCGAAAGCCCCAAAGATATCAATGAACTCCGGAAGATTGTTTATCGGCAATTATTAAAGTGCATAGAAAGCGGGTGGTTACGCTGTGAAGGTTCTCACAGAGAAAAACGTTACTTCAAAACGGATGAATTCAACTCGCTCTCTTTTGAGCCTCGTAAACCCAAATCACGCGTAAGAAAGAGCCTCCCAAAAGTTTCCGTTACCAACCAAGATAGTAACGATTACTCTGAGCAAACGGTTGAGCGCAACAGATTAAAAGGAGAGTTGGAAGTCACTTTGAGTGAAATAGATAAGTACAAAAGGTTAAAAGAACAATATCCCGAGCAACTTCAGCTTCTTGAACGTCTGCATTGTGCCGCTAACGAAAAGGCTGCTTTGTTTATGGGCAACATTAATGCCATTACAAATATGCTAAACTCGTTGTCACATGAGAGAGCATAATATGCTAAGAAAATGGCAAGCTGAATGCGTCGCTCAAGCTCTGAAAAAGTACGAATCCGGTTCTAACCATTTCTTCTGTCAGGCAACGCCTGGAGCCGGTAAAAGCATCATGTCTGCCACACTGGCTAAGACATTACTCGAAAAAAATATGATTGACCTCATTCTTTGCTTTTCACCCTCTATCTCTGTCGCTGACGGCTTGAGGGCTACGTTTTCAATAACCACTAAATGTCCATTTAACGGTAGTCTTGGTTCAATTGGTCAGTCACTGACTTATCAGTCCATTCAGTATTTAGGTGATGACTTTTGGCGAACTATTGAAAAATATCGATTACTTGTCGTCTTCGATGAGATACATCATTGCTCCGGTGATGAGCTAGAGAGAGCCAATATTTGGGGACAACAAATACTGGCGCGTATACAGGGGGTTGCCACCTATACGCTAGCTCTGTCAGGTACTCCTTGGCGCTCCGATAAATTTCCGATTGTTTTGGCCGAATATAGTGATCCAGAAGGTAAGTTGTTTTGTGATTACCAGTACGGTCTAGCACAAGCGATTGCAGATAGTGTGTGCCGTAAGCCGAAAATAGTTCTGGTTGATAATGAGCATTTAACGATTTCAGAAGGCTTTGAGAAGAAATCATTTGCTTCTATTTTAGAGCTGCTTAAGCAATCAAAAACATCATATCAGGACGTGATACATAATACTCAAGCGATGGAATATATTCTCAGGTTGGGGTGCCAAAAACTGAATGAAATCCGGAAAGAGTCATCAAGTGCGGGAGGTCTCGTTGTTGCCTCATCCGTGAAACATGCAAAACAAGTTCAAAAAATATTGATTGAAAAATTTGGTCAGTCGACAGCATTAGTCACCTACCATCATGACGATCCTCAATCTGAAATCAAGGCCTATCAAAAAGGAACAACCCAATGGATCGTCAGTGTCGGAATGATAAGCGAAGGTACCGATATTCCCCGTTTACAAGTGTGTTGCCATATCAGCGCGGTAAAAACAGAACTTTACTTTAGGCAAGTACTAGGGCGGATATTGCGCGTCAACGATAGTCCCAATCAGCAAGCTTGGCTTTACACGTTCGCTGAGGAGAATTTAATTGAATACGCGGAACGTATAGAACATGACATTCCCGAAACCTGCCTCTTTGCAAAAATTGGTAAAGGGGACAGTGCACCAGCTCTGATCGTAACCCATCAAACCAGTGACGTCGAATCTGCACCGATTAAAGCTATCGAAGGTTACAGCCAGTTAGACTGGGGAATCCAATCCAAACATTCCTTATCTGGTCGGGGTTCTGAGGATGTTTTCGATGAAATCTGGTTAGGACGATTCCGTGAGCGTGTGGTCTCAGCATTTTTATAATTAGCAACGATGTTTCATCAAGCAGCAAACTTCTAAGGAGTCAATATGTTCTATATCGGTGTAAGCCACTATTACGCAACGGGTGAAGGAGTAACAATGTATGTTGCCAGTGGTAGCGAAGAATCAATACGGGCAGCGATTCCAGAATATTTTCATCTAGGGCTCACTATTTTAAGTCCTTCAGAGTGGCTAAAAGCGGCCGCAGGGGACTGTGAGGATGAATATCATCAATCGGAAGCGGAAGATCTTAAAACCTATTTACCACTCTTATGGAAGCAAATTGAGGAAAGAGCATTAGAAAGAGGATGTCATGTGGATTTTTTCATGAAACACCATTTTAACTATGCCTAATACGGACTAGGTGGTTTCAGTGAAGATTTTATATTTCGACATGTATAGAAACCTTAAACGTTTGTATGCTTAATTTTTAAACCGTTCCGTGTACTCTGTAAATACCCAGCCTTCCATGGCGTTACCATCTTTGATTAGTACCGCAACTTTAGACCAACTGCGCTGTTTTTCGATAACGTACACTGCTTGCCCATAGCTTAGAGACATTAAGATATCCGACTTTATTGAAGCTGAAGCTCGAAGCCTTACACCAACACCACTGATGAAACGATTTAGAGATGTTACTTCAACATTTTCTTGCTGCGGTAGTCTTTTAATATTGTTAGTTTGAACCCTTTTAGGTTCATCAGTTTCACTGAGGTAGGCCTCAATTCGAGGCTGTAAATAGAACGTAACTGAGAGGGGTATCATAACGTACTGAAAAAAGCTTATAAGTAATACTCTGAGTATTACAGGGACTTTTCGCAGCACATGAAGTAGCAAAGTTTTAGTGAGATTAGGTGTCTTTAGTTCCTCGTTAACCTCCGACAATACTTCGGAGAACTCACAATTTTCTTCAACTGTACTGAATTCATGAGTGAATCCCTCTTCAGCAATTTCATTAAATACAGCTTGATGTTGCTTCAGTAGATTTAAGGTTACCAAGAACTCATCAGGTAACACAGATGGTATTTTGGGAAAGTCTAACGATAAAGTTTTCCAGTGCTTTATCAGTTCCATTTGTGGAAAATGGTCAACTACGGTTGAGTAATTTTGAATGTTATATCTTTTCAAGCTTTCAGTAAGACTTGCCATTTCTGGAGTGACCATGGACTGCTGAATTGACTTGATATACTCAAGGTTCTGCATCCAAGGTTGATTAACAACTGAACGGATTTGCTCCATCCACGGCTGATTGTAAATGGAACTAAACTTACTCATTTGCTCTAAACCTCTACTCATATGTTAAATCTGCCCCGATTAAGCTAACACTTATTAGACGACAAATTATCGTTTTTCACCCTTCGGTAATGCAATCATTTTTATATTAACTCAAGTGATAATCAATAATATATGACGCATGAAGGGAAATTAGACTACAAGATGCCGCCTAATGACGGGAGTTAGAGTTATCAAATAAATCGAAATAAGTTTTGGTAGGGTAAACGCACGTCCTCTGAATTGAGTAGAGTATTTAATCAAAGTGATTTTTGGGGCAAAACCACGGCCGAGATACAAAGCCGCCCACCTCCGCACTGCCAACCCCATCACAAAACCACAATTATCTACTGAGAGTAAAAACCGTCGTTTTCACTAGCCTTTCAGTCTCTTTAAATATCCCTCTAGGCACTTGCACCAATTCATTAGTGAATTGGTGGGTGTTTTTTAGCCTTTATCCCCTGTTTTTGCACAGTGATGATTTCAATGTAACTTGTTACAGTTCAGCCATTTAATATGCATGTGGATTAATTATCCACAATTACTGTGATCACAAGAGTGAAGCTGTATGGCGAATGATATTGAGTTTGGCTTTGAAGTCTCTGGTTTTTTAGGGGCATTCAAAGTCGAAAGTTTTCGGGTAACGGAAGCCCTGTCTGCCCCGTTTGAAATGACTCTGACCGTCTTGTCAGATAACCATAGTATTACCTTTGAAGCGCTGAGCCGAAAAACAGGCGTGCTTAATATCTATGGTCAAGGCTTAGCGGCAGCTCGCCAATTTAACGGCAGCGTTTCAGAGCTGAGTTATCTAGGTTCAGGTCGCCGCTATTCTCGCTATCTTATCACCCTAGTGCCTCAACTTTGGTTTTTAACCCAGCGCCAAGATTGCCGCATTTTCCAAAATAAAACTGCGCCAGATATTATTCGCCATGTTTTTGATGATGCGGGGATGAGCGATTACCGCTTTGAGCTGGTAGGGCAATACCAAGAAAAAGAGTACCTGTTGCAATACCGTGAAAGTGACCATCATTTTGTCCAGCGCCTTTTGGCCGAACACGGCATGTGGTTTTACTTTGAGCACAGTGATAACGCACATACTATGGTCATTGTTGACAGTAATGATGCCATTCCTGAGCTTGTCAGCACGCCGCTCAATGCTTCATACCTTGGGCCTATGCTGTTTCAATCTCACGGTGGCGGGGTGTCCGATAAAGAGCATATTTTCGACCTTGAACAAATCCATCGCGCCCTTACCAGTGATGTCAGCTATAGCGATTACAATTACCTCACCCCAAAAATTCCGCAAAACACCGCTGCCCAAGATGGCATGAATACAGATTTAAAACGCTTTGATTACCCTGGGCGTTACACTTCTCCAGATTTTGGTGGCCAGCGCAGCAAGGAATGGATGTCAGAATACAGGGTTGATAGTGATCAGGTTCATGCCTCAAGCAACATTATGCGTTTAGCATCTGGGGTGAGTTTTGAGATAAGCGAGCATCCGCGTTCCTCTGTCAATCGTGATTACCTCATGTTCTCTGTGATGCATTCTGGTGACAACCCTCGCGTGCACGAAGAAGAAGGCGCTGACGCCCCCACAACCTACCAAAATCAGTTTGTCTGCCTGCCGCGTGATGTGACCTATCGAGCGCCGAAAATGGCCGCCCCTGTAGTAGATGGGCCGCAAACGGCTGTGGTGGTTGGGCCTGCGGGAGAAGAAATCTACACCGACGAGTTTGGGCGAATTAAGGTTCAGTTTCACTGGGATCGCTACGGGCAAAATGATGAGCACAGCTCATGCTGGCTGCGAGTCAGCCAATCTATGGCCGCGCCGAATTGGGGCGCGGTGTATCTGCCACGTATCGGTCATGAAGTGGTGGTGACCTTTTTAGAAGGCGATCCTGATAGGCCGCTTGTCACAGGCGCGGTATATAACGGTTTGCATACCCCACCTTATGAGTTGCCAGAGCATAAAACCCGCACCGTTTTTCGTACCCAAAGTCATAAGGCAGACGGTTACAACGAAATGCACTTTGAAGATGAAAATGACCAAGAAGAGGTGTATTTTCGTGCGCAAAGGAACATGAAAACCGACGTGCTGAATAATCGCTACCGAGATATAGGTAATGATGAAGAGCTGAAAGTGGGCCGTAACCAAGAAAACGAAATCTTTGGTGATCGCAAAGAAGACATCCACGGTCATAAGACTTCTGTCACTAAGCAAACCTTTAAAGATCAAGTCGAGCAAGATGTGACTATCACCTACAATGCGAATGAATCCAAACAGGTTGCGGGTGAACAAAAGCTTACCACTTATGAAAATCGTAAAACGCTCATTGGAGATAATGATTCGCGAGAGGTTGGAAACGATTTAGATGAAACCATTCAAGCATCTCGTTCTGTCAATATCGGGAGTGATGACACTCAAGGGGTAGGAAGGCACTTAGATGTCGAAGTCAGTGGGAATACTTCTCTTCGCTCAGATGGACAAACCGCCATTGTGTCTGCGGATGAAATAGCAGTGAAAGTCGGGTTTTCTGGACTGGTCTTAAAAAGTAATGGCAATATTTTATTGTATGGCTCTGATATAACGATAGATGGCCTGAGTTCAACGAAAATCCAAGGAGCACAAGTAAAAACGAACCCAGGAAAAGCAGCGGTACGCTTCACAGACGTTACCACTCGAACACCCAAATCGGTTTCAGAGCTGCCTAAGCTGCCAGTAGGCAATAACAAATCCGCTTTACCAATCACCTATATTGAAGCCCCCACACAATCAAAACATTGGTTAGCCTTAGAGCTGCGCAGTGAGTTAGATGTGTCTTTAGATGGGTTAGAAGTGACAATCACCCACTGCGCAACAGGACAGCAACTTACTCAGACCATTCAACATGGTGGGGTGATTTTTGATGATATTCTCGATGGGGATTGGCGTGTTACCGCGATGAGAGATGATTTGCTGAGCGAGGTAGAAAAGCATGCAAGCCGAGATGAGGCTTTGCTTTCTCCCGTTAAGCAAAGAGCGCATAGTGAGAAAGACGCTTCGGATCAAAAGGTTAAGCATTATATCTACGCTGCTGTTGGGGACTTGTGGGATCAAGTGCCTGACGATGATTTTTTACGCGATCACCATAGTGCCCTTGATAGCCAGCATGACAGCGAAAAAGCAGGCTTAAAACTTACTTCCAACCAAACGACGGTTGTTGAAATTAAAGCGCTTCGCAGTTATATGCCTTTGATTATCGACACCGATGAATACAGTCTTATCAACAGTTATACCTTTGCACTTTTGGCAAACCAAGCTTACGCTAGCGAGAAATTTGGTATTCCAGATAGTAAGTCACCTTCAATACCTGACGGAGGGTTAGCTAAAGTGGCTGAGCAAATGAAAACTAAAATACGCCCAGCCTATTGCGCGGCTTTCAAAGAAGATTGGTTACTGCAAGAGGTGCCGTATTCTCAGCATTTGAAAAGTAAATTTTACCAAGATGAGAGCATTGGCTGTGAAGGGTATATTTTAAGCAATGATGATATAGCGATTATCGGCATTCGGGGCACGCAAACCTACTTTGAGAATGAAGAGGTGTATAAGCTTGGTGATACCACTTGGGGTCAAAGCGTAAAACAAGTAAATGGGGTGGCTTTTAAAGCGATTGAAACCCAAGATGGTGTTCGGGCGTTTTTTCAATCCGAGGGCTATACGGATGTGATGACAGACTTAGATGCTTCCCAAGTTCCAATTGCTGAGCTGCAAGGAACCTACTTACACCAAGGCTTTTCTCAATACGCATTAGCTTTTTGGACGCTTATCCAGCAAGATATTTCGAAGTTTCATAAACACAAAAAACTTTATATTTGTGGGCATAGCTTGGGCGGTGCGGGCGCACTTATTGTCAGCGCACTATTGAAACAGTATTTTTCGCCAACAGCACTTCGTCTTTATACCTATGGGATGCCAAGAACGGGCACACATTCATTTGTCGGAGCATATAACGACATTAGCCATTATCGCCATGTCAATAACCATGATTTGGTGCCCCAAGTGCCTTTTAAGTGGACGAATACCAACCCAGATGACACTTCTGATGCGAGTGCGTCAAAACTTTCAGAGTCAGTGCGCGCTTTAGTTTTGGAACGCTTTGTCGATAATGATGAGGATAATTATCACCATCATGGCAACCTCGTTCAGCTACTGACTTATAGCCGCGAAAAGCACCAGCCCAAAGAGGTCAAACAAGTGCTATTGACACCTAAGCAGACTCACGTTACCAGCCTAACATTTGCACGTAACAAACAAGATGATACATTTGTGTTGGCAGATACCCTTAGCAAAGAGCATATTGATCTAAACGGCTATGCGGCGACTATCCTTGATTCAGGGCTAAATCATATGATGTCCGAGTATATTCCAAACCTCAAATCGCAACTGGAAATACTACTCCAAGGTACTTTGTCTCAAAGTTATGACAGTGCCAATACAGAGCTTACGGCGACAATAGATAATTTAAATCAAGCGATTCAAACCTTACAAGAAGAGTATCAACACAGTCAAAACATCCCTTATCATGTCGGCGAGGCCAAACGTGGCAGCTTAAAGCTTGAAGAGGAAACCATAGCTAAATTGCTAGCCAATCTTAAACGAATTCAACGAGAGTTAGGGGTACTGGTTAACTCCCCAGCAGTGCTTCCCCCTAGTGTGTTACTGTATGGTGATAAGAAACCATTACAGATTGATTTAGAAGGACAAATTGATGGCTAAGGTTTTAAAAATAGGGGCGATATTGATAGCGCTCTGGGTCGCGCTTTTTTACGTGGTTTACCCAGCCTTTGAGTGGTATGAGAGCACCAAACCACCGTTTGGTTCATCTCCTGAAGATAGTTATATCTCAATCCAAGGGACCAAGCCCAAAGATGCCAAGGTCAAAGCCTACGGCACTTTTTACGGTGGCGGCGATGAGTGTAAATCGTTTTCTTGGAGTGCTTCCGATGGTAAAAAACGCCCAGGAGGAAAAGCGGTATTGCGTATCACTCATAACTTTGCCAGCGACGAGAGTCATTATGAATTGCGTATCCCATATAAAAACTTTATATCCAGTGGTTGTGATATGAAGCTCTACAGCATAGTGGTAGATGCAGAAAATTCATACGATACCGTTGGTTTTGCTGAATTACGTATATACCCCCCTATATACGAAAGTGATAAAGTTTTTGATATTAAATCTAAATTTGAAGCTAGTAACTGCGAAGATTTATATATCTCTGATTTAAATAGATGGGCAGGGGGATACGCCTGCGACTATTACATTAATGAAAAAGTTAAGCAGAAAGAAGAGTTCAATGCATACTCTATTACTATTGACTTCACCCAATTTACTGACGATACCGTGATTCAATACAATATTGTTGCAGGTGACAACTACCGTACAGAGCCGAAAGAGCAAACAAAGCCCAATGATCCGTCTTAGTGATGTGTTGGGTATTGGCTTAAAGAGCAAATAGATGGCTAAGGTTTTAAAAATTGGCGCGATATTGGTAGCACTCTGTGGCGCGCTTTTTTATATGGTCTACCCAGCCTTTGAGTGGTATGAGAGCACCAAGCCGCCGTTTGGTTCATCTCCTGAAGATAGCTATATCTCAATCCAAGGGACAAAACCCAAAGATGCCAAGGTCAAAGCCTACGGCACTTTTTACGGAGGCGGCGATGAGTGCAAATCGTTTTTTTGGAGTGCTTCCGATGGTAAAAAGCGCTCTGGGGGGAAAGCGGTACTGCGTATCACTCATAACTTTGCCAGCGATGAGAATCATTATGAACTACGCATTCCATACAAAAACTTTGCATCCAGTGGTTGTGATATGAAGCTCTACAGCATAGTGGTGGATGCAGAAAATGCATACGATACCGTTGGCTTTGCTGAATTACGTATTTATCCGCCGAGAATGGCAAGTGATAAATTTATTTCAACGCAGTCAGTAATTGAAGCTAATAACTGTAGAGCAAAATACTATGAAAAATGGAAAGATTGGTCAGACGGTTTTGCTTGCGATTTTTATGTAAACGAAAAGCTGAAAAAATCAAAAGTCAATAATGCTTACTCCATTACTATTGATTTCACCCAATTTACTGACGATACCGTGATTCAATACAATATCGTTGCTGGTGACAACTATCGTACAGAGCCGAAAGAGCAAACAAAGTCCAATGATCCGTCTTAGTGATATACTTGGTATGAGACTTTATAAAGTACTATCTCACACAAGTACCATGAGCATCATCTCCCAGATCATGATCTAGGCTGATTTCAGTCACCGTTCCTTACTCTAGCAAGGCAATAGCTTCTTCAGACCAGCAAAGCCGATGCTATCCTTTCGGAGTCGGTCGTTCATCATCAAGGCAAACTTTCATGCTAAATCCTTGTTTTTATGAATGTTGACTTAAATTAATCCGAAGTTAGTACTTTTACAACAAGTGGTTAGATTCGCACTCCCTTGCTCGTTATAATACTCGCCAGATAATGAGCTCATAATGGCTCAAAACGAATTGAAACAGGAATAATAAAAATGACAAGTAGCCAGCAACGCGCCGCCCTGCAACGCCAGATATGGGCGATCGCCAACGATGTTCGTGGTTCAGTAGATGGCTGGGATTTTAAACAGTATGTACTAGGCACTTTGTTCTATCGCTTTATCAGTGAGAACTTTGTTCACTTCATTACCGGTGGAGATGAAAGCGTAGACTACGCAGCTATGTCGGATGATGACGAAAATATCGAGTTTGCCAGAGATGATGCGATTAAGACCAAAGGTTACTTTATCTATCCAAGTCAGTTGTTTAGCAATGTAGTCGCTAATGCATCTAAAAATGAGAATCTAAATACTGACCTTGCTGCTATCTTTTCAGATATCGAAAACTCAGCCAACGGCTACGATTCAGAAAAAGACATTAAAGGCCTGTTTGCTGATTTCGATACCACGAGTAACCGTCTAGGGAACACGGTAAAAGCGAAAAATGACCGTCTAGCCAAAGTATTAAAAGGAGTTGCAGAACTTCCATTAGGTGACTTTGACGAGAATAAAATTGACTTGTTTGGTGATGCTTACGAGTTCTTGATTTCTAACTATGCAGCGAATGCGGGTAAATCCGGAGGCGAATTCTTCACGCCTCAACACGTATCCAAACTGATTGCCCAACTAGCTATGCATGGACAAACCAGCGTTAATAAGATTTACGACCCAGCAGCTGGTTCAGGTTCTTTGCTGCTTCAGGCGAAAAAGCACTTTGATGCTCATATCATTGAAGATGGCTTCTTTGGTCAGGAACTCAATCACACAACCTATAACTTGGCTCGTATGAATATGTTTTTGCACAATATCAACTACGACAAGTTTGATGTTCAATTGGGCGATACATTGATCGATCCACACTTTGGAGATGATAAACCGTTCGACGCTATTGTTTCTAACCCGCCATATTCGGTGAAATGGATTGGTAGTGATGACCCAACGCTAATCAATGATGAACGCTTTGCTCCTGCAGGTGTTCTTGCGCCCAAATCTAAAGCAGATTTTGCTTTTGTGCTTCATGCGCTAAGTTACCTTTCTAGTAAAGGTCGAGCGGCGATTGTCTGCTTCCCGGGTATTTTTTACCGAGGTGGTGCTGAGCAAAAAATTCGAAAATATCTTATTGATAATAACTATGTTGAAACGGTTATCTCGCTAGCTCCAAACCTGTTCTTTGGTACAACAATTGCTGTAAATATTCTGGTTCTGTCTAAGCATAAAACCGATACAAAAACACAGTTTATCGATGCCAGTGGTTTGTTTAAAAAAGAAACCAATAACAACATACTGACAGACGAGCATATCAAGAAAATCATGTCGGTGTTTGATAGTAAGGAAGATGTTGAATACTTTGCCAAATCTGTTGACTTAGATGCGATAACTGATGATTACAATCTATCGGTGAGTACCTACGTAGAAGCTGAAGATACTCGCGAATTAGTGGACATTACTAAACTTAATGCCGATCTTAAAATCACAGTCGCTAAAATTGATCAGCTTCGTAGTGATATTGACGCCATTGTGGCGGAGATTGAAGGTGAGGAGTTTGAGGCGTGAACCATTTGAGCTATTTAGAGAAACTTCTCGAGGGTATCGAAGTGGTTTGGTTTCCGATCAGAGAAGTTACTGAGCGAACTACGAATATCAAGTGGCGTGAAACTTCAAAAAGCCATCAGTATATTGATCTAACTTCTGTCAGTATCGATACAAAAAAAATAATAGAAACAACAGAGGTAGGATCTAGCAATGCACCCAGCCGTGCTCAAAAGCTTGTAAAAAGAGACGATGTGTTATTTGCAACAACTCGTCCGACACAAATGCGTTATTGCTTAATTGATGAAGAATATGATGGAGCAGTTGCGAGCACAGGATATTGCGTATTGCGAGTAAAAAAGGAAGTGACTCTGCCTAAGTGGATTTTGCATTTGATTTCTTCAAGCGATTTTAAAAAGTACCTTGAAGAGAATCAGAGTGGTTCTGCATATCCAGCCATTTCTGACGCGAAGGTCAAAGATTTCAGTATCCCCATCCCATGCCCAAATAACCCAGAAAAATCGCTGGAAATACAAGCTGAAATAGTACGTATTTTGGACGCATTTACCGCCATGACCGCCGAGCTGACCGCTGAGCTGACCGCTGAGCTTAACATGCGGAAAAAACAATACAACTACTACCGTGACCAGTTGTTGAGCTTTGATGAAGGTGCTGTCGAGTGGAAGTCATTAGGCGAACTTGCTGACAACTTAGACTCTAAACGCAAGCCAATAACTAGTGGACAGAGAGTACCTGGTGATATTCCATACTACGGTGCGTCCGGTATTGTTGATTATGTTAAAGATTTCATCTTTGATGGAGACTTTTTGCTTGTTTCAGAAGATGGAGCCAACTTGTTGGCAAGAAACACACCTATTGCATTTAGTATTAGTGGTAAAAACTGGGTAAATAATCACGCTCATGTGCTGAAGTTTGAAACTTATGCTGAGAGAAGGTATGTAGAGTACTACCTAAATAGTATCGATCTAACTCCTTACATTTCAGGAGCTGCACAGCCAAAGCTGAATAAAAAGAACTTAAACAGTATTAGTATTCCTAACCCTTCACTTGAAGAAAAAGAACGTATTGTTTCCATATTAGATAAGTTCTATACATTGACTAGTTCGATATCTGATGGTTTGCCGCGAGAAATAGAACTACGCCAAAAGCAATACGGGTATTATCGGGAGCTACTGTTGAGTTTTCCTAAGCAGGAGGTAGTTGCATAGTATGGGGAAATCACTGACTGAGATTGCAGAAGAACTCAGAAATTCGCCTAAGAAAATACAGTTAATCTATGCGTTTAATGGTTCAGGAAAAACTCGACTTTCGAGAACATTCAAGGAAATGCTCGCAGCCGAAGTAAATGAAGAGGATGCTGAAGATCTGTTAGGGCTGTCGAACAAAAATATCCTCTACTACAACGCCTTCACTGAAGACCTTTTCTATTGGGATAACGACTTAGAAGCGGATGAGTCTAGAAAGCTAAAAATACATCCAAACGCGTTCACCAAATGGGTTTTTGAAGACCAAGGGCAAGACCAGAACATCGTTGCTCATTTTCAACGTCTGACAAACAGTAAATTGACCCCGGAGTTTAGTGCTGATTTTTCCGAAGTCTCTTTTTCAATGGTAGCTGGGGACGACGATCATTTAGGGAATTTAAAAATTTCTAAGGGTGAAGAAAGCAACCTGATTTGGAGCGTATTCTATAGCTTACTTGAGCAAGTGATTGAAGTGCTTAATGTTCCCGAAATCGACGATAGAGAAACTAATGCCTTCGATAAGCTAAACTATGTGTTCATTGATGATCCTGTTAGCTCCTTAGACGATAACCATCTTATTCAGTTGGCGGTCGATCTGGCGGCATTAATTAAGTCTAGCGATTTTACCAATGGGCATGGACTTAAGTTTATTATCACTACACATAGCCCACTATTCTACAACGTTCTTCACAACGAGTTGGGACTCAATAAAGGCAACAAGAAAGATGGTTGTTATCTACTGGAGCGCTTTGAGGATGGCACATTTAACTTGAATGTGAAGTATGGCGATTCCAACAAGAGTTTTTCATATCACTTGCATTTAAAACAGCTCCTCGAACAAGCGATAGAGCACAACCAAATAGAGCGTTATCACTTTATGCTGCTGCGTAATTTATACGAAAAAACAGCAGGATTCTTGGGTTACCCTGAATGGGGAGAGCTGTTAAACACTGTCCCAGGTAATAAACAGGCCTATTTAAACCGTATTATTCAATTTACCAGCCATAGTTCTCTGTCCAGTGAAGTTATTTCAGAACCAAATGAACAAGAAAAACAAACAGTGAAGCTTCTGTTGGACAATTTAATGGAGAACTACAGCTATTGGCAGCAGGAAGCGCAAAATGACTGACTATAAAACGATTGCAGAATCCAATAACTTTATCGTCTTAGATAAATACACCAAACAATTGCAGCCTAGTGATAGTTATCAAAGTGAAAGTGATTTAGAACGAGAACTGATTCAGGATTTGCAGAATCAAGGCTATGAGTTTTTGCCTGAGTTAACAACCCCAGACTCAATGATGGCAAATGTGCGGACTCAACTTCAAGATCTCAATAAAGTTGAGTTTACCGACGCTGAGTGGGGGCGTTTTCAGGAACAATACTTAAATACGCCAAGTGACAACATCATCGAGAAAACGCGTAAAGTACACAGCGATTATATTTACGATTTTGTATTTGATGATGGTCATATTGAAAATATCTACCTGTTTGATAAGACAACCATCGCACGTAATAAAGTTCAGGTAATTAAACAGTTCGAACAGACTGGGAGCCATGCTAACCGCTATGATGTGACTATCTTAGTCAATGGATTACCATTGGTTCAAATTGAGCTGAAGAAGCGCGGTGTAGCGATTCGTGAAGCTTTTAACCAGGTTCATCGCTACAGCAAAGAAAGCTTCAATGCTGAAAATTCTTTATATAAGTACTTACAGCTGTTTGTGATATCCAATGGTACCGATACTCGGTACTTCGCTAATACCACTAAGCGCAACAAAAACAGCTATGACTTCACCATGAACTGGGCGAAGTCAGACAACAACCTCATCAAAGATTTAAAAGACTTTACGGCAACCTTCTTCCAAAAAGAAACCTTACTGGAAGTGATTCTGCGTTACTCTGTGTTTGATGTTAGCAATACTCTGCTAGTGATGCGCCCCTATCAAATAGCGGCGACTGAGCGCATTTTGTGGAAGATTAAAAGCGCCTATAACAGCAAAAGCTGGAGCAATACGGAAAGCGGTGGTTATATCTGGCATACCACCGGTTCGGGTAAAACGCTCACCAGTTTCAAAGCGGCACGATTAGCAACGAAATTAGATTTTGTAGATAAAGTATTCTTTGTTGTTGACCGTAAAGATCTCGACTACCAGACCATGAAGGAATATCAGCGCTTTTCACCGGATAGCGTGAATGGTTCAGAGAGTACAGCAGGGCTTAAACGCAATCTGGATAAAGACGATAACAAAATCATTGTTACCACCATTCAAAAGCTCAACAATTTAATCAAGAGTGAAAGTGATCTGCCTGTCTACAAGCAGCAAGTCGTATTTATTTTTGATGAGTGTCACCGCAGCCAGTTTGGTGAAGCGCAAAAGAACATTAAGAAGAAATTTAAAACGTATTACCAATTTGGTTTTACTGGAACACCTATTTTTCCTGACAATGCACTTGGAGCAGAAACAACCGGTAGTGTCTTTGGTCAACAGCTTCACACCTACGTCATTACCGATGCGATTCGTGATGAAAAAGTGCTTAAGTTTAAAGTGGACTACAACGATGTTCGTCCTCAGTTCAAGAGTATTGAAACAGAGCAAGATGATAAAAAGCTTAGCGCTGCTGAAAACAAACAAGCCTTCTTACACCCAATGCGTATTCGGGAGATCTCGCAGTACATCTTAAATAATTTTAATCAGAAAACGCATCGGGCTTATAAAGGCGCAAAAGGCTTTAATGCTATGTTTGCAGTAAGTAGTGTAGATGCAGCAAAAGCCTACTACGAGAGCTTTTCGCAACTGCAGAAAGACGCTGAAAAACCACTGAAAGTCGCAACCATCTTTTCCTTCGCTGCAAATGAAGAGCAAGATGCCATCGGTGATATCGCAGATGAAAGCTTTGAAGTGACGGCAATGAATAGCAGTGCCAAAGAGTTTTTAAGTGCGGCAATTGATGATTACAACAGGATGTTTAAGACCAACTTTGGTGTAGACAGCAATGGTTTTCAAAACTACTACCGCGATCTTGCTCAGCGAGTGAAGAAGCAAGAAATCGATGTGCTGATCGTAGTTGGGATGTTCTTAACTGGGTTTGATGCGCCAACACTGAACACTTTATTCGTTGATAAGAACTTACGTTATCACGGTTTGATGCAAGCATTCTCTCGAACTAATCGTATTTATGATGCAACTAAGACCTTTGGCAATATTGTTACTTTCCGAGATCTAGAACAAGCGACCGTTGATGCCATTACCTTGTTTGGCGATAAAAATACGAAGAACGTTGTACTCGAAAAGAGCTACAAAGAGTACATGGAAGGCTTTACCGATATCGTAACAGGTCAGGCTCGTCGTGGTTTTGTCGAGATTGTCAGGGAGTTGCAGGAGCGCTTTCCTAACCCTGAAGACATCGTAAAAGAACAAGATAAAAAAGACTTTGCTAAGTTGTTTGGCGAATATCTTAAAGCGGAAAATATCCTACAGAACTATGATGAGTTCGCCGGTCTTAAAGCGCTGCAAAACCTAGATACTAGCGATGAGCAGGCTGTTGAAGCGTTCAAAGAAAAATATTATCTGAACGATGAAGACATTGCGGTAATGCAAACGATAGAAATACCAAACGAACGTGTGGTTCAGGATTATCGTTCTACTTATAACGATACCCGTGATTGGTTACGTCGTGAGAAAGAAGGCCAGGAAAAAGATAAACCGACCATGGACTGGGACGATGTCGTTTTTGAGGTCGATTTACTTAAATCGCAAGAAATTAATCTGGATTACATTCTTGAGCTGATCTTTGAACACAACAAGAAGAACAAGAGCAAAGAAGGGTTAATCGATGAAGTGCGCCGTCTTATCCGTGGTAGCCTTGGTAACCGGGCTAAAGAGAGTCTAGTTGTTGATTTCATTAATCAAACCAATCTAGACGAAATTAGTGATAAAGCCAGCATCATTGACGCATTTTTCAAGTTTGCACAAGCAGAACAAAAACGCGAAGCAGAAGCTATCATTGATTCTGAAAAATTGAATGAAGAGGCCGCTAAACGCTATATCACCTCATCGTTGAAGCGTGAGTATGCATCTGAGAATGGCACCGCGCTGACAGAAGCATTGCCGAAGTTAAGCCCGCTCAACCCTAAATACCGAACGCTCAAGCAGACTGTGTTCCGTAAGATAGCTGCTTTTGTTGAGAAGTTTAAAGGTGTGGGTGGACAGATTTAAGGCTAAAATATCGATGCTTATGTAGTTTCATATGAGTATAGACGCTAAGATAGGTTTGTCATTGAAAAATAGATAGTTTAGGTAATCGACATCTCTGGATGTGTCTTTTGTTTAACATAGCCTGATTACTGGTGATGTCATCAGGCTTGCTTAAGCAAAGCCAGACCTATTAAATGGAAGTAGGAGAAAACATGAGGGTTATTGATCAGGTAAAGCTGTATATCTTATCGCTTATGTTTCTTTTTTTCTTGGTCATGCTTATTTCGTTAGATACAGACCCATGTAAGCAGGGCAAGATCATGAACGTTTTTTGTCCAAAAGTGGTTTATAAATTGCTAAAGATCGCCCCTGCATTTGCTATTAAAGAAGCTCACTCATTTCTGGCACACTGTCGGCTTGCGCTAACAAGTATTCACACTCTGTTTGGATGAGTGACACACATAGCTCTATGTGTTCACGCTCTCCGTCATCGATTCCTTGAGCTTCGGTAAGTCCAACCGTTTCCTTCAGGGCATTCTTTATGGCACTAGTGGTTTCTGCAATTATGGAAGCCATTTTGGTGCCTGAATAGCCGAGCAGAGCACCGAATTCAGCTAAATCATAGCTGGTGATAGGGCGTTTGAAGTTACCTTTCGGTGGATTTTGAAAGTCTTCACTTTCCCAATCTCCAATCGACATTGCAAAATATTGAGGGATACTGGCGGCACGCCCCTCATCAGCAGACAATTTGCCGCTTCGTGAGTTACGTTTTGCTCCCTCTTGAGCGATAGCTTCTATGTTGACTAAATCATAAAAAGGGGTCAGTTCAAGGCCTTTAGGGGTGACGAAGAAGCTAATATTTTTACCATGAGCATCGTAGTTTAGTGTTGCTAAATTAAAGAGCATCCATTGGGTAAGCTTTAGGTTGGTGATTACCGTGTCTATGGTTTTGACGCTCAGTAGGCGTGGGAAGGAAACGCCATCACGCATATATACACCATCGCCTTCATCCCCATTCTGACGCTCGTATTTGTAACCTGGAGGTAAGTCAGTCGCCTGACAGCCATCAATCACATGTTTTCGTTGAACGACATCACGAGCCTCGATATAGGCACGATCGAACCGCTCTATGATCAGTGTCCTAGTCTTCCCAATACGGGTTAACTCAACATTAGCGACGTCCAAACCTGCTAGCTTAGCTAATGTCATGCAAAAGAACTCATTCACAGCAATACACGGTGCTTTACCGCTTTCAAACTTCAGAATGTAGTTCGAACTTAGTTTTCCTTCACCAAATCCCCATTCATCACCGCGCTTAAGTAAGTTTAACTTGTTTTGCACACCGGCAACCGAAAGGCGAACCTTACCGTCCCAATACACTAATGGCGATAGATTTCGCTCTAGTCGTTCTATGAGCTCATCATCAGGGACAGCTCTAAAGCTGGTTTCCTCAGGTTCTGAGTTTGAAACTCGAAAAGATAATGCGCCAGATGTTTCCGCACCAAGCTTACGAATCAGCCCGAACGTGTTGCTTTTGGAGATAGTGGTGTTTTGTATCATCTCCTCAAAGGCTTCTCCTTCAGGAAGGAGATTTCTGAGATAGTTCTCGATACTACGTGGCGAAGCCTGATCATCGAAAAGGATGCGGGGCGAAATCGGGAAACCAGTGTGTTTCCATTCTTCTTCATAGATGAATGAGAACTCTGTTTCTGTTCCGACGGGGAGAGTCAAACGACCAATTTTGGTATTCGTACCGATAAACACGTCTAACTGTTGTAACTTACTCATACCAACCGTCCTCATTGCCTCTCACGCTGTTTTCAGCTTGGGAGGTTATTTGGCTATGTGGACGAACAAATAGGTTTAAATCGATAAGGCGTAACGATAGCCCTAAGATGTCCATGAGGACGAGTACATTGGCAAAGGTGACACTGGTATCGCCTTTTTCTACTTTCATGACTGTCCTACGAGATAAGTTGGCTTTTGAAGCGAGATCATCAATACGCCAGCCTCTATCGGTGCGTTTTGAGCGAATGGCGCTCCCCAGCGTTTCCATACTGAACTCGGTATTCAAATCAGGCATAGGTTGTGCCTTTACCATCTTACCTTTTTTCATAAGTGCCTTTTAATGTACTTTTGTCACTATTGGGTTCGTCCTGCTATATAAGTTCACTATAACTCACTTTTGTAGTGGTTGTATAAGAAATTATCTATAAGTGCAATTTAAGTTACTTATGGTAGGTTTGCCAGTTGCATGTTCGTTCCAATTAGTGGCAATCTGTTTTTGCTAAACTAGAGTAAGCGTGTCATAAAATCACCATGTGAATAGAATAAGGTTCTAAGCAGCAATGAAAGTTAAAATTGAGAAGACCTGTGATGGTGAAGCTTTCTTCAACATTCCAGAAATACTGCAAGAAGAATTGCAATGGGAAGAAGGCGATCAAATCGAATGGCTCGACAATAAAGATGGCTCATGGACTTTACGCAAAGTTGAACTTGAGGATGATACCCAGTCGAAGTCTATAGAGTACATTCTTTCACAACACCCTACTTTAAAAGAGCAAATGGAGGATGTATTTGAGGGCTATGATTTGAGAGCAGAATGGTTAACTTCCGCAATTCCAGCGCTATCTGGTCTAACTCCGCTAGAAGTTGTGCTTAAAGGCGATTTAAAACGCGTTTTAGATGCATTAAATCGTATCAAGTATGGTGATTTTTCTTGAGATGTTTTTATCTCAAAAGATCAGGTTGATATGTTGATCCATTGGCCATCTCTTTCCGGATGAAGCCTACTTTGTAAGGCAGAGATACGCTATATGGGCTGGAACTAACACGCTTGTACCCAATCATAGTGTGTCTAAGAGCCTATGTCGCAGAACCAAACGGACCAACTTTCCCTGCTATGTCAGAAAAGTGGCTTTGTGACAAGACCATTGGTAGGTTTCCAGTTAAGCCGTATATCCGTACGTCAACTTATTGATCTCTTCTGTCACCAGAATGATACCGGTTTTTGTGTCACAGAGTGAAAGTGGTGTTTCGTTTTCAAACACCAAACTGGGTTTATTTAACCAGCGTAATGTCGCATCACGATCACCAAAATACTCATCTGCTTCTTTGACCATATCTGCAAGCATAAGAGCATGTTCACTGGCAGTTGGGCTTAGCGTTGCGTTCGGCTTTTTCATTTTTTGCTGGAGAGTACGTAGATTAACGCCAATAATTTTCGCGTAATCTGTCTTAGTCAGACCAAGAGTTAACATTCCTCTATCCAGCATTTCAACAGGAAGCCCTTGACGAATAATTTTTAGGCTATCGATTACGCTCTGAGCTTTACGCTTATCACCTCCAAGCATTTCATAAGCTGCACTGAACATTAAAGTACCTCCGAATCTAACTACACTTACACAATAGGTGTAATTAGATTATTTTAACACGGAAATGTGTCGAGGCTTGCTAGTTGCCTACATACTCTTTCCAATTAGTGGCAAGCTTGCTTTGCCACACTAGAACTAACCCAAATATCGTATTGCTGTATATGTTATAAACGAAAAATGGTTCATGAAAAACACCGAACAGTTACAACTGATGAATTGATAGAGTTGTTAGCTAGTACGAACTAGCGCGTCGGCACAACACATGAGAGGACTAAGATTTTGTTTCTAAGTATAATATTCGCATTGAGTGTAGTTAGCCGAGGAGAGAGTGGATTCCATACATCATTTAAGAAGCATGGTTTGCTTGATAAGTTTTGGTAATAGTTTTAGGCCCTAACTAGAATTTGCTAGACTTAGGTAAAGAGCACATCATGGTGGCCGAATGAACTACTTTGCAGAGGACCCCTTCTAGGTAATGTAAACCTGGAGGGTAAATGAAAAAACTAAAGCAACAGTACCGAAGTCATGTCAAAGCGCAAGGGGCTTATCTATGGGATGTGTATCCTAACGTACGTAGTGGAACTCACAAGCATTTTTCAACCAAGCAGGAGAAGAGCTACTTTTTCCTACACAAAGTTGAGTGTCGTGGATATCCAATCAAACTGCGAGCAGCTAGAGGGAAAGCACTAGCTGACCCGTGGGATGATTATCCTGCGTACGTATACGACGTTGCGAAGTGCTGGAAGCATAATTCGAGAAGACGCCACCAGTACTACAAATAAACACAATTAAGCCTCGCTATTGCGGGGCTTCTTTATTGTCCGTCAGCTTATTCACTTTGAAGCTATTAGCAAGATTTTGCCCCATTCCTTCTTAGAACTTGTATCAACTTCAATTTGCGGGCTTCCGCTTAAGGTTACTTTACCTAATGACGGACATTATAGCTAAACCAGATGAAGGCCCCTTCTCTCTGTGGCAGTTTAAGCGGATAACTTTTTTCAATGATGCCACATACTTTGACCGTTAACATGAAGGCTTGTCGTACTGTTTTGGCCCCTTTAAATGGGTAAATGACGGGTTTTAAGGTGTTTATTTTTAGTGTTTTTAATTTGGTGCTGTGGAGTGGTTTTGATGGTAGTGTTGCGTTCAGTTCATCATTGGAGTAAGCAACATGGAAACCTACCATCACACATATCGACACCACAGTTTTTCACATCGAGATCTAAGTGAAATTACCTTCACTGCTTGCACCTTTATACGATGCGACTTTCGACGTGCCAACTTGCGTGATGCGACATTTATTAGCTGCAAGTTCATTGAGCAGGGGGATATCGAAGGTTGCCATTTTGATGTCGCGGATCTTCGCGATGCAAGTTTCCAACAATGTCAACTTGCGATGGCAAATTTTAATCACGCCAATTGCTACGGTATTGAACTGCGAGAGTGCGATTTAAAAGGTGCCAACTTTTCCCGAACAAACTTTGCCAATCAAGTGAGTAATCGTATGTACTTTTGCTCAGCCTTTATTACTGGGTGTAACCTCTCCTATGCAAATATGGAACAGGTCTGCTTAGAAAAATGTGAGCTGTATGAAAATCGTTGGATAGGGACTCACCTCACGGGCGCATCATTAAAAGAGTCGGATTTAAGTCGAGGTGTTTTTTCCGAAGATGTCTGGGGACAATTTAGCCTTCAGGGTGCCAATTTATGTCACGCCGAACTAGATGGTTTAGATCCTCGTAAAGTCGATACATCAGGTATCAAAATTGCCAGCTGGCAGCAAGGACAGCTTCTTGAAGCGCTGGGTATTGTTGTTTTTCCTGACTAGAGACTTGCTGGCGGGGTCAAAGTTACTAATACACTACACCTCGCTGTACGAAGGGCATAGTGCCGTCCAAGCATATATTCTTGTATATACGTTAGAAATAGTGATTTTTCATTAAACTTTAGCTGGTTATGCATATATGAGTTACGGTTTGACACATCGTTCAATACAGTTAGAAATGATAGTTTTGTCCCATTTTTAAATCTTGTTGAATATAAAAGTGTTGCATATCTATTAATTGAACGTTAGTTTTTTTTTGCCCTGCTTGTGGTGGGGTATATAAAGCATTGTAAAAAAAGGAATTTACTAATGGAAAAAGTACAGAGCAATCTTCAAGAGTTCTTCAGTGTTGAAAATCGTTCAATGATGGGCGGCTGGACTATTGATCGTGATGATTCAAGTGAAACGAACGTAGCTGAGTTCTTTTCGGAGGAAAACCGCTCAATGATGGGCGGTTGGACAATCGATCGTGATGAAGATAATCAAAAGTAACAATAACCAGAGAGGGGGGGGGCTTCCCCCTCTCAAATAAGGAGAATAAAAATGGATTTTTTAAGCTTATCACACCTTCGAGACAACATTGCGAAGTTTTCTCAGGCAGTACTAAAACGCGAGTACGAGCCGCCTTTACCTCTAAAAGATTCATACGCCAAGTCTATTCAAACAATACGAGGTATTGAATGTACTCCCGAAATATCAATTCAATTTCACACTTCAGACATAGCTAAAGAAGCTATTTCGCAAGGCGTATTTTCAGAATCAGCAAACATTAACGATATAGAATCGATTCAATCTGACTCTTACAAAGAGCATTGTAGACAACTATACGAAGATGCGATGGAACTAATTTCTAAACACTCAACCGATCTTCGTGAGCTTGTTGATACTGTCGTAACTGATGTCGTTTTTGTTTACTCGCCAAGGGTTGGTGGTGGTTCAGGTTCTCATTTACCTGGAGTCATCTGTATCAGTATTGATGACAACTGGACTTCACTAGATGTGGCAAATACGCTTATTCACGAGTCAACGCACCTAAGTACGTTCATTTGCGATATGGTGAACAAGATGTTTTCTAAACCAGCGTCTGAGCTTGACAAAGAAGAGTATAGGGTATTATCCGCTGTGAGAGTTGGTGATTTGAGACCCCTTGATAAAGCTATTCATTCAGCATTTGTGACAGTCCCACTTTTGTACTTTGAGCAACTTATCGGTAAAGATGAAATGATGAACGAGTTTTCTAAGTCATTAGATGACTGTGTGCAAGGAACACTTGAGAAGATAGACCTTTTAACTCCATATGGAAAAGAGCTTGTATTTAGCTTAGCCGCTTTCAATAAAAATAGAGATTTCTCTCTTGTTGAAGAATCATTTACTTAATCGAGGCTAATTCTGATGCTTAACTCTAAGATTGTTCAAAAAGTCGGAGTAGATAGTAGTTCAGACCTTTCTATATTAGCCTTCCTTATATCAATATTCTTGGGGATATTAGCAGAGTCATTTGTCATTTTCTCAATCCCATTAATTGTCTTAGAGTTAACTTCAAGCCCTTCATATGCTGGTCTCGCGTTTATGCTTGAGTGGGTGCCTGCAATTATTATGTATCCTATTGCTGGAGCTATTGCAGACAAACTCGGCCCTAAAGGCGCACTCGCTCTCTCTTCTTTGACTAGATTTTTGATAATTACGATTGCAATCTTTTGCATATATAAAGTGGAAGAAAAAACACTATTTATAGTTCTGACATGTGCTTTTGCTTTATCTTTCCTCCTACCATTTAGCAGAGTTGGGGCAGAAAAGAATGTAGCACTCTTAAAGGAAAATAAGAATATATCAATAATACATTCCTATGTTCAATCGAGTGAATTATTGGCATGGACGTTAGGGCCTGCATTAGCTGCCTTTTCATCTGAATACCTTGATCTAATTCAATTGCTGTCCATAAGTGGCATTGTATTTTTGTTTTCATTTTTGTCAATTATGCTTTATCGTGTTCAGCCAAATTTTCAATCAGAGACTAATGATAGTAATTTTTTCTTTGGTATTACTTATATCTTTGAACGGAAGCCTCTCTTCTATCTTGCTGCATTAAATAGCCTAATAAATTTCATGTTTGCAGTTGTTATATCTTCACACGCTGCAATTATCACAGGAGTGTTTGAGTTAAGTGAAAAATATTATGGAATATTAAACTTTATTGGAGGTATGTTTGGTTTTGTAAATTTACTTTTAGTTCCAATACTAGTCAAACGTATGTCAATGTTTTCATTTTCTGTAGTGGGTTTGTTATTGTTAGGTTTTGGATTTGTTGTACTTTCGCTATCTACTGGCTATGTTATCTATGTAGTTGGCTTTTCGATGTCTATGATGGGGATTTCTCTTTTTAATATTTTTAACAGAACACTTAGGACTAGCATTATAGAACAGCAGTATATAGGCAAGGTTATGGGCGTATTCTACTTGATTAATATAATTATGCTGCCTTTGGGTGGAGGGGTAATTTATATTTTTGCCGACTTGATTGGAAATCAACCTATTATTATTCTTTCTAGCGTAACTTTAATACCAGTATGTTTTTTCTTATCATTTAAGGCCAATAAAGGATTCGCACTTAAGTAGCTTGGTATTTTATAAAAAACTATGGAAAGTAGGCAAAAGATAGATTAATGTAAAAAGACGAATATTACAGTAAAGTAGACTTTTCAAACAAAGTGTTAGTGGGCTTGTTTTTATTAACTGTACATTTGTTCTCTGTAGCTTCAAGCGAGTGAATCTTAAAGAATGTCAATTTATAAACTGCACTTTCTTAGAAAAAGTAAGGTTGTACTGGTCAAGTCCAACAGGACACTTTTTTTAGAGAGTTTTCGAACTCTATTGGCGACAGATCTTGGTTTGCAGAATGCAGTCTATCTAGATTGTAATATCTCACGTAGTTCGTCACATCTTGCTTCATATGCTCCCTGGTCGGCTGAGGCACTTTAAACAGCCAATCATGCTTCAGACTTCCAAAGAAGCGCTCTACAACCGTATTATCCCAACAAGCTCCAACATCCCCCATACTCGAACGCATTCCGTAGCTCTGTAATAGCTTCTGGTAACGCTTACTTGTGTATTGGGAACCTCGGTCACTGTGGAACACTAAGCCTCTCGGAGGTTGCCTCAAGTTATAAGCTTTCATTAGAGCTTTGTTGACTAAGTCTGTGGTCATTCGTTTACTTAAATGCCATCCCACGATACGACGTGAGTACAAGTCCATTACAATAGCTAGGTACATCCAGCCTTCATCTGTCTTCAGATACGTAACGTCGCCGGCCCACACTTGATTTGGAGCGACAGGGTTGAAGTTTTGGTTGAGTAAGTTGTCGGCAACCGTATCGCTGTGTTTGCGTTTTGTCGTCACTTTGTAAGCCTGTCTTTGTACGGCTTTTAACCCCAATGACCTCATGATTGAACGAACTTTGTATCTCCCCACTACGAACCCTTCCTTGCGTAATTTCTTTACCATCTCACGATTGCCTAAGCTTCCTCGACTTTCTTTGAATAACGTCTTAATTCGACGATATAAACTCAAAGTAGTGACTGAAATAACCTTTGCTGGTCTCTTCAGCCAAGCGTAATAAGCAGAGCGACTCACTAGCATGACTTCGCATATCACTGAAACCGGATAATGCTTAGCTTCGGCTTTGATGAATTCAAACCTTACTTCATTTCTTTCGCAAAGAAGGCTGACGCCTTTTTTAAAATATCTTTCTCCATACGGAGCTGCTTTACTTCCTTACGCAGTTGTTTCAACTCTTCATATTCCTCGTCTGATAGCTCCTCAGAGTCAAGCTGAGCTTCTAATTTAGCCTTCCACTTGTGAAGGAGTGTGGTAGAGACACCTACCGCCTCAGCAGCTTCTGTGACTGTGTATCCTTGCTCTCGAACCAAAGCGACAGCTTCTTCTTTAAACTCTTTAGGATAACGTTTATAAGTACGTTTCTCGGTCATATAACACCTCATTGATTAACATTGATTGTCTCTCAATTAAGTGTCCTGTTTCATTAGACCAGTACATACATTGCCACTCCAGGAAAGACGATTTTCCTTACCAC
Source organism: Vibrio tetraodonis (assembly GCF_003350295.1). Classification (GTDB taxonomy): domain Bacteria; phylum Pseudomonadota; class Gammaproteobacteria; order Enterobacterales; family Vibrionaceae; genus Vibrio; species Vibrio tetraodonis. The sequence goes on from NZ_QLYY01000017.1 coordinate 109,133, forward strand.
ACATGAGTCAAGGGTTGTAAGGCTGACACATGACGTTCTTCGTTTAGGCAATAGGTTCGTTTTTGCCAAAATTGGAGATGATTACTTAATTGAAAATGTAAACGTATTAGAAAAAGAATTCGGTTTTGACAAGATTATTCACAGCAAAGCCGTGCAATATTGTGCAACTATTGAAGAAAAATCTATTGTTAATGATTTAACCAAGTTTAAATCTCAACTGAACAATGATACGTCATTTGCCAGAAAGCTTGTGAAAGTATGTAAGGGATCTGCTGTTATTGAAAAAGAGATTGCCAACGATACAATTATTAAATTTGCAATGAGCAAGGTGTATTACCAAGAAAAACTGAAATTAACGGAAGACGAAAGCCAGTTTGATTTAGGTAGTATCAATCGTTGTCGACATTTTCTCACTCTACTTGATGATGAGTTTGTTAAGTCGGAATTGACTCAACAAGAATACATATCTAAAGCAAAGGATAGAGCTTCTTAGGTTAATACGCCAATTTGTGAGATCATTTGAAACTGAATAGATATGTAAGTTGCTAAAGATTCAATACCATTAAAACCCAGTGTTATATCGATCGTATTAGATCTAGTTGAGCTACTAGAACAAAACTAATACTGTTAAGATGAGCTAACAAGTTGTGTGGATACAGCTTGCAGCTCAAATGATAACTTAACCAGATAGATAGCTGTTTATGATTCTTACATTGACAACTATTTACCTTTTTTGCGCTTATCTGGAAAATCTTTAAACTCACATAAGTCTTCTATAATGCAGCTCCCACAGCGGGGTTTTCTTGCCACGCATGTGTATCTGCCATGAAGAATTAACCAGTGGTGTACGTCGAGTTTGAATTCTTTAGGTACAACTTTAAGTAGCTTTTCTTCTACTTGGTCAACGTTTTTTCCCATGGCAAACTTGGTTCGGTTTGATACGCGAAAAATATGAGTATCGACAGCGATGGTTGGCCAACCAAAGGCTGTGTTCAATACAACATTAGCGGTCTTGCGTCCGACACCGGGCAGAGCTTCAAGAGCAGCGCGGTCTTCGGGGACTTGTCCATTATGCTTATCGAGCAGGATACGACATGTTTTGATTACGTTTTCAGCTTTTGAATTAAACAAACCTATGGTTTTGATGTATTCCTTTACGCCGTCAACGCCCAAGTCAAAAAGACTTTGCGGAGTATTGGCGACGGGATACAGTTTATCGGTTGCCTTATTGACACTCACATCCGTCGCTTGGGCTGAGAGAAGTACCGCTATGAGAAGCTCAAATGGTGTACTCCAATTTAATTCAGTCTGCGGATTAGGGTTGTTTTCCCGTAAGCGCTCCAGTATTTGTACTCGTTTTTCTTTGTTCATTTTTGTGCTGTTTTCCAGTGTCTCAACCAGATCTTACTGGTTGGTAACGCGAGCTCGTTCGATTGTTGGTTTTTGTATTTTTGGCTGACGAGCTTTTTGTTGTGCATCGATGACGTTTTTTAACGCGATAAGTAATCCTACTCCAATAAAGGCGCCGGGTGGCAATAGTGCGAGCAAGAAACTGCTCTCAAAATGGAATATTTCAATTTTTAGTGCAGTCGCCCAGCTGCCAAGCAGCAAGTCTGCGCCATCGAATAATGTTCCGTTGCCGATTATCTCGCGCATGGCGCCTAATACAACCAGCACGCTAGTCATGCCTAGCCCCATCCAAAAGCCATCTTGGGCCGCAGGAAGGACATCATTTTTCGATGCAAAAGCTTCAGCTCGGCCAATGATAATGCAGTTGGTCACAATCAAAGGAATGAAAATGCCAAGAGAGAGGTAGAGTCCATAAGCGTAGGCATTCATCAGTAACTGCACGCAAGTTACTAGCGCGGCAATAATCATAACAAAGATAGGAATACGGACTTCGTTTGGCACGTGAGAGCGTACCAAAGAGACGATCACATTTGAGCCGACTAACACTAGCAAGGTGGCAATGCCAAGGCCAAGTGCATTAGTCACGGTCGAGGATACAGCAAGTAGAGGACATAGGCCAAGCAACTGAACCAATGCTGGGTTGTTATCCCACATACCATTTTTGATTAATGTTTTATGATCGCTCATTCTAGTCTCCACAATTTCGTGGCTGGTTTTGAATCTCATCACTATGGGCGTTGAAAAACTGAACGGCTTTTTTCACCGCTTTGACTACAGCTCTCGGCGTTATTGTTGCGCCTGTGAATTGATCAAATTGCCCGCCATCTTTGCGCACTTTCCATTGGCCTTCATTGTCTTCGGTAACACTTTTACCGCTAAAGCTTAGGATCCAGTCTGTAATGCGTAAATCTATCTTGTCTCCAAGGCCCGGGGTTTCCTGATGGTTTAACACCCGAGTACCCAAAATAGTACCGTTTTGGTCAATACCAACGATAACTTTGATCGCGCCGCTGTAGCCGTCGGGAGCAATAGCTTCAATGGCAACCGCGGTTGTTTGACCATCCTTAGTTGCTATATAGACAGGCATATCCGTATCTGTTCCAAGATCTGGATGATTAACTAAGGTACAGGACTGATACAGGCTGTTATCGTGCATGCCCTCAGGGATGACTTGGTTGAGCACAGACAGAAGCTGAGCCTGTTCTTGCTTGCTTATCTGATCTTTAGTCAGATAGTGGGTGAGGGCGACAACCCCAGTTGAGGCACAAGCAAAAAGAGCGAGTACGACTCCATTTTTACGAATAGCGTTTAACATCTTGCTCCTCAGTGTCCGTAGGTTCGTGGCTTGGTGTAGTAGTCGATAAGCGGGACACACATATTGCCAAGCAATACCGCGAATGCTACGCCGTCAGGAAAACCACCCCAAGTTCGTATGATAAAGATCATGGCACCGATAAAAGCGCCGAAAATAAGACGACCTTTGACCGTGGTTGAAGCAGAGACAGGGTCAGTGGCGATAAAAAATGCGCCTAACATGGTTGCGCCGGATAATATATGAATGAGAGGAGACGCGGTTTCTCCCGGTGTGAATAGGCTAAATAAGATACTAATAATAAATAAGCTGACGATAAAGCTGATTGGTATGTGCCAATTAATGATTCTCATCTTTATCAGCAATAAGCCGCCTGCTAGATAGGCGAGATTAACCCACTCCCAGCCCAAACCAGCTAAGCCACTAAACTGTGGCTGAGATAGAGCTTCTGCAGCAGTATTGCCTGAATGCAATGCGGTTTTAAACGCATCTAGCGGGGTAGCCATGGTTAGGCCATCTATACCTGTACGTACTTGTTGAAGCGAGAGTCCATCCAGATTGAAACCGGTAAAAATAAGCGATACAGCATCACTAAACGGGATGGTTGAGGGTTGCAACTCGGTTGGTGCAATCCAACTGGTCATTTGTACTGGAAAGGAGATCAGCAAAACTACATAGGCAACCATTGCTGGGTTGAATAAGTTCTGTCCAATCCCCCCATAAAGGTGTTTAGCTACCACGATCGCGAAGACAAGACCTATGGCAACAATCCACCAAGGTGAGAGTGGTGGAATTGCAATAGCAAGTAACCAGGCTGTCACAATTGCGCTGTTATCACGTAGCGCTAACATAGGTGGACGCTTGCGCATCTTCATCACACCAGCTTCAAGTGCCAAGCTTAACAAGATAGCAAAAACGAGTTGTATTAGGGTGCCCCAACCAAAGAAGTAGGTTTGAGCAAACAAGCCGGGCAAGGCGCACAGGGCGACCCATTTCATAAGATCGGGTGTGCTCCTACGGCTATGAGCATGGGGTGAGCTGGCAATAAAAAAGGCCACTACTCGTCCTCCTCAAGTCTGTTGTTCTGTTGGTTTTGTGCCTTGCGTGCCTTGGCTCTGGCAATGGCGGCCGCTACTGCAGCTTTTTTCGGATCGCCTTCAGAAGGTGCAGGTTCTGATTCAGATGGTTCAGCGGCTTTTGCTTGCTCTGCTTTGCGCGCTTTGGCTCTGGCAATGGCGGCAGCGACGGCGGCTTTTTTCGGATCGTCTTCAGAAGATGCAGACTCTGATTCAGATGGTTCAGCGGCTTTTTCTTGCTGCGCTTTGCGCGCTTTAGCTCTGGCAATGGCGGCCGCTACTGCAGCTTTTTTGGGATCGTCTTCAGAAGGTGCAGGTTCTGATTCAGATGGTTCAGCGGCTTTTTCTTGCTCTGCTTTGCGCGCTTTGGCTCTGGCAATGGCGGCAGCGACCGCAGCTTTTTTCGGATCGTCTTCAGAAGGTGCAGGTTCTGATTCAGATGGCTCAGCGGCTTTTTCTTGCTCTGCTTTGCGCGCTTTAGCTCTGGCAATGGCGGCCGCTACTGCCGCTTTTTTGGGATCACTCTCATCAGATTCGGAATTGACTTCTGTTTCTGCTGCCTTATTGGCTTTCTTTTCACGGGCCAAACGCTTACGCTTTTCACGAAGTTTACTCATTTCAGAGTTGTCAGGCTCAGCAAGTCCAGCTTCCTTTGCGGCTTCTTGTTTTGCTTTCGCTTTGGCAATCGCCGCTGCTACAGCTGGTTTTACTTTTGGTTCAGCAGATGATGAATCTGACTTTTGCGCTTTGACGCGAGCAATGGCGGCAGCGATCGCATCTTCACCATCAGGGGTTTTAACCTCTTTACGCCTGTTCTCTGCGGCTTTCTTAAAGCGGTTCTCTCGTTCAATCTTATCGCGTTCTAAACGGCTCTTTCTTTCTTCAAAGCGGACTTTCGCCCGTTCGGCGGCTTGGGCCTCTTCTTTACGAGTGCGGATTTCGGCTTTGGATTGTCGATAATATTGCACCAGCGGAATTTCACTCGGGCAAACAAAAGCACAAGCACCACATTCAATACAATCTTTAAGGTTGAGCTCTTCACACTTTTCATACTCTTCGGCTTTAGAATGCCAGTAAAGCTGTTGAGGTAATAAGGATGCTGGGCAAGCATCAGCACATTGACCACATCGAATGCATGACATTTCATGTTGGTTTGGAGAAATCTCTTTCACCGTAGGAGCCAGAATGCAGTTCGCCGTTTTGGTTATCGGCACATTCGCATGGGGAAGAGTAAAGCCCATCATAGGTCCCCCCATGATAAGGCGAGGTAGTTTTTTGTCTGCTTTATACCCAAACTGATCCAGTAGAGCTTGGACAGGAGTACCAATAAGCGCCTTAACATTTTTTGGCTGCTTGAAAGTATTGCCCGTCAGGGTAACAATACGCTCAATCAAGGGTTCCCCGTCACAGACCGCTCGTTTAATGGCTTGAAGCGAACCAACATTTTGTACTAACAAGCCAATGTCGGCAGGAATACCATTAGCGGGTACTTCTTTATTGGTTAGCAGTTTGATCAGCTGTTTTTCACCACCCGAAGGGTATTTGGTGGGCACAACGCGTATAACGACGTCTTTATGCTGGGCAGCTTTTTCAAGAGCTCTAATCGCGGCTGGCTTGTTATCCTCAATTCCTATGATAGTGAGCTTAGGCTTGAGAATATGCTCAACGATATCTATGCCCTTGATGACTTCATCAGCGTGAGTTTGCATTAGCATGTCATCTGCTGTGATATAAGGTTCACATTCGGCGGCATTGACAATAAGTATCTCTGTTCTAGCAAGTCCAGACTGAATTTTTTTCGCGGTTGGGAAACCCGCTCCGCCCATGCCTGAAATACCCGCTTGGCGGATTACTTCAATCAATTCATCGGGCGTGCAATCGGTAAAATCGTTGGTTTTCTTTCGTTCGATCCAGCGGTCTTCACCATCGGGTTCAATCACGATGCACATTTCCGATAACCCTGAGGGATGAGCTATAGTACGTGGTTCGATTGCTGAGATAATACCTGATGTTGGTGCGTGGACTGGCAACATAAAGCTGGTGTCATATTTGGTGAGAGCTTGCCCTTTGAGGACTTTTTCCCCTTGACTGACGATCAGGTGGCCTGGCTTACCTATATGTTGCTTAATCGGTAAGATAATTTCCCTTGGAATACTTGCTGGCGCAATAGGCTCTTTCATCGATTGGGATTTGTTTTCTGGCGGGTGTATCCCACCCGGAAAGTCCCATAGTGCGCCCGATTTAATTTGTTCTATCAGTGACAACATACCAGCCCTTAATTCACATTATTCTGCGTTCTAGCAGAATCAGTAATATCGACAACAGGAATGGCGTTGAGTTGCCACTTCCAATTCGCTGTAGTGGTTTCTACAGGAATCATTTCAATACAATCTGTAGGGCAGGGCGCCACACAAAGATCACACCCAGTACACTCGTCTTTTATGACGGTATGCAGGGCTTTCGTTCCTCCAACGATGGCATCAACAGGGCAAGCTTGAATGCACTTAGTACAGCCAATACACATGTCTTCATGGATAAAGGCGACCGTCTTAACATTGTCTTCTAAATCATGGGCAGAATCTGTGGCTTCGACTCCCATCAAATCCGCCAACTTTTCAATTGTAGCCTGTCCTCCCGGCGGACATTTGTTAATCGCATCGCCGCCTGCAATGGCTTCAGCGTATGGACGACAACCCGGGTAGCCGCACTGACCACATTGAGTTTGAGGGAGTATCTCATCGATTTGATCAACAATAGGGTCAGCATCCACCTTAAAGCGGATGGAAGCAAAGCCCAATATAGCACCAAAAACTGCGGCGAGTGCTGCAAGTACTAACACAGCAATCATAATAGCACTCATTATAGTTTCACCAATCCAGTGAAGCCCATAAAAGCAAGGGACATAAGGCCTGCGGTGATCATGGCAATAGACGCACCTTTAAACGGCACTGGAACGTCAGCCGCCGTAATACGTTCACGCATAGAGGCAAACAGTATCAGGACCAATGAAAAGCCAACTGCAGCGCCAAATCCATAGATAATGGACTCGATGAAATTATGATTTTCGTTGATGTTGAGAAGAGCAACACCCAGTACCGCACAGTTGGTGGTAATGAGCGGCAGGAAAATGCCAAGCAAGCGATAGAGTGTCGGACTGGTTTTGTGCACTACCATTTCGGTAAATTGCACTACAACCGCGATGACTAAAATAAAGCTCATAGTACGAAGGTACTCAATACCTAAAGGCATAAGAATATAGCTTTCAACGAGATACGAACACACCGAGGCCAAGGTTAAGACAAACGTTGTCGCTAACCCCATGCCTATTGCAGTTTCCAGTTTCTTTGAGACGCCCATAAAAGGACACAGCCCCAAAAACTTTACCAGTACAAAATTGTTAACCAGCACAGTGCCGACCAACAACAAAACATATTCGGTCATAATTATATTTTAAGAGATTCCGATCCCGATATTATCCTGCTTTGCTGAGTTAATAACAACCAAGTAAAGCTAGGGTTTTGTATTGTTGAATAAAAATTATACGGGATCTTGGTGGTTTTGGTGGCAAATTCAAGGTGAATAGCCTCTACTTGGTCCGAATCTCTTTTTTGAAAGAACGAAAGGATCTCAAAACTCTATATTTATAGCTGTAGAGAATATAAAAAGGTCACTGTAATTAGGTTAGTTAAGCCTAGAGTTTCACCAGTGGTGGAAGAGGGGTAAGGTCAATCAAAGGTAAAGTGCTTTGGTGGCCAAACAAATAAAAGCGCTTAGAGTTTTGCAATAATTTTTCCGTCGATATGAGCTTTTGCAGTGCATAAAATCGATGTACGTAGTGACGGGTTTCCTCGGGTAACCTAAGTTTGGAGAATTCTCTACTCTTAGCCTTGCTAATCGCTCTTGCGACGCGTCCTTCTCCTGAATTATAGGCTGCCAGTGTAAGGGCTAAATCATTAAATTTAAGATAAAGAAACTGTAGGTAAGAAATCGCAGCGTTTGTACTCGCCTCGACATCAAATCTCTGATCGTTTGAATTGCTGACGTGAAGTCCAAAGCGCTCTGCCGTTTGAGGCATCAGTTGCCAAAGCCCCGCAGCATTAGCATGAGACACTGCCGATGGATCGTAGGAAGACTCAAGCATTGGAATGAGGATAAACTCTGTGGGGAGTGAGCTTTGCACTAATTTTTTAGCAATGCGATGTATCAGATCTTGATTGCTTTTGAGACGACCTTCTATTTGAGTTCTGTAGGGCAATAATACTTGCGACTGAGCCGCAATGTCTGATGTCAATGGCGAGGCCATGGTGTGAGTCGGAGTAAAGCAACTTATCACCAGCAATATAGCAAGCAAGGTATTGCTAACTCTGCTCATGTATGAGCTACCCTATGGGTTGTTCGGTATAAGTATGCTGTTGGGGCCTTGTCAAAGACGCTATCAGCTCGTGAAAACTGGCACTGGTTTGACCATTTTCTTGGTTGAGTACTTGGCAATGTTTGATTAATGTTTCGAGCTGATGCCAAAGAGATTTGATTTTTTCTGCCGCAACAGGAGGAAGCGCAGAGAAAAATCGCTCTACTCCTTGTTTGTCCATTTTTAGCTGGAAAGTGGCCATGATTTGGCTGCGCTGATGGGCATTCTGGCGCAGCAGGATGAGTAAAGGCTGTTGCTGAGCAATATTAGATTCAAGCTGGTCTGCATCAAAGTGAAGGTATAAAGCCTTTTGCTGTTTGAGCAGTATTTCGAGTTTTTGGTACGACTTAATATCTTGGACTAATGTATTGAAAAAGCTTTGGATTAAGTGCGAAGTTTTTGATGACATTGCCCTTTCCTCAATCGTTGTTAATCGTGGCCAGTATGGAACTGAAGTACGGCTTTAGAAAGAGCCTGAGTGTCTAGGATTAACTCTCCCTTTGCCAGCGCATCACGCACTTTTTCGACTTTGACCATATCTACGTCGGCCAGTGACTGCATTTCTGCCTGAGCTTGTTCAATGGCTGTTGCGTTGATGTCTAATTGAGGTTGAGCATTTGTCTTGGCTTTGTTTGACTCAAGCGCTTTTTTTGGCGCTTGATCTAAGCGGCTTTGGGTGACGTGTCCCCCAGAAACTTTGTCAATTTTCATCAATTGAATCCTTATTTGTCATGGTTACAGGTACACTGCGACCATAGTGCGTTGACAATTAAGCCTGATTGGTACTTTTTTATAACTACCTAAATCAGGACATTTGGCGATAAGAAAACTCAAAAAATGATAAGCCCAGCCCAAAATTAAAACTGAGTTTCTACTTGGTTAAGTCCAACGACTACCGCTTTAATCAACTTTCCTGAAGAGATATTTTTGACTTCGATTTGCTGTCCTAGGGCTCCTTCCTCCTGCGCCAGCCCTTTTGTTGTTGCCATAAAGCCGTCTTTGGCAGCACTAATGATCACCTGATTGCCTTTTTCGACCAATGGCGGGGATTTTAATTGCCGAGAATCTAACACTTGTCCAGAGCGTATGCGCCGGAGCGTCATCTTACCTGACGCTTGTTCTATCTGAGTTAAAAAGTCTTGCTCTTTGGTCAGTGTTCGCCATTCAAGCTTTAAATCGTTCGCCGCGAGGGTTTGCTTGCGACCAATTCCTGTCTTGGTCACTACCACATAGAGGCCGAGTTCTGATTTGATGGTGACATTGATTCGCCAGTCAGCAGAATTTGATTGACAACTCACCGAGCGTTTAAGAGTGCCTACAGGGAGCGTTTTGCTATCTGAACCTTCAATAATGAGTGGCGCAGGGCATAGCGGTAAGTGATCCGCTGAGGCCGGTATTCGAATTTGATAGTTAACAGTGTGTTTACCCCACTGGCGAGTATGGGCTTGATTATTGACTTGGGTTTTGAAGTTCGCTTCAATTGCTTGATAAATGGCTTGGTAATTTAAGCTGTTTTCAGTCGCAGAAGCGCTATTAGATAACAGTGATAAACCTAGCCAAACAATTAATGATAGAGGGGAAACAATCCTATTTCCTCTGCTTTTTAACCCTTCCGTAATCCGGAAGTGGCACTTCCCTTCTTTTCTATAACTCATTGTTATTTAATACTTATTTTTATGGCATACATTTTGTTTTAGTTAAGTCTATCTGAGCCGACAGCATAAGGAAACAGACATGGCTATTTCATTTGATAACGCGTTAGGTGTTCATCCTGACGCTCTGAACTTTCGAGTTCAGCGTACCAAAGTACTGGCCAGCAACCTAGCAAATGTTGATACGCCGGGATATCTCTCTCGGGATCTTAGTTTTACGACAGTGATGGACAGCATGTCATCCACAAGTACAAAGAATCCCAAGTTATTGGTCTCTTCCATGTACTCAATCCCATACCAAAACAGCAAAAATGCTAACACGGTAGAGCTTGGCGTAGAGCAAGGCAAATTTGCTCAAAACAACATGGATTTTCAGACCAGCCTGACGTTTCTCAATATGAAATTCTCAGGGCTCGCAAAAGCGATAGAAGGACGCTAATTATGTCATTTACCGATATTTATTCGATTGCTGGATCGGCAATGAATGCTCAAACAGTGAGGTTGAATACGGTTGCCAGTAATCTCGCCAATGCCGATGCAGCCTCAGCGAACGCTGCGGATGCTTACAAAGCACTCAAACCTGTCTTCGCAACTGTCTATAACAAGACTCAGCTTAGTACCAGTAAGGATGTGTACCCTAATGCGGAAGTACGCATTGTCGATGTTGTTCAGAGCTCAGGGCAAGCCGAGCAGCGTTTTGAACCAACTAACCCATTAGCCAATGAGCAAGGGTATGTGTATTACCCAGATATTGATGTTGTCGCTGAGATGGCTGACATGATGTCGGCAACGCGCAGTTTCGAAACCAATGTTGAGGTTCTGACTAATGTGAAAAGTATGCAGCAAGGTCTGCTCAAACTAGGGCAGGGCCGCTGATGACAATTGCACCGAATAATGCGCTCGCTTTTGATACTCCAATAGGCAAACCGTCAGGTACCAATGGTATATCAGGAAATCCCAAGGACACCAACAGTGCGGCATCACTGGAGAATGAATTTATTAGTTTGATGGTGGCGCAAATCCAAAATCAGGATCCTCTCAACCCGCTTGATGGGACGGAATATGTCGGTCAGTTAGCGCAATTTTCTCAAGTTCAAAGTACTGAGAATATGGCGTCAATGATGAAAAACAACATGGTATTGCTCGATAATATGCAAGTTTTGTCTACCGCAGGCTTGGTTGGGCAAACCGTCTATGTTTCGTCCAATGAGTTTGAATTGTCTGATGGCCAGCAGAGAGGAAAAATTGAGCTGCAACACCCATCAAGTCAGGTCAATTTGGTCATTACTGATGAATTTGGCCAAGTCACTCCTCTCCCATTAGGAGCACGCCCCGCAGGAGATGTCGATTTCTCGATAGATCCAGACAAGCTGGGACTGAAACCCGGTAAATACACAGTCTCAGTCCAAGTTCAAGACGGTCAATCTAAACCGAATTTTTTGTTAGCTGGTGAGGTTGAGCAAGTGAGGATCCCCAGCTCTGGCGGTTCTGCTCAGGTCAATGTTCACGGTGTTGGCAGTGTACCTTTCTATCAAATCACTCAATTTGGTGCTTAACCAAAAAAGGAAATACAGAGGTTAATTATGAGTTTTAATATTGCCCTAAGTGGCCTTGATGCGACAAATACCGAGCTGAACACCATCAGCCACAATATCGCTAACGCATCGACTTATGGATTTAAAGGTGCACGCACCGAGTTTGCTGCTGTCTACAATGGCATGCAACCAGGCGGCGTTGAAGTCGCAGCTATTTCGCAGAATTTTGATACAAATGGTTCGGTGACGAGCACTGGTCGAGCGATGGATTTAGCCATAAACGGTGGCGGTTTTTTTATCACCAAAGATAGTGCTGGCCAGACGCTTTATACACGTTCAGGGGTATTCAATACTGACAAAGACAACTATGTGATGAGCAATACTGGCGCTAAGCTGCAAGGTTACAGTGTCGATGGCAACAACAACTTGCTCACGGGTGTAACAGGGGATATCAGGATCTCTACATCATCACTGGCGGCGCAGGCGACTAACAAAATGGAGTTTGTCGCTAATTTTGATGCGACCAATGAGGCCATTGATACGAGTGCTATTGCTTTTGACTCTGAAAACACCAACTCTTTTCACTCCTCCTATACCACTAAGGTATTTGATTCTCAGGGCAAGCCACATACGGTAACTCAGTATTTCACCAAAACCAGTGATAACTCATGGGAAGTTAATACCTTGGCAGATGGTAACAAGACACCGATATCATCGATTACTATGACATTTAACCCCGATGGTTCCTTAGTCTCACCGGTCAACGCCTACAATGTCTCTTTCCCTGCTGCGGGCGCGAATCCTATCAATATCGATATCGACTTGTCGGGTAGCACGCAGTTTGGAACGGAGTTTAGCGTCAGTACCAATAATCCCAATGGTTATACCTCAGGAGAGCTTGCCGGTGTGCGCGTTGAAGACAATGGCATGGTCTACGCAACCTACACCAATGGTCAATCACAGCTTCAAGGGCAATTAGTGCTGGCAGATTTTGCTAACCCTCAAGGGCTATCAAAACTCAGTGGTACGGCTTGGACTCAAAGCTTTAGCTCTGGCGCCCCTGTGATTGGTGTTCCCGGTGCTGGTACGCTGGGTGGTCTAACTTCAGGCTCTCTTGAGCAATCTAACGTTGATCTAACCAGTGAACTGGTGAATCTGATGACGGCGCAACGCAACTATCAAGCTAATGCAAAGACAATTTCGACCAATGACAAGCTAACCCAAGCGTTATTTAACGCAGTCTAACGGAGTTTAATATGGACAGTTTGTTATTTACTGCCACCTCAGGTGCGAGCCGGGTACTTAAAGCGCAACATGTTCGTTCAAACAACTTATCCAACGCAGATACGGCTGGCTTTCGCGCAGATATGGAACGCGTAGCCAGTGTTCCCCTGCAAGGTTCAGGTTTCGATGGTCGTACTTTAGCCGTAACCAACTCTGCATCGACTCGATTTGACTCAGGTGATGTGATTAAAACCGGTCGAGCACTGGATGTCGCTGTGATGGGAGAGGGTTATTTGACTGTCCAAACAACACAAGGGCAAGAAGCGTACACTCGGGCTGGCAATATTAGGGTGGATCAAGATGGTGCATTAACCATTAACGGTTTTGCCGTGATTGGTGATGGTGGACCTTTACTACTCCCCGATTATCAAAAAGTTGAGATTAGCGAGCGTGGGCGTATTTCAGTCATCCCTCCTGGAGGCGGTGCTGAGCTTGAAGTTGGGACCTTGAAACTGGTTAATCCAGATACCGCTCTACTTGAAAAGCGCAGTGATAGCCTACTTCACAGCGTCGACGGCAATCCTTTTGCTCAAGACGAGACAGTACAAATTGCCTCTGAACATATTGAAGGTAGTAATGTATCTGCGATTGATGAGTTGCTTAATGTTATGTCATTGACGCGTAACTTTGAAATGCAGGTACGCATGATGAAAACCGCCGAGACACTTGCTCAGGCTGGAAACAAACTAATATCACCGCGTTAGCGGCAAGACAAGGAGTAGACAATGCATTCAGCGTTATGGGTTAGTAAAACGGGCATGGCAGCGCAAGATACCAAAATGACTGCCATTTCAAATAACCTAGCCAATGTAAATACGGTCGGCTTTAAGCGCGATCGCGTGGTATTTGAAGACTTATTTTATAGCATTCAGCGTCAACCAGGATCTCTTGTTGATCAAGTCAATCAATTGCCAACGGGGGTTCAACTTGGCAGCGGTGTCCGTGTGGTGGGAACACAAAAGGTCTTCACCCAGGGAAATACGCAAAATACTAATCAAGAGCTAGATCTTGCTGTGATGGGTCAAGGTTTCTTTCAGATTGAAAATACAGACGGCCAAATCATGTACTCACGTAATGGCCAGTTTCATGTCAATTCTGAAGGTTTGATGGTCAATAGCCAAGGTTTACCTCTAGAGCCTCAGATTCAGATCCCTGCAAATGCGCTATCTATTTCCGTTGGTGTGGACGGCACGGTATCGGCGACCACGACAGACAGCAATGATCCTGAAGATCTGGGTCAAATTACCTTGGCAAAATTTATCAACCCAGCAGGACTTGAAGCCATTGGTGGAAACTTGTTCCGAGAGACAGCTGCGAGTGGTCAAGCCGATGAGCTAACCGCGGGTGAAGATGGGGTTGGTCATATTAAGCAAGGGGCATTAGAAGGCGCTAATGTGCAGGTCGTCGAAGAGATGGTGGATATGATCACCACGCAGCGCGCCTATGAAATGAACGCCAAAGTTGTTTCTGCTGCTGACGATATGCTCAAGTTCGTTGCTCAGTCTTTGTAATGGATCATTGAAGAAAAAAAGGAACAAGGAATGCAGGTATTTTTGAGACTCTTGCCGCTTGTCATCCTACTTGCCGGATGTGCTGGTCGTCAGGAATTCACTCCTCCTAAACCCGATGAAGAGAAATATGCTCCTCCAGAGCTGGATTATTCCTTGCCTGCTGCAAGTAAGGGAAGTCTCTATCGTCATCAGTACACCATGACCTTGTTTCAAGACAGAAGGGCATATCGTGTTGGCGACATGCTCACTGTCTTACTGTTTGAAGAAACAGAATCAAGCAAGAAAGCTGATACAAAATATGGCAAGAGCTCCAGTGTTGGTTTTGCAGCACCTACGTTTGGTACTAAGACAATTGATGAGTTGGCGGCCAGCTTAGACGCCGATCGCGGCTTTGATGGCAGTGCTTCAAGTTCTCAAGGCAATAAGCTTGAAGGAGCGATAACCGTAACCGTTCATGAAGTGTTGCCAAATGGTGTGCTGCGTATCAGTGGCGAAAAATGGATTCGTCTTAACCAAGGCGATGAGTTTATTCGCCTGACAGGGATGGTGCGTGTCGACGATATTAGCCGAAACAATCAGGTGTCTTCTGCTCGGATTGGTGATGCTCGCATTACCTATTCAGGGCGGGGAGCTTTATCAGATAGCAATGCCCCTGGATGGCTTAGCCAGTTCTTTAACAGTCCATGGATGCCGTTGTAATGAAAAAAATTATGATTCGATGTATTAATCGCTTGAGTTTACTCAGCATGAGTATGACATTCTCAAGCACTCTAGTGGTTGCACTTTGGTGGGTGATGATCCCTGCACATGCTGAAGTGAAGATCCCAGTGATGGATTTGGTCGATATTCAGGGCGTTCGTCAAAATCAGCTCGTTGGCTACGGCCTGGTGGTGGGGCTTGATGGTCAAGGCGATCGCAACCAAGTTAAATTCACAGCTCAATCTATCACCAACATGTTACGTCAGTTTGGGGTCCAGATTGATGATAATACCAACCCAAAGCTGCGTAATGTCGCCTCTGTCAGTGTGACTGCCACTGTTGAGCCAATGGCTGGGGTTGGACAAGCGCTCAATGTTGTGGTGTCGTCGATTGGTGATGCAAAAAGCTTACGCGGTGGAACTTTACTACTAACCCCACTGCGCGGTATCGATGGTGAGGTTTATGCAGTGGCGCAAGGCAACCTTGTAGTTGGAGGCGTGTCTGCAGAGGGAAACAGTGGCTCTAAAGTGGTAGTGAATACACCTACGTCAGGACGGATACCGGGCGGAGCAATCCTTGAGCGTGAAGTGCCAAGCGACTTTTCCGATAGCGATAATGTGGTTCTCAACCTAAGAAAACCAAGCTTTACCACAGCCAAGAATATTAGCCGAGAAATTAATAATATCTTTGGCCCCGAAGTGGCGGTGGCCGAAAATAATGTTCGAGTCTCGGTCAAAGCGCCGAAAGATAGTCAACAGCGCGTGGTTATGATGTCGATGCTGGAAGAAATCAGTGTCGCTCAGGGTCGTAAGCCTGCTCGGGTGGTATTTAATTCTCGCACTGGCACAGTCGTAATTGGCAAAAATGTCAAAGTTGGTGAAGCTGCTGTTAGCCATGGCAACTTGACCGTGACGGTTGCTGAGTCTCAGCAGGTAAGTCAGCCCAATGCCTTTGCTCAAGGAGAGACACAAGTTGTTGATAATTCACAGCTAGATATCAAAGAAGAACGCGCGCAAATGGTGATTTGGCCACCTGGCACAGAGCTAAATACCATAGTCAATGCCGTGAACAGCTTGGGCGCTACGCCGACCGATCTTATGTCTATTCTACAGGCACTGCATGAAGCGGGTGCGTTAAACGCTGAATTAGTGGTGATTTAAGGGGGAGTGATGAAATTAGACGAATTAAGCCAAAAATCATCAGTGAGCTCTGTGCTTTATCACGATAACAGTGCCCTCGACCAGATAAAGCAAAACCCCCATTCCCAGCAAGCGTTAGAAAAAGTGGCTGGCCAATTTGAAGCCATGTTTTTGCAAATGGTGCTTCGCCAGATGCGTTCGAGTAGTGATGTACTGGCTGATGAAGACAGTCCTTTTTCTAGCCAACAGCAAGGTGTGTTTTGTGATATGTATGATGGCCAATTGGCGATAGAAATGGCAAAGAAACAAGGTTCTGGGATTGCAGATATGTTGGTAAAACAGCTGAGTCCTTCTATGTCGGAAGTCGAATTTAAACTCTCGGCAGTTCAAGCACCAGCAAATGACAAAGTGCTAGGTTTGGAAGATAGGTCACAGCATAGACATCAATCAGACCCCCAGCCATCACAATCATTTCACTCTATTGGAGAGTCGGTCGCCTCAGTAAGACAAGTCTTGAGTGAAGCTAGTGTGACGACAGCATTTGCTCAGCCACTCAATCGCATGGGAGAACTGTAAATGAACTTGGTCAATATTGCCATGTCTGGTCTGAATTCCAATCGGGTAGCATTGGATGTTACAGCACAAAACGTCTCCAATATAAATACGCCCGGATACAGTCGCCAGCAAGCGCTGATGGCATCGGTAGCGGGTTCAAAGCATGATAATTTCAGTGCAGGTCAGGGAGTTGAAGTCACTAGTATTCGCCGTGTAACGGATGAGTTTCTTATCAAACAGACTTGGGCGACCCAAAGTCAGTCGGCTTATGCTTCCCGTTATAGCACTAATATGAGCCAGTTAGAAAACACTCTGGGCGCTGATGGCTTTAATCTTTCGGCGGGATTAGATACCTTGTTTTCCGCACTTAACGATGCCACGGTCAAACCCGAATCTGTTCCTTATCGTCAGCAAATCATTAATGAAGCCGAAGCGTTAGCAAGACGTTTTAACACGCTAACAGAATCTTTGTCTCATCAGCATAAAGACATGAATGATCAGCGCAATGCGGCTATAGCTCATGCTAATAGCTTGATGAGTAATATTGCTGATATCAACAAACAAATAGTTGAAACCAAGGGTACGGGAGGAAACCCAGCGCAACTTCTGGATACTCGCGATAATCTCATTGGCGAGTTGTCTAAGGTGGTCACGATAAAAACCACCAATCAGGCCGATGGTAGCCTTCAAGTGACTTTGTCATCTGGTCAGCCTTTGGTTATGGGCGCAGATGCCGCGCAGCTTAAAGCCATCCCTAATCCTAGTGACTCTTACTTAGCTGCAGTCCAAGTTGAGTTTGGCGAGCAAAGTTTTGCCACGACAGGGTCTTTAGGTGGTCAAATCGGTGCGCTGTCTGATTATCAAACTCAAGTTCTTAAACCCTATCTTGGTGCGATTGACGATATGGCTAGGTCTTTGGCTGACGAATTTAACGATTTGCTTGTCACGGGCAAGGATCTTAATCGAGATAATGGACAGCATTTATTTACTTATGATCCAGCAAATCCAGCGGCAAGCTTAAACATCACCGATCTCAAACCAGAGCAGCTTGCACTGTCTGCTGACGGAAACCCAGGTAATGCAGATGTGCTCGACAAGCTTATTGCTGTGAATAATAAAAGCGTGGCGATCAGTGGCTTTGGCTCTGTCAGTCTTAATGATGCATTTTCTGCCATAGTCGGCGAAACCGCTATTCAAGCTCGTCAGGCGAATGCAGACGAGCAAGCTAAACTGGCGATGAAACAACAAGCTGTCGCTGCGCGTGATAACGTCAGTGCAGTCAACAGCGATGAAGAAGCGGCAAACTTGATGACATTTTCTCATGTTCACCAAGCCAATATGAAAGTGATCAGTACAGCGAATCAGTTGTTTGACTCAATCCTCAACATATTTTAATTGCAGGGAATTAAGATGCGAATCAGTGATACTCAATTTAGCCAGATGATGTTGCAAAGTCTGCAACTGAATAATGCCGGTTTGGGCAAAGTAATGCAGCAAATGTCAACCAGCGAGCGCTTAACTAAGTTGTCTGATGATCCCATGGCATCGGTTAAATTGCTTAACCTCGATCGTGAAGGATCTGCGATTAGTCAGTACAAAAGCAATATTGCCAATGTGAAAACGGCGCTGACCAGTCAGGAAGTTCATTTGGAGTCGGTGAATGAGAGCCTAAAGAGAATGAACGAGCTTGTCCTCTGGGGAGCAAATGGTACGCTGTCGGACACTGAGCGTACCGGGATGATCACTGAATTAGAAAGCTTGCGTGCGTCGGTTATCTCTTCTTTTAATGCCCAAGATGAAGAAGGACGTTACCTTTTCTCTGGTACCAAGACGGGTATCCCTGCGTTAACCGACATTGGTGGAAGCTATGCCATACAGGGCAATAGTGATAAGCGGGTGGTGACAGTGGCCAAAGGGGTGACGATGGAAGCGAATATGACAGCCGCAGAAATCCTCGATCTTGGTGGTAATCACGTGCTTAACCAACTGGATACTGTGATTGCAGAATTTAAGTCACCAAGTACCGCATTTCGAGGAGCGGTTGAGGACGCATTAACCACGATTGAAAACACGTCAAGTCAGGTTTTAGCTGCGATCACGGAAATAGGTGGCCGTCATAATAATCTTGATTTGATGAATAGTGCGCATGGTGAAAATCAGTTGTTTGTCGATAAGGTGAAGGGGGATTTGTCTATGCTTGATTATGGTGAAGCGTCGGTGCGTTTGAGCCGTTATATGACGGCGTTACAGGCCACTCAAGCCAGCTATGTAAAAATCGATGGTTTGAATCTATTTGATCGTATCTAACGAGAGCACCAAGATGGTAATGAGTACAGTAGAGGTTCGTCCTCACAATGTGGCCTTGGCTACACATGATAGAACCTCGATTTCACCTCCGCGCTCGTCACAGCCCAGTAGTGACCTAAGTCGTCCTCAGGCGTTAGCTCATCAATATATGCCAGCATCGTATTCGGTCTCAGGCATGATGCTGACTCAAGGGCAGCAAAACGCAACCTCGGTGCAAATCGCTACACGTTCTTATCAGGTAATAGGTGTTGAACTTAGCAAAATAAAGCAAGGTCTGACACGTGCCATGCAAATGGGTCATGCGCAATCATCATCTTTGCAGCAAGGCCTATCAGGTGCGAAGAAAATCATTGAGCAAACCCTAGATGCTTCTCGGTTTGATGGTCAAAAAGTGATTGATAATCAATTAGAGTTAAAATTGAATCGGGCGGATATACGCCGGTTTTCCATTCCGGGGCTCGATGTCAATCGTTTAAGTGGCAAAGCTGAGCAGATTCGATTGGATTTTCCTCATGGGCAGTCTGTAATGGTTGACTTTGATGGCCAAGCCAATGGTGAACAAGTGGTTAAAATGCTCGACCGCAGTTTGATTCCACTTGGATTACGCGCGTCTCTTTCTGAACAAGGAAGCATTATCTTTGAAGCTCCTGAAAAAGCATACGGCCAGATGCAAAAGCAGGTAAGAGTCGCGGGTCAAGGCCATCGTTTCCCCGCAGGGCAATCGAATGTGATGACTTTACAAGCTGAGCCAGAGGGTATTGCTGAGCTGAATTTTGACCTTGGATCTCGTGAGGGTCTTAAACGCAGTATTGCGAAGGTGAACAAGCTTTTATGGCAAACACGCACAGGGCTGGAACAGGCAAATTCGATCAAAGCTGAACTCAATGGTCAAATACAGACTTTACACCAGCAAGCCTCGGTGATTTCGGCCAATCAAGTCGAAGATAAATTCAAAGCTCTTGATTTACAAAGTGGCAGTTTTTCTTCAGCCTTGATGGCGCTCAGCGCACAAGCTAATGTTAAGCGTCACTCTGTGGTGGCGCTGCTGCGAAACTAGCTGCCCAATAACATCTTAAGGAAGGCTTTTCTGGTGCTAGGATCACTGTCCCTGTGAGTATTGAACTTAACATGTTCGTCAACACTGGCTGAGGGTGATAATTTTATACTCCACAGCGCTTTTAGCTGGTTAGGCAGTATAGAATAACGTACGTCGATGATCCTCAGCGGGTTGTTGGGATCTTGCGCGATAAACCCTTGTGAGAACCAACGGAAGCGTTCAATATCTTTAGCCTGTTGGGATTGGAGGCTAAGCCAAGGAAAGTCTCTTTCTATGTTGAGCTTAAGCGTTGACTCGCCGGGGTACACTTGCGTTGATTTACCAACTCGAACCGCATCGACAAAATACTCTTCACTGGTTTCATAAACGATCTTCCATACAAGGATATTGGCAAAACTGGGCTTTGCTTCCAATCTCAATGGCTCATGCCCTCTCTGCTTTGCAACGTGCCAGCCTACGTCTTCAGCCCTTTCTTTTTGCATTAAGCCAAATACCGGATAAAGCAGAGCCCAAAAAACAGCGAGTCGGGCAAACCATGAGTTTGTCTTGACTAAGGTGAGTATAAGCAAGGCAAGGATAGGTAATGTGAACGTAGGATCGATAATAGAGATGGTATTCCAAGCATAACGCTCGTTAGATAATGGCCAGAAAAGTTGAGTACCGTAAGACGTGCAGAAATCAAGTAAGCCATGTGTGCCGTAGCCTAATGCGCAATACAGCCAAGTTTGTTGAAATGATAGTCCGCGCTTTCTAGCAATAATCGGATGTAAAACCAGTGCACAAATAAGGCTCCCTATGGGAATAAACAGCAGTGAATGGGTAAACTGACGGTGAAATTCTAAATACAACAAGGCGTCTTGTGATGACCGAATAAGCGTATCTAGATCGGGAGCCATGCCAGAGAGTAATCCTAGTAGCCCAGCGACAACTAAGTGCTGTTTTTTACTGGCTGCTTGTGGCAACGAGGCGCCAAGTAAACCTTGTGTTAATGGATCCATCACTTCTCCAATCGCTAACTATCGATACTGCCATCATATCTTGCAGATTATGACCAAAGTGAGTGATGCGCCACGGTATTGGCTTTTTCAAGTGATTTTTCCTAAAAGGTCTTTCTAATTTCACTTAGGTTAACTCAGTGGTTAGGGCGTGAGTTTATGTAACACAACTTCAAATGATTCATGATGTTAAAACCTAAGCTTTAGCTGGTGTGATGCTCTGAATCTGATTTTTAGACTAGACTTTACTCAAAGCATTTATTGAAGACAAAGGGGAAGGCATGATGCCAAAGGTCTTGAGCTTGATTCTATTTCTTTTCGTGGCAACAGGACCCGTAAAGGGCAACCAAGTGATCTTAAGTGCTGATTTGTGGTGCCCATATACTTGCGAACCATCCGCAGACGATAAAGGTATTTTGGTCGATGCGATTGACAGTATTTTACAACAATCTGGTCATCAACTTGATTATCAGCTAGTGAATTGGGCTAGGGCAATTAAGATGACACGCAGTGGAAAGTATGACGGCATAGTTGGTGCATACATAAGCGATGCGCCAGATTTTGTTTTCCACACCGAGCCGATTCAAATTTCTAAAATGTGCTTTTTTGTCAAAAAAGACGATCCATGGAAATATTTTGGTAAGGACACCTTAAAAGATCGCAAAATATCTGTCGTTAATGCGTATTCATATGGTGAGTACTTTGATGACTATATCGTGAAAAACCACAATCAAGGGGACAAGTCGATTGTGCAAATCTCAGGGATGGATATTACCAAGACACGAGTTGAGCAGCTTAAGAGTAACCAAATTGATACTGTGTTGGAGGATTGGCGAGTATTCCCCTATAACGTAGCGACGTATAAAAAAAATTCGGACTCCCAATGGGAGGCTGAGTTTAAAAGTGTAGGATGCCTTCCTGGTGAAGGACTGTTTATTGCTTTATCGCCAAATAGAGACACATCTAAAGATTATGCTGAAATTATCAACCGAGGTCTAAAACAGTTAGCAGACTCAGGAAAGCTGAATGAAATTGTCAGTCGTTACGAATGATGTTATCAATTATTGATGCTCTATATGGCATCTAAACCGAATAAAAATCCGATACCAAAGGTTTGATATCGGATTTTTTGTTGCTTACTAATACTGTTCATCTGGTTGATGACCAACTTAGCTTGCCATGACACTCATTCTAAACAATTAGAAACGGTAGCCAAGAGAGACAGAATAAGTCAGTGCTCTAGAATCAACTAGGTGCTCACTGAACTCCACGCCCGTGTTGATGGCAAAGCTTCTCGAAAGGTTGAATTCAAAACCACCCCCTGCGGCAAAACTTTCATCTTCAAGTTTTGATGTTGTACGGCCTAATTGCTTGTTTTCTACTTCAAAGCGAGCATAACCAACGGTTGCATAAGCGCTGACTACTTCATTAATACGGTATGTTGGGCCGATATGGAAGCTTCCATAAGAGCGTGTTGATTCTGAAACCGTAGTCACAGTTGGTCCTGGATCGACTCGAAGCTGATTGTCAGTATTAGCCGTTCCGGTAAGGCTTGCAATAAAGCCTACTGGGCCGTTGCCTTCATAACGGTACTTCAGCGTTAGGCCACGCAGTTCTTCATTGACATGCTCGATGTCAGTTTGAGCATAACCTAGGCTGATAGTGTGATCGGCCGCTTGGGCATTGATAGCTGCAGCGCTAAGCAGTGCAGCAATAGTGATGGTCTTTTTCATATATTTCTCTTTAGTAATAGGCATCCGAACATTCGGAAGAATAGTTAAATAACTACTAACAATGATGTTAATAGCGTGGATTTGTAATACCAATACCTAAGGAAGGGGAATATTGTAACATTTCTTTAATATATGTTTCAGGGTAATTCATTTATAAAATAGATTGAAATATATGTTTAATTTTTGTTAATTTTGATGTTGTTTTTGTGCTTTTGTTAACTTTCCGATCGATTGAGATGTTCTGCACGAGTTTGAATGGAGGGTTATTTAGCCTTTTACCTTACTTTAAATAAAACTAAAGTAACGAAACGTGAAAGTATAATCCATATCAATGATTAAAAGTCTGTATATTAGCAGGTTTATTGACTTATTTGCTATAAATAATGATTGAATATGGTGATGGGATTCTCAAAGAAATTGACACTTGGTTTGATTGAGGGAGGGAGATCCCTCCCTTCCATTACTGCTCAGAAAGCCTTCTTCCAAGCCCAACGGCATAGACTGCAGAGCGCGCTGCCAGCATAGGGTCTTCTGATGGAGCAAAGCCTTGACTGATCGCCATAGGATCAAAGTTCATATTGGCGCAAGTTCCCTCGCTTTCAGCAACCGCTTTATTTACCGTCAAACTTGCAACGGTAATTTGCTGGTTGTCATCACTCCATTTGATATGCGGATTTAAGATATCGTCATCTTGATTGGCGATAGTCAACACCATATCCCAAGATACGCGACCATTTTTGATATTGGCTTGCATATTGTCCAAGAAGAAATCTGCTTGCGGTGTTTTGACTATGCCATGTTCTCCAGAAGGGACAAATGACCAACGCACAGGAGTTTTCTTTCCTTGCTCGCTCACTAAGTAAAAGGTGTTAATACTGTTGTAGGTTGCCCCTTCATAGGGATGCAGCTCATTACTCAACACTGAGTGATATTTTTTATATTCTTGAATTTCTGGATGAGCTTTCACAAATGCTTTGGTTGCTTCTGGGCCCTCTGCTTGGGCTGCAAGAAAGGCCATAAAGTCAGCCACGGTTGAGGTTGGAAAGAAATGTTCCGTATTCATACTCATCATATGGGTCTGGTTATCAGCGGTGGTGATTTGAAATGCTAGACCGTAGTGACTAGGTTGATTATCAGCAGGGTTCGCTTTTCCACCTTTGTGAGAGACACGGCCATACACTTTGGAGGTGCCAGAAAAGATTGGGCTGTTGGACAACTGGCTCACAGCGCTATCGGTTGGTGTGAACTCACCTTCAAAGCAAAAACCTTTGGTGTGATTTCTGCGTTTTCCTTCGGTAACGCCAAACAGTTTTTCAAATGTATCCAGATTTTGCGCTGGGCTTCTTTGTTCTTGAGCTAAGTTTGGTGTGCTCATAATCGCTAGGCTTGTGGCTAAGGCAACTTTATTCAACATAATTCTATTCCTGTTTTGGGCAATTTAATTGTGTGCAATTTATTTTGTATCAGAAAAGAATCGTTATGTATAGAAAATAATGACAATTAAGTAACTAAATTTTACAGAGTGCGGGAAATCCTAAGCAGAAGGAAGCCCCAAGAATGGTTTTAAATATTAGACAAGAAAGAAAAAATACAGGAAGCAGACAAAGGCTAATAAGGTAGCCGACAAGGTAGGATAAATAATATAGGCGTCACGCTGATCGGTACGCTGAAAGCACAAAAAGCTCAGCAGCACGTTATAGATGACCAGTAAGGTACTGATGGCTGTGCCACCGTTCAGTGTCAGTTCGTACAACTGGAAGAGAAATAAAGACAACAATCCATAGTCGATAACGATAAGCCATAAGAAGGCTTTACGCAGTGGATCTTTTTTCACGGGCTGATGAACAAATTGAGGCATGTGGATAATTACGCTTGAGTTATCAGGCGCCTAGGGCGCCTGTTGAGGTTAAAGTTGTTGAAGAGGCGGTGGTGTAGCTTTCGAAGGTGCTTGGCGTGCATCAATCACCTTTTGACGAACCACAGGTTGGTTCTCTTTAGCTTGTTGCTTTGCCTGTTCGATTGGATTATTCGGTCTATTAGAAAAAAGCGTTTCTAAGACTTTCGCTGCAGGTGTGGTTAGCACAAAGAGTTCAATGCGGCGATTTTCGCTCGATTCAGGCTCGGCTTCATTGAGCAAAGCTTTGTCCGACATTCCCGTCACTTGCAATACGCGCTCGTCTGGCATGCCGCCGGCGACCAGAGTATGTCTAGCTACATTGGCTCGCGAGGCCGATAAGTCCCAGTTTGAGCGACGATCTAAGTGCCCAATGTAACGTGTCGAATCTGTGTGGCCACTG
Organism: Vibrio tetraodonis; assembly: GCF_003350295.1. Classification (GTDB taxonomy): domain Bacteria; phylum Pseudomonadota; class Gammaproteobacteria; order Enterobacterales; family Vibrionaceae; genus Vibrio; species Vibrio tetraodonis. The sequence goes on from NZ_QLYY01000017.1 coordinate 134,106, forward strand.
ATGATAATCGGGTTTTCAACTTTTTTAAACACAGGCGCTAAAGCCAACAACAGATCTTGAAAAAATGGCGTCAGTTTTGATGCGCCGCGGCTAAACATGAATTGTCGCTCATCATCTTGCAAAACGATTCTCAGGCCCTGAGGTGTCACCGATATATGAACATTACCTTGGGCATTAATTTGTTTGACTAGGTCTTCAATTACCTTGGCCAGTGCGGCCAATCGCGCTTGAGTGTCGAACTTGCCAGGAATCAGAGAATCGGTTTCTGGGCCATCGCCATCACCTTGAAAAAAGGAGCTGACAATATGATTGGAGTCATGTCGACTTGGCACCGAAGAATCGGTTGCTAAATCAATCGGTGAAATACTCTTAAGAGTATCAAATGGATTGCCATTACTTTTGTCAAACACGCTTGCGCTTTGAAGGTGAGCCATAATTGCTCTGCGATCTTCTTTATCGACAATTTGCATCACCCATAGGACCAAAAATAGGGCCATGAGGGCGATCATAAAGTCTGCAAATGCGACCTTCCACGCTCCGCCGCGATAGTCATCGTGCTCGAGCACCTTGCTTCGCTTGAACACAACCTGTTGTTGTCTTTGCATGTTTACTCCTGCTCAGCGAGCCACTTCTCCATTTGGTTAAATGTTGGTTTGATGTCTAGCTGAATGTGTTTACGACCCGCATCAATAGCCAATAATGTAGGCTTTTTCGCCGCATAAGCGACCAATGTTGCTCTGACACACTCAAACGCTGTCATGTTACGTCTTACTCGTTGAGCCATCGCATTGCTTAATGGATCAAGGCAGCAGTAACAACCAAAGATACCGATAAAAGTCCCGACCAACGCCGCGGCGACATGGTAGCCGACCAGTGCGATCGAACCATCGATGGCTTGCATTGTGATAATAATGCCTCCAACGGCGGCAAGAATTCCAAAACCGGGCAAGGCTTCAGCGGTTCGATGCATAGAGCGCGAAGGCAGTAGCATTTCGGTTTGGATGGCTTCTATTTCTTGCTCTAGAAGGCCTTCTAATTCATGAGGCGACATTTGTCCCATTGCCATTAAGCGCAAATTGTCGGTAATAAAAGAAATCAGCCGATAATCTTCTCCCACTTTGGGGTAGGCGAGAAAAATTGAACTGTGGTGAGGCGCTTCGATGTGCGAATCGAGGAATTTAAACCCTCGGCTGCGTCCGATTTCAAGCAAATGGTTAAGCAGCGCTATAAGCTCCATATAATACTGGTATTCCTCTTTTGGCGCTGACATGGTCGCTTTGACTTGGTGACGCATTTCTTTTAATACCTGAGGTGGGTTTCCGATGATCAGCGAGCCTGCTGCGGCGCCGATAATAATTAAAAATTCAGCAGGCTGCCAAATGGCGCCAAGCTGGCCGCCTGCCCACATATATCCGCCAAAGACACAGAGTAAGACGGTGATTGCTCCAAAAAACTTTTGCATGTGTGACTCCTAGGAGGATAAGTAATAATTGAGTTGTTTGAGTGCTTTTTTATGTAGCTGACAAATTCTTGGTGGCGTTAAATCCAGCACCAAAGCGATTTCATTAAGATTGAGTTCGTGCTGATAAAACAAGGTCATCAAAAGCTGGTCGCGCTGGGGCAATTTGGCTAATGCAGCTTCAAGGCTGCGGCGCGTATGCTCATGAGCCATGCCGTCGTAAATGGCATTGGACTGAGTATCGACGCCGTTTTCAATCAGCTGATCTAGACTTTGCATTTCACCCGCTAGTGCAGCGTTTTGCCTTGTCAGTAAATCCTTTTTGTCTGTGCCGAGCGCTTGAATGATTTCTGCGTCCGAGGGTTGGCGCCCAAGCCGGCGCATTAAATCCCTTGTCACATCATTGAGTTCATGGGCTTGCTGACGGGTTTGGCGAGAGCGCCAATCAAGGCGGCGCAACTCATCTAGAATAGAGCCTCGAATCCGGCAAACGGCAAAGGCTGGGAAGTGGTCATCGTCAACATCACCATAGCGTCTTCCAGCTTCAAGCAGACCAATTAATCCGATTTGCTGCATGTCCTCCACACTGCAATGTGGACTGACATGAACCCTAAGCTGATTGACGATCCGGTTCACCAGTACAGTATGCTTTTTCAGTAGCGCTGCTTCATCGATTGAGCTGTGATCAGCAAGCGATTGGCTTTGCATGACATAGTCTTGTTCAACGTTCATATCCAACATGACGTAACTCCTTACTGCACGACATATTTGGTCAGCAGCACATCATCGATATCGCGCACTATGTCGGTTTTTTGAAAGGCAAGTAACACAGTTTGTTTGATTTCATTTTGCAGTTGTTCAATGGCTCCATCTTGGCGTAAATCTTCATACGTTTTATCGCTAAAGAGTTTAAGCAGCGCGTGACGTACCACAGGCATGTAATCATTGATGTTGGCGATGCGTTGTGGCCGACGGGTTTCCACGGCTAAACCCAACATCACAAAGTGCGACTGGCGCTTGCCTTTGATACTCAGCACCACTTTTTCTAATGGATGAAAACTGGGCTGAAACGCTTGGTCAGGATCGTCAGTTAAAAAAGCGAGTGGTGAATCCTCCACCCAAGAGTCGGCGTTGGCTTGCTCATGAGATTGCTTTACCAACCAAATACCGCCAAAGACGGTAGCAGCAGAAACCAGAGCACTGGTGAGGATCATGGCGGTAAATACCGCGATCAGTTGTTTTTTTGTCATAGTCATTGCGCTATTCCTAATTAAGCGTGAGTACTGAGCCAATGCTCCGATGGGCTAAGAGAAAGTTGGTGGTCTGAATGCTCATTGCTGTCAATAATCATTGCCTGTTGCTCGTTGGGATGATTGGATGAATCCCGCGGGGTATCCCCAGAGCCTACATTGACATCGACATGCAAAAAATTGTGATTTTGTAGCTCGGCTCTAAGCCTGTCTGAGACTTGCATCAGAGCTTCCCGCGTTGCTGTAGTACTGGCATTAATTTGCACGCTTAGCTTGTCGCCTTCAACGCGTACCAATAAGTCCATCTTGCCAAGGTCAGGTGGGTCGAGGCGTATTTGTGCTTGCTGCATGTTTTGCTGAGCTTGAACCGAGACTCTGTCATGCAGCACTTGTATCATTTGCTCGCCCCATTTCGCTGAATTTGTATCTACCTTGATTGCGGCCCATTGTGCTGTAGGTGCTGCACTTTCAACGCCTATACTGACCTGCGCCGGAGCGGCTGGAGCACTTGGCGCAGCGTTTAACCCAGTGGTTAGGTTCGTCATAGTTAAAGATGAGGGGCTATCCACAGGTACACTAGTGACAGAAGCGACTTTGCTTGAAGCAGTGAGATGATTGCTGGCCTGAGCCGAGTTAGTCTGTACAGACTGATGAATCCCTTCTTGCAGGGCAGTGATGGTTGGTCCTGCCGCAGTCATAGGTTTGTTACAGCCTAAACTTTTGAGAGTAACTGGCTCATTGTGCCCTTTTACATCTTGCGCATGAGCTAAGGCGAGTACTGAATGAATGTCTGGTGCATTGGGCATGTCTACCAAAAGCTGCGCAGCGTCCGCTTGGTTTGTCGCTTCTTTGGTACTCTCTTGGGTAGCATGAGCGGATTTGACAGAATGTCGGGACTTACTCGAATTGGCCGCTTTGAGCGAAAACGAGTCACTGGGCGTTTTGTCAGCGCTGGCTGGATTGGCCTTTTTAACCAAGCCTTGCGCATTGGGGGCTTTTGCCGCCTGCGGGGCGTCAAGTGATAGCGTTTGCATAGCTAATACTCCAGATTCATGGCCAAATGATAGGCTTGCGCTCTTTCGTGTTGAGCGTTCACCACATTCATGTCGGTTTGCAGCTCACCCATGGCTTTTTCAAGTGCCTCAATCGCGGCCTTATGCTCGGCTTTGACATCGGCAATTACTCCCACAAAGTTGGGTTCTTTAAGATAGGGTTTATGAACCTTGAGCAGCTCCCTTAACTGCAGGTCATAACGTTTTAGCGAGTGCCAGTCTTGAGTCTTGGTTGCAATGTGAATCAATTGAGCAAGATGGCGAAATCGCTCGGGGGAGACTTTATGCTTGCTGACCAAAACTCATCCATCCTTCACGTATGTTGTTCATCACATGCTCAACGCTAGTCAGTTTGTCGATATTGTTATCGACGCTGGCGTGGTAAAGCTCGATTTGGCAAAAGTCATAAAGCTGGTGAAGGCTTTGCGCGATTTCACCACCGTTATCACTATCTAGTGCGCTATCAAGACCAACCAAAATATTCATACACTTATTGATGCCTGCGCCTTTTTCTGCCAATCGGCCTGAGGTAATGTGTCCGCGCACGCGTTCAACTTCGTTGAGTAAACCATCGATCAGCATAACCACCAATTGATGAGGGTTAGCTGCAGCAGCTTGTGCGTCGAGATCAACCTGTTGATAAGAGCTGTAACCTGAATCCATTAACATAAAAATCTCCTAAAGTGGTTGCCCAAACAATGATTTGGTTTGATTCATTTGGGTCATGATGGCGTTCATTTGGGTAAACTGTTTGAGGTAGCGGTCGTATGACATGTCGTACTTGCGATCGAGCGAGACCTTTTTGTCTTCAATCCGATCAATGTTTTGCTTGAGTGCGTTTTTACGTGATTTAAACAAGCCATCGGAAAATTGCAGGTAGGGCTTAATTAAGGTATCAAGCGAGTCGAGCAAGTTATCATCGCCGTTGAACATATCTTCAAGCGCCGCGCTGTTGTTGGTTTGCGCTTTCTCGAAGCTGTCGGTGTCGAGTTTCATTTTGCCATCTCGACCAATTTCTATGCCGATTTGGCTAAGCCTCATACCAGCAAACTCGCCGCGAATGGCTGATTTCACTTGGCTTTCAATTGACCGTAGAGTAGGGTCGCTTGCCAATGCGGCGCGAGTATTGGTTTCGACATCGACTTTGCTGTATTTATCGAGCGTTGACATCAAAGCGTTGTAGGCATCAATAAACTGGGTGACTTGCTCCTTAGTGCCTTCTTTATCACCTTTAACATTCATGGTGAGCGGCGCGTCGCCTGCACCTTGTGCTTTGGTGACAGTGAGCTCAACGCCATCGATCGCATCATTAAAAGTATTGCTGCTATTTTCAAGCTTGAGCCCAGAGCCCTGTTCTCCAAGCCAAATGATGGCATTCTTAGCTGGGCTGAGCGTCTTGAGACTGGTAAATGCATCTTCAAACCAGCTTTCACCTGTGCCAGAGGCAGAAACCTTAACGGTGTTCTTTTCGCCCGTTTCTTCACTAGAGAGCATAAAGTGGGTTTTACCACCAGAGCGCACCAAGGTTGCGTTTACGCCGGGGTTATCTTCATGGTGGTTAATCGCAGAAGCGAGGTCAGCAATGCTGGCTTGGCCATCGCCATCACTGTCTAAGCCGGATAAATCAAGCAGCAACTCTTTTCCATCGACTTCTAATGTCAGTGTGCCCGTTAGCGGTACTTGGGTGCTTGGCTCTAATTTCTCAGGCATTCCAACTGAAACTTGATGAGAGGTTGCCACCCTTTGGACAAAAATTTGGTAGCTTCCTGTCAGTGCATTCGATTCAGCGCTGGCGGTTAACACGCCTTCGCTTGACACCTTGGCGCTGTTTTTGATGATCCCAGAGCTGCTATTGTTCATCTCGTTGACGGCGGTGCGAAACTCACGTAGCGCTGATTCCACTTTACCCAGTGCATCAAGCTTTGATTGGTACTGAGAGGCTTGCTTGGTATAACGCTGCTTAAATGGCTGCACATCAAAGGTCGCTAGTTGTTTTGCCATGTTGGTTGGAACGATTGAACTCATTTGAATACTCCTTTGCTGTTTGCGCTCCGCCTTTTGGGGATACACCAGACTTGATCCATTGATTTACACAATTCGAAACTAGGAGTTTTGCAAGACAAGTGCCAGCTATTAAATCTTTATAAATCAGCACTTTGCTTCTAAAATCAGGCGGTTGCGGAAGTGGTTTTTCCCATTTAAGTATTCCGCTATTTCCTGCTGTCTTTGCAAAGCTTCCTAGTAGGATTGCCCCAATCGATTGAGGCGACCTGTGGCTTTGTTTGATTAAGCCGAAAAACAGGCCTTGGTACTGTGTAGAAGAGTGAAGCGTGAGGCTTATGGCCTGTGAAGGGGATTTGACGATGGTGGATGGCTCGAAGAAATCTGTTGGCTGTCAAATCAAGTTCAAAAAATATGTGAACTAGTACGGTATTTTAAATTAATTTCATAGTCTAAAAATGCTTTTTGTCTGGCTGGTTTGTGGTCTATCAACGAGTGGCGGCGTAAATCTTGGTTTTAAATTGAAGGTTTTACTAGTGAAAATCACTATTTTGGCTGTCATTTGGACACTTTTCATTTGGCACGTGTGGTGGTAGATTCGCCCTCACATTTGATTATTTTATGAGTATGATGGCCATGAGCGCGACTATTCTGGGTTCTGATCAAGCTTTTCGCTGCGCACGTTTCGGACAGATCAAACAGATCCACCCTGACAGCCAACAAGTCAACGTTGATTTTGAAGACAACCCAGCAGGTGAACCTATTTGGGCCTCGATTGGCCGACCATTTAGCCGCGCGCAGATTAATTTGGCGATCGATAATCAGCTCGAATGCAAGATTGAGTTTATGAACAGCGATCCGTCATTGCCTATTTTGCGAGACATTTATTTCTCTTGTCTTGATAAAAGAGAGCTAGTGATCAAAGCAGAAAAGGTGGTGTTGGAAGGCACAAAATCCGTCACCTTGCAAAGTAATAAGGCCTCAACGCATTATGATGGTCGCAGCGGCCGAGTGACGACCAAAGCTCAGTACATCACCTCACAGGCCGAAAAGACGCAAAAAATTAAAGCCAGAAAAATTGACCTTAACTAGCCTTTTTCGCCATTAAAACACGAACCAATCAATCGCTCCCACGACGAGAATAGAGTATGCCAGTCACTATCAATGCTAATGGATTAAGTATCGTTCACAAAGGGTCAGGCGGTGAAGCTAACGCTTCTTCTCCGGATGTGTGTTTAACGACCGTTGGACCGGCGGTTGTGCGTATTCCCTACGGTAACAACGCCAAGTCCGCCGACCTTGTCGAGGGCACGGCGACAGTGAGCGCTGATGGTGGCAATAGCATTGCGCTCAAAGGCAGTAAATTTGCGGTCAGTACTGGTGATGCTGATGGTGACCAAAAAGGGGTATCGTCGGGAACGATTGAAGATGAAGCCGAATTTACTTCTGCTTCAGCCAATGTGCTTATGGAAGGTAAAGGCGTAGCACGCCTAAGCGACCAAATGACCATGAACAAGGGCAACACCATTTGTAGCGGTGTACAAAACCCAAGTGTGACGGTTGCCCCTGAGCTTGATATTCCCTCAACGTGCGAGATATGTGTGCGTTATCCCAACGGTAAGCGTCTGACCAATGCCCCTTACGCATTAACCGATGAAGGGATTACGCCACTTGGTGCTGGCGCGTTAGATGGTTCAGGTAAGTCTTTTGTTTCTAGTTTAATGCCAGGTAAAGTCAAATTGGTGATGCAAGAGAGCCAAGATGCTTTTTGTCTTTCTCCAGTTCGGCGCACCAATCCGCATTGCATTGAAGAAATCAGTGACGACGATTTTTTCGATAAGGCGCGAAAACGTAATCAAGGCTTTTGGCAACCGACAAGGGTAGAAACGGGGCTGGCACCATGGGGCGCGATTGGCCATGAGCTTACCACCGACCGTTACTTTCAAGATATTGTTGGGCTAGAAACACGCCTGCATTTTACCCACTTGCACCCAGCAACCGAGTTCAGCTTAGAAAAATCCTGTGAGACTTTGGTTGGCAATCTAAATATGCCACTGCCACACACCACAGAAGCCATGCTCGCCTATACCATGCCGATGATACTGGAAGAGGGTGAAATACTCTCGGCCATACTTCGTCTTGCGCCTTATGAAACCACAGATCGTCTGCTGGCTTTCATACGCGCCCGTGGTGAGGGGAACCCGCAATCTTACCTTAACGATTATGATTGGGCGGCAGCGAAGAAAGCCGTGAATGAAAGCTTCGACAGTTTGCTGAAAAAGCTTCAATCTAGGTTGGAGTTTTTGCGCGATCAAGCCAGCAAACTTAAATACGCCTATTTATCCGATGAGCTCTTTAACAAGCACATCAACACCATTAAGACCTACGGCAAGGGGTTAACTGAGCTTATCGCAGGCGTGTTTGCCAAAATGCAGCTTAGGGTGTCTACGTTAATGAGCAATACCGCTAATGTTAAGGTAATTAAAGCCGCTGACAACGTCTATTCTGCTGAAGCTGGGGTAATTGAAGCCGTAGTCAATACCACCGAAACACTCGATTTGGTCGAGCCCTTTATGAACGAAGTGGCGGGCAAAATTGCCGATGTGTTGCCGATTTACCCAGTGCGCTATGGCTATGCCAACTTCTTTGACACCATTATGCCTGCCCAAGCGCCGCCCACTCTGCCAGAAATGGCCAGCGCTTCCGGCCTTAATGAAACTGGCGGTTATATCTTGCGCCTTTTACGTGAAGGCTGGATTTACATCAAAGAAGAAGAGGGCAAAGCCGATAATCAGCAGATCCATATCTTCCGCTACGCGCAAACCGAAACCGCGACTGGTGTGATTGAAAAGTTTGAGAAATACTATTTCACCAACGAAGAAAACGCCCAAGACGGCTTAACGCTCGATATCTCATCCGGCGCGACTTTCTATCCATTTGCTTTTGTCACCAATGGCACACAAAAAATCTCGATTGCTTACTCAGAGCACGAATGGGCCGCTGACATCATAGACAAGATGAACAGCGACCAAGAATGGCGCACCAAAGCCATGCAGCAAGCCGACATGAGCGCCAGCGATGACTTTAGCGACACCGCCACTCAAGATACCTTAAGTAGTTTGGTGGAAGATTACCGCAGCCATGATGTGAAATGGTTAGCGGATAAAAGCAAAGACAAGCCCAGTAAATACGGCTTGGATGTGTTCACCACGGCTAAAAACTACTACCTTGCTGCTGATGAGCTGGTTGAAACCATGCAAAAAAGCCACAGTGAACAAAAAGACGGTACTCTTATCGCCTTGTTTGATCCTGTCGGGCGGCAGGCGGATATAGCATTTGCATTAACAGTGATGACGGTTTGGGAAGAAAAAGATCGATCAAACAAACGTTATCCTAGAGAGATTGCTAAATTTCTTAACCAATCATTCCTGAATGAAAAAGCGCACCCTGAAGTGAGAGAAGCCGCGCTAGAGCATCTTAATGTGGAAGCTTTGAATGCTTTCAACAAAGAAACGACAGAACTACAAACGGCTTTTAGCGAATTTAGGGCTAAGGTAGTGGATCTATACGCAAGCTACGCTTATCAAGAATTATCAGACGGAGGTTTAGGGTCTTTAGATACTTACTTGAAAATGTATTTTGACATTAAATCTGATGCGCTTTCACACCCTGAAGTGGAAGCAATGAAAATTGCGGGTTTAACAGAGAGCATTTTTGAAGGTGTGAGTTCTTCAAAAGAAGGACAAGAACTATTAGTTGAAATGATTGATGCTGCGTATGAAAATGACGAAGATTTGCAAAACTCAAACAACACTTTCTATTTACTTATAGAGCAGCTTAAGAAGACCCTTACTCAATGTAGAGTTGGCACAGAATGGAGTGAAGTTATTCAGCGTACTCCAGAGGTGTTTGGTAACCTTTGGGCCAATGCTCGTGCCACAAAAATATATGGCAAGCAGTTGGCAAAAGAGTTTAGAACCAAGCTTTCTGCTAAAGCGATAAATGAAATAGCTGACTCCTTGTTGCCTACTTTTTACCACAAAGTCGCAGGTATCACTATTACGGGTAACTCGGTTAATGTTACGCAAGAGAAGCTTGCAGAAATTCTTGCAAGTCACATTGATTCTGGTGGGAAAAGTACACTTAATATATCTATTGCTCAAAAGCACTTAACTTGGGCTAAAAAGCTAACAAAATCGGTGAATGCGAAACAAGCAAATTACCAATCCAAAGTGTTCAGACTACCAGAAATATCAGTAGAGCTTGTACCTTTATTGAATGGTAAGCCTAAAGTTGGACCTGTTTCTGATTGGTTAGGGGTTGTTGGAGGCGGCGCCACGACTGCTCTGTCATGGTTCGTAAACCAACATACTCTCTACTCAGTTCTTGCACAAAGTGATCATCAATCTGCTGATCCACTTGTAAGGTCTAAATTAGCCTATGATACCTTTAACCTAATTTCTGCGTTGGCTGCAATTACTGTTGACTCAGCATCCGTTGGTAAGACGGCACTGGATATTTCTGCTCGAGTGACTAAAGCATTGGGTAGCGATGCACTGGCTGCCAAAGTATTGCCGAAAATTAGCACTGGTCAGTTGAGGCTAGGAACGTTTCTGGCTGCGAAGCTTACTGCAAGCCTAATTATTGGAGCTAATTTAGCCATGGCCGTTATATCAGGGTTAGATAGCAGAAATGATTGGCAGAAAGGTAATATTGGGGGAGCTATTGGTAACGCGGCTTTTTCTGCTTCAGCGGTATCATTTGGTGTTGGGGCGGCTGGCTCTATCTTGGGTATATCAACAACTGGGATAGCCATATGTACTGGTATTGGCTTTGCCCTCCTAGCATTGGGTGGCCTAATCACATGGTTTTACAGTCGAAGTCAGATTGAAAATTTACTTGCTAGTTGTTTTTGGGGTAAAGATGAATTGTACTCATTTTGGTATTTTGAAAAAGGAGGTAGTTTGGATATTGCTACAAGAATTAATGTAGCCAGTACTATTTCTAAGCGGAAAGACATCCAAACTGCTTTTGCTATAGAGGTTCAGGAATTTGCGAACCTTTTACTACATCCTTCGGTTGAAGTTCAGAAGGAAGGTGATTTTCTTAGTCCGAACCAAAACGCTGTATACCAATTCAAGCTACCAGCTTATGTAGATAGGGTATCTGAAGTTTTTGGTTCTATACAGAAGCTAAAAGTAGATATTAGACAGCCTATTCAGAGTATGGGTCAAGTAGAGTTGGATGAAAACGCAACTCAAGCTTTCTCAAATGCCCTAAGTCTGGCACTAAAAGATCCTAGTAAACATAAACTTGAAGATGGTATGTTACATTTGACTGTAGAAGTTGAGCAACCTAAAGACTCATATTTGTATTGGTATTACCAACCAGAACCAAGTGTTATGGTTCCAAAGCGCATGCTCACCTACGATGGTCTTGCCAAGCAAGCATTTATTGGAATGAAAGACGATAAATTCCTATAGGAAAAAGAGACAATGAGACGTGGAAAATTTAAACCATTTTGGAAGTTAGAGCATGCTCGGCCATTTAATGAGTTGCGCACTTGGTTTAGTGAAAAAGTCACACTTGACGCTTATCAAGACCCTCTTAATTCCATTATGTACGTTGATGATAATTTTTTATCTATAAGCACGCCATATAATAACTTTCGATTAGCTTTTTTTATTCCTTGGGTCGTAGCATTCTGGATTTTGTTATTTTTGATGGTTAGTGACTTTGGCCCTAATACAGGTGAAATATCATCTGCCAATGCTATGGTTCAAGCTAAACGAGAGTTAGATATTAGAGGCGAGTCGTACGATCCAAGGGACTATGTTTACTATGAAATGCTTGTGGGTGATGATGGTAAAAGCTCTTTGGGTGAATACCTAAATGCCGTAAGCAAATACGGTGGAAAGCTTTATATCAAGAGGGTTTATACAGACATTGTCATTATATGCGTTCTTTTTGTTATATCGCTGACGAGTACTTTGGCTCTACTTCGGTTCCCTCGTATGGCCGATATCTATTTTGACCGCCGTAGAAGAATTGTTTACACGTGGCGTTTGGGTAAGGTGGCTGCCTGTCACTTTGATAACCTTGGTTTTCGTGAAACCGCGAATGGTCTTAATTTGTTACTCATGAGTGAAAACAAAAAGCGCCAATACTGGCCAGCGAACTTTACTGTTCAACCAACTGGCAGGCCACACTTAAACACTGAGAATGATAACACCGAGTTTATCGCACAAGTTTTTGCTTTTATGGATAAAGGAAAAAAGGCGGTTATTACAGGGGAGCGATTTGAGCGCGCTTACCCTAAATCCTACTTATTTGTTGATAAAAAACCAGACAACTTTGACCATAGAGTAGAAGAAATTCTAAAAAGAGATAGTGAGCTACCAGATCTCTATGCCAAGCATTTGTTTTAAATTTAATTTAAGACCATATAAATAAATGAAACGCAGATTTTGGGGCATATTCACCACCAAAGCTCAGCCTTTTTCCAAATGGTGGCAGGAGTTTCGCGCAGAGGTGGCTGTAATCCCAATGGAAGACCCTCTTGACCCTATCGTCTCTGTTGATGATAAGGTGATAACTATAAGAACCGGTTATCACAGTTTACGTAATGCCATAATAGTTCCGCTTATGTTGGCGTTAACTTGTATGGCGACCTACTTTTCCTATGACTCATGGCCGAATTTCCCCTCTCTAGCCGAAGATGCTCATGAAACCATAGCACTTATGCAAGAATATCGAAGAACAGGAGATAGACCTTTTTATGATATTGATAAGATGGAAGCTTATCACCAAGCAATGCTCAATGAAGATGGAAGGGCAAACTTTTTTACTTATATGGAAGCGCAATCTGTTAGGGGAGACTTAGGCCACTTTATAGAGGGTGTGGTTTTGCTAGGTTTAATGTGGATGATAACTGTGGCTATGTGGCTACTTTTCCTTCTCAAACCCAGAGATGCTGAAATCTATTTTGACCGCCAACGGCAAATTGTTTATAGCTGGCGCCATGGCAGAGTGGGCGCGGCCTACTTTGATAAAATGGGTTTAATTGAAAACCACCTTGGCATTAACCTTGTGTTGCAGTTTGAAAACAAAAAACAACAGGGTTACAGCCCAATGGCGATTGTTGGTATTGATACTGGCAAGCTGACCTTTCACTCTGAAGCCGATACCACGTATCCACTCGCGCAAATCCTCGCCTTTATGGACCATGGCAAAAGCGCAGTGATCACTGGCTCTTCTTTTAAGCGTAAACCCGCCAAGTTTTTCTGGCGCATCGATCCTAAACCAGACAACTTGGAGCAACGCGTCAACGCCGCGCTTAAAGCCGAAGGAGATTTGGTTCATCACTACCAAACCCACAGACCAAAAGGGCATGCGATATAGTTAGCAGGATCTGCTCGGGCTATCTACCGTCTAGGACTAAAAATGCAAAGAACCGATCAAACAACGCCATGGTGGAAAAGGCGTCATGCTCAGCGGTTAACTAACTGGCGGCAAAAGTTTAAAGACACGATCGAGCTTGATGCATACGCAGACCCTGGTGAGCCGATAATGTCAGTTGATGATAATGTTTTGTCAATTCGTAATGCGGCACATAATATCCGATTAATCTACTTTCTACCATGGGTAATTGGACTGTGGTTGTGTTTTATCTGGATTTTTAATGATATAAAACCAGGTAAAACCGAGACAAACTATGCCGTGCATCGAATCGCAATTATTGACGAGGGAGGGCGTACTGTTGATTCAAATGAATACAACCTTCATGTATCGATGCTTGGCGAAGAGGGGAAAGTGACTTGGGCGACCTATGTTCAGGCTATTATGAAATATGGTGACGAAAGTGATAAAAAATATCTTATCCAACAGCTAATAATCCTTGGTGTTCTTGCTTTCGTTACTATCCTTTTTACTTTTCTATTGATTCGTTTCCCTCGCCTTGCAGATATTTATTTTGATCGGAAGAGAGGTATTGTTTATACATGGCGCTTTGGAAAAATAGCCGCGTGCCGATTTGAAAACCTTGGGCTTAGAGAAGATAAGATAGGGTTGACCCTGTTTTTATACGGCGAAAGCAAAAAGCATCAAAGCGGTTATTGGCCAACACTGTTTGGCTTGCAGCCAACGGGTAAGGCGCATATGAACAGTGAAGATGACAATACCTTTCTCATGGCTCAACTTTTTGCTTTTATGGATAAAGGCAAAAAAGCGGTCATCACAGGTGAGAGTTTTTATCGCCCGCAGCCGAAAACATATTTGTACCAAGACAAAAAACCGAAAGACTTTGATAGCAGGTTGGCCGCGATTCTTGCAAGAGAGCATGAGTTACCAGAGCTATATGCAAAGCATACGTTTTAAGTCAACGTGGAATGCAGTTAAAACATATCAAATATAAGGAAAAAATATGACAGAAAGTACAAGGGAAACATCATCGCCTGAAGACCCATTTGGACAATTAGATATTACTTATGATCAAACACCTTGGTATCGCCGTCGTTGGTTTCTTTGTGTGACTATGCTTCTGTTTATGCCGTTAACATTAATCTTAGTCTTAAGTGGTGAGGTTTATCTAAAGCGTCAAGGAGCGGTTTATAAGATGGAACCCTCGCAGAAAATACGAGTTGTCATTGCGTGTCTAGTACTTATGTGTGTTGGTTTATTCAGAGTGATAGGACCCGGGTACTAATGCGATCTTCTCGCGTTCTTTATACACATAGGTTTTTGGTCATCGTGCCGAGGAGTCGTGAATCATTGATATTGAAGGTAGGTTTTTAATAAATGGCGTACCTTGTTTCGATAGGTGCGCTTGACCTAAAAGACAAATTGTAAAGACTAGTGTTTATGTGTTTTTCTCCATAGTGACGGTGTTGTACCCATTTCATTTGTAAACATATAAGTGAAGGCTGACACATTAGCGTAACCTAAATCAAGCGCAATGGAGGTGATACTTTGATCAGAATTTAGCAGTTGAAGAGCAATAAACAATTTTGCTTTTTGCCTCCAGTCTCTAATACTCATGCCTAACTCTGACTCAAACTTTCTAAGTATGGTTCTTTTTGACAAAAAGAAGATCTCTGGAAGTTTATCAATACAACTATTATCACCGATATTTGAATAGATATAATCACAAATCTTTTGTATTTTCTCATCCCTTGGCCAGGGGATATAGACAGTTTCAGAATATAGTCTTTCAAACTGGTCTGATATCAATGACTTTATCTTAGATAAATAACCAGTATGCTCGCCATCCAGAATAGCTCTATCCAGCTCACATATCAGGCTTTTCATCATATCATTGATCTTATAAATATATGACTTTTGTACAGATTCAATCTCATCTACATAAAGGCTGCGAAAGGTTGCACCGTACTTGGTTGATGTTGAGTGATTCATACCCGGTGGAATCAGTATTCCGTGAGAAGATGTGATTAAGTATTTCGATGAATCTATGGTGACGATTAGATCTCCTTTTGTTGCATAAACGAATTGGTACCAAGCGTGGCTATGTTCTGGAAACCTCTCTCTAGGTAGAAGGTCTTCAGATCTTAACATTACCCCACAGTCAATGCTTCCAATAGAGGGTACTTTCTTGTCCATATTTAAACTCAACATTCAAAGCCAAAATATGGCTAATAATAGTAACTATTAGTCATACTGTCGAAAGATTTAATCTCTGTGAACCCTATACTGTATTTTTATAATGAATATGATTCTCATTTAAAATATTAATAATATCATCTTCTTATTTTTTTTAAAAATAATATGCTTAAGTTTAACAATAAACGAAAAAATCACTTCAAAGAGGAAAAAATGACGGCAGAAACTTCACAACCTAATTCTCTCGATATTGCTAAAGTAACGTTTGGAGGAATCTGCTCTCTGATACTAACGGTTGGCTTAGCTAGATTTTCATACACACCAATGTTACCGATAATGTTAAAACACTCCGGGTTAACAACTATACAAGGGGGCTGGCTAGCAACGTTAAATTATGCCGGATATATGGTCGGTACCTTGTTAATCTCATCTATGCATAATCTAAGAAATAAATATAACCTGCATCAATTATTTTTATTTTTAGCTGTTTTAAGCACGACACTTATGGGTGTAACGAGCAATGAATACGGTTGGGGCGTACTTAGGTTCGTATCTGGTATTTCTAGTGTTGGTGGATTGTTATTGGCCTCTGCATTGATATTAAACTGGTTCAAGGTCAATAACCTAGATCATGGTTTAGGGGTTCACTTTTCTGGGTTGGGTATAGGGATAGTAATATCCGGAGCGCTTGTGATTCTTGCCAGTAACACGTCCGACTGGAGTGGACAGTGGATTGAGATAGGGCTATTCGGACTCTTATTCTTATTACCATCATGGTTATTCATTCCAAAACCCACGATCTCCGAGTCAAAAAGCCACATTGAGTACCCGATAAGAAAATCCAGCTTGTCAAATAACAAATGGATGACATTAATGATGATGTCTTATGCTTGCGCTGGACTGGGCTTCGTAATTGGATCCACATTTATTGTTTCATTCTTAGAATCATCGCCTCTTCTTAGTGGAAGAGGTGGATTGGTTTGGATTCTGGTTGGTCTGTCGGCAATCCCATCATCATTCTTGTGGGATTCATTGTCCAATAAAATTGGAAATATAACATCATTATTTTTTGCATATCTTGTGCAGTTGGTTTCAATCATACTACCTGTAATTTCGAATTCTCTTGTTACAAATATATTATCAGCAATCCTATTTGGTCTTACTTTTGTAGGAATAGTCAGTATTACGCTAACAACGGTTGGTAGAAGGTTCCCCGAAAAACCAGCAAAAGCAATGGCAAAAATAACACTTGGATATGGTATTTCTCAAATACTAGGACCTGTCATTACTGGCTATTTGTCTAATTCAACAGGCTCATATAAAGCCTCATTCCTGCTCACTTCAATAATCATGGGAATAGGCCTAATTCTTTTGTTAAAGATAAGAGTTATAAAAGATTAATTGATAATGCTGAATTTAAACTTTTCATAGTAGCACTTAGTAATTAAACTTACCCAAAAACATCATTAATAAAAACTAATTTTGCTCGAATGAATAGCATTATAAAAGGTGTAAGATCGCAAGGTTTAAGCGTATGAACTCTAACTAGGATGAAAAATGAAGACGTCTACCATCATTGCACTTAGCTCACTTTTTTCGGTATCAGTACTTGCCAATATTCCTGCAACCCTTGATATGCACACTCTTTCGGCTCAGGCATCAACGCAGTACCCAGATATCACTTGGACCACGGTTGATAAAATTGCATCAGAGCTTCCGAAGCATCCTATTAATGTGGGTTTAGATATTGATGACACCATGCTGTTCTCAAGTCCGGTTTTTTACTACGGTAAACAAAAGTACTCTCCGGATTCCTTTGATTACCTAAAAAACCAAGATTTTTGGAATGAAGCTTCAACGGGGCTTGATCGTTTTTCTATCCCCAAAAAATCAGCGATTGAATTAGTCTCCATGCACCTCAAACATGGTGATACCGTTTACTTCATTACTGGTCGCACCGCTCCAGAGGGGCAAGAGACAGTCACTGAAACTCTTCGCAATATTTTCCCTAAAGAGTACGAGAAGCAAATTAAACCCGTCATTTTCGCAGGCTCGTTAGATAAAGTTCAGCAACTCAAAATGGCAAAAATTGCTCAATACTATGGCGATTCAGACGAAGACATTACCAGTTCTCGTGAGGCTGGTGTTAAAGCGATTCGTTTCCTAAGAGGCGCGCAGACTACTTATACTCCGCTACCTCATGCAGGTAAATACGGTGAAGAAGTTCTGATTAACTCAAACTACTAAAATTGGTTGGGCGTCATCTAATCTGAACTGAAATCATAGGTGTTAGCTAGCGCACTATACTTATTGCGCTAGCTTCACATAGGCGACCTTTTATACATAGAGGTTAAGGAGCTATGATATAACCACGATTAGTAACCTTTAAAGAAACCGCCATCAAGCAATATGTTTTGCCCTGTCATATGGTTGGTTAAATTGCCCAATAGGGCTTCTAAGGAGTCAACAATATCTTCAACTGAGGCATATTTACCAAGAGGAATGTTCTCTACTTCGTTTTCCATGAGCTGCTCGTAAGGTAAGTTGTTTGACTCAGCTTTTGACTTCATCTTATTGACATAGGTTTCAGTGAGCGCGCCTCCAATTGAAAGTGTATTGACGGAAATACTCTTATTGCCCAAAGATAGTGCCATTGTTTTTGCTTGGCCTAACCATGCGTTTCTTATGCAGTTACTTGCCGAGTAATTGGATAACGCTGACTTAGTGCTAAGGCCCGAGAGAAAAACGATTTTTCCATGCGCTGATAACACTTGGTTCTCTATGATGTACTTCAATAAACTCAGTGGCTTAATAAAGTAGTGCGCGTAGAGCATGCGCCACTCCTCATCACTAGGGAAAACTTTATTTGATGGAGGAATTCTTGGAATGATAAACACGACATTATCTAGCTGTTCGAGTTTATTGGCGACGTTATAAATACTTTCAGAGTCAAAAAAATCCATTGTATGGCATTGGATATTATCGCTCGCTTTCTCTAAGTCACTTAACTTCCCCTCATTTCTACCTGTCAAAATTAACTCATGTTTAGGCGCAAGCCTTTTGGACAGTTCAAACCCTATATGACTGGTAGCGCAGGTAATTAGTGTTTTTTTCATTAACAATTTATCCTGTTATTTTTACGATAGGCTTATGTAACGAATGGCTATTTGTTAACCAGTATCATTATAAGTCCATAGGTTTTCTAATAATACTGTTCTATGGCTATTTGCCTAAATATAGACATCAAACAAGCTGTCTCGAATTTTAGAATCTCTGTATCTTTTACATTCACCAGTATTAATGCCAACACTTATTGTATGAAAAATAATTGATTTTATATTTGAATGTTTAAATGAGCTATTGATTGATATGGTTAATATTGTTAGCCTCTGGTCGCTTTGAAATTCTACGGAAAATATAATGAAAAATATAAAGTTATTTGCTGCTATGCTGAGCCTTGCAGTGTTAAGTGGTTGTGCGTCAAGAGTTGTAGAAATGCCCGATAATTACTGGGAAAAAGAGTCGGTTGAAACTGTTGTTGTTGCATTTGTTAAACAGCCTCAAATGAGTGCCTCACGCAGTGGAGTACAGGGATTACTCGACATTGCCATCAATGAGGCGATTACAGACTCTGTTGAAAATCATATCGAAACGTTAAGTTATGAAACGCTTGAGGGGCATCAGCCTCGCATTGCTGAAATATTAAAAGCAAAAGGTGCGAAAGACGTCATCGTTCTTCAAAAGTATTTCGATGTTAGTGATGCTAATGAATTGCCTGAAGCAGAGCAAAAAGACGGTTACTTTAACTTTGACGTTTCTAAATTAAGAGAAAAACATGATGCTTCTCATTTACTGGTTATTCAGGTAAGAAATGCAGGAACTATTCGCGATTACTACGGTTTTATTCCCCTTAGCGACCCACGTGGTTATGTGAATGGAGAGGTTACTATCGTTCGCCTAAGTGATAATAAAATTCAAATGAGAAACCCTATTCTTGTTGAAATCGAAGTTCCAGAAGGTATTGAGTGGGATGATGAAGAGAATGGCTATCCAGCGATTTCGAAAATTGTGAATAGCGCTCTTGATGAGGCAGGTCATCAGGTTGGGAACATGCTTTAATTGCGATTAAGAGCCGCCGATGCGGCTCTTTTTTTGAATAGAGAACTCAGGACATACACCAAAAGGACCAAATAAGTATGATTTAGTCCTTTTCGAGCGGCAGATTTATTGTGCCACTACAATGGCCTTATTTAATAGCCGAATGCATGACAATTACTTTTGAGGAATGTTTCTGTGTGAGAAACATTGCCTAGTCACTAATCCCCATTTGTGGTCTTGGTACATATCTTCGACATAGTTGTTGGATGTATAATCACTCACCACGTTACGCCAAAAGCTAACCGCATGGTCAGCGCCCGCAACTTGTTTGATTTCCCAAGAGCCACTGAGGAGCTCGAATAAATTGGAAATGAATTGCTTTCCGACTTTATTTCTACGAAAACAAGGTAGTACGTAGAAATCACAGATCTCATAGGTTTTATATGACTTTTCATCAATCGCGGTAAGCGCTGCTGGAACACCATCTATGTAGAGCAAGTAACCAGTAATGTTACCTTTGAGCTCTGGGTAAATCTCAAACGACCCATTCTCATTGGGTTTATCATCGATGATTTGGGAAAACTCTGCACCATAACCTTGGTAAAGGTTGGCATAAACATGGGCATTACTATCGTTTACTTCCACTATATTCATCTTCATGTCTCTATGATTTTTTGATTTTATGACTCATTTTATCAATTCATTTGTCAATAGAGAATAACCTTTTGCCTCTGGGCCACCGTGAAATTTGAGTTAAATGGGTGTACCTCTTATTCGATTTTCTTCTTAGTAAAGGGATTCACTTTAATGGGCAGATAAATATGTGATAGAGTGCAGTGCACTCAAGGATATATAGTTGTGCTACCCGATTTGGACAATAAGTTAGCGCTTAACTCTTATGTTATCGACGATGTGGTAGATTTAGCGGACCAGATGTCTAACCCTGTTATGTTAAAAGACAGTAGGGGGCGATATTTGTATGCGAATCAATCAAGTATCTCTTTATTTGGCTTAAGCCACCAAAATGAAATAGTGGGTCTGAACTCGAAAGAGCTCAAAGGGAAAGTGACTCACCGTTGGCATGACTCATTTGAACGTGCCATTTCAGATTTAGACTCGTTTGTGGTGAAAAAGCGCATGTCGGGCCGCGATAATATGAGAGCAATTCCTTGCCAAGACGGCACGTTGCGTGTTCAGAACATGATCAAAAAGCCGATGGTTAGCCAACTATCAGACAAAGTCACGTCTATTTTTACCTTCAGTGAAAACTTAACCGATGAGATAGATAGGCTGTCTTTACTCAGACTTTATGTCGACTTTTATTCTTCCCACCTTGTCGCGGTTCGCTATTTCCTCAAGTATCTTTGCGTTGAATCATTATTTATTAAGACGCCGTCGCTTCGAGAAATGGAAACCATATTGCGCACTGCTGCTTTGGGTAATCAAAAATCTGTATCAACTCAGATGGGGATCTCGACAAGAACAGTGGAAGAGAACATTCGAAAAATTAAGCAAATCAAGCTTGCCAATGAATACCTATGGTCTGTACTTTTGGAATTAATAAGAAATGAACGCCGAAACCTTAAAATTAAGTAAAGTTATACAAATTACTACTGTATCCAATGTTTTTGAATGGTATGAATACATTATTTTTGCCTATTTATACGCTTCGATTGGTCAGTATTTTTTCTCTTCATCGAATCCTATTTCTGCGGCTATCGAAACATTTGGTGTGTTTGCACTCAGCTATCTGGCAAGGCCATTTGGTAGTATGTTCTTTGGCTGGTTGTCAGACAGTGATTCCATATCGAAAGCGGCTAGAATTTCTATGATGATGATGGCAATACCGCCGATTATTATCGTGTTGATACCTGGCTATGCCAGTATTGGTATTGCAGCGCCTATCGCTTTGGTGGCCGCGCGTTTAGTGCAAGGCTTTGCTGCTGGTGGTGAGCTGCCTGTAACGGCGACCTTTGCCTATAACCATACTGAGACAAAATTTAAACGTTTTGCCTGTGCCTTGGTTAATTGCAGTTCTTTGATTGGTGTTTTGCTCTCATCGTTGACCATTACCCTAATGAACACGTTTCTTACCCAAGAACAAATTATAGCGGGCGCATGGAAATATCCATTTTATCTTTCTATTCCGCTAATATTTTTCCTATTTTGGTTACGAAAGGATTTATTTTTACTCGATTCCACAGCAAAAAAAGCGTCAGAGGACCAAAAAGAGACGGGCTATCTAGCGCAAATTTATCAACATAGGCACGCTTTTCTGGTCGGCTTCTCAGTCATTGCCTCTTTGCAAATCTCTTTTTATCTGATGTTTATCTGGTTCCCGAGCTACTTAAATCTGTTCCTTGGCGTGCCAAAGCTTACTGCGTCCGCGTTTAATACCATGAGTCTTTTTATCATGGTGATCACAGTCATATTGACAGGCTTGGCTTTAATTCGTTTTGAAGGAAAGAACCTGCTATTTCATTTTCTTTATATTGAAGTTCTTGCGGTGATTGGCGCCTTCTATTGGCTTACCCATGATCAAAGCTATGTGACATTGGCATGCATTAGTGTGGTTTTCTCGATTTTAATTGGGGTTATCGATGCTATTGCGCTTGGATTTTTAGGCGGGTTATTTAAGTCGAGTATTCGGGGAATTGGAATGAACATAACATTTACATTGCCTGCGGTGTTCTTTGGCGGCTTTTCTCCACTTATCGCGACTTGGTTAATCGATCAAACTGGGGTACTTATGGTCCCAGCATTGATGATTGGAGTGGTATTGATGTTAAGTTTATGTGTGATTGTTAAGTTTGAGCGTGAACTAGACAACCACCTAGAACTCCAGTATCAAGATTAACAGCAAGTTTAGTAAAAGAGTCATAGACTCTATCGAATGCCTCTTTGCCATGATGGTGGCAAAGGGGTGATTTATGTTCTCGCATGGTATTAAGTACACTTTGGTAGCTTTCAAAAAACATCTCCGATAAGTCGTGTATCTCAACGATGGACCAAGGCGAGAAAATAGTATCGAGTCTATCTAAGGCAATTGGGTTGAAAGGGGAGTGGTCATCATCGAAAAGATTGCCTTTAAATGGTGTTTTTGAGCAGTACTCAAAAACGAGTAAATCTGCCTTTTCCCTTGCTCTTCCCATTAATGCATTACACGCTTTGTTTTGGTCTTCAAATGCATAGAAGGAGGAAAATAGTGTAAAAAGATCAAAGGTTTCGTCAGTGAGTTGATCGATATCTAACACATCGCCATGGAGAAATTTGCAATCCTTGTATTGATTTCTGGCGTAATGTATCGCTTGGATATCTTTGTCTAGCCCAATAGTTGTTACCGTTTGGTTAAGCATGTCTACAGTACCGCCTAAGCCGGACCCCACGTCTAATACGCGTTGCTTTGATGCAAAGTCGATTTTGCTAGTGGCAAAGTGAACCGCTTCTCTGTCTTTTGGGTGGGTGAAATCGCCATTTCTTATTTCAGCTAGTAGATGTTTTTTTTGAATAAAAGTATTCATGGAAAGATAATCCATTGAAATCAATTAATTGATTTTGCTCTGAATAAAGATGGAACCAATGATTATTGCAAAGTACAGAGTAGAAAAACATACGGGTTTTCCCCGTATGTTAAATGATACCAGATTGTATATTGTATACCTGCGCTTAACTTGATTTGTCCCTACTCGGAAAATCATGATAAGCATTAGATATAAGTCTTTCTTTTTTCCTTATATCAACCCGGTTTTAGAACCCTTAAACCTTTATATAGCCAATTGTTGATATGGTCCAGCTTTAGGACATCCACGTGAAAGCGTTCCCCACTTAGTTTTAGTGGGGATTTTTTATTCACATGCATGACTCGTATAAGGTGGTACAAAGTGTCATCGCTTGGTTTAATTTATGTGGTTGCCTTGGCTTTAAATAAAATTGGTGAGGCTTTATGCCTAACCTACTTTCGGATTAGTGAATTTCCGTAGTTTTGATGAAACCATCTCCACGACTGCCGGTAGAGCGGTTGATGACTACCCAATAATATGTGCCTTTGCCGGGGTTAGCATAGACAGAGCGACTTGGTCCACCTACGACAGAGCCACTGCCATCAACAAGTTGTAAGCTGAGCCAAGCGTTGGATAAGTTTGTTAGTGAGCCAGATGCACGTTTGTAAGCGCAAGTTTGATCAAACGAGTACAGCATGGTTGAATCGCCAGGCTTTAACTCAGTGAAGTAAAATTTATTCGACAGGGTAAGTCGACACAAGAAGTTAAAAGATTTTGAAAGCTCTGCGAATCCTTTGCTATCCATCTTCTGGCGTTCTTCTTTGTTAAGATCTATTTCGACAGAGCTTTTGGTGACGACGTCTGATTCCAGCTCAACCACGGGATAAGCTTTGCCATCAAGATAAACATTAGTTGGGGCAAAGCTTGCTTGTGCAGAGAATGAACATGCTGCAAGTAATAAAGATAAGTTAATAATTTTCATAATAGATACCTTATTTATAGGAGGAAGAATAATTATTTATATTTATTACTTAAACAATATTTATAACTCTTGTTTGTGAGTAAATAATCTATAATGTGTAATGATTAAAATTAACATTTCATATATTAATATATTGGATCACATAAAAATATATTGAAAAAACAGAAGCGATTAGTTTTTAATTTATGGCTTGGCAGTCTTGCAGGGTTTGTTGGATATTAGAGCATGATTAAAATTTGCCATGATTGATTTTGAGAGCGCATTGTTTTTACTCAAAGCAAGGTACAGTGGTAAAACATCGACCGCCTGTTCTGAAACGTGAAACAGGTTTCCGTCGAACGATTGCTGTTCTATGTTCCAATTAAAAACCTCTTCATCCATGAGCACAGCGTCAACACGATTTTTCAGCAAAAATTCAATATTCTCGTTAGCAGACTTGGTCTGAAAAAAGTTCACATGTTTGTTGCTAATGTTTCGCCCGTATGCATAACCGGAGACAACCGCTATGCTAATTGTGCGCTCTTGTTGTAAATCTTGATATTGGACTGGCGAGCTTTTCAAGCTGATGAGCTTTATCTGATTGGTGTAGTAGGGCTCGCTAAAGTAGAAATCTTTTTCTCTTTGCGATGTTTTCCAAGCGCCTAGTATCACATCAACCTCACCTGACTTTGCCATCTTGTAGGCGCGATTCCAAGGTAATATTTCCACCGCGAGTTCCATCTGTGCTGCGCAAAAAATTTCATCAACTTGCCGGTGTAGCTTGCCTTTGTTCATCGTATCTTTGTGAAAATAAGGTGGCCATTCATCTTGAACCCCCTTGACGATTAGAGAAGAAGCACTTGGAGATAGTGTTAAGGTAAGTACAAGACACAGTGATGAATATTTACGCTTCCTCTGTACCATTTCAGACTCTGTTGATATCGAATTATCTTACATTATAGCTAAGTAGACCATGTTATTAAGACCAATCGGTAATTGATAGGTTTCGTTTTCAACCGATTTGTATTTGCAGATCTCGCTATCAGAATGAGCAATGATGCGAGTCGAAGTGATCGTTTTATTTGGCGCTATAGTAGTAGTATTAAAATCATCACATAAGTTAACCCTATGAAATATCCTATCCTTTGTTGTATTAGTTTACTTGGCAGTTTGATGGCTTTTGCTTCCTCTGCCGCCACATGTCCAGAGATATTGAATAGTAAACAACGCCTGCTGAACTCGACTGAAAACATCGAGTTGTGCGAAGCGTTTCAAGGTAAAACGCTGTTGGTGGTCAATACGGCAAGTCAATGTGGTTATACCTCTCAGTTTGAAGAGCTTGAAGAGTTATATCAGACATACAAAGATCAGGGCTTTACAGTCATTGGTTTTCCAAGCAATGATTTTCGCCAAGAGAGGGGAAGCGAAGAACAATCTGCTAAGGTATGTTATCTCGATTACGGTGTCACGTTTCCGATGATGGCGCGTTCTTCTTTAACAGGCAGTAGTGCCAATCCGGTCTTCACACAAATACAATCTCAAGCTGGAGTGAAGCCCAAATGGAACTTCTATAAATTCCTTATTAATAAACAGGGCAACGTGGTGGCGACCTTCCCTAGTTCTACATCGCCGGTGAGCTCGACTCTTAAAAATGCTATCGAGCAGCAATTATGAAGTCTGATGATGTAGTAAGTACTCACACTAGAGAGACCATGACCAAGCTTGGCTATATGGGTCTGATCCCTTTTTTGGCTGGGTTGTTTGTATCTCTGACAGGTAGCACACTGTTTGGGCTCAGTGGTGAAGCACTTTTTATCACCTACAGTGTTGTGATTTTAAGTTTTTTGTCGGGCATCTTATGGGGCAGTGGCATTGAAAACTTTGAAAATCCATGGAGCAATAAAGCATTAGTTTTGAGTAATGTGATCGTATTAGCAGCTTGGTTGTCTGTCTTGGTTGGAGAAAGCAATGAGTTAGTCAGTTTACCAATTTTACTTATTGGATATGTTGCTGTTTGGCGGGCTGAAAAGTTAATGCGTACAGAAAACCAGAGTGCAGGGCCAGACGGTTATTTTGATATGCGGACAAGGCTAACATCCAGCGTTATTTTGATGCATGGGATAGTGCTGTTGACTTAGGCACTTCAAGATAGGTGGTATATCTGATATTGCACCTGAGAGCTATGATTGAGGGATATTTGTACTCATAGTATGGTAAAGGAGGTTAAAATATTAACCATATTTATAGGTTTATCCTTCATGCATTTTACTTAAAAATCCTTATGTTTTAATATATTACTTTTATTTGACATATGTACAACGCGCTATACATATAGTATTTTGACATTTTTATTCTTAAGCAATGTAAGAAAGTCCACTAAAGGTGTTAAATGAAAAAGACAATTATAGCGCTAGCGTTAATCGGTGTATCGGCGTCTGCTTCTGCCGACTCTTGGTTATACGGAGGGGCATCTATTGGTCAATCTGACCTTAACTCGGAAGATACCACCACATACTCAGTTCATGTAGGGACTGGAATCTTACCTTTTATCGGTGTTGAAGCGGGTTACAACAATTTTGGTGAGTTTGATTTTGGTAATGGTAAGGTTGAAGCGTCATCATTTTACGCTGCGCTCAAGCCGAGTATTAACTTTGGCCCTATACAGGTATATGCAAAAGCAGGAGCTCACTATTGGGAGCAAGATTCAAGTACCGTTAGCTACAAAGATGAAGACGATTTAGACTTTATGTGGGGAGTCGGTGCTGACTACGCCATATTTGGTCCTGTATCTCTGGGTGCGAACTATATGAACTACTCAGTTGGTAATAATGATATTGATACAGTGTCAATGACAGTATCTTTTAATTTCTTATAAGTTAAATTTCGGTTTATATAAATTATATCCTGCCTCATAATAGGCAGGATAGTTTATGGATACTTGCATTATTATATGGGTAGTTAATCTTTACTAAACACAAAACACCTCTGAATAAAGAAGCTGGAAATAAACAGTAAGCATTCTGCTATGAGTTTCGCATACATGGTTGAAATGCCACACCCTATGAGTGATTGTGTTAATACCATGGATGAAATTAGGAGTATAATCGCTAGAAAAACGTACTTTACTATTGAATGATAACCTTCACCATCTGATTTAAAAACAATCCGTTTTGACATTGTGTAGTTGTAAAAAGCAGAACACATTCTTGCGAAAATAAAAGATTTCATCGTTGAGTCAGTAGACAATAAGATGAGGTAAAAAAGTAGGTAGTCTATCAATGCACTTGATATTGAAATGCCAGTAAAACGCAAAAAGGTCCAGTAAATTTTTATTGAGTCTCTGAATGGATTAAAGTGTGATGAGCTATTATCATCAATATATATAGTCTCGATATCGATTTGTTTTATCATGCATCTCTCACGAGTAGCCAAGAGCAGCATTTCTGTCTCAAACTCGTAACCATTAGATTCAATCGACAAACACTTATTGGCAAGATCAGTTGATAGGTATCTAAGTCCTGTTTGAGTGTCGGTAATAGGAATTTTGGTCACGAGTTGGAAGATTTTTTCCGTGATCGCATTACCTATTCTACTTCTAAATGGCACTTTGCCATTAAAAGCACGAGCACCGAGTAATAGACTAGTGCTTTGACCACATTGGTATCTTGACTCGTTTAAAGTTCGTATGATGTCTTGTGATGAATGTTGTCCGTCTGCATCTGCGGTGATGATGCCAGTGACGTCTGGCATTGTATTAATAATGTAGGAGAAACCAGTTTTTAGCGCTTGGCCTTTACCCAAGTTTGACTTGTGGTTAAGGATAACGAGCTGGCTAAGGCTTTTTAACTGTTTGAATATATAGTTACATTTATCACTTGATCCGTCATTTACCACCACAATAGAACAGCGACATAGTGTTTTTATTTCCGAAACCAGGTGTATAATGGCATCACTTGGGTTATATGCCGGTATCAATATTACCTTTTCATTTGAAATTATAATAATAGCCTCTCTATTATTTATAAGTGATGTTTATGCGGATTGATTTTATCTACATTTTTTTAAAAAAACTTTTAAAATCCGATTAACGATTATTTACTTATGGTTTTAAACCATAATAAAACTAAATGATATATTTCAATGTTTAAATCATAGGTAAATTTAACACTTGATCCGGTAATCTATCTAAAATAAACATACAGAACTGCTAAGGATATTTTGTCAAATTTATGTTTTTAAAAGCACTTGATGAGTATAGAAGTGTAGTAACTAGGTAAATTTTTAATATAGATAGGAACTTTTACTATGAATGCATTGTCTAGAGAGTTTATAGTATTATTTTAACTAGGTAGGCTTATTTTTATTTGCCATATCTATTTATCTTTTTTATTTATTTGTGAGGACATATGAAACGTTATTTAATTGCTGCGGTTTTGACCTTTGCGAGCTTACCCACTTTTGCTGATAATAATCAACCTGATACTGTTAAGTTAAGCCAGCAAGTGAATCAGACTGTGAAAACAGCGAAAGTTGCACCACCAAAGCCTTTTGGTTTAGAGAGTATTACGCCAGAACAAGAAAGCAAAATTAGACAGATACAGATTGATATGCAAACTAAAACTCAAGCTTTAAACCCGAGTCAGGAGAAAATGGCCAAGGAAGTAGAGCAGTGGACCAAGTTGGTGCAAAACGAGAAGTTTGATGAAGAACAAGTAAAGCAAATCCTTCGTGGTTACAACGAAAAGCAACTTGATATTCAGGTGATGAAAATCAAAGCAGAGCATGATATGTATCAGGTGCTCACTACTGAGCAGAAAAACACTCTAGCTGAACGCCGTAAGAAGCAACAAGAACAAATGAAATTAATCATGCAAAAGGCACAAGAAAAAGCAAAGGCGCAAAATAAGTAGTTCTTTATTAGACCTCTTTGTTCGACGTTCGCTTGCCTATACCAGCAAGCGAACGTTTTATAGGAATTTACTATTTATCTGGCACAGTTTTACTCTAGGCCTAATGCGGCTCTGAGTCCTTTCCCATAATCTTCGTCAGCTTGGAAAGCGTGATTGATGTGGCGTTCTTGAATGTCCTTTGGCACCCCTTGCATGGCGCGAGCCGTATTATCAAACAAAGCTTGGCGTTGTTCGTTATTCATTAGGCGGAATAAATCACCAGCTTGGCTAAAGTAATCTTCATCGACTCTATGATCATAATGATCTGCGTCTCCTTTTATACGCAGTGGTGGCTCTGAAAAATCAGGCTGTTCAGCCCACTCTTGTTTTGAGTTTGGTTGATAACCGATAGTAGACCCATAGTTACCATCCACTCGCATTGCCCCATCACGGTGATAGCTGTGAACTGGACATTTAGGTGCATTGACAGGGATTTGGTGGTGATTGACGCCAAGACGATAGCGCTGCGCATCGCCATAGGAAAACAAGCGTCCTTGTAACATCTTGTCTGGTGAGAAACTAATACCTGGGACGACGGCTGCCGGATTAAAGGCAGATTGCTCAACTTCTGCATGGAAGTTTTCTGGGTTGCGGTTTAGCTCAAACTCACCGACAGGTATCAGCGGGTAATCCGTTTGTGACCATATTTTAGTTAAGTCAAATGGATTAAAGTTAACCTTATCTGCCTCGAGTTCCGGCATTATCTGTACATACATCTTCCATTTAGGAAAGTCCTTATTTTCAATAGCTTTATAGAGATCTCTATGGTGGCTTTCCCGATCGCTGCCTATTATTTCAGCGGCCTCTTGGTCAGTCAGGTTCTTAATACCTTGTTGAGTTTTGAAATGAAACTTAACCCAATAGCGCTCTTTATCGGCATTGATGAAGCTAAAGGTGTGACTGCCAAAACCATGCATGTGACGGTAAGATGCAGGAATACCGCGATCACTCATAACAATAGTGACTTGGTGAAATGCTTCAGGAAGTGATGTCCAAAAATCCCAGTTGTTGATGGCACTTCGCATATTGGTGCGAGGGTCTCGTTTCACCGCATGGTTTAGGTCAGGGAACTTTAGTGGATCGCGCAGAAAAAATATGGGTGTGTTATTACCAACTAAATCCCAGTTTCCTTCCTCGGTATAAAATTTGAGTGCAAAGCCTCTAATGTCGCGCTCTGCATCTGCAGCGCCTCGCTCACCCGCAACTGTGGTAAATCGAGCAAATAACTCGGTCTTTTTGCCGATTTCTGAGAAGATCTTTGCCCGGGTGTATTTTGTAATATCATGAGTAACGGTAAAAGTACCATAAGCGCCAGAGCCTTTGGCATGCATACGTCTTTCGGGTATTACTTCGCGATCAAAGTGAGCCAATTTTTCAAGAAACCATACATCCTGAAGTAGTTGTGGACCCCGGGGCCCAGCTGTCATTACATTTTGGTTATTGCTGACAGGGCAGCCTGCAGCAGTAGTTAGCTTTTTAGTCATCATCTCTTCCACATTAAGTTTCAGTGTTAAGGTCGAGTCGCCTTATTTGAACTGTTTTGCCATAGGGCCTTGCACCATGTATATCTCTGATTTAAATCTGATTAAAGATAAAATTATTAATAATGGAATAAGTAATACTTATAGACTGGATGCCAAACTATATAGCTGTGAATTATCGTTTAACGCACTATCAGTGATGTTTCATAATAATGTGTTGGGTGTTTGTTATTGTGATAAGCACCCAAAATGAACCTGAGTGAATAATCGTATTTGGGATGTAAATCTAACTTTATGTTTTTCATGGTTTCAGCTTGTTGCATAATCCTTTAGATTTTTGACATCTAGTTAACAAGGTGTTAACGATGGGTTATGATTTATAAAACTCCAACCTATCGTGACGCTTTATATATAAGGTCATACAATGTCTAAAAAGCTAATTTTATCTCTTGCTATTCTTTTCTCTTCTGCCACTTCGACTGCTGCTGGTCTTTGCCCTGATGGTGAATTCTCCTTTTGTGATGGATTTGGTACCTGCTTTTGTTCACCTCTATAGTGTTACGAGCTTAGATTAAGTAACGCCGCATCTGGCATGGTCTCGTAACGGCTTCAATGGAATATAATTTATGAGTGACTATTCATTGAGAGTGTTCTTGTGTGTGATAGGGTTAACTTTCTTTACCCATCATAATGCTTTGGCTAACACACCTAGTCGGTATATAGAACTAGAAGATATTAAGCTGCAAAGGAAACCATGCCAGAGCGGCTATGAACCAATAAGTTTAAGCACGGCGATGATGTATCAACAAAGGTTGGCTGCAAAAATGGGGGAGTGGCAGCTGACAAATATTGAAAATGGCTTGATCATCATGGGGCCTGGTCATAAAGGAAATATCAAAATTGCTAACCGGCTGGCTTATACAAGCTGGTGTATCGAATCGGATAAGAAAAATACCTACCAAGCTGACGTATCTTTACCCTTGACACTAAAAGCACCGAACAGACAGAAACTAGAATGGCTTATGGTGAATTCAAAAGAATTTTACGAGCCATTAGCCGAGCTTGCTAACCTACTTGGTTATGCCTGGAGTGGTGGAGTCGATGGAAGGCAAAGTGGAGAGGATATGGTCACTTCTGTTTATGATAGAGGAGTGTACCAAATTAAATCTGATGCGATTGGGTTTGGAATGCCGTGTTACGGCTATCGCTGTGATGATAGATTAATCATCGACATCACTAATCTCAGTTATCAGCTTTTACCTAGTACTGTAGCTCAAAGAGATAGCACAGACGAAGCCCAAGAAATATTGGGGGTGAGGCGGGCCACAGTCACTAATGAATCGGATATAAATCAACAATATCGAGTGACGTTTTCCTATAAAAAACAAACCAGCTGGAAGTTCAAAAGTTCGATCAACTTTGAGCAAGCGGTATCGGTTAAAAGTGACTTTACATTGCCATTTATTGGAGAGAGTGAAGTTGAGGTGTCTTTTTCTGCAGGGCAAAGTTGGGGAGAGGAAAACTCAGGCGCTGCAAGTGAACTGGTCACTGACACCATAGTGGTTAATGTCCCACCCAAGCGCAGACAAGAAGTACTGATGACCATATACAAAACG
Source organism: Vibrio tetraodonis (assembly GCF_003350295.1). Classification (GTDB taxonomy): domain Bacteria; phylum Pseudomonadota; class Gammaproteobacteria; order Enterobacterales; family Vibrionaceae; genus Vibrio; species Vibrio tetraodonis. The sequence goes on from NZ_QLYY01000017.1 coordinate 166,088, forward strand.
TCAAAAGTATACCCATATAAGGGGCAAGCAAGGGTCAGCTATGATCTTGGTTTGTATGGATTCCTTTCTTACTCAGGCAATGCTGATATTGAGCACCCAATCAATCGGCCCCACAAATACTACCAGTGGGAGATAGGAAGGAAAACTTCAGGTGGTAATAACCTCGGTGAACAGTTTGAAAATCGAAACCTACCACTTCAAGACCATACATGGGATTGGCCGTGGGTTATTAATTCATTTGGTTTGCCTTATTCACAAGCGGTTATTGATGCTATTGAACGGCCGATAGTGACAGAAGTGGGTGGTGATCTTTCTTTGCAGAGCGTTTACGGAGCTGATGTCTATTACGGCGAGACAGAAGATCTCGAAAGTTCAAATCGTGTAAGGCGATCTCTTGATAACTTGTCGGACTGGGAAGTAAACAATACTTTTGATGCATTGCCTTATGTAAACGTTGAGGTTGAAAGGCTGTAGTTAAAATGAATGCTTGAGGGAGTACTGCTCTATGTCATTTAACCTTAAAGATGGACAAATCGACAGATTAGAAAAAGCGGCAATTTAATGACTGTTATCAGCGTCGATTTTTTGGCAAACCAATCATTATGCCGTTAGCTCCTTTCATAACTTTATGACTAATATCAAAATTAATCGGACCGCTATCTCAGTGGCACAGGATATGCTTCTCTGACGATATGAGAAGTATTGGAGTCACAAACAATGAGCGTAAATTTATTATCTTTGATTAATAAAGGAATTAAGGTATCGACACCCTTTCATTTAATGATGGACTTTTTAGTGTTGGTTATGTGTGTCTTTATACCAAAGATGATTTTCTTTATTTTACCAGCGATACCAGAGCACATTGCTATGGGCACTATGGTAATGACAATCGGTGTCTTTATGGTGGCTCTGACTAAGTTCGGTCTTATGGGGCTGTGGTCCACTGAAGACGAGCGTGAGGCGGCATAGTGCTGCCATATTCGCTCATAACTAAAGCCTGACGATGTGTGTCATAATGCCGTTCGGATAAGTATTAACACTTATATTTAAATGGATATTTGGCCCGAACAAAGAGGACTGAACGTGGAAACGTTCGGTCCTTTCTTTTATCTGGCAAAATGAAATGGCTGATGCTCTCTCGCATTTGTTTGAGCCTAACAGGTAAAGTGCCATCGGGGCTGAGCGCTAGCCAGCGCAACTGGGCATCTATCAAATTTATTGCTGCTGTGAAGCTAACCCGAGTTGGACTTACATTCGCATCTTCGGCAATATGAATCATTTCTAAACGTACTAAATTATAGGCAAGCAAAA
>NZ_QLYY01000018.1 GCF_003350295.1 Vibrio tetraodonis
TATTCCCCATATTCCCCACTGCTGCCTCCCGTAGGAGTCTGGACCGTGTCTCAGTTCCAGTGTGGCTGATCATCCTCTCAGACCAGCTAGGGATCGTCGCCTTGGTGAGCCCTTACCTCACCAACTAGCTAATCCCACCTGGGCATATCCTGACGCGAGAGGCCCGAAGGTCCCCCTCTTTGAGCCGAAGCTATTATGCGGTATTAGCCATCGTTTCCAATGGTTATCCCCCACATCAGGGCAATTTCCCAGGCATTACTCACCCGTCCGCCGCTCGACGCCGTTATCGTCACCCGAAGGGTCAGATARCTCGTTTCCGCTCGACTTGCATGTGTTAGGCCTGCCGCCAGCGTTCAATCTGAGCCATGATCAAACTCTTCAATTAAAGTTTTGTGCATCTAAGATGCGGCTCAATGAATACTGATAACATTACTGTGTAATGTTGAATTGACTGTGCCGGTATTACTACCGATTGGTCACTCAGTTCATTGATAAATCTTTTTGGATTATCATCAACGAGTGCCCACACAGATTGATAGGTTTAGTTTGTTAAAGAGCGTTCTTCTTTAGTTTTATTTACTACCTAAATAAGAGTCGGCCATTCTAGCCATATAAAGTAAAGAGTCAAACACTTTTCTTTATTTTTCTTTTGCTTAGCCTAGTAAAGCCAAACTGACCGATATATCAGTGCTTCTGCCCTGACAACAAGAGCGGATTATAGAGAAGAATTCTAAGAGCACAAGAGCAAAGCAGTAAAAAATTCAATTTACTGTATCGTTAGCTCACAATTCACACTAAAGGAGTAAAAACCACTCGATAGTAGAGCAAAGATTTACTCTACTATCAGGTATAAGCCTATTGCTGAGCAACTATCTGATCTTTACTCACTGATAGTTTAATCGGCTTGTCTGGTATCACCTTACCAGCAAGGATTGCCTTAGCTAGCGGATTCTCGACACTTTGTTGAATGGCTCTCTTTAACGGTCGAGCACCAAATACAGGATCAAAACCAACTTGAGCAATGAGATCTAGCGCTTTATCTGTTACTTGCAATTTATATCCACCGTCTTCCATTCGCTTGGAGAGTCTATCCAACTGAATAGAGGCAATAGATTTGATATGCTCTTGTGCGAGCGGATGAAACACTACACTCTCATCGACTCGGTTAAGAAACTCAGGACGGAAATGCTTGTTAACCACTTCCATTACTTCTTCCTTTATACCCTGATAATCCAATGAACCAAAGTTTTCTTGGATTCTTGTTGAGCCAAGGTTGGAAGTCATAATAACAACAGTATTGCGAAAATCGACGGTTCGACCTTGGCCATCTGTGAGTCTTCCGTCATCTAGAACTTGGAGCAATATGTTAAACACGTCTGGATGAGCTTTCTCAACTTCATCGAGCAAAATAACTGAGTAAGGCTTTCTTCTGACTGCTTCAGTGATATAGCCACCCTCTTCATATCCAACATATCCTGGAGGAGCACCTACTAGTCTGGCAACGGAGTGTTTCTCCATAAACTCTGACATATCAATACGAACCATGGCGTCTTCACTATCAAATAAAAAGTTAGCTAAAGTCTTACAAAGCTCTGTTTTACCTACACCTGTTGGGCCTAGGAATAAAAATGAACCAATGGGTTTATTGGGGTCAGATAGCCCTGCACGGCTGCGACGAATCGCGTTGGATACCACTTCAACCGCTTCTGTTTGACCAATAACACGAGTGTGGAGAACTTTTTCCATCCTAAGCAGCTTTTCTTTCTCAGCCTCAAGCATCTTAGATACAGGAATACCTGTCTGCTTAGATAGCACTTCGGCTATTTCATTATCCGTGACCTTATTGCGAAGCAGAGTCATTTCCTGCATCTCGGCTTGGGTCGCAAGGTCTAGCTGCTTTTCTAGTTCAGGAATACGCCCATACTGGAGTTCTGACATTCGATTAAGGTCACCAGCACGACGTGCAAAGTCCATATCAAGTCGCGCTTGTTCTAATTCACCTTTTATGTGTTGTGTACCCGATAGCGCTGCTTTCTCAGCATTCCAGACCTCTTCAAGCTCAGCAAAAGCACGCTCTTTATCTTGTAACTCCTCAGTGAGGTTAAAAAGGCGCTTTTCACTCGCTTCATCATGTTCATTGGTCAGTGCTTGCTGCTCGATCTTAAGCTGAACAATTTTTCGTTCAAGCTTATCCAATGATTCTGGTTTAGAATCTATTTGCATTCTGATACTGGATGCCGCTTCGTCGATTAGATCTATCGCTTTATCTGGTAACTGACGGTCCGAAATGTACCTGTGGGACAAACTCGCTGCAGCAACAATCGCTGGATCTGTTATCTCTACATGATGATGAAGTTCATAACGCTCTTTAAGGCCGCGTAGTATTGCCACTGTATCCTCTACTGAAGGCTCATCAACCAATACTTTTTGAAAGCGACGCTCTAGTGCTGGATCTTTTTCTATATACTGACGATATTCATCTAGTGTTGTCGCACCAACGCAATGAAGTTCACCTCTCGCTAAAGCCGGCTTGAGCATATTGCCCGCATCCATTGAACCCTCACCTTTACCAGCTCCGACCATAGTATGAATTTCATCTATGAACAGAATGACGCTGCCCTCTTCTTTAGACAGCTCACTAAGTACGGATTTGAGGCGTTCTTCAAATTCTCCTCGATATTTTGCACCCGCCACCAGAGCTCCCATATCAAGTGAGAGAACTCTTTTATTTCGCAATCCTTCTGGGACTTCATTATTTATGATACGCTGTGCCAAACCCTCGACAATAGCCGTTTTACCGACTCCAGGTTCACCGATAATGACGGGATTGTTTTTGGTGCGTCTTTGCAAGACCTGAATAGTACGACGGATTTCATCATCACGACCGATAACAGGATCTAATTTCCCCTGTTCAGCTCGCTCTGTTAGATCAATAGTGAACTTTTCAAGTGCTTGACGAAGTTCCTCTGCATTCGGGTCATTAACCGTTTGACCACCTCGAATTTTATCAATTGCAGCGCTCAGTTTCGCTTCAGTAAGGCCCAACTCTTTAAGTAACTCACCTAAAGGCCCTTTATCTTCTATTGCCGCGAGGAGGAAGATTTCCGATGAAATATAAGCATCTTTGCGCTTTTGTGCGACCTTATCACAAAGGTTAAATAAGGTTCCCATCGAACTTGATAGTTGTACATCGCCACCAATGCCACTCACTTTGGGCAAACGATCAAGGATTTCACTTAATTTGGATCTCAGGTGAGTAACATCAACATCGAGCGTGGTAAGCAATGGACGAATAGGGCTACCGTTTTGGTCCATTAAAGCAACCATAAGATGAACGGGTTCAATGTATTGGTGATCGCGCCCTAACGCCAGTGATTGTGCGTCAGATATCGCGATTTGAAATTTGCTAGTAAACCTATCAAGGCGCATATCTACCTTCCTAACCTTAACGAAGAAAACTCTTTTAGTCAGTATGATAGATGGATGCGAAAGCAGCGACTTTCAAGGGGAATGTATTGAAAAGTATTATTTATCGATCCAGATAAAAGTAGCTTGTCGACCTGTTATACCATCCCGACGATAGGAAAAAAAACGCTCAGGATCAGAAAAAGTACACATGCCGCTGTAATACACATCGTTAATGCCTATGCTATTCAATCTTTGAGTGATGAGTATGTTCATATCAGCTAACCATTTCAATGGTGAGTTCGTCGGATAAAATGCCTCACAAGCTGAGGGATTTTTTGCGACAAAAGCTTCTACTACGTCCTCCCCTACTTCAAATGCTGACACGCCAATCGCAGGGCCTATCCAAGCCATTACTTGGCTGTCAAATTGTGCAACCGCATTTTCAACAATCCCATTGGCTAAACCGCGCCATCCCGCATGCACTGCCGCCACTTCAGTGCCAGAGATGTTTGATAGCAACACAGGAAGGCAATCAGCTGTCATGGCAGAGCAAACCACGCCCGCATGCTTGGTATATAGACCATCAGCATTGAGTACTTCCTGAGTTGGCTTGGAGACTTCCAACACTGTGGTTGAGTGTGTCTGATTTAACCAAATCGGTGCACTAGGCATCGACGATTGTTGAGCTAACCAAGAGCGATTACTTTCAACATGAGTGATATCATCCCCAACATGACTACCAAGGTTTAACCCTTGGTATTTGCCATTCGAAAAACCCTGCTTACGAGTCGAAGAAAAAGCTTTAACATTTGCAGGCACAGGCCAGTTGGGAATAATCATCTCCACCTTACATGTCTTCCTCAATACCGTGTTCATGAACGTCTTGGCGCAAAGCTTCTGTCATCGATACCATATCTTCAGGTACCGGGGCATGAAACTCTAATTCCTCTCCCGAGATAGGGTGTTCAAACTTAAGCATCACGGCATGTAGGGCCTGACGATCAAATTGGCGTATCATGTTCGCCAATTGTTCCGAAGCCCCAGCAGGAATTCTTGCCCGTCCGCCATAAGCAGAGTCACCAAGCAATGGATGCTGAAGATAAGCCATATGAACACGAATCTGGTGAGTTCGGCCAGTTTCTAACCTTAAACGAATACGCGTATGCTCTCGAAAATGTTCAGCAACGCGATAATGCGTCACTGCTGGCTTACCCATAGGACTAACCGCCATCAATGTGCGTTTTGTAGAATGACGACCGATAGGCTGTTCAACTCGCCCACCAGCTGTCATGCGGCCAATCGCAATAGCTTCATATTCTCGGGTAATATTGCGTTTTTGTAGCGCTCGGACTAAACGCGTTTGTGCTGGCACTGTTTTGGCAACAACCATTAAACCAGTTGTATCTTTGTCGAGACGATGGACAATTCCAGCACGAGGAACTTCGGCAATATCTGGGTAATGATGCAGCAAAGCATTCAATACTGTTCCATCTGGCGTACCCGCTCCCGGATGAACGACAAAGTCCCTCGGTTTATTAATAACGATAATGTCGTCATCTTCGTAAACGATGTCCAACGCAATATCTTGAGCTTCCCAACGCTCTTCATCCTCTAATTCGGCTTGAACGATTATAATTTCACCACCCATAACTTTGGTACGAGGCTTAGTGACAACTTCTCCATTTACCTGAACTTTGCCATCTAATAACCATTCCTTAAGACGAGAACGAGAAAAATCGGCGAATAATTCTGCGATTGCCTGGTCAAGACGCTGACCCAATTGACTATCTTTTACTGTATTACTTAATTCAATCTGCTGAGCCATATCGAACTTTTTCAAAAACTGTGGGACTAATTGCCACTAGTGTGGAAGAATATTGCTCCATTGTATCTGCTCCCGACCAGAAAGTAACGGAAGCAACAAAATATTTATCTCAAGGAATCGAATCCTGACATGAAAAAGCATACTTTATCTGGCTTATTAGCATTATCTGTATTAGTCGGCTGCTCTAGCAGCGATGAGATTGTTCCGGATATCCCACCTTCCGAATTATATTCTGAAGCTCAAGTATCTTTGCAAAGTGGAAACTGGTTATCGGCAATTGATAAGTTGGAAGCTTTGGATTCTAGATATCCATTTGGTGCTTATTCAGAGCAGGTTCAATTAGACCTTATCTATGCCTACTATAAAAATGATGACTTAGCTCTAGGATTAGCAACCATAGAGCGCTTTTCCCGATTAAATCCAACGCATGAAAAGCTTGATTGGGTATTGTATATGCGTGGCCTGACTCACATGGCACAAGATCGTAATTTTATGCATGACTTATTTAACGTAGATCGCAGTGACCGAGATCCAGAACCTGTGAAAAAGGCTTTTGCTGACTTCAAGAAATTACTCGAGCGTTACCCAAATAGCCCATATGCAGAGGACGCTCACAAGCGCATGATTTCGCTAAAAAATCGCCTTGCTGATTACGACCTAGCGACTGCAGATTTTTATCTTCGCCGCGAAGCTTGGATAGCCGCAATCAACCGCGCACAAGAGTTACAAAAAACTTACCCTGACACTGAAGCCGCATTAAGATCGCTTAAAATTCAGCTGGAAGCATATCAAGAGTTGGGCCTAGAAGATGCTGTAAAGCACACTCAACAATTAATTGATTTGAACGATATGTAGATTGTGCTTTTGGGATATTGTGTTAACAACAAGACACTAAACGTATCCCACAAGTGCTCAGATAGCATTGGGGTATGTTTTTTTAAGCCGAGGGGATGCACTAAAAAGTATAGACTTTTTAGTTTATTACACCAACAAACTAGCAACTCCTCATTTCTTCACAAGTCTTTTCTTTCATCCAAAAGTTCAATTCTAGATATCGATCACGTTTAAATTGCCTATCTCGAGACATAAAACGAATATTGATCTTGATCACATTATTTTGGTGTTAGATAGGTAATCTGGAGTTAATCCATTAAGGGTGCTACAGAGGAAGAACATCTATGAAAGTAAACATCACTGGTAAAAATATTAACATCACCTCTGCTATCCGAACTCATATAGAGAGTAAATTTAAGAAGTTAGAAAAATGGCAAGTCGATATTATCAGCTGTCAAGCCTGCTTTAGTGAAGAACCAAATAAACAAATGAAATTTGAGGCAGTGATTACCGTACCTAAAGGTAAATTGGTTGCTTCTGCTATACACGAAGATCTTTATGCCGCTGTTAATGAAGTGGAACAGAAACTTGAGAGACAACTCAATAAGCTACGCCATAAGCCTGAAGCTCGGCGTGCTGAGAAACTAGAGCCCGAAGAAATCGAAGCTGAATAAGCTCTATCTGAATCAGTTTGGAATGACTAGTTAGAAAATAGCGCCTTGTGCGCTATTTTTTTGCTTGACGCTGATTAACCGCTTGCTTATTGTGTTAACGCCATCACAACTATATTGATAGATATGATTCTAAACAACCTGTTCTTTTTTGACTTCTTTTTTCTCCGATAAATCTGGAGGCACTCTCGTTTTCGAAAGATAAGTCAGAAACGAACAGGAAGCCTCCCATTTGGGAGGCTTTTTTAATGAGGACAACAAGATGACTGAACAAAAATACTCACTCGATGATATTCGCTCACGTTTGAATGAGTTAGACGACGAACTGTTAAAGCTCTTATCTGAGAGAAGACAAATGAGTATTGAGGTAGCCAAAAGTAAGGTTCAGACATCTAAACCTGTACGCGACGCAGCTCGTGAGCAACAACTTTTGGTAAAACTAATTAACGCAGGACGTGATAAATATGAGCTGGATGCCCAATATATCACAAAGCTATTTCATACTATTATTGAAGATTCAGTCTTACTTCAACAGTCTTACCTGCAGAACCTCGCTAACCCTGAACTCAGTCGTAAGCCATTAGCTAGGGTCGCATTTCTAGGGGCAAAAGGGTCATACTCTCACCTTGCTAGCCTTGAATATTTCAGCCGAAAAAATACCGAGTTAATCGAGCTTAATTGTCAGCATTTTAAAGAGGTCGCTCAAACGGTTGAATCTGGCCATGCTGACTTTGGCGTTCTACCAATTGAAAATACCAGCTCAGGCTCAATTAATGAGGTGTACGACCTACTTCAACATACGACTTTACACATTGTTGGAGAAATTATTCTGCCAATAGAGCACTGCCTAGTTGCCACGTCAGACGTGCGAATAGAAGACATCAAAACGCTTTACTCACATCCCCAGCCCCATCAGCAATGCAGTGAATTTCTGAGTCGATTTAAAAATATCACACTCGAGTCATGCACTAGTACTGCAGATGCAATGAAAAAAGTAAAAGAAATAAACCAAAGCGATGTCGCTGCCATTGGGCATGCTGCAAGTGGAAAGCTGTATGGTTTACAATCTATACAGACAAATATTGCGAACCAAACAGAAAACCATACTCGCTTTATCATTGTTGCAAGAAAGCCAGTGGAAGTCTCGAGTCAAATTCCAGCGAAAACAACATTAATAATGTCAACTTCTCAGGAAGCAGGATCATTAGTTGCAACCTTACTCGTATTGCAAAAATATTCAATTAACATGAGTAAACTAGAGTCTAGACCTATCATGGGAAATCCATGGGAAGAGATGTTCTATGTAGACTTGGAGTCTCATCTTGAATCAGAGCAAATGCAAAAAGCACTGCAAGAACTTACAAAGCTAACCAAGCATCTCAAGGTCTTAGGATGTTATCCCAGTGAAAATGTGTCGCCCACAACAATAAAAAGTGAATAAAAAAGGAATATAGATCAAATAAATAATCTCATATGACTGACACTAATAAGAAAAATATTTAGTATGACAACATTAGTTGCATATGAATGTAGTGTCAGTCATTTCAGGCATGTCATTTTGAGCGAATTTATCGGAGCATATGGAGCTTCCCGTTTGATATGAGATCGCTATTTCTCCTTTTAATCGCGTTCACCACGCAAAGCTTTTCAGCACAAACCAAAGCACCTATAAACATCTACATGTGGGAAGACACTATATCACCTTACGTCGTTGAAGATTGGGAGTCATCAACGGGCATGCCTCTAAAAGCAACCCATTTTGATAATGATGATGAACGCAACTTATTGATGATGAAAAGTCTTCAATTACCCTTTGATGTAGTGATTTTAGACAATGTCTCAGCCCAAATTTACGGCCGTTTTGGGGCTTTTAAAGATCTCAGTACTCTCAAAAATCGTCACCATAACGGAAACAAATGGTTGCAAGCTTGTGGTGATTACGCTGTCCCCTATTTCTGGGGGACAGTCGGAATAGCATATAGAAAAGACCTAGTCCCAACCCCACCTTCAACATGGAGCGAGTTTACTTCCCCTCCGAAGGAACTGGAAGGGCGTATTGGAATGATCAATGATACGATTGAGAGCTTTCTTCCTACATTTTATAGCTTAGGTTTAGCTCCTGATGAAGGTACCCCCTCAGCCATCAAAGCTGCTTATCCTCAACTACAAAGTTTCAATGAAAAAATATTAACATACGAATATATATTGAGTTACGTAAGGGGAACAGAAAATCACAACGATAAGCTTGCTATGGCTCTAGCCTATAGCGGAGACCAATATTCTCTCAACCGCTATTTTGTTGGTAATAAATGGGCGTTTACGATTCCTGATGGTGAAATATTCATCTGGCTTGATTGCCTTGCTATCAATAACCGCTCAACTAACCCTGAGGGAGCAAAAGCTTTTCTGGAATATTTGATGGACCCTGAGGTGGCTGCAAAAAATGCAATATTTATCAAGGCTTCAACTCCCAATCTTACTGCATTAAAACAAACGCCTGATTGGTATAAAAATGATGCATCATTGTTTCCATCACAGAAAAGAATAGATCAGGGTCGCGTTGATGTAGAGCTATCCCCTGAAAACATCAGTTTACGAACTAAAATACTCAACCGCATTCTAAAACGTCATGAAACTCAGTACTAGAGTACTGTTGCTAGTATCGCCAGTCATCCTAATTAGTGCTGCATTTTCTAGCTACGGTATATATAACAATCAAAAAGATGCGTTAGTAAAACGCGAAAATAGTTACCTTCAATTAACAATGGAAAAGCTGGCAGGGCATTTTCGTCAGTCTGTAGCTATGTTAAATAGTTACTCTTTGACTCTAACGAAAAGCGATATCATACGCCATTATTTCATCAAGGAAGATAACCCATATCGCGAGATGGAACTCATCGATACGCTGCACACTACGCTCTCTAGCCTTCAGGTAAATAAAAATAGCGATGTGGCAATAGCGATCCTTGATCACTCTCGTAGTCCCTTGTTTTATGCCGATAATCAACTTGACCCGTTTTCAACGCTCGATAAAAAGGTGCATAATTTTGTAGAAGCTAATTATCGGTTGACTGGAAGTGATTCTTTTATCGGATTTACCCAAAACCATCAGGGTCAAAGTGTCCTAGTCCGTTACGATGTCCTAGATATTGACACTTTAATGTCACCACTTAGTTATAATAGAGATCATTTCTTCTTTGTTGTTGTCTATATATCCTTAGACAAGTTTGATCAGCTCAAACATATTATTGAGTTTGACAATGACACCAGTATCTATTTCAGTGATTACCCTATTGTAAAATCGGGTCTAACTCAATCGGTTGAGCTGTTATCAGATATTTATGCTGTTTTGGATCCTGCTCAATATTTACTTACAGAGCAACTTTATACGATTAAACAGAGGCTGCTCCTTTTTTTTGGCGCTTCCACCGTAGTCACTATTTTTATTCTACTCTTTCTACTACATAACCGAGTTATCAGCCCGATTACTTTTTTAGATAAACAGTTACAGCAAGTAGAACAGCGACAAAGTTTTAATATTCAGCGCCTTAACACTAGCGATGAGATTGGACGACTATCAGCTAGATTCTACGACATGTATAAGGAGCTCAGTTCGATCTATCAAAAAACCAAGGCGATGGCTGAAAATGACCATTTAACCCAACTCGCGAATAGATACCAATTTCAAGTATATGTAAACCAAGCAATAAGAGATAATATTCTATGTACTCAGGCTTGGATTTTGTATATTGATTTAGACAATTTTAAATACGTTAATGACAAATATGGTCATCATGTAGGTGACTCTCTCCTAATCGATTTCGCGGAGCATATTCGTACAGTCAGCCATACATATGAACAGAAACAATGCACAAAATGCCTCGCATCAAGATTATCTGGTGATGAGTTTGCTATTTTTATTTCCTCTTCAACAAGCAGTGATTATTCTTATCAACTCGCCGTAGATATCCTAGAGCCAATACAAAACTCTCAAGGATCCCCCTTGGGTAATTTTCCAATCACTGCAAGTATAGGTATCGCAACCTACCCTGATGATGGCCAAGATCTGGAAAAACTACTTTCCAATGCAGATACAGCTATGTATCAAGCCAAACGAGCAGGAAAGAATCAAATTGCGCGATACTCACAAGAGCTAGATGAAGTTGTACGACGCAGAAATCAAATAGAACAAGCACTGAGAAACGGGGAGTTCGATGATGAGTTTTCATTGATGTACCAACCCTACTTTGACCGTTCAGGTAAGAAAATTGTGGGGGTTGAAGCATTACTGCGTTGGTTTTCCCCAAACATGGGAAAAGTCAATCCTGCAGAATTTATCCCCATTTCGGAAAAAACAGGCCTATTTGGTAAAATTGATCGTTGGGTTATTCATCAGGCATTCAAAGACTTCCAAGCATTGCAAGAGTGCTTCGAATACCCTCTTCAATTGTCTATTAATTTATCCTCTGCTGAATTGGATTCCCAGCAGTTAGCAAGAGACATACAAACGGCAGCTCAAAAATATCACGTAAAGCCCAGTTTAGTTGACTTCGAAATTACTGAAACTTTTGCGACTGACTCACAAAGCTATCCTCTGCTGCATGAACTTTCTCTAATGGGCTTCAAGCTAGCTATTGATGATTTTGGTTCAGGTTACACCTCTATCACTCAATTAGTGGAGTATCCAGTACAGAAGATCAAACTCGACAGAGAGTTTCTGACCACATTGATAAAAACCCAAAATCAAAAAGTCATCAAGCCATTGGTAGAACTATGCCACTCGCAATCAATGATAGTAATCGCTGAAGGAATAGAGTCTGTATCTATGTTAAACTGGCTCACTGACAACCAGTGTGACTATATGCAGGGTTATTTCCTATCTCCACCTCTATCACTATCAGAATTAAAAATTATCAATCAACCAGAACATAGGTGTAAAGATGTCAATACAGAAAGTTGTTATCACTTCTCTTAACCCTGCGAAGAAGAGGGCTGTAGAGAGTGCTTTTGAGGCTGTATTTGGCTCTCAGCGCTTTGATTTTATGTCGATTAAAGTACCAAGCGATGTTGCAGATCAACCTATGTGCGATAAAGAAACTCGTCGGGGTGCTATTAACCGGGTAAAAAATGCAAAAAGAAACCAGCCAAATGCAGACTATTACGTGGGCCTAGAAGCAGGAATAGAGGGTAATTCTACTTTTGCATGGATGATAATAGAGTCATCGACACAGAGAGGGGAGTCTCGCTCGGCCAGTTTAATACTTCCCCCTCTGGTATTAGAAAAACTGGTAGATGCAAACGAGCTGGGTGATGTAATGGACGACGTGTTTGGCACCGAAAATATTAAGCAAAAAGGTGGGGCGATTAGCCTATTAACCCATGACCGCCTTACACGTAGTCGTGTCTATCATCAAGCCTTGATATTAGCACTGGTTCCATTCACTAACCCTGAATACTTCCCCAACAACCTCCTAAATATCGATTAACCTTATTCGATATTTAGGAGTGAGAGTATCTGAGCTCTTTCTGTTGCTGACTTTGATTTTAACTCATTAGAGCCCCGGGTTATTGTCGCGACTCCCACACCCAATTTATTGCTTATCTGCCTTTGAGAAAGCTCACCTTTAAGTAATTCACAACAAATGTTTACTCGCGCAATCAAAGCCTCTCTCTCATCCGCAGTCAGTAGCATAGTAAGCAGCATCTCGTGTTGATTAGCTGTAGTGCTGCTTTTTATTAGATCTAAGATTTGTTGCCACTCATGATATTCGGTTTGTGTTGCCATTTATTGTACAGTTCCAAGAATTCTTAAGACAGATAGGGCTTGCTGGCCCTTTTGGGGTTGAATAGTAGCCAAAGTAAAAGCTCTTTAATCAAGTAAGATATTCAAATATGCTCTTTTAATGTTTAAACGCTAATACCTAGTTTCAATCTCATGCTGGTTTAAAAACGCACCATCTACTCCTAACAGATCACGGTAATATGTCTCGAACATCAAGATATTTTGGACATAGCCACGTGTTTCTTTAAATGGGATAGCTTCTATAAAAGCATAGGCATCAAGCCGGCCTTGGGTACGTTCTCGCCAAGTCTTGACTCTATGCGGCCCCGCATTATACGCCGCAAGAGCAAAGACTCGATTATTATCGTACCTGTCTAGCAAACCTTTCAAATAGTGACTGCCAATTTCAATATTTTTTCCGACTTCATACAAATCATTACTGCTGCGATACATTAATTGATATTTACGTGCCGTATATTTAGCCGTAGACGGCATGACTTGCATAATGCCTCTTGCACCAACAGGCGATCTTGCTAGAGCATCAAGTGCACTCTCCTGCCGAGCCAAAGACATCAACGTAATAGGGTCAATACTATGCTTTTCGCCATAAAAGTCGAACCACCACTGATGAGCCACGGGAAAACGCAGCTCGATATTGTCCCACATTTTAGCTTGAATACTAGCTTTGACAGACAGATGGGACCATTGCTTATTGGCAGCATAAGCGGCTAACATTTCTTTTTGTTCGTCATTAGCTCGGTCGAGTAACCATTGCCATTCATTTTTTGCGACTGCAATTTTATCACGTTCGATCAACTCTTCAATTCTAATTAAAGTGGTTCGAAACGGTTGTACTGCCTCTTGCTGAAAAGAAATAGTAGAGACAGGATAGTTAATCGAGCGCTTAATCTCTTTCGCTGCAGCAACACTGTAAAAGTTTCTCTGGCCAACAATTTTCTCTAGACGTTGACTCCCCTGCTTAATTTTTCCCTCTGCCAACTCACTTCGGCCCAACCAATATTGCCAGCGTAAACTTGCCTGATTGCTTTCAGGAAGTAAATCAATCCAATTAATGATCCCCTGCCAATCGGCGTCCTGTATTGCAAGTCGTATGCGTCTTTCTATCAGCTTATAGTTGGATGAGGTGGCTATTTTTTTATCACGCCAGTGTTGCTGCAGCAGCGAATCTGTATTGATTAATCGAAATGCTAGATGATCTGCCAAATCCTGAACTTGTTTCTTCGACATTTTCTTAGCCGAGACCACTTGCTCAAAAACACTAAAAGCTTTTTTACTATTTTTGCGAGCAAGTTTTCTTAAAGCCATTGCTGTCAAGGTTCGATACCAATCATTATCTGGCTTCTCAAACGCAAAATCGAGTACTTGTTCAGGGCGATTGAATAAGACTTTCATTTCCTTCGCTTGCTGCTGGGCTTTTTTCGTTCTGAGCTGCTTTCTCAAAAAATTCATCAGAGAGCCGTTACTTGTTTCGAATACAAGTTGCATTCGATCTAAAATATCTTGATCTGTTCTAACTCCTGATTGATCCCAAGCACTAAAAAGGCCATCACAAGCGTCAGAAATACTCTCTCCTGAACGCCATAGCTTCTTGGCTCCGATAAAGGCTTTGTCTTTGTGTCCCGATTTGTATAAAGCATAGTAATAATGACATTGATAGCTTTCTCCTCTAGGCTCAACCCTTTGGAATTCAATTAGCTTTTTCCACTGTTTTTTATGCGCAAGGCTATCGATATAAGGGGCTCGTATTCGGCCAGAAAAAGGTACTGTTTTGTAATTTTCAATAAAGGTATCAACTTCTTGTGGCGTTCTATCACCAATGTTAATCAAAAAGGCTCGGTAATCTGTATAGGGAGTGAGCGGATAGTCCTCAATTTGTTCACGAATATTAAAATACTGAGATACCTTCCCTGCATCCAATAAACGATGGGCTTTATCATAAATTCTGCGTTGCTGTTGAAGATCGCCAGCTAGGACAGGTAAGACAATTATTGAGCTGCAAACCATTGCCCCTAACGCAAGAGACAGTGAATGAATGCGATGCAGCGACTTAGGAAACATTAGTGTCATAAGTTCTCATCCCATAGAGAAATTAAGGTTTAGTTCGCGGTTATCTACGATTACTACAACAATCTGATACACGCTAGAAGAGAGCGTGTTGGTCTACTTTCAGCTCAGCCGAACTAGGCTGTTACCATTCTATTTCTTAAAACTCTTTTTAAAGGATAGCCATAAAAACAAGCTATGCATCACAAAAAAACCAATAGGCTTCTTTCTCAAATTAGAAAAAAACAGTGTGTTTACAAATCACTCCCAACATACCCCCATTCTAAACAGAACAGTCCACTTACTAGATATAAATACTAATAAAATCATATCAACGTGAAGCAAGTCGATAAAATCAATCCAATTAAAAACAAAAAAATCAGAATGATTATCCCTTGCTTGGACGGTAACAAAGCGTCTCGTCTTAGTATAAAATAGCCTTTTATTTCAATTCATAGTCTAGGGACAATCGGCAATGGCTGAATACGTATATACCATGTCTCGGGTGAGCAAAGTTGTGCCACCGAAACGTCAAATTCTCAAAGATATCTCTCTTAGCTTTTTTCCCGGAGCAAAAATCGGCGTTCTAGGTCTAAACGGTGCGGGTAAATCCACTTTACTGCGTATCATGGCCGGTATTGACACTGATATAGATGGCGAAGCGCGCCCACAGCCTGGCTTGAATGTCGGTTACTTACCTCAAGAGCCGGTTCTTGATGAGTCAAAAACAGTGCGAGAAATTGTCGAACAAGCGGTATCTGACGTTGCTGGAGCAATGAAGCGACTGGATGAAGTTTACGCTGCCTACGCAGAGCCTGATGCCGACTTTGACGCGCTGGCAAAAGAGCAAGGAGAGCTTGAAGCTTTAATACAAGCTAAAGATGGACATAACTTGGAAAATGCTCTTGAACGAGCGGCAGATGCATTGCGTTTACCTGAATGGGATGCACAGATTAAACACTTATCTGGTGGTGAAAGACGCCGAGTCGCCATTTGCCGACTGTTACTTGAAAAGCCCGATATGTTACTGCTTGATGAACCAACTAACCACCTAGATGCAGAATCTGTAGCCTGGCTTGAGCGCTTCTTAGTTGACTATACGGGGACGGTAGTCGCAATTACCCACGACCGTTACTTCCTCGACAACGCGGCTGGATGGATTCTAGAGTTAGATAGAGGTGAAGGCATTCCTTGGCAAGGTAACTACACGTCTTGGCTAGAGCAGAAAGACGCACGTTTACAACAAGAAGCGTCTCAAGAAAAAGCCAGACAAAAAACCATAGAGAAAGAGCTAGAATGGGTACGTCAAAATCCTAAAGGACGCCAAGCTAAATCAAAAGCTCGTATGGCTCGATTCGAAGAGCTTCAAAGTAACGATCACCAAAAGCGTAATGAAACTAACGAGCTGTTCATTCCGCCAGGTGAGCGCTTAGGTGACAAGGTTATCGATGCAAAGAACATCTCTAAGTCATTTGATGGACGTGTATTAATTGATGATTTGTCCTTTAGCATTCCCAAAGGTGCGATCGTAGGAATCATAGGTGCTAACGGTGCTGGTAAGTCAACGCTATTTAAGATGCTAAGTGGCGTGGAGCAACCTGATTCGGGAAGTATTGAAATAGGTGATACTGTCAAACTAGCTTCGGTAGATCAGTTCCGCGATAGCATGGATGATAAAAAATCCGTCTTTCAGGAAATTTCTGAAGGTGCTGATATTATCAAAATCAACAACTTTGAGATCCCAGCACGAGCATACTGCTCTCGCTTCAACTTCAAAGGCAGCGACCAACAGAAAATTATTGGAGAGTTATCAGGGGGCGAACGTAACAGAGTACACTTAGCCAAGCTGTTAAAAGCTGGCGGCAATGTATTACTACTTGACGAACCTACCAACGACCTAGACGTAGAGACTCTCAGAGCTTTAGAAGAAGCACTATTGGAATTCCCAGGCTGCGCCATGGTTATCTCTCACGACCGTTGGTTCTTAGACCGAATTGCAACCCACATTATTGACTATCGTGATGAAGGTCAGGTCAACTTCTATGAAGGTAACTATACTGAATACATGGAATGGCTGAAGAAAACGTTAGGGCCAGATGCGGCGGAACCTCATCGAATCAAGTATAAGCGTATTACTAAATAAATTTCGCTTAGCATTCGTAGTAAGGCCGCTTAACTTAGCGGCCTTACTTGTTTCAACGCCACAGCAAACAAAGCCATAATCTCACCTTGTTGATATTAAAGGCTAAGTGGTAGTTATTCCTGATTGGTGATCATTGAATACTAAGTACCACAGAGAGAGACAGTCATGATAGAACGCAGACAATTTTCGCGTATTATTTACCAGACGCCGGCAGTGTTATCTCAACATAATAAGGTAGTAGAATGCTTTATTTGCGATTTATCCCTGCACGGACTGCTACTCACGTCTGATAACGCAGACGAGTTAAGCCTTAATACCATGGTAGATGTAGAATTTTCGCTTCAAGACACTGATATCGTTATTGAACTTGTGGGAGAAGTTGTTGGCCTCAACAGCAATGTAATACGCCTGAGTATCGACCACATTGACATCGAAAGTATTGGGCACCTTAAAAGGTTAATCGAATTGAATGTGGGAGACGATGAACTTCTCCACAGAGATATAGAACACTTAACCGATTTGGGAGAATATCACTAGTTGTAAGAATACAAAATAGGCAACAACTCATAGGCCAGAACAAAAGTCTGACCTAATACCAGAAGACCGAATTGTGCCTCGGAAACATCTACTAACACTGGGAGACATTATCCCCTGTGTACAGCATCATTTGCCTGTTTCAACAAATTTTGGCTCTCATACAGAAAATGCTGGGAGTACTCACCAAACCACTCACTGACCTTATCAAAACTAGCAACAAAAGCTTGCTTATCTCGTTTATCAAGTATCTTAATCGCTTCGCCAAAACAGTGATGAAAGCGCTTAATCATCTGGATATTCTCATCCGATGAGAGAATAATGTCAGCATATAGGTTAGGATCTTGTCCGAATAAACGCCCTACCATAGCCAATTCAAGCCGATAAATAGGCGAACTGAGCTTAAGAAGCTTATCAATGCTTGGATTCTCTCGGCTCAAATGTAAACCATAAGCAAATGAAGTGAAGTGACGTAACGCTTGAATAAATGTCATACCATGATCATGTTCATAGGCTTCCATGTCACACAAACTTGCGCCCCATATAGAAAACTGTTTCAATAACCATTGGTATTGCTCTTCACCTCGACCATTACAACAAACAATGACTTGCTTGGCTAAACTCGGCACATCAGGTCCGAACATAGGGTGAAGCCCTACTACCGGTCCATGGTGAATATCTAGCATGGCCTGCAACGGCTTAGCCTTAATCGATGTCAAATCACAAAGAATACAGTTTTTAGGTAAATTACCCAGTTTACCGATTACCTCTAGTGTGAGGTTTATAGGTACAGTAACAACCACCAGGCCAGCGTTAGCTAGCGTATCACCGGCTTGCTCCCAGTCATCACTGCCAATGACTTCAACTTGATAGCCCGATAAGGTAAACATTTTACCAAACAAGCGCCCTAGCTTGCCTTGACCACCAACTATTATCACAGTCCCCAACTCGGGATTCAAACACTTAAAGCCGGCGTCTTTCTCACTTGCATAAGATTCTCGCATGGTACGGCGTAAAATATCTTCAATCAGCTGAGGAGGAACACCAATCTTTTCAGCTTCTTCACGGCGTGACGTTAACATGGCCGCTTCACGATCAGGAGCGTAAATGGGTAAACCATGAGTGCTTTTCACCTCACCAACCTGCTCCACCAAGGATAAACGTTGTGCCAATAAATCAAGAATTTTCTTATCGACAGCATCTATTTGATCGCGCAATGCGTTCAGTTCAACAGCCATGCGTATTCCTTTTTTAGTCTTCTAACCTTTAACTCGTTGCACCAAAAATGGCACCAACTCACTATGTGCTCGACGTAATAATGCCTCAGTGTCATCCCAATTAATACAAGCATCGGTAATTGAAACACCATATTCCATTTGATCAAATGGGATGTCCGAAGCTTGATTACCTTCGTTGATATGACTTTCAATCATCAAGCCCATAATGGACTTGTTACCCTCTCGGATTTGGTGAATCACATCTTCAGCAACCAGTGGCTGGCGACGGAAATCTTTTCGAGAGTTGGCATGACTGCAATCAACCATCAAGGATGGGGACAATCCTGCTTTTTCCATCTCCTGCTCGCACTCTGTCACCGATACTGAATCATAATTGGTCTGCTTCCCACCACGCAAAATCACATGGCCATCCGTGTTACCTTGGGTCGTTAGCAATGCCACTTGCCCTTCACGGCTGATCCCCATGAATCTATGACTCGAAGAGGCCGCTTGCATGGCGTTTATGGCTGTAGATAGACTGCCGTCTGTACCATTTTTAAATCCGATTGGCATTGATAGACCGCTGGCCATTTCACGGTGAGTTTGAGACTCTGTGGTTCTCGCACCAATTGCGGCCCAGCTAAAAGTATCAGCAAGGTACTGAGGACTTATAGGATCGAGAGCCTCAGTAGCAAGAGGGATTTCCATCTCAGCCAAATCCACCAATAACCTTCGGCCAACATGTAATCCTTGCTCTATATCAAATGAGCCGTCAAGTTGAGGATCATTAATCAAGCCTTTCCAGCCCACAGTCGTTCTAGGCTTTTCAAAATAAACTCGCATTACGAGGTAAATATGATCATTTAATTGCTCAGAAAGTGCTTTCAAGCGCCTAGCATAATCTTTGGCAGCATCGATATCATGAATTGAACATGGCCCACAGACAACCAACAAACGATGATCTTTTTTATGAATAATGTCCGATATTGTCTGACGAGACTGTTGAATAAAATGGCGAGCCTTTTCACTTAACGGCAACTTTGCTTTAAGTTCCTCAGGAGTGATAAGCACCTGCTCTTCGGTAATATTTATATTGCTCAATTCACTTTTTTGCATAACCACACTTTGTACATATAAGTTTACATCAATTCACCTCAAACCTGCCAAGGCAGGACAAACAAACCTTATCAGTCTTTGTTAAAAATTCAAAGTGTAAATCAAAAAAAACATTATGTAATAAAATATTTACAAACTTAGTCAGGGATGAATTTCATCGCCTCTGATGCATTTTTCCACTCTTGACTACGACGAAGTTCGTCAAGTTTAAACGATTGCTTCTTTAACAAACCCGTAGCCTTTGGAACCTGACTGATTGGCAAAGTATCTAGCACCTTGACTTGGGCATCACGTTGGTTACAAACAAGTATCATGTCACAACCTGCTGCTAATGATTTTTGCGCACGCTCTGCAACATTGCCCATGACCGCTGCACCTTCCATGGTCAAATCATCAGAAAAAATAATCCCTTTAAAGCCTAACTGTTCTCTTAATACTTTCTGCAACCAATATTCTGAACCACTCGCTGGCCTGGGATCATAATGAGGAAAAATAACATGAGCTGGCATCATGGCATCAAGCAAATTGTTTTTTATCTGAGCATCAAAAATTGCCATGTCCTGCTCAAAGATTGACTCTCGATTATCGCGGGGTGTTTCAAGGTGAGAATCTTCTGTTACCCCACCATGGCCTGGAAAATGTTTCCCTGTTGTCGACATTCCCACAGACTTCATTCCGCGCATAAATGCGCTGCTATGGCGAACTATGGTATCAATACTTTCACCAAAAGAACGACTTCCTATCGCTTTAGATTGATGACCTTTATCGAGCACCGGGGCAAAACTAAGATCGATATCATGAGCAATCAATTCAGCGGCCATGAGCCACCCTCCTAGCTCAGCTAACTTTTCACCTTGCGGCTGTTTAGCATACAGCTCTGCTGCTGGAATGTTAGAAAAACCCTGTTTAAAGCGCTGTACTCTTCCCCCTTCCTGATCGACGCCAATTAAAATAGGCTTCTTAGCGGCGGTTCGAATTGACTTATTTAGTGCCATAAGCTGTTCATTATCATAGTAATTTCGAGAAAAGAGTATGACTCCTCCAACTGTCGGATGCTGAAGGATTTCTCTATCTTCCGCCGTCAATTCACACCCTTTCACATCAAGCCATAAAGGTCCCATACCATTCTTCCTCATTATTTAAATAACTAGCAAAGTATTATCGTTGCAAAGAGACAAAGATAATAACAAGATCTCGACAGTATCGGCAGAGCATTTTCTTCTATGCCTCACTTGCCAATACCAGATTTGATTGAATAAACACGCAACACTCTAACTCATAGATAATAAGCCTATATAGCTCATCAAATAACACCTTATCTATCGCTTTTTCCTTCTGTATCATCGCATACTATGTACTAGGAACGTTCTAGAGAAGACAGGGGTCTATGAAGAAAGAGCAATACATTGGCATTATGTCAGGTACCAGCCTAGACGGCATCGATGTGGTATTAACGGAAATATGTGATGACAAGGTGGTATTGATTGAGGCTAAAAGCTTTGAATATCCGGATGTAATCAAGCAACAAGTCTTAAGTGTATCCCTTGGCCAGAGTACAGATCTAACCAAACTCGGTAAACTAGATAATCAACTAGGTCACCTCTATGCTGAGTCCGTACTGGCGCTCCTAAAAGAAACGGAAGTGGATAAAGAAAGAGTTACTGCCATTGGTAATCATGGTCAAACGGTTTTTCACCAGCCTACAGGGAAAACGCCATTTACCATACAGCTGGGTGATGCCAATATCATTGCTGCGAGAACAGGAATTACTACCATAGCAGACTTTAGACGCAAAGATATCGCACTGGGAGGTCAAGGCGCGCCATTGGTCCCAGCCTTTCATGACGCTCTATTTCGCTCACAAGAATTCACCACTGTGGTGCTGAATATCGGCGGCATTGCCAACATTTCTGTACTGAGCCCAGAGCAACCTGTGCTCGGTTATGATACGGGCCCCGGTAATCTACTAATGGATGCTTGGTGTGTGAAACATAAAGATTTGCCTTATGACAAGGATGCTATTTTTGCCTTGCAAGGGAGTGTACACACTCCGTTATTAGATGAGCTGCTAGCCGAACCTTATCTGACAAAACCATCTCCCAAGAGTACCGGGCGTGAGCTGTTTAATCTGACATGGCTAGGCAAGATATTAGAAAAATACTCATGCTCAGCTGAAGATGTACAAAGAACTTTATGCGAATATACAGCTCAAACCATTTGCAATGAAGTTAAAAAATACGATAACAATAGTCGGCAAAGGCTCCTAATCTGCGGCGGTGGAGCTAAGAACCCTTTATTAATGGAGCGATTGAAGGCGCTGTTACCGCTCTGGTCGGTTGAGTCAACAGAATCAGAGGGAATCGATAGTCAAAATATTGAAGCGATGGCGTTTGCTTGGCTTGCCTATCGCCGCATGCACAACCTACCAAGCAACATACCACAAGTCACGGGAGCAAGTCGCTTGGCTTCTCTTGGTGTCGTATATTTTGCCGATTAGACCGAGTGATACATAAGGAAGACCATGACAAACGACGCATTGATTAACGCACTTTCTCATTTGATATCAGAAGGTCGTAATCCAGATACCATGGACATTGACACACTTTCATCATTGGACATTGTTGAGCGTATTAACCAGCAAGATAAACTAGTACCTCTCGCTGTCGAGAAAGTTTTACCAGAGATAGCACAAGCCGTCGATAAAATCACTGACGCCTTTAAAATTGGTGGCCGACTTATATATATGGGCGCGGGAACAAGTGGTCGTTTAGGTATATTAGATGCCTCTGAGTGCCCCCCAACCTTTGGCGTTTCTGATGATATGGTAGTTGGATTAATCGCTGGTGGTAAAGAAGCAATATTAAAAGCTCAAGAAGGAGCAGAGGATTCACCATCATTAGGAGAGCAAGATTTAAAAGGTATTAAACTTTCCCAGCAAGATGTACTAGTTGGCGTCGCCGCTAGCGGGCGCACTCCATATGTAATTGGCGGGTTAGACTACGCCAATAAAGTAGGCGCAACAAGCATTGCATTATCTTGTAATCCAGAATCGCCGATTGCCAATATTGCCAGTATCGCGATATGCCCAGTTGTTGGACCAGAAGCATTAACCGGTTCCACTCGCCTCAAATCTGGGACAGCACAAAAGCTCGTACTCAATATGCTGACAACAGCAAGCATGATTCGCTTAGGCAAAAGCTACCAAAATTTAATGGTCGATGTTAAAGCGACTAACGCCAAGCTGGTTGCAAGAGCTACCCGCATTGTCATACAGGCAACCAACTGTAATCAACAACAAGCCCAAGACACCCTTAAAAAAACCGACTATGACGTCAAACTCGCTATTTTGATGATATTAACTGGCCTAGAAAAGGATACAGCTCAAGAACAGTTAAACCTTCAACATGGTTACTTGAGGAAAGCTGTCATTGAACAAACAAGCGGGAGTTAACATAAATAATGCGCCTAACTTTAAATTAGGCGCTTGGTAATATTGGCGATGGAACAGGTTCAATGTTAAATGAGTTAATTGGAATACTCATTCCAGCCACGCTGCCATTCCATGCGAAACTTTTGAGCATCATCACTTCCCTCACAGACACCATCATAGTGCTGACCTGTAAGCCCTATTTGGTAGGCATGGTTAGGATTGCAAAACTCTTCTAATCCAACCATATAACCTTGTTCATAATCACTATGCTTGGTACTTCCTAGTTTAGAAAGCTGGTTTATGGAACGCTGATTATTACCTCGAATACCATCTTGATAACCTATCGTGTACCAATCACCTTGTTGGACAAGCAGCTCTGTCGTAGCCGCACACGCGAATAACGTAGTTAGCATAGTGAGAAGGGTCAGTTTTTTCACGATTTTTCCTTGTTTGTCTCTCAAGTATCTAACGGATGCAGAGAGATAATGTCAATTGCCGCCGTTTGCGTCAACACCCGCTATTAATCAACTTTCTAAATCCTAAACAAAGTAATAAAAACGGATTTATTGAGAACAATAACCGAGCTAACAGAACCTACTGGCATAGATATGTATTATGTCAACTCAATAACTCACTTATCACTGTGGAGCAAGTGTCATGATTTGGTTTTTAAGCTGTGTTGCAGCGCTCATTGGAGGCTACTTCCTCTATGGAGCATTTATCGAAAAAATTTTCCGTATAAACGTAGAACGTCAAACTCCAGCACACAGTCAATCTGATGGCGTTGATTATGTGCCCATGTCAACTAAAAAGGTTTATCTAGTTCAGTTACTCAATATAGCAGGCGTAGGCCCTATTTTTGGTCCTATAATGGGCGCCTTGTATGGTCCGGCGGCTATGCTGTGGATAGTGATTGGCTGTATTTTTGCGGGCGCTGTACACGATTATTTCTCTGGTATGTTGTCGGTACGTAACGGCGGGGCATCTATTCCGACAATTACTGGTAAATACCTGGGCAAAAGCGCCAAACACTTTATGAATATTTTTGCGATTGTCTTGCTGCTACTGGTTGGTGTTGTATTCGTTTCAGCCCCTGCTGGTATGATCACCAACCTTATCAATGACCAAACTAACCTATCGGTTAGCATGACAACAACTGTGATCGCTATCTTTATTTATTATATTGTCGCTACCCTCGTCCCTGTAGATAAAATAATCGGTCGGTTTTACCCATTGTTCGGTGCCTTACTCCTTTTCATGTCTATCGGTTTAATCAGTGCAGTTACACTATCAAGTGAACACACGCTAATGGGGAGCTTTCATGTCAAAGACATGTTTACCAATCTAAATCCAAACGATATGCCTCTATGGCCAGCATTATTTATTACTATTGCTTGTGGTGCTATATCAGGCTTCCATGCGACTCAATCGCCACTCATGGCTCGCTGCATGGAGAATGAGCGCAATGGACGATTTGTCTTTTATGGTGCAATGATTGGTGAAGGAGTCATTGCCCTTATTTGGTGCGCACTTGCTCTGTCCTTCTTCGACAATTTAGAGGCTCTATCACAAGCGGTAAGTGCCGGAGGACCTGGAAAAGTCGTCTACAGTGCGTCTTTTGGCTTACTAGGAGTACTTGGTGGCGTCATGGCTTTTCTGGGAGTGGTCATTTTGCCGATTACCTCAGGGGATACCGCCTTTCGTTCAAGTCGTCTGATATTAGCTGAATACTTCAGCATGGAACAGAAAACACTCAGTAATCGCCTAGTAATAGCCGTCCCACTCTTTATTATCGGTGGCATACTGACCCAAGTCGATTTTGGGGTCATTTGGAGATATTTTGGGTTCGCAAATCAAACCACAGCAGTGATGATGCTATGGACAGCTTCAGCTTACTTAGTTCGTCAAAATAAACTCCATTGGGTAACCACTATTCCCGCGATCTTTATGACAACGGTTGTGACCAGTTTTATTCTCAATAGCAGCACTCTTGGATTGGGGCTTGCAATAGACATATCAACCGCCGTTGGTCTCATCTGTTCAGTTATGACTACTCTTTATATCACCAAGCTTCCGAGAAAGGCTCAACCAGATGACGGTGAAGAAAGCGATACTGAAACCGAAAGGCTAGCATAATCGATAAAAAGGCTCCCTAGGAGCCTTTAAACGTGTAAACAATATTCATGGGAAAAAGCACTGAAGAGCGGCAAGCTAGACTAATCAACTTGCTTAATTTGTAGCTCTCTCGGTACTTCGAAGAACATATTTTCTTCTCTACCTTGTACTTCTTCTACCGTCCGGGTTCCAATCAAGTCTTGAATTCGTTCGAGAATCTTGTTCACAAGCTCTTCTGGTGCAGAGGCTCCAGCGGTAACACCGACTTTTACTTTCCCTTCTAACCATTCAGGCTCAATATCTTCAGGACAATCAGTCAAATAGCCAGGTGTTCCCAACTTTTCAGCCAATTCCTTTAAGCGAGTGGAGTTAGATGAGTTTTTCGACCCCACTACAATCACAACATCAACATCGACTGCCATATCTCGCACAGCATCTTGGCGATTTTGTGTCGCGTAGCAAATATCATCTTTACGCGGACCTTGGATATGTGGAAAAACACGACGAAGCTCTTCAATCACATCCGCAGTTTCATCAACAGACAAGGTTGTTTGGCTCACATAGTGAAGGTGAGTAGGGTCTTTAACTTTGTCGACAAGCCCAACAACATCTGCTGGCGTTTCAACCAAATACATACCACCCTGATCGCTTGCGTATTGCCCCATGGTTCCCTCGACTTCAGGATGTCCGGCATGGCCAATCAATACAACTTCCATATGTTTACGGCTTGCGCGTGCAACCTCCATGTGGACCTTGGTTACCAGTGGGCAAGTTGCATCAAAAACCGTTAAATCTCTCTCTTTAGCTTCCTTTCGAACTGCTTGCGAAACACCGTGAGCAGAAAATATCACAATATTATCATCTGGAACTTCACGCAACTCTTCAACAAAGACAGCACCTCTTTGCTTCAGTCCCTCCACAACAAATCGGTTGTGAACAACTTCATGGCGCACGTAAATGGGAGGCTGATAGATCTCCAACGCACGCTCAACAATACTGATGGCACGATCGACACCTGCACAAAACCCTCGAGGGTTAGCTAAAAGAATTTTCATTTCATCGCTCATAATGAGTCTATTGTTACTTCAGTTCATTATTCTACTGACAAAATCTCAACTTCAAAAGTCACATCTTGACCAGCTAGAGGGTGATTAAAGTCTACCGTTACTGAATCACCTGCGATTTCAGTAATGATTCCAGGAATTTCCACGCCATCTGGACCGGAAAATGCCATAACTGTTCCAATTTCCACTTCTGCATCACCGACAAACTTAGCTCGGTCCATATAGTGGACATTATCAGGGTTTGGAGCGCCGAATGCATCTTTAGCTTGCAGCTCAACGGTCTTCTGATCCCCAACCTTCAAACCCAGCAAACATTGTTCAAAGTTTTCACTAAGACTCCCATCACCCATAACGAACTTAGCTGGTTTGCCCATGTTATAGGTACTATCGGCGACAGAACCATCTTGAAGTTTGATCGTAAAATGCAGAGTCACTGCAGATTGTTGGACAATCGTCGTCACAATATTATTTCCTTGATACTATTTAGAGTTCTCAATTTATAGAGAGCTCAAGCATAAACGCATTACCTATTTACCAGAAGTAATAAGCTTAAATTTAACCCGTCTCTTGGCCTTTCTTGTTACGGAGGCCATCCAGAATAATCATCACTGCGCCAATACAAATTGCACTATCGGCAAGGTTGAACGCAGGCCAATGATAACTTCCCCAGAAGAAGTCCAGGTAGTCAATCACAAAACCATGTACAACGCGATCAAATACATTGCCAACTGCTCCGCCAATAATTAGAGCGTAAGCAATGTTGTTCCATTTCTCTTTAGCCGAAAGTTTTCTCATCCAGTAAGTTAGTAGACCCGTAACCCCGAAGGCAATACCAGTAAATAACCAGCGTTGCCAGCCTGCTTGATCACTTAAAAAGCTAAATGCAGCTCCATAGTTATGAACGTAGAGTAAATTAAAAAAAGGTAACACCTCGATGCGATTAGCCCAACCATATCCCATGGTATCCATGACTAAAAGTTTAATACCTATGTCCATCAGAAAAATAACCATGGCGACCCACAGCCAGCGCACCCCTGAATTCTTAAGAGTTAATGCTTGTTCGTTCATACCATTCCTAAAACTAGCCCCAGTAAAGACTGGGGCTATCAACTGACTAAAAAGTTCCGAATGAAGGTAACATTCGCTTGTTAAGCGAATTTACGAACTTCACCCTCTCCTTCCACGTTAGATACGCAGCGACCACAAATTTTTTCATGGCCCTCAATGCTGCCTACATCAGGTGAATGATGCCAGCAACGATCACACTTTTCTGCATCTAGCACTGAAACCTCAACAAATAGCCCCTCAATATCGGTAGCCTGCGCTGCATCAGATTTATCACTGATAGGCCTTACAAGCGCGGCTGAAGTGAGCAACACAAAACGCAATTCGTTGGCCAGCTTATTTACTTTTTCTGCAATAGCATCATCGGCGTATAAAATCACTGAAGCCTGCAATGCACTACCTATGGTTTTGTCATTTCTAGAGGTTTCTAGCAGCTTATTTACTGAGCCTCTAATAGTCTGAATGTCAGACCAGAATTCGTTATTTAGTGCTTCACCATCGGCAAGGCCAAACAAGCCATCAAACCATTCGCCTGTGAAAACAAATGTGTCACGTTCACCTGGCATCTCGTTCCATATTTCGTCTGCAGTAAATGACATAATAGGTGCCATCCAGCGAACCAGAGCTTCAACAATATAGTAAAGCGCCGTTTGACAGCTGCGCTGAGCATGCCCACCACGCTTGGCCGTGTACTGGCGATCTTTAATTATATCGAGGTAGAAAGAACCCATTTCGATCGAGCAGAATTGCATTAGACGCTGTGTTACCGCATGAGTATTATACTCATCGTAGGCTTTAACGATTTCTTCTTGGGCTGCAAGCGCACGCCCTACAGCCCAGCGATCTAACGCCACCATATCTTCTGCTGCAACAATATCCGTTTCAGGATTAAAGCCACTAAGGTTGGCTAAGAAGAATCGAGCTGTGTTACGAATACGGCGATAAGCGTCCGCGCTGCGTTTTAAAATCTCATCAGAAACGGCCACTTCGCCAGTATAATCCGTTGATGCTACCCATAAGCGCAATATATCCGCACCGAGCTTGTTAGTCACATCTTTCGGAGCAACAACATTACCAATAGATTTAGACATCTTACGGCCTTGACCGTCAACCACAAATCCATGGGTTAGAACTTGTTTGTATGGCGCTTCACCCTTCATCGCTATCGACGAAATGAGCGACGACTGGAACCAACCTCGGTGTTGGTCAGAGCCTTCAAGGTATAAGTCTGCACTATGACCATTGTATTCTTCACGAGCATCAACAACAGAATAGTGAGTCACGCCTGAATCAAACCATACGTCGAGTGTATCTAACACTTTTTCGTACTTGTCTGCATCATCACCTAGTAACTCTGAAACTTCCAGGTCCCACCATGCTTGAATACCTTTTTGTTCAACCAGCATAGCAACTTGTTCAATCAGCTCTGATGTATTTGGGTGCAATTCAGCCGTTTCTTTATGAACAAACAGTGCAATCGGCACGCCCCAAGTACGTTGACGAGAGATACACCATTCAGGACGGCCTTCAATCATGCCTTCAATACGGCTCTGTCCCCATTCAGGCATCCATTCAACGCTTTTGATAGATTCAAGCGCTTTGTTGCGCAGACCGGCTTGATCCATAGACACAAACCATTGCGGTGTCGCACGGAAAATAATAGGGGTTTTATGGCGCCAACAATGCGGGTAGCTATGTTCATAAGCATGGTGATGAAGTAAAGCACCCTTTTCTTTTAGCGTTTCAACAACAGCATCATTGGCTTTAAACACATGTTGACCAGCAAACAGCTCAGTATCTGGAAGGTAAACACCGTTAGAGCCGACAGGGTTTGCTACTTCCAAATCATATTTATTACCCACTGCGAAGTCTTCTTGACCATGACCTGGAGCAGTATGAACCACACCTGTACCAGATTCAGTGGTGACATGATCACCAAGAATAGCTGGCACGCTAAAACCGTAAAACGGGTGATCAAACTTAGACAGTTCAAGATCACTTCCTTTAGCAAAGCCTAGGTTGTGATAATGCTCGACACCAACGCGATCCATGACGTCTTTGGCAAGCTCAGAAGCCACTATGATTCGCTCCGGGTTGTCCCCTTCTACTTGCACTAGGACATACTCAAGATCATCACGCAGACATACTGCTCGGTTTGCAGGTAGTGTCCAAGGTGTTGTGGTCCAAATAACGATGGAAATATCACCTTTGCCTTCATGCCCTTCAGTCAATGAAAACTTAGACAGTAAAGCCGCCTCATCACTGGCTTTAAAGCGCACGTCGATAGATGGGGAGACTTTATCTTTATACTCAACTTCTGCTTCAGCTAGTGCACTACCACAGTCTGTACACCAATGAACGGGTTTAAAACCTTTTAAGAGGTGGCCATTATCGGCAATCTTACCGAGTGCACGAATGATATTGGCTTCTGTAGCAAAATCCATAGTGCGGTATGGTTTATCCCACTCACCCATAATACCAAGGCGCTTAAAGCTCTCTTTTTGGCCCTCAACTTGGCCTGCTGCATACTTACGGCATTCTTCACGAAACTCAGCCGAAGAGATTTTTTGTCCCGGTTTACCTTTCTTTTTTTCTACCATTAGTTCAATTGGTAGGCCATGACAATCCCAACCAGGAATGTATGGCGCATCAAAACCAGAAAGTGTTTTGGATTTAATAATAATGTCTTTAAGAATCTTATTTAGTGCATGGCCAATGTGAATGTCACCATTCGCGTAAGGGGGACCATCATGTAGAACGAAAGATTTTTTGCCTTTCTTCGCTTTACGGATTTCACCGTAAAGGTCTTCTTTGTACCAACGCTTAAGCATTTCTGGCTCACGATTAGCCAGGTTGCCACGCATTGGAAACCCTGTTTCAGGAAGGTTCAGGGTATCTTTATACTCACTCATCGACTCTTAATTCCGTTGTGTTGGGTGACAGTTAGACATTATGCCAAGCAGCGAACTAAACCGCTTGGTCTTCATACTGACGCAGCCACACCCTTGCTGCTTCAGCATCCAATTTAATTTGTTGTTTTAGCAAGTCAAAAGACTCAAATTTTTGCTCATCTCGAATTTTATTCAGCAGAACAATTTCAAGCTGTTTGCCGTATAAATCCGTATCAAAGTCAAACAGATGCACTTCTAGTTGCTGGCGAATACCATTCACCGTTGGTCGAGTGCCTATATTCGCAACACCACCTATCGGCCGCTCATTTAGACCAAGAACATGAACCGTATACACTCCTGCAACTGGTGAGACGCAGCGTTTAAGTGGAATGTTTGCGGTAGGAAAACCAATGGTTCTACCTAGCTTTCTGCCATGAGCGACTCTGCCACTGATGCTGTAATTTCGCCCCAACATCTTTGAAGCAAGTGGTAAGTTATCACTCGCTAAAGCTTCTCGTATTGCCGTACTGCTGATACGTAGCTGCTGCAGACAAAAGCTATGGGTATTCACCACATCGAAGCCATGCTCCTTACCAGCCGCTTGTAACATTGCAAAGTTACCTTGCCGCTCTCGACCAAAGCAAAAGTCATCTCCAACGACCAGAAACTTAACACCCAATCGCCTTACCAACAAGTCACCAATAAAGTCTTGGGCAGTTTGATTAGCAAAGCCATGGTTGAAATTGACACACAGCAGGCGGCCAATATCAAGTTTCTCTAATTGAGTAAACTTATCTCTCAGGCGAGTTAATCGAGCAGGCGCTTTATCTTTAGCAAACAGCTCCAATGGCTGTGGTTCAAACGTCATGACTGTCGAGGGCAAACCGATTTCTTTTGCTTTATCAGACAGTTTATTCAAAACAACCTGATGGCCAAGGTGTACTCCATCAAAGTTACCTATCGTCAGAACGCACCCCGAATGATGTGCTTTGATATTGTGAATACCTCGAATCAATTCCATTCAGCGCGTCTAAGTCCTATTAGCTTCAAATTTAATACTACGTGAAACCGACAGATTATATACTAATCATCATTGCTATGTCGCGGCTTTTAAATCTTTTAAACGAACACCCATAGTCAAAAGCGAGATTAAATAAACCGCAGCGCCTGCGACGATCAAAAGGAATAGCCAAATAACTCGATTAGATAAGCTCCAATTTAACCAAACTGAGATATCTTCCAGTTGCCATAAAATAGCACCAGCCATCAAACCACCAGCAATGAACGATTTGACAATGAAAACCATAGTTCGTCGAGTCAATTGATACACTTCAGCCAGATGGAGACCTCGATATAACAAAGACATATTCACAAAAGCAGATAACGCCGTGGCAATAGCCAAGCCAACATACCCATAAAACCAAGCGAATATAGCGTTAAACACCATATTGGTTACCATGGCGATAATTCCGTACTTAACAGGCGTTTTGGTATCTTGGCGCGAGTAGTAGCCCGGAGCGAGAACCTTAATCAGCATAAAATTAAGCAGGCCAGAGGCATAAGCCATCAAAGACATGGAGGCACGTTCAACGTCCATAGGACTGAACTCACCACGCATAAAAAGAACCATTAACATAGGCTTAGCTAGCACCATCAAGCCCAACGTGGCTGGAACACCGAGCAAGACGACCATGCGAACTCCCCAATCCATAGTCTGCGAAAAGCCAACACTATGAGAATCTACGTGCTTTCGCGACAAAGCAGGTAAAATGACGGTAGCAATAGCGATACCAAACAAGCCTAAAGGGAATTCAAGTAAACGATCTGAATAATAAAGCCAACTAATTGACCCCGTTTGTAAGAAGCTGGCAATAAAGGTATCAAACAGTAGGTTTATCTGGCTAACCGACACACCAAATAAAGCCGGGATCATTAGTGTCCGAATTTTAACAACTCCTGGCTCCTTCCACCCCCAAGCAGGTTTAACAAACACCCCGGCTTTAACTAAAAAAGGAATTTGAAATAGAAACTGCACTAAGCCGCCAAGAAAAACACCAATCGCCAAGCCTACCTCAGGCTGAGAGATATTAGGCGAGATATACCAAGCCGACAAAATTATCATTACATTTAGGAAAACAGGCGTAAAGGAAGAGACGGCAAATTTCCCTAAGGTATTTAAGATCGCGCCCGACAAAGCAACAAAGGTGATGAACCACAGATATGGAAAAGTGATCTTGAGCATAAAGCTCGCCAACTCAAATTTTCCGGCAGAAGGGCCGCCATTAAGCCAGTCAAGAAACCAACCAAAGCCAAATAAAGCGGTCACAGCGCCTGAGCATAAAACGCCTAAGACGGTGACGATAGACACTAAAACACCTAACGTGCCCGCAGCTCTCGCAATTAATTGACGTGTTTTATCCATATCACCCGTTGCATGATATTCCGTTAGCACAGGTACAAATGCCTGAGAGAAAGCGCCCTCTGCAAATAAACGACGCAGAAAGTTGGGGATTTTATTGGCAAAAAAGAACACATCCGCACTGGCGCCAGCCCCCATTAAATTGGCCACAACGACATCGCGTACCAAACCCAGTACACGGGAGACAAAAGTCATAGCACTAACAATTAGTCCTGATTGGAGTAGACGTTTACTCACAGCTACCTCGAAAGTCCTGTAATACTAATTATTAACCTCCACTCTACAACGCGAATGTCAGCGCTAGAGTAGATTAGTATTAGCAATGAAAAAAAAATACTGATAGAATCCCCGCCATCTTAACCGTGAAGACCCCTCTAATCCAAAATTTGTTTGGCTTCGATTGGTTTTTGCACAAATCATTTGACATTTAAGCGCAAATAGGGGATATTCCTCGCCCTTAAATTGTCACCGAACTTAAGTTTTTGGGAGTTAGACCCTTGGCAAATAGTAAATCTGCTAAGAAGCGCGCTATCCAAGCTGAGAAACGTCGCCAGCACAATGCTAGCCGTCGTTCAATGATGCGCACTTACATGAAGAAAACTGTTGCTGCTATCGAAGCAGGCGACAAAGCTGCTGCAACTGAAGCTTTCGCTACAGTTACACCAATCCTAGACCGTATGGCAACTAAAGGCCTTATTCATAAGAATAAAGCTGCTCGCCACAAGTCTCGTTTCGCTGCGGCAATCAAAGCTCTGTAGTAAAGCTCAGATTCCTTTAGCGAAAAAAACCGGCCTAGGCCGGTTTTTTTATATCTAAGAAAGCCAAGTTCAGGCGTCTGCCGCTTCTGCA
Source organism: Vibrio tetraodonis (assembly GCF_003350295.1). Taxonomy (GTDB): domain Bacteria; phylum Pseudomonadota; class Gammaproteobacteria; order Enterobacterales; family Vibrionaceae; genus Vibrio; species Vibrio tetraodonis. The sequence goes on from NZ_QLYY01000018.1 coordinate 33,428, forward strand.
CAATATATACTATGCAGAAGGTGTATCATTGACTTAACTTCTTCACTACTTAACGTGTAAAACACGGTTTGTGCTTCTTTGCGAGTGTTCACTAAACCATCACGGCGCAACCATGCTAAATGCTGCGATAATGCCGATTGGCTTAACTCTAACTGACTACATAACTCGCCAACAGAAAGTTCTTGATTATGCAATAAGCATAAAATTTGCAGGCGTCTTTCATTTGCCATGGCTTTGAGTAGTACCACCGCTTTGGCAGAATTTTTTTCCATTTCTTTTAAATTCATCGGCTAGCACCTCTTAAAACACCATAAAATCTCAAGCCTGTCATTTACATATTGATACATTCACAAAGCTGATATTAATCTATTTGCATCAAGTAATCTATTTGTTATAACCAGAAATATTAGTACTGGAATAGATCCGTAAAATCAGCATCACATACATTCTTTACCGAAGGGTGTTGAATCATACGTTCCGCAAAAATAACGTAATATTCTTCTTTAAGTTCTTTTACATGCTCTATCAGTCGTAGAGGCAGATCATTCTCAACTTCAGACATATAAAGAGAGGGCGCCAACAAAATCACATCTGAGTGATAACGTGAGAATGATTTCATCAAGGCCGCATCATCAAACTCTCCTAGAATATTAGGTTGTAGTCCTTGATAATCAAACCACTGTAATACTTTTCTCCCCATTGCTGTTCGGCTACCAGGTATCAATAGTTTTTTCTCCTCTAATACCGCTGGAAACATTAGATGCTCAGTATCGCCATTAGAGAAAAAGCCCATATGACATTCTCCAAGCTTTTTACTATATAAACCTGGTAGCTGACTTGAATCAACGGGGCAGTCAGACAAAATCATATCAAGCTTATGTTGAGACAATTGCTCAAGAAGCATTTCATGGGTCGATTCAAAACAGCGTAAGTGGATACTATTGTCAGGTGGCACAGCGGTCATAAGAACCTTACTTACCAAGCGTTTAGATAAAGCATCCGCAACCCCAACATCAAACAACATATTTGCTCGCTGGCTGTAATTAACGATATCCAACATCTCGTAACTAAGACCAAACATACGCTCCGCATATTTAAAAACCAGTTGCCCTAACTCAGTAGGTTCAATGCCCCGGCCACTGCGTTTGGTTAACTTACCTCCCATGCGCTCTTCCAATGCCTTTATTTGCCCTGTTACTGTTTGAGGGGTAAGAAATAGGGCATCAGCCGCTTTTGTTACTGACCCTTGGCTACATACCATCCAAAAGTAGTAAAGGTGATTGTAATTTAAATGCGACATCATCTCTCTCTGCTTTCAATATCGTTATCGGTTATAGCAAAACCAGTTTATGACAACAAGCATTCGAAAAAACCGAAGTAAACACAAGAATAAGCATGAATAAGGCGAAGTCTACTTCACGTAGAATGACCATCAGGAGTAATCTGCATCACAAAACTTTGTTTTTAAATTCTAACTAGAGAAAACTAAAATATAAATATTTAATAAAATCAAAAACTAAAGACCATTAGAGCTTCTTAATAAGCAAAAAATCACCGCAACATATAACTGTAATATTAATGACATAATTAACCTCTACTATCGCCAACAGTTTTAATAATTGACCGTAACAATGATTCTGGTCCACGGAGAAAATTTATGAACCAAGCTATTACAACAGCAGCACCTATTTCGAGTACAACTCGATGGTTGCGCTGGGCTAACTTGGCATTCATGCTGTATCTATTGCTTTTAGCAGTATCTATGGTTGGTAGTGGTTTTAAATGGGCAACCGGCGATCAAGCGAAGGTTTTATTTGAATTTGCTTCGCATCCGGTTGCGGGCTTGATGATAGGTTTAGTTGCCACTGCTCTCATTCAATCTTCAAGTACTGTGACTTCTATTATTGTAGGGCTTGTTGCGGGTGGACTACCTGTTGAAACTGCTATCCCAATGATCATGGGAGCGAATATAGGAACGACGGTAACCAATACGCTCGTTTCTCTGGGACACATTCGCAATAAAGAAGAGTTCAAGCGCGCTTTTGCCAGTGCCACGATTCATGACTTCTTCAACTTATTAGCCGTGGCGATTTTCCTACCTCTGGAAATGATGTTTGGTATTTTGGAAAAAGTTTCTCATTGGCTAGTTTCACCATTTCTGGCGACAGGCGACATGAGTATGAAGGGACTAAACTTCATCAAGCCTATTACTAAGCCCGTTGTCGGAGCACTCAAGGAGCCATTGAGCACCTTTGGCGATACAATGGGTGGCGTGATGCTTATAGCTATCGGTATAGCAACTATTTTTGTAGCGATTACCGTGATGGGTAAATTGATGAAAAGCCTGATGGTTGGGCGTGCTCGTGAGATCCTCAAAAGCGCAATCGGTCGCGGCCCAATCCATGGCATCTTATCAGGTTCAGTAGTGACAGTATTGGTACAGTCTTCTTCGACAACCACCAGCTTAATGGTACCTCTGGTAGGCTCTGGCGTATTAAAAGTGAGAGATGTTTATCCATTTACTTTGGGTGCCAATATAGGTACTTGTATTACCGCATTACTGGCAGCAACGGCTGCATCAGGTGAGTTTGCTGTTTTTGCTCTGCAGATAGCACTAGTCCACCTATCATTTAACATACTAGCAACCGTACTTATTTTTGGTATTCCAGTACTGAGAGAATTACCGGTCAAGGCTGCAGATATCATCTCGGACATGGCGGTAAAAAATAAAGCGGTTGTCGCTGGCTACCTCTTAGCGGTATTCCTAGTATTGCCCGGTACTATCCTCGCACTCAGTGCATAAGTAAAACCGATAAAACAAAACCCCGCACATGATTGCGGGGTTTTCTGTTTTAGATACGCCAGTAAAAATGTTATTAAACTGAAAATGGGTATTGAATAGGATCGTGATGCTCATACCCTTCAACCCAAAAATCATCCAACGTCACCCATGTTTCCAAATCTTCAAGTGACTTTATCTCAGGATTGATATGAAAGGTGGGGGCTTGCAATGGTTCACGTTTCAGCTGTATATCTCGCATTAACTCAAGTTGATCATTATAGATGTGAGCGTTAACAATTTTATGATATGCCTGGCCAGCTTTTTTCCCCGTGATCTGAGCCATAACAGCCAGAAACACATAAACTTGCACCATATTAAAGTTTAGGCCCAGAGGCACATCACAAGACCGCTGAGTACTGTTCAAGTACAAGGTATCACCAAGCAGAGAAAAGTGATGACTATACATACATGGACGTAGGCAGCCCATGTGAAATTCTCCGGGGTTATAAAAATTGAGGATCTCTCCCCTATCATCAACACCTCGGGTTAAATCATCGACAATTTTCCGCAATTGATCAACAGAGCCACCACCTGGCTTTGCCCAAGAGCGTCCCTGGACACCATAAACACGGCCCATATCATCGTTGCCTTTTCTATATGGGTTTTTCAACCAAGCTGAATTTTGGTTAGCGTTTGCATCCCATGTTTTCGTGCCAAGTCTTCGGAAATCCTCGGCGTTATCATAACCTCGGATATAACCTAGTAGTTCTGCAACCGCGGCTTTCCAAAAACTTTTTCTGGTTGTCACCAAGGGAAACTGATTCTGAGCAACGTCATAAGTGAGATCTGAGTTAATCACAGTTAAGCAGCGTTTGCCTGTACGTTCATTTTTGACCCACTCACCGTGGTCTACAATACGCTGACACAGATCTAAATATTGTTTCACATTTGTTCCTTATTTTATTTCGTCTGCTGTGGGATCACATCTTTATAGTGGCCACGTTTATATGCCCACAACATCATGAAAATGCCGCCAATAACCATAGGTAATGACAAAATTTGCCCCATGGATATAAAGCCGCCAAATAATCCTAAGTGCGCATCGGGTTCACGAACATATTCAACTAAGAAACGGAATGAACCATAGCCCGCTAAAAACAATCCAGACACGGCGCCAAGTGGACGCGGCTTTTTGATAAACCAATTCAAGATCAGAAACAAAACAACCCCTTCAAGGGCCATTTCATATAACTGAGAAGGATGGCGAGGTAGAGGCCCACCCGTAGGGAAAACCATTGCCCATGGCACATCCGTTACACGTCCCCAAAGCTCACCGTTCATAAAGTTACCAAGTCTACCCATACCTAAACCAAAAGGAACCAGTGGGGCGATAAAGTCAGCAACACCGAAAAACGTACGGCCATTCTTTTTGGCATACCAGAACATGGCGCTAATCACACCCAACAAACCACCATGGAATGACATGCCACCAGTCCAAACTTTGAATAGGTAAAGAGGATCTTGTAGGAAGAGATCAAAGTTGTAGAATACAACATACCCGATACGACCGCCGATGACGACCCCAAGGAATCCAGCAAACAAGAGATCCGAAACCTGTTCCCTTGTCCAACCACTATCAGCTTGGTCTGCTCGCCTATTAGCCAACCAGAGAGCAAACGCAAAACCAATTAAATACATCAAACCGTACCAACGAATTGATAAAGGCCCAAGTGAGATCAGAACGGGATCGATATTGGGGAATTCAAGGAATCCTTGAGACATAAAACTACCACTCTTTTGGTGTTAAGATAATTAAATGAGAGTTCGTTACCACAGCATAGTTCCCGCAACAAAGAGCAAAAACACCGCAAAGATTTTTTTCAATGCATTAGTCGGTAAAGAAGTCGCCAATTTAGCACCAATACGTGTCGTCAACATGGACGCTGATGCAATCGCGAAAAGGGCAGGTAAATAAACATAGCCCAAACTATACATTGGCAGAGATTGTGCCTTATAACCATGCAAGATGAAACCTATCATTCCTGCCATGGCAATAAAACATCCGCACACTGATGAAGAACCAACAGCCTTGCGCATTTCCACACCATGACGGTTAAGAAAAGGAACTGATAATGAGCCGCCGCCAATACCTGCAAGACTTGATACCATACCGATACCAGTACCAATAGAGATAGTCGCCAAGTTGCCAGGCATGGTTTTAGTGCTCTGCCTTTTAATCGAGGACAGCATTTGGATAGCCAAACCTAACACAATAAAACCAAAGACCTTGGGCAAATATTCAGCTGGTAGCCATTCGGCAATATTTGCTCCGAAAAAACCACCAACCATAACTCCAGGCATCAACCACTTAACAACATGAATATCGACATTACCGAGCTTAAAATGATTAAAAGCTGAAGAAGCTGAAGTGACTATAATTGAGGCAAGAGAAGTGGCTAGCGCTATTTGCATACTAATTGAAGCATCGATTCCGGCAAGTGGTAAAAGAAATAGTAATGCGGGTACAACAATTAAACCACCACCAATACCAAGTAGCCCTGCCATTATCCCCACAAATCCCCCAAGAAGGGCTAGCATAGCTAAAAATTCAATATTCACATCGTTCCTTTTTATTTTCCTGCGCGGATAAAGCCAGAGAAGCCTTTGACATCAAAGAAGGTTTTCATCATAGTATAAATCTCGTTACCATATGGCTTCATCAAAGCTTGGGTAGCGAGATCCTGTAATTCACGGCTGTCTGTGTGTCGCAGTAAATATTTAATTTTTGCCACGTTTGAGGTATTCATACTCAAGCTTCGATATCCAAGTCCAACCATAAGCAGAGCACCAATAGGATCGCCTGCCAATTCTCCACAAATACACACGGGTAATTTGAGTTGCTCACATGTTTGATGGATATGCTCTAGCGCCATCACAACAGATGGATGCATAGATTCATAAACATCGGCCACCCTAGCATTGTTTCGATCGACTGCCAGCAAGTATTGGGTAAGATCGTTGGTGCCAATTGATACAAAATCGACTTTCTCTGCGATAAGAGGCAACAAATATATCATAGATGGAACTTCAATCATGACTCCAATGGCAGGCATAACGATTCTACTGTCTTGCTTAGCCAGTTCCAAATGAGCACGCTCGATCAATTCTAAAGCACTATCAAGTTCTTGGGTACCTGAAACCATAGGAAGTAGAATACTGAGATTTTGATGATTGACACTCGCTTTCATCATAGCTCTTATTTGCATTAGAAAAATATCTGGATGATCGAGCGTAAAGCGGATACCTCGCCACCCTAGGAAAGGGTTATCTTCCTCTATGGGTAGATAAGGTAATGCTTTGTCCCCTCCTATATCCAGAGTACGCATTACTACACGTTTATCTGGGTAAGTGTTAAGGACCGATTTATACTGAAGGACCTGCTCCTCCTCGGATGGGAAACGATGGTGGAGTAAAAAAGAAATTTCCGTTCTATATAAGCCCACGCCATCAACACCTTGATTTATTGCTATGTTAGCGTCAGCGCTAAGTCCGGCATTGAGCATTATTTCGATACGTACATTGTCTTTAGTTTGCGCAGGTTCAAGGGCTTTTTGATTGACCAAGGTAGCAAGCTCTCCTTCTTCATCAACCAACTCACGATATTCCCTCAGCAATTGCTCATTAGGTGAAATAAATAACTTGCCACTGTATCCGTCTACAATACCCTTCTTGCCATTAATTTCCTTTAGGTTTAACGTAACCCCCATAACAGTCGGGAGCCCGAGAGCACGAGATAATATTGCAGCATGAGAGTTTGCCGCTCCTTCCAGAGCAACGACGGCAAGTAACTTTTTTCTCGGTACGGACGCAAGCAATGTTGCTGTCAACTCACGAACAACCAAAATCACAGGTTTTTCAAATTCTGGTTGGCATCTCTCAGTATTCTGGAGAAAAAAAAGCAGGCGCTGTCCAAGTTCTTTGACATCCTGAGCTCGTTCACGCATATATACATCTGACATTTTTGCAAAGCGATTAGAGTAGTTCTCGACTACTTGCCTCAATGCCCAATCCGCGCGGTCTCCTTTTTGCACCTGACTTTTGAGATCCTTACGAAGCATAGGGTCATTGAGCAAATGTGTAAACAGATCAAAAATAGCCAATGCATCTTTGTTAATTTCACCATCAAATTTTTTCCGCATTCTACGAAAATCACTCAGGGCTTCTTCAATCGCTAGCAGTAATACCTCTTGCTCATGTTCGATATCTAGAGTAGATGCAGGATACACCTCTGATAAATCAACCAAGGTGTCGTCCCAACGAAACTCACCAATAGCAACACCAGAAGAGGCAGCAATACCTCTAATATCATCTTGACCTTTCTCTAGACGCCATTGGCCTTGGCTTTGGGCATGAGCAATAATCACCGCTAACTGAGCAGCAAGCGTTACCAGAAATGACTCTTCAATTTCATTAAATTGACGGGGTTGCTTTTGCTGCACGACTAAAACGCCAAGCACTTGTCTTCGGTAAATAATGGGAGTGCCAAGAAAGCTATGGTAGATTTTTTCACCAAGCTGAGAAAAATATTTGAAATTAGGGTGCTTCGAAGCTTCCGCAAGATTTAACGGTTCAGCACTGCGCTTAACTAGACCAACTAGCCCTTCACTGAAGCTTATGTGGATTTTTTTCCCCTTAAACTTAAGCCCCTTTGTGGCCATCAGTTCTAAACGCTGCATATCTTCATTGGCAAGGTAAACCGTGCAGCATTCAGTCTTCATCGCACTGCACGTTTGCGTAACCAGAACTTTTAAAGCCTGATGAATATCCTCTAATTTGGATACCTGTTCAACAATGTCCCTTAGTTGAGAAAGCATGTCTACCCTCTTCTGTGCTTACGCTTACCTTTCGCTTTACGCTCCTTAAATGGCATAGCCACCGAAGAAAACTCTTTCATTGCCCTGCGATAAACATCGCGTTTAAAAGACACAACTTGCCTGACTGGGTACCAATAACTTACCCACCGCCAACCATCAAATTCAGGGGCATTTCCTCGCTGCATATTAATCCGTGATTCATCACAGTCCAAACGAAGAAGAAACCATTTCTGTTTTTGTCCAATACAGACAGGCTTGGAGTCCCAACGAACCAATCTTTTCGGTAACTTATATCTCAACCAATGACGACTTGTTGCGACGATCTTGACATCTTTACTGGTAAGACCAACCTCTTCGTATAACTCCCTATACATTGCCTGCTCAGGAGTTTCCCCATCATCAATTCCTCCTTGAGGAAATTGCCATGAATGTTGCCCGTATCGTTTAGCCCAGAAGACCTGACCATGGTTGTTACAAATTACTATCCCGACATTCAAGCGGTAACCATCGCCATCTATCACTGGCCAACCTCTAATAAATTCTTAATTACTGTGATTTTTCCACATATCCCCAGATGTAGCAAACATCCTCTTCTAATTGACACATAAAACATGCAGTGCAAAACAGTTTATGAATAAAAATCCTTCTAATAGATAGTTATTCACATAACAATGAGAGACTCACCACATTTATTCACCTTTTCTGTGTATAAGTATGTGAAGAATTCAAAAAAATGAGAATTGCTTACTCTTAAGATTCAAGCTCCTATTTAAACCTTTTGACGAACAAGGAAATAAAATAAATTAAAATCATAATCTTAATGATAAATACAGCCCCTACAAAAAAAAGAGTAAAGCTAGAATCACGACTAAATCTTAGATCGGTCAAAGATCCATCAGGGTTTAGTTTATCCACAAAAAGATCTTGTCAGATACGTGTTTTTCGTAAAATACAAGCCCTAAATCATCAAAAAAACCTGTTTATTCATACACTCTCCACTGGCGATTTCCTATGTATCTACATAGTGTGTGGATAACTTGACTGACAGTGATCTTTTCACCTAGTAAGATCGACGGTAAGCACTTTTAACTATAAATCCGGTACAATACAGTCATACGAAAGATCAAATAAAGCACTATGAAAGTTGAACCGAAATCTGAGCAGGAACTATTTCAACGAGCAATGGAAGTTGCAGGTATTAGCTTTAAGGAATTGGCACAAGAAGCCAACCTGACGGTTCCACCAAACCTAAAAAAAGACAAAGGCTGGGTAGGCCAGCTCATAGAATGGCACTTGGGTGCGCCTGCAGGAAGCAAAGCTGAGCAAGACTTTAAGCACCTGGGAATCGAATTAAAAACGATACCTATTAGTTACACAGGTAAACCATTAGAAACAACCTTCGTCTGTGTGGCACCATTGATGGGAATCCAAGGGCTAACTTGGGAAACTAGCCACGTATGTAATAAGCTTTCTCGAGTACTATGGGTCCCAGTTGAGGGCGAGCGGGAAATACCGCTCGCTGACCGCCGAGTTGGAACGCCCCTAATATGGACACCGAATGAAGAAGAAAACGCTCAACTCAAAGCAGATTGGGAAGAGTTAATGGAAATGATCGTCCTTGGTCACGTGGAAAAGATTACCGCTCATCATGGTCAAATTCTGCAACTTAGACCAAAAGCAGCTCACAGCCGCGTCTTGACTGAGGCATATGGGGCTTCTGGGAAACCGATTATGACCTTACCGCGCGGTTTCTACCTTCGTACACAATTTACTTCAAGCATCCTAGAAAAACATTTTTTCTAATGCGTTGTTAGGGATAGTTCAACATCATAATATAATGGACCATCGCCTGCACCACATTCATCATAGGTATTGTGCAGCCGCAGATATGCTTTATTAATCCCAAGCTTTAATAGTGCTTCTCTAACCATGTCCAGAGATTCGAAATGAATAAGCTCATCCTTTTCTTTAATCGGCTCTAATCTGTGTTTATATTCAACAGCAAGAAGATAGTGAGACAGATCAGAGCACCCTATCACAAAAACTTTCGGCGGCTGATAGTTATCTTTATGATGACCGTGGATCCATTTATCTAGTTGACTTTTTTGCATACTTCACCCCCATGTTAGATTTTAGTTAACATTAACAGTTTTGCGAAATTGTTACCGAGATAGATTTCATCCAACGCTTCGATACCCTATATTGGTATAAAAGCGATTAGTGTAAGGAAGGTTTATGCAATACAACAAGTTACCTCACTCCTCTCTTGAAATCAGTCAGATATGTCTTGGCACTATGACCTATGGTGAACAAAATTCAGAGAGAGAAGCATTTGAGCAGCTAGATTATGCACTAGAGAGAGGGGTAAATTTTATAGATACTGCGGAAATGTACCCAGTTCCATCCAGCTCTGAGAGCCAAGGGTTAACAGAAACATACATTGGTAATTGGCTAAAAAAGTCAGGGAAACGAGAAAAAGTCATACTAGCCACCAAAGTTGCAGGCCCAAGAAATATACCCTATATTCGCGACAATATGAGTCTAGATCGACGCAATATTCACCAAGCGATCGATGATAGTTTAAAACGACTACAAACCGATCACATCGACCTCTACCAACTTCATTGGCCACAGAGACGTACAAATTGTTTCGGCCAACTCAATTACCCCTATCCAGATCAACAAGAAGATGTAACTTTAATCGAAACTTTAGACAGTCTCGCCGGTCTTGTTCAGGCAGGAAAAATACGTTACATCGGCGTATCCAATGAAACTCCATGGGGGGTAATGACACTACTCCGCTTAGCAGAAAAACATGAGCTCCCACGTATTGTTTCTATCCAAAATCCATATAATCTTCTTAACAGAAGCTTTGAGGTGGGGTTATCAGAAATTAGTCATTATGAAGGTGTAAAGCTGTTAGCATATTCACCGCTTGCTTTCGGGTGCTTGAGTGGTAAGTACCTAAATAATACTCGCCCAAAAGGAGCGAGGTGCTCTTTATTTGAGCGTTTTGTGCGTTATTTTACACCTCAAGGCATTCAAGCGACAGAGGCGTATGTGAGCTTAGCAAGGGATCATGGCTTAACTCCAGCCCAAATGGCATTAGCATTTGTTAATCAACGTCCATTCGTTGCTTCTACCATAATAGGTGCGACCAACTTAGAACAACTAAAATCGAACATTGATAGCCTAGACATTGAGCTCAGTGAGGAGCTACTTAACGATCTTCAAGAAATAGGAATAACTTACTCTAACCCGTGTCCCTAAACATAAAAATCCGTTAGCTTATCCAGCTTGCGACAGACCAGGGCCAATCGAGAGTCAATTGGCCCGATAAATTACGTCGGTATTCGCGAAGAGAGCACTCGTCGAAGGTGGCGAATACGGCGTTCGGTTTTCACATCATCAGGGACAGTATCTCCAATGCAACGGCCACCTTTTTCTAAACCTATATCACGCATAAGGTGCTCATTAGTAAAAGGGATTTGAAATGCAGCACGACGAACTCGGCGCTTCCACTGTCTTTCTTCACGGCGTAAATCGATTTTAACTAAAAAAATAGCAAGCTTTAAATAAACAGAATGACTCATAATGATTCTCCAGTCGGTGCGGCTGGGGAAAGTTAACGATCTAACCAAAGATAGGCTTTATTTTAATTCGCTGCTTTCTCCGCAGCCAATTAAAATAAACAGGCACGGATTAATTAAATTACTTTTCTACTCTTAAAATCACAGGCACCAGATGTGATGCTTTTGTCTGAGATAAAGAAAGATTCACAAGCAGAAGCATTGTGAGATGGTACAAATTTAAAATGTGTCATTCTTTGCCTCCAAGTAAATTATTAATCCATATAAGATAGGTATGATCTTTTAGATCACATGATGATTATATACATACAGAAACATATATCAATTTATTTCTGTCGATAATTTATAATAAGGATTATTAATCTGATATTAGCCATGAGAAAATAAATAGAACACCATATTTAACTTAGGAAAAGTAATTATAGCCGTTTATCTGCTATTACTCGTGCTAACCTATTACAATATGACCACACATATGAAATATGTGGTCATACCCGATTAAACCTAACTAGTAATATCAGCAATCAGATTGTGCTTGTTGAGTAGTCTATACATAGTTGCGCGAGAAACACCGAGTTCCTTAGCTGCCATTGCAACTTGTCCCGAATGTGATTCCAATACCAGCAGCAGCGCATCTCTTTCACTGCTTTCGCGTATACTCTTCAAACTGCGCTTCACTTCACTTCGCTTTGGCAGATCTAAATGCTGCTCATCCAACATCACAGTATCCGACATGAGAACAATGCGTTTTATCTGATTCATCAACTCACGAACATTGCCAGGCCAATGGTATCGAGTTAGATCACGAACCGCTTCTTCAGTAAAACTCCTTGCCTGAGCGTTATATTCTTTAGAATATTCTTGGAGAAAATGACGAGCCAAAATGGCAATATCACCAGCTCTCTCTTTCAAGCTTGGTACATTTATACGTAATACATTGATGTAATGATATAACTCATCATTAAAGTTACCATCCATTAGCGCCTTTTCAATATCACCAGAATTTGCAGCCAAAATACGAACATCTACCTCTTTTGTTCCTTCCTCCGTATCTATGGTACCTTCCTGCAAAAATCGTAGTAGATTTAGTTGCTGAGAATGAGGCAAAGTCAAAATATCATTAAGTAGAATCGTTCCTCCATCCGCTTTCTCTAGGATAGATGGTTCAGATAAATCATCTCGATTAATGCCAAAAAGATCACTTTCTAATCTTCTTTCAGACATGGCACGGCAGTTTACCGAAATAAACTCTCTCTGCGAACGAGATGATGTTTTATGCACTGCTCTAGCAACGGTTTCTTTGCCCGTACCACTTTCACCGTAAATCAAAATACTGACATCTGTCGGCCCGATGCGTTTTATCTGATCCCGCAGACGCTTAAGTGGAATAGAGTTACCAATTAGCCCCATATTGTCATTGCTTCCGTAATAAGGCCACACTTTCTTCTCTAGCTTTAACATACCAAGCTGATGCCCAATGGTACTCAACAATTGAGCATCGGGTATAGGTGCAGTAAAAAAGTCGATACAAAAGTTAACAATGAATTGGCAGATAGTATCTGAGCTTAGCTGAGATTCTCTGATAAATGCTAGCCAACGGACTTGCTTATGATTACTTACTAAGTTGGCGATACCATTGAGACTAAATTCATCATGACTCAAATCAACGATACCAATACAAGGCCCTGTCTCACTAAATAATGAATCTGCTTTACGCAAATCTGCACACTGAGTACAGTACCATCCGACCTGCTCTAGGACTGATAACCATGGTTCATATGTCCCGCCTACAACAATAAGTGAACCAGGAATGGAGTCCATTCGGAATTGACTAGCCATGCAATACATCCCTTTTATTTTTTTGAATTATAATTGTGTGTTCCCGAAAACACGCTGACACAAGGTTACATTATCGAGACTCTTCTAGATAATCTGTCTCAAGATTAAGACTAGTGAGTTAATTATATAATTTAAAGAAAATTCTTTGCCATTTAAAAAATAAAAAAATCAATAAATCCCCACAAAACGAGATATTGAGCCAAGTTATTTATAAGCCTTTGAATGGTATGTTTTTTTAAATATGGCGTTCTCTTATGAATCGTAAAAACAATATTATTACTCGTTTATATAACTTTAAATTGAATTTAAATATAAATTTAATGAATAAAAAATCATCATCAAGATCATTTAAACTTACCCAGTTAGTAAGAAGATTACTGTGATAAAAATTGCTCTTTCCGTCGAGTTCTATCGTCACGTACATCCTTAGCTAACATAACAACAACAAACAAACTTAAAGTTATATTCGACAAAGGGTAAGCTATCCATATACCTGTCATACCGATTAACTTAGGCATTATATACAAGAATGGTAATTGAATGAGCATATTACCCACGGTAACAAACATCGCTTTTGACCCTTTATTAATCGCTTGGTAATAAGCTGCAACGACAACAAGAAAGCCATCAAATGCTAGCGCAAACAAGTGTAAGCGAATGCCGATAATCGCATTTTCAATCAATAATTCATTAGTGTGATTAAATACTGATACAAATTCTTTAGGAAATACATTCAACAAGCACACAGATCCAAGCCCAATCGCTACGGTACTTATTATTGCCATTTTCAGTAATTTTCTGACATTTTCTTGGTCATTTGCCCCATGATTATAACTGACTAAAGGCTGCATACCATTTGCGATTCCTTCAGCAATGAGGTAATAAACGGTAACAATATAGCCAAGGATTGCATAAGCCCCAATAACCATTTGATCACCATAATGAGAAAAAAGACTATTGTGAACTGCAATCATAAGTGCGCCATAGGCATACATGAAAAAGCTCGCAAAACCTATGCTAACAATCTTGGGTGCCAAATATAACTTGGGGCTAAATTCTGACAAGCGTAGGCGCAATGTCGCTTTATGGGAAAAAAAATAGAACACTCCGACTAGGCTTACAAACATCTGAGCCAATCCTGTCGCGATAGCAGCGCCGGTTAATTCCCAACCTAGAAAAGCGATGAAAACATAGTCAAAAAGAATATTAAGTAGAGCACCTGTAATCATCAAAGAAGTGGCAAGACTAGGGCTATTATCATTACGCAGTAAAAACGGCATAGCAATGGATCCCAGTGTAAACACGCAAGCCAGAACAAGAACCTCCAAATATTGCAAACCCAATTCAAGTACGCGCTCTTCAACTCCTTGCCAGCGTAAAAAGTCGTCTGATAACCAATACAAAGCACTGGCAATAACTGGCATCAATAAAGCGAGCAACAATAGCCCTGTTGAAAGAACCTGTTTAGCTCCTTTACTATCTTGTTGACCTTGACGAATGGAAATCAGCGCCCCAGTTCCTACGCCAACCATCATACCTATAGCCAGAATAGAGCCAATTACAGGCCATGCGACGTTAATTCCCGCTAAACCATCAGCCCCAACAAAACGACCTATAAAAATACCATCTACTACTTGGTAAAATCCTGAGACTAGCATTGCTAATACTGTGGGAAAGGTATATTTAAAAAACTGGCGATGAATTGATATTTGCATAGAAAGCCATTGTATAAAATCAGGAGCAACGACGTGAATCACTCTAGGTCACAGTCTGATACCTGTGTTATGTACTTGTAGGTTTGCGTGTTCTCGCAATAAAAAGCCGCAGCTTGACTAGACCGCGGCTTCAAACTTAAATGATTGTTGAGTTAACGAGATACTTGTTTATCCATTGAGCCAGACGGCTCCCTTTTCTGTATTTGTTCATAGATTCCCTGCAACTCAAGAAATGCGTAGCGATGCTCTACATAATCAAAAACATTAAAAGAAATCGCTAATTTATAGAAAGAAACGGCTTTGGCTAAATCACGCTCAGTTCCTTTTGCCTGATAACGCTTACCTAAATAAAAATACGCTTCCGTCAATCGTTGCGCTCGAACCGTTCTATCTTTGCTCGTACTGTATATTGCATTAAAGGCATCTTTCTCAGACACCTCATCTAGCATGATTGCAACAAGAAACCATCCCCATTGCCTGTCACTATTTTTATAACGTTGCTCAAGCTCTTGTTTTGCAACATCAGGGGAGAACTCAGACTTTACGATATACAGCCATAGAGCCCTGAAAGGGTCACTCGGATCTTGATCATAATGCTTTTGCATATCTTCTAAGGCTAGCTCAAACCGATCACCATAATACAAAGCAATTGCCCTATTTCGAGCAGCATACGCATTCTCTGGTGCAAGCTCTAACGCTGAATCAAACGCATCATACGCAGCATCAAAGTTTCTATTTTCAGTAAAATAAACACCGAGCAAATTAAATAAATCAGCCTGAGCAGGAACAATAGCCAATGACTGTTCGTAGTCTAGTCTTGCTAAGTTTCTCAAGCCTACACTGTCGTAGTAACTCCCTCTTTCAAAATACATCTTAGCTCGAGTTTCATTCGGCAAGTCATTCCTTTGCAGTAATTGACTCAATCTAGCGATTTGCACTTCTTGCTGTAATGTTGGTTGCAGAGCTTCCACCATTGGAGGTAATACCCAATCGGGTTGACGATCAATCAAAGAGGAACAACCCAGATTACCCAACAAAGTCATGCTTAATATGGCAGCTTGAAACCATTTCACAAATAAATACTCCTATCGCTAAAATCCTGATTGCCTAACAGACATAAAAAAGGGAGCTCAATGCTCCCTTTATACCATGCTTTAGGTCAAATTAGCCACTTACTCGGCATCAACAGATGGCTTATCTGCTACTGCTTCCTCAGCTGGCTTTTCAACTGCTTCTTTCATACTTAAACGCACACGACCTTGGCGATCAATTTCAAGCACTTTAACCTGAACTTCTTGACCTTCAGTTAGGTAGTCAGAAACTTTTTCTACACGCTTCTCTGCAATTTGAGAAATATGAACCAGACCATCTTTACCAGGTAGAATAGTCACAAATGCACCAAAATCAGCTAGGCGAGCAACCTTACCCAAGTAAATACGGCCAACTTCAACTTCAGCGGTGATTTCTTCGATACGACGAATCGCCTCTTTAGCTGCAGTACCTTCTGTTGCGGCAATCTTGATCGTGCCATCATCTTCAATTTCGATAGTTGTACCCGTCTCTTCGGTTAGAGAACGAATAACAGCGCCACCTTTACCTATCACATCTTTGATCTTTTCAGCGCTAATCTTCATCGTATGGATACGAGGTGCAAATTCAGAGATGTCTTCACGAGCGTCAGAGATAGCTTCATCCATCACAGACAAAATGTGCTTACGCGCGCCTTGGGCTTGGTTAAGCGCAATTTGCATGATCTCTTTAGTGATACCTTCGATCTTGATGTCCATTTGAAGTGCAGTAATACCTGTGTTCGTACCTGCTACTTTAAAGTCCATGTCACCTAGGTGATCTTCGTCGCCTAGGATATCAGAAAGAACGACAAAATCGTCACCCTCTTTAACAAGACCCATTGCGATACCAGCAACAGAAGACTTGATTGGCACACCAGCATCCATAAGTGCTAGAGACGTACCACATACAGAAGCCATTGAAGAAGAACCGTTAGATTCTGTGATTTCTGATACAACACGTACCGTGTATGGGAACTCTTCTACAGACGGCATAACTGCTGCGATACCACGCTTAGCAAGTTTACCGTGGCCGATTTCACGACGCTTCGGAGAACCAACAAAACCTGTTTCACCAACACAGTATGGAGGGAAGTTATAGTGTAGTAAGAAGTGATCTTTACGTTCACCCGTTAGCTCGTCGATGATTTGTGCATCGCGCTGCGTACCAAGAGTTGCAGTTACAAGCGCCTGAGTTTCACCGCGAGTGAATAATGATGAACCGTGGGTACGTGGAAGAACGCCAGTACGTACGTCTAGCGCACGAACCATATCTTTTTCACGACCGTCGATACGTGGGTTACCAGCTATGATGCTGCGACGCACTACTGTCTTCTCTAGATCATGGAAGATAGTGTGAATTTCTTTTGTATTTGCTTCTGGATCTTCAGCAAGCAGCACTTCGTTAACTTCGGCAGCAATCTCGTGGATACGATCGTAACGCGCCATTTTTTCAGTGATTTGGTAAGCTTCAACAAGCTTCGCTTCTGCAAGTTCAGCAATCTTAGTGTTAAGTGCAGTGTTCTCTTCAGGAGCAACCCAATCCCAAGCAGGCGTAGCAACTTCAGCTTTAAACTCGTTAATTGCTTTGATAACCGCTTGCTGTTGGTCGTGACCATAAACCACCGCAGATAGCATTTCTTCTTCAGTTAGATTGTCCGCTTCTGACTCAACCATGAGAACTGCTGATTCAGTACCGGCAACAACTAGGTCTAACTTAGACGTTTCTAGTTCAGTATTGCTTGGGTTAAGAACAAGTTGACCGTCGATGTGGCCAACACGTGCAGCTCCGATAGGACCGTTGAACGGGATACCAGAGATAGCTAGTGCTGCTGACGTACCGATCATTGTTACGATATCTGGCTGAACATCAGGGTTTACCGATACAACTGTCGCGATAACTTGCACTTCATTTTTAAATGCATCAGGGAAAAGTGGGCGAATTGGACGGTCGATTAGGCGTGCCGTCAGAGTTTCGCCTTCTGAAGGGCGACCTTCACGTTTAAAGAAACCACCAGGAATTTTACCCGCAGCATATGTGCGTTCTTGATAGTTAACAGTTAGAGGGAAGAAGTCTTGACCTTCTACCGCTTCTTTTTTACCTACAACCGATACAAATACGGCTGTATCATCCATAGTAACCATCACTGCTGCGGTCGCTTGACGAGCAATAACGCCAGTTTCTAGAGTAACGGTGTGATTACCGTATTGAAACGTTTTAACAACTGGTTTTTCGAACATTGTTATTCCTTGATTCTGAGAATTCCAAAGTGACTCTCAGAGTGTGTTAAATGACACTCAAGACACTACAAATCGCGACTAGTAAAAATGCACTATCTTGACGCCAGCAAATAGGGGGGCAGTAGTGACATTTATAATAGCCGCGACCTTTTGGTCGACGAGGTTGACTGTAATGTAATGAGCTATACCTTGACGAACTCATACAATATGAGAACGCGCGTGCGTAGTATAACGAGTTAAATTTGATTTGGCTAAATTTAGCCAACAAAAAAGGGGCAAAAGCCCCTTTTTCGACAAACTGCTCTATGCAATCGCTAAATTAGCGACGTAGGCCTAGACGCTTGATTAGGTCATGGTAACGATCTAGATCTTTACCTTTTAGGTAGTCTAGAAGCTTACGACGACGAGAAACCATACGTAGCAGACCACGACGGCTGTGGTGATCGCCTTTGTGTGCTTTGAAGTGACCTTGTAGGTGGTTAATAGAAGCAGTAAGTAGAGCTACTTGAACTTCTGGTGAACCTGTGTCGCCTTCGCCACGTGCGTAGTCAGCAACGATTGCTGCTTTAGTTTCTGCATTCAGAGACATAATTCTCTCCTAATAAGAGTAAGTTAAACATTGTGCCAGCCAATCTCTGATTCAGCCGACACGAGAAGCGCGGATTATAGGCGATAGGCTCTGCTTAAGCAATATAAAATTCATAATCTACTCTATCACTTTCAGTTCTGTCGCAAAGTTTATTGAAGACAAGCAGACTCATCTCCAGACGCGACTATCCTGCGAGGGCTTAACATCGATGCATACAGTGCAACATGATCATACTACTCCTCTCAATCGCCACTTTCTGAGTTAAGCTTGAGCGATAGCACTATTGAGAAAGGCTTTACAGACCGCTTCATCCCAACTTTTACTAAAGTAGTAATCAAGGACATCGCCTTGTTTGTCGACGCTTCGGTAGTAATATAGCTACTCTACTTTGATGTAGGGTTCATCCATTCGCCAAGAGCATGCTACCGCTTTTTCTTACGTCCAAGAATATACTCTAGGATGGATGTAAATTTGATGCCTCAACGAATAATGGTTGCATGATCAAACGCTAATCTACACTCAAGTATATCTATTCAATATCGTGATAATTGAGCTTGTAAGCAAGATAGCAACGAACGGTTTCGAGAATGGCTTCAGAAGGAAAGTGACAACCTCTAAACATTAAGAGCTAGAGTGGTAAATGTAAATTGTTCAGATTCTAACTTAACGCTCTAGCGTTTGCCACAGAACCATAAATGTCTTAATAACGCTGTAGAAGTATGTAACGTAAGAAAGTTGCTTGGATATACTGGAGGCTGCAGGATATCAGTTATGGAACAGATCAAGTTATATAATATTAGTACCATTAAGATAAAGAAATGTGAGACGGAATTAATATCAGAGATATGATTATTTAACTAGGTGCTTCTACTGACTTTAGTGCAAACAGAACACTGTTCAAAGGGTATGAATTTTCCTCCACTGCCAGTTTCAACTTAATAAATAATGTAGTAACAGTTTCTGAAAGTTAGGGCTTTCTATGAATATGGGAAATATGTTTACAGGATAGCTCCGAGAGAATAATTACCTGAAAACTAGATTTGGTATCAAATGGAAAAGATTTTTAATTAGATTGGAGAAGAGACCTGTAATTGACTAAAAGGCAATTAACTTACTTACCCAAATTAACGAGTTTTAAAAGCTACTTATCTTATTGGCTCTTATGAGATTTTTCTATATTTACACCCAAATAGTAATCCAAACTTTATGAAGGCTAATTTCTAAAGTAATATGTTAATAATTATTTTTTAATTTTTATTGACATATTGATATTTATTTTTATAATATCAACCATTTATGAAACAGATCACATATGATTGAGTTGTTTTTTATCAAGTAAATTAGGCCAAAGCGATTATCCAAAAGTACTCATAAGTAAATGCATTATTTGGGTCTAAGTCTTTATCTGTATGAATTAAGGAAAGCTATGTTTTTACAAGATTGTGTAGGGAATACTCCAATAGTGAAGTTGGAAAAAACTTCTGACTCATTGTTTGCAGATATTTATGTCAAGTTAGAATTCTTAAATCCATGGGGGTCAATTAAAGATAGAGCCGCAAAATCAATGGTTGACTCCGGAATATCGGAAGGAAAAATTAATGAAAATACCATAATAGTGGAGGCGACTACTGGAAATACTGGTATTTCTCTTGCTGGTATATGTGCTTCTATGGGTTTGAAGCTCATTATAGTAATGCCAGAGTATGTATCTGAAGAGCGTAAGAAAATATTAAGCATGCTGGGTGCTGAAGTCGTTTTGACGCCTAAGGATCTTAACTATTCTGGTGCTGTTAACAAAGCTAAAGAACTTTCACATAAAGAAAACCACTACCTCATAGACCAAGGAAATAATTTAGCTAACCCCAATGCTCATAAACAAACTGGTAGAGAGATCATCGATTTTTTTCATGGCACACCTGATATCTTTATAGCCGGTATAGGTACAGGAGGACACTGTAATGGAATAGGAAATACGCTCAAACTACACAACGATAATGTAAAGGTTGTAGCGGTTGAACCAACGCAGGCAGCAGTACTGAGTGGTAATACACCTTTAGACCAAGTTAACTCAGATCATGGAATCCTAGGAATTGGCCCCGGAATTATTGCAGCAACTGTTGATAGAAATGTGATCGATGAAGTATTCGTGGTTAATGAAGATATTGCTCAACAGACGACAAGAGACATCATTAAGAATGAGGGGTTACTATTAGGATTTTCCTCAGGTGCATCCATAGCTTGTGCGATTCACTATGCACAACGTCCTGAGAATGAGGGCAAGAAAATTCTTACTGTCGCTGCTAGTCAATCAGAACGCTATTTCTCAGCTGGCCTATAGAGACGACTAAAATGAACACTATCGGTATTATAGGGAGCGGGGCTGGGTGTATCGCTATCCTAAAAAGTTTGTGTAAACATAATGTATGTAATCTGAAAATATATATCTTCAGCGAGGATCATTCGCAAGTAGGTTATGCATATAAAAAAGCTCCCGACTTTTTCATCATGAATACAAGGCTAGATTCATTAACCCAGTTTGACGAGATCATATCAGTACAGAAATGGCTTCAATCCCATAACTATTTTTTCTCGGATGACGATTATATCCCTAGATCTGTATATGGAAAATATCTACAAGATGTAAAAGAAAATTTATTCTTACAATTAGAAAATAGTTCCTGTGTTTTAGAGTTAATCGAAAAGGCGGATTATATAGATAATGCTGGCAAAATAGTGTCGGATGGAAAAAAGTATAACGTCGATACAACAATAGTCAGTATCGGGTTCGGAAGTGATTTACTTAACGATCGTCTTTTCTCTGCCATTCAAAGCTGTGACAGTTCTCGACCGATAAAAATATATGGGTCGGGCCTAAC
This sequence comes from Vibrio tetraodonis, assembly GCF_003350295.1. Lineage (GTDB taxonomy): Bacteria > Pseudomonadota > Gammaproteobacteria > Enterobacterales > Vibrionaceae > Vibrio > Vibrio tetraodonis. The sequence continues at coordinate 55,001 of NZ_QLYY01000018.1, forward strand.
AGCCATAGACCTAATATTATACGCTCATTCAATGCATCCTAACTCATCAATTGAGTGTGTATCTTATTCAGGTAGGTTTCCGCGTGTACGCAGCCAGTTCAAATCAGGAGAAGGCTCTCTATTTGAAGGTTTTTCACCAGGCAACTTTGGGTTAAGTAATATTATTAAAAACTTTAATGGTCTATTAAAAGATGACATTGAAAAAAGTATTATCTACGATGAAAAATTTAGTCTTATTGATGAAATAAGATATTGTGAATCGAATATTCCAGAATGGCAGAAAGTGATATACTCTTCAACCCCTAGTTATTGTAAGGTGTATCAAAGCCTTCGAAAGAAAGAACAGCTGTTGATCCATAAGATGAAATCCCGGATTATTGAAAATAGAGCTATGTTCCCATTAAAGAATGCTCGAAAAGTTTGGAATTTAATCAACAATAAACAGCTCAAAATATCAAAGGGATATTATTCCGGTGAACCTAGTACTGGAAATGAATTCTTAGCTTTTAATACCACAAAAACAACTCCGTTTTTAACTTTTAGCAAGCTTCCTAAACATGATATCACTGGTGTTAACGTCGATAATAACTGTAAAGTTATCGATTCTAGAAATATTTATTGTTTGGGACCATTGACGAATGGTAGTCGTTTCTTTACTGAAGCGACGTCATTAACCGTTCGGGACGCCTCGATCATTGTAGATAACATTCTCATGCAACATGGACATATCTAATATGAATAACACCGATGTGTATAGATTTAGAAAACTACTTAAAGGCGTTCACGTTGTGGATATTGTGTCTTTCGGAAGCGCTATATCTCCCGAATATCTCATAAACCTTCTGAGTGCAGCAAGTTGGAATGGAAATTCGCCCCAAAAGTATGGCTTTATTGCTTCGTCTTTACCCGGTAATGGATGGTTTGGTGGATTCAATACGTTAATAAACTCGAACAATGTTGACTGGGTTGTGGGTGGTTTTTTTGGTACAGTAGATTGTGTGAATCTTGCTCTAGAAACCAATAGTATAGAAGTCCACAATATACCACAAGGCGTATCGAGCGTCCTCTTAACTGAAGAAAAACGTAGTATCCGAACCCGTATTGGTGCTGATACGTTTCTTGACCCAAGTAACAAGGGGACGTTAGTAAACTCAAATTATCTAGGCCAACTTAATATTTCGAAAAGAATAGGGACTGAAATTGAGTACAGTCTACCTGAAAGTGACTTAATACTTATTAGGGGTTCAGGTATGACAGAGGGTAGTTCTGTCGTATTGGAAACTGATCCAATAAACTTAGACATAGAGTTATGTATTAGATCAGCGAGAAAAAGAGGAGCGAAGGTAGTCATACAGACACCTAATACAGTTATCAATAATCCAAAAATTACTTGTAGCCTAGATCTCTTTGATGCGGTTTTTTCCCCACCTAGCGGTCTTCATAAAGTGGGGTTTGTTCCTTCGAGATACCACCAGTTTTCACAGAATCTTACCAGAAAATGTGAGGTCTCGCATCATATAGCAAACGCACTTCATGAACGTATAAGACACAATGAGACTCTAATCGTGGGAATAGGGCTACCTGTTCCTGCGATAAACCGTATACAAAGTTTATATACAGAAAAAAAATTCAATATTTTTGTTGAATCAGGGATGACGGGAGAGATTTTGTATGATGGTGATGGATTTGGCCTATGTAGCAACGGAAAGCCAGTGATGTCACAAAAACAAATATTTAAAAAAATATGGAATGGAGAAATTGACCATGCTGTATTGGGTGTTGGGGATTTGGATTCTCATGGTAATATACACGTGGCAAGTTTAGGAAAAAAATTTTTCGGGGTTGGTGGTTTCGTTGATATTAGTCAATCAATTAACAAACTGTCTTTCTGTCACAGGAAGAAATTACTTACCTGTAACTTACCTGATATAAGCTATAAGTTTAATAATTCACAAGATGTTAAGTTTATAGAAGGTTAATAAAGAGGATAGTTACCTATGATGACTAGCTATGCACTTCTAGTTTCTTTGGGAATCATGAGCCCAGGCCCTGGTTTTGTTCATACTGCCACACATTCAATAAATGGTTCAAAGTGGAGCATCTTTAAAGTAGTATTCGGTTTAGCTATAGCAAATTTATTTATTTCTACAGTAGGTTCGTTAGGGCTCGGTTCATTTCTATCAGAACCTAGAGTAAGAACAATAATTACTATTACTGGCTGTATCTATTTAACATTTGTGGCATATAAACTTCTAGTCTCAAGCCAAAAAAGCCCAACTGATATAAATAAGGAAGCGAGTTTTATATCTAGTTTTATGATACAAATTTCCAATATTAAAGCGATACTTTTTATCACAAGCGCAGTGACTATAAGTATGAACACAGCTCATCACCTCCAAATGACAATTTTATTTCCCATAATAACCTTCAGCATCAGTTTTATATGGTATGGTTTTGTCGGGATTATATTTCAAGTACAAAAGTTTAGTGATTTTTTAAAGACCAAAGTTTGGATTATAAATAAAATAGCATCATTTGTTATTATTTATATGATAATTCAATTGATTAGTAGCGAAACATTGGTTTTTTAAACGTATAGCAAGTGGTTCTTTCACAAAGTTGATTCATGACGAGCTGACTCATATCCAGAAGCGACTATCCTGCGGGGGCATTAAATCTATCCACCGTGCTCTCGCCCTACATGTCAAATTGACACCCCAACGAATGATGATTTAATGATCAATTTCTACTCCACGCTCGAGTTGTATCTATTTAATATCTCGATCACTGAGCTTGTAAACAAGATAGTAACCAAGGGTTTAGAGAATTACCTCAGAAGGAAGGTGACAACCTTTAAACATTTAGAGTTAGAATAGTAAATGTAAATTGTTAATATTTTAACTTAACGCTCTAAAGCTTACCACAGAACCGCATTATCATCATTCACAAACCAACGACACAAAGTCTAACTAGCTATAGGTTCGATTCACTCTTCATTCCTATCTGCCGCATTTCTGTTACACTTAGTGCAACATATCCTATCTTTCTGAAATAACAGGAATCCGCATGAAAATTGGCATCATAGGTGCAATGGAGCAAGAAGTTACTCTTCTTAAGCAAGCAATCACAAACATGACACAAGCATCTAAAGCAGGCTGTACATTTTTCTCAGGTCAACTTGATGGCGTAGATGTGGTTCTTCTCCAGTCTGGTATTGGCAAAGTTGCTGCTGCAATTGGAACGACGATTCTTCTAGACGAATATCAGCCAGATATTGTAATCAACACAGGCTCCGCTGGAGGCTTTGATTCATCCTTGAGCTTAGGCGACGTAGTTATTTCTACAGAGGTTCGCCATCATGATGCCGACGTCACTGCTTTTGGCTACGAAATGGGCCAAATGGCAGGCCAACCAGCAGCTTTTTCCGCAGACTCGAAATTAATGGATGCAGCAGAGAAAGCTTTGTCTCAAATGGAAGGCAAACATGCTGTTCGCGGGCTCATTTGTACAGGTGATACCTTTGTCTGCTCTAGCGAAAAACAAGCCTTTATCCGTCAGCACTTCCCATCTGTGGTCGCTGTAGAAATGGAAGCGTCTGCAATTGCTCAGGTTTGTCATCAATTCAAAGTACCTTTCGTGGTTGTTCGCGCAATTTCTGATGTTGCAGATAAAGAATCTCCTATGAGTTTTGATGAGTTCCTACCTTTAGCAGCAAAAAGCTCGTCTGAAATGGTATTTAACATGGTCAATCTGCTCAAGGCATAATAGTAACGGAAGTGCTGATGAACGTGGAAACTCTCTTTAATCAGCTCTACTCAAATGGCGCCTTACTCGTATTGTGGGGCGCTTTACTGTTTCATCTTATCCTTCCTTTTCCACGCGAAGCTCACCCAGCGATTCTATGGCATAAATTTGCAGAGCAGCTCGCTGATAAGGTCAATACTAACTCAAGTTATTCACAAAGCATGGTATCTGGTACGTTAGCAATGCTACTTATGACTCTCCCCATGCTTGCTCTTCTTATCGCACTTAAGCCACTGGTATGGCAAGCCCAATTATTTGATTTGGCTCTGCTGCTACTCGCAATTGATTGGCGCAATACCGATAAATTCACCAACCAATTTGTGCTGGCTTTGGCAAGAGAAGATAAAGAACATGCCAAAATGCTTCTGACTCCGATCGTTAATCGTTCTACTCGGTCATTGTCATTAATGGGGTTGGGTAAAGCAGGAGCAGAAACCCTTATCATGTCTTATGGAAGAAATGTTGTTGCGGTACTTTTTTGGTATGCGTTAGCCGGAGGTATAGGCGCTTTTCTTTATCGTATGACCGTTGAGCTAGCCAGAGCCTGGTCTCCATCACGTAAACGGTTTTCTCCTTTTGGCGTTCCTGTTATTCGTTTGGTTGCCATCTTAGATTATGTTCCACTGCGCCTTTTTGCTCTGATGATCGCTATTGGTGGAAGAACTCGAGAGGTCTTTGCCCTTCTCAAATCACAAGCAAACACATGGCCACTACCAGGCCCTGCGTGGTTACTTGTTTCCGTCGGAGCAAAACAACAGCTCTCTTTAGGTGGCCCTGCAATGTACGATGGAAGTAAAGCGGTTCGGAGTAAACTTGGCGGCAGGATTGCTCCGTCTGCGATTCATATTGCTCAAGTGCAACGTTTGCTCGCATGGCGAATGTTTGCTTGGATAGTACTGCAAAGCGTTATCATGGTCGCCATATATCAAGGAATTTAAATGCTGTTTCAGCGCCTAATTTTATTATTCATTCTTTTCACGACAAATTTATTCGCAGCACCCGTTGAACGCGTAATAAGTTTGGCTCCTCACATCACAGAGCTATTATACGCTGCGGGCCTTGGAGATAAACTGGTTGCTGTAAGTGAATACAGCGATTACCCACCACAGGCAAAGCAGATTGAAACTGTATCAAATCATCAAGGCCTTAAATTAGAACGCATTATTACGCTTAAACCAGATCTTGTGGTCACCTGGCCAGGAGGTAATCCAGCTAAAGAAATAGACAAACTTAAAGCATTTAATATCAATATTTACCCTATTAATATCCAGTCGCTAGAAGATATTGCCAATTACCTTGAAAAACTCAGTTTATACGCCCCTGATCCTGATATTGGCCAGCAGGCTGCAAAAAGCTTTAGGCAGCAGCTGTCCGAGATGAGACAAAAATACCAAGTGGACACTCCTATTCGCTATTTCTATCAACTGAGTGAGCAACCACTTATGACCGTCGCCAAAAATCACTGGCCGAGCGAAGTTTTTTCATTTTGTGGTGGCGTCAATGTATTTGAGAATAGCCCTGTTCCATACCCACAAGTGGGTAAAGAGCAGGTTATTTTGAAAAACCCTGATGTGATATTCGCATCACAATCTTCCTCTGCCACCTCTTTATGGGCAAAGTGGAAGACACAAATGAAAGCGGTGCAAAACCATCATATCTGGTCTATCAATTCAGACTGGCTAAGTAGACCCACACCAAGAACCCTCAAAGCCATTGAGCAAGTGTGCACTCATTTTGAAACTTTGAAAAAATGAGCTGCAGCAGATAAAAAACTCGCATTAAAAAGGTCACCGAAGTGACCTTTTCTTTTTACATTATTGCTTTGTCACATGATACAAAACATCTTTAAGCAATTCAAAGTCATTTGCTAAATCTTCTGAGAGTAGCTCCATTGCGGCATGTTTTGCTAATGGACCTGGAAGGTCAATATCTGTTCCCAAGATATCATCAACCACTTCCTTAAACTTAGCTGGGTGCGCCGTGCATAAGAAAAGCCCTGTTTCGCCTTCTTGTAACTGCTCACTCAGCACGCGGTAAGCTATTGCACCGTGAGGTTCGCAAAGATAGCCTTTCTCATAAAGCTCTTGTACTGTCTCAGCACTTTGTGCATCAGTAACGGCCCCTTTACCAAGCGTTGCTAACCCCCACTTTTTAACGCGACAAAGCTCTTCAATACGCGGCCAGTTATTTGGCTGACTCACATCCATTGCATTTGATGTGGTAGCAATTGTGGCTTTAGGCTCCCATTGCCCAGTTTCTAGGTATCGAGGCACAGTATCATTGATATTAGTCGCGGCGATAAAACGTTTTATCGGTAATCCCAATGCCTTTGCCAAAAGCCCGGCAGTTAAGTTACCGAAGTTACCGCTTGGAACTGACACAACTAGGTTTTCACGCTGCTCTTTACTCATTTGTGCAGCGGCTTCAAAGTAATAACAGATTTGCGCCATTAATCGACTGATATTAATTGAGTTTGCAGAGTTCAAACCTATATCATCACGCAGTTTTGCATCATCGAACGCCTGTTTAACGAGTGCTTGACAGTCATCAAAGTCACCATTAATTGCCACAGTGTGAATATTCTTGCCCAAAGTACAAAATAGCTTTTCTTGTAATGGGCTAATTTTTCCTTTCGGGTACAAAATGACAACATTGATGTCTTCCATCCCATAAAAAGCATGCGCAACAGCAGCACCAGTATCACCAGATGTAGCCGTTAAGATAGTGATCTTACCGCCATCTGAGACCGTTGCCAGAGATTGAGCCATAAAACGGCCACCAAAATCTTTAAAAGCAAGTGTAGGGCCATGAAATAGCTCCAATGCATAAACATCATCGCTTACACCCTTAATCGGTGCTGGGAACTGAAAAGCAGCATCAACCATGGCATTAACTGTTTCTTGAGATAGCTCATCACCAATCAACGCAGACAGTATCTTAGTACTACGAGATATGAAATCTTCAGCTAATAACGAATCAATATCATCAAACGTTGGTAATTCTTGAGGAAAAAATAAGCCTTGATTACGCCCCAAGCCTTGACGAACAGCTTGAGCAAAAGAGACTTTCTGATCATTTTCTTTAATATTGTAAAGCTTCATAGCTCACTTCCTGTAACTTTGGATCCCTGCTTGTCTAGCTGACAAATATGAACGAATCCTTCTTTATTTTGTACGTAATTTTGTTCTAGCCACCGAGCCACTCGCTCGGCAACATCTTTGTCTTTACAAACACTAAACAGTGTCGGGCCACTGCCTGATATACCTGTTGCTAAAGCTCCCGCTGTCGCAGCATACTGCCTCGCCTGAGAAAAGTTTGGTAATAACTTTTCTCGATATGGCTCAGCGACAACATCTTTCATCATTTTTACCGCCAGCTCTGGCTGATTCGAATGACAAGCATGAACAAACCCTGCCAAATGGCGACCATGAGCAATAATATCTTGACGACGATATTGAGATGGTAAAATTTCACGAGCTTCGGCGGTTGAAACTTTAATACCTGGGTAAGCCATGACCCAATACCAGTTATCAAAACAAGGAACTTCTTGACTGATAATACCAAGCTCTTCCAACATTAACTGCACACCACCTAAGAAGCATGGAGCGACATTATCATAGTGGACTCCACCAGATATCTTCCCTTCCATTTCTCCCATCAGTGCAAGCAACTGTGTCTTATCGAGTGGATTACCATGAAATTGATTTAGCGCATCTAAAGCTGCGACTATTGAGCAAGCGCTAGAGCCCAAACCAGAGCCAATCGGCATATTTTTCTCAAGGGTCATCTCTATAGGCTGTAAAGCAACGCCTTTTTTATCCAGCTCTCTAGCAAACACCTGCCAGCAGTCGTAAACAATATTTTCTTTAGGGTCGGTTGGCAATTTTGAAACAAAATCCCCAGCTGTTAATAGGCTAAAAGGCTCATCACCGGCCTTTATCATAACTCGATCGCCCAGCAATGTGCCGTCAATGGGAGAAACAGCTGCACCCAGGACATCAAAGCCAACACTAACATTACCAATCGACGCAGGAGCGTAGACAACGACATCCATACCATTACTCATTTGGTTAAACCCCTAGTTTCCATCCTAATGTGCGCATTACATCTGAGAATACACCAGCTGCTGTTACTTCTGTACCCGCTCCGTAACCGCGCAGGACAAGTGGTATTGGCTGATAATAACGACTGTAAAAAGCCAGCGCATTTTCACCATCTTTTATCTTAAACATAGGGTCATTGTCATTCACAGCGGAGATACTTACGCGGCACTGACCTACGTCAATTTCTCCTACGTAGCGCAATACTTTGCCCTCTTCAGCCGCTTTAGCTGATAGCTGTTGGAAATAGGCATCAGCTTCAGGTAGCCGAGCCATAAATTCTTCAACATTGCCTGAATCATCAAAACTAGGCGGCAGTGCTTTTTCTACAATGACATCTTCAAGTTCTAGATTCATTCCAGCTTCGCGAGCCAGAATCAACAGTTTACGGGCAACATCCATACCAGAAAGATCATCTCGAGGATCGGGTTCAGTAAAGCCGTTTTCTTTCGCTATGTTTGTTGCCTGGCTCAATGTCATACCTTCATCTAACTTACCAAAGATGTATGACAGTGAGCCTGAAAGGATACCACTAAAGCGTTCAAGCTCGTCACCAGCAGAAATAAGATTCTGTAAATTTTCAATCACAGGCAACCCTGCTCCAACCGTTGTCTCGTACATCAATTTGCGACGAGAGCCGCGAGCTATTTCACGAAGTTGATGATAATAGGCCATACTCGCCGTATTGGCTTTCTTATTGGGTGTCACAACATGAAACCCTGCGGCTAGAAAATCAGCATATTGACCCGCAATCACCTCTGATGAAGTGCAATCGACCAAAACAGGATTAATAATATGGTTACGTTGTACCAATGAAGTAAGACGGGCAAGGCTAAATTCTTCGCTGGCATCTTTGATGCGATCTCGCCAGTGTTCTAATGGTAAACCTTGGCTATCAAGCAGTAAGCCTTTACTGTTGGCTAAACCACAAACTCTTATCACTATACCTTTTTCCGCTAACTTAGCTTGCTGACGCTGAATTTGATCAACCAATTCACCTCCAACACCTCCCACACCGACAACAAACACATCTAGGAAATGTTTAGAATTGAACAAATTTTCATGACACGCCTTAATCGCTTCTGAAATTTTATCCTCTGGTATCACTGCAGAGATAGCGCGCTCTGAGGAGCCCTGAGCAATAGCGACAATGTTGACATTCACTTCAGCTAATGAAGAAAAGAACTGTGACGCAACCCCTTTCGATGTGCGCATTCCGTCGCCTACCAAAGTCACAATGGCAACGTTATCGATAAAATCAACAGGCTCAAGTAAGTCGTCTTTAAGTTCCAACTCAAATGCATCGTTGAGCGCTTGCTCTGCCATCGCTTTATCGGCAGATTCAATACAAAAGCTGATGCTATATTCCGAGGAAGACTGGGTGATTAAAACAATCGATACGCCCGCCGATGACATAGCACCAAACACTCGGCTTGCCATGCCCACCATGCCCTTCATACCTGGCCCAGAAACATTAACCATTGTTAGGTCACTGAGCGTCGTAATCCCCTTGATAGATAGGTTATCTTCACCGGTATCTTGACCAATCAGAGTACCTGCCCCTTGGGGGTTGAAGCTGTTTTTAATAAGACAAGGAATATGGAACTGAGCAATAGGGGCAATAGTTTTAGGATGCAATACAGAAGCTCCAAAATAAGACAGCTCCATCGCTTCTTGATAGCTCAATGATTTTAGCAAACGGGCATCATCAACCAGTCGAGGATCGCAATTGTATACACCGTCTACATCCGTCCAAATCTCACAGCATTCAGCACGCAGGCAGGCCGCTAAAACCGCTGCAGAATAATCAGAACCATTGCGACCTAAAGTGACAAGCTCCCCCTTGTCATTACCAGCTGTAAAACCAGGCATGATATTGACATAACCTTGCGACAAAGGGGTTTGACGAAAATTCTGGGTAGACACCTCAACATCCACCATAGCTTCTAAGTACTCGCCTTGTGCATAAAGGTACTTTACAGGATCAATTAAGCTAGCTGGCTGACCTTTGGCTTCCAATACCGCTTTCATCAGTTGAACAGATATTCGCTCACCCTTACTTATTATCCGAGCATTAACATTGCTTGGGCACATACCTAATAGGTTTATCCCATGAACAAACTGTCGCAGCTGATTCATCGACGTTTTGACTTGGTTGTCGAAGTCAGAGCCATCTATGCTTGGTATGGATTGTTTTATTTCTTGATACAACTCCTGAAAAGAATTCTCTAGATCAGCTATTTGTGTCTCTACCTGACCATTTTTTAATGCTCCATCAATAACAGCAACGAGTTTATTGGTTGTTTTTCCAGGAGCCGAAAGCACAACCGAAACTTCTTCTTGCCGAGCGTTGTTAGTAATAATATCTGCTGCTCGTAGAAATCTATCTGCGTCAGCTAACGATGAGCCACCAAACTTTAAAACGCGCATTCCTTCCTCCAAATGCTTGTAAATAGGTATAAAAAAAGGCCTGTATCTCATGGGATACAGGCCTTTTTTTGAATTTATTTCGCTTAGCAGCCCGCCCCAACATGTGTAATGTCGGTAATAATAATGGTTGTGGTCATTACTGATAGGCTTAAATGATGCATATGCGATTTTCCGATAATAATGTGTCTGCGTTCCCTACGTTTAACCTATTCTCTTATCATGAGTCAACGTTTTTTTTATTTTTTTATTTTACGCTTCCGACTTAGCTTCTTTTAATCCCATCAACAAGTTACATTAGATACAATCAATATTAAATTAATTTCATATCAATTAATAAATAATTTTATCGCAAATGTGCCTAGCGATGATCGTATTTTATGCTTTAATTGATCCTGCGGTGGGAATTAAAAATGTGGGAGCGAAAAATGAAAAAACAACTATATCTTATCCTCGCTCTTATGGCTTGTTCAACGGTAGCTGCCGATCTGCCCACTTTGCCTTCTCAAAAAAAAGCATCGCCACACAAGCTTTTTCTATCTAGCGAAACCAATCACTACGACTTTGACACGTGGAAGATTGATGGCGGTTACTCTTATAACCTCTTCAATAAAATGGATTTCTATGTTGGCGCTCGGATCAATCAAAGCACATCAATCAACGAAAGTGGTTTTTTAAGTGGCGTCAGTTATCAAGTGACTCCAAGAGTATCAGTGCAAAGCAGCCTACACTCCTACCAAGATGACACCAAAACTCTGGGTAATGAGACCATGATCTCCGCCGAAGTCTCAAGTAGAATGAGATTGACAGAAAATCTAGACCTACATGCAACACTTGAGCACCAAGAGTTACAACAAGAGTTTGAAGTGGGTATTGGCTTTCGGTTTTAAGTCTCACAATCCAAAACTAACTGGGATCAACTCCAATCGAGTAGCTCGGTGGACATGAACACACCATTCCAGTCCGCGTATACATAATCACCTGGCTGGATCATCTGATTATGAATCGTTAAGGTTACATTCATTTCACCTGCACCGCGTTTTTCTGTCTTGAAAGGACTAGTACCTATGGCCTTGATACCAAAGTCCATTTCTGCCATCACAGCGACATCTCGAATGGCTCCATAGATAATGACACCTTCCCAATGGTTATCAATAGCTAGAATCGCCAACTTATCTCCTAACAAGGCTTGTTGACATGACCCATGGCCGTCAACGATCAATACTTTTCCTTTGCCGTCTTGACTTAAAGCTTCTCTCACTTTTGAGTTATCGTGATAACAACGAACGGTGACTATTTCTCCCCAAAAAGCACATTTACTGCCAAAAGTGTGTAACGGTATGTCCAATAAAATAACTTTGTCTTCATGTTTATCACATATTTCCGGTGTTATATCTTTCATAATGCCTCCTTTATCTTTGAACATACCTTCAATAACTATCTGCAGCGCTGCAGCCAGCTTCCAAGATTGGCTTTCGTTCCATCGGCGAAACAAGAAAGTAAAAACAGCTCATCTTTTACCACATAGTAAATAGCATTCTGCTGATACTTTTTCCCGATCTCCAAGGCTTGTTGCTCAGATATTGCAACAGCAAAACTGATTTCTGCCCAACTAAAGCGACTATCCCCAACCAAGACCTCACTGAAATAAGTATGACCAAATTCTTTGACTAGGTTGTGATTGCAACGATCATTTTCCAATTTGGACTGCCACTGACTTTTTGGGTTCCAAGCCGTGATAATAGCGAATTCATCCAATATAGGCTGAAAAGTGAACTTAAAGTAAGGATCTGAATACTGTTGCCACAGAAATGCATCTATCATCATATTCATTATGCTTTAGTTATGTTATCGACGATTAATTTTTGTTACATTCTAACTCTTGATATAAATCAACAAAGTGAATGGAATTAACATTCTGACATTGTTAGCAGGCTGTTAACATTATAGAATTCGCAGCAAAGACTAATAGAAAAAGCGTGATCATAAGGGATCTCAAACGCGCATTGAACCCAAGGAAGGCGGGCAACCAAAGAAACAATGTACTTTTTCAGCCTTTGGTTTATTATCAGCATCACATTATCTGTATGTTAGGTTTTTGCCTAGAATTTATTCTGTTAGCACAATTTTTTCACAAGTTTAGGTACCGCCAATGCAAACCCCGCACATTCTTATTGTCGAAGATGAGCAAGTAACTCGTAACACTCTAAAGAGTATTTTTGAAGCAGAGGGATACGCTGTTTTTGAGGCCAGTGACGGTGAAGAGATGCACCAAGTGCTGTCTGACAATCAGGTTAATCTGGTCATTATGGATATTAACCTACCAGGGAAGAATGGTCTTCTGCTTGCTCGAGAGCTTCGAGAGCAAGCCAATGTCGCACTTATGTTTCTGACTGGGCGCGATAATGAAGTTGACAAAATTTTGGGCCTTGAAATAGGTGCTGATGACTATATCACCAAACCATTTAACCCTCGTGAACTGACAATTCGAGCTCGCAACTTGCTCAGTCGCTCCATGATCTCTAGCGCTGTAAACGAAGATAAACGCAGTGTAGAAAAGTACGAATTTAATGGCTGGGTTTTGGATATCAATAGTCGCTCACTCGTGAGCCCAAGTGGTGATGATTACAAACTCCCGCGTTCGGAATTTAGAGCATTACTTCACTTCTGTGAAAACCCTGGAAAAATCCAAACACGAGCAGACTTGCTCAAAAAGATGACTGGTAGAGAGCTTAAACCTCATGACAGAACAGTGGATGTGACGATTCGAAGAATACGTAAGCATTTTGAGGCTGTTTCAGGTACTCCAGAGATCATTGCAACCATTCACGGTGAAGGCTATCGCTTCTGTGGTGACCTTGAAGAGTAAAACCACGCAATAGTGGATTAAAAAATGGAGCCGCGGGCTCCATTTTTTATTTCAGTTGAGGGCTTACCCTCTTCCACCTTTGATCGCATCAATAATCTCTGTGGTTGAGCAACCCTCTTCAAAGTTGAGCACTTTGACTTCACCGCCGTTTGCTATGACCTCTTTACCACCCGCAATATCTTCAGGCTTGTAATCTCCGCCTTTGACAAGCAAATCCGGTAAAACTTCAGCAATCAGGCGCTGTGGGGTTTCTTCTTCAAAAGGCACCACCCAGTCTACTGCACCTAATCCCGCCAATACGGCCATTCTTCGATCCGTTGGATTAACTGGGCGTCCTGGTCCTTTGAGACTTTTTACTGAATCATCGGTGTTAACAGCAACAATCAAACGATCTCCAAGCTCGGCAGCATGGTTAAGATAAGACACATGTCCAGCATGGAGAATATCGAAGCAACCGTTTGTCATCACGACTTTCTCTCCCTTAGACTGCGCTTTTTTAACCGCATCAATTAGTGATTGCTCGGTCACTACACCAAAGTCTGTGTCTTGACTACCGTGAACCGCTTCCGCGAGCTCGATCGTTGATACTGTAGAGGTGCCAAGTTTACCTACGACAACACCAGCAGCAGCATTGGCGAGTGCGCAAGCCTCATCAAGAGGTTTGCCAGAGGCAACTGAAGCGGCAAGAACCGAAATAACCGTATCTCCAGCACCCGTTACGTCATACACTTCTTTTGCTAACGTTGGTAAATGGAACGGCTCTTGTCCACGGCGTAATAAAGTCATGCCGTGTTCACTGCGTGTCACAAGGAGCGCTTCAAAATCGTATTCTTCGATAAGCGCTAGCCCCTTCTCTACCAACTCTTGATCATTTTTAACTTTACCAACAACCAGCTCAAACTCAGTGAGATTAGGCGTCAGTAATGTAGCACCGCGATAACGTTCAAAGTCAGCGCCTTTAGGGTCAATAAAAACAGGAACTTTGGCTGCACGCGCTTTTTGAATAAATTGCTGTACGTGCTCTAAGGCCCCTTTATCGTAATCGGACAACACAACCGACTTCACCTTGGGCAAAGCTTGCTCCATCCTATCTAAAATAAGTTCCGCGTCCGTATCTTCAAATTTATCTTCAAAGTCCAAGCGTATGAGTTGTTGGCCACGACTCAAAATGCGCAGCTTTGTGATTGTCGGATAACTGGGCAAAGCGACAAAATCACATTTCACTTTCAGAGCTGACAATGTCTCATTAAGAACTTTAGCGGGTTCGTCAATCCCAGTTAAACCAACAATATGCGCATGACCACCAAGAGAAGCAATATTCATTGCCACGTTCGCTGCTCCACCAGGGCGCTCTTCGTTATTTTCTACTTTTACTACAGGAACTGGCGCCTCTGGAGAAATACGTCCAGTTGGGCCATACCAGTAACGGTCTAACATAACGTCACCGATAATCAATACACCAGAGTCACTATAGTTCGGTAGGATTGGTTTCATTGCGGATCTCCAAATTCTATTTCGGGCAGAAGTCTAACACAGGCAGGTCAAAGCGCTAAATCTATTCTAACCACTCATGCCAAAGAGTCTTCACAAGCTCGCGCTCTTTCAACAGCTTTTCTTCAGCGACGTCGGTTTCTAAATTGAGTAAGTTTCTATGGTGAATATGATTTCGTATAGTGGTATAAGCATGCGTCAAAGCCATTGCTGGGACTTCTTCCATCACACCTTGCGCTATCATAGATTCAAGAATTCTTACGTTATCGCTCCATCGGGTTAACTTTGGTTTATCGTGACTGAACCTCAAAACCAAGTACTGTGTAAGAAACTCAACGTCTGTTATCCCGCCAGGGTCCTGTTTGAGTAAAAAACGTCCTACTTTCTTTCCACCAAGGTGGCTGCGCATTTTCTCACGCATTTCAACCACCTCTTTTTTGAGCAAAGATTCTTCGCGAGGTTGGCTGAGAATATGGTGCCTTGTGTGAGAAAATGCTTTCTCAAGCGCTGAATCACCATAGATCATACGGGCACGAACTAGCGCTTGATGCTCCCATGTCCAAGCATCATTTCTTTGATACTCATCAAAGGCTTCAGTCGTTGTCACAAGAAGACCTGATGCACCAGATGGGCGTAAGCGAGTATCAACGTCATACAGGATTCCTGAGGCGGTGCGAGTAGAAAATATATGTATTATTCTTTGCGCTAACCTAAGGTAAAACTGCCGGCCATCAAGTTCTTTCTTGCCATCAGTGTAGCTATCGACCGGGCAATCATGAATAAAGACCAAATCTAGATCTGAATTGTAACCCAGTTCCCAGCCCCCTACTTTGCCATAACCGATCACGGCAAAACCCCGCCCTTCTCGATCTTTAAGATGAGCTGGTTCACCATACTTTTCGACCACTTGCATCCAAGCTTGATTCACCACTGAATCAACTATCGCTTCAGCAAGATAAGTCAAATGGTCGCTGACTTTCATCACAGGTAAGGCTCCCGCAATATCCGCAGCCGCAATACGTAAGCTACAAATTTGCTTGAACTGACGCAAAGCTTCCATTTGCTGTTCCATATCATCTTCTGGGATACGGGCTAAATAGTCTCGTAACTCAGAACGATAGCTTCCAAGTGGCACAGGATTATACAGGTGTTGTGGGTCAATCAACTCGTCAAGTAAAATGGGATAACGACCGAGCTGCTCTGATATCATAGGACTCTCGGTACACAAACGTACTAACTGAGTTAATGCTGCTGGGTATTCATCCAATAATTCCAGATAAGTGGTACGAGTGACTATTCTGTGTAGCAAATGAAGTACGCGCGGCAGCCCATATCGTGCATCTCGGTGCGCAAAAATTGCACCAAAAACTTTAGGCATCAATCTATTAAGAACTTGTCGTCCTCTTGGCCCCAATGTTTTCTTCGCTAAATCCCGTTTAAAACCAATAATAGTCTGAGCCATTTCTGCCCAATGCTCACTAGCAATATCTTGAGCAAGAATGCCCTCAATAACATCTGGCTTTGCAACCATGTCCCACAGTTCATGGTAATGTTTGTCAACGTCTAGTGAGTCCTCTTCATCATCTCCAATTAAGTTAGAAAAAACTTGGTGGACCTTGTGCATATGCATTTGCGTTTCTTTAAGTAAAGAAGGCCAATCCTTGTAACCCATTGCTATCGAAAGCTGCAATTGCTCTTGCTCGTTATCTGGTAAAGTTTGAGTTTGTTGATCAGACATTGCTTGTAGCAAGTTCTCTAAACGTCGCAAAAAATGATAGGCATGCCTAAGAGCCGCCACTTCCTCGGTGGTTAATAGCTCAAGAGTTTCTATTGCCGACAGGGTTTTCAATAGTCCCCTTTGACGCAGGCTTGGTTCTCTTCCTCCGCGAATAAGTTGAAAAACTTGAGCAACAAACTCGATTTCACGGATCCCTCCAGCGCCCAATTTTATATTGTTCTTAAACCCTCGACGCCTAACTTCACTGCTTATCATTGATTTCATTCTGCGCAGTGACTGAATAGCACTGAAGTCGATATAACGACGAAACACAAAAGGCCTTAACATTTGCCGCAATGCTTTATACTCTGAGTACATTTCACTGCCCATGACACGACCCTTGATCATGGCGTAGCGTTCCCAATCTCTGCCTTGCTCTTGATAATAATCTTCCAACGCAGCATAACTCATCACCAAAGGACCACTTTCACCAAAAGGGCGTAGCCGCATGTCAACCCGATAGCAAAAACCATCAAAAGTTTGCTGATCTAAGGCCTTGATGATCCTCTGAGCTAGACGAGTGAAAAATTGGGCATTTGATAAACTTCTGGTTGCCCCTCGGGTATCGCCGTTCTCTGGGTAAGTAAAAATAAGATCAATATCAGAGGAGAAGTTAAGCTCGCCACCACCAAGTTTGCCCATGCCAATAATCAACATAGGTTGCGCTTCACCTGAAGAGTTACAAGGCGTTCCCCATAATTTGCAGCACTCACCATATTGCCATTGATAGGTTTCAAACAACATCGCCTCTGCCAGCTGCGACAAATGTTCAAGGCTTTGCTCTAAAGTCCAATTACCCACAAAGTCTCGCCATGCAATGTATACCATTTCTCGGCGACGAAATTGCCTTAAGATTCTGTGACCTTGAGCTTCATCCGTGCAATCTGCCAAACACTTTCCAAGGCGCGCACGATATTCTTGATGGCGAGACGGCTGTTCTAACATTTCGGGGAGCTGCTGTTGTAAGTTCTGATCTTGGTGTAAAGAATCAACAACAAACTTACTTAAGCCAGCAATATAGTTTAGTTGCTCTCGCCTATGCTCTGGCCAGTGTCCGATAGCATTATCTTCATATAGAAGCTCGAGAGCACTTTGGGACACACAAGCAAGGTTGTCGGGCAGTTGCATTCTTCTTCCTTGGGTTAGTAAAAAGGTTGATAAGAATGTTATACCAATAAAAAACCTTCACTAACAACGAATGAGTGTAGATTGAATGCTATTCTGACATTCAAACAATGAAGGATGTGATCTTAACATTGAGAGCTCTCATTGGTATTCACTCGAAGAAGTCTCTACATGTTCGGATATTAACATCCTAAATTTATCGATTATCACTAAAGTGCAAAGAAAAGCAGGCTAGGTTATTTAGTGAATCAATAGAATATAGGTGATAGCAGATTTCCATTACCTAACAATGCCATTTCAGTGTTACTTCGCTACCAATTCTTATATAGTTAACAGTAGTTTGGGGGCACTATTGGCACATTGATAACTGCCCTTCATTGTTATCATTGACTTCAAAACCGAGTGTTAATCTGGGCCAAATATGAAACAAAGCGATATCAAGGACGATATAAAGCCAATGAGCTTGTTGTCTCTCATCTTGTCATTTATGGCACTATTTGTTATTTCTGCATTATTGTTCTTTCCACTCAAAGAGCCTACACGCCAAGTACTTATCGGCTTAGATTTTATTATTTGTAGTGTTTTTCTACTCCAACTAACTATTGATTGGGTTCGCTCTGACAATCGGCTTCACTATATAAAACATCATTGGATTGATTTCCTAGCCAGCATTCCCATGGTGGAGCCTCTGCGTTTTGCACGTTTGTTCCATATTTTGCGCGTGATTTTAGTCATACGCTCTAGCCGCTCCTTAATCAAACAACTCATGGTTAATCGCCGCGAAACAACTCTGGCTTCTATACTCTTACTTATGGTGATATTACTCACCATAGGCTCAAGTTTGATGCTGTTTGTTGAAAGCAAAGCGCCTGAGGCCAATATACAAACGGGTGGTGATGCAATGTGGTGGGCGTTAGTCACTATCTCAACGGTAGGCTACGGTGACCATTTTCCTGTGACTAATGCAGGAAAGATTCTCGCATCAGGGCTAATTATTTGTGGAGTAGGTATTTTTGGTATGATTTCAGGTCTTATCACATCACTAATCACTTCACCAACGGAAATTCAGGAAAAACGCTCAGAAAACAAAGAGCGACTGTTACTCGAAGTACTAGAGCGACAGCAAGAGATCCTAATACGTTTAGAGAAAATCGAAAGACAGCAAAGCAAAAATGAGGAGCCACAAGACTCCTCAAAAAAATAAACTCAGCGTTAATCTTGCCAATACGGCTGCGCTTCGATACAAATCACTCGTGTTTGTTCCATAGCATGTAGAATCGAGTTTTCTTGACGAGAGAGCCAACGTTTTAATTGCTCTTGCTCTTCTCCTTCCAATTTATCGATTAACTTGTCTAAGGTCCTGAGTTTTAACAAATCATCGATACCATGTAACAAATCGCGCCACGGCAATCTAAACCGATTACGTTCCTCTGCATCGAACAAACTGGCAAAACTAACGCCAGTGTATAGATTGCGCATCAGTCTATACCTTTGATCAATGTAATCCTGACTGATCAAAGAGCGCTCTGGAGGAAAAGCTTCTATTAATTCGGCCCAGGTACGATCAAGCTGTTTGAAAGAGAAAGGTTCAATGGTGAGACTCATTTTATCTTGGGCTTTATCATCAAGAAATGGCTGCCAACCACGAGTAAGAATCCAGCGACTAAGGTCTAGTAGTAAACCTATATACCTAGCTGAATTAAATAGGGTTAGAATTTCTTCTCTATCGGGCAAGGAGTCTTGAATAAGTTTAAGCTCCTCTACCAAAAACTTACGCGCATCGAGCTTTCGCAATGCATGTCCTTTGTCATCCAGCAATGCGTCGAGATATTCAAAATCATTGAGCCATTCCAATGACTGCTCTAACCACTTTAATTCTTGGCGAATTAGCGCACTTGCTCTTCGAGGTACTATTCCACCATATACAGTAAGTAACTGACGAATAAAACTAATCGAACTTTTTATTTGATGTAATGCTTCAATTGACTCTCTTTCAGCATAGATTTGTTCGTGGTAAAGCCAGTGGGATAACCCATGCTCAAGGGAATGTACGAAACAAGACTCGACCGTATCCTGCTTATCCGTCGCCACCAAAGCCAAAGGTTTGACCTCGTCGCCTTGATAGTTATCAGCGAGCCGATAACCCTTTGCGGCTTTACTTAGGTTACCTAGGCGCAAGCCTCCATTTTCAGACAAACGGCGAGCTAGGGTAAACAGTGCATCCGCTTGCCCTGATTTCAGCTCTAGTTCAATTTCACAAATGGGCTCTTTACGCTCACCAGCCTCAACCATACCTTGATCAAAAGCCACCTCGATCTGGCTACCATCGGACATTCCTATCAGCCATTGTTCACGAGTAAAGTTGGTGGAAAATATAGGTTCAAGCTCTGACTGTAAGTCTTTAACGTCCTTACCTTCAGGCCAAATATCGGATGGATGAAGTTCAAGCAGAGGCTCATCGCAATCATGCTCAGCATTGTACTCAGGTCTTTGATGCAACCCAGCAACAACACGACCAGAAGTTTTGACCGTCTGAACATAAACATCGTCAAAACGACGAATACGGAGACCAATATCATGAACACGTAACCAATTTTCTTTGGTATCAAAATAAATATTGCCAAGTTTACGGCAACTATGCTGAAGCACTTTTTCTTGTACAATCAGATCTTGTAAAGTATTTGAAAATTCAGGAGAAACAAAAAACTTCAGTTCTATCTCGTTTTCCATAGTGGTCCCTTTTAGCACAGATACAAACAGAATATTGCCAATTTCCAAACCGAGCAAGAAAGAAATATCATCTCAATGATGATCTAAAACAGTTTTAATGATGGATTTAATGGGTTACCATGCGCGCCTTTATAGCCATCGTTCAACATTTCGCCATGAATGGTATATGTTATTTTTGGGTTATATAAATAGGTTGAATGACCATGCCAGTGAATACAATTATGGGGTTATTTGCAAAGTCCCCAATCAAGCCTTTGCAGCGCCACGTTGTGTGTGTCAATGAATGTTGCTCACACCTAGTCAACTTCTTTGAAGTAAGTTCAAAAGGAGACTGGGAGAAAGCATCAGAAATTCGCGCACAAATCTCACATTTAGAAAAAGAAGCCGACGTTTTAAAACGTGAAATTCGTCTCAAGCTTCCTCGCGGTTTGTTTATGCCTGTCGATCGTAGCGATATGCTCGAACTTCTGACTCAGCAAGACAAACTGGCAAACCTAGCAAAAGACATTGCCGGTCGAGTATATGGCCGACAATTAGTCATACCCGAACCTCTCCAAGAAAATTTTATTGCGTATGTTAAGCGCTGCCTAGATGCAGCCAACCAAGCGCAGAAAGTAATCAACGAACTCGACGAGTTATTAGAAACCGGATTCAAAGGCCGCGAAGTTACTCTTGTAGCCGAAATGATTCACCAACTAGATGAAATTGAAGATGACACCGACGCGATGCAGATTGATCTTCGCCAGCAACTAATGGCAATCGAAGGCGATTTAAATCCGATTGATGTGATGTTCCTTTATAAAATTCTTGAATGGGTAGGTGGCATAGCCGATCAAGCGCAGCGCGTTGGCGCACGCCTTGAACTTATGCTATCTCGCTCATAAACAATAAGTAACTAAATAACGAAGAGCATTTTAAGCATACCCCTACTAGGCGATACACAAACAGACGCCAAGGGGTTTTGTTGTGTCTAATATGCTCCGCTTGTTATCAACAACTAGGTATTACGATGGATATCCTTGCGAATTACGGCACTGTCCTGATTATTATTGCAGCAGTTTTTGGCTTTATGATGGCGATCGGTATTGGCGCAAATGATGTGGCCAATGCAATGGGAACCTCAGTAGGCTCCAAAGCGCTAACTGTAAAACAAGCGATTATTATCGCGATGATTTTTGAGTTTGCAGGGGCTTACCTTGCAGGCGGTGAAGTAACTGACACAATTCGCAAAGGGGTTATTGAGACTTCTCTGTTTGCCAGTCAGCCCGATGTACTCGTATTTGGTATGATGTCTGCTCTTCTCGCTGCGGGCTCTTGGCTACTACTTGCCTCTTACATGGGATGGCCTGTCTCTACTACTCACTCAATCATAGGAGCAATCATAGGCTTTGCGTGTGTATCAGTAGGGACCGAAGCTGTCGACTGGGGCTCAGTTAAAGGCATAGTAGGCAGTTGGATAATCACCCCTATCATCTCTGGATTTTTCGCTTACGTGATCTTTGTCAGCGCGCAGCGGCTAATATTTGATACAGAGAAGCCATTGTTTAATGCCAAACGCTTTGTACCTATGTACATGTTCATCACCACTATGGTGATTGCATTGGTAACTATCAAAAAAGGCCTAAAACACGTAGGTCTGCACCTCACAAATGGTGAAGCTTGGGTATGCTCTGCCGTAGTTTCTGCCATAGTGATGGTCAGTGGATACTTATATATTCAGAAAAAGTTCTCCAGTCGCGAAGATGATCATGGGTTTGCGGGCGTTGAGGGTATATTCAGTGTGCTTATGGTAATCACAGCCTGTGCTATGGCCTTCGCTCACGGGTCTAATGACGTAGCGAACGCAATTGGCCCTCTTTCTGCCGTTGCTTCCACCATAGAGCATATGGGTGAGATTACAGATAAAAGCACTATAGCTTGGTGGATCCTGCCTCTCGGTGGCTTTGGTATCGTCGTGGGATTAGCCACACTTGGACACAAGGTAATGGCGACAGTCGGTACTGGGATTACTGAACTCACACCAAGTCGCGGCTTTGCTGCTCAGCTTGCAACAGCCTGTACTGTTGTGCTTGCTTCAGGTACTGGACTTCCTATTTCAACGACCCAAACGCTGGTAGGTGCTGTACTAGGTGTAGGTTTTGCTAGAGGGATCGCAGCATTGAACTTGGGCGTTGTTCGTAACATCGTTGCTTCATGGATTGTGACCCTTCCAGCAGGTGCTCTGCTTGCGGTGGTATTTTTCTATGCCATTCAAGCGATGTTTGCTTAAGCAACAAGGTCAATGATGTGTTAACTCACTGTCATTATTGATTCAAATCCACAGAAAGGGAGGCAAAGCCTCCCTTCTTTGTTGCAGTAGAGTCTGAAACTACTTACTATTTGGTATCGGGGCTTGTTAGCCCAGCAAATGATAGAGAAGATTGCTAAAGGATTGATCGTGAAAAAACTGGTTTGCTTGGTTTTAGCTTCAATGTTAGTCGCACCTGCGGCTTTGGCTAAAAACCGTTATATCGCAGATAACTTATTTACTTATATGCACTCTGGCCCGAGTAACCAATTCCGAATTATCGGCAGCGTCGATGCGGGGGATAGAGTTACTTACCTTACTGCAGACAAAGATACTGGATATACTCAAATCCAAGATAGCAAAGGTCGTAAAGGCTGGGTTGAAAGTCGCTTTGTTACAACTCGTGAAAGTATGGCATTGCGCCTACCTAAAATTGAAAAAGAATTATCTGATGTGAAAGCGAAACTGGCTAACGCTCGCTCTAATGCCGATCAGGAAAAAGCAGGATTAGCAGACTCTTTAGAAACCAGAAATCGCCAAATTGCTGATCTAGAAAAAAGCTACAGTGACATTAGTCAGCAGCTTACTGCATCACAGGAAGAAGTGCGTAACCTCAGAGCCAAACTAGATACACAAAAAGATGATCTATTACTTAAATACTTTATGTATGGCGGCGGTGTCGCTGGCATAGGCTTGCTGTTTGGTCTTATCTTACCTCACATCATTCCACGCAAGAAACGCTCTCCTTCAGGTTGGGCATAATAACCAGATTCTATGTAAAGGTCGCCTACGCGACCTTTTTTATCCCTTCCAGTCATACAGTGCAGGAACCTGAATCTCGGTACCATTAAAAGTAATGGTGCTATGCTGGGAATCAATATTTTGCAGCTGAATATTGTCACTTATCCAATCTCCCTCTCTGTATTCAGTGCCATTAACTTTAACCCAGCGCTTGTTGGGATTACTCGAGTAAACGTGCGTTTGAAAGTTAAGAGGGGGCAACCTCCCCTGCCACTCTCGGCTATTTACAGCAAGATCAGATGCCTGGTTAGTTTGGCTAATAGTTTCATTACTCTCAAGGGCTGACTCAACCCGTAATGCAATCTCAGGTGGTAACCCAGACAGGTCCAA
Source organism: Vibrio tetraodonis (assembly GCF_003350295.1). GTDB lineage: Bacteria > Pseudomonadota > Gammaproteobacteria > Enterobacterales > Vibrionaceae > Vibrio > Vibrio tetraodonis. The sequence continues at coordinate 78,742 of NZ_QLYY01000018.1, forward strand.
GCCTTTTAACAAGGTATCGCTTTCTTCTGTAACTATTGCGTCATCTTGCTGGGTGGGAATAGTATTCAAGTCGGTGTTCGATATCGCAGGCTCAGGCTTAGTAACGGCCAGCGGCGCAAAATCAAAGATCTCTCTGAGCTGTCCAAATGAGGGATAAGGCAACACTTGGTATTTAAAAGGGACTTGCTGAACTTGCGAGCTAGGCTGATTAGACACCTGCCATGTCGCTAATTTCTCGGTATAGCTTTGGTAAATACCCACAAGGCTGCTTACTAATGCTGGTGTACAGACAAGGGCCACCAACAACCCTTTTGGTATCATCCGAGGGTTTGAAAGGCTGGTCTTTTCTTGGGCGTAATAATCAAACGTCTTAAATGTCTGATGATGTTGCTCTGAATGCTCTAATGCCTGCATTACTTTCGACATTATGCTTCTCCCTCTATCATTCTCAATGATGGTGGCCTATCCTGAGAAAGCCTTTCTAAACGCTGCAAAGTCTGTTGTCCTGCGATCCCATCAACATGTAAGCCCTGCCATTGCTGGAACAATCTTACTTTTCGTATTAATTCTTTATTGTAAACATCGTTTTCTATTTCAGATTCACCCAAGATTTTTGACACGCGTCGGTTCAATTCATAGATTGCTGGTCCAGACATATTGGGTTTAAGAGTCTGGCGCCAATAGTTTTGCCATACTTGATAATATTCCCCACTCCATAGGGTCTCTAGCTTATCAAGCGGCAACTCCACTCTTTGCCCTGCGACCAATAACTGGGCATCATCATCACTCAACTTATACAAAACCGCATAACTGCTTATACCTTCACGACTGAGGGACAATAGTACAGGGACATTTGCCTCTTTTAATGTGGAAAGCTTGCCTTGTGATTGCATACAGCTAAACGCACTCTCATCGCCTTGGCGACATAATCGCTCCACGACAGATGCCTTAACCCCCCATACTCGATAGAGATCTTCCATCGCTAACTGAAAATTGTCGGACTTGGAGAGCACCTCTTGTAACTGAGCGGGAAAAGTCTCCTCTTCAACTAAAGCAATGGTTTGGGCAGGGTTGGTGTCAAGGATATACTGCTGAATCTGATTTTCCATTAGCTGGGGAACAAGCCAATAACTCGCCATGGCAAACAAGAGAGACAAACTACTGACTTTTAGCCAATTTAAGCTAGATTCTTTCTGCTCGATAGCAACTGGCCGATAGGAAGTCTGAAAACTCATGATCTCTTCACACGCAGCTTCAACACTGGATTGACTTGGCGCCGACTCACCAAGGCTATAAGCTCGCTTTAATGCCGCGTCACAGATCAAATTAATTAAGCGTGGAATCCCTAAAGAATACTCTGATATGGATTTTAGCGACTTAGCCGAGAATAAACTGCTGTCTCCACCAGCCAACTCCAAGCGATGACGAATATAAAGACTCGCTTCTTGAACATCTAAAGGTAGCAAGTGGTAGCGACCAGTAATGCGCTGGGCTAGCTGACGAAGTTGAGGCATTTGCAGCCTCTGCTGAAGTTCAGGCTGTCCCACCAGTAGCACTTTTAATAATTTCTGGTTATCTGTCTCGAGATTAGTCAACAATCTCAATTGCTCAAGCACTTCAGCCGAGAGATGCTGAGCCTCATCAATGACGAGTAGTGTTTGAATGCCATTTGCATAACTAGTAAGTAAAAAATCATGGATCGATTGATTGAACTGCTTTAGCGTCGCTCCTGAGGGATAATTTATAGTAAACTCATCGCAGATCGCCTCTAGCAGCTCTATGCTTGAAAAAGTGGGATTAAGGATAAGGCCAGTCTGAGTATCCTTATCCAAAGACTTGAGCAAAGCTCTTACTAACGTGGTTTTCCCTGTACCCACTTCACCAGACAGCATGGCAAAACCACCACCTTCACCAAGACCAGCCTGCAAACGGAACAAGGCTTCTTTATGCCGCTGGCTTTGAAAGAGAAAACGAGAACTCGGCACGATTGAAAAAGGCAGCTCAGTGAATCCAAAATATTTCTTATACATGTCTCTCGTCTCTGGGAATTTACTGACAAGAAAAGTAACATTGCTGACAACAATAGCCAATGCAAATATCCGAATATAAGAGGAACATCTGTGCAAATATTTTTAGTTGGTGGCGCAGTACGCGATAAATTTCTCAATATCGAGGTTCATGATCAAGATTGGGTCGTAGTTGGAACCACGCCTGAAGTGTTAATTAGTAAAGGGTTTTCTGCTGTTGGCAAAGATTTTCCGGTATTTTTGCACCCAAAGACCAAGCAAGAATATGCTTTGGCACGCACAGAGAGAAAAACGGGTGCAGGCTACAAGGGGTTTGATTGTTATTTTTCACCCGATGTGACTATTGAAGACGACCTTCTGCGCCGCGATCTCACCATCAATGCTATGGCGCTTGATGATAAAGGCAAATTGATCGACCCCTATGGGGGCCAAAAGGACCTCAACAATCGTGTCCTACGACATGTGTCTAGTGCCTTTACCGAGGATCCTTTGCGCGTTCTTCGAGTCGCTCGTTTTGCTGCTAAGCTTCATCACCTTGGCTTTAGCATTGCCGATGAAACTCAAGACTTGATGAAACAGATTGTGGCCTCAAAAGAGCTCGAACATTTAACCGCTGAGCGGGTTTGGCAAGAGTGGCATAAATCCCTGTCTACTCAAGATCCACAAGTCTTCTTATCTGTGCTTCGTGATTGCGGGGCACTTAAGGTTATTCTTCCCGAACTTGATTGCTTATTTGGTGTGCCTCAACCAGAAAAATGGCACCCAGAAATAGATACTGGCATCCATAATTTAATGGTGGCTAAGCAAGCCGCTATTTTGACTCCATCGACTAAGGTTCGTTTCGCCGCGCAGATGCATGATCTAGGCAAAGGGGTGACTCCAAAAAATGAGTGGCCTAGTCATAAAATGCACTGCCATACAGGCCAGAGCATCATCAAACAGTTATGTGACAGACTACGAGTACCGAATGATTATCGCGAATTGGCTTTGATTGTTTGCAAACAGCACTCAAATGTCCACCGAGCAGAAGAATTAAGAGCAGAGACACTGCTTAAGGTACTCAACAGTTTTGATGTGTGGCGTAAACCAGAGCGCTTAGATGAAGTACTAGTCGCTTGCATGGCTGATAGCCGAGGCAGGACTGGATATGAGAACATCGAGTACCCACAGAAAGCTATTTTTGAGCAAGCCTATCACGCCGCTCTATCTGTTAAAGCCCAAGATATTATTAAAGATGGTTATCAGGGCGCAGATATTCGTCTAGAGATGGACAAGAGAAAAGTTGAAGCAATTAAACGCTCTCGGTGCCTTTAAGTTTAAAGTGATGTCGCTGGACAATAAAGATCGAAACTTAGGTTCTATCACCTGACTATATAAGAAAAGTGTGACAAAAAGTTTGAAACTCAGTTTTGCCCCATTTCGTGTTAACAAAAGCTAACGGAATCCATCGCATTTCCGATAGCTATCCATAGAATTTCTAATGTCAATCATGAGGCGCGTAAAAAAACACTTTGGGCTCTAATAAATTGTTAGGTCACTGTATTGGGAAGTGTTCGAAAATCCCCTCGATTTATTGTATATTTGAACAGTAGTTTTGTGTTAAGGGTTGATACGAGTGGCAAATAGATTTGGATTTACAGGAAAGTCTGAGTTTTTCAACGACCTAGGTATGTCTTTGGGGAAAGGTATTTACATTGTGTCATCAGCAATTGGAACCATATCTTTGTCGTTGGGGTGTGCATTTGTAAGCTCCTATGCCGTCAAGACTGAATGGGGTAAATATCAAGGTTTTTGCGGTTTTATTAAATTTCTTTTACTCAACCCATGGGTTTATATTTTGGTTGGTGTAGTTTTATTTTGTGTTGGTGCGCTTGGGATTTATAAAGATCAAAGTGAAATGTCTTCTGATAATAAAAGGTTAAATAAAGAAAACTCAGAACTCAAAACAGATAAAACTAGCTTTGAACGTTCTAAATTAGATGAAATACAAAGTTTAAAAATAAAGGTTGATAGGTCTCAGGAAGAAGCTCAATTACACAGATCTAAAGTTAGTGAAATTCATAGTAGTTTAGTAGAGTCTTGGCTTAAAGGTATTGCCAAGTCTATAGACTTAGATACGTATTCTAGAGTTTCAATTTACTATGAAGATGACAAAAGTTTTTCAATATTAGCTAGGCATTCTCAAAACCCTGCGCTATCAAAAATGCATAAGCAACGATTTGCCCTTAATCAAGGTGTAATAAGTCAGAGTTGGCAGCATGGACAATGGAATGAATATGAAGCCCCACAGTATGCCGATGATAAAGATGAATATGACAAGTATATGATTGCCCGCTACAAATATTCGCAAGAGGAGCTAGATGCCATAAGGATGAAAAGTTGCAGATACTTCGGCTTGGCAATTGTAGATGTTGATGTTGATGTTGATGTTGATGTTGATGACCATATTGGTGTAATTCTTTTTGAAAGTACAAAAGAAGAACACTTTAATGAAGAAACACGAAAAAGTATTATTAATTACTGCGAAAAATATCAAAGCCATTTGTGTGCTTTTGTCAGAAATGGTCGGAACTACGACAAGGCTTCCTCGAGAAATCATCATAAGTCTCAAGTTAATTTAGAAGATATAGCCTCCTTAAAGGAGATCTTGAAATGAACAAAATTCAAAAGATAATTGCATATTTTTGCGTTAAATATCCTCATAAAGGCGAGCTGTCAAAGGCTAGACTAACAAAGCTAGTTTACCTTGCTGATTGGTTTAGTGCTTTAATCGATGACCGTCAGCTTACAGATATTGACTGGTTGTTTAACCATTATGGACCTTATGTAGATGATGTGGTTGAAGTAGCTAGCCGTAGCCCCGATTTTTCCATAGTGTCAGAACAAACAATGTATGGATCTGACAAATATCTTATTAGTTTTAATGGTTACTTTGATGAAGATTCTCTGCCACATAGAGAGCGACAGATATTAGATTTTGTGATTGATAAAACTAAGAATTTATACTTTAACGATTTTATTGATTATGTATATTCAACATATCCAGTTGAATCAAGGAATCGTTATTCAAGACTCGATCTAGTTTCACTGGCTCGTGAGTACAATGCCCTAACAAACAATTAAACACATATGAGCCTTTCTCCGGTCAATAGACAATAGCCTTCTTTTGGCTGCGTTAGCAGCCAATGCTCTCGAACAACAAACTAGTCTATTTTGCTTCGCTTCGCCCAAACTCAGCTTATCCGAAGAGGCTAGCCACGAACGCAATTCCTAACTCGAAATTGTCCAAAAGTGAGTTTCAAACTTTCTTTGGATGGAAGCAATAATTGAGTTTAAGTTTCGATCTTTGGTGTCCAACTACACCAATGTCAACTCCAGTTCAAATTGTCCGTTTTCATACTAGAAAATGTTCAAAATTTATTGTCTTTTATTCTGTATTTCGTGAGTAACGAAGCGAAAAAATGATCAAACTTTACAGTTTTAATGGTCGAATATAGCTTTAAAATGACACATTTCTGATCAATCTATATTTTCTTCTGACAGTTTGAGTGAGAGGGATAATGCATCATTATAAAATAACCAAAAAACCACCTTTCATCAATATACAAGCGAGTATTGAATTAACTCTCTTTCCCCGATAATGTGTTCATGAATTTCTTATTAATCTATTGATTGTTATATCTATATTTAGATTATGTCAGTTAATTATTTAGCTTGGGAATAAGTATGAAAATAAATATTGTGGGGGCAGGTCGTGTTGGTCAAACACTTGGAAAACTTCTTGTCGATACTAGAGTTGTGCATGTGGGTTCGATTTATAACAGAACCATATTAAACGCTGAAAAATCGGTTGTATTTATTGGCGAAGGAACTCCTATTACCGACTTGACTGATATGGAGCAAGCTGACTTATATATGGTAACAACAGCAGATGGGGCTATTGGAGAAGTGTGTGACCACATGTTAAATGTCCACAACTTTAAGCAAGGTAGCGTGATTTTTCATTGCAGTGGTGTTACTCCTTCAAGCCTTTTTAAACGAGCACAGGAGCATGGGTGCTATATCGCTAGCGTGCATCCGGTCAAGAGCTTTGCTGACCCTTCTATTGCAGTATTAGATTTTAAGGGGACTTTTTGCGCAGTCGAAGGGGATGAAAAAGCACTTGGCATACTTGAGGAATGTTTTCAAAGAATTGGGGGGCAGATAATTAGAATCAACACAGAAAAAAAAGCCCTTTATCACGGCGCGACTGTGATGGCATGCAATAACCTTGTTGCTTTGATAGAAGCAGCAACCTCAATGTATGTTGATTCTGGTCTTGATAGGCAGAGCGCGCTCAAATTGATGGAGCCAATTATTCGTGGCACCATTACTAATATATTCGCTTTGGGATCTGTATCCGCTTTGACAGGACCAATAGCCAGAGGAGACTCCGAGACCGTAAAGAAACATTTAGATGCTTTAAAAAATGATGATGGGATGATTTCCGATGTTTACTGCTCTCTTGGGAAATGGGCACTAAGTCTTTCGAAAGAGCAAGGTAGTGCAACAACAGAGTCCCTTGAAAATATTCAAATTTACTTAAATCAAAATAATACATTCAATAAAAAATAAATTTTCAATTATGATTAAGAACAATAAAAATATAAAGGCTTGTCTGGCTGGTAACGTCATAGAATAAAGAAGATTATTTTAGCCTGTTCGGTTAACGGTACGGGTTTGTCCCAACCATTTGATGCATTGCAAGTAGCGAACCTCGATGCTTGAAACGACGATTCTGGGAGGTTAGGTGTTTCTCCAACAATCTTCTATTCATCAATCTCTATACCAACCGACCAGCTGTTGCAAAATTTGTACTAATTGGTTTCTGTCCAAAAATCGGCTAGACCCAAAATAAGCAGCCAAATAAACCCCAAAAAGTTTCGATCTTAGGTTTCCTCTGACAGGTGATGAAGAGTACTCTGGATAAAGTGATAGCCATAAAAAATCGCCTCTGATACTAGAGGCGATGTTTAATAAAGCGAGCTAAACGAGCTGTGTTTACTGGCCTTTAACTTCTTTAAGACCGTTGTAAGGAGCACGTTCACCTAGCGCTTCTTCGATACGGATTAGCTGGTTGTATTTAGCAACGCGATCAGAACGGCTCATTGAACCTGTTTTGATTTGACCTGCTGCTGTACCAACTGCTAGATCAGCAATGGTTGCATCTTCAGTTTCACCACTACGGTGAGAAATAACAGCTGTGTATCCTGCATCTTTAGCCATCTTGATAGCGGCTAGTGTTTCAGTCAGAGAACCAATTTGGTTAAACTTGATCAGGATTGAGTTAGCAATGCCTTTCTCAATACCTTCAGCAAGGATCTTAGTATTGGTTACAAACAGATCATCACCAACAAGTTGGATCTTGTTGCCAAGTAGCTCTGTCTGGTGCTTAAAGCCATCCCAGTCAGACTCATCTAAGCCATCTTCGATAGAAACAATTGGGTACTCTTCAACTAGACCCGCTAGGTAGTGGTTAAACTCTTCAGAAGAGAAGATTTTACCTTCACCTTTCATGTTGTAGTTACCCGCTTCTTTGTCGTAGAACTCAGATGCAGCACAGTCCATCGCTAGCGTCACGTCTTTACCAAGCTCGTAACCCGCGAGTTCAACCGCTTCTTTGATTGCAGCAAGTGCAGCAGCGTTTGATTCTAGGTTAGGCGCAAAACCACCTTCATCACCAACTGCTGTGCTCATGCCTTTCGCTTTCAGTACTTTAGCTAGGTTGTGGAAAACTTCTGCACCGATACGTAGACCTTCTTTTAGAGTTTTTGCGCCAACAGGCTGAATCATAAACTCTTGAATATCAACGTTGTTATCTGCATGCTCACCACCATTGATGATGTTCATCATAGGCAAAGGCATAGAGAATTGACCTGGAGTACCGTTAAGCTCAGCAATATGCTCGAATAAAGGCATACCTTTGGCAGCTGCTGCAGCTTTAGCATTCGCTAGAGAAACCGCTAGGATAGCGTTAGCACCGAAGTTAGATTTATTTTCTGTACCATCTAGGTCAATCATAACCGCATCAACAGCAGCTTGATCTTTCGCATCTTTACCAACTAGAGCGTCTGCAATCGCACCATTTACTGCTTCAATTGCTTTTAGAACACCTTTACCTAAGAAACGTGCTTTATCACCATCACGAAGCTCGAGAGCTTCACGTGAACCTGTAGAAGCGCCAGATGGTGCTGCAGCCATACCAACAAAGCCACCCTCTAGGTGCACTTCAGCTTCAACGGTTGGGTTACCACGTGAGTCGATAATTTCACGACCTAGAACTTTAACGATCTTAGACATTGATGATTCCTCTCGTTCAAATATAAATGTCAAACTTAAAAGGCAGCAGCACAACTTATGCTACTGCCTATGTCCTTTTTTCTACTGCTCAAACTCACCGCGGGAAAATTGCCCTGCGGCTTTTACAAAACCAGCAAATAGCGGGTGTCCATCTCGCGGTGTCGAGGTAAACTCTGGATGGAATTGAGCCGCTACAAACCAAGGGTGAGCTGGATTCTCAATCATCTCTACCAATTTTTTATCCGCAGATAAACCTGACACTTTCAAGCCAGCCTTTTCAATTTTAGGTCGAAGCACATTATTGACTTCATAGCGGTGACGGTGACGCTCATGGATAGTAGCACTACCGTATAACTCTCTCGCTTTAGTGCCTTTCTCTAGGTGACACAACTGAGAACCAAGACGCATAGTACCACCAAGATCTGAGGTTTCTGTACGCTCTTCAACTTTACCTTCGCCATCAACCCATTCTGTGATCAATCCAACAACAGGGTACTTAGTCTCTTTATTAAATTCTGTTGAATGTGCACCTTCAAGACCTGCTACATTACGCGCGTATTCAATCAGTGCAACCTGCATCCCAAGACAAATACCTAAATAGGGAACATTATTTTCACGCGCATATTGGGCAGAGCGAATTTTACCTTCAATACCACGATCACCAAATCCACCGGGAACCAGAATCGCATCAAGGCCAGCCAACGCTTCATCACCTTTACTCTCAACATCTTGAGAGTCTACATATTTGATGGTGACATTGAGTCGATTTTTAAGACCTGCATGTTTGAGCGCTTCGTTGACGGATTTGTAGGCGTCAGGTAGCTCGATGTATTTACCGACCATGCCAATGGTGACATCGCCTGTCGGGTTAGCTTCTTCGTAGATGACTTGCTCCCACTCAGACAAGTCAGCTTCAGGTGCGGTAATACCAAAACGAGCGCAAACAAGATCATCAAGGCCTTGAGATTTGATCAACTGTGGGATTTTGTAGATAGAGTCGACGTCTTTCATTGAAATGACGGCTTTCTCTGGAACATTACAGAATAATGCAATCTTCTTACGTTCATTAGCAGGGATCATGCGATCGCTGCGACAAACCAAAATATCAGGCTGAATACCAATCGAAAGCAGCTCTTTTACAGAGTGCTGAGTGGGTTTTGTTTTCACTTCACCAGCGGCGGCTAGATATGGAACCAAAGTCAGGTGCATGAACATAGCACGCTCGCGCCCTAATTCCACAGCTAACTGGCGAATCGCTTCCATAAATGGCAAAGATTCAATATCACCGACTGTACCACCGACTTCAACAATAGCGACATCATGACCTTCAGAGCCTGCAATCACACGATCTTTGATCGCATTCGTGATATGAGGAATAACCTGAATCGTCGCACCTAGATAATCACCACGACGCTCTTTACGCAGAACATCGGCATAAACACGACCAGCAGTAAAGTTGTTACGCTTACTCATCTTAGTGCGAATAAAACGCTCATAGTGACCAAGATCTAGATCAGTTTCAGCACCATCTTCCGTTACAAAAACTTCACCGTGCTGAGTTGGGCTCATAGTACCCGGATCGACGTTAATGTACGGATCCAGCTTCATCATAGTCACTTTAAGACCACGAGCTTCAAGAATAGCGGCAAGTGATGCTGCTGCAATACCTTTACCTAGAGAGGATACGACCCCGCCAGTAACAAAAATGTAATTTGTCGTCATGTTTAACCTGAAATTGGTTGAATGAGGGAAATGGGTTTTCTTCTGGACGGGAGATAAATATACCAGAAGACCCTTATCGCCACAACGTGAAATCTATCACACTGTCATTTTTTATTTCTTGCTTCAAATCAAATTAGAATAGCGCATTTTTGGCTACGTCGAACTATGACTCTTGCTGTTTGACTTGATTCCAAAACTCGTCAAGCTGCTCTAAATTGTAGTCTTTCAATTGTTTACCTTGAGTCGCAACAATAGATTCTATCCCTTTAAAGCGGCGCATAAATTTATGATTAGCTTTACTCAATGCCGATTCAGGATCTTTTCCTAGATGACGACTTAAATTCACTGTCGCAAACAATAAATCTCCCAGCTCTAGTTCAAGTTTTTCTTCATTTGGCGATACCTGAAGCGCTTCATCCATCACCTCATCAATTTCTTCTCGAACTTTGTCGACCACTGGCCCTAAAGAATCCCAGTCAAATCCGTAACGGGCACACTTTTTTTGAATTTTATTTGCTCGTGATAATGCGGGTAATGAACTAGGGACAGAGTCTAAAATGCTTTGTTCAGTACTACCTTTTTGAGCCTTCTCTTTCGCTTTTTCTGCTTCCCAGTTGTCTGAAATTTCTTCTTCACTTGAAAACTCTACATCCGAAAATACATGTGGATGGCGACGAGTCAGCTTCTGGTTAACATCAGTAACGACATCAGAAAATTCAAACAACCCCTGCTCTTTCGCTAGCTGGCTATAAAAAATCACTTGAAACAAAAGATCGCCCAACTCTTCTTGTAAATTGGCCCAGTCTCGCTTGTGAATGGCATCAACAACTTCATAGGTTTCTTCAATCGTATGCGGGACAATAGTGTCAAATGTTTGTTGTAAGTCCCACGGACATCCTTGCTCTGGGTCACGTAACTTCATCATTATTTGTTCTAATTCTTCTATTGGGTGACTCATCATTCTTTTCCTTTAAACAAAAAAGGTGAGTGACATCTGCCACTCACCTTAAAATTAAATTGAAAACCAACTAACCTAATCTCTTCACTGACATGACGTCTTTTATCTGCTCCACCCGCTTGGAGACGCGAGATAATACTTCGACATTGGTCACTTCAAGATCAAAATCCATAATCGATAACTGATTGCGGTAATCAACTCGGCTCTTCATGCTGGTCACCTTTATTTTCTCATTGGCAAATAATGTGGTGATGTCTTTGAGCAGGCCGCTACGTTCCATAGCCTCGACACGCACAGTGAGTATATAAGAACCCACATAGCCATTTCCCCATACGGTATCGATGATTCTTTCCACAGCATGGTGGCGAAGCTCTTCAAGTTGCTCACAATCAGCTCTATGCACTGAAATACCGCGCCCTTGCGTGATATAACCAGCGATTTCATCACCAGGAATAGGCTGACAACAACGGGCTAAATGCGTCATCAGATTATCAACCCCTTCAACCACAACCGCATCTTTTTTCGGACGACTCAATACTGGCGGCTTGTTTTCCGCTTCTTGCAGTTTTTCAAGGGCCTGCTGATCTTCTTCTTCAGCGGTAGGTTTGTTCACCAGTGCATTGATATGGTTGATGATCTGGTTAATGCGTAAATCACCACTACCAATCCCAACATACAGTTCATCAGCGCTGTTGACATTAAATCGCTTGAGAGCATATTGCTCAGCATCTTTTAGCGTTGCGCCAATTTTATTTAGCTCAGTTTCAAGGATCTCACGACCAGCTTCTAAGTTTTTCTCGCGCGACTGCTTGCGGAACCAAGCGTTAATCTTAGCCCGTGCACGACCTGAGGTTACAAAACCCATCGATGGGTTTAACCAATCACGAGAAGGGTTAGGCTCCTTCGAAGTAATAATCTCGACCTGATCCCCCATAGACAGCTTATGCGTAAAAGGAACAATCCGGCCCGCAACCTTGGCACCAATACAGCGATGACCCACTTCTGAGTGAATGTGGTAAGCGAAATCGAGTGGCGTGGCACCCATAGGTAAATCGACGACATCACCACGAGGTGTGAAGGCATAAACGCGATCATCGAACACCTGACTGCGCACTTCATCCAACATTTCGCCAGAGTCTGACATCTCTTCTTGCCAATCAAGCAGTTTACGCAGCCAAGTGATTTTCTCATCGTAGCCACTTCTACCGCCACCACCTTCTTTGTATTTCCAGTGGGCAGCAACTCCAAGTTCAGAGTCTTCATGCATGTCTTTAGTGCGGATCTGAATTTCGATCGTTTTACCTTCAGGTCCGAGAATCACAGTGTGTATAGATTGATAACCATTGGGTTTGGGGTTAGCAACATAGTCATCAAATTCACTCGGTAAGTGCTTATACTTAGTGTGGACTGCCCCAAGCGCTGCATAGCAGTCTTGTAACTTATCAGCGATGATACGAACGGCACGTACGTCGAAAAGCTCATCAAACGCCAAACTTTTCTTCTGCATTTTTCGCCAAATACTGTAGATGTGTTTGGGACGTCCGCTTACCTCTGCATTAATTCCTGAGGTTGTGATTTCATTGGAGAGATCGTCAACAAAATCTTTTATGTATTGCTCTCGTACAATGCGCCGCTCTGACAGCTGCTTAGCAATTTGCTTATAAGTTTCAGGTTGCTGATAGCGAAACGCATAATCTTCAATTTCCCATTTAAGCTGACCTATACCTAGACGGTTAGCGAGGGGTGCATAAATATTGGTACATTCTTTAGCTGCCGCGCAACGAACTTCACTTGGCGCCTTCTTCACTTCAATTAAGTTACAAATTCGCTCTGCCAACTTGATGATGACACAGCGAAAGTCATCAACCATGGCGAGTAACATTCTGCGGACATTATCAACCTGAGCAGAAGCAGCGCTCCCTTCGATCGTCACGTTCAACTGTCCAAGTGCGGCCATTTCCTCCACACCATCGATCAATTTAATAGTTTCCTTACCAAAGTCTTCAGCCAAAACTTCGCGATCATAAGCCCCACTTGATACCAGAGGAAACAATAAAGCAGCAACTAAGGTAGCTTTATCCATGGAAAGTGTTGTCAGGATTTCGATCATTTCTCGGCCACGCCACAACAGCAAAGGCCTTTGTTCACTCTGATCCAAAATGGTTTCGCAACGGAGGTAAACCTCCTTGAGGCGTTTAGCCACCTTGGCATCTTGCTTTAAACTGACTATCCAAGTATCTAAATCAAACTGTTCATCTTGATTCAAATGTGCGCTTCGTACCGCAACCATTCTCTTTATCCTGTTATCACTTTCTATTTTCGTAGGGTAAGACTGCTCTTATCGAGTTAAGTTCTTATTTAGCCTTCACAAATAACGCCATGGACTCTAGATGACTCGTATGCGGAAACATATCCAGCATTCCGAGTCGCTTCAATTCATAGCCCTGCTCAAGCAAACTGCGAGAATCTCGCGCTAAAGTTGCAGGATTACATGAAACATAAACGATTCTCGTGGCACCAAAAACGGAAATTTTCTCTATGACACCATTCGCTCCAGCTCTTGCTGGATCAAGGAGTATCTTATCAAATTTTTGATTGGCCCATGGTTCACCAGACACATCTTGTTCCAAATTTGCTTGAAAAAATGTCGCGTTCTCTAGGTTATTTATTTGGGCATTGTGGGCAGCTTTTTCAACCATCTCATCAATCCCTTCAATACCAACCACTGAATTCACTAACTTGGCCATAGGCAAACTAAAATTACCTAACCCGCAAAATAGGTCTAATACAGTATCTTGCGACGATAAAGCTAACCAGTCTAATGCCTGCGTGACCATCTTGGCATTAACCTCTTGGTTTACTTGTATAAAGTTATTAGGCTCAAAGGGGATGGTTAGCCCAATCTCTTGGTAGACGCCAGACTCCCCACATTTTATCTCCACATCTTTGGAGGATGGCATCAGGTACAAACTGATTTGCTTAGCGTTAGCAAAATCAATTATCGACTGATGGTCTCGGGCAGGTAATGCTTTGGTATGACATAAAACGAGAATACAGGTATTGTCCGCTTTGACTAATTCTACATGACCAATATGCTCAGGTTGAGAGAAACCCTGCAACAATTGGGACAAATCAGGCAATATTGCATTCAGGTCAGGCTCCAAAACAGGACAATGTGTTAGGTTGACAATATTGTTACTGTTTTTTTTGCGAAAGCCGAATTGAAGCTGGCGAGTTTTTTTATCTTGCATTACGCTCACTCGAGCACGCCTGCGATACCCTTGGGTTCTCGACAAAATAGGCAATTCTAGCTCAAGAGTTTGCCGCGCAAATTTACTCATAAGCTGACTCAAGGTCTGCTGTTTATACTCCCACTGGTTCTCACTGCTTAAGTGCTGCATATTACAACCTCCACATTCGCTGTAATGTGGACAAAAAGGTTCAATACGCTGCGAGCTAGCGCTCTGAATCTTGATTAAAGACGCTCTTGAAAACTTGCTTTTGCTCTCTGTCAGTTGAGCAATCACTTCTTCTCCAGGCAGTGCGCCCTCAACAAAAATAGGCTTTTTGTTTTGATAAGCAATACCAGCACCGTGATGATCAAGTTTTTCAATTTTCAGTACTTGGTGCTTTGTATTCAGTTGAGTTTTCTTTTTAGGTTGGAAGAAACGCGCCATAACTCTGTTCTTTGCCTTGTTACAATTGCTCGATATTCGTATCCAAGTATCATCTTTTCATACTTGAATGATTGTCTGAGCCGAGCGAGTTTATTATGCTTAAGTATTCGACGGCTTCTTTTTGTTTGGAAGTTATTTTCCCATATCCATACCACGATGTTTAGATAATAATGACCAGATATGGCTTACGCGCCCGTGTTATCACTCTTACTTTAGCGCCGACTTTAATTATTGGCTTGCTCCTGAGTGCCTTTTTCTCCTTCAACCGCTATCACGATCTTGAAAAGCAAGTCATCAACTCGGGCTTAAGTATTGTCGAACCCTTAGCCATTGCCAGTGAAGAAGGGTTGAAAAACAACAGTCGAGAAGCGGTACGAAGGATCATTAGTTACGCTCACCGTAAAAATTCCAAATTCGTTCGAAGTATCGCTGTTTTCGATTACAACCATGAGCTGTTTGTGACCTCTAACTTTCACCCTAATTTCGAGTCACTGACTTTTCCGCGTAATGAATCCATTCCACTTTTGGTCACATCAGATCTGCAAGAAAACACCCTCATCTTAAGGGCCCCTATTGTTGCAGAATCAGGACTACTTGCGGCAGCTAAGAGTCAAAACAAAAACTCTGCATTAGGCTACATTGCTATCGAACTGGATCTATCTTCGTTAAGGCTTCAACAATATCAAGAGATCTTTTCTGCGTTTTTGGTTCTCATTTCTGGGCTTGGATTATCGGCAATCTTTGCACACCGACTCATGCATGACGTCACCCGGCCTATCTCACATATGAAAAATATGGTGGATAGGATTCGCCGAGGGCATTTAGACGTCAGAATTGAGGGTAAAATGCATGGTGAGCTCGATACGTTAAAAAATGGTATTAACGCCATGGCAGTATCCTTGTCTGAATACCACGTCGAAATGCAGCACAGTATCGATCAAGCCACCTCTGATCTAAGAGAAACCCTAGAGCAGCTAGAGATTCAGAATGTTGAGTTGGATATTGCAAAAAAACGAGCACAAGAAGCCGCCCGGGTAAAATCTGAGTTTTTGGCCAATATGTCCCATGAACTTCGCACCCCACTTAATGGCGTCATTGGCTTTACTCGCCAAATGCTCAAGACCAAACTAACCAATAACCAAACTGACTACCTGCAAACAATTGAAAAATCAGCTAATAACTTACTGAGCATTATCAATGATATTCTTGATTTCTCGAAACTTGAAGCAGGTAAACTGGCCTTAGAAAATATTCCGTTTGATTTTCAAGAGTCACTGGAAGAGGTTGTCAGTTTACAGGCCACAAGCGCCCATGAAAAAGGGCTTGAAGTGACACTGAAAGTCGACCCTAAAATTCCTAATGGAGTGGTCGGTGACCCGCTTCGAATTCAGCAAGTTCTCACTAATTTAGTCGGCAACTCGATCAAGTTTACCGAACGCGGCAACATTGACATCAGTGTTGAATTGCGCTCACAAAAAGAAGACGTTATCGAACTACAGTTTATGGTTCGTGATACGGGTATTGGCATTTCAGAAAGGCAGCAAGCTCAGCTATTCCAAGCATTTAGTCAAGCTGATGCCAGTATCTCTCGTCGCTATGGTGGTACAGGTTTGGGGTTAGTCATCACGCAAAAGCTCGTGGGTCAAATGGGCGGTGAGATTAGCCTCACAAGCAGGCTTCACCAAGGTTCTACATTCTGGTTCACATTAAAACTTCACTCGACCGACATGCCAGTAAGCGGACTGCTAGAAACTGAGTCACTCAATCAGCGCACCTTGCTGCTCATAGAACCAAATATGCAAGCGGCATCCGTTATCCAGCAATCACTTGTTCAGCAGGGCTTGATCGTCACTTATCGTTCATCCGTTCCGCTTGAAGAGAAGCACTATGATTACACCATACTCAACTTAGCACCTAATAAAACGCATTCACTGGAACAAATCGAACAATGGGTCAAGCAAGCGAAACAATGCTCTCCTCATGTAGTGGTAGGTATCCCAAGTACTGATCTCGCTTTATCTGATCATCTAATTCAAACTCATGATGTGCATTGTATTACCAAGCCTTTATCACGTAGAAAGTTACTGCAGATTTTAGCGAAAAAGCAACAGACTCTTGCTGCTGTCGAGATAAAACCTACCTTTAGTAAAAAATTGCCGCTCACGGTAATGGCTGTTGATGATAATCCAGCAAACCTAAAACTTATCACTGCTCTGCTGTATGAGAGAGTTGAAAAGGTCGTGACTCATACCAATGGACTCGATGCTGTCATTGAAGCCGAACAGCAAAACTTTGACCTTATTTTTATGGATATTCAGATGCCCCAAATGGATGGAGTGACGGCTTGCCATAAGATCAAGAATATTCAGCTCAACGCAAGTACTCCCGTCATCGCTGTTACTGCCCATGCCATGAGTGGTGAAAGAGATAGGCTACTTAGCGCAGGAATGGATGACTATCTAACCAAACCTATAGAAGAACATGTTCTACAACATGTTTTGATCAAATGGAGCCCGTCAAGTGTAGGGGCCGGCAAAGCAGAAACCTCTCAGCACGATAACAAACAACAATCTGACGATATCCTCACTACAGATAATGCTATGGTTATCGATTGGAAAGCAGCACTAAAACAATCAGCGAATAAAACTGATCTTGCACGAGATATGTTACAAATGCTGATCGATTACATACCGGAAGTCAGAGAAGTGGTTGAGTCTTCACTCTCTCAAGAAAACGACGACACTGATGCTCTACTCCGCCATGTTCACAAACTGCATGGTAGCAGTGCCTATTGTGGCGTGCCTAGACTCAAACAGATTTGTTCCACTATTGAAAAAGGACTTAATTCAGGCTCTAGTATTCTAGACCTAGAGCCAGAGTTATTTGAACTGCAAGATGAAATGGAGAAAGTAACTAAAAGCGCTGCTTCTTATTTGGATTCATAAATGACTGTTGCAACGGCATAATGACGTTCATCAGAAATAGACAGGTGAATATTGTTGATTTGCTTCTGTTGCGCAATCTCCAATGCTTTACCTGATAACGACAAACAGGGTGCTCCATATTGGTCATTGCTAATAGTAAAATCATGAAAAGAAACACCTTGAGCAATGCCAGTGCCGAGTGCTTTGGACGCTGCTTCTTTTGCTGCAAATCGCTTGGCTAAAAACCTAGTCTGCTGCTTTAAAGAGGCAAACCGCTCTAGCTCTTGCTCTGTTAAAACACGCTTTGCAAAACTCTCTCCAGAGCGAAGAAATGCTTTCTCAATTCGCTCAATTTCCGCAATATCCGTTCCTATACCAACAATTGCCATAATAGTTACTTACGAGCGTCAACCATAAGCGCTTTCATATCAGCTACCGCTTTGTGAAGCCCATCAAAAGCGGCACGTCCAATAATTGAATGACCAATATTTAGCTCATAAATCTCGGGAATAGCAGCGATTGGTGCAACATTATGATATGTCAGGCCATGGCCTGCATTAACGATAATACCCAGATCAGCAGCGTAACTTGCCCCTGCTGCAATTTTTTTCAGTTCATCTTGCTGATCATCGTCATTCTCGGCGTCAGCGTAATGCCCGGTATGAAGCTCTATGAATGGCGCGCCACACGCTTTTGCAGCGTCAATCTGCTCTCTGTCTGCATCGATGAACAAAGAGACCTTAATACCAGCCTCACTCAAAGCCTTTGTCGCCAACTTTACTTTTTCTAAATGCCCAACAACATCAAGTCCACCTTCTGTTGTGAGTTCTTCCCTTTTTTCTGGTACAAGGCAAACATATTCAGGTTGAGTTTTTAGTGCAATCTCAACCATTTCATCTGTGACTGCCATTTCAAGATTCATACGAGTTTGAATCGTTTCACGTAAAATGTGAACATCACGATCTTTAATATGGCGACGATCTTCTCGTAGATGGATGGTAATTCCATCTGCACCCGCCCTCTCTGCAATTTCAGCGGCATGGACAGGATCAGGATATTTAGTGCCTCGAGCATTACGCAATGTCGCAATATGATCAATATTCACACCCAGATAAATAGAACTCATTTTCCAATACTCCGTGACTTGGAAGCCATAACTTGCATAAATAACTCCCTACTTTTTAATGGTTTCCCGCCAAGATAAGGCTTTAAGGCTATTCGTGTAAAGCGTTTTGCTGCTTTTAGTTGCTGTTTTGTAGTAAACCTACGTTCACTAATTGCTATTAGCTCATTACCTAAAAAGGTTAAGTTGTCTTGACGAACCGACGCAATAAAACCCTTTTGTTCTCTGTAGCGGTATGTCATATCTGGGTCAATAAGCTCTCCTGTCCCCGCGCAGTGCATAAAATCGACACCATAACCCATCGCAGACAGAAGCGCTAACTCAAAACGTCTCAAAGCAGGCTCAGGGTTATCGCACTGAGCCAGCTCTGTTAAAGCGGCAAGATAATCATGAAATAGAGCTGGCATAGGAACTTCAGCCATCAAAACTCTCGCCAACAATTCATTGACATACATGGCTGAATACAAAGTGAGACCTGAAAGAGGCAAGCCAAGGCTGATTGGCTCTGCTTGACGAAGTGTCTTCATTGAACCTTTACCTGACCACTTAAGCAATAAGGGAGTAAAGGGTTGTAAGGCTCCTTTAAGTTGAGAGCGTTTGCTACGAGCTCCTTTTGACATCAAGGTTAGCCGGCCATATTCCTCACTGAATATATCGAGGATCAAGCTCGACTCACTATAAGGACGCCTATGGAGTACAAAACATCGCTGTAAGCCTTCTGCTATCATATTGATACCCAAAAAATAAGGAGCCAAGGCTCCTTATCTCAATGATGGGGGAGCAATAGAAGCCCTCCAAAAATCAGAGGTCGTCGATATATCCCAAAGATCTCAGAGCTCGTTCATCATCTGCCCAACCAGATTTCACTTTCACCCATGTCTCTAAGTACACTTTACGACCGAATAACTCTTCCATATCAAGGCGAGCTTCCCGGCCTATAGTTTTGATTTTTTCGCCGCCTTTACCTATCACCATTTTCTTCTGGCCACTGCGCTCAACAAGGATCAAGGCATTGATATGAAAACCATCTGTTTCTGGGTTGTAATCAAAGCGCTCGATCTCAACGGTTACAGAATAAGGTAACTCCTCACCAGTAAACCTCATCAGTTTCTCGCGAACTATCTCAGAAGCCATAAATCGTTGAGAACGATCTGTAACGTATTCTTCTGGGAAATGGTGGGTTGCTTTGGGCAAATGATCACGCACATGTTTACGTAATACATCAATATTCTTACCATGTTTAGCAGAAATAGGCACCACATCGACAAATTCCATCTTTTTCGACATGTCCATCATATGCAACATAACGTCATTACGGTCTTGAACGTTATCAACCTTGTTCACACACAGTACAACGGGGAAATTGGATTTTTGCAACTTAGTGAGAACCATCTCATCGTCTTTGGTCCAGTGAGTACCATCGACAAGAAAGAACACCAAATTTACATCACTAAGAGATGAGTTAGCCGCTCGATTCATTAAACGGTTGATGGCTCGTTTTTCCTCAATATGCAGACCTGGAGTATCAACATATATTGCTTGATAATCTCCTTGAGTATCCACACCCATAATACGATGTCGCGTGGTTTGTGGTTTGCGCGACGTAATCGAAATCTTTTGCCCAAGAATTCGATTTAGCAAAGTCGACTTACCCACATTCGGTCTTCCAACAATAGCAATAAAGCCGCAATGTTGGTTCTCTGGAGTACTTTTCTCACCACTTGATGCAAAAAACGCATCAATATCAAAATCGTTTTTTTCCGATGAATCAGTCATTATTTAGTTGCTCTAGTGCAATTTCCGCAGCCGCTTGTTCTGCCTTGCGGCGGCTGGTGCCTTTACCTATCACAGGCGTTCCTATACCTGCTACTTCGCACGAAACAGTAAATTGCTGATTATGTGCTTCACCTTTAATATTAGTCACTGTATACACAGGCAGAGGTTTTCTTCGCCCTTGAAGAAATTCCTGCAAGCGCGTTTTAGGATCTTTTTGCGATACTCCGGGCTGAATAGCCTCAAGACGCTGCTGGTACCAACTCAAGATAATACCACGTACCGCTTCAATCCCGCTGTCTTGATAGATAGCACCAATCACAGCTTCAACCGCATCTGCAAGAATAGAATCGCGGCGAAAGCCACCACTTTTCAATTCACCTGGGCCTAACTTTAAGTAATCTCCGAGTTCAAACTCTCGCCCTAACTCAGCTAGAGTATTACCTCGAACCAAAGTTGCCCTCATACGACTCATATCCCCTTCATTAATGTCAGGGAAACGGTGATAAAGGTCATCAGCAATAACAAAACTTAAAATTGAATCGCCCAGAAACTCTAGGCGCTCGTTATGTTTTCCATGAGCGCTGCGATGTGTCAGCGCTAATTGAATGAGCTCAGCGTCATTGAAAGAATAACCAAGCTTTTTTTCTAATTTAGATATGGGAGAATTCATGCTCTCTCGATATATTTATTTAATACCACCGATGCGATTAAAGCGCACACCTGTTGGGATCCATGAAGGCAGTATACTATCTGCATCACGCTCAAATTCGAAGCTTATCCAAATCGCAACCGCCTTACCGACCAAATTAGCTTCAGGCACAAAGCCCCAAAAACGGCTATCGGCACTATTGTCTCTGTTATCACCCATGACAAAGTAATGCCCTTGTGGCACCACCCATTCAGTAGTACCACTGCGAGGATAATACTGTTCAACAGGGTTACGAACCAACGGATTGACCAAAACATTATGTGCCACACTACCTAGTTGTTCTGTCATCTGAATCTGCTGAATTCCTCTATCACTAAATTCACTTTGTTCAACATTAGACAGTTTTACAGGCTCACATACCGACGTACCCGACTTTTGAATACATAACTGCTTATCACCACTATAACGAATTAAATCGCCAGGTAAGCCAACCACACGCTTGATGTAATCAATGTTTGGCTGTGGCGGATACTTAAACACAGTGACATCGCCGCGCTCCGGTTTACCCGTTTCAACTAACTGGGTACGCCATACTGGGTCTTTAAGACCATAGGCGTATTTTTCCACTAAGATAAAATCACCAACAAGCAAAGTCGGCATCATAGAACCCGATGGGATTTGAAATGGCTCATAAATGAACGAGCGCAATACAAGCACAACAGCAATAACCGGAAATATAGATACACAGTTTTCAATCCACCATGGCTGCTTAACCACTTTTTCTGTCACTGTTGCATCAAGCTGTTGGGTTTGAGCTTCGATTGTCGCAAGTTGAGCATGACGTTTTTTAGCAAACACCAACTTTTCCAGCACCCAAACAATACCGGTTACCAAAGTGACAATAACTAGGATCAGTGAAAATGTATTCGCCATTGACTTCCCTTATCTCTTAAAACACGAAAGTGAAAGAGCTGTAACCCTTTCACTTAGTCATAGGTTAATTTATCAGAAAACGATTATCTAATCTTTACCAACATGCAAAATCGCAAGGAAAGCTTCTTGAGGCAGCTCCACATTTCCGATCTGCTTCATACGCTTCTTACCTTCTTTCTGCTTCTTCAACAGTTTCTTCTTACGGCTAACATCACCGCCATAACATTTTGCAATTACATTTTTACGCAGTTGCTTCACTGTTGAACGAGCGATGATGTGATTGCCTATTGCCGCTTGAATAGCAATATCAAACATCTGACGAGGAATAAACTCTTTCATCTTTTCAACAAGCAAGCGACCACGGCTTTGAGAATTATCTTTGTGTGTAATCAATGCCAAAGCATCGACTTTATCACCATTGAGCAACACATCGACTCGCACCATGTTTGACGCTTCAAAACGCTGGAAGTTGTAATCCAGCGATGCATAACCACGAGAGGTAGATTTCAAGCGGTCAAAGAAATCAAGCACAACTTCCGCCATAGGAATATCATAAGTTACCGCGACTTGATTACCGTGATAAACCATATCAACTTGAATGCCACGCTTTTCAACACATAAAGTAATAACATTACCTAGGTAATCAGAAGGAACAAGAATATTACAACGTGCAATAGGTTCACGTATTTCTTCAATGTCATTCACTGCAGGAAGTTTAGCTGGGCTATCCACATACAGAAGTTCACCGTCTGTTTGCTTGACTTCGTAGACCACAGTCGGCGCTGTAGTGATAAGATCTAAGTCATACTCTCGCTCAAGACGCTCTTGGATAATTTCCATGTGCAACATGCCAAGGAAACCACAGCGGAAACCGAAACCTAATGCAGCAGAATTTTCTGGTTCATAGAATAAAGACGCGTCGTTGAGGCTAAGCTTACCCAAAGCATCACGGAAGTTTTCGTAATCATCCGATGATACGGGGAAAAGGCCAGCATAAACTTGTGGTTTCACTTTCTTAAAACCAGGCAAAGGTGTTTCACAACCATGTTTTGCAAGCGTTAAAGTGTCACCTACCGGAGCACCAAGGATATCCTTGATTCCACATACAACCCAACCTACTTCACCAGTGTTAAGCTGAGTTGTATCCTCTTGCTTAGGCGTAAAAATACCCAGACGGTCGACACCCCAGACTTGCCCTGTGCTCATAACTTTGATTTTGTCGTTCTTCTTCAGCACGCCATTTTTAATTCGTACTAGAGATACAACACCAAGGTAGTTATCAAACCAAGAATCAATGATAAGCGCCTGCAGCGGTGCATTTTCGTCACCTTCTGGTGCAGGGATCGCTGAAACTATATTTTCAAGTACCTCTTCGATACCAAGTCCGGTTTTTGCCGAGCAACGGGTTGCCTCCATAGCATCAATACCGACGATTTCTTCGATTTCTTCAGCGACGCGCTCTGGATCTGCTGCTGGCAAATCAATTTTGTTTAAGATAGGAACCACTTCAAGGTCCATCTCAATCGCCGTGTAACAGTTTGCCAAAGTCTGGGCTTCGACACCTTGGCCAGCATCAACGACCAATAAAGCGCCTTCACATGCAGCGAGAGAGCGAGATACTTCATAGGCAAAGTCAACATGCCCAGGAGTGTCGATAAAATTCAGTTGATACGTCTCACCATCTTTAGCTGTGTAATTGAGTGTCACACTCTGAGATTTAATGGTGATACCACGCTCACGTTCTAAGTCCATAGAATCGAGAACTTGAGCTGCCATTTCACGGTCACTCAATCCTCCACAGTCTTGGATCAAACGGTCAGATAGGGTCGACTTACCGTGGTCGATGTGGGCGATTATCGAAAAATTACGAATATGCTTCATGATATGGTGTGACTAAACTCTTAAAAATAGGGACATAAAAAGGCCGCGTTTTCGCGGCACTTCGATCAAGTTGGCAGATTCTAACCAATTTCTAGACAATTCGCACTAGCTAATTGGTTTGCCTAATACACGCAGCAATTTGACATCGGTTAACGATCCTTGCTCCAGTTTCATCACTAGCCGTTTGGCACAATAGACTCCGATAACCACACAAAGAGCAGAAGAGGCAATCACTAGGCCTTCTCCGTAGCCAAATATAGGTCTCAGTAACCACTCTCCTAATAGCGCTCCGAAAATCATGGCAAATAGTGGGGCTAGGTAAACCAAACTCGCTGATTGTAAGATGCTTCTCTCTGGAAGACCGATTTCAACCACTTGACCTGCTTTAACTTGCTCAGAAGTATTTAGTTGCCAATGTAATGATTTGCTACCTACAGCTTTAGATACAATCCCGGTACCACAACTTTTTTGAGATGAACACTTAGAGCAACTGGTTTGTTGATCGCAACTTAGTTCGACAATAAAACCGTCTGCATTAGGAGTAACCGAGGTAACCGTCGCCAGGGCCGTCATCATTGTGCTGTGCCTATAGGTTTTTTAATGGTCACCGACTGGGCAATTCTTTTCGCGGTTGCAGGTGGAATATCACCAACCACAGAAATTTCTTTATCACCTTTAACATAGCTGTGCAGTGTGCGGCGACCTTGCCGAACAAGTTGACCTTTCAATGAGTAGTCATCGCTTTGTGAGACATAAACTGAGAAACTAAACAGACCATCGCTAAACATTTGCGTTTCCACCATACGCTCAGTGCTTCCCATTCTATAACGATTCAGCTCAGTGGATTCAAAACCCTTGGGAATCCACCCCACAGTCCAGAAACTGTCCTCTAATGCACCTTTAGGTAAAGACAATACGCCAGGTAATTTTACCGTATTTAGCGCACCTAATATCTCAGATATATTGTCATCAACGCTGTATGAAATGGTGCGATACTGCTCGAGCACTTCACCATCTCGGTCAACGAGATCCGCTCTGAGTGGCAATTTAGTCTTCTCATCAACCCACAATATATACGAGTAACGAAGGCCGTCTTTGGAAGCAACTCTCAAAACTTGACAAGCTACACCAGCCTCTCGAGCACGACCAACCTGAATAAAATCATAAAATCGACTTAGCTCTTCCACATCACTATTTAAAAGTGGGATAGTGGGTGCAACTATGTTGCCCGATTCGATAGTAAAAGGCTCAACGCCAGGTTCAATGTAACTAACCTCACTACCACGTCTTATTACTTCCCGACTTGGACCACTTAGATAAACAAGATGAGCAAGCTGCTGATTATTGTTGCGAGCATGGCGGTATAAAAGAGGCTCAATACTATTTTTCTTAATCAGAATATAAGAAAGTTCATAGCTGAGGTGCTGACTGGCCTCGTTCATTTGATGCAACAACGCCTCTGCAGTTCTTTCTTCTGCAAAGGCGAGTGGCGAACTCAAACTGAACAGTGCCAGTACACTGGTCAGAATTTTTTTCATTCAACTACCGTTTCTGGGTTGTCATTATGTTCTGTAACATCGCTATTGAGGCGTAATTGCAATTCATAATCCTGCAACATAGCGTTAATACGTCGTCTCTGTTCCTGAACATTGGATGTATTTGATGCAGCTGGATGCTCAACTGAACTGCGAGTCAAACTTACAGGTTCTGCACTACCCGAAAACGGGATAGTTTGCAAAACTGGGAGCTGTTCTAAATCTGCCTGTCCAGGTTCACTACCACCATATTGTTGTACGCCAAGGATTACCGCCAAAGAGACGCAGGCAGCAACTGCAACTTGGCCAAACTGATTCAGCCACGCAGGCAGTTTAAGCCTTGCTTTCACAGGATTGGGCTGCTCTATAGGTGAATGAACTTCTGTCACACCTTTCGCAGATGCTCTGGAGTGAGCCGGTTCTTTTTCCAATGCAAGCGCAACGCTATCGGCGATATCCCACTCCATTGTTTGGGGAGATTCACCTCTCATCACATCACCAATCAAATGATAATTGTTCCAAGTTCCTTGGCTCAATTGATCTTGCTCTAATTCGCTAATTAGTGCTTTATCAACCAATTCTCCATCCATGAGTGCTGAAATTTTCTCTTTGTCAGCCATTCTTTTCACCATTAACCTTTTTGGCATTAGCGTTGCAAAAGAGGTTGAATCTTCTTCTCAACCGCTTCACGAGCCCGGAAGATACGTGAACGTACCGTTCCTACTGGACATTCCATTACCGCAGCAATTTCTTCATAACTCAAACCATCCAGTTCTCGTAGCGTCATTGCCGTTTTTAAATCATCAGGCAGTGCTTCGATCGCACCAAAAACTACTCGTTTCAATTCTTTGGACAACGTTAAGTTCTCAGGGTTCGAAATTTCTTTCAATGCACTACCTGTTTCGTAGTATTCAGCTTCTTCAGTATCTACATCTTGCGCTGGTGGTCTACGCCCCTGAGCAACAATGTGATTTTTAGCAGTATTAACCGCTATCCTATACAACCAAGTATAGAAGGCGCTCTCACCTCGAAAACTTGGTATGGCACGATAAGCTTTAATAAATGCCTCTTGTGCTACATCAGGTACATCACCAGGATTATTGACGTAGCGAGAGATAAGGTTACAGACTTTGTTTTGGTATTTTACCACCAAGAGATTAAAGGCTTGCTTATCTCCATTCTGAACTCGCTCAATAAGCACTTGATCGGTCAGCTGCTCGTTCATTCGAGCCTGTACTCCTATTGTTATCGACCCCTACCTTACAGATATGAGTATTAATTATTCAAAACGCAGTATTGACACCACCGCTTACTTGAGCACTATTGTGACTCAGTGATAAATATAAAGTTCAATTTTTTTGCAGATTTTATCTAACAAGCGATGATTCGATAACTGTATAATCAATGATAGTGGGGACGAAAGCACCCAAAAGCAATGCTATTTACAAAGAATTGCATTCATTGAAATGTTAGTATTATCGATGTACTCCACTTCTGAGAGCGTGATGAAAGTAATTCATTCAGCTTAATGAACAACCATATTTAATAGCTGATGCCCTGCATCTTCCGAGGTATCAGCACTACTTTATTCAGGAATTTAAAAGTGTTATGAACACAAACCGTGAGCATCAATGCGATGTGTTAGTGGTGGGTAGTGGCGCAGCGGGTCTGTCGCTGGCGTTACGTGTGGCCGAATACGGCAAAGTGATCGTATTGAGCAAAGGGCCAAGAAGTGAAGGTTCGACTTATTATGCACAAGGTGGAATAGCTGCTGTGTTTGACGAATCCGACAGTATTGATTCTCATGTACAAGACACTCTTATTGCTGGTGCAGGATTATGTGAACAAGAGACGGTTGAGTTTATTGCCAAAAATGCAAAAACTTGCGTCCAATGGCTGATCGATGGTGGCGTACCTTTTGATCGAGAAGAGGGCGATAGCGATGATAAACCTCGTTATCATTTAACCCGAGAAGGCGGGCATAGTCACAGAAGGATCTTGCATGCTGCCGATGCCACTGGAATGGCGATGCAAACATCACTTCAAGATAATGCTCACCATCATCCTAATATCACCGTTTTAGAACGGCACAATGCTCTCGATTTAATATGTGAAGATAAAATTGGTGGTGATTCTGCCAAAATCGTCGGCGCCTACATATGGAACCGTAATCAAGAACGTGTTGAAACGGTTAGAAGCAAGTTTGTCGTACTCGCGACTGGCGGCGCATCAAAAGTATACCAATACACATCTAATCCAGATGTTTCTTCAGGAGATGGTATTGCCATTGCTTGGAGAGCAGGATGTCGAGTCGCCAACATGGAGTTTAACCAATTCCATCCAACATGCTTATATCACCCAGAAGCAAGAAATTTCTTGCTGACTGAGGCCTTACGAGGAGAAGGCGCATTTTTAAGGCGTCCTGACGGCACTCGCTTTATGCCCGACTTTGACTCGAGAGAGGAACTTGCCCCACGTGATGTCGTCGCCAGAGCGATTGATTTTGAAATGAAGCGTCTTGGGGCAGATTGCATGTACTTAGATATCAGCCACAAGCCTGCAGAGTTTATCGAAAAACACTTTCCAACCATTTATAGTCGGCTTATCGAATTGGGCATTGACATGACCAAAGAGCCGATTCCCGTAGTCCCTGCCGCCCACTATACCTGTGGAGGTGTTATGGTCAACAAACAGGGTGAAACTGACTTATCACGACTTTATGCTGTTGGTGAAGTAAGTTATACAGGTCTTCACGGAGCCAACCGCATGGCTTCTAACTCTTTGCTTGAATGCGTTGTGTACGCCTGGTCTGCCGCAAACGACATAATAGAAAAGCTTGCCAAAGCGACTATGCCACCCCCACTCCCTGCTTGGGATGAAAGTCAGGTTAGTTGTTCTGACGAAGAAGTCGTGATCCAACATAACTGGCACGAGCTGCGTTTATTTATGTGGGATTACATGGGGATAGTGCGCACAGATAAGCGCCTTGAACGAGCCCTACGGCGCATCCAATTACTTCAGCAAGAAACGCACGAATATTACAGCAACTTCAAAGTATCGAATAATTTACTTGAACTACGTAACCTACTTCAGGTAGCAGAACTTATGGTACGCTGCGCCATGGAAAGGAAAGAGAGTCGTGGACTACACTACACTCTCGATTATCCTGAGCTCGCTCCAAATAGCGGCCCAACTATATTGTGCCCTGAAAAATTGCTCTAAATGATTTAAAGGGGAGCTTGTAGCTCCCTTTTAAACATTGATAATAACAGCCGGTAGTCCTTTTCAGACACACTGTCGCGCCACAAAATGTGCCTCTCGCCACTATCAAATTGCAAAAGCAAACCAAGTGCTGGTAGCAGCATTACTCTCTTTTTGACCATGAACTCTCGACCATTCAATTCACCCAAACCAGAGTTAGATATGATCAGATTACCTTTGAGGGCATTGACTAACCAGCCAGAAAGACAATGATGCCTATAAACACAAGCAGCAAGGTAGAGAGTTAATGGTAGTGGAAGATTCGAAGCCGAAAAGACACTGCAGGCTAAAATCAAGATAGTGAAATTAACCTGACAAGCGATAAATGACGTTGAGGCAACTAACCTAACGTACTTTACTGAGGTTGTGAGCAACGATTTTGTCAACCATAGAGGCGTGACCTAAATTATCACTACGCCCGTGCCCCATTATCCAAGTAAATAAATCTGGATCATCACACTCTAGCAGTGCAACAAAGTCACGCTGTTCCTCTTCTTGTAGCTCTTCAAAGCATTCTTCAAAAAATGGCATAATGACCACATCGAGCTCCAACATACCTCGACGACATGCCCATTTAATACGAGCTTTTTCTTCCGGAGTGTACAATTTTAATTTCCACCTTTTAGGTTGTTTGTCGCGAGTGTAACAATCAATAAATCGAACCACCACTAACTAAGTCACAATCCCGAGTGAGCTAACAGATTTATAACACTTCCCATACTGGTTGAAAGGTTGTTTCCTAAGGTCGTTCAGCGCTAACATAGCAAACAAACTATTGCACTCAGGTAAAGAACATGAATTGGCCAAACGACTTTAATCAACTCTCATTATCCAGTACAGACCCGCTTCCAGAATTGTCATTAACTTATTTGGCATCATGGGGGATGATTACCGCTGAAGGTGACGACAAGAAATCTTACTTACAAGGTCAAGTCACATGTGACGTAGTCAAACTTTCTGAAGATGAAAGCACCCTAGGCGCGCATTGTGACGCGAAAGGAAAAACATGGAGTATATTTCGTTTATTTCACCACCGCTCTGGCTACGCAATGTTTCAACCAAAATCAGCCATAGAGAAAGAACTTGCTGAGCTAAAAAAATACGCCATTTTTTCTAAAATCGAATTTCTTGCTAGTACCGATGTACTGCTCGGCTTAGTAGGTAAAAATGCCATCAATACAATTAATAGCTTATCTTCACAACAAGGTTCAGTTCGACCCATAGATGGGGGCACAGCGGTACAAATAGATGAGCAAAGGTGGTTACTCGCGGTCGATAAAGATACTGCGTCCAAACTCTGTCAATCTATTGATGCGCCAAAAATCTCTGAAGAAGTTTGGACATTATTAGACATTCAATCGGCGATACCTATCGTAAGTGAAGCTGTGCAAAACGAACACATCCCACAAGCGTTAAACCTGCAAGCTCTGAAAGGTATTAGCTTCAGTAAAGGGTGTTACACAGGTCAAGAAACCGTCGCCAGAGCCAAATATCGAGGCATGAATAAAAGGTCTTTGCAAATCGTATCAGGTGACTACTCCGAAACACTATCAGCAAACTCAGAGCTGGAACGTTCAGTGGGTGAAAACTGGCGCAGCGCCGGTGATTTAATCGCAAGCTACTCGTTTAACGACAACAAAGCTCTAGGCCTTGTTGTTCTGCCTAATAATCTTGACGCTGATACTAAGCTTCGTCTAACGAGCCAACCAGATTCTTCTTGGACAATCCAACCGCTCCCATACTCGCTTGATGATGACCAATAGCCTTGATACCAATATTACCCGCTACCTGAACGCGCAGCGGGTTTCGTTTCGCGTACTTCCTCACCAATCTCCAGTCACTACTATTGAAGACGCTGCAAAGCAGAGAGGGGTTTTACCTGAGCAAATGGTTAAGTGTATTCTTCTGCGAGATATGGGGAATTTGTATGCGCTGGCTTGTGTCCCCGGCGATCGCTTAGCAGATCCAAAAAGGGTGAGGAGCCTATTAGGCTGCCGACGCATGACATGTGCCGATCAGTCCGACATAGAGAAACTTACTGGATACCAAATAGGTACAGTCACTCCTTTATTGTTGCCAACCAAGATGCCCATCATTTTTGACCATCGACTAATGCAACAAAGCGAGGTCACTATCAGCAGTGGTTCTCTACTTGCCGGTATTGCATTACAGATCGATGACTTGTTTAACCTATGTAATCCTGTCTTAGCGGATATTTGTCGCTGACCTATGTCTAACTGGCAAAGCTCAAGAACCAAACATCTAACATTTAAATGTGAGTTAATACTCAATAAGAGATAAAAACCAGGACATTTATATTCATATAAACGGCATTTGAAGTCATTTACCACATCATGAATTACACTTGTATTGTTAGGAACATTCATGCCTGTGCCTAGATGTTAACTGCGATGTTTATCGTCGCAATTGCCTTTAGTTACGAGTACTAGGCTAAATGTCTAACCACACAGTGAGACCACTGAACACATCAGTGATTTTACTCTTGTGTAATGCATCTGTGACTGTTTGCCCGCGATATGCGGGCTTTTTTTATGCAAAAAATTTACCTTAAATTGTCACATAAAAAAAATATTAAACTATTCTTAAAACTGTCATAAATCTCGGGTTTACTATTTGGTGACTAAATAGTACGAGATGATTTCCATAGACAGAGCATAACTAAGGGAAAACATCACATAGTAATGGGTAGCTATCTGTAATTTTGTTTTATGAAGCACAAATACCCAAAAGACATTCATTTTACTGCATAAATTTCCATCATAATCACATTAATATTGAGCGGAAAATTATAAACTTGCGGTGCTTGCTACATATAAGGATCACTCTATGAGACTGTTTAAGCGCTACATGCCAGGTATGATTGCTAAACATGTAAGTCGATTGTTTAAGGGAAGGATTTATATTTGTGGAGTTGGACGATTTGAATTCGATAACGGAAAGCTCGTGCTACCAGAAAGGGCAGAAAAGCGTCACTTTAAAACGGTGAAAGAAGTTAATCAGGAAATAATGCGCCTACGCTGCGCATACATATAAAAGTTTTATGGGGGCTGGTTAAAACCAGCCCTTTTCATTACATCAAACCGCTTCTTGCTCTAAATACTTTGCTAATACAGGTAAATTCCCTTTAAGTCCTAGCGCTCTTTTCATGATCTCATCTTTGGCACCTGGTAACTGGCCAACCAAAGTCATGCCTAGTCCCCGAACCAATTTCTTAGCAGGATTATTACCGGAGAATAAGTCTTTGAAACCTTGCATCGACGCGATCATTTTCGCGGCTTCCGACTTCCGCCAGCGTTCATAGCCCCGTAAATGTCGACGACTACCAATATCATGGCCTTTACGCCAACTGGTTTGAACTTCTTGAGCGAGACACGCCGCATCCAGCAACCCCAAATTCACCCCCTGTCCCGCCAAAGGATGAATAGTGTGCGCAGCATCACCAACTAATGCAACTCTATCAGTCACAAAGTCCCGTGCATAACGCATTTTTAATGGGAAGGACGCACGCTTACCAACCACTTCGCATAACCCCAGTCTTGCATCAAATTCAGCTGTAAGTGTTTTGTTGAATTCTTGATCGGGTACTGATACTAAATATTCAGCACGCTCAGGTTCTGTTGACCACACGATGGAACTCATATTACTCTGATCCATGGGCAAAAACGCAAGAGGGCCTTGTGAAGTAAATACTTGACGGGCGACTTTGTCATGTTCCTCAGCCGTCCAAACATTCGCGACTATCGCACTATGACCATAATCCCAGTGAGTGAGCGGAATATCCAATTGTCTGCGTACCCAAGAGTTAGCGCCGTCTGCACCCACCACGAGTTTTGCTGTGAGTCCTTGCCCATTCGCCAGATTCAGCCATACCTCACTTTCACCAACCGCCATCGAATGACACTGAGCAGGTAGATGAAGGCTTACATTCGGCATTTGCTTGACCCTGTCGAGCAGAGCCAGTTGAATCACTCTATTTTCCACAATGTGTCCGAGATCTGGTTGAGCGAGCTTCTTTGCATCAAACTCAATACGAGCAAAACTATCTTGCTCCCAAACTTCCATTGCCGAATAAGGGGATGCCCTGCGTTGAACTATCCCCTCCCATGCACCCAGGTTACGTAAAATGACTTCACTCGAGCGACTAAGAGCAGAGACTCGGACATCAGGGAGGTCATTGATTTCACACTCTGGTATCTGACTTTCAATTACCGCTACTCGCAAGTCAGTGTCTTTGAAGGCAGCGGCAAGCGTCAACCCTACCATGCCTCCACCAACAATTGCGATATCAACGCTTTGTATCATCGAACCCTTCCTCACTCAGGTTGCTACCTAGCAACCAAACCTAATGTTCTTGTTAATAAAGGAGCTTTGAGCATGGTCGCATTGTCCATTGCCGCTAACCCCAGATTACGAGCAACCCTAAAACTCAGATAATCATTGGAAAAAATATGAACCAGCGATGAAGTCAGTGATAATGTCATGGACCTATCAAGCTCTCGACGACGCTGATACTGACTCAACACGGAGTAATCACCTGGGTCTTGAACATGAGACATTATTGAATCTGCCAGTGTCGCAATATCTCGAATGCCTAAGTTGAATCCTTGTCCGGCAATTGGATGAAGGGTTTGTGCTGCGTTACCAATAATCGCTAATCGATGCGAAATGTTTTGCTGGCGAAAACTTTGTTGCAGTGGATAACTGCTTCTGTGGCCAATAGTTTGAAACTCTCCTAGCCGCCAGCCAAAAGCCGCTTGCAATGCCTGTTTGAATTCTGAATCATCTAGAGACATTATCTGCGTGGCTTGATCGGGTTTAAGGCACCAGACCAAAGACATTCTTTGCTCACTCATAGGTAGAAGTGCCAAAGGCCCTGATGAAGTGAAGCGTTCAAAAGCCTTTCCTTGGTGAGCTTGAGCAGTTTTAACGTTTGCTATAACCGCCACTTGTTCAAAATCATGCAACTCTGACTCAACCTCCAATTGTTCACAGCAAGTTGATCTCGCACCATCGGCAGCAACCAACAGTTTACTTGCTAACGATTGACCATCATTGAGAGTAACGCAAACTTGATGCTGCAACCTTTCTATCTGGCTCACGCGAGCGGGGCACAACAGGTGAATATTCTTATGCTGGCTCAATTGTTCACTGTAGTATCGCCCTACGTCAGTAAGTTCAACCACATAACCCAGTGCGTCTACTGGTATTTCTTGGTGATCAATATCTGTCATACCAGCATGCCCCCGGTCAGACACATGGATGTGTTTTATTGGCGTCGCAAACTCGGCCATAGCTTGCCAAAGATCATACTGTTTAAGAATGTTGACTGTACCAAGCGATAAAGCAATAGCTCGCGAATCAAATCCAGGATGAGCATCATAATCAGCCTGATAGGGTTCAACGACAGCAATGGACAGCGAACCACCAGCTAACTTACTCACCGCCAGCGCCAATGTCATCCCTGCCATTGCACCTCCGGTGATGACAATATCAAACTGCTTCATGAAATATCCTACATTAATGAATAGTCGGGGCCTTTTGTTTCTCAGGTTTCTGACCAAACTCAGCATGTATGGTTAATACACAAACCTTGATGTGTTCGATCACTTGCTCAAGCAATTGCGCTTGTTCTTCAAGATCATCGTCTTCGTCAATACCTAATTTGGCTATTTCTTCTAAGTCTGCCAACGCCTCTTTGGTGTCCTTGGATGCTTGCCTAAGTTCAGCGCCAACTAAACCAAGTCCAGAAATGTAGTGATTAACCCATTCGGCAACACCATCCGCCATATCAAATAAGCTAGCGCTCGCCTCTTCATCGGGTAGCAAGATTGAGATATTCATGGCGGAGCTTGTAAACTCAGCAACGGTCACGTCTAATGTGGTTTGAGCTAGTTGCAGTGGTTTAGCAGGCCATCCCATGCCATCATTGGTGTAGTCAAAAATCATCGGCTGCCAACTTTTGTCTGTTAGGCTCAAACCACCACTTAACATACCAGCCAGTAATCCGTGTAACTCAGCAGGATTGACCGCTAAACCAGCGGTTTGAAGTTCACTTGCTAGGGTCAAATAGGCTGGCAACTTATGTTCGCTCATACAAGCATCCCAAAAATAAGTAAATAATACCGATTCTAGCATTTACTTGAGGGAGCGAAAACGAACGATTAGCCGATTGTGAGTGGCTTTTATACAATTTGGTTAATTAGTGTAGTTTTGCATGGGAATTTATACTGTCGAGAGGGAAAAGCTTGAATCTTAACAAGCCTTTTTCTATAGTTTCTTCCTTGGTGATCATCTACATATCACACCCAACTAACGTATTCAGGGTCGCTATGAGTAATCAAGCAGTTGAAGTTGAAATTTTAGGTAAATTAACTCGAGTAAACTGCCCTGCTGGGCAAGAGGAGTCGCTACGTAATGCGGCTCAGCAACTTGATGAACGTCTAAAAGATATGACTTCTAAGACAAAAATCACCAATGAAGTACAATTACTCACCTTTGTCGCATTGAACGTCTGTCATGAATTGGAAAGCCGTGATACATTAGAAGTAGAGCAAAAAAAAACGCTCGACAATAAGTTGGAACAATTAACCACCTTATTAAGTGATGCGCTCGGCCAAGTAAAGCTGGAACAGCAATAAGCTTTTGGGCCAACAATAAGAATTTACCCTGGAGTGTTCGTTAGGGGATTAAGTCCCTGAGCCGATAAGCAATACTTAAGGGTTGGCACTTGATAGCTATTGAGCAAGCTCGGCTTGAACCGAGAAGCCTACGGTTACCATTGCCGATCCGCCTTGAACCTGCTGGTTCAAGGGTCCCAAATCTCCAACGGCACTCTGGGGTACCCTACATCTCTTCACCAGTGGCATTCTTATGACTCTTTCGCGGCAGGACTACCGAAAACTCATCCGTCAAAAACGCAATCAATTGAATCCAGATGAGCAAAGTCAAGCTACCATCGCATTAACAAGGCATTTCCTCAGTTTATCTGAACTTGAACAAGCTCAGCATATTGCCCTGTACCTGTCTGCCGATGGTGAAGTCGGAACCTCTCTTCTTATTCAAGAGCTTCAAAGGCTCGGAAAAGAGGTTTATCTTCCAGTCATTCATCCTTTTTCAGCTGGCCACCTATTATTTCTTAGCTATGACGAGAATACGTCCTTGGTCTCTAACCGCTATAACATCTCAGAGCCTAAGCTTGAAAAAGACAAAATAATACCGGTTGAGCAGCTAGATATTATCTGCACACCGTTAGTGGCCTTTGATAAACATGGCCATCGCCTTGGTATGGGTGGGGGTTACTATGATCGTACTTTAGAGCCTTGGTTTCACTCTCAATCTGGGCCAAAACCAATCGGTCTTGCTCATAGTTGTCAAGAAGTTGAACAACTGCCCGTTGAGTCATGGGATGTGCCTTTACCCAAAATCCTTACCCCTAAACAGATCTGGGATTGGGAATAGTCTCAGATTGGATATATAATCGCGCTCCAGACGCATAATTTAAACCCAGTTTAGGAGACGGGCATGACGCAAGATGAAATGAAAAAGGAAGCCGGTTGGGCAGCACTTAAGTACGTAGAAAAAGGCAGCATAGTTGGTGTAGGTACGGGCTCAACAGTCAATCACTTCATCGATGCCCTAGGCAGTATCAAAGACGACATCAAAGGCGCAGTATCTAGCTCTGAAGCCTCCACTGAAAAGCTTAAAGCCCTAGGCATTGAAATCTTTGACTGCAATGATGTTTCCTACTTGGATGTCTATGTAGACGGCGCTGATGAAATCAATCCATCACGCGAGATGATCAAAGGTGGCGGCGCCGCTCTGACCAGAGAGAAAATTGTTGCTGCTATCTCAAATAAATTTGTCTGTATCGTCGATGGCAGCAAAGCGGTCGAGGTTCTAGGGGAGTTTCCACTTCCTGTAGAAGTTATCCCTATGGCGCGTTCCTACGTGGCTCGTCAACTGGTTAAGCTTGGGGGCGATCCTGTTTATCGAGAAGGGGTAACAACAGATAACGGCAACGTCATTTTAGATGTACATGGCCTTCGCATTACCAATGCGAAACAATTCGAAAACGACGTTAATGCCATTGCAGGCGTTGTCACGGTCGGCTTGTTCGCTCATCGTGGAGCAGATGTTGTGATAACAGGGACCCCACAAGGTGCCAAAATCGAAAGTTAGTTTTCATAATTTCAGACACTTCATCGCAAACAGCACCATTAGGTGCTGTTTTTTTCATTTATCTTATTAAAAATTATTCCATATACTTTTATTTTCTTACCCAAAGCTAAATTTTTTTGTTAATTTAATGAGCAGAAGATGCGCAACGAAAACGTTTGCGCCAATAAAAAAACTCAAGTAATGTTGGCTTTAATACAGTTACAAGACTTGTGCACAGCTTAAGCCCCCAAATTTAATTTTTAAGGACGAACACTATGGCCAGAGTTTCACTGGAAAAAGATAAGATTAAGATTCTACTTCTTGAAGGGCTTCATCCTTCTTCCGTTGAAGTATTACAAGCTGCGGGTTACACCAATATCGAATTTCACAAAGGCTCTCTTTCAGAAGAGGCCCTCCTTGATGCGGTAAAAGATGTGCACTTTATTGGTATCCGTTCACGCACAAACTTATCACAAGCCGTTATTGATGCGGCTGAAAAGTTAGTGGCCATAGGCTGTTTTTGCATCGGCACCAATCAGGTTGATCTCGGCGCTGCCGCAGCGAGAGGGATCCCTGTTTTTAATGCACCTTTTTCAAACACGAGGAGTGTTGCTGAATTAGTGCTTGGACAAGTATTACTTCTACTGCGAGGCATTCCAGAAAAAAATGCACTGGCTCATCGCGGAGTATGGAAGAAAAGCGCTGAAAATTCTTACGAAGCAAGAGGAAAAAGGCTCGGGATCATAGGTTATGGTCATATAGGTACTCAACTTGGCATCATAGCTGAAAACCTAGGTATGAGAGTGTACTTTTACGATATCGAAAACAAACTATCCCTTGGTAACGCCACCCAAGTACACACCATGGCTGAGCTCCTCAATAAATGCGACATCATTTCTTTGCATGTACCAGAAACAGCAGGAACCAAGAATATGATGGGCGCAGAGCAGTTTGAACTAATGAAACCTGGCGCTATCTTTATCAACGCTGCTCGTGGCACTGTGGTCGATATACCTGCTTTATGTCAGGCCATGGAGTCTGGGCATTTATCAGGTGCTGCCATTGACGTATTCCCAACAGAGCCAAAAACCAACGCTGATCCTTTTGAGTCTCCACTGCAAACGTTTGATAACGTCATTTTAACGCCTCATGTTGGCGGCTCCACTCAGGAAGCACAAGAAAACATTGGCGTTGAAGTCGCGGGTAAGCTCGCAAAATATTCGGATAATGGTTCAACGCTATCGAGTGTTAACTTCCCTGAAGTGTCCTTGCCAGAGCACCGTGATTGCTCTCGCTTACTGCACATTCATAAAAACCGCCCTGGTATTTTGACCCAAATTAACACAATCTTCGCTGAAGAAGGGATCAATATTGCAGGTCAGTATTTACAAACTCATGCTGATATTGGCTATGTGGTTATCGATGTAGAAAGCGATCGTTCTGAAGAAGCGTTGAAAAAGCTCAAGAGTATTGAAGGCACCATTCGCGCTCGTATTCTGCATTAACCTTCATTTGGTCGCCGTTTACCCAAAGCGGCGACTTTATTCTCTCCCTCATTCGTTTTCTTGATAAGCTCAAAATCTGCGCTTTACTGCACCCAGATCCAAGTTCTCCAGATTAGATCACTCAATTTCATCAATATTTAACACTTATGTAGTATTTATCACAGAAATCGCTTTTATTATTCATACAATTCCGAACACTTTCGAACGAAATCATATTTGCTCGTTCTGTTTTCATTTTTATCACCATCGCACAAATATAATGAGGTCCTATGTTTGGAGTTTTCAAACCTAAGGCGCATATCGATCGGCTCGCTTCAGGGCTAGTAGATAGCACTTATTCACGCTTACGTTGGCAACTTTTTATCGGCATTTTTGTTGGCTATGCTGGCTACTATTTAGTACGCAAAAACTTCAGTCTAGCTATGCCTTATCTGATTGAGCAAGGCTTTAGCCGAGGCGATCTTGGTGTCGCTTTAGCAGCTGTCTCTATCGCTTATGGTTTATCGAAATTCTTAATGGGTAGCGTGTCTGATCGCTCGAACCCGCGCTACTTTTTAAGTGGTGGCCTTTTGATGTCTGCACTGGTCATGTTCTGTTTTGGCTTTATGCCATGGGCAACAGGCAGCATTACCGCCATGTTTATTTTGCTGTTTCTCAATGGTTGGTTCCAAGGTATGGGCTGGCCAGCCTGCGGTAGAACTATGGTTCACTGGTGGTCACGTAAAGAACGGGGCGAGATAGTCTCGGTGTGGAATGTGGCGCACAACGTAGGCGGCGGTCTGATTGGTCCTATGTTCCTACTTGGGCTTTGGGCTTTCAATGAAGATTGGAAAGCTGCATTCTATGTTCCAGCATTCTTTGCCGCACTCGTAGCGATTTTCATCTGGATGACGGTGCGAGATACTCCGCAATCCTGTGGCCTGCCTCCTATCGAAGAATACAAAGACGACTATCCGGATGACTACAATAAGTCACATGAAAAAGAGATGACCGCCAAAGAAATCTTCTTTAAGTATGTATTCTCAAACAAACTGCTGTGGTCTATCGCGATTGCTAACGCCTTTGTCTATTTGATTCGCTACGGCGTATTGGACTGGGCACCAGTGTACTTAAAAGAAGCTAAAGAGTTTACCGTTGATAAATCCTCATGGGCCTACTTCCTTTACGAATGGGCAGGCATTCCCGGCACCTTATTGTGTGGCTGGATATCCGATAAGCTCTTCAAAGGCCGCCGCGCACCAGCGGGTATCTTATTTATGGTATTGGTCACCGTCGCAGTACTTGTTTACTGGTTTAATCCTGCAGGTAACCCTGCCATCGACATGGCTGCATTAGTTGCCATTGGTTTCCTAATCTATGGCCCTGTGATGCTAATCGGACTTTATGCTCTTGAACTCGCACCGAAAAAAGCTGCAGGAACAGCCGCAGGTCTTACAGGTTTATTTGGCTACTTAGGAGGTGCTGTCGCCGCAAATGCTGTGTTAGGCTACACCGTCGATCATTTTGGTTGGGATGGTGGCTTTATCATCTTGGTCGGCTCATGTATCACATCCATAGTGTGCCTCATTTACGCCTTCTTAGGTGAAAAGGCGCACCATGAACAAAAACAAAAAGCCGCGCTTGCTTAAATCACGATGAAAGGCAGCTTAGCTGCCTTTGTTTTTATCAAGGACAACAACAATGAAAACCCTTTCTCTTACAACAACCTTTTTAGCACTAAGCTTATCCGCTGGCGCTATAGCCAAGCCTCTTGTTATTGCCCACCGTGGCGCTTCTGGTTACTTACCAGAGCACACGTTAGAAGCAAAAGCCTTGGCCTATGCGATGAAACCTGACTATATAGAACAAGACGTCGTCATGACCAAAGACGACCAACTGGTTGTTCTGCACGACCATTATCTAGACAGAGTGACAGACGTGGCAGAGCGCTTCCCAGACAGAGCGCGCAAAGATGGACGTTACTACGCGATTGACTTTACCCTGGCAGAGATCAAAGTACTTAGAGTTACTGAAGGGTTTAACATTGATGACAACGGTAACAAGGTAGCTGGCTACCCGACGCGTTTCCCGATGTGGAAATCAGACTTTAGCGTACCAACACTAGCCGAAGAAATTGAACTTATTCAAGGCCTTAACAAATCACTTGGCTACGATATCGGTATTTACCCAGAGATCAAAGCGCCTTGGTTCCACCGCCATGAAGGTAAAGACATCTCCTCAGCAGTCCTTAAAGTGCTTAAGCAATATGGTTATGACGCTCAAGATGACAAAGTCTATTTGCAATGTTTTGACGCTAACGAGCTAAAACGTATCAATGATGAACTGATGCCAAAAATGGGCATGGATCTCAAACTGGTTCAATTGATTGCTCACACTGATTGGAATGAAACCATGGTTTATCAGGGCGATAAAGCAACGCCTTACAGCTACGACTGGATGTTTAAACCCGGCGCCATGAAAGAAGTTGCCAAATACGCTGAGGGCATTGGCCCATGGAAACCTATGCTGGTAGATGATAAATCCACTAAAAATAACATCATCATCAAACCCTTGATGAAAGAAGCGAAAGACGCTGGGTTAGACGTTCACCCCTACACTTTCCGCGCCGATCCTGGTCGCATCCCTGCCTACACAGATAGCTTTGAAGGCATGATGGATATTTTCTACAACCAAGTAAAAGTCGATGGTTTATTCACTGACTTCCCAGATAAAGCAGTGAGCTTTTTAAACCAATAATAATATAAAAAAAGCCTTAGTAATTTTACTAAGGCTTTTCACTAAATGACCTATACTCTACGCTTTCAACGCCCTTTCACCGCGCGCAATACCGACTACGCCACTTCTTGCAACTTCAATCACCTCTGTTGCTTCAGAAATAGCTTGGATAAAAGCATCAAGTTTTTCGCTGGTGCCTGCTAACTGAACTGTGTATTGTGAAGCAGTGACATCAACAATCTGGCCGCGAAAAATATCGGCGGTACGTTTGACTTCTTCACGAGCTATACCGCTAGCTCTCACTTTAACCATCATAAGTTCGCGTTCAACATGGTCAAATTCCGTGACTTCCTGAACTTTTAATACATCAATAAGCTTGTTGAGCTGCTTTTGAATCTGCTCTAACTGCATATCATCTGAAATCGTGGTGATGTTCAAGCGTGAAAGGGTTTCATCATCGGTCGGCGATACGGTTAAAGACTCAATGTTGTAGCCACGCTGTGAGAACAGACCCACTACCCGAGATAACGCGCCCGGTTGGTTTTCCATTAGCAATGAAATAATATGCCTCATCTTAAGTTCTCTCCGTCTTGCTTAACCACATCTTGTCCATACCCTCGCCTTTGATCTGCATTGGATATACATGCTCAGTCTCATCAACATTGATATCAACAAATACCAGTTTGTCTTTCATCTCTAATGCTTGTTTGAGTCCTGACTCGAGTTGATCTGGCGTCTCGATTCGGATTCCTTCATGTCCATAGGCTTTAGCAATGGCGACAAAATCAGGCACAGAGCTCATATACGAGTTCGAGTGTCTGCCTTGGTAAACAATATCTTGCCACTGCTTAACCATACCTAGGAAGCGGTTGTTAAGATTAATGATCTTGACGGGAATGTCATATTGCATTGCTGTAGACAGTTCCTGAATGTTCATCTGGATACTGCCATCTCCTGTCACCACCACCACTTCTTCTTCCGGTTTGGCAAATTTCACCCCAAGACCTGCTGGAAAGCCAAAGCCCATGGTGCCAAGGCCTCCTGAGTTTATCCAGCGACGTGATTTATTGAACGGATAGTAAAGCGCAGCAAACATTTGGTGTTGACCAACATCAGAGGCCACATATGCATCACCATTGGTCAACTTATAGAGGGTTTCAATGACCTGCTGAGGTTTGATACGCTCAGAAGAAGTATCATAAGACAAACAATTACGATCGCGCCAAGTTTGAATATCATCCCACCAGCTTTGTATGGCTTGATGATCGTTGACTGCGCCTTGTTCTTCGAGCAACGACAGCATACTTGCTAAGACTTTTTCTGCTGAGCCAACAATTGGTAGATCAGCCTGCACATTCTTAGAAATCGAAGACGGATCGATATCTATGTGCATCACTTTGGCATTGGGGCAGTACTTTTCTAGGTTATTGGTGGTTCTGTCGTCAAATCGTACTCCCACACCAAAAATAAGATCGGCGTTGTGCATGGCCATATTGGCTTCATAAAGCCCATGCATGCCCAACATACCAAGAGAGTTTTTATGCGTGCCAGGAAAAGCGCCAAGCCCCATGAGTGTGCTAACTACAGGTAGGTTCAGCTTCTCTGAGAGTTGCAAAAGGTATTCATCGGCTTGCGATATGACAGCTCCGCCGCCCACGTATAAAACCGGTTTTTTCGCGGCAAGCAGCGCTTTAAGACCTTTTTTGATCTGGCCTTTATGCCCAGTCGTGGTCGGTTTATACGAGCGCATCGACAAGTTAGCAGGATACTCATAAGGCAGCTTATTATGGGGATTCATAACGTCTTTGGGCAGATCAATGACCACAGGACCTGGGCGACCTGTTGTAGCGATGTAAAACGCTTTTTTCATGGTCTCTGGAATGTCTTTCGCCTCTTTAACCAAGAAGCTGTGCTTCACAATAGGTCGAGACACACCAACAATATCACACTCTTGGAACGCATCATTACCAATTAGGTTATTAGGCACATTACCTGAAATAACAATCATGGGTATCGAGTCCATGTAGGCGGTTGCGATACCTGTTACCGTATTGGTTGCACCTGGCCCTGAACATACAAGCACCACGCCTGGTTTACCGGTAGCGCGCGTATAACCATCTGCCATGTGGGTCGCAGCTTGTTCATGGCGAACAAGCACGTGTTTGATTTGATCTGTCTTAGCGTGCAGAGCATCATAAATATCCAGAACGGAACCACCAGGATAACCAAAGATTTGTTCCACACCTTCCTCGATCAGAGATTGAACAACCATCTCTGCACCGGACAACATTACTGCCATATTTTTCTCCTCGCCAACTCTCCTATTAATAAGGTCAATCAATAGGTGCTGGGTTTACATAGTCTAGGGCTTATTCGTAGCCTAATCGAAATACTTCCACTTTTCGGCTATGCCTTGCTGTGATGTAACACAAAACAAGTTCGAGCAACAAATGTAACGTTTTCTTAAACAATGATCTAATCAAATTTAGATCTCACTTTAAACAAGATGCTACAGATTGAGGTATGGGCAGTGAATCAAGCTAATCACTTATCAGTATTCAGATAGTCATGTCAGACTTTAAGTATATTTAGACAAAAATTTTATATTTTACGCTTGAGTTAAACGAGTCCTTTAGTCTTGGGTAAGCAGATTTTTGTGAAATAAACGGATTATTCACTCCACTGGCAAAGCGTTCACTTTATCCAACCA
The DNA here is from genome assembly GCF_003350295.1 of Vibrio tetraodonis. Taxonomy (GTDB): domain Bacteria; phylum Pseudomonadota; class Gammaproteobacteria; order Enterobacterales; family Vibrionaceae; genus Vibrio; species Vibrio tetraodonis. The sequence continues at coordinate 122,655 of NZ_QLYY01000018.1, forward strand.
CGTCTCATGTTAGAGTGTGCACAAGCGATAACTCACAACTCAGAATCCAGCATGGCCTCAGAAACAGCACTCAATGAAACCATCGAGAGACTCATCAAGCAATATAATCAAGGTCAAGTAAATCTGGTATTAAAACAAGCCCAAGTACTGTCTCTACAGCATCCCAATAACAGCATGGTTTGGAATATTCTAGGTGTGGCAAGTAAAAGTGTGGGAAACATGGATCAGGCTCTTGAGGCGTTTGAGCAGGTTATCGACTTATGCCCTGAAAATGTTGGCGGCTATAACAATATAGCTGTCGTCCTGAGAGACAAAGGCAAACCTCAAGAAGCACTTGGGTATTATCAAAAGGCGTTAGCACTCAAACCTGATTATGCTGAGGCACATAACAATAAGGGCGTGGTACTTAGAGACCTTGGCAATCTAAAAGACGCTGTAAAAGCTTATCAACAAGCGCTTACAATAAACCCAGATTATGCAGAAGCACATAATAACTTGGGCATTATCTTTCAAGAACAAGGAAAGCTAAAACAAGCGTCGGAATGTTATATGAGGGCTTTATCACTCAAACCAAACCACGTTGAAGCCTATGATAACTTGGGAGCAGTACTTGAAAAACAAGACAAGCCAGAGCTGGCGGTCACAGCATATCAAAAAGCCCTCACCTTAGATCCTCACATGGAATCTGCAAGGCTAAAAAAGCTATATCAACAAGCAAGGCTTTGCGACTGGTCCGCCATGAAGGAAGACATATCCATGGTTGAAACTCTCGGCACTCAAGGTAAAGCCGTCTCTCCTTTCGCAGCACTAACCTTTGAAGACTCACCACTAAGACATCGACTTCGTTCTGAACAATTCGTTAAATCCAAACACCTAGTGTGCGATTTACCACAGATAGCCAAGCCGAACCAAAAACCCAGTCGGCTTCGCATTGGCTATTTCAGCGCTGATTTTCATGATCACGCCACCATGCATCTCATGTCCAAAGTCTTTGCCCTGCACGACAGAGAAAAGTTCGATGTCTACGCTTATTCTTTTGGCCCTAATACGGGTGATAGTACTAGGAAGAAAGCACCTGACTTATTTGATGTTTTTCATGATGTAGCTGAGTTAAGCGACCTAGAGATCGCAAAACTTGCAAGAAAAGATAGGATTGACATTGCGGTTGATCTAAAAGGCCATACCCGAGATGGACGTTTAGGTATTTTTGCCAAGCGGCCAGCACCATTGCAAATCAGCCATGTTGGCTACCCTGGCACAATAGGTGCTGATTTTATCGACTATCTCGTCGCCGATTCATACCTTATCCCGCAAGAGCAAAGGCCTCATTATACCGAGAATATTATTTATCTACCCAACAGCTACCAACCCAATGATAACACTCGCCTAGTCCCCCGATGTTCATCGAATAAACAAGAGTTAGGATTACCAGATAAAGGACTCGTCTTTTGCTGCTTCAACAGCCCATATAAACTATCCCCCACAGAATTTGATATCTGGATGAGTGTATTAAAAAACGTAAAAGGAAGTGTTCTTTGGCTGTTTAGCGATAATCTCCATGTACGAAGAAATCTAAAGCAGCATGCCCAGCAAAGAGGTATAAACAGTGAACGCTTGATCTTCGCAAAACCTTTACAACAAGAGGAACATTTAGCCAGATATCAACATGCTGATATTTTCTTAGATACCTTTAATGTCAATGCCCATACAACGGCAAGCGATGCGCTCTGGGCTGGTGTCCCTGTCATCACCAAATCTGGACAAGGCTTTGCTGCCAGAGTATCAGCGAGTTTACTGCATGCCGTGGGACTGCCAGAACTCGTTACCCATACAAACGAAGAGTATCTGCAGGTGATTTTGCAACTCGCTAACAACTCTGAAAAACTTGCAGAAATCAAACAAACTCTTGCTAGCCAACCAATGTCAAAGCCATTATTTGATACGGAGCGATACACTCAAAATTTAGAAAAAGCTTATATCATGGCTTATCAAGATTATTTTGACCAAAAATCTTACACAGATATCTGGGTGAAGGAACGATAGTTTATAAGCCCAAAAAACGTTAAGACAAAACTAAAAATCCCTCAAACACAAAGTTTGAGGGATTTTTAGATTAGCAAGTGTTCATTATTAGGAGAGTTATTTTTTCATCACATCATCACGGTACATCTCTTCAATCTCATCTTGGTATTTCTCGTTGATGACTTTGCGGCGAAGCTTCTGAGTCGGAGTCAGCTCACCGGCATCCATTGAAAACGCTTTAGGTAGCAACTTAAATTTCTTCACCTGCTCAAATTTTGCTAATTCCTTTTGCAGATCATTTACCCTACGTTCAAGCATTTCAACAACTTGGTGATGCTTGATCAACTCGATACGATCTTGATACTTAATGTTCAGCTCTTTCGCATACGCTTCAAGGCTATCAAAACAAGGCACAATGAGCGCAGAAACGAACTTACGAGTATCAGCAATAATTGCCACTTGTTCAAAAAAGTGATCCTTGCCGATCGTCCCTTCGACAAGCTGAGGGGCGATATATTTACCACCTGATGTTTTCATTAGCTCTTTAATACGGTCGGTAATAAACACATTACCTTTTTCATCTATGTGTCCCGCGTCTCCGGTTTTTAAAAAACCTTGCTCATCAAATGACTCTGCCGTTTCTTTGGGCATTTTGTAGTAGCCGCGCATCACCATTGGCCCACGAACTAATATTTCATTATTGGTTCCTATTTTCACTTCAGCGCCTGGCATGGATGTGCCTATGGATTGTGGCTGGAAACAGCCATCCGCCCAACAAGAGACAGTGGCGGTGGTTTCTGTCATTCCATAGCCCAGCTTTATGTTTATGCCGATTGCATGGAAAAAACGGCCAATCGCTTCATCTAATTTGGCCCCGCCGCATGGCATAAAATTGATCTGGCCACCCAGCAAAGCACGCAATTTAGACAACACCATACTATCTGCAAGCTGATGAAACTTTCTCAGCATAAAGGAGGGTGCTCTACCCTCTTGATGACACAAGGACATCTTAGCGCCCATATTCACAGCCCAAGTAAAGAGTAGTTTTTTAGTCATTGGCGCTTTTGATACCTTGTCATGAATGGCAGAAAATATTTTCTCATAGAAACGAGGAACAGCGCACATGACCGTCGGTTTGATGTCACTCAAAGCTTCACGAACCTGCATTGTATCTTGCAAGTAGCAATTGGTCGCTCCACGGTACAGAGTATAAAAAGTCCAAGCTCGTTCAAAAACGTGAGATAAAGGAAGAAAGCACAGTGAAACATCATTATGGCTGAGTGTAAGCCTTTTGTCGTGACCTGCGAGTTGCGAGGCGACATTACGATAATCTAGCATCACACCCTTAGGCTGCCCTGTCGTACCTGAGGTATATATAAGGGTAAGTAAATCATCCAAATTGGCTTCGGCCAAACGCTGCTGAAGTTGTGCCTTGGGTGGATTTTGAGGACGGCCAACAAACTCTTGCCAAGTGCAAGCAAAGCCAAATTGGCCAAGCTCAATGCCTTCTGACATTGTCACTATCAATTCTAATTTAGGACACTGGTCAAAAACGCTGACAGCTGCATCAAACTGAGATTGCTCTCCAACAAATAGGATGCGCACATCAGCATTATCGAGAATATAGCCTGCTTGATTGGCAGTGTTAGTTGGATAAATAGGAACGGTAACCGCTCGAATTTGAAGAGAGGCGAGATCGGCAACGGTCCAATTAGGCATATTGTTAGCAAAAATACCAATCTTATCCTGGACCTCAATACCATGATCCAGTAAAGCTAAAGATAAGCAGTCTAATTGAACACCAAACTCAGTCCAGCTAATGCCTTGCCAAGCATCGCCCGATTTGTATTTAAGAGCGACTCGATCACCATTTTGACCTAACTGCTGACGAATCCTTTTAACGATATGAAAATCTATATAAGCCATATTCCTACCTTTCGCTTACGTATGTAAGCTTTCAGAGCGCACAAGTGTACATTTAGGTAAAGAAAAGGCAACTAGGGGGAATGAAAGTTGATATTTGAAATGTAAAGAACCTTGAATGGCGCCAAACCATTCAAGGTTTTTAATGATAGTTAATTAGGCTTTTGCAACCACTTCGCCACAAATCATCATTAATTGGTCACGAAGCCAGATATGACCCTTGTCCTTCTCACTTGACTCGTGCCAGCTCAAGAAACCGCTGATTTTGGCATTTTCAAACGGGAAGTCGAGAATTTGCAGTTGCTCTTTATTAGCCGCATTTTCGACCATCCAGCGAGGAGCGATAGTCACCAGCTCAGACTGACCCACTACATATAAAACATTGCTTAAGCTAGTTCCTTCGTAATATGCCTGTACGTCGAGGTCGCGGTATGCTTGCTCTGAAAAGCTGCGTTGCCCATGTACACGAGATAACTTAGCATGGCGTTCTTCTTTAAGCTGCTCTGCCGTGACACCTTGTTGAATACGAGGGTGCGATTTAGACACAACAACAACCAACTCATCTTGGAAGATTTCAGTACTAGAAAAGCCTTGCTCATCGAAGCGAGCATAGTCAACGACAAAATCAATTTCTTGGTAACGCATTCTTTCAGCCAATTGACGATCAAACTCCGCGTCTAAGTGAAGTTGTACATAAGGTGCCTGTTCATGAATCGTAGACATGATCTTCGGCGCAAAACGCATGTCGCAAGGGCTACAAATCGCCAGTTTGAACAAACGAGTAGAAGTTTCAGGAGAAAAAATAGAGCTTGGCAGTTCGTTTCGGATTAATTGAAGTGCCTGACGAACGGGACCAAACAGTAAACGCGCGCGCTGGGTTGGTTGAATACCACGTCCCTGACGCATAAATAGCTCATCGTTAAACATCACTTTTAGTCTAGCAACTGCGTTACTTACCGCAGGTTGTGACATACCTAAATTGTGTGCGGCACGGGTAATATTTTGTTCCTGCATAACCGCATCAAATACAGTTAAAAGGTTTAAATCTACTCCACGGAGAGTACTTTCCATTCTGTAGCTGGCAATAGCACTCATAGATTCTTTTTTCTCAATCATCACGCAAGCCTCTTGTCTTGTATTCGTCAATGTAAATGTTTTTTAAATCAATGTTGGTTGGGAATAGATAACCAGTTTTTAATTATATTTGCCCGTCCGATACTTCGCGGCGGAACCTTACTATCAACGAATCATTCATGTATTGGCAACCAGATTGATAATTAATCAGTATTTTTCACCTGAATGATAATTAAAAGCAATAAAATCAATCACTTAGTCAAAATATAAAAAAACATAAATTAGCATAAGTATGAAATTTTGAGTAATTAATTAAGTGGAATAATAGGTGCTAAGTGACAAAAAGAATCATTTACAAGAAAAATAACTAAAGTTCAAACTACAAAACCAATATTAATATTTAGTATGATAACGCGCAACGCTTTGACAAAATAGGTAACCTTGTTTGGTTCTACAAATTAACTTTTACTCAAGTGATTAAGCACATTTCAATCACATTAGCTGGATATCGCTCAAGTTGGCATGTTTCGGTCACCCCACCTTCCTAATAGTCATAACCCTAAAACCATTCATAGGGGGAATCTCTATATAGAAACCTAATTGCTGAATTTTTGTATGCAGTGAATCAAGGGCATTTATTCTAGGGTTAGTTAATAAATGCTCTTTTGGGGGTTGACGTCTACATCAGAGTGCGGTACTAATTTGTTAACTAAATTTTGTGGTTAATTTAACGCCTTCAGGGATCTGTTAACAATGTCTAAGCATTTTTCAATTCTGCTGAGCCTCCTCCTTATCGTGACCAAATCGCGCGGGTAGGCTGTGGAAGAAAAATAACCACAACAAGATTTAAAAGCCCGCATCGAAATGCGGGCTTTTTTGTAGGTCGATACCGGAAGAAAACGATTCACTGTGTGAGTATAAAATATCAGGAAGGAAGCAAACATGAATGATCAGGTCATTATTTTCGACACCACGTTACGTGATGGCGAGCAAGCGTTGTCAGCAAGCTTGACAGTTAAAGAAAAACTGCAGATTGCTTATGCACTTGAAAGGCTAGGTGTCGATGTTATTGAAGCTGGCTTTCCAGTCTCCTCTCCCGGCGATTTTGAATCCGTACAAACCATTGCAAAACACATAAAAAATAGTCGAGTTTGTGCACTTTCCCGTGCAGTAGCAAAAGATATTGATGCAGCAGCAGAAGCGTTAAAAGTCGCAGATCAGTTTAGAATTCACACTTTTATTTCAACGTCAACAATCCACGTCGAGGACAAGTTACGTCGCAGCTATGATGACGTCGTAGACATGGCGGTAAAAGCCGTCAAACACGCTCGCCAATACACTGATGATGTCGAATTTTCTTGTGAAGATGCGGGCAGAACGCCGATTGATAATTTATGCCGCATGGTTGAAGCAGCAATCAATGCTGGCGCGAGCACAATCAATATACCAGACACCGTTGGTTACACTGTTCCAAATGAGTTTGGCGGCATTATTCAAACCTTGTTCAACCGTGTTCCTAACATTGATAAAGCCATTATTTCAGTACACTGTCATGACGATTTAGGCATGTCAGTAGCAAACTCAATTGCTGCCGTTCAAGCCGGTGCGCGCCAGATAGAAGGGACCATCAATGGTATTGGAGAGCGCGCGGGTAACTGCTCTCTAGAAGAAATCGCCATGATCATCAAAACGCGTCAAGAATTGCTTGGCGTTCACACTGGTCTTAAACATGACGAGATTCATCGCACCAGTAAGCTCGTCAGTCAGCTTTGCAATATGCCAATTCAAAGCAATAAAGCCATTGTTGGCGCCAATGCATTTAGCCACTCTTCAGGCATTCACCAAGATGGAATGCTTAAGAATAAAAACACCTATGAGATTATGACGCCCGCGTCTATTGGACTAAAAAATCAAGCGCTAAACCTAACCAGTCGAAGCGGCCGAGCTGCAGTAAAAAGTCATATGGACAGCATGGGCTACAAAGAAGACGAATATAATTTAGATGCTTTGTATGAAGACTTCTTGAAATTGGCTGACCGCAAAGGACAAGTGTTTGATTATGATCTAGAAGCTTTAATGCATTTCTCTAATCTTCGCGAAGAAGATGACTTCTTCAAACTTAACTATCTAAGCGTTCAATCTGGCAGCGTAATGGCGACGACTAGCATAAAGTTGAAATGTGGCGATGAAGAAAAATCAGAAGCCGCCGTCGGTAATGGCCCTGTCGATGCGCTTTATCAGTGTATCTACCGAGTGACTGGGTATGATATCGTGCTAGACAAGTTTGATCTTACCGCTAAGGGCGAAGGTGAAGACGGTCTGGGTCAAGCGGATATCATTGCCAACTATAAAGGTCGTAAGTATCACGGTACTGGCATGTCAACAGATATAGTAGAAGCATCAGGACAAGCTTTACTTCATGTAATCAACAGTATCCACCGTGCGGATCAAATTGAACAAATCAAACAGAACAAGATCGCAACTGTATAAATAAAATCTAGGGGTCTAAGTCACCCCTAGCAATAAGTATTAAATTTAAGGAAGCTCATGACAGACAAATCATACAAGGTCGCCGTTTTATCAGGAGATGGTATTGGACCAGAAGTAATGGCGCAGGCCAACAAGGTGCTAAATGCTATCGAGAAGAAACATTCGATTGCTTTTCATCGTTCCGAACATGACGTCGGTGGCATTGCTATCGATAATCATGGATGCCCACTTCCAGCGAGTACAATAAAAGCTTGCGAAGAATCAGACGCGATATTGTTTGGTTCCGTGGGTGGCCCTAAATGGGAACATTTGCCACCCAACGATCAACCTGAACGCGGCGCCCTTCTTCCCTTGCGTAAGCACTTTCAGCTATTTTGTAACTTGCGCCCTGCTCAAATACATCAAGGTCTAGAGAACTTTTCTCCACTACGTGCTGATATTTCACAGCGTGGCTTTGATATCGTGGTGGTGCGCGAGCTAACTGGTGGTATTTACTTTGGCCAACCCAAAGGCCGAGAAGGCGAAGGTGCCAATGAGAAAGCTTTCGATACCGAGGTTTATCAGAGATTCGAGATTGAACGTATCGCTAAAATTGCTTTTGAGTCAGCTCGTCTGCGCGATAAAAAAGTCTGCTCAATTGATAAAGCGAACGTTCTACAAAGCTCTATCTTGTGGCGCGAAGTGGTTGAAGAAGTCGCTAAAGATTACCCCGATGTCAGTCTATCTCATATGTACATCGACAACGCGACCATGCAGCTAATCAAAGATCCATCGCAATTTGATGTGATGCTGTGCTCTAACATCTTTGGCGATATTATCTCGGATGAATGCGCAATGATCACAGGATCGATGGGAATGCTACCTTCAGCGAGCTTAAATGAAAGTAAGTTTGGTTTGTACGAACCTGCTGGTGGCAGTGCCCCTGACATTGCGGGTAAAAACATTGCTAATCCCGTAGCGCAAATCCTGTCTGCTGCTCTTATGCTCAGATACAGCTTAGGTGAAGAAGCCGCAGCCCAAGATATAGAATCAGCGGTATCAAAAGCACTCTCTGCTGGCGAGCTAACTGCTGACTTAGCCGGTGACAGACCAGCCCTCTCGACTGCAGAGATGGGCGACAAAATCGCTGAGTACATTTTAAATTCATAAAATAATTATTCGCTCCTGATAAGCCGTTGTCAGGAGCAAAAACAGGAAAGCAATGATGGGTAAAACACTGTACGAGAAAGTCTACGACGCGCATGTGGTCGTAGCAGCAGAGGGTGAAAACCCAATTTTGTATATTGACCGACATTTAGTTCACGAAGTGACCTCACCTCAAGCTTTCGATGGCTTACGTGAAAAAGGGCGTCAAGTACGCCAAGTGAATAAAACATTCGCCACCATGGACCACAACGTTTCGACTACAACCAAGGACATTAATGCCTCTGGTGAAATGGCACGTATCCAGATGGAAACTCTTTCTAAAAACTGCAAAGAGTTTGGCGTAACCCTTTATGATATTAACCACAAATATCAAGGTATTGTGCATGTCATGGGGCCAGAGCTAGGCATTACTCTCCCTGGAATGACCATTGTATGTGGCGACTCCCATACTGCAACTCATGGCGCGTTTGGCTCTTTAGCCTTTGGTATCGGTACCTCTGAAGTCGAGCATGTACTTGCGACTCAAACACTAAAGCAAGCTCGCGCCAAAACCATGAAAATTGAAGTCAAAGGTAAAGTTTCTCCCGGTATTACTGCAAAAGACATAGTATTGGCCATCATAGGTGAAACCACAGCGGCTGGCGGCACAGGTTATGTGGTTGAGTTCTGCGGAGAAGCGATTACCGACCTTTCGATGGAAGGCCGAATGACAGTTTGTAACATGGCCATCGAACTAGGCGCTAAAGCTGGCTTAATTGCCCCCGATGAAACAACATTTGAATACATCAAAGATCGTAAGTTCTCTCCACAAGGCGAAGACTTTAACGCTGCGGTAGAGTATTGGAAGACTCTTAAAACCGATGATGATGCCAAGTTTGATGCGGTAGTTACGCTTAACGCGGCCGACATCAAACCTCAAGTTACCTGGGGGACAAACCCTGGACAAGTAATTGCTGTCGACCAACCCATTCCGACACCGGACAGTTTCGCTGACCCTGTTGAAAAAGCCTCTGCCGAAAAAGCACTCGCCTACATGGGATTAACGGCAGGTAAAGCGTTGTCTGACTACCCAGTTGACAAAGTCTTCGTTGGGTCTTGTACCAACTCACGTATCGAAGACATGCGCGCAGCAGCAGCGGTTGCTAAAGGTCGCAAAGTTGCCTCTCACGTTCAAGCATTGATTGTTCCGGGTTCTGAGCAAGTTAAGGCACAAGCGGAAGCAGAAGGTTTGGATACTATTTTTAAAGATGCAGGCTTTGAATGGCGTCTTCCAGGCTGCTCTATGTGTCTGGCAATGAATAACGATCGTCTCGGACCTGGGGAGCGCTGCGCGTCTACATCAAACCGAAACTTTGAGGGTCGTCAGGGCCGTGATGGTCGGACCCACTTAGTCAGCCCAGCAATGGCAGCAGCAGCGGCCATCGCGGGTCACTTTGTCGATATTCGTGATTTAGATTGAGGAGAATCTTAAATGTCAGGTTTTAAACAACATACAGGCGTAGTGGTTCCTCTTGATGCGGCAAATGTCGACACTGATGCGATCATCCCCAAACAATTTCTGCAAAAGGTGTCTCGCCTTGGTTTTGGTAAACACCTTTTCCATGATTGGCGATTTTTGGATGATGCAGGAGAGCAGCCAAATCCTGAATTTGTCATGAATCAAGCACGCTATCAAGGCGCTTCAATTTTGCTGGCGCGTGAAAACTTTGGCTGTGGTTCATCAAGAGAGCACGCCCCTTGGGCTCTTGCGGATTACGGCATCAAAGCTATGATAGCTCCAAGCTTTGCCGACATATTCTATGGTAACTCAATCAATAACCAAATGGTTCCGGTGAGACTTACCGAGCAGCAAGTCGACGAGATATTCCAATTCGTAGAGGAAAACGAAGGGGCGCAAGTTGAGGTCGACTTAGAAGCCAATTTAGTTCGAGCCAATGGTAAAGAGTATTCATTTGAAATTGATGAATTTCGCAGACATTGCCTGCTAAATGGACTCGATAATATCGGCTTGACCCTGCAACATGAAGACAAGATTGCTGATTATGAGACTAAAATACCCTCATATCTAAAGTAGGCATCTCCTATAAAAGCTGGTCAACGCCAGCTTTTTTCTTTTTGAAAGTTCTTAATCAGATAGTCGGTCTTAACTCATATCGCCGTGATTAATAGGACTGAACATGAAATTCTTTCTTCCCTTACTTCTCGCTATCGTATCTTTTAGCACCTTTAGCGCGCCTAAATCAGAACTTTGGCCTTATTGGAACAAAAGTAATGAGTCCAATACTACAGTTATTGATCACCAAGCTTGGCAACTGCTGCTCGACCAGTATTTAGTCACTAAAGGCGACTACACCCTATTTAAATACTCATCTGTCAGTGCCAAAGATAAGCAAATGCTTACCAATTATCTTGAAAGATTGGCCAAAACAGACCCTCTTTCACTCAATAAAGCGCAGCAATATGCTTATTGGGTCAACCTGTATAATGCGATTACCGTTAAGCTGATATTGGACGACTACCCGGTCAAATCCATTACCAAACTTGGCGGCTTGTTTAGTTTTGGGCCGTGGGGCGATGATGTGATCACCATCAATGGGAAAACTCTAACACTAAACGATATCGAGCACCGAATTTTGCGCCCTATTTGGCAAGATCCTAGGACTCACTATGCGGTGAACTGTGCAAGTTTAGGCTGCCCTAACCTTCAGCATAAAGCGTTCACAGCAGACAACACAGAAACACTATTAGAACAAGCAGCGAAAAGCTTTATCAATAGCGATAAAGGAGTGCTGCTCAATGACAATGGTGCTCAACTCTCTTCCATCTACGATTGGTTTAGCGAAGATTTTGGCGATAGGGCTCAGCTTATCAAACATTTAAGTCAATACAGGCCAGAGCTAGGCACCATAAGTGGCAAGATCAGCTACGACTATGATTGGTCACTAAATGAAGTCAAATAGAACTGAAACGGATTGGTAGTGTGCCTACCAATCCTAAGATCGATACAAACGCTCTTTCAGTCACTCACTGGGTTATTTTTCTAAAACCACAAAGCGCATGTTGTGAGCGTTTTTCTCATCTGCTAGGTAAGTTTCAGAGTAGGTTTCTTGGTAGTCGTCACTCCACTTGGGAAAACAAGTGTCACCCTCGACCTGAGTATCTATGTAAGTAATATAGAGTTTGCTGGCTATCTTCAAGCACGCTTGATAAATCGCTCCCCCGCCAATGATCATAATTTCCTCAACATCACCTGCAAGGCTCAATGCATCATCAATAGAGGTCGCCATAGTGACGCCATCGAACTTGAGACTGGTATCTCGACTAATCACAATATTTAAACGACCAGGTAAAGGACGCCCAATAGATTGGTATGTTTTACGACCCATGATAACAGGCTTGCCCATAGTACAGCGTTTAAACCATGCAAAATCCGCTGGTAAGTGCCATGGCATTTGGTTGTCTTTGCCTATTACACGATTATCTGCCATTGCGGCGATCATACTGATGATCATTGCTATTACCTCTTACTAACTCTGCTCTTATTAGTTTGCGGTGGTAGAATAACAATCCCTCACGCGATAAGCCAATGACCAATTAAATCATAACCACATATGGGCAAGGAAGTTCTCACAAAAAAGCCGCTATGTCAGTGACATAGCGGCTTGAAAACAAAGTTTAGGTTAATCTCGAACATAGACGACATGGCCGTCATCATCTTCGTCGTCCCAGTCATCCCAATCGTCGTCATCTTCGATGATCACATTTTTACCAGCCATGGCATCTTTGTGGTAATCATCCCACATGAAATCGACTTTTTCTTCCTCGCTCACTTGCTCTTCTTCACGAGGTAATTTCTCCATAAAGTCAGCCAGCTTGTAGCAAAGCTCTTTTGTACCTTGTTTATTCACTGCTGAAATTTTGTAGTAATCCTCTTCCCACCCCAAGGCGTCAAGTATGTTTTGGATAATTTCATCTGCTTCTTCTGCAGGCATAAGATCAACTTTATTAAAGATCAGCCAGCGTGGCTTATCTGCCAATTTCTCACTGTATTGCTCAAGCTCATCGATAATGGTCAGTGCATTCTGCACCGGATCAGATTGATCAATGGGCATAATATCGATCATGTGCAATAGAACACGACAACGCTCAAGGTGTTTTAAGAAACGGATCCCAAGACCAGCACCATCTGCAGCACCTTCGATAAGGCCTGGTATATCAGCAACAACAAAACTTTTCTCTGGGACAACACTCACCACACCAAGACTTGGAATCAAAGTGGTAAATGGGTAGTCTGCCACCTTAGGCTTAGCGGCGGACACAGCACGTATAAAGGTTGATTTACCAGCATTGGGTAAACCTAACATACCGACATCGGCTAGAAGTAGCAGCTCTAATCTAAGCTCTCTGATTTCACCTTTGGTTCCCAATGTTTTTTGACGAGGAGCGCGATTAACGGAAGATTTGAAACGAGTGTTACCCAGTCCATGCCAGCCACCTTTAGCCACCATCACTTTTTTACCGTGCTCCGCCACTTCAGCAACAATTTCATTGGTATGTATATCAACAGCGCGCGTACCCACAGGAACACGTAATACCTTGTCTTTACCACGCTTACCAGTGCAGTTGCCACCGCGACCATTTTCTCCACGCTCCGCTTCATAGAAGCGCTGGAAACGGTAATCAATCAAAGTATTAAGGTTCTCATCGGCTTGGATGTAGATATCACCACCATCACCACCGTCACCACCATCGGGGCCACCCTTTGCAACAAATTTCTCTCGCCAGAAACTTACCACACCGTTACCACCGTCTCCGGCTTGAACCTTAACTACCGCTTCATCAACGAATTTCATCTCTTACTCCGCCCACTTGCTACATCTCGTAGTCGTGTTGCAAACCTCATCCATAGAGCAAATTGACCCAATATGAATGATATAAATTCTAGCAGATGACGAACTTGGGGCGCTTGCACGCACTCAAGTTGCTTCTACTTATCAGGAAATATACTAAGGCACTTTAGAAAAAAACACCTTAGTATCAACTCCCTAACACCATAAATAAAAAACCCCGCCAAACTGGCAGGGCTTTTGAATTCAGCTAGAAACCTAATTCTTGCTCTTAGCGAGAATTACTCTGCTTCAATGCTTACGAATTTACGGTTCTTAGGACCTTTAACTTCGAACTTCACTTTACCTTCGGTAAGAGCGAATAGAGTGTGGTCTTTACCAATACCTACGTTTGTACCAGCATGGAACTTAGTGCCACGTTGACGAACAATGATGTTACCTGCAAGAACAGATTCACCACCGAAACGTTTAACACCAAGGCGTTTGCTTTCTGAATCGCGGCCGTTACGAGTAGAACCACCAGCTTTTTTGTGTGCCATTGTTAAGCTCTCCTAATCAATTAAGCGTTGATACCAGTGATCTTCACTTCAGTGAACCACTGACGATGACCCTGTTGCTTACGAGAGTGCTTACGACGACGGAACTTAACGATTTTAACTTTATCGCCACGACCGTGTTGTACAACTTCAGCAACTACTTTGCCGCCCTCAACAAGAGGAGCGCCAACTTTAACGTCTTCACCGTTAGCAACCAAGAGAACTTTATCGAACTCTACAGTTGCACCAGTTTCTACGTCTAATTTCTCTAAACGAAGAGTTTGACCTTCGCTTACACGGTGTTGTTTACCACCAGATTGGAAAACAGCGTACATATCTTACTCCGCTTTTTCCGCACAGCCTTATGCGTATTTTATGCATTATGGGTGTGCGCTAAACTAATCATCAATAGGGCGCAGATTCTACAGAAGAGATGCACCTATGACAAGCCATATTTTTAAAAAGTTGGCGAAAAGCTAATCGCCAGATAAAAGTGCAGCAATCATGCCTTTTAGCCATGTATTTATCAACGTTTTTTAGTGTATTATCCACCCATAAAAATAATTAATGACCTTAAAGATTCTAACTTCACTCGGATTTATAATGGATTTTAAAACTATCCAAACACTCACTGCTGGCGATATGGCAAAAGTGAATGAAACAATTCTGGCCCAGCTCAATTCTGAAGTTTCCTTAATCAATCAGCTTGGGTTCTATATCATAAGTGGTGGTGGCAAGCGCATTCGTCCTCTTTTGGCCGTGTTATCAGCCCGTGCTCTAGGCTATCAAGGACAAGATCATGCAACTGCTGCGGCCTTTATTGAATTTATACATACCGCCACTTTGCTCCATGATGATGTGGTTGATGAGTCAGACATGAGGCGTGGTAAAGCGACAGCAAATGCCGCTTTTGGTAACGCTGCAAGTGTCCTAGTCGGCGATTTTATTTATACCCGCTCTTTCCAGATGATGACAGAGTTAGGCTCGATGCGTATCCTCAAGTTAATGAGTGATGCTGTGAATATCATCGCCGAAGGTGAAGTATTACAGCTGATGAACTGTAATGATCCAAACACGACCGAAGACAGTTACATGCAGGTTATCTACTCAAAGACTGCTCGTCTGTTTGAAGCGGCTACCCAAATAGGAGCCATACTCAATAGCGCGACAGATGAAATAGAAATAGCCTTGAAAAATTATGGCAAGTATCTGGGCACTGCATTCCAGTTGATCGATGATGTGATGGATTACACCTCTGATGGAAAAGAGATGGGTAAAAATGTCGGAGATGACCTGGCTGAAGGTAAACCAACCCTGCCACTCATCTATGCAATGAGTAAAGGAAATGGTGAGCAAAGAGAAATGATCAGAGAAGCCATCGAGAAAGCCAATGGTATGGAGAAACTCGATACAATCATGGAAGCACTAACCGAGACGGGAGCCTTAGACTACACAAGGCAAAAAGCTTATCAAGAAGCAGACAAAGCCATCGCAGAGCTAAGCGTGCTACCTGACTCCCCCTACAAGCAAGCATTAGTCACACTTGCACATATGTCGGTGCATCGCACAACATAGTACAAATGTAGATAACGGGAACATAACGTTCCCGTTTTCTACTATACGTAAGCAGCAAGGCGAAGGTTTACTGACTAGAGGATGCTAACTTGAACAAAGTCTTTGCCTTGTTTTGGTTAGTAAAACATCTTCCCCCGCTTTTTTAAATTAGCAGTAAATTGATTGCCGACAAAATGCGGTAGGATATTTTGCGAGCAAACTATTTGTTATGTCTAGCAACAATGATGCGTTTCACCGTTAACCTTTAATAAGTCACAAATAATCTGCCCACCGATAATAACTATTACTTTATTGTTCAAATGAGTATAATCAGATTGTTATTACCCAGCTCAAAGTACTCTCACAGCATCAACGTCAATCTTAGTGGCGCCTATTAGCTTTTTATCGACCTCGCCGGAAATCTGCACCTTAGTCTCGGGCGTTGCCTTTTGACCCAACCATTTGTCATGGTCAATCTCGATAGTAATTTCTGCAGTACCATCAGTGAAGGTATACATTTCCCCACCTAACGAAGCTTTTATTTTTCCAGTTAAGGTTACTGGAGTATCATCACTGGCCTCTTTTGCTTGTTGAACAGTTGAAATACCATGGCTAGGACCACTAAATCCTACATTACTTTGCGGCCCTTCAAAACCTTGAGCATAAAGAGTGGCAGATGCCGAAAGTGCCAAAACAGAGATAATTAATTTCGTTTTCATTTTTACTTCCTACTTTGTCATAAGTGTGTTCAATCTAACCTTCCTTGACTGAATAGAAAATGAATGGGTTTGTTATATTTGATTTTTTATCATTTATTTAAAAAATTAACATTGAGAACTAACAACTCGTTCGGTTTTGCCACTTAAGTTTGTTTTTAATATCTTTATTCATAAATTTGTTAGGATAAAAAACATAAAAAGTCACCCATAATCAACAACTAAGAGATTTAAGATATTGAGCAAACAAGCGCGCTTATGGAAAGTTTCCCCTTTGCAGGACATAACGTTGAATCAGGCACATCGGAAGGAAAAGTAGTTCAGCCTCCAACAACTGAAACGTAAAATTAAACATTAAAGCGCGCTGGAAACAGCGCGCTTTTTCTATTATCTATACCTATCCTTGCGAGTGTTTTGTCTATTTATTGGTTAGCAATCTGATTGGCTACACGAATACCACTTCTTACCGCGCCTTCAAGATACCCGACATATTCAACCGCGGTATGCTCGCCAGCAAAATACACCTTACCTGCTGGCTCTAAAAAAGCGTTCCAATGGCGAGTTATCTGATTTGGCCCGTAAGCAACAAAGCCTCCCATGACATAGGGCTCATTATGCCAAGCATAGACAGAACCATATTCAAAATGCTGGCTAGAGCCAGGGAACATCACTTCCATCTGTTCCAATCGATTATCTATAATTGCTTTATCCGTCCATTCTTTTTGTTGACGCGCAAAGTCACCAGATGTGAACGCAATAAGCACTCCTCCTTCTCCTTTTTGACGCTCAGAACCTTCCCAAACCCAGCCGATAGGTAACTCAGAAATAACATCGCCTCCCATCCCACGCTCTAACCAAAACCGCTTACTGTATTTAAGTAACACTTTTACATGAGAGCCGTAATTGATGTCATTCACCGCCTCTTGCTTTTCTTGCGGCAGTTCTGGCCGAAATTCAATTTTATTCAATACTGTTAGAGGAACCGTTACAACAGCAACATCGGCCTCAAACTCTTTATCCCGCACACTCACCATCACTCCATCGTCACCTTGACTGACTTTTGTCACTGGATGATTAACAAGCACTGGTCCTTTAATATGATCAACAAAGGCATTGGCAAAGGCGCGAGTACCTCGCCCAAAGCGCTTAATTTCTATTTTATCATCATCGACATTTTCATAGACTTTCGCTTGATGAGATAACCAGAGTAGGGAGATCTTCTTTGGCTCGTCATACTCACCGCGTATAGCGTGTTCTGCCAAAACTTGCGCGGAGGGCAACAAATCCAAACTCTCTATCCATTCTTGTGCTGTCATTTTATCCAAACGAGCAGCATCAGGTGCTAAAGCTGGGTTGGTCGAGTCTGGTATGTTGTCAGCCAAGTTATCGAAAGCTATATGAAAGCGTTCTAAATCTTTACTTACTTCAGGAGGATAAACTTTTTCAAAGTCACTATAGTGAGTCAACTTATTGTCTAGAAAGTAAGCCCCTTTCTCAACTTCATCACTGTAGCCAACATCGACAATCTCTACGTCAAACATTTCCGCATAACGAAAGACTTCAGTGTGTACACTTTTATCATCGAGAAGCTCTCCTCCAGTTTCCGCATGCTTATCACCCATATCAGCGGTCGCCGTTCGACCACCAACACGATCTTTAGCTTCCAAGACAGTAACTTGATAGCCCTTTCTCTCGAGTTCGTAAGCTGTCGTTAATCCAGATAAACCTGCCCCAATCACTATTGCTTTTTTGTCGTCACTAGCCATGGAATGAAAAGAAATAAAATAACAACTACTCATAATAATGAGTTTTTTAAATAAGGAAGAAAACATATAACCAACCTATTGCATATTAAGTTCATCAGCAGAATATTGGCAGTCAGTTTCTTAATTAATCAAATTTAGCTTGTTTTGTGATCAAAAAGGCCAGCAGTGACCCAAAACCAGATCAGCTTTCAACTTACTAGTTCTAGCATCGATAAAAAGTTAATTAGTGCTTTACCTCAACTTAACTTTAGG
Source organism: Vibrio tetraodonis (assembly GCF_003350295.1). Lineage (GTDB taxonomy): Bacteria > Pseudomonadota > Gammaproteobacteria > Enterobacterales > Vibrionaceae > Vibrio > Vibrio tetraodonis. Next base: position 140,981 of record NZ_QLYY01000018.1, read on the forward strand.
TTTTATGCTACTCATTGTAGATAAAGAATTATCGATAAAAAACAAATCAAGGAGAGCGTTATGATGGGGTTAGAACACGTTAATTTAGTAGTAAAAGACATTGCAGAAATGCTGAAATTCTATCAAGCCGCATTTCCACATTGGAAGATCCGAGATCAAGGGCAAGGCACTTGGTCTGGAAAACCTAGAAACTGGATGCATTTTGGTGATGATTATCAATATTTGGCGTTCAGTGATCATGGTGAGGGGGAAAACCGGGATTTATCTGGACACCAAGTAGGGTTAGCACACTTTGCCTACGTCACTAGTAATATTGATGCGGTTATTAGCCGGTTGCTCAAAGCTGGCTACCCGATAGCAAAAGACGGGGCTGATGATCCTTATCGCAAAAATATCTATTTTCTCGACCCTGCAGGGTTTGAAGTCGAGTTCGTTGAATACCTCAGCGACGAGCCAAAGCTGCGCAATTTATCGAGCTAAGCCATAGCCATAGCCATATGACAAATAGCGCAGAGGTCTATGCTCTGCGCTTTAAACAAGATAATTTTCGTTTAAAAAGTCTAACTAAACGATACCAGCGGAGGCTGAGGCTCAGGGCCTTCCACTGCAAAATAGCACACCTTGCCCTCACGGCGCAGCATATCCAAACGCCAAAATAGGAATTCACATGCCATAAACCCTTTATACTCTCCCATTACTTCACCAACCACTTGAGCAACAGAGTCTTTACCAAGTTGCTCTACTTTAGCTAATAAATATTGATCCCAATAGGTTTCAGGATGTTGGACAATATCTCCATTACTATCAAGATCTCGATATCCTCTATCTCGTAAACGCCAATCAGCCCATAACGAAGAAAGCTCCGCTCGTTCATTGTTGCCAAGCTCTTTTGAAACAAGTGGAACAAGTTCCTTGGGTTCACACATAGCTACCGCATACTGGCCAAGATACTCATCCTTTACTTGATGAGTAATATCCATCACAAATAAAGGCGTTTTAGGGTCAGCGTTATGGGCTAACATAGCTAACATCAGCCTGTCTTGAGCGGTATTGCCCACCCAAACCACGATAGGTGTTTGCTCCTTTAGAACCGCAAGGATAGTACTCTGGCAAGTTAAACCTGACTCTGCGATCGCATCATCATCCCCTTGCTCATACCACCACTGAGCGTTCCAAACTGTCTTCCACCAACTAAGACGCTTTTTCTCACCATCTTCAAGCCCTTCCATAGGACCAAAACGTAAATCATCAAAAAATGGATATATCTCATGTTGCTGTGAAGCTAGCTTATTACGCATTTTAAGAGCGCCAGCAGCACTATCCCCCCAGCAGATATAGCGATATGACATTATTTACCTCACAAACCATTCAGACAAATAGAGAATAACAAGAGCAACAAATAATAAGGCAAATAAATGTTAAGGTTTATAAGGTCTAACCCCTAGTTTTTCATGGTTGAATAGCCATTTTTTATCTTCTATCTTGTTGGTTCATACACTGTGAACTCAAAGTTAGGACGCAAGATGGCATATTCACAAAAACTCAAAGCAGGCGATACTTTCCCCAATATCCAAGTAGCGACATTGGACGGTCAGCTGGTTACACTAGGCCAAGCAGCAGGTGATGCTAACTGGCAAGCTGTGTTCGTCTACCGAGGCAAGCACTGCCCACTCTGTACCAAATACCTCAATGAAATTGAAACCTACAGACAAGCATTTTTAGATGCCGGCGTCGATATTATTGCGGTTTCAGCAGACTCTAAAGAGCAGCTAGAACAGCAGTTATCAAGCCTAACGATAAGCTTTCCAATTGCTTATGGTCTTAGTGAGCAGCAAATGAAAACTCTGGGTCTTTACATTTCTCATCCGCGCTCAGACCAAGAAACAGACCATAATTTTGCAGAACCTGGCTTATTTGTTGTCAATGAGGAGGGAAAACTTCATGTTGTAGATATTTCCAACAACCCCTTTGTTAGGCCTGAACTCGGTGCACTTACTCGCGGACTCGCTTGGATAAAAGATCCAGAAAATAATTACCCGATTCGCGGCGCATTAGATTACTAAAAGGCAGGTAAAAATCGATGGCTCTAATAACTGGAGTCATCAGCTAAGTTATCTCTCTTTGTCTGTTGGTAACTTTCAAGTCGCTCTGCAATATCATGCTGCTGTAAAGAGATCGAATCAAGCGCGCTGGCGGTGGTTTTTATCGCCCCAGCAATTGATGACATATTCTGAGTTGCCTGCACCAATGATGCTTGCATTGGTCTTAGAATACACCAGCCAATAGCAGCAATAATCAATATAATGGCTAGACCTATAGCGCTGATAGTAAGTAACACTTTTAACTGCAAATCATCCAAAAAAATACGACTTTGCGCAGCAATTGATTGCTGGGACTTTTGAAACGCGCTGGGAAGCGATTCCACTGATTGCTTAGACACATCGACGAGCTGATGAAGGCCCGTTATGGTTTGCGTGAGAGTTGCTTTTTGCTCCGGCGTCAAGTTATCGCTACGGGCAATTTTATCAAGCGCATCACCAATATGTTCTAGTGACTGATTGGTATTGCCCAAAGCCTTCTCAATCCCATCCAGCTCTAAACTCATATTAACATTGATAAACGCATCGGCCTTACCATCCTCAACCGGCTGCGCAGCCGAGAAGCCGCTTACAAAAGTAAAGATGAAAACTAACGCCCAATTCATAGAGATCCCTAAAAGCAAGTATACGTAGTTAATGTCTTGGTTCAGCAGCAACTTATCTAACAAGTACGCCTCTATAAGAGCATACCTTAATACAGAACTTTCGGCGGACTAAGATATTCAATTATGGGCTGGTTTGTGGCCTGCGTAGCGCTAGTTTCATTGATAGTCATTTACAAAGCAAAAATGACAGTGTTTACCTAAGCAAACACTGCCATCTTATTATCTGACTACAAACAATAAAATGGAGGATTCACGCCCTACTCCACTGTCACAGATTTGGCTAAGTTACGTGGCTGATCGACATCTGTACCTTTGATCAAGGCAACGTAGTACGAAAGTAGCTGTAGTGGTAAGGTATAAACGATAGGAGCAATAAACTCATCGCAATGAGGCACGTTGAGCACTTTCATCGTATCATCACTTTCAAATGACGCTTTGTCATCAGCAAATACGTACATCAGGCCGCCACGTGCACGCACTTCCTCTACATTAGACTTAAGCTTCTCCAACAGCTCGTTGTTAGGCGCAACAACGATAACTGGCATTTCAGCATCAATAAGTGCTAATGGTCCGTGCTTAAGTTCACCGGCAGCATAAGCTTCAGCATGAATATAGGAGATTTCCTTTAGCTTTAGAGCGCCTTCCATAGCAATGGCTGATTGCTCTCCGCGCCCCAAAAATAAAGAATGATGTTTATCAGCAAAATCTTCCGCCAGAGCTTCAATAGACTCAGCCATTGCCAGTGTTTGTTCAAGCTTAGCTGGCAGTGATTGCAGTGCAGAAACCAACTTAGCTTCCTTCTCCGCCCCCATACCATTGTGGTGGCCAATAGCCCCGGCAAGCATAAGCAAGCCTGCAAGCTGCACAGTGAAAGCCTTAGTAGAAGCGACACCAATTTCTGCCCCTGCCTTCATCATATACGCCATATCAGATTCACGTACTAATGAAGAGCCTGGTACATTACATATGGTCAAACTCGCCATATAACCCATTTCTTTGGCAAGACGCAACGCTGCAAGCGTGTCGGCAGTCTCACCAGATTGAGAAATAGTAACCAGCAAAGAATTTTCAAACACATGGGATTTTCTATAGCGAAACTCTGAGGCGATCTCAACGTTACAAGAGACACCTGCCCACTCTTCAAGCCAGTAACGCGCCACTAGACCTGCGTGATAACTGGTACCACAAGCAATAATTTGTACATGTTTAACTTGGCTTAAAAGCTGATGTGCATTGTCACCAAACGCCGATGAAACCACTTGACCATTGGCAAGGCGTCCTTCTAAGGTGCGTTGAAGTGCCACTGGCTGCTCATGTATCTCTTTTAACATGTAATGGCGGTATTCACCTTTATCACCAGCATCATGAGACACTTCGGTTTCTTTTACTTCGCGTTTAACGCTCTCACCATTTGCATCAAATACACTGACTTCACGGCGGGTGATCTCAGCAACATCACCTTCTTCAAGGAACATAAAGCGGCGAGTCACATTCAAAAGTGCGAGTTGGTCAGATGCGAGGAAATTCTCTCCCACACCAAAACCAATCACAATCGGGCTACCAGAGCGCGCCACCACAATACGAGAAGGATCCTTGCGATCCATTGCGACTGTACCGTAGGCACCTTCCAACTGTTTTGCTGTTCTTTGCACCGCTTCAACTAATGTACTGGCTGAGCGCAGTTCCCACTCAACCATATGAGCGATAACTTCAGTATCCGTTTGTGATTCAAACTGATAACCACGAGATTTGAGCAGCTCACGCAGCTCTTCATGATTTTCAATAATACCATTGTGAACTACGGTAATATCACCTGACATGTGGGGATGAGCATTGATTTCAGAAGGCTCGCCATGTGTTGCCCATCTGGTGTGAGCAATACCCGTTCCGCCCACAACCTTGGCTTCATTGACAGCATCAGCCAACTCTTGAACTTTTCCTAACCTTCTAATTCGCGTAAGGCTCGACTCTGTGTCGACAATTGCTACACCCGCTGAATCATAGCCACGGTATTCAAGACGGCGAAGGCCTTCAACTAAAATTTCTGCTACATCTCGTTGTGCTACTGCACCGACGATTCCACACATAAGTAACTCCAATTAATTCATTCTGATAACCAGCAATCAAGCTGACTTAATAATTAAAGGCTCGACAAGCTTTAAGCTAAGCCGTCATTAGCCTGTTGTTCTTAGGTACAAAGTACTTTAACGCCTTGAGACTCAATACTTAGTTTCAACTCAGGGGCTAAATCTTTGTTGGTAATGAGGATATCGATAGAATCCCAAGACAACTCTAAATTGGGAATTTTCCGGCCAATCTTTTCAGACTCGACCATAACAATCACTTCACGCGAGACCTCAGCCATTACTTTACTAAGGCCAACTAACTCGTTAAATGTGGTGGTACCACGCTCGATATCCACACCATCTGCACCAATAAATAACTGGTCAAAGTCATAAGATCGTAGTACTGACTCTGCAACTTGTCCTTGAAAAGACTCAGAATGTGAGTCCCAAGTCCCGCCAGTCATAAGTAGAGTAGGCTCGCTTTCTAACTCATTAAGCGCATTAGCCACATGCAGCGAATTAGTCATGACAACAAGACCTCGCATTCCATCAAGCTGCTTAATTAATGATGCTGTCGTACTACCACTATCGATAACAATTCGGTTGTGCTCACGAATCAACTTGACTGCGGCTTGTGCTAACTCATTCTTACGAATCGAAACATTTTTGCTTAGCTCATCGTTGACAACCTCTTTGGGTAAAGCAATGGCACCGCCATAGCGACGTAAAAGTTGGCCATTTTTTTCCAAAGAAGCCAAGTCCTTTCTGATCGTGACTTCAGAGGTTTCAAATTGAGTAGATAACGCTTCTACACTAACCTCACCTTGCTCATTCACTAGGTGAGAAATCGCATGCCTTCTTAATTGAGTGTTTCGCTTTGACATTTAAATTGCACGGAAAGTTTCAAATCGAAAGAAATTATAACCAATTCGAAAGAAATAAGTCTATTTATTTTTAGATAAAAAATAAAAAATAGCACCAAAAGCTTGTCCTAAGACAATTGTTAAGCAGTGATATTGCAATAAATCAGTGGTAGAATTTGCCACCGAAAAGAAAAAAAATTACAGAATTGAACATTAGTTTTATGTGACGATTCACATATGCTTTGAGGTAATGCGGAATTCAGCGTGTATTACCACAGAAGTTTGGTCATAAAATGACTAAACAAATTGAAAGACTTTCAGTTCTATAGTCGACGATAACATTGATGTGCTCTAAATATTTAGAAAGCTACTCAGGCCAAGTAGATCTTCGACATTAACCAGATAAACGAAATTTCAAATTATAACTATTACTGACCGGAGAATATCTTCCATGAAAAAGACCAAAATCGTATGTACGATTGGCCCCAAAACTGAATCAGTAGAAAAACTCACTGAGCTAGTCAGCGCGGGTATGAATGTCATGCGCCTAAACTTCTCTCACGGAGATTACCAAGAGCATGGCACTCGTATTGCCAACTTCCGTAAAGTAATGGAAAACTCTGGTAAACAACTGGCTATTCTACTTGATACTAAAGGACCAGAAATCCGCACCATAAAACTAGAAGAAGGTAAAGATGTTGACTTAACCGCAGGTCAAGAGTTTACCTTTACCACAGATACTTCAGTCGTAGGTAACAAAAACCTAGTCGCGGTAACATACTCTGGTTTTGCAGCCGACCTTAACCTAGGTAATACTATCTTGGTCGATGATGGCTTAATAGAGATGGAAGTTATTGCCACAACCGCAACTGAAGTGAAGTGTAAAGTACTTAACAATGGTGCTCTCGGAGAAAACAAAGGCGTTAACTTACCGGGCGTTTCTGTCAATCTGCCAGCATTGTCTGAAAAAGATAAAAATGATCTTAAGTTTGGTTGTGAGCAGGGCGTAGACTTCGTTGCAGCATCATTCATTCGTAAAGCGTCTGATGTCAAAGAAATCCGTGCTGTACTAGCCGAGCATGGCGGCGAAGATATTCACATTATCTCTAAGATTGAAAACCAAGAAGGCGTCGATAACTTTGACGATATTCTTGAACAATCTGACGGCATCATGGTTGCACGCGGTGATTTAGGCGTTGAGATCCCAGCAGAAGAAGTGATCTTTGCACAAAAGATGATGATCGAAAAATGTAATCGTGCCCGTAAGATGGTGATTACCGCAACTCAAATGTTGGATTCTATGATCCATAATCCACGCCCAACTCGCGCAGAAGCTGGAGACGTTGCAAACGCGGTAATGGATGGCACTGATGCTGTGATGCTATCTGGTGAGACAGCCAAAGGTAAATACCCTGTTGAAGCGGTAACCATTATGGCTCAAATAGCGAACCGTACTGATGCAGCTTTAAAAGCAGAGCTAGGCTCTCGTTTAGATAGCCCTCGCCTTCGTATCACAGAAGCAGTATGTAAAGGAGCTGTAGATACAGCAGAAAAACTTGCCGCACCGCTTATCGTTGTTGCAACTGAAGGTGGAAAATCTGCGCGCTCAGTTCGTAAATATTTCCCAACTGCCAATATTCTAGCCTTAACTAATAATTCAAGAACTGCTGCCCAGTTAGTGTTAACTAAAGGTGTTAGACCTGTATTAGTTGAGTCAATCAATAGCACTGATGCTTTCTATGTACTAGGTAAAGAGCTAGCGCTTGAGTCTGGCCTAGGGAACAAGGGAGATATCGTCGTGATGGTTTCAGGGGCTCTAGTGGCATCCGGCACAACAAATACAGCTTCGGTACACGTTTTGTAATCACTGGTTACAAACTCATTATCGTTAAAAGGGGGCTATCGCCCTCTTTTTTATTTTTCACTCTTGTCCCTATAATCAGTACGCTGTATTATCGCCCGCAGTTTTGCATACTATGAAATTTATTATATTTTTCATAGTGTTGTATCTATGCATATAAGGATAGGAAAGTGTCTAGCCCAACCTTGACTGATAAAGTCTCGAGAATGATCTATCAAGACATCTTGAGCGGAGAATTTAAGCCCTGTCAAAAACTCGTAGTCGCAGATTTAAAACACCGATACCATGTTGGTGCCTCACCTATCAGAGAAGCCTTAGTCCAACTTTCATGGAACAAGTATGTTAGCTTAGAACCTCAGAAAGGTTGTTGGGTTTCTCCTGTATGTCTAGATGAGCTGGTAGATCTTTACGAAAGTCTTCGCACCGTAGCACCTGTTATGATAAAAAAATCAATACAAATGGGCGGAGAAGAATGGGAGCTCAACGTACTCACGTGTTATCACAAACTATCTCGCCTCAACCCTGATGATGAAAACTTTGATTGGCGGCAATGGGAAGAGCGACAACATGAGTTCCATATTGCTCTTCTTGAAGGTGCTAACTCCCCAAATATGCTTGGATTTTTTAACGACCTGATCAATCAGATCAAACGTTATCGTTATTTTGCTCGCCATACTGGTTTAAGCACATGTCAGTTCGAAATTAACGAGTATGAGAAGATTCTAAAATTGGTGATGGATAAAGAGGCAGATCAGGCGGCAGAGCATTTTGATCGCCACCTTCACTGCTCAATGCAGAAAATTCAAGTCAGTATTGAAAAAGCTGCATAGTAGACTGCAAACGAAAGCACCTCACAGATTAAGATAGAGGTGCTTTAATCCAGTTTATAGATCACATCGACACGATCTCGGATGACGATCGTAGAGTCTTGATAGGTGTTAGATTCGGCTCTCGCATCCATTGCCATAGAGCGCATCAACACCGGCTGGTTGTTAGGTGCATTGTAATCAATACGCCAAACACCACTAATGTCTTTATCAAAGCCTGACGCAAGTGACTTAGCTTTGGCGTTGGCATCCTTGATCGCAGCTTGTCTTGCTTGCTCTTGGTACTTAGCTTGTTCTTTTACCTTTAGCTGCACATTTTGAACCTGATTAATACCAGAATTCAATGCGATATCTAGGTATTGATTAAGATCGGACAGTTGATTAACTGTTACGTTTACTGTTCGAGAAGCTCGATAGCCAACGAGCTCAGGTTGACCACTTTTAGGATAATGGTACTGGGGTGCAATATAAAGATTTGAACTGCTGACATTATCATCACTCATTCCCTGCTCTTTGAGCTGAGCAAGAAAATCGGTAACAACTTTGTCCACGGTTTGCTTGGCTTGTTCAGCAGTCATGGTTGTTTCAACCACTTTCACTGTAAACTCGGCCATGTCAGGTGTTGCACTAACCTCCCCATAACCAGTGGTTTGTAAATGTGGGAAGTCTGGCGTACCCGCATAGACACCAAAACCAGCCAAACATGACGTAACGATAAGTAGACGAGAGATCATCTTCATTATTATTTTTCCTTAATTAACTCGTTCAACCTATCATAGCGCGTAGAAACGGCTTGAGGAGCATTGCCCAATCTTCTGACACAATCTTGACCAATACTCCCTAGACTAATCAGCTTACTTATCAATCTAAATTGAACGTTAAAGCCATGCTAATACTTTATGATGATCAATCTATTCAAAATTAAAAATCCTCTGATTTTGTAGGTTTAGGATTCAACTTTATTGAGGTGGACATCCATTTGGGGAAAAGGTATTTCTATACCTTCTCTATCCAACCCTTCTTTAATCGCCTGCATCAAATCAAAATAAACATTCCAGTAATCACTGGTGGCAACCCAAGGACGAACAACTAGGTTCACAGAAGAGTCAGCTAATGCATGGACACCGACTTTTACCTCTGGATCTTTAAGAATACGGGAGTCAGCTTGGCATATTTGTGTCAGCAAGTGCTTTGTTTTTTGTAAGTCAGCTCGATAGGAAACTCCGATAACCAAATCAATTCGTCTAGTTTGATGACGAGAATAGTTAGTAATAGGTCCACTGATCACGCTGCTGTTGGGCACCACGACCATTTTATTATCAGGAGTAGTAAGAATTGTCTGAAAAATCTGAATCGATTCAACGCTGCCGCCAACACCCGCTATTTGAACATAATCTCCAGATTTAAACGGCCGAAAAGCAACAATCAATACGCCCGCAGCAAAATTTGATAGCGAACCTTGTAGTGCTAAACCAATCGCTAAGCCAGCAGCACCGATAACCGCAACGACAGAGGCAGTCTGTACCCCTATTCGACTAAGAGCAGCTATTAGCACCATGATAAAGAGTAAATAACGAACCAGGGTGTGGATAAAATCAACCACTGCTTTATCCATTCTTTTCTTCTTCAGTACCTTAGAAACACTATTGGCTACGACTTTAACAACAATATTGCCGAAAAATAGTATCAGAATGGCGGAAATTAGGTTCACACCATATTGTATTAAGAGCTCCGAATGCTCATTCACCCAAGTTCCAGCGACACCTAAACCATCAATAATTGGAGTTTCGATCTTCCCAGCACCCTCTGACATAGTCTATTACCTCCAGTAATAATGCTTTTGTTACAGTTGTTTATGAGATAGAAAAAGTATTAGTCCGTTAAACGTATCTAATGGTGACTCGTTTTGCCATTCTTTTTAGTGCGCTCCATCTCATTGCTCAATTAAAGCTAGAAGAAACAAAAAAGCCTGCTCATGATGAGCAGGCTTTGGAATGTAAACAGAGTATCGAAATGGGTCGTTATTATAAAACGTTGACAGCGTTTAGATCTGCGAACGCTTTTTCTAAACGCTTAACCATTGACTCCTGACCTTTACGTAGCCATACGCGTGGATCATAGTATTTTTTATTAGGCGCATCTTCACCAGTTGGGTTACCGATTTGACCTTGCAGGTAATCGTGGTTATCAGCTGAGTACTGACGAATACCATCCCAAGTTGCCCACTGAGTATCGGTATCAATATTCATTTTGATAACACCGTAGCTAATAGACTCTTGAATTTCAGCTTCTGAAGAGCCAGAACCGCCATGGAATACAAAGTTAAGCGCATTTGGAGCAATACCAAATTTCTCCGCGCAGTATGCTTGTGAATCGCGAAGAATTGTCGGAGTCAGTACGACATTACCTGGCTTGTAAACACCATGCACGTTACCGAAAGAAGCCGCAATAGTGAAACGATGACTGACTGCAGTCAACTTTTCATAAGCGTAAGCAACATCTTCTGGAGAAGTGTATAGCTCAGATGCGTCCATATCTGAGTTATCAACACCGTCTTCTTCACCACCAGTACAACCGAGTTCAATCTCAAGCGTCATGTTCATTTTTGACATACGCTCAAGATATTTAGCACAGATTTCTATATTTTCTTCTAGAGATTCTTCTGATAAGTCAATCATATGAGAAGAGAAAAGTGGCTTACCTGTTTGAGCAAAAAACGCTTCGCCAGCATCAAGAAGGCCGTCAATCCATGGTAAAAGCTTCTTCGCAGCATGGTCAGTGTGAAGAATAACAGGTACGCCGTAAGCTTCTGCTACAGCATGAACATACTTAGCACCAGCTACAGCCCCAAGAATTTGGCCACCTTGACCTTCAAGTTTTACGCCTTTACCTGCAAAGAAAGCAGCGCCGCCATTTGAAAACTGAACCACTACCGGAGCTTTTACTTTAGCAGCGGCTTCTAATACTGCATTCACAGAATCAGTACCAACCACGTTTACCGCTGGAAGAGCAAAATTATTCTCTTTTGCTACTTCAAAAACTTTCTGTACGTCATCACCAGAAATCACACCTGGTTTTACGAAATCGAAGATCTTAGACATGGCTGTCATCCTATTTATCTATCGTTTTAAAACAAAACTTATTCGTTTAAATTTTTGCAAACGTTTGCCACAACAAGGCCTATTTTAACAAACAAACGCCTTATATGCAGCAAACAAGAAAGCGGGGAAACCCCGCTTTCAATGAATTATTTAGCGCGAGCTTCCAGCATTTCTACTGCCGGCAGCACCTTACCTTCAACAAATTCTAGGAAAGCACCGCCACCAGTTGAGATGTAAGAAACATCAGTCTTGATACCAAACTTGTCGATAGCTGCTAAGGTGTCGCCACCACCAGCAACCGAAAAGCCTTCAGATTGGGCGATAGCCTCAGATATACCTTTAGTTCCTGCCTCAAAGTTCTTAAACTCAAACACGCCTACAGGACCATTCCAAAGAATAGTCTTAGCATTGTTAAGAATTTCTGCCAGTTCAGCAGTTGAATCAGGGCCTAGATCAAAAATCATATCGTCATCTGCGACATCCGCGACGTTTTTGATTTCAGCTTCAGCGTTCTCATCAAAAGCTTTCGCACAAGCGACGTCTGTTGCGACAGGGATTGCACACTCATCCATCAATTTTTTCGCAGTGTCAACTAGGTCTGCTTCGTACAAGGATTTACCAACATTATGTCCAGCCGCTGCAATAAAGGTATTGGCAATACCACCACCAACAACTAGCTGATCGGCCACCTTTGACAATGACTCAAGTACGGTTAGTTTGGTAGAAACCTTTGAACCACCGACAATCGCTACCATTGGGCGAGCTGGTTTATCCATTGCTTTTGCCAATGCATCAAGTTCGTTAGCCAGCAGAGGACCAGCACAAGCGATCGGTGCATGCATGCCGACGCCATGAGTAGACGCTTGCGCTCGGTGAGCCGTGCCAAAGGCATCCATCACAAAAACGTCACAAAGCGCAGCATAGGCCTTAGACAATGCTTCTTCGTTCTTCTTTTCACCTTTGTTGAATCGCACATTTTCAAGAACGACTAATTCACCTGCATTGAGTTCTAGCCCATCAAGGTAATCTTTGGCTAACTTAACCTCGCAATCTAGAGAGTCATTTAAGTAGTTAACCACAGGTTGTAGAGAGAACTCTTGCGCATAATCACCTTCTGTAGGACGACCTAAGTGAGATGTCACCATCACTTTTGCACCAGCTTCAAGACAGTGCTTGATTGTAGGTAAGGAAGCTAGAATACGTGCGTCAGAAGTCACTTTGCCTTCTTTTACCGGTACATTAAGATCTGCACGGATAAATACACGTTTACCTGCAAGATCCAGGTCAGTCATCTTGATCACAGACATGATGTGTCCTCTCAAATATTAAAAATAAATTTTCCGGTTCAGCAGTTAAGCTCAACCTAACAATTTTTCAAACTTACTTAGATATGGAGATTATCAACATTTATTTCAAGGTATAAAATAAATATATCTCCACTCTATATTGGGTCTATTGTGCCTTATGCATTTCGAGTGCTGTATCTAACATTCGATTGGCAAAACCCCATTCGTTATCACACCAAACCAGCATTTTCACTAAATGGCCGTTACTGACTCGAGTTTGGGTACCATCAACAATCGCACTATGTGGGTCATGATTGAAGTCAATCGAAACAAGCGGAGCTTCAGTATAGTCAACTATTCCTCGTAATGTACACTGAGATGCGTTAACTATGGTTTGATTTATGTCATTAACTTTCACATTTGTATGAACTGTGACACTTAAATCCATAGCTGTGACATTAACTGTTGGAACTCTGACCGAAATAGCTTCAAATTTGTTGGAAAATTTCGGGAATATTCTTTCAATCCCCTTATGCAATTTAGTATCTACCGGTATGATCGATTGACTTGCTGCTCGGGTGCGGCGTAGATCAGTGTGATAGGCATCGATGACTTGTTGATCGTTCATTGAAGAGTGAATAGTCGTAATAGTGCCGGATTCAATTTCAAAAGCATCATCCAAGGCTTTGATTATGGGGACAATACAATTGGTGGTGCAAGACCCATTAGAAACCACCCTATGTTCTGCTATAAGAGTATCGTGATTAACTCCATAAATAATTGTGCTATCAAGATCATGGGCGCCAGGGTGTGAAAAGAGAACTTTCTTTGCTCCCGCTTTAATATGCTCTTGACCATCAGCTTGTGTGCCAAATACACCTGTACAATCTAGGACTAAATCAACCTCAAGATCTCGCCAAGGCAACAAGTCTATCTCGGCAAGATGTAGAATACGAATCGAATCAAACTCGCCAGTACCCTCGTATGGTGCGTCATGGTGTATGTATATGTGCTCTTGGTCATTAGTGACTTTTCGACCAAATCGACCATGACTTGTATCATATTGCAGTAGATGTGCCATCGCATCGGGTTGAGCCAGTTCATTAACTGCAACAACCTTAATTTGCTGATTTTTCCCGCTCTCGTATACCGCACGCAGCACATTACGACCGATACGTCCAAATCCATTGATCGCAACTTTTAACATGGCTCCATCCTCTACAACTTTTGGTGGCACAAATAGTACCCACAATACCTCTATGCCACAAGCCAATATAATTATTGATAGTGAATTAACTCAACTTTGATGTCACTCACAATACGATTTTATCAAGCCCTAAATTCCCCCAAAAACCCAAAAGCATCACTATCTTTTCATCACGAAAATAAGAGTTCTAATAAATAAAATCTCAATAATATCCAAGGAGAAAACATGTGGAAAATGATTGTATTATCATTTTGGTTCATCACTTTTTTAGCGCAAAGCTCTGAGTTGTCTTTTACTCCCATAGCACCTATCCAATGTGACAATCGCCAGGGCATATTTATACGTAACCAAGATAGACCTGTTGAGCCATGGACCAACAACTACCCAGCATCAATCCATACAGGCCAAAGTCTAGCGATCGCAGTCTGCCATCTATACAACCAGGAAGTGAGTGACTTTACTATTGATAAAGGCAGCTTAATTCCACAGTTAATCTCCAATATTGCCCCCAACTCTTCTTTACGAATTGATATCATTAACAGTGCAAATATAACTGTTCACAACACGCTAAAAATTGGAGTTGGAGACAATCAAAACAACCAAAGCGATAATGAAGCAGCGCTGATTAATAACATAATTAAAGGCCCTATCGGTTCAAACAGTAATATACATATTTCAGTGAAAGACTCTGCGAATATCAACCTTCTCTCTTTGATGTCTGAATTAACAATCACTAATGCCAGCTTAATTGAAGAATTGGTCAACATGGAGGAGGAAGACAACTTTCCTGCACTAAATAATTACTTTCATATCGACATACAAAATAGCGCCAATGTGCTTGGCAAAGGAAAAGTCAATCTAGCTGATGGTCAATTAGAAAATGAAACTATCGACTACCTGCTAGATCAAAGCCAAATACACATCCACAAGCACAATGTCGCTAACGTTAATGCTCGTCAGTTAACCCTATTTGATTCTGAACTCTCTGATGAAACTGTAGACACAGGACAAATAAGCCAAAGTAAGATTGATATTTTCTTGAACAATGTGGGTAACGCCAAAAGTCATTCTATCGATATTTCTGATGCAGAGCTTGTTGACGAAGTCATTGACGCGGAGAATATCTTTGATTCTGATATTGAGATTACCCTCAAGCAAGTTGCAAACACTGACAGTCAAACGCTGACGATCCTTGAGGGTGAATTGCTTGATGAAAGCATGGACGCCAATTACATAGACAACTCATCAATCAAGATACATTTGGATCAAGTAGGTAATGTCACGGCAACACAATCAATAAGGATAAGTGAAGGAGAGTTAGTCGACGAAGTTTTGGATGCTGAGACAATTCAATCCACTGATGTCCAAATACGAGCAAAACATACTGGCAATGTCGACACACAGTGGCTCAGCATATATCAAGGAGAGCTTTTAGATGAAATCGTCGATGTTCAGTCAACTCTTTCTTCTGTGGTAAAAATACTCCTGACCAATGCAGGAAACAGCCAAAGCCAAATACTCGAAATAACGGATGGCGAATTAGTCGATGAGGTGTTTGATGGTGAGGAAATACGTTTGTCACAGGTTGATATTGATCTGCACCAAGTCGCTAATGCAAGCGGTAAAGGGGGGATGGGAGCCTCGGTAGGCAGCACCCTCATCCGAAGTGAACTACTCGATGAAGTGTTTGATAGTGAAAATGGTATTTTTCTTAGTCAAGGCAAATTGACTATCTCTCACTCAGCGAATTTAAATACCTTTCTCGCAAGCCTATTTGATTCGCAGCTAGCAGATACTTTTTTAGAAGCTCCGAATAACGATCATATCTCTGTGAAAGTGGAAAACAGCGGCTTGCTCCTCATACCATAAAGCCCCGCATCGCGAGGCTTTGTTTAGCGCAAGATGAATTAATCGAGTAATTCTTTCGCTGTGTTCAGCACATTTTCAGTGGTAAAGCCGAACATCTTAAATAATTCGCCTGCTGGTGCTGATTCACCAAAGGTCGTCATACCTATGATGCGACCATCAAAGCCAACATACTTGTACCAGAAGTCAGCAATACCGGCTTCAATAGCCACACGCGCTGTTACATCTGATGGTAGAACGCTTTCACGATACGCTGCGTCTTGTCTGTCAAAGGCATCAGTCGATGGCATAGACACCACGCGTACTTGCTTGCCTTGCGCGCTTAGCTCAGCCGCCGCATTAACGGCAAGCTCTACTTCGGAACCCGTAGCAATTAAAATAAGCTCTGGCTGGCCTTGGCAGTCTTTTAGGATATAACCACCTTTGGCAATGTTCGCCACTTGCTCTGCGCTGCGCTCTTGCTGCGCGAGGTTTTGACG
>NZ_QLYY01000019.1 GCF_003350295.1 Vibrio tetraodonis
CTGCAAACCTCTTTAATGGATTTATTTCTCTGCAATCCCATCCAAATGACGAGCCATACGGCTTGTTGGGCTGGTAGCCGACGCCTTCTGATACTCGCTTTAGATGTTTCATAGAGAGCTTGCTCTATCCATTCAAGTTGAATGGCATTAATTACAGACTCATAATTTTTGCCATCTTCAATAGTATCATGAGCTAGAACTAACTCTTCAGCCAACATAGAAAAATCCCCACTAACAAAGTTAGTGGGGATTATCATACGATCCCAGGATCGTTCAAGTCTCTAAACCGATCGGCATTACTCCTTTTAGGGGGATGTTAAGCAGCCATCATCCGCTTTCGGATGACATGTGTACTGTGGAAGCCCCTTCATTCATGGAGGGGAGGACGTCCACGTCTTTGTCGGGCGTTATCATTGATGTTGCCGATAAACCAGACTTTGTATAAATCTCCCCTACTGATGGCTTCGCCACGCCTACTCAGTGCCTCATTAACGAGGGGCTGTCGCCTATCCCAGTATGAAAAACGGCAAAGCGCAGTCGGCAACCACACAAAATACACTCAAAAGGATATGGCTTTGTTGACGCGCTCATTAAATCATATTAATTGATATGATTTAATGAGCGCGCTAGTGTTGGTATTAAATGTGAAACATATAGGAATTTATACATGTTACTAATAAATTCATTAATCAAGGCGGAATATGCTCATTCTATATCAAGAGTGGAAGGTAACAGTGAGTTTGGCTCTAGTGTTCGTGGTGTAAGACACATTCCCAATACAAACATGCCCTTGTCTAATATTTTTGGTGGAAAACCAGAGATATCCTTGCCATTGGGTTGGAAGGGCGAACCTCCTTTTGGTGCGCCAAATATAGAAGGGATGGAATCGGTGGAAACCGATAAATTTGCTGAAGGTGAAAGTCATATCAGCATCATGCAAACCCAAGATGGCCAAAGATTGGTTGCCAAAATTGAACGTTCTGTGGCCGAAGGACATTTGCTACAAGAACTTGAAGCCTACCAGCATATTTATGACGCTGTTGGAAAACACCCCAATCTTGGTAATGTTTATGGTATGGCTATTGTGCCTTACGGTAGTAGAAAAGAAGAAGCCCTGCTGATGGATGAGGTGGACGGACGAAGAGGGTCTGAGACATTCATGATTTTGGCAAACAACTTTAAAAAAGGAAAAATTTCTAGTGAAGAATATTGGGGAACGATAAAGTTTATTGCCCTCAGGCTTCTAGATGTGACTGCTCATCTTAGCAAGGCAGGTATTAGCCACAACGATATCAAGCCTGACAACATTGTGTTTGACAATAAAACAGGAGAACCAATCGTTATCGACTTAGGGTTGCATTCTCGCTTTGGTGAGGAAGTTAAAGGTTTTACCGATTCATTCAAAGCACCAGAACTTCGGGCTTGTAGTACTTCAGCATCAGAAAAAAGCGATGTGTTTTTGGTTGCATCTACTTTACTAAATGGTATTGAAGAGTTCGAACTTAGCTCTGAACGTAAGCCAAATCAAGCGGGTTTTGCTGGTATAAAAACTGCCTACACTCGATTTTTCAACACCACCCTGAACTTAGACCCGCATCTTAGAGCGGATGCTACTTCAGCCAAGCAGCATGAGTTTTTGACAGATGGCATTATTGATGAGA
This sequence comes from Vibrio tetraodonis, assembly GCF_003350295.1. GTDB lineage: Bacteria > Pseudomonadota > Gammaproteobacteria > Enterobacterales > Vibrionaceae > Vibrio > Vibrio tetraodonis. The sequence continues at coordinate 1,662 of NZ_QLYY01000019.1, forward strand.
ACGCTGCCAAACAAGTTTTGACGGATTCCTTGGCTGAGCAAACGGTACTTACATCTAATAGAAAGTCTCCATTGAAGGAAAAAAATCTTCAAGATGCCTGCAGCACCTTAAGGGAGCATCTGAGTACCATCAGCACAAACAGAATACAACACAATACTGTTTTTTCCGACTTAGTTACATTTTCGACGCTACGGAATAAAGCAGAATCTCAAGGTCTCTCGAGTTCCGGTAAATTTCGTTCACTAGATAATCTGATAACTAAAACGAACAAAGTAGTGGTTGATTACGTAAAACGAAACTTGGTGAATGCTGGCACTAACTCTGGTGAACTATCCATAAAGTTTCAAAACGGCATCGTAACAAAAAGTACGCAATCATTTTTAGTTAATATTGAGAGAGGTCTTCAGACGCCAAGTTCTTTTGCTGATATTCGCTCGTTAGAAAGAGAGCAACAGTTGGTCGAAACTATGTTTACTGTTCTATTAGCATCGACTGAAAAAGACAAAGCACCAATTAGAGCAGAAGTATACTCTTTACTTAATCAGCTTGCTGAAGTGAAAAAGGCACTTTCATCACGAGTTGGTACTTTGAAAGTAGATCAAGCTAATGCAGCAAGTAGTGTAGTGTCTTTACTGGATACCTCACAGGAATGGTTTACACAAGCGAAGAAAGCATTAGAGAATTTCGACAAAGTAACACCTCGTGTTAAATTTGGAGCTAATGAGAGCGTGCAAGCTCATCAGCAGATGGTTTCTGCTCATGCGACGTTGGCGTTACAAGAAGTCTCCAAGTCTATCGGTAAAATCAAACAGTTTGCTCATGATGCAAGGCCGTTGCTCATCGCTTTGGGAGAGCGTCCACTTGCTGATCAAAGCCTGACTTTTCAGCGAGAGAGGCTCCGAGAGGTTGCAACTGTCGCAGAACGATTGAGTCGTTTGGAGTTTGAATGGGTTTAAAAACAGCATCAAACTGACGGCTGTTTAATTGTATTAGGGTCCAATGGAAGAACCGCCAAGAAAGTAAACTACTTTAACATTCATAAGCTTATAAAAACGTCTACTTTTTGATAGGCTAAGTTTACAAATTTTGGGGTTGTTCCATAAGCCCCGTTAAAGAGACAAACGGCTTTTTGTTGTTTGTTGCAGTCTTTATTATTGCCAGATTAGGCGTGCTGTTGAAAAATCAGAAAAGATCTCACCCAAAGTGTTTTGCGCGGAACAGTTGGCTTGAATTGAAAAGTCTTTAATTGCAATTGAAAAACCCGATTAATTTCACACAAAATATGGATATCGATACTGTCCTTTTTCCAGATTAACTCAGTACAAATAGCAACTTCAGGATACAACCAAAAGACTAAAGTAAGTGTGATTTACTTCTTTAGAGGGCCGGATGGCAAACGCTTGAATGATTGCTAACTTGTTATTGTTCGATAAGGAGAGAGATTTATGTGCGACTGCGCGCAAGCAGCGAAAGCCAAGTGGGTTATGAGCAGCGCAAGGAGTATATGGTTAATAAAACTCACTCGCTTCCATGTCTTACCATTAAGACATCAAACTCTTGGCGTTTATCATCAGGGGAGTCTGTGTAAAGATGCCCAGAAGTTATCCATTAGATTATTATTTTGCGATCAAATACTGCCTAATTATCAGTTCAATACACAACTTTTCTTAACTTAATCACATTGATTGACCTAACCCGACATAGGCGGCAGAGATTGGCTGATGCTTGTACGCAAGATAGATAAATTGCGTATATCCTAACTACATAATATTGCTACAAACAGCTCCTTTGGTGAGTGTATGGATGAATATGGTTAGGATGACTCTAGCGATTTGGTTGCCGCTACTTCTATGGAGTGTATTTTTTTCTTCTCAAACTATTGCTCAAAGCCAAGCTGCAAACTCTTCTCCGCTAAAAGTCGCGTACTGCGTCGATTGCGTGCCTTTTCAATATCAAAATGAGCAAGGTGAGGCTTCTGGGCTGATTATCGACTTATGGAAAATTTGGACAGATAAAGTTGGGCAAGAAATAGAATTTGTGCCCTACATTTGGGATGAAACCTTAGCGGCTGTCGGGCGTGGTGAGGCTGATATTCATGCCGGTCTTTATTACAACGAGATCCGAGACGAGTTCTTGGACTATGGCACTTTGTTAGCTCGCACTAGCTCACATATCATATTGAGAAATGATCAACCTTCTTTCGATACGCTCAAAGCGTTAGAAGGGGTTAAAATTGGGGTAATAAAAGGGGACTTTTTAGAAGGCTATCTTAAGCGGAGGTTGCCTGAAGAAAACATCATTACTTATCCTAGCTATCAACAGCTGATTACACAGTTAAAAGCAGGAACCTTAGATGTGTTCTCTGCCGACACCCTAACCGCAACCTATCACCTGCAAAAAGACGGTATTCTTGATCAGTTCAATTTAGAGCCAGCGCATATATTGTTTTCCGATACGTGGAGAGCGGCGGTAGCAGAGGGAAATGCTTCCGTACTGGATATTATTAACCAAGGCTTTGACCTTGTTTCCCAAGAAGAACGCATTGCCAACTTTCAGAAGTGGAACCCGTCTTCTGTCATGCAAGCGAATGGCCGCAGCACTCGATCAACGGCTCCTCAAGAGATTGAAAACGATGAAATAGTGAGAGTATTTATCGCTATCGCCCTGATTTTAGGCCTCTTGATGTTTTCGTTGGCATTCATCTTACCCAAGTTTTTGTCTAATGAATTAATGGCAAAGTATGTAGCATCGCGAGCCTTTACTTATTCAATAATTTCGACAACTTGCGTTATTTCTTGTGTGATTCTATTTCTGGTTTGGCACACCATTGAGCAGAACAGAAAAGTGACACTGCGCAGTGTTGAGCAAGATCTTGTGTTTGTATTAGAGCGAACCAATGACAGTTTAGAGGATTGGGTAAAAGACAGTGAAACCTTGCTACATAGTTTGGGCAAGCACCCCCACCTTGTTTCTCTCACAGAGAGGTTGCTCCAGATACCACAAAACAAGCAAAGTTTGCAGGACTCACAGGCATTAAATGATATTCGAACGTTTTTTGACCAGCATGAGGAGGATTTTGGTAATGTTGGCTTTTTCATTATTAACAAAGACAGAGTCAGCATTGCTTCTAGGCGCGATACCAATTTAGGCACGGAAAATCTCATCGCGATACAGGCTCCTCAGCTACTTGATAGAGCATTTCAAGGAGAAGCGGTGTTTATTCCGCCCATCCTCTCTGACATTGACATTCAATCAGAGAAAATGGGCGAAGTGTCCACCAGACTTGGTGCTTTTAATATGTTTTTCACTGTCCCGATTCAAAATGATAATGGGGACGTGATTGCGGTAATGACACAAAGGTTGTTGCCAGGGGGGAGGTTATCGAAAATCATGCAACATGGCAGTATCGGCCGGTCAGGTGAGAGCTATTTGATTAATCTCGATGGAGGAATGATTACCGAAAGCCGATTTATTGATTCACTGGAAGAGATTGGCTTGTTAACAGCAGGGCAAGATCAAGATACCTTACTGGCACTAAAAGACCCAGGAGGAAACTTGATAGAGGGATTTGTGTCAGCTAGCCCCACTCAAGACCAACCCTTTACACTTATGGCGCAGAGTGTCATGGCGATGGGAAAATCCGCCCAAGGAAAAGTAAACCCTCACATTAAGTCGAATGTTGAAGGTTATAGAGATTATCGAGGCGTGCCGGTTCTTGGCGTTTGGAGCTGGAACCAAAACCTTGGTGTTGGCATAACCACTGAGATAGACAAGTCAGAAGCACTTGAATCTTTCTATCAAATGCGACTTTACCTATTTTCCACTGCGTTTGTAGCGCTGGTGTTAGCGGTAGCATCAAGCATGCTTACTGTGACAATAGGACAGAGAGCCACCAGTTTTATGCGTCGCTCGAATGAAGAGTTGGAGAGTCGCGTTGGTGAACGCACCCTTGCATTAAAAGAAGCAGAGCAACGCTCTCGAACGATCTTCGAGAATACCAAAGATGGTGTGATTGTGATTAATGAACTGGGCACAGTACAAGAATTTAACCCGGCAGCAGAGAGCATTTTTGAATATCAACGAGAAGAGGTTGTGGGGAAAAATATCAAAATGTTAATGGGAGAGCCACATCGAGACAAGCATGATGGCTATTTGAAAAAATACGCCCAAACCAAAGAGGAGCATATTTTAGTTCGCAACACCGAGTTGGAGGGCAGGCGTTCAACCGGAGAAATATTTCCGATCGATCTTGCTGTAAACGAGGCGCTTTCGGCGGGAGAAACCATTTTTGTCGGGATTATACGTGATATTACCGAGCGTAAAGAGGCAGAAAAAGAGTTAAAAGATCGAGAAGAGCGGCTGTGGGATTTGTATGAAAACGCGCCAGTTGCATACGCATCCATCAATCTTGAGGGAGAGTTTGTTAAACATAATAAAGCGTTCTCAGAGCTATTGTGTGTTGAAAGAACGGATATTAAAAATGTCAACTGGCACGATGTTATTTCCCCAGACTTCATCGAGCATAAAACCTTATTTGACAGTGTATGCGATGGTGAAAACCTGTTTTGTCATGAAATCCCAATCGTCCGGCGTGACGGAGAACATATAATTACTGAAGTGTCAGCGCTACCAAGCTTCAATGATAATTCTGAGTTACAAGAAATTAGAATTACCATGACGGATATTACCGACAGAAAGACCGCAGAGGAGGCGTTAAAAGAAGCGAAGAAAACGGCAGAAGAAGCGACTAAAGCAAAATCTGATTTTCTGGCCAATATGTCGCATGAAATTCGCACCCCTATGAATGCCATCATAGGAATGTCTGGGCTCGCTCTAAACACGGATCTAGATAATAAGCAGAGAAACTACATTGAAAAAGTCAATCGTTCAGCAGACAGCTTGCTTGGCATTATCAATGACATCTTGGACTTTTCCAAAATTGAAGCCGGTAAGCTGGACATAGAGTTTATTGATTTCCATTTAGAAGAGGTTATGGACAATCTGGCCAACATAGTGGGCATTCGAGCCGAAGAGAAAGGGCTTGAGCTGTTATTTGACGTTTCAGTGGATGCGCCCACTATGTTAATTGGTGATCCGCTGCGTTTAGGACAGATTCTAACTAACCTTGGCAACAATGCGGTGAAATTTACCGACCAAGGCGAGATCCTTGTATCGGTGACAGTGAAGCAGTTAGACGATGAGTCGGTGACTTTGCACTTTTCTGTCAGGGATACTGGTATCGGAATGACATCTGAGCAACAACAAAAGCTGTTTGAATCGTTTAGCCAAGCAGACACATCGATTACTAGAAAATATGGCGGTACAGGTTTAGGCCTTACCATTTCTCAGAAATTAACTTATATGATGAATGGAGAAATTTGGGTAGAAAGCGAGAGTGGAAAAGGCAGTACGTTTCATTTCACCGCTAGTTTTAAATACCAAAAAAATGTCCCGATTGGCCGAGTGAAACCCGAGCTTCCGGAGCTGAAAGGCCTACATGTATTAGTGGTTGATGATAATGCGACCGCTAGAAAAATCTTCACTGATATTCTTTCCTCATTTGATTTTCATGTAACAGCCTACAGTTCGGGCTCGCAAGCAATAGAGCACTTTGAGCAGGGCCTAAGGAGCGTTGATCTTGTCGTGATGGATTGGCAAATTCCAAATATCGATGGGGTTGAAGTGACAACGCGAATCCATGAAAAACACCCTGATGTGCCAGTTATTTTAGTGACCGCTTTTGGTCGTGACGAGGCACTAGAAGCGTCAAAACGAGCCCGATTTGTACGAGTGCTTAGCAAGCCTATTTCAGCCTCAACCATCCTTGATGCAATCATGGAAGCCTTCGGCCATGATCCTGAAAAACGGGAACATATGCGAGCAGCAGTCGATGATCTTGATGCAGCAACGAAAATTCGCGGAGCTAAGGTCTTGCTCGTTGAAGACAATGATATTAATCAGGAACTGGCAATGGAGCTTTTGTCCTCGGCTGGCGTAGATGCCAAAGTGGCTGAAAATGGGGAAATAGCGTTAGAGATGCTCGATAAAGAAGCGTTTGACGGTGTATTGATGGATTGCCAGATGCCAGTTATGGATGGGTATACTGCAACGAGGCTGCTACGAGAGAAAGAAGAGTTTAAAGATCTTCCCGTTATTGCCCTGACCGCCAATGTGATGTCAGGTGATATAGAAAAAGTCATTAGCGCGGGAATGAATGCTCATATAGGCAAGCCGATTAACGTGCGTGAGCTGTACACAACCATGGCAAACTGGATCACCCCTTCTAACCCAGCAGGAGAAACGAGTATTCAACAAGACTCTAGTGAAGAGGTTAGCAGTTTTGAACCCTTGCCAGATTTACCCGGAATCGATTTGGTGAAGGGATTAGCGATAGCAAACCAAGATCAGAAACTGTATCGGAAACTACTGCTGAAATACAAAGACTCTTACAGCAATTTCGCCGAGACCTTCAATCAATCACTACAATCAGAAGACAGTCAAGAGCCGCAAAGATTAGCCCATACTTTGAAAGGGGTGGCTGGAAACATTGGAGCGACCGCTGTTCAGGCTGCCGCTGAGAAATTAGAGAGTGAATGTAAAACAAATAGCGCGCCGCCTGCAGACGTTTTAGACGCTCTTTTATTAGAGCTGAATAAAACGCTCAGTGGTTTATCAGATCTAGAGCAGGCTTCAACGAATGTGAAGACTGATGGGGAGTTTGACCAAGCAGTTTTCACCGCTTTGATTTCCCAGCTAAGAGAGCTGTTGGAAGACTATGATACGGAAGCCATGGAGATTGTTGATGAGTTAGCGTCAATGCCTTTGGAGCCGCAAATAAATGCCATCGTAAAAAAGATAAGCAATGCGATAAGCGAATATGATTTTGAGCTCGCCTTGTCATTTCTTGAACGATTAAATAGTGATGAATAGCAGGCAATTAGGCGAAATCTATACTTGTGAATACGCTTTTGTGATCACTACAAGAAAGAAAATGGATTTAGGAGTCAGTTATGGATAAACAGATAGTGCTTGTGGTCGACGATACCCCCGACAACATTGATGTGATGAGTGGTATTCTTCGTCCAGACTATAAAGTGAAGGCTGCGCTTAGCGGAGCCAAAGCCTTAAAAATAGCAGCGAGCACGCCTAAACCTGAGATCATCTTGCTTGATGTCATGATGCCAGAAATGGACGGTTATGAAGTTTGCAAAAGGCTAAAGGCAGACTCAATAACAGCAGATATTCCAATTATATTTGTCACTGCAATGAACGCCGAAGAGGATGAAACTTACGGTTTAGAGCTGGGCGCTGTGGACTATATCACTAAGCCTGTTCGACCATCTATTGTCAAAGCTCGTATTAAAACTCAGTTAGCCCTCTATTATCAGAATCGCCATTTAGAAAAAACCGTGCAAGAGAGAACAGAAAGCCTGATAAGCACTCAGTTGGAAATCATTCGAAGGTTAGGTCGAGCGGCCGAGTTTAAAGACAACGAAACGGGCCTTCATGTTATTCGTATGAGCCATTATTCTCGACTGATGGCGGAATCTATGGATGATGTGTCGGAGAAATGGAGTAACTTGGTGTTTAACGCTGCTCCAATGCATGATATTGGAAAAATTGGCATTCCTGATTCGATTTTGCTTAAGCCAGGAAAGCTTGATGACCAAGAGTGGCAGCTAATGCGCAAGCATCCAGAATTTGGCGCGCATATTATCGGTGAGCATGAATCAGAACTTCTTATCATGGCGCGGGAGATTGCTCTGGCTCATCACGAAAAATGGGACGGCTCAGGTTATCCTTATGGATTGAAAGGCGAAGACATCCCACTGTCGGCAAGAATCATTGCCATAGCGGATGTTTTTGACGCATTAACGACTGAAAGGCCCTATAAAAAAGCTTGGTCAGTGAAAGAGGCTGTTGCTTTAATAGATGAAGAATCTGGCAAGCATTTCGATCCTTCGCTCGTCGCTATTTTTCATGAAGTGATGCCAGAAATCCTGGATATAAAAGAGCAGTATGCAGAAGCGCAGCAAGCTGACAATTAGAAGGCGCACGAAAAGTTTTTACCTTCACCTTTGGCTATTTTTGATTGTGCCTGGATAAGATCCCTACCTTGTAATCCATTTTACAAGTGCGAACTTATCGTGAATAGCAATCATCAATTGTTCAGACTCAAGAGTGTTTTCTTTTCAAACTAGTTACATAAGTTTGACCACCAGTTAGTTCATCTACTATTACTTGTCTATTGAGGGAATCAAAGTGATAGCACATGGACCTTATAAAGAAACTATTTTTAGTGGCAGTTGGACTAATTAGCTATTTATCTAGTGTGCGCGCAGATGAATACATCTTTGCTTCATTAGCCAACCATCCTGAACAAACGATTAGCACCAAAATCATAACGCAAATCTATGGTCAACTTGGTTACGACATAGAGGTGACGCCTTTACCTGGGTTGAGAGCTCAAAGCGCTGCCAATTCAGGCAAGGTGGCCGGTGAAGTTGCTCGGATCTGGGAATATGGCGATCAAACACCCAATGTTATTCGTGTTCCAACCGCCTATTATTCTCTTAAAACGGTAGGGTACGCTCTTAGCAACAGTGGAATCAAGGTAAATAATAAAGAAGAGTTAAGCCAGTATAAAGTGGTTATTATTCGAGGGGTTAAGCATACCGCTGGAATAACTCGAGAAATAAAAAAGAGCAGTATTGAAATTGTTGATAGCCCAGAGGCTATGATTCAATCTGTGTCTAGTGGGCAAGCGCAAATTGCACTAACAACCCCTCTACTTGGCAGCATACTTGTCAAACAATTAGGTGAGAATAAGATGGAGCTAGTTGGCCCTTCTCTTGCTCAGCTCGGACTCTATCATTATATCCACAAAGATTATGCTGAACTGGTTCCGATCATTAACAAAAAAATTATTGAGCTAAGAGACAGCGGTGAGCTGGACACCATGATAGCAAAATATGAAGCAGAAGTGCTTAGCAATTGGCCAGAGTGATCTTGCGCTAATGTAGACGATAAACAAAAAAGCCCTAGTCTTTCGACTAGGGCTTAGAATGTGGCGGAGAGATAGGGATTTGAACCCTAGATACGCTATTAACGTATGCCGGTTTTCAAGACCGGTGCTTTCAACCACTCAGCCATCTCTCCGTTGTTGAGGCGCATAATATAGGGGTTAGAACTTGTTGTAAACCCCTAATTTCATTGAATGCTTTAATTATGAGCAGAATGTACAGTCAATCGATTATAAATTACTTAATTAGCCCAAATTAGAGGTGAAGAGTGCAGCCAAAATGCTGCACTCTTCGAGTTTAAGAGGAGGTGCTTGGAGTCATTGATGGCGTTTTGTGCTTTTGATGACTGTATATCACTAAGCTAAACAATGCTGCTGTACTCATGATTTTTATTACTAGTGCTACTTGTGGCCAAACGAGTATCAGTCCTAGGGCGAGCAAGATTGCTCGATACAGCCCTTTTATCTCACCTTCTAAATAGCCTTCGAGCGCACCAACAAAAGCGTAGGTACCCAGTATGGCAAATACGCCTGCTTGGATAACAGACACGGGGTCCCAGCTCACTATGTTGGTATAAGCAATAAGAAGCGGCACCAGATACAAACCTTTGGCTATTTTCCACGCTGTAAATCCTGTTCGCATTGGCGGAGTGCGAGCAATGGTTGCGGCGGCAAAAGCAGTTAAACACACAGGTGGCGTGACATTACTGTCTTGTGATAGCCAGAAAATGATCAGGTGAGCAGAAAGTAGTGCTAGCGTAATGGTTTCGATGCCAAGGCTCTGCTCATACAAGGTTTGCATAAAGTCAGCGGGGACCTGTGCAATTAAGCTGTGCGCCATTTCAAGTGACATAGGTGCGTTGAGTAAATCTACTTTATCGGGAGCGCTCAGCATAAAGATGGCGCTGGCTTTCTGCGGCAACTGTCCTGAGACCATCAGCTCTAAAAGCTGCTTCTCCGCGAGGAGTTGGTAAAGCGCAGGGGCTGACAGTGTGCCGAGCACGATATAAGAGGCAGTGACAGGCAGTCCCATGCCTAAAATCAGTGATGCGAGAGCGATTAAAGTAATCATCACGAGTAAATCACCGCTGGCCCATTGCTGTATCATCAGCGAAAAAGTATTACCTATACCCGTTGTACTTATTACGTTAACCACTAAGCCAATACCGGTTAGCAATACAGCCGTCGTCGCCATATTTTTCGCACCTTGTGCCAGCGCTTCGAATATGGCCTTTGGTCCCATTTTGTGGTGTTTGGACAACCAAGAAGAAACAATCACGGATAGTATCGCGAGCCCTGCGGCGTAGGTTGGCGTGAAGCCTTGAATAAGCAAGACTACCAGTACCACAAGTGGGATGAGGTTGTGCCAGCCAGACAAGAGAACCTGCATAAATGGCTCGCTTTCTGTCGATGTTTTTTGCACGCCGCTGCGTTTTGCTTCAATGCGAACAAAAAACGCGACGGAACAAAAATAAATCACCGCTGGTAGAAGTGATACAAGAATGATATCTCCGTAGGGTACTTGCGTGTAAGAAGCAATAATAAACGCGCCAGCGCCCATGACCGGAGGCATAAGCTGGCCTCCTGTGGACGCGGCGGCTTCTACGCCAGCGGCAAACCGAGCGGGAAAGCCCGCTTTTTTCATCAAAGGGATGGTAATAACCCCAGTAGATACTGTGTTGGCGACACTTGATCCAGACACTGAACCCATTAAGCTTGAGCCCAATACGGCAACAAAACCTGGGCCGCCTATGATTTTTCCAGCGGCAGCCTTAGCCACGGCAATGATGTAATCACCGACCCCAGAGCGGACCAAAAATGCGCCAAATAAGATGAACATAAACACAAATGACCAACTGATGCGCGAAATCGGGCCAAACATACCTTCTGATGAATAGAAGCTGCGATAAAGCAGAGTTTCAGCGCTAAGCCCTGGGAAGTGGAACAAACCTGTGGCCCAGTCTCCCCACCAAACTACATAGCTCAAGCATAGGATGATCAAAACGGGAATAAACCATCCCATAGTCCGGCGTATCAGCTCAGTGATAATCGCGATTGCCAGCAGTGAAAATACCCAGTCGCTGGTGACAAAGTGCATCCCTCTTTCATAGAGCTTGTCTTCGCCAAAAGGAAGATAAAGTACACAGCTCACTATGGCCGCAATAAGAAGCACATCAATCCAAAGCGCAATCTTACTCTGCTTGAGAGAAGGATGAGCGGGGTAGAGTAGAGTACATATTATCGCAAAGCCACCGAAGTGAATGGCTGAAGTCCATAGTTCAGGTAAGCTTGCTGTAAGGTTAAACCAAATGTGGGCTAAGGATAGCGCCACACAAAATAAGGTAATGCACTTACCCACCATGGGTAAGTGGCTGCGGGTGGAAAGTTCAAACTTTTGCAGCTCTTGCTGCATCGAATTAGTGGTGTCCATATTTGCCTCGCTTGGGAATAACCAAAAAGGGCTTAACGAACAATAAGTTCAGGTGAAAGATCTATACCCATTTCACGGTAGTAACGAGCCGCGCCGGGGTGCAAAGGAACAGGTAAACCAGAGGCGCCTCTTTCCAGTGCCATCACTTTCGTCGCTTTATGGATGCCTTGTAAGAAAGGGAGGTTTTCATAAATTGCTTTAGTTAACTGATAGACATCTTCTTCAGAAACATCTTCGCGCACAGCTAAAAAGTTAGGCTGTGCAATGGTTGTGATGACTTTATTGACACCCGGATAAGTGTTGGCAGGAATGTCGTATTTTGACCAAATATTGTATTGCTTATTGGCTTGTTGGATTTGCTCATCGGTAAAGGATAAAATTTGGATGTCGTTACCCAGCGCAGCAAAGGCTTGAGTTACGGCGCCAACAGGGACGCCCGCCGGCGTGTTCATTCCATCAATTGTGCCGTTTTGTAGCGCGCTGGCACTGCCACCATAGCCCATGTAAGCAAGTTTAAATTTTTCAGGGTCAATCGCTAGGCTTTGCATGATTTGTCGGCCGGAGTTTTCTGTACCTGAGCTTTTTTTGCCAATCGAGAACTTTTTATCTTTTAACTTTTCCAGATCTGCCATTGTGCCTGTTGGGGTAAGATCGGACCGAACGATAAAATGTTCAACGTTTTGCCATAACATGGAAACCGAGCGCAGCTGAGTTTGGCTTCCCGCGTTTTCATAAGGTCCTTTACCTTGCCATGCCCAAGCGCCATAAAGTCCCTGAAGAATCGCAAATTGCGCTTGATTATCGTTGAGCAATTTGATGTTTTCACCAGATCCTGCTGAGCTAATCGCTGCTAAAGAGAAGTGTTGCTTTGGGGCAAGTTTGACTTTACTTAAGGTCGCTAGGGCAACACCAACAGGATAGTAAGTGCCCCCTGTGGATGCGGTAGCAAGAATATAACTGCGGTCGTTGGCAAGAGTTGGCTGACTAAGGCCAAAGACTCCAAGGATAATTGCTGTGGTTTTTAGTATGTGTTTCAACATTATGGTCATGCTCCGTATGATTATAATTATCGAAATCAGGGTAGAGCAAACACAATGCCAACTCTTAAACCTTTGTATTTATGATGTTTTTTTATTTTCAGTCACTGAAATGAGCCATTTGTTGCTTGTTTGTTAATTTACTATAAGCAAAAAATGGCTTATCAGTTTGGATAGCCTATGCGCTGACTAAATAGCCTTTGAGGTTTCATTCAATCTATTTGTCTAATAGTTAAGATGAATAGATAAGCCATTTTATGCCGATAGTATCTCGATAATGAAATGACGTAGTTTAGTCAATATAATCACTTCGATTTAATGCGTATTTGAGCATTTTCTGATTGAGTGTGCGTCTGGGTAAATCCAATTCTTGCATTACATCACTAATGCATCCATGGTGACGGTTAAGAGACTCATGCAGAACCTTTTTTTCGAAACTCTGCATTTGAATTGCAAGTGATACCCCTTGCTGCTTGGTTGGGTTTGCTGTTGTAGGTTGGCTGGATAAAATCTCACCAACGGTCACTGAATCATCGAGCGCGAAGCGTATTGCAACATTGCGCAGTTCACGAACATTTCCCGGCCAGTGGTAGCTTAACAGGGCATCTTGGTCTGCGCGACTTGCCCCCCGAGTATTGGAATTTGCTTGCTGGGTAAAGTGGTCAAAAAGTAGCAGGGCATCTTCCTCTCGTTCCTTGAGTGGTGGCAAATAAAGCTGAGCGACATTAAGTCGATAAAATAAGTCTTGGCGAAATTCGGGGTGATTAAGCAGTGGTTGCTTGGCGGCTGAAATAATGCGCAGATTCACATGATGTGACTGATTACTTCCCACGCGCTCTAGCGTATTTTCTTGAATAACTCTCAATACTTTCACTTGCATTGCGGTTGGCATACTCTCTATTTCATCAAAAAATAAAGTGCCTTTATCGGCGAACTCCAGTTTGCCGACTCTTTTTTTTGCTGCACCAGTAAAAGCGCCGATTTCGTGGCCAAATAACTCACTTTCAAACAGAGTTTCAGGGATAGCCCCACAATTGACGGGGACGAAAGCATGTTTGCTGCGAAGGCTATACTGATGCAGACATTGAGCAACTACTTCTTTTCCACATCCTGTATCGCCGTATATGATGACATGGGTATCTATGTTAGCTACCTTGTGAACTTGTTCACGAAGCTCTTTCATTACCGCACTTTGGCCAATAAGTGTTTGCTCCATGCCTTGAAGGTTTTTTAGGTAGCTTTGTCGGCTTTGCCAGTGCTGTGAGCTTTGATAGTGAGTGATAGCTTGAGAAATAGTGTCGGATAAACGCTCTGGCTCAAAAGGTTTTTCGATAAAATCAAACGCCCCCTTTTGCAGCGCTTTCACCGCCATATCCACATCTCCATGACCAGTAATTAATACAATAGGAATCGATGGGTTGACGGCTTTAACCTGTTGCATCAAATCTAAGCCGCTTTGTCCCGGCAAGCGCACATCACTGACGATGGCGCAGAACGAGTTGTCCTTAATGCTACCTAAGGCCGTCTCTGCGGTTTCAAAACTCTGTACATCAAATCCTGCTAAGTCTAACCACTGCTGCGTGGTGTGACGAACTACAGGATCGTCTTCAATTAAGGCGATTTTTTGTTCGGTGACGACTTCCATATGGTCCACTACTGATTTTTTTCTTCACGTTAAGCAAATCTATCGATAACGAAAAGGGCAGATATCGCATTTTAGGTAATCTCTTTGAGGAACCACATTGCCAAGAAAAGCATGAGAGTCATCGGTTGAGTAAAGCGTAAATGGAACACAGATAAAAATATTTGATAATAAACACACTATAAGATGCTGATACACCAATGCTGACTTTGAAATAGATTACCCTAGCATGATGGCTTCATGGACTGAAAAAAGGAATGAGCTTTATGTATGGTCGGAGGCTTTTGGTTGCAGTGATCTTAGTCGGCGTGTTAATGGTGCTGATGCAGACGCTAAGCCAAAAAATTATCTATCAATGGAAAATAGAAACCACACAGAGAAACGCTGAAGACCGTTTTCTTGGTTATATAAAAAGTGTTCGCCGAACCTTGCAGCGCTTTGATTACCTACCATTTTTAGTCACTAAAGATGATACAAGCGTAAGGTATTTAAAAGGCCAAGAAGATCTATACCAAGAGCTGCAAGCACAGTTAATAACGCTTGATAAAGCCGCAAATACGAGAGGCTGGTATCTCCTTAATACCAAGGGTCAAATAAAGCTCTCAAGTGTTGATAATCAGAGATTGAGGAATCATATCGCCAAGCAAGTAACGGAAAAAGTAATGCTTAATAGTGGGGCGGTATCGCATGTCGCAGGCAGCAGTGATTATTTGGTTGCGGCGCCACTTTATGATGGCAGTGAGATCATAGGTGTGATTGTTGTTCAAGCGGATTTGAATATGTTGATTGAGCAGTGGTTTTCTGAAGGAGAGGCTATTTTGGCCCACCAAGCTTCAAGCTCTCTTTTTCTCTCCAGTGATACGCTTTTCTCTTCCTCTTGGTTCGAAGGCTACTTTACTCATGGATCATTTAGTGAATATCAGACCTTGTACGATGGAACGCGGATAGAAATTTGGCAGATAAAGGCTGAGCGGTATTTAGTGCAGAGTGTCCTCTTGGATGACTTAGATTGGCGCCTCGTTTATCTAACTCCTTTAACTTCTCTAAATCAAACGGTACTTTGGACAAGTTGGAGCTTAGTTTTTATTGGTCTGATGATTTTTTTGCTGGTGGTTGTCTCGCGTCAACGCAAACAAAAAATTGCGGCCTACCAAAAAATGCAAGAATGGATCAGAGCCTCTGAGCACAGGTTAAGTCAGATGATCAATAAAACCCATGTTGGTTTGATATTGGTAGATAGCCAAGGCCAGATTAAGGTGATTAATCCTATGGCAAAGCGCTATTTTAGTTTGTCTGAATCCATGATCCGAAATATACGTGTCTGGCAACTGTTTGAAAATGGGAGCTCGGATACGACCATACTGAGTTTACTAAAGAATTTAAACACTCAGTCTTATTTGATTGACCTTAACCAAGTAGAGACCTTAGGCCAACGGAGCGATGGTAGTCTATTTCCGGTTATTTTGTCGGTAAATGCCCTTTCATGGAGTGATGAGCGATTGTATTTATGTACGGTTATTGACATCAGCAAGCGCAAACGGGCAGAACTGGCCCTAAAACAAACTAATCAATTATTGCAGTACAAGGTCGAAGAGCGAACTTTGGAGCTGGAGAGCGCTCATCAAGAACTCGTCGAGTCCAGTAAAATGGCGGCGTTGGGTAGAATGTCCAGTGCGATTGTGCATGAATTCAATCAGCCGCTGACCGGGATGAAAACCTTGTTCTCAACCAATAAGTTGTTACTTGAAAAAGGTGCGTTCGACCAAGTTAAAGACAATACAGTGTTAGCTGTCACCCTAATTGAACGCATGATTTCCATGACTCGCCAGCTTAAATCATTTGCCTTTCAGCGTTTAGAAGCCCCTTCTCCAGTCAACTTTCACGATGCTTTGCAAGAGGTCTTAACAACTTTTCAACCAAAGCTGAAGCATGTTGAATTTAATATTGATATAGAGGCTGGAGTGAATAGTGTTTTAGGAGAAGAAGCTCGATTGCGTCAGGTATTGGGGAATCTATTGTCCAACGCTATAGATGCGGTTGCTGACGTAAGAAGCCCAAGTATTTCTATCCAAGTTATCGACCGAATAGAGCAGGTTGAATTTAAAATCAGTGATAATGGTGTAGGTGTTGATGACGATAAGCTGGAATCTATTTTTGAGCCTTTTTACACCACGAAAAAGATAGGGGAAGGACTTGGCTTAGGCCTTGCCATATCAGCCAATAATACTCGTGATATGCAAGGTAAGTTAATGGCTAGCCGCAATTATCCTAGCGGTATGGTATTTATCTTAACGATGAGTAAAAGCGATAAATAATATTATGTATTTCAGATAGCAAAAAAGAGAGCCTAAGCTCTCTTTTTCTAGGTGTATGGTCGGACTGAGAGGATTTGAACCTCCGACCCCCGACACCCCATGACGGTGCGCTACCAAGCTGCGCTACAGTCCGATGCGATTAATGTACCTATTTTTTTTCTTTAGGTCAAATACTAAGATAAGGATTTAGTTACTTTTCGCATAAAAACGCTGTAATTCAGTTAAACCCTGCATTAGTACCGGTAAAGTAGGGTTTTTATCTTGCAAACGTTGGTAGTTTCCATCGTACAGCTTGTAGTTACCGAACTTGTCGATTACCGTTGTATCTTTGTTGGTTATTAGGGCTAGCTCTCGAGTGCCGCCAGCAAGAATCCATTTTCTAGGGCTTTCATCGAATAAACTTTGTCCACTGCTAAAATCAGAAGGATTAGAGGATACGCCCAGTAAATCCTGTAATAGAGTCACGGACAAATCGAGGTGACTTGTTCTGTGATCATAAATCGCTGGTACTTTACCTGGCCAGTGGATAACCATAGGCACTTGGAGTTGGTAACGGCTGTAGTTACTATTCGAGCCCCAACTGTTGGTTTTTGTCTCGTTAAATTCAGTACCGTGATTTGAGGTTAAAATCACCACTGTCGATTCGCTGATACCGAGTTGCTCTATTTTATCAAATAAAACGCCGAGCTCTTCATCAGCATGGGTGACAGAGGCGTGATATCCGTTTTGCAGTTTATCGAACGTTGAATGGTTACCTTTATCATCATAAGCGCTGAAGTTGTCAACCGTAGTCAGCTCGATAAAGCTGAACCAAGGGGACTTCTTGCGCTGTTCTACCCAATCTGCCCAAGCACTGATTGCTTGCGTATCAGGGGAGCTTGCATCATTAAATGCGATGCCTGTGAAATTGAGACCACGGAAAATAGTTTCGCCATACAGAGCGTCATCAAAGTTATCTCCGCTGAATAGTCCGAAACTGTAGTCTTTATCCAGCAGGGTATCTAAAAGAATAGGTCGAGAGCCTTGCATCTTGATGCTGCTAACATAGCTACTTGGTAGTCCATAAAAGAGACCGAACACACCGAAGGTATCGTTACTTGAGCTGTAATGATTGGTGAAAGACAGATTTTGCTCTGCAAAGTTTGCTGCATTGGGCATCCATTCTGATGTCATCACATCGCCACGCAAATTATTGACGCTCACAATTAAAACGTTTAGAGAGTTAGCTCTGCGGTTAAACTCAAGCTTTTCAAGCGGGTAGCGCACTAGCTCAGCATGTGCTTGATTTTCTTTTAAGCGCTGTAAATACTCTTCTCGGTCAAGCAAACCATGACGTTCCATAAATGACTTAGCCGTCATTGGATAGGAAAGAGGGAAGTTCGCTTTCTGGGCGGTTATCGGATTGTAGAAGTACGCATCCGCCCAGACATAGATGAGATGGCTAGTGATGAAACTAACGAAAAACAGTACTGCGATAGGGCGGCCAATGTGCTTGTGGGATAGTCTGCGCTGTTTTCTCCACACCCATTCAGATAACGCCAGTTGCAGAAGGAAGATCAGTGGCAACACCACGAATAGATGCTGCAAATCAATATTTATCGAACTGCCTTCTTCGTTGAGTAACACTTCCCAAACCACAGGGGTTAGGTGGAGATTTATTTTTTGGTAGGCTTGCGTATCCACAAGCAATACTGTCAGCCCAAAGGTGGCAAAACATACCGCGACTAATCGAAACAATTTTCGAGAGGGGATCAAAAAGGTGAGAGGGAATAGAACCAAAAGATAAAGCGCAAACACAAGAAAGCCAAAGTGACCTACCCATGATATTGCGAGGTAAAATTGACCGAGCAAGGTTTCCGGCCAAGGAGATTCAGTGATATAACGGGTGCCAATGAGCATGGCTGCAATGATATTGAAAAAGGCAAACCAATGCCCCCAACCAACCAGACGCGAAACGCGTTCACCGTATGTGTTTCCGTTATCTACCATGTAATGTTCTATTGTCCGTTTGTTATTCTAGTGAGTGCTTTCTTCAATAGAAGACAACAATGCCTGAGCAAATTTTTCAGCAAGTGCTTTTCTTTGTGAAGTATTAACGTTTTGATTTAAGACATTGGTAGCGATATTACCTGCAATCATTAAAGATAGCTCAGGCCCAGCCCCGTGTTTGTCAAGAACAGTAGCCACCTCTGATAAGATAGTTTCTACTTTGTCATCGCTGTATTTAGATGTGATCGGCATAAAGACTCTAGTGGTGATAGTAAAGCGACTTATGATAACCTACAATGCCCCGCAACTGAAACCTACACGACGATAAAAATTTACTATGAGCCTTCATCTTTCAAATGTAATTTTGCATCAGTTACGAAAAAATGACTCTGACGAACTTATTGTTAACTTTAGAACGGAATGTCTAGAAAACGACACGTCCACTGAAAATTTAGTGGCTGAGCTTCACAGAGTCTTCAATTCCAAAGCAGGCAAAGGCTTTGGTAGTTTTAAATCTGACAGTGAATTTCAAATCTGGTTGCATGAGCTTCGCAAAGGTGGAAGGAACTTCTATGATTTTTCGCAACTTAGTGCAAATCGTCTTAAAAATGAGTTGAGCAAATACCCCTTTGCAGACGAAGGCATATTAGTGGTTGCAGAATATCAGTCACTGGCAACCAATTATCTGTTTGTTGCTATTGTGCCATCCAACCAGAGCCTAAAAGTAACAGAGGGTCTTGATATTAGCGCGACGGATTATTTAGACCTTAGCAAAATGGATATAGCGGCCCGTATTGATTTGACCAGTTACGAGACGGATAAAGAGTCTAACCGTTACTTAGCTTATATAAAGGGGCGTGTCGGCCGTAAAGTGGCTGACTTTTTCTTAGATTTTTTACAAGCAGAAGTCGGGCTAGATACCAAACAACAAAATCAAGTTTTGATGCAAGCAGTTGATGACTTTTGCACTGACTCAAAGCTAGAAAAAGAAGAAGTGATCAGCTACAAAAAACAAGTGGCTGATTATTGCAATGAACAGATCAAAACAGGTGATGAAGTTCAAGTTCGAGAACTATCTGGAGAATTACCCCCGACCCATGAAGGCACCAGCTTTTTAGATTTTACCCAAGAGAGAGGGTATGAGTTAGAAGACAGCTTCCCGGGGGAGCGAACGGCGGTTAGAAAGCTAACAAAATATGTTGGGGCAGGCGGTGGGCTCAATATGAGTTTTGACAGTATGCTACTCGGTGAGCGCATATTTTATGATCCAGAAACCGATACTTTAACCATTAAAGGGACGCCGCCAAACTTGCGCGACCAATTGACTAGAAATCAAGGGTAAGCCGTTACCCTTTTCAGCATTCCTCCCTGCGAAAATAATAGTTAATGGCACTTTTAAATATCTTTAATATGTGCCATTACGATTTATCAACACTTCTCATACAGTTTAGCCATAGAAATCTCGTAGAAACCACTATTTTAGTCTGTTCAATCCCACTGAATTTTCGGTAAGCATGGTCATATTTAAGTCAATTTTCGCTTGCTGATGTGATAATTAACTCATAATGGATAAAAATATAAACATGCATGCGTGCTTTATTGATATGTGTGTTGAATGATATGGTGCAAATATGTAACCTGCCGCGTATATAAAAATTACATTAAACCATTCAATTCATGGATACGGCTTATTCCAACACGGACGCATTTTTTCAAAGTGCAGTAGAAAGTTCTCAGATATTACTGAGGTTAATGGGCATCACATGTTCTCTTCCTACTCAGCAGCAAGGGAAATGTCTAAAAAGCTGGCTAAAAAAAACTTCAGATAAGACAGATGGTCAACTGAGATTAAAAAAACTCAGGGAAGAAAAGCTAACGACTGCCCACCTTCCTCTTGCCTATCAAACCAAGGATGGAAAGTTTGTTGTGCTCGCTCGGCTGTCAGAAGATCAAGCCTTGATCCAAAAGGCGGATGAGTCGACACCTGAGGTGATTTCAAGACAAGACTTAAAACAGCAGTGGGCAGGCCAAATTATTCAGTATCACCAGAGCGGTGGAAAGTTTGATATTAGTTGGTTTATTCCTGAGTTTGTTCGCCACCGAAAGCTATTGGGAGAGGTGCTGTTTTTTTCACTCTTACTGCAACTGTTAGCCCTCATCCTGCCATTATTTTTTCAAGTCATTATGGACAAGGTCCTGGTTCACAATGCGCTATCTACCCTTGACGTGTTAGTTGTGGCGCTACTTGTAGTTGGTTTGTTTGAGGTGATCTTAAAAGGGTTAAGAGAATATTTGTTAGCTCATACGACCACACGAATAGATATACGGCTCGGTGTTAAGTTATTTAAACATTTACTCGGCCTGCCTTTACTTTATTTTAAAAATCGGCATGTGGGAGCCATCGTCACTCGGGTAAGAGAACTAGACAGTATACGCAATCTTCTAACTGGCGCGGCGCTGACGTTATTAGTCGATGCCAGTTTTACCTTTGTATTTATCGGTGTGATGTTCTACCTCTGTGCGCCGTTAACTTGGTTAGTGATCGCAACACTGCCAGTATATGCGTTTATCGCATGGGCAAGCTCAGGCTCTCTTAAACAGCGTATTGAGCACCAGTTCAGCTGCGGCGCTAAAAATACGGGCTTTTTGACCGAGTCGCTTAATGGCGTAGAAACAGTTAAAAGCCTCGCCATCGAGCCTAGATTTGAACGAAAATGGGAAGGGCAAACTCAAGAGCTGGTCGAAGCGAACTTTTCTCGTCAAAGTTATCAAGCGCAAATCAGTCAGTGGGTCACGTTAGTTCAAAAGCTAACGACGGTCGGTGTGCTTTGGATTGGCGCGCAGATGGTTATGTCATTGGAACTGACTATAGGTCAGTTGATTGCGTTTAACATGATGGTGAATCATGTCAGTCAGCCACTGGCCAAGCTAGTTGAGCTTTGGCAGCAATTTATCCAAACGCGAGTTGCTGTCGATAACCTTGGTGAAATGCTCAATTTGCCAGCAGAGCAGGAAATGGGCCGACATGCATCAAATCAGCCGTTTCAGGGTCATATACAGTTTCGCCAAGTATGGTTTCGATACCAGCCTCAATTAGCCCCGGTGTTAAAAGGACTGAGCTTGGACATTCGTCCAGGGGAGTCAATCGGCCTGGTAGGGCCTTCTGGATCAGGAAAAAGTACCATCACTCGCGTGATTCAAAAGCTCTACTTGGCGGAAAAAGGCCATGTTCTGATTGATGGTGTTCCAATTAACCAATGGTCATCACCGGCGCTGAGAAAAAATATTGGTGTGGTGTTACAAGAAAACTACCTATTTCACCGCAGTGTGCGAGAAAACATTGCCATTCGTAGGCCAACAGCCTCTTTTGAGCAGGTAGTTGAAGCTGCAAAGCTTGCAGGTGCTCATGAATTCATTATTAAAATGCCCAAAGGTTATGACACCTTACTAGCAGAGGGCGGCTCCTCTTTATCTGGGGGCCAAAAGCAGCGTATCGCGATCGCCAGAGCTTTGATGACCAAACCAAGAATATTGATCCTAGATGAGGCCACGAGCGCCTTAGATGAAGAATCTCAACAAGTGGTGAATCAAAATATGGCAGCTATTTCGCGTGGCAGAACCGTCATAACGGTCGCGCACCGTTTATCTGCGGTTCAAGGTTGCGACCGTATTGCGGTGATTGAACAAGGTGAAGTCACAGAGCTTGGCACCCATGAGAAATTACTCGATCAAAAAGGATGTTACGCCAGACTCTGGCATATACAGCAATCAAAACAAAAGGAAACTAAAGTGAGTGAGCAAGTGCAATGATAAATATAATAAAAATGGCACTCAAAGCCCAAAAGCGTGAGCTTCAATCGCCAAAACGCCCCCAACATGAATACGAGTTTTTACCTGCTTATCTCGAAGTGATTGAGAAGCCGCCTTCGCCCTGGTCTAGACGTGTTGCGTTTACCATTGCGACATTCTTGCTAGTGACCTTGGTTTGGTCGATTGTTGGCCAGCTCGACATCCATGCAAGCGCGCAAGGCAAAGTTATGGTGTCGAGCCATAGCAAAGTTATACAAGCGTTAGAACAAGGTGAAGTCATAGCGATTAATGTTAGAAATGGTCAGCATGTTCGCAAAGGCGATATTCTCATTCAGCTTAACCCAGCAGGCGCCGATGCGGAGTCGAGCCGATTGGCCGAGCAAAAAATTCGTTATCAGTTGGACAAGTCGAGACTTGAGGCGCTGCTTTCAGACGCTCCACTAGAGCGCTTTAACCCTACACCAGATGCCAATAGTGAGCTGATTGTCATCAGTCGTCAGCATTTGCAAAGTGAGTACACTGAAACGACTCAATTGCTGGAAAAAATTGAAGCTGAGCAGAATGTTAATCGAGCAGAGTTAAAAGCGAATCGCCAAGCCATCGCGGCGCTCAATAAACTTAAACAAAACATCACTACGCGACTCAATGCGCGTCAAGCACTGATGGAAACAAACTCGATTGCTCGGGTTGAGTTATTAGAACAAGAGAGAGAACTATTAGATGTAGAGCGTGATCTGAGTAACTTACAATCTCAAACCGAGGTACTTAGCGCGCAAGCAGCAAGTCTTGTTGAACAAAGAGAGACGCTTATTGCTCAAAAGCGGCTAGAGTATTTTGATGAGCTTAATCAGGTTGATGGTCGAATTGCAGAGCTTGAGCAAGAACTTGTCAAGGCTCGTGAGCGCCAGCGCATTCAGGCGCTTCGCTCTCCAGTAGATGGCGTAGTGCAGCAACTGAGTATTCATACACTTGGTGGGGTGGCATCTCCGGCCGAGCCTTTGATGGTTATCGTGCCAAAGGCTGCTGACCTCGAAGCTGAAGTCAATGTTCTCAATAAAGACATTGGTTTTGTCATGGCTGGCCAAGCGGTAGAAATCAAAATCGATAGCTTCCCCTTCACTAAATACGGCACCATTTCAGGTGAGTTACTGCACGTATCCAAAGATGCGGTAGAAGATGAGCAGCTAGGGTATGTGTTTCCTGCCCGAATTCGTCTCAACAGCAACCAAATTTTAGTTGATGATAAGTGGGTAACACTTGGAGCGGGTATGAGTTTGAGTGCTGAAATTAAAACCGGAACCCGCCGCATTATCGATTACTTGCTAAGCCCTTTGCAGCAGTATCAATCTGAAGCCATGAGGGAGCGTTAATGAACCCTCAACATCATATCCGGCTAACGGGCTTACTATGCCTAGCTTATGTAGCGAAACATTTTGATAAATCGGTGGAAATAAATCATCTGCAGCACAAACTTGGAGAGTCTGTCAGTGAGTTAGATTCGACGCAATTGTGTCGCTGCGCGTTGTGGGTTGGCCTTAAAGCGAAACAAGTCAGTTTGCGATTCGAGCAGCTCAATACCACACCGCTGCCCGCTATTGTTGAGCTTGATAATCAATTTTACGTTTTGCTTAAGGTCACAGATTCGGATGTCACCTTGTATTGCGCTAGAACCAATCAAGTACGACGCTATTCTAATGAGAATTTTCAGGCGATTTGGCAGGGTAATACCTATTTGCTTGCCGACGGAGAGTTAACCACTGCACAGACATCCTTCAGTTTTCGCTGGTTTTTACCTGCCCTTAAAAAGCATGTCATCCAAGCGAGGAAAGTCATTTGGTTGTCACTCTTTATTCAGTTGATTGCGCTTGCAACTCCGATTGTATTTGAAAATGTTATTGACAGGGTATTAGTCAGTCGCAGTGTGTCCAGTTTGCATGTTCTGGGTATCGCCCTGTTGGGCATGGCAATTTTTGAGCCCTTATTTAACTATATGCGCAGCTGGATGTATGCCAATCTTGCCAGCAAGCTTAATGCTGATCTTAGTGCAAGGCTTTATTCGCACTTAATTGCCTTACCTCTGAGCTATTTTGACCGCAGGCAAACAGGGCAAATTACCGCCAGAGTGCGTGAAATGGACCAAATTCGCCAATTTCTCTCCGGCTCTGCGTTGACCATTGTGCTCGACTTGATTTTCATCGGGGCGTTTATTGCGGTCTTATTTGCCTATGCACCGCTGCTGACTTGGGTCGTGCTTGGCTCTTTGGTGTTGTACTTTCTATTTTGGTTAGCTGTGGGGCCAGCTTTGCGCGCAAAAGTCACCAAAGAGTATGAAACAACGGCAGACAATACCGCTTTTTTGACCGAATCAGTAACTGGAATTGAAACGGTCAAAACCAATGCGTTGGAACGCAGTTTTGAAAAGCGTTGGCAAGCTAACTTGGCGAGGCAACTTAAAGCGGGTTTTCGCGCTCGGGTCGTTTCGATTTGGGCGGAGCAAGGTATTGGTTTGATCCAAAAATTTACTGCTGCACTAACGCTTTGGTGGGGGGTAAAACTGGTTTTAGAAGGTGAACTCTCGCCCGGTGAGCTAGTGGCGTTTAACATGTTGGCAAGCCAAGTTACCCAGCCTATTTTACGCTTAGCACAGGTTTGGCAAGATTTTCAACACACCTTAATCTCACTGCGCCGCGTTGGGGATATATTAGATGAGCCTCAAGAGGCGGGCAGTGAAGGCTTAGCCTCGATCCCTCAAATGAAAGGTGAAGTGGTTTTCCATCAAGTTCGTTTTCGTTACGATACAGATTCTCCTGAAGTATTGAAAAATCTCAGCTTGACCATCAAAGCGGGGGAGTTTGTCGGGATCACAGGTCGTTCTGGATGTGGTAAGAGTACTTTAACCAAGTTGTTGCAGCGCTTGTATACGCCAGACTCAGGCCAAGTGCTGGTTGATGGTATGGATCTCGCTATCGCTGATCCCGTTGAGCTAAGACGCAACATGAGTGTCGTGCTTCAAGAAAGCTGCCTATTTGGCGGAACCATTGCCGATAACATAAAGCAATGTGTACCTAATGCTACGGATGGAGAAGTCATTCACGCGGCTAAATTGGCGGGCGCTCATGATTTTATTATCGAGCTATCTGGAGGTTATAGCGCACAGGTAGGAGAAGGGGGCAGTCGCCTTTCTGGTGGGCAAAGGCAAAGAATCGCATTGGCGCGTGCATTAATGACTAACCCCAGAATATTGATCCTAGATGAAGCCACCAGTGCGCTCGATTATGAGTCTGAGGCAGCCATTGTGTCACGCCTACCCGAAATCACCAAAGGCCGAACCGTGATCAGCATAGCGCATCGTTTATCAACATTAGCCCATTGCCATCGGGTGGTGGATATCTATGAGTTAGTAAGGAGCTAAATATTGAATAAGTTAATTATCACGTTTTTTTTTGCTTTTATGGTGTTTTTTTAGTTAAAAACCAAAGTGACAAAAGCTGCTATTTGTTTATGGAAGAACATGAAAAGGAAAATATTGTTTCTCAGCTTGGAGACTACATATTAGGGTCAGACTTTTCTAACATGTCTGTTGATGATTCAAAGCTTCTCATGGCAATTAAGCATAGATACGGAGTAGGTATTGAAAAAAATTTGTTCAAATCCAAAGAATTATTACTTTCAATGGAAGATAAAGGAAGCGATAAAACTAAAGCTGCTAAGTATTATATGCTAGGTACGCAAATGTACTCATGCGAAAATGGCACAGGATCAGAGTTTCTAGCTTTAGCCAACGAATATGGTGATTTGAAATCAACATTCATACTGCCTTTTATTCGGTTTTACGATTCTAAATTCAATATGGATATATCTGAATATGTGAAATCTATTAGAGAGTCGATGTTCCTTGGTAATGACTTCTCAGTGTTCGAGTATATCTATCTTCAAGAAAAATATAACGAGAAAGAAAAGATAGAAGAGTGGGTCTCTGTATTTAATAAATCAACACTATTACATGATTGTGAATTTTATAGATTTATTAAAAATGGTGATGGCTTAGGTGGATTAGCTGTTGATTGGGATATTAAGAAAGATATTCTAAATAGATATTGGAAATATTACTTAAATAAGTGCGAATAAAAAGGAAGAATTAATGTCAACGTCACAGCAACTAGATGTCGCCCTTGATGCATTGGGTGCTATAGGTAATCACACAGAAAATAGAGGATTGACAAAGGAGCTTACTAACGCATGTCAAGCAGTAATGAACGACCCCAGTATTGATAACTATGAAAAGGTTATAAAAGCAATGGAAAATGCTACTACCAAGAAAGGCCAGAGTATGAATGACCTCGTTGGTGCTAGTGGAGTTCCTGGAACGATAATTGAGAGGTTAATGGATGAAATACTTAAGAAAGGCTCAAATTTATTCCAAAAGTATAATAGGACCCACAATCCTTTAGAAAGACTCGAAGATTTTATTAATCAAGATAAGGCTCGGAATAAGCAGCTTTCTGATTATTGTAAAGGCTACGGTGAAAAATACGATGCCCCTCTAGGTGAGCTGACCCCAGCCCCCTCTGCCCCCAGTTCACCTTTGGTATTAGATTTGGATAGTAATGGCATCACGACAACCAGTTTGGAAAACGGCGTTTATTTTGATCATGATGGTGATGGAAAGCGAGAGCGTTCTGCATTTGTAGGGCCGGATGATGGTCTATTAGTATTCGATGCAGATGGTGATGGCTCAATTACATCAGGAAAAGAGTTATTCGGTAATAATACAAAGTTACGAGACGGTACATTTGCGAATAATGGTTTTACAGCACTGAGTCAATACGATGAGAATGATGATGGTCTTATCGATAGCCAAGACGGTATTTTCAGTCAGCTAAACGTTTTCAGGGACCTGAATCAAGATGGTATTAGCCAGAGTGAAGAGCTATGCTCACTAGAACACTATGGTGTCACATCATTAAAACTAACTTATAACGACTCGCAATATGTCGATGATAATGGAAATGAGCACCGGCAACAGTCGTCGTACACCACATCAGACGGTAGCATAAATGATTTAAACGATGTCTGGTTTCAAATGGAAAAGTCAGACTTTATATATTCGGAAATCGTTATTCCTGAAGACATTCTTAAACTTCCCAACATTAACGGTATCGGGTCTCTTCCTTCTCTACATTATGCCATGGCAAAAGATGAATCAGGCCGCCTTAAGTCACTGATAGAAAGCTATCAAATAGGCACTACAGATCAGTCTTCTTCAGAGATGCTTACTGAAATTATGTTTATATGGGCGGGTGTGAGCGGTGACTACACACGTTACCATCAGAGCAAAATTGATATTCGAAAGGTAAAAACCTTGGAAGCCTTTTATGGCTATAAGATTGATAAACCAAGAGGTACTGGAACTCAATATACGAGGCTACTGGAAGGGATATTCGAAAATTTAAAAGGAGAGATTGAGCTGCGGTTGATTGGAATTGAATCCAACTTATTCCAAGAAGTAAAGTGGGTACAAGCGAATTCCTCAGGACAATTGTATGGAGACTTTTCGATCGTGGCTAACTCACTAATTGAACTGGCATCACTACAGACATCAGAATCATTCAAGGAAATCAATCAGTTTTTTGAAACAGTGTCGACGGTAGATGATCTTTATTCTAATAATCAAAAAAACCTTTACTCTTACCTATTTGATTATTTGAATACTAACTTAAATGAGCTTCCTACAGGCTTTGATAAGCTAATTCAAATATCCAAAACAAATGCATCTGTATTTAAAGTTGGAACTAATACAGATGATGAACTAGCGGGTAGTAATACTAATGATTTTATTGCTGGTTTAGAGGGGAACGACATTATTTCTGGAAGCAGCGGGAGTGAAATAATACACGGTGATGCTGGTAACGATACCTTGCATGGTGAAACGGGTAACGATGAGCTGTTTGGTGGTGAAGGTAACGACACGTTAACGGTCTCTTACAGTGGCAATAACACGTTAGATGGTGGTGAAGGCGATGATACGTTGAAGGTAACTCGCACAACGAATGACCGTCATCAACGTAATGTAGCTCAAAACGCAGTGAATCGTTTGATTGGAGGCAAAGGGAGTGACCGACTGGAAGGCAGTTCGGGGTCAGAGACATATGTGTTTGAACGTGGTGATGGACAGGATGTGATTAACGATTTTGACCATTACAGTCGGAGTTCTTCTTCTGGTTTTAATAAGACAGACCGTATTGTGCTGGGCCGAGGGTATCGCGCATTCGGAGTTGAGTGTCCGCAGAGACGGCAATCATATGGTGTTGTTGATAGGCGGACCGGAGTCGGGTGACAGTATTACGATAGAGAACGTGTATACAGATGGGCGCTATTGCATCGAGGAAGTGGTGCTGTCAGATGGGACCAAATTCTCACCTATGACATTACCCGAGTATATGCCGCCAGCGGCAGAGCCTGATTTACTTGTACAGGCCATGAGCGGGTTTGACGTTTCTGACAATGAGATAGCAAACTCCCCTCTCAGCAATATAAACACCGCTGAAAGCTTATTAGTGAGTGCGCCTCAAAGAGCGGTTGCCTAACTTTCATAAAGTGTTAATTGGGGCCACAGTGAGATGTGGCCTTTATTATGGATGGTTAAATAGCTTGAACTCTATGATGAAAATCGGACTAGGTCGAAGAAATCACGACTTTGGCCTGCTATTCTTGCTCATTGCGTATATGCTTGTAATTATGCAATTTATTCGAAGAAGAGCAAGGTATGGAAGGTAAGGCGCTCAAGTTAGCTTGGTTGGTTGTGGCGATCTGGATTTTAGGTATTGCAACATTAATGTTTGCCTATCGCTCAAGCGTAACCACAATGAATCAGGTCAGTGAGCTAAGCAACAGTATTGATGAACTCAAGTATTCTATGTTCCAAGAGCCTTCTTACCGAGCGAGCCAGACTGGAGAGCAAGCGCTTAAACTGCAATTGATACACGCTTTGCGCTTGCAGATGGCGGCGACTTACGAGCAAAATTGGTTAACCCTTGATATGGGGCAGCTGCTTTACACTACCGACCAATTTATAGAGCAGATGAAGACGTTTTTGAATAATGAACTTGAGCTGATTGCGCTGGTTGACCAGATCCAAACACTCCGTGCCAAGTACCAAAAAGATTCCAAACTATCGAATTATTACGCGAAAGTAGGCACGAATGTATTGGCTGCGCTGTTTAGTTCTAGTGAATCAAATCCCAAAGTGTTTAGGGAGCTTGACCAACTCTATGTGCAATCGGACAAGTTACCTGCGCTACAGAAAAAGCATTTACAGCATATGCTCTCGAAAACATCGTCATTGCTGGGTACTTACGCCCAAGGTAATTATGTGATTGAAAAAATCATGAATAATTCAATTTACTCTCAGATCGCCTTGGTAGAACGTGAGTTTCATGATCAGCAAAATCAGTTGGTTATCGGTGGTTTAGTGTTCAGTGGACTGTGTTTACTCGCCTTGTTTGGTGTCAGCTATCGTGTGTCTTCAGTTCAGCCAATACCAAACCAACCCATTGGCGCAAAGCAAGAACCAACACAAACAGACGATCAACGGACCGAAACCCCAAAAGTGGAAATTATAAACCAGAACGAGGCAGTGGCTATGGGTAATGATGAAAAGGGAGTTTATGAGCCCGAAATTGATTTAAAAGCCATGTTGGAATCACTTGGCGATGATTATGAGTCGGTGTGTATGTTGTTGCAAGTATTTGTTGATGATCACACTGGTGATACAGAAAAAATTGCCGAGCTATTGCATGACTCACCAGAAGAGGCATTACGCAAAGCGCATAGTCTCAAAGGGGTGGGTGGTAACCTTGGGGCCAAGAAGCTGCGAGAGGCAGCAGGTAATGTTGAGCAAGCTCTCAAAGACGGCTCGGGCTCAGTTACTGAACTTCTCGCCGAGCT
Source organism: Vibrio tetraodonis (assembly GCF_003350295.1). Taxonomy (GTDB): domain Bacteria; phylum Pseudomonadota; class Gammaproteobacteria; order Enterobacterales; family Vibrionaceae; genus Vibrio; species Vibrio tetraodonis. The sequence continues at coordinate 31,855 of NZ_QLYY01000019.1, forward strand.
TAAATTACGATTAGATAAAGCCATCGATGAAGCGCAAGAGTTTCTCAATCAGCAACAAACTGGCGGTTAGCGAGAGCGAGTCTAGCTTTTCTCCAATACAATAGTGAAATCACCTGTTGAATAGTCATCAATCAACCTTACCTTGGGCGTGATTGTGTGGCAAAAGGAGAGTACGTCGTTTTTGTCATACGCTTTGAGCAAGGTTGGTTTAAGAAATACATCCTTATTGAGCAAGTTAAAGATGACGACTTCTTTGGCCGCTGCATACATACGGGTAATCATACGCTCTAGGTAATCATTTTGACGCGACTGATAGTTAAGTGAACCACTGGCGATAATAATATCAAGTTTAGGCAATGGTGTGTGGCTAATATCAGCGAGCCGAAAACGGCACTGAGCAGATCCAATACGTTTTTTTGCTCGTTTTAGAAATGGCCAATGTTGATCAATGCCTAGGTAAAAAGCTAAGTGTTTATCTTGGCTGAGGTAGTCGTACAGCTCACCTAATCCACATCCTAAATCCAACACTCGTTTATTTGAGAAATCGGCGCTGTTGGCGATAGCTTTGAATCGTATTATCTGTTCCTTCTTGCTCGACCAGCCCTGCATTTTATAATTTAAGCTGCGCGCATTTAGGCTTTTATTACGATGAAATAGATACACGTTTAATCGATCGAGAATATGCATGATGGCCTTATTTGAGTGTCAGAACATAGTCGTTATGCACAAATATAGTATGAGAAAGACGCACTCTATAAGCCTATATCATGTGGGTAGATGATTGAAATTATTTAATAAGCTGAGTGGATAAAAAAGGGGGGAGGGGAGTTAAAGAACCAGATAAATGCCTGATAGCACTTATCTGGTTATAGGGTGTTAAGCGCTTTGCTTGACTAATTCGCCGCTGTCATTGGTGTGGTTAGCCGTCGCTGTCGGCTCACATTTATCAATAAACCAGCCCATGTATGAGGTCACTATGGTAACCAAAATACACACAAAGCTTAGCCACATGAATGGAGCATAAGATAGGGTCGCGACGCCAAGGATACTCGCCATGTAGATACCATTGTCACTCCAAGGCACCATACCAGAGGTCAGGGTGCCACCAAATTCGGCGTTTCTGGATAGATTTTTACGCTTGAATCCTAGGCGGTCATAGTTTTTGGCACAAATTTTCGGTGTTAGGATCAAAGAGACATACATAGCTGAGCCAAATACGTTACCAAGGAAGGCCGTTCCTATGGTGCTGGTTGCCAGTGAACCTGCGCTTTGTACTCTGCGCTCGAAAAGCTTAGCAATGGTTTCTAGCACGCCGACTTTATCTAGTAAGCCACCAAAGCCGAGACCAAAGACAATCACAGCTACAGAGCCAAGCATTGAAGACATGCCGCCTCGGTTTAAGATGGAATCAATGAAACCGACACCAGATTCAATGTGGAAAGGGGCCCAGGCAGTATTAAAGGCTTGTAAGAAGTCTACATCTTGGATCATGACAGCCCATATTATCCCAAGTAGAGAGCCAAAACTGATCACTGGGAAAGAAGGCATACGCATGGCTAGTAAGCCAAGCACTATGACAACAGGAACGAACGAATAAGGAGTAATGTAAAATTGATTGTCCATTGCTTCGATAACAGACTGAACTTGCGTCATGTCTACATTACCGGCGTAGTGGAAACCAAATACAGTAAACATGATGCCAGTGATGATGTAGCTGATAAGCGCGATAGGCAGCATACCTTTAATATGTTCCATCACTTCAACGTTCGACATGGACGACGCCAGGATAACCGAATCTGACAATGGTGACATTTTATCGCCAAAGTAGCAGCCAGATAGAACAGCACCTGCGGTAATAGGCGCAGGTACACCTAAACCTTGACCTATACCCATCATAGCAATACCAGCGGTTCCTGCTGCGCCCCAAGATGTACCAGTCGCTAATGCAGTTAGCGAACAGATAACCATAGTTGCTAGCAGGAAGATGGAAGGATGAATTGCTTTAAGGCCATAGTAGATAATGGTGGGGACAATACCACCTGAAATCCAAGTGCCGACCAAAGCCCCTACAGCAAGAAGGATTAAGACAGCGCCAAGACCGTTGGAAATACCATTGAGTGCTGCTTTTTCAAGATCTTTATATTGGTGGCCAAGCCTTACGCCGAGCACCATGATCACGAACCAACCTATGTAAAGAGCCAACTGAATCGGCAAGTCGAGTTGGGCTGTGAATGAAAAAGCCATCAGCAAGAATAGACCTAATGCAATGATCACTTGCATTAGACTGGGTAAGCGGGGAGTGAGTTGCGTCATGCAGATCCTCTTATATGTATTATGTCTCATAGGTTCCTTGTGAGTTATTTGGGAACGTATTGAGAGTACTTACTCATTTTTAGTAGGCGAGCACTTTACATTAGCTAGAATAATATTTCGAATAAATACTACTCCGATGTGATTTAAATCTACCAAGACATTTTCATTTGGTTAAATATATTGTAAACCCTTATTGTTTTTATTATTAAATGTAAAATGTTTGTTTCATTTTGGTTTTATTTTTGTGTTTTTTGGCTGAGTGGTGATTGCTTTCGCTTTTGGATTTGAGTTCGAAGAATGTTCTTTATGATCGCCACAGCCTATAAAGTCAGAAAAATAGACACAAATAAATCAAATTTCTCTTGAGATTTTGCTTAGAAAGTTGAAGTATTGAATCGTTTCCTAAATTAATATTGCACACGGAGAGTTGAGAAATGAGAGTAGGTTTAGTCGGTTGGCGCGGCATGGTTGGTTCAGTACTCATGCAACGCATGGTTGAAGAAAACGATTTTGACCATATTGAGCCGGTATTTTACAGCACATCTCAAGTTGGTATTCCCGCTCCTGTGTTTTCGGATCGTCAGCTCGGTTCAGACTCAGGTTTACTGCAAGATGCCTATGATATTGACAGCCTAAAGCAGCTTGATGCTGTTGTGACGTGTCAAGGTGGGAGTTACACAGAGAAAGTGTATCCTGAGCTCAAAAAAGCGGGTTGGAAAGGGTATTGGATTGATGCCGCTTCAACCTTACGTATGGCGTCAGATTCAATCATCACATTAGACCCAGTTAACTACACCCAGATCCAACAAGGTATTCATCAAGGCACTAATACCTTTGTTGGTGGTAACTGTACTGTGAGTTTGATGCTAATGGGTTTAGGTGGACTGTTTGAGAAAGGCTTGGTGGAATGGACCAGCGTGATGACCTATCAAGCGGCTTCTGGCGCAGGTGCTCAGAATATGCGCGAGCTTATTTCTCAAATGGGTGTAATCAATGATTCAGTCAGCTCCGAGCTTGCCAACCCATCAAGTTCCATTCTCGACATTGATAAACGCGTGGCTGACACCATGCGCTGTGAGTCTTTCCCGACCGATAAGTTTGGTGTGCCATTGGCTGGTTCTCTTATCCCTTGGATTGATGTTAAGCGTGATAATGGCCAAAGCAAAGAAGAATGGAAAGCTGGCGTTGAAGCGAACAAAATTCTCGGTTTCCAAGATTCTCCAGTGCCTATTGATGGCACTTGTGTTCGTATCGGGGCGATGCGCTGCCACTCACAGGCGCTGACTATCAAACTGAAGCAAAATCTTCCTATGGACGAGATCGAGGAAATGATTGCGACCCATAACGATTGGGTAAAAGTAATTCCAAATGAGCGTGATATCACTGCTCAAGAGTTAACTCCAGCAAAAGTGACGGGTACTTTATCTATCCCTGTGGGTCGATTGCGTAAAATGGCGATGGGAGATGACTTCCTCAATGCCTTTACCGTGGGCGATCAATTGCTTTGGGGTGCAGCAGAGCCTTTACGTCGCACACTAAGAATTATATTGGCAGAGAAAGCCTAAGTACTAAAAAACTATCAGGGTTGATATTTATCAGCCTTTTTTTATTGGTTAACTATTCGCTTGTCTGGTTCTGCAAGTTCACCGCCGCAATGCTTGCAATGGATTGCATCTGAGTCGTGTCCCGCTCGGCTGCAATTAGGGCACTTAACCAAAGTTTTATGAGCGTTCATCTCTTTGTTTAATTCTGCTGTGATAATACCAGTTGGAACGGCAAGAATTGAGTAGCCCAATAACATGGTGAGAGAGGCCAAAGCTTTACCCAGATGTGTCTGAGGTACAATATCGCCATAACCAACAGTGGTAATAGTGACAATCGCCCAATAAATACTTTTGGGGATACTGGTGAACCCATTGGCTGGCCCTTCAATAACAAATATCAGTGAGCCAAAAATGGTAACGAGTATTCCGACTGTGCTGAAAAAGATCAGGATTTTTCTGCGCGCCATTAAAAGAGAGCGCAGCAAGATATTTGAATCTTGTAGGTAGCGGACCAGTTTTAACACCCTGAAGATTCGCATTACCCGCAGCAAGCGAATCACACCCATAAATGATGCCCCGGGGAAGAAAAAGGCAAGATAAGTGGGCAAAATAGCCAGTAAATCAACCACGCCATAAAAACTTTTCGCATAAGCGCTAGGCTTTGGTGAGCAATATAGCCTGAGGAGATATTCGATACTAAATAAGGCAGTGAAGGCATACTCTAAATATCGCAGCTCCATCTTCCATGGGGAGGCAATGCTTGGCACAGACTCTAGGACAAGCACAGCAAGAGAGGAAAATATGGCGACAATCAGAGCAATATCAAAGGCACGTCCAGCTTTAGTGTGAGTGCCGAAAATGATGATATATAAATAGTGTTTTAATGCGTGACGCGGCATGAGAGAGCTACCTTTTAATCAATAGCATCAATCATACCTTTATCAGTTTCATCAAGCCAACCCGGGGAATAGGTTTCGCAGTCCGTTAGCAATAAATTCAATACCTAAAGCACCAAGGATCAGACCCATAATACGGGTGATAACGTTAATGCCAGTTTGTCCTAAAAATCGAACGATCAGTGGTGCAGAGCGAAACAGTAGCCATGAGCAAAAACAAAATAAACCGACGGTAATACTGATACCTACAGTGTCAATGGCAGTGGGGTAGCGAGCGCCATACACTATGGTGGAGCTGATTGCACCAGGTCCAGCCATAAGAGGCATGGCTAGTGGGACGACTCCGATTTGCTCGCGGCTAACGTACTCCGACTTTTCTTGTTTGTTTTGTTTATCCTCACCCAACTTACCACTCATCATGGAAAACGCGATGCTGAGTAACAAGAGGCCCCCAGCAACGCGAAATGAGTCAAGAGAAATGCTGAACATATCAAGTAGTAGCTGGCCTGCTAATAACGATATGATCAAAATGATGGCCACGGCAAAGTTTGCTGTGGTGGCGGTTTTGTGTTTTTCCTCTGCCGTCATATGACCCGTCAGAGAGACAAAAACCGGCATGATGCCAACAGGGTTCACTGCGGCGACTAGGCCTAAAAAGAATTGTAAAAAAATCGCGAATTCGAATGTCTGCATTGTCTGAGCCTAAGCATAAGAGAAGTTAACTATCTGTAACATGCGGAATATAGTTGAAATTTCATTTGTCCACGAGTGAAAAAAGCTAATTATTGGCAAAAATATCGACCTAGGTGCCTTCTTGGTCTTTTTAGCGCTGATTTGCCTTTATACAGGTTTTAACATTTTGTACATTTCTTGTCACAGCTTCCATCATTGCCGCATTTATATTCGGCCCTGAAATCTCTGTCTGTTGCACGACAATAATGAGTTACATGTAACTAGCACTTTTGAAATTGAAATTTTTTTACAACCCCTTGGCTAGAGATCAGCTAAATTAATGATGCACTGAATGATTTATGTACTTTCTCGCATGATCCGATTATCTACAAGTGTTTGGTTAAACGCTATTTTTTACCTTGTTGCTAAGTAAGTCATCAAAGACTATTTCTGAACTGATCTGAGTCAATTTTTTTCACCACCTGAAATAATATAATCAGTCGTGAAAGCTATTTACTAACAAAGAAAAGCGATGTTAAGCAGTTTATGCGTGCTAAGTGTTGTTAATAAAAAGTTTTTATAATTTGTTAATTTTAGGAGATTCCCTATGCCTGTCACTAATATGGCCGAACTCAATGCAATGGTCGCACGCGTGAAGAAAGCGCAGCAAGAGTTCGCAACATACTCTCAGGAACAAGTCGACAAGATTTTTCGTGCAGCTTCTCTAGCAGCAAACCAAGCACGTATCCCGCTGGCGCAACAAGCGGTGGAAGAATCTGGTATGGGCATCGTTGAAGACAAGGTGATCAAAAACCATTTTGCTTCTGAGTTTATCTACAACAAATACAAGGATGAAAAAACCTGCGGTATTCTTGAACAAGATGACAACCTTGGTACTATGACTATTGCTGAACCAGTCGGCATTATCTGTGGTATTGTGCCAACCACTAACCCAACTTCGACTGCTATATTCAAATCACTCATCTCTCTTAAAACTCGCAACGGCATCATATTTTCTCCTCATCCACGTGCGAAAAACTCAACCAATGACGCGGCTAAACTCGTTTTAGATGCGGCAGTAGCTGCCGGTGCTCCAAAAGACATTATTGGTTGGATTGACCAGCCATCAGTGGAACTGTCGAACGGTTTGATGAAGCATGATGACATTGCGCTTATTCTTGCAACGGGCGGCCCAGGTATGGTGAAAGCTGCCTATTCTTCTGGTAAGCCTGCGATTGGTGTGGGTGCGGGTAATGTACCAGTGGTTATTGATGAAACCGCTGATATTAAACGCGCTGTGGCATCTATATTAATGTCTAAAACGTTTGATAACGGTGTTGTTTGTGCATCAGAGCAAGCAGCGATTGTGGTTGATGAAGTATACGACGAAGTGAAAGCGCGCTTTGCCTCTCACAAAGCTTATGTATTAACCAAAGCCGAAGCAGAGAAAGTACGCAGCGTTCTTCTTATCGAAGGTGCGTTGAATGCTAAGATTGTTGGCCAGCCTGCTCCTGCGATTGCTGAAATGGCCGGTGTTTCTGTTCCAGCAGATACCAAAGTACTTGTCGGCGAAGGCTTAGGTAAGGTGTCTTATGACGATGCTTTTGTTCACGAGAAGCTCTCGCCAACGTTAGGTCTATTCCGTGCAGATAACTTCGAAGATGCGGTTGCTCAGGCTGTGACTATGGTTGAGATTGGCGGTATTGGTCATACATCTGGTCTATACACCAACCAAGACACTAATGCAGATCGTATCCGCTATTTTGGTGACAAGCTGAAAACGGCGCGTATTTTGATCAACATCCCGACGACTCACGGTGGTATTGGTGACTTATACAACTTCAATGTTGCGCCTTCTTTAACGTTAGGCTGTGGTTCTTGGGGTGGTAACTCTATTTCTGAGAATGTCGGTCCTAAGCACTTAATCAACAAGAAAACTGTAGCTAAGCGAGCTGAAAACATGTTGTGGCATAAACTACCTAAGTCTATCTATTTCCGTCGCGGTAGCCTTCCTATTGCCTTGGGTGATTTAGAAGGTAAAAAACGTGCTTTCCTAGTCACAGACCGTTTCCTATTTAACAATGGTTACGCGGATGATGTCGTTAGCCTATTGAAAGCACAAGGAATGGAAGTGCAAACTTTCTTCGATGTAGAAGCGGACCCTACGTTATCTGTGGTAGAGAAAGGCGCTGAAGCCATGAAGGGCTTCCAGCCAGACACCATTATCGCACTCGGTGGTGGTTCACCAATGGACGCGGCGAAGATCATGTGGGTAATGTATGAACACCCAGATACACACTTTGAAGAGCTTGCTATGCGCTTTATGGACATTCGTAAGCGTATCTACAAGTTCCCTAAAATGGGTCAAAAAGCCGAGCTTGTTTGTATCACCACAACGTCTGGTACAGGTTCAGAAGTCACACCGTTTGCGGTGGTAACTGACGATAAAACAGGCGCTAAGTACCCACTAGCGGATTACGAAATTACGCCAAATATGGCAATCGTAGATGCTAACCTAGTCATGAATATGCCTAAATCGCTTACTGCGTTTGGTGGTTATGATGCGGTGACTCACGCTTTAGAAGCTTATGTGTCTGTTCTGGCCAACGAATATTCAGATGGTCAAGCACTGCAAGCACTTAAGATGCTCAAAGAATATCTGCCATCAAGCTATGCAAATGGTGCTAATGATCCTATTGCTCGTGAGAAAGTGCATAACGCTGCAACCATTGCAGGTATTGCTTTTGCGAATGCCTTCTTAGGGGTTTGTCACTCAATGGCACACAAAATTGGAGCTGAGTTCCACTTGCCACATGGTTTGGCTAACGCACTACTGATTTCTAACGTGGTACGTTACAACGCGAACGATAACCCAACCAAGCAGACCGCTTTCTCTCAATACGACCGACCACAAGCACGTCGCCGTTATGCAGAGGTGGCCGATCACCTAGGTTTGAGCCAAGAGGCCGACCGCACTGCTCAGAAGATAGAGCGTTTACTGGCTTGGTTGGATGAGCTAAAAGTAAACCTAGATATCCCAATGTCTATTCAGGCAGCAGGGGTAGCTGAAGCCGACTTTGTGGCCAAACTTGACGAGCTTGCGGTTGAAGCATTTGATGACCAATGTACTGGTGCTAACCCTCGTTACCCGTTGATCAGTGAGCTTAAAGCGGTATTGCTAGATTCTTACTATGGTAAAGCTTTTGTTGAAGGTGAAACCTTCGAAGGTACAACGGTAATTAAGAAAAAAGCCGACCAAAAGGCAGCGCCTAAAGCGAAAAAAAGCAAAACTAACGCATAAGTAGGTATGGGTTATGAAATATGAGATAGGTGTTCGCTAGCACGAACCAACCTAATTAACGGTAAAAAGCAAGCCCCAGATTAAAGTCTGGGGCTTTTTATCATCTATACCTTTTGCCAGTGACTTTTAGCACAAAGTGCCACTGCATCTTTTAAGATCAAAGCTTGACGCTCAAAGAGAGATGATGAGGGGGTACCTTTTTCCTCAATGATGTCCTGACAAAGCTCTGGTGTGATGGGCGAGAGCAGCCAAACAAGCTCGCGCACAAGATTACTTACCACTAGGCAGGTTTGTTTCGCTTTGACTTCGGGTTGCTCTTTGTTAACCAGCCACGGTGCTCTTTGGTGGAAGAAACCATTTAGCTCGGCCAGTACCCAATTTATCTCTTTGGCCACTCGGTGAAGATCACGAGTTTGATAAGCGTTAATAATGTTCTCGAGCACTGGAATGACCTGGTTGATGAAACCAATGCACTCTTTATCAAATATCAGCGATAATGCCAGTGTAGGCGTGCCCTAAGTGTGGCTCTCCGTTGGCGTAAAATATCGGGGTCGTAATAAACTTTGTTTTTGAAGATTTAGATAAATTTAGGTTAAAACTGTAGTTAGTATTCATTGGCCGATCTCCTTGTTTTTCAATGCTAAGGTTGAAAAGAGAGGCCAGATATCACTTGGTTTTACCACCTTCCCAACCGTGTATTAGGGAATGGTGATGCAGTGATTGATAAACTTAGAACACGCAGACCATCCCTCGCAGCATTCGCTGTGAAGGCATGTTCATCATCATGCTTGTGGTTAAAGCGCTGTAGTTGGCTGGAGTAGTTTTAGTGTTCATGGCTCTAAGCTAACAGACTTGTTAACTGTGGGCAATCTTTGCTTGTTAAAATTTAAAAAAGGCTAATTGATAATCAATTAGCCTTGATATAGAAGTAAATGTCGTTGCTTTATAATGGTTTATCTATAAACTGTAGCTATGTTTTTTTTAGTAGTAGATGCTTCTTTAAGCTCAAAGCAGGTAACTCCATTCTGGTTATAAGGTTCTTTCATAAGAATAAATTGGGTACCAGGCTTATAGTTGCGTTCATTTTCTTCTGTATCACCTGCGCCTATGTTGAAAGGTTTACCTTCTATGATATACCTGGCTCGTAACTGACCTTTATTCGCAGGGTCGTCGCTCGAATGATACTTGCCTTTACCAGTAGAAGTGTATCTGTCAGTTATCCCTTTTGTAGTGTTGCATGACATAATGAAGCCTATTTGGAACTGCTCACCTCTTTTTATGGTTCCGATTCCTGAATGTGGGTTATACATGGTCCCTCGGTATTGAGTGCCTTGCTCTCTCTTCTGAACATCAAACATGAATTCTAATACAGTGTCAGGACCTTTTTTTAAGGCGCTGACAGCATAATTTAAGTCTTCTTGTGACGCCATAATGTATGGGGAGTCTTTGTGGCTTCTGTTCCATTCAGCATGTGCTTCGCCTCGAACTGAGGAGGCTGGGGCGAGCTTAGTTTCTAGCCGCAGGCCAAATTGTTTCCTAATACGATTGTTTATTTCTTTTGCACCGACGTTTGTTCCATAAATAGCGGTTAAGCCTTTGCGTGTACCTTCTATCTTATTTAGATCTTTCTTTAGCGTTGAGATTTCCTGGTTTATTGTTTCTAAGCCTTTTTCAATATCTTGTTTTTTAGCTTCGAGTATCGCTGGGGCTTTGCTAAATTTGTCAAAATTTTCTCTCTTTTGTTCGATGAGATCGTCAATTTTAGATGAGTTAATAGTTTCTAGCTTTCCATATCCCCAGTGTTCAAATGCAGAAGTAAGATTCTTTCGAGCTTGTTCTGCCTCTTTTGTATGTCGTTTACCGTGAAGAAGTCTCATACATGTGTCGTTATTCTTAAATCTACTTTTGCTCTCGCCGCGAAACTCCCAATTACCGTTAACCTTTTTTAGCCTTACTGTACCTTGATAATCTTTAATATCATCTCTAACTTTACAAATTGATTTATAATCTCTAAGCAGAGTCTTCGCGGTAGCAATATCCTTTTCAATTTTTGAGATATTCTTTACCAGTAAATCACGGTTTTTTTCTTTAGTGTTTATAGTTGCACCTATCTTATGCAAACTAAGCCTAAGGCTAGCTAATGTGCTATTGCTCATTGAAAGTATTCCAGTGTCTTTAAGTGATATATTTAACGTTTGTTGCACTAATCCTAGACGAAAGAAATCTCAAGTTAGTAATGAAAACTTTGGAATTATCTGGGGAGAGTATGTAAGCAATAGAACGGGGTTAGAGCTAAAGTAACTGAAGTAATTCAGTTTTTGGGCTTTAGACAATTACTTGGAAGACAAAATAAAGGGTTAGCACTAATGCTAACCCCTATGATTATTTTTCCTCTTCTGGGAGCTTGACGTTGAGCTCTAGGACGGAAATATCATCGTCTTTATGCTCAAAAGATAAATCGACCATGGATGGATCAATGGCAACGTATTTCGCAATGACTTTTAGAATATCTTCTTTAAGTTGCGGTAAGTAGGACGGTGCTGGGTCACCTTGACTGCGACGCTCCGCGACAATAATCTGCAAGCGCTCTTTGGCTAAATTGGCAGAAGTTTTCTTCTGTGGTCGGAAAAATTCAAGTAATGACATTTAGCCTCCAAATAGTCGCTTGAAGATACCTTTCTTCTGCTCAGTTAAAAAGCGGAAGTCGATCTGAGAGCCTAATAGGCGCTCTACAGTATCATCATAGGCCATTCCTGCGTCTGTCTCATTATCGAATATGACAGGTACACCTTTGTTTGAAGCGTTAAGCACCGCTTGGCTTTCTGGAATCACCCCAAGCAGAGAGATATGCAGAATTTCTTCTACATCTTCGACACTCAACATATCACCTTGCGTCACTCGTGCAGGGTTATAGCGAGTTAGCAGAAGGTGCTGCTTCACAGGCTCCAGCCCTTCTTCAGCGCGGCGAGATTTAGAGTCAAGAATACCCAGAATCCGGTCTGAATCTCGCACAGAAGAGACTTCAGGGTTGGTTGTGACAATGGCTTCGTCTGCAAAATAGAGTGCCATCAAGGCACCTTGCTCTATACCCGCAGGAGAGTCACAAATGATAAAGTCAAAGCCCATTTCATCGAGTTCATCAAATACACGGCGGACTCCGTCTTTGGTTAACGCGTCTTTATCACGAGTTTGAGAAGCAGGTAGGATAAACAAATTATCGGTGCGTTTGTCCTTGATGAGCGCTTGATTGAGAGTGGCTTCACCATTAATTACATTAACAAAATCGTAAACTACGCGGCGCTCGCAGCCCATAATTAAATCTAGATTTCTAAGACCGATATCAAAATCGATAACCGCGGTTTTTTTACCTTTCAGAGCGAGACCCGAAGCAATTGCAGCGCTTGATGTAGTTTTGCCTACACCACCTTTACCTGATGTGACAACAATAATGCGTGCCATTATTTGTTCCTTATTTTCTTAAACTGTTAACGACTCGAATTTAAGCGAGTCGTTTTCTAAACTGAACATAACTTTTTTTTGCCAATATTCGTCTGCGAACTGCTCTGTGAGCCAATAGTGGCCAGCTATTGACATCAATTCAGCATTAAGTTTGTCGCAGATGATGACAGCGCCTGTATTACCGCTAGCGCCTGCAATGGCGCGGCCACGCAATGTGCCATGAATATGGATTGAACCATCTGCAATGACTTCCGCTCCTTCGCTGACATGACTTAACACCACTAAATCACTGTCTTTGGCATAAATTTGTTGGCCTGAGCGTACTGGCGTACGGACGATTTTGGTTGGCGCCATAGTTGCGGGCGCTTGAGAAGGCGACTTACTGGCGGACATAATCGCAAACTCAGCGTCAGATGCGAAGTTTTGTGTACGTTTGTCTCGGCAGCCAGTCACGCCTACTGGAATCATACCTGCTTGGGCAATGCCATTTTTGAGCCGTGGAAAATCAATATCGCCTGCCACTTTTGAAATGTTAATGACAACAGGTGCCTGCGCAAAAAAAGCCGGAGCTTGCTCGACCTTATCGCTGAGAAACCGAATTGTATTTTCTACATGGTTATCAGAAAGGTGTAAAACTGATAGAGTAAAGCTACTTCCTTTCAGATCGGGTGAATTCGACATCTTATTTGAGGACCTCTTAGGGCGTTGCCTGAGACTAGGGGTATCATGTTATATTCCCGCACAAAGCACAGCAAGAACTCTTGTGCTCAATTGGTTGTTTTGCTCTCAAAATTAGCGAAACATTGACGTTATATACATTCAAATAGAAAAAGGCTTTTCATGCTTTGTGCAATTTACAAAAGTTCTAAAAAAGAAGGCGCATATTTATATCTTCCAAAGAAAGGGGATTTTTCACAAGTCCCTGACACATTGATGCAAATGTTTGGCAAACCTACCATGGTAATGATGGTGAATTTGGACGGACGAGAGTTGGCTCAAGTCGATATCGATAAAGTGACTCAGTCTCTTAAAGATGATGGCTTTTTTCTTCAAGTGCCACCGCCGCCAAAGAATCTACTAGATGAATACAAACAACAAAAGGCGCGCCGACAACCAGACTAATTTCTCTCATCTATAATAGGGAAGTTGCCGGCGAATCATAATGTTGCTCAAGGAGGGCAATGTGAAGAAATTATTGTCAGTCATACTAGGTGCGACGATTGCAAGTTCAGTATGGGCAAGCGATCAGAGTTTTGAACAATACGTCGAAGGGTTAAAAAATGAAGCGCGAAGCAAAGGCATCTCGGAGCAGACGATTAATGCTGCCTTTGCGAATGTGGCATACAAACCTCGGGCGGTGACTGCTGACCGTAACCAACCAGAAAAGCGCTTAACCTTGGATGAATACATTCCCAAAGCGGTGCCAGATTGGAAAGTCAAACAAGCGAAAGAGCTGTATGAGAAACACAAAAAATCGCTCTATAAGGTAGGTGAACAATATGGTGTTCAGCCTCGTTTTATCGTCGCGCTTTGGGGTATCGAGAGTAACTTTGGCACCTTTACTGGTAACTACAGTGTGATTGATGCCTTATCGACCATGGCTTATGACGGCCGCCGAGAGGAGTTTTTCCGCAAAGAAACCATGGCTGCACTGACGATTTTAGATGAAGGGCATATTAAGCCGGAAGATATGAAAGGCTCATGGGCAGGCGCTATGGGTCAGTGCCAGTTTATGCCAAGTTCTTTCCTTTCTTATGCTGCTGATGGTAGTGGAGATGGTAAGAAAGATATTTGGGAGAATGAAGCAGATGTATTCGCTTCTGCGGCTAATTATTTGAGCCAATTTGGCTGGACAAATGAGCACACTTGGGGGCGTCAAGTTAAGCTGCCCAAAGGTTTTGACACCAGTATTCAAGGGCGCAGTGAAGAGAAAGGGAAGTATTTACAGGAATGGAGCCGACTTGGGGTGACTCGCTATGACGGACGGCCATTACCTAAATTAGATGAGGATATCAAGGCATGGTTGATCGCGCCAGATGATGCAAATGGGCGTGTTTACTTGGTTTACAATAACTACAACGTACTGATGAAGTGGAATCGATCGTATTATTTTGCTTTGGCGGTGAGTCATCTCGCTGATAGAATTGTGCTTTAGATGTTAATGCAGGAGCTCTTTAGGGCTCCTTTTTCAATTTTGGGGACTTCGTGTTAGCCGATCGCGCCGCGCAGATGATAGTGTTTGCAACACTATTGACGCATAAAAATTTTACTCAAGCAGCAAAAAGCCTTGGTTTTTCTGTTTCTCATGTCAGTAAGCAGCTTGCTTTGTTGGAGGATTCGTTAGGCGTAAAACTTGTTCAACGTACGACGAGAACCTTCACCCCAACAGCCGAAGGCGAGCAGTTTTTCCTCCATTGTCAGAAAGTATTGCAAGCGGTCACTGATGCTCAACAGGAAGTCGAGGTGCAAAAGGATGAGGTTGCGGGTTTGATTAGAATTGGCCTGTCTCAATCTTTTGCGACACTTCATATACTCCCCACTATTGACGAACTGCGTATTCAGCATCCTAATTTACAAGTTGAGTTACACCTATTCGATAATCGGATAGACATGCTCCAAGACGGGTTAGACCTCTGGATCACTAACAATGAAATCTTACCAGAAGGTTATGTTGCGCAGCGGTTGGCTGACAGTCAGTTTGTCGTGGCCGCTTCGCCTGAATATTTGATTAAGCATACGAGCCCAATACACCCTAATGATTTGGTTGACCATAACTGTATTATCTATCGAAGCTGGGAAAGAGATTACACCTCTTGGCTGTTTTCCAAACAGAGTGAACAGCTTACCGTTAAGGTATCAGGAAATTATTCGGTTGATTTGGCCAGTGCGGTTCGAGATGCCGCCGTAGCTGGTTGGGGAGTGGCATACCTAGCCACTTATCTCATTGGTGATGAGTTTAAACAGGGCAAGCTTATCCAGCTGCTTCCTGATTGGACACCTAATCAAAACATGCCATTTTACGCGGTTTATCCGAGCCGCCGTCATTTGTCTCCCAAGATCACCGCCGTGATCGATTTTATCAAACATAAGATAGGTTCTCCCTGTTATTGGGATGAACAATTACTCCCTTATATCCATCGTTCATAGTGATATTATTATCCTTATTTAGATAAACATATTTTCCATATGGAAAATAAAGCCAAGAGGCAAACGTTTATCTTTATATAAAACAAACAGTTAATTTAAGTGTTAGGTTTTTTGATATTTCGCAAAATCTGAGTATTAACATCTCGAGTTTGCATCTTATATTTTACTCAATATCATCCGGCGCCATTCTCTGTACTCTTTCGTCGGATATTGTTATGAACTCGATCCTAGGAATCTTCGCCATCCTTGCTATCGCTTGGCTTTTGTCTACTGATAGAAAAAATATAAACCTTAGAACTGTGTCACTGGCCTTTGTTCTTCAGGTCACTTTTGCATTATTAGTGCTGTATGTACCCGCAGGTAAAGAAGCACTTAATAGTGTGACCCAAGCGGTATCTAATCTAATTAACTACGGACAGGAAGGAATTGCTTTTCTGTTTGGTGGCCTTGCAACGGGTGGTTTTACATTTGCCATTAATGTCTTGTGCATAATTATCTTTTTCTCTGCCCTTATTTCAGGGCTTTACCATATTGGCCTAATGCCGAAAGTGATCAATATTATTGGTGGTGGGCTGCAAAGGCTTTTGTCTATTGGCCGCGCAGAATCGCTGTCTGCAACAGCCAATATTTTTGTAGGTATGATTGAAGCGCCTTTGGTTGTTAAACCCTACTTGCGTTATATGTCAGACTCGCAGTTTTTTGCTGTGATGACAGGTGGCCTTGCTTCTGTTGCTGGTGGTACTTTGGTTGGCTACGCATCTTTGGGCGTGGATCTTAATTTTCTTATCGCAGCGGCATTTATGTCTGCGCCAGCAGGTTTGTTGATGGCTAAAATCTTGGTGCCCGAAACTCAGCAAATTAGCCCAGATATGGAGCTTGAAAATGTCGACTTGCCACGCGCGACTAATGTGGTTGAGGCGATGGCAGATGGAGCCATGTCAGGACTTAAAATTGCTGTGGCAGTAGGCGCAACTCTACTTGCGTTTGTGAGTGTCATCGCGATGCTCAATGGTATCTTGGGTTGGTTTGGCGGCCTTATAGGAATGGAGCTGAGCTTTGAGCTTGTGCTTGGCTACTTATTTGCGCCGATTGCTTGGCTCTTAGGTATTCCATGGAATGAAGTCATCACAGCAGGATCGCTTATTGGTACTAAAGTCGTGGTTAATGAGTTTGTGGCATTTATCCAATTAATGGAAGTACAAGACCAACTGAGTGAACATTCACAGGCAATTGTTATTTTTGCTTTGTGTGGCTTTGCGAACATTTCAACTATGGCCATGCTGATCGGTGGGTTGGGTAGTTTAGTGCCTGAGCGTCGGAGCTTTATTTCAAAATACGGCTTTAAGGCCATTGCAGCAGGTGTGTTAGCTAACTTAATGAGCGCAGCCGTTGCGGGTGTGGTTCTCGGGTTATAAGACATTAAAAAGCCGCTTGGAAACAAGCGGCTTTTTTAGGTAAGTGCTTCAAGCTGGGTAATGTTGTTGATGGCTTCTTGATTAGTTGTGCCACAAACAACAGGGCAAGGCTTAAATTCATGGCAAACTTTAGGTCGCTCTGGACGGCCAAACAAGTTACATAAATTATCTTTATTGAGTTGAATACAGCGAGTTCCCGCAGGTTTGCCATTTGGCATACCCGGTATGGGAGAAGAAATACTCGGCGCGATACAACAGGCTCCACAGCCTAATCGGCAATCCATACAGTGATCCTCGATGAAATTGAAGGCGCAGTCTAGCAAAAATTGACCTTAGAAGCATATTTGTATGTTTAAACACGCTTTTAAATTTAACTCTGTCAGGTGGTAAGCCGCATCATTTATCCGGGGTGAAACCTCAATAGATCATTTTACTTTCTATTATTAATAAATTTGTTAATTATTCATTTGTTCCACTAAACTTTAGGGTTAGGGGAACGCCAGTCGTGTTCGAATTCAGTATAACTTGGGACAGCAGTACGATGAGCAGCAGTAGCTTTTGGACCAAACCTTTAGGCATCGCCGTCATGGTGCTAGGATTGTGCGGCGTGGTAATGATTGGTATTGGGGTTCATTCCATTGTTGACCACCAAAGTAAGCAGGCCCGTAAAGAATTACTGGGTACTTGGCGCGAAGCCAATGTTGCGAGTTATTCTGCAAACCGACTCAAAGTAGCCAATGAAGGTGTGTATTGGAATGGCGATCTTATCAGTACTCATTTTTCTTTCGATGGTGCTACGCTCGAATTCAAACACGGCAACAAAAGACAAGAGTACTATCTCGATCGTTTAAAAGGCACTTTGGTTCACATCAATGGTAATTACAAAGCCCAGTATTTAAAGCAAGGGTATCACGGTCAATACACCCAAGGGCGAAATTGAATTTTACCTGCCATTTTTACCTCCAAGCTTGCACTTTATCTGCCATAACGGTATAAAGCCCTCCCTTTGTCCGATATCTAAATAATGTTTATGAGCCTGCCATTTTGGGAAAGTAAATCTCTCGAGCAAATGACCGAACAAGAGTGGGAAGCACTTTGTGACGGTTGCGGTAAGTGTTGCCTACATAAACTCATGGATGAAGACACAGAAGAAATCTATTACACCAATGTGGCTTGTAGTTGGCTAAACAGTAAAACGTGTTCGTGTAAAGATTACCCCAACCGTTTCTCATCAGGTGAAGAGTGCACTAAGCTAACTCGTGATGATATCGATGATTTTACTTGGCTACCCCACACCTGCGCCTACCGCCTGCTAGCAGAAAAACAGCCTCTTCCAGAGTGGCACCCACTGATTACTGGTTCCAAATCCGCCATGCACGCCGCCGGAGAAAGCGTGCGCAACAAGGTGGTTTATGAAATTGAAGTAGTGAATTGGGAGGACCATATTTTGAACTTACCTGATAGACTGAACCCTCAAGAATAACTTTACGCTCACATTCAGCGGTAATTATCCGAGTGTTTTGCTTACATTTAACAAAGTGTTTAGAAGTATTGACCACTTATTAGTTTTAAACCTTTATTGATTTTTATCATATTTAACCAAGGCCGACTATACTTTAACGTAGGCGATTGTTCCTCTATGGTGTCGTTTATTATCGGTTGGACAGGTGTGTTGTGTATGAAAAAAGTGGGAAGACGTGCTTTCTGGACGACATGCAGTCTTGTAGGACGCGGTAAATCGTCTACGATCAGGCGATACCAAAGAGGTAGTGTGCTTATTGAACTGAGTCTAGTTGCTTCTTTCTTTTTCTTGTTATTTTTTACCATAGTAGATCTTTCTGTATACAACCACGTCAAACTTACTATGCAAAATGCTGTCCGTGAGGGAGCACGTTATGCAGTTACTGGACGTGCTGATCTGGATCCAGAAGGAAATGGAAATCGAGAGGCAGCGGTAACAACAATGATTTCAAATGCTTCCAATGGTTATTTAGGTAAGGTTATGAATGAACATGAGGGTATTCGTGTAGAAGATATTGATGGTAATCCGTTATCTGGTTTTGGTGCATCTGGAGAGATAATTGCTATACACCTTGATTGTGAGTGGGCGTCTTTTAGCCCTCTAGTTTACCCGTTCGTTGATGGTGGCAAGTATTCCTTCACTGTAAGTACTGCCATGAAAAATGAGTCATTTTAAAGGTAGTGAATCATGAAATACAATGTTCGGCAAACCGGATTTGCCGCAGTAGAGATGGCTATGGTTACGCCCTTTATGCTATTACTTGTTGGTGGAATTATTGAAATTTCACAATTTTTCCAGGCAAACAGTATTTTAACAGGTGTAACTCGAGAAGGTGCAAACCTAGTATCAAGAACAAGTGCTACTGCTCCCGACGATATTATGAATTTAGTATCTAGAACTACCGGAAGCCTCGATCTGTCCGAAGATGGTGTTATGTATATAACACTGGTAACAGGACAAGAAGATGATGCTCCATATGTTAGCGAACAATATCGCTGGAGCGGTTCAGGTCTAGATCATACCAGTTCTGCTTGGGGTCAATGCTCTAGCTGGACAAATCATCAATGTAATATTGATTCTCCCCTACCTACTTTGAGTGATTTCCCGATATCTCTCAGTCCAAACGAATCTGTATACGTCGTGGAAGTTCATTATCAATACTCTCCATTATCGAGTCTGTTCATTAAGAGTGGATTTGTTGTTAGTGATATCACATATTTGTAGCGCATAGGAGGTAGATATTGTGTTTAAAAGTCAATCTACCAGAATGAGAAGATGCAGGGGACTCGTCGCTATTATTTCTGTTATTGCTGCTCCTTTTTTGATGCTCGCAACAGGATTAGCTATCGATTCGGGGAGGGCTTATTTAGTAAAAGCTAAATTATTTGCAGCTGTTGATGCCGCAGGTATTGCTGCGGCTAGAGCTGTATCTGAAGGGGAGACTTCAGCGCAAGAAGCTGCGGCGAAGATGTTTGTTGCAAACCTTCCGGATGGCTACCACAGCAGTACATCAACAGGTCCAACTATTTTATTTAACTACGATTCTTTTGGTAACATTACAATAGATTTGTCTGCTTCTGCACAAGTAAGCACAACGTTTTTAGGTTTGTTTGGTCATAAAACGTTAACTTTAAATGCAACCGCACAAACTGTGCGTCGCCCCGTCGACTTGGTTTTGGTCGTAGACAACACAACTTCGTTACGATTGGGGACGATTGGCGATGTAACTGATGATGTGGTAGAACGGTCGAAAGATTTTATTTCTAATTTTAATGAGAGTTTTGATCGTATCTCAATAGTAAAATATGCTTTCGGTGCTGAAACGCCAGTTGCTTTCCAAGCGTCTAGGGGGCACTCTCGTTCTGCTCTCGAATCTGCGATAGACGCGTTTGATTTTGGTAGTTTGTCTAATCCACAATACACCAACTCTTCTGAAGGAATGTATTTAGCTTTGAATGCTCTTCGAAATGTTGAGAATCCTGCTAACTTAAAAGTCATCGTTTTTTTTACCGATGGTGCTCCCAATACATTCGCATCAGAGTTTGATTTTACCAGTACTAGTACTGATTATACTGGAGCTATTCGGTCGAGTGACCAGTCAAGTGGTACTCCAAACGGTTTATGGAGACACGATGCGATAGCAACTCAATTGTCAGGAACGGGTTATCAGGGAAGTGGCATTGATGATAGAATTGCTTCTTTACCGGATTATTATACCCCACATGATACGGATGATAGTGAGTTTAAAGTATTAAATCCTGATCATCCATATAGACCTGTATACCAGTATAGCCCCTCATCAAATTCAGCTAATGACCTATACACCCGAGTGAACCGCGTTGCTCGCAATTTAGTCGAGGACATGGCTGAAGCTGCTCGAAATGAAGGTATTTATGTATTTACTTTAGGCCTTGGTTCCTCTTTGACTTCAGTAGCTGGTCCAGATAGTGAAATTGGTGAGGATTTGCTCTTAAGAATGGCTAATGATCCAAGGCTTTTAGATGACTCTGATTTAGCAAGTGATTATCGCGTAGGACAGCTTGAAGGTGTTTATTGCCATGCTGTAAACGAACAAGCGCTCGGCCCTTGTTTTGATGAAATGTTAAATGTTATTGTTAGACTAACTTTGTAGAGTACTGGATACTAGTTAGATCTATTACCTTTGACTGCTTTGAAGTATTAATATCAAATTTTATTTATTAAAAAGTAAGTACTCTAACTGGAAAGGTATTGGATATTTTCTCTACAGCGCACTGATTTGGCATTCTAGAAAATAAAAATGGGTGTCTCTGGCATAGATGCGGGTATAGAATAGGATAACTTTGGTTTTATTCTACAAACTTTTATTTGCTTATTCAAACGGTGATAGACATGAGTTTATCACCGTCTTTTTTCCTGCGTCTGTCTATATGTTTTGAGTGTATCCACTCAAATTTAGAAGTAATGGAACAGGGGAGGTTCGTGCATTAAAAAGCTTTGGTGGGAGATGTTCCAAGCGTAAGCGCCCGCCAAAGTGAACACCACATAATCCCCGATGTCGATGCGCTCTATGACTTGATTGCGCGCTAGGACATCTTTAGGTGTACACAACTGACCGACCAAAGTCGCTGTTGTGTGGCCGATTGGGTTTGAAATCTCTGGACGCTGCTGATTATGCAAAACCACAAAAGGATGGTCATGGCTTTGGGCAGCGGGTGTACGAAAATGGTGAGTACCGCCGCGTGCTATGACGAAGTTTTCGCCAAGGTTTTGCTTGATATCCAGTACTTCCATTACGTAGTAGCCACAAGGCGCTGAGATATAACGTCCGCATTCGAAACGTAATAGCCAATTTTGCATCTGCTCCTTGGCAATCAAAAACTCCAACTTGTCGCAAAACTCTTCCCATGGAAAGTGCTGCTGAGGGTCTTGGTAATTGATGCCCATACCACCACCAAGGTTGATGGTGAGTTCATCGAGTGTGTATTTCTGTTTCCAGCCTTTTACAACTTGAAAATACCTTTCCATCAAAGCTAAATGACGGTTTACATCCAACTGATGTGACATTAAGTGGAAGTGAAAGCCTTTTAATTGGATTAATGGATAATCACGCAACAACATGATGGCGTTATCTAGCTCGGCTTCATCTAGACCAAATGGTGTTGGTTTGCCTCCCATGGCCAATTTGCTGAGGGTGATATCGCCAATGTCGATGTTCATGCGCAGAAAAATAGATGCGCTTTGGTTTAGTTTCTGAGTTAAGGCACCAATACGTTGCAATTCGGTGATACTTTCCACATGAATCGCATCCACATCCAGTTCGATAGCTTGTTCTAATTCGCTCGGCATTTTGCCAGGGCCACCAAAGATCAGAGGCTTGTTAAGTCGCTGCTGATGAAGGTGATTTAGCTCACCGCTGGACGCCGCTTCAAAGCCGTCAACGTAAGGTGCTAAAGTACGTAATATCGGCTCAGACGGATTCGCTTTGGCCGCATAAAACAACTCAACGTTTTTGGGCAGCACGTGACGCATCCCTTTGATGTGATTTTCAAGTGCGTTAAGAACATAGAGATAAGCACACAGTGGTTGCTGTTGCTTGGCCATTTGCTCTATCTGTTGTTCAATGTGTGAAGGAAGTTGCAACGAATTAATCATGGCTTTCACCTTTGTTTCGAGTCGTCCATGGTGCTAACACTTGGGTATAGCTCGACTCTTTGTCAGCGTTTTGCATCAATCGAGTAGTAAAATTGTTTTTACTTGGGAAATATCCGCCATCGAGCAGTGATTCTAGTTCTGGCTGCTTGCCGTTGATCGACTGCCAGCAAATGATGGCGTCCCTCAATATACTCCACAATGATGGAATATTTTCGTATTGGTTTTCCTTTGCTTTTTGCTTTAACTGGGTAACGGATTTACTTACGGTAATAATCCTAAATTTCATGGAGTTCCCTAAATTTCAAAACGTTATTGTCGTATGCTCACGACTAGCTTTCAAATGGACTCTTTCGAGCCTGAAGGAAAGAATGTTTTATAATTTATTGTTTAGTTTTTTGTGTACAAATCGCCACTATAGATAAAAAACAAATATTGTAAATGCAAATGAGAGTTGTTTTCATTATTTTTAGTAATAGTCATGTAAACACAAACGGAATAAACAGTGAACATAAGGTTGATTTGTGCCCATTGACTTACTCCATTGGAGGAACCTTGGCTATAGTGGCACAAGTAGCCGTTTTGCAAGAAAAAATCACATGTGGAACCTTGTAAGTGATTGGTCATCAATACCAAGGATATGCGGAGTATATGCCTCAATAGGGGACTAAAACGGGTATGGGTTGATTAGATTTTCCAAAAGCGGTCTCTGTGGTAGCAGAAATGGAAGACAAAGGAGTAGCAAGTTTAGTAGATACTCCGGAGGTGTTAAAAAAGGGGAAATTGTAGAGGAAGGCTCGCCTGACGAGGTGATGACGCAGACATTACTTAATGATGTTTTTGACCTAAAAGCCAATGTGTTTCGAGATCCTGTCTCCAATACACCTATGTGTGTAGCGATTTAGCAAGCTTACATATTGAAATCGTTATAGTTCCCCTTTATTTATATGTCGTGTAAATTATTGTTTTTACTATGGTTTTTATCCCCCTTGTTATTAAATCTTCAGGTTGGTAAAACGTTTATGTAGCCAACCTTTAATTCTTCAGTAATGATTCTCCAACTCGTTAAACGGTCGGATAATATAAGATTTATCAACCATATCGTTCCGCGCAGCCATATGGTAAATTTGTAATTGATATGTTTGATTTTTATTAGTTGGAGCTATCAAGCCGATGTTTTACGCGAGATGTTTTTTGTTGTGGTTCGCGCTACTTCCCCATGTGGTTTTTGCTTTAGGTAATACCAATAATGAGTCTTTTAGCAAGGCCAAACGTTTAATGCAGCAGGAAGTTTTTGTTGGAGATTCATATCAGCGCACTCTGTACTGTGATGCACCGTTTAATTTGAACAAATATGTATCGCTTCCAGAGGGGTTTAAGACAGATAAATACCGTGGGCGATTAAACAAATGGGAAGCAGAGCATATTGTGCCCGCAGAAAACTTTGGGCGAGCTTTCTCTGCATGGCGAGATGGTCATCCTGGTTGTATAAACAGCAAGGGTAAAGCGTTTAAAGGTCGCAACTGTGCATCGAAGGTAAGCAAAGATTATCGTTTAATGCAGGCTGACCTGTTCAACTTATATCCTGCAATTGGTAGCGTTAATGCGCAAAGACAAAATTATAACTTTGTAATGCTGCCTGAAGAAGCATCAAGCTTTGGCAGTTGTGATATGAGAATCACAACCCGAAAAGTACAACCTCCCGAAAAGGCGAGGGGAAGAATAGCGAGAGCTTATCTTTATATGGAAGCGGTTTATCCTATTTACCAAATGAGCCGTTCTCAACGCAGCTTAATGAAGGCTTGGGATAAGCAATACCCAGTGACTCAAGTTGAATGTGAAATAGGCAAGCGAATAAGTGCTGTTCAGCACTCATCTAACCCGATACTTGAGCAGAGATGCCCAGTATAAATAAAATAACCACCTCTGATAGAGAGGTGGTTTTTAGGCGATTAAATTTCTTACCAAGATAGTTAGAAAGGACTTTCAATCAGGTAGTCAAAGTTAGGACTTTGGTTACCCGCTGCATCAAACCCGTAGACACATACTTTAAGTGGTACAGATTGGATACGGATAGGGTTTCTTCTGTATTGAATATAGCGAGCTTCATCACAGTCAATCTCGTCAGGTTTGCCCCAGGCTAACCAGTAATCAGAGTACTCGGGGACCATAAAAATAGGCTCAAAACCAATCGGTGTCACATTAAGTACTGGCTTGGTTGTTGGAGGAGTATTATCAACCTGAACTTGAACTACGCTTGGCGCACTGGCGTCATCATTTTCCCCTATGATGCAGTATTGATGAACACCTTCTTTACTGATGTCAATTTTGGTTTCGCTGAAGTTGACTTGACTCACTTCTATTGGAGCGCTGTAACCTGAGAGATCTTGGCAAGTTTGATTATTATCAGATAATAAGATGTTCTTATAGCGAATCTTACTGTCACTGTTAATGGTGAACTTCCAATCTTGGTATCTAGAGTTTTCCCCGCTGAAGATATAAGGATAGTTAGCGATACTAATGTCGCTGGGCTTAGGCAATGGGCAAGCGGAATTGTCTAATGAGAAAGTTCCGTTTGAATTGAAGCATTGGCTCAGATCTTTAATAGGAACGACGTAGTTTTTGTTCTTTTTAACGTGTGCACCTTCATCATCAACCGCGCAAGGGTTGCCGTTATAGCAAGTTTTTCCTACGGCAGTATTTGTGGTTGTGTTAATCAGTCCGACTATGGTTTGATTGTTATCGAACACTGGCGAACCTGAGCTTCCTGGAGAGATACCTTGGCAGTTATTTTCGTTAAAGTCATACCAATGCCAGTAGCCTTCAACCACATCAAATGTATTCCCAGATTCACAATATGACAGTTGCAATGCGTTGACATCCATAGGCACACCCGCAATGGTGATCTCAGCCTCTGGAGGCAGTGACTCTTGAGAAATACGATACGGAGTTAAGCCTTGAGCAATGAGCTGAGCGACGGTTTGGTCGGATGATAATACCGAGATATCTAAGCCTTTCATCGTTGAGTATAAGACTTTGTTAATACCTACAGAAATGGTTTCTCCTGCATCAATCGAATCTTGAAAGTAATTAAACTTGGCAGTGTAATTTACCGATTTTTCAATCGTTATATCATTACCTGATGATGAACTAAAAGCATTTTGGCTACAGTGTCCATTTGAAAGAAAGGTTGCTGGAGCGTTTAGATTATCTCCAAATTGAACAAAAGAAACAGTGCAAGTCATATTGCCGCTGAGTTTACCAACAGAGCGATAGAACGCATTTTCGCCACTTTCCGGTAGTTCAGTATTTTGGGTTGCCGAAGCAAAGGGGGAAGTAAGACAGAGCGTGGCGATATAAAATACAGGTATAGTGTGTTTCATTAATAAGCCTCAATTATTGACGTTGTTATGGGTGCACAAATCCATGAATATGCGATGGACGCATTTTCATTGCTGAACCCTTGTTATTTTTTTGTGTAATAGGTTTGTCGATCGTTAGTGGGTGAATTTATTTAAAGTGCATATGAGTGCTGATTTCCTCCTGATTTTTAATAACTTCAAATAAGAAACTAGGTTGTATTTACCTTTGATCTTTTCACGCATCCAATCAACAGGTTTGCTGTTGAGTATTGGAACAGATCCAGTCTTTCTCGGGTTAAATTGAATGTGCGAGATGATGCCTGTCTAGATAACTGAGGGACAGTTTTGGCCAAAAGAGATATGTAGAGTTATGTGTCGAGGCTCACCTTAGACTGAGCCTCGACGACTCAAACTAGACCATCTCTTTACCTTCTTTTTTGGCTTTGCACATGTCTTTGTAGAGGCTGACACACAAAAGTATCATGATGCCCAGTGCCATGAGAGGCCAAACTAGAACATACAGAGTTAATGCTAGGCTTGACATTGGGGGGCTCCTTCGATTGCTTGGGTTTTATTTTTAGAGTCGTTAAAGGAAACAACATCCTTACCTATACTCGTAAAATCAAAGTGTTCTTTTGATCTTAAACTTAAAATCACGCAGGTTAGCGTACTGGCTCCGTAAGCAGTCATCGAGCTCAACAACACCGGATAGTGGCGTAATGCATCCAATGCAAAAGGCGTAATGGCAATAAAGGCGATCCCACCAAGTATGCAAGCTGCTTTAAAACCAAAGAAGCCAAAAACCATCAAACCAATGACGACGCCTCCTCCTGCCGATGCGACCCATTCGAAAAACAATGCTGCTAGACCTTGTAGCCCAACAATTTCAAAACGCGTGATAACGAACATTCCAAAGCCGGCGATGGCTGCGCTGGTAAAGGCTAAGTTATTTACTCTATCCCAGTACAGGCTGGCGATGACGGGGAAAACGATGGCTCCCCATAGCGCGCCAACAAAGACAAGCATGGTAAGTATGTCGAACTTTAAGCATGCTAGTAACATGGCCAAAAAGGTAGCGCTGACCATAGTTAAACGGCCTATAAATAGCATGGTTTTGGGTTTGACTTTCCCTCGAGACAGGTGCTTTCCATAGATATCTGTCATCACAAGTGCTGAGAGAGCGGAAAGATCCGAATCCGCTGTTGAGGATAGAGAACCAATCACCATAATGAAAAATAATCCAACCAAAAATGGAGATAGGTAAGTTGCTGCCATTTGTGGGATCAGGTTGTTATAATTGCCGTCTTGAGGAGTAATGCCGGCGAGTAGAGCAAGAAATCCCAGCATACCCAAACCAATCACAATTGAACCGTAGCCTAGAGTAGCGGTAACAAATGTCTGTTTAAGTAAGTCCTCTCTCACTGCAAACAGCCGCTGGGCTATGGTTTGATTACCGATAGCATAGGCTAATACAGCAACAAAGTATGGTGCCCCTTGTTCTAGTATGGCAGTTTGCGAATAGAAGCTAGATTGCTCAGCAGTGAGTAATGACATGCCTGATTCAAACAAAGTGCTACCACCAAGTTTGAAAAAGATAATAGGTATGATGATCACAGCGGCAAAAATCATAGCGATAACTTGACCAAAATCTGTTGTCACTGACGATCTAAAGCCAGACCAAATGGTATAGCTAAGCACTCCAAGGCCAGCAATGATAACGCCATGAACAAAGCTCAGCGGGGATAATATCTCCAAGAGTGCGCCTGCTGCAGTGAAATTCACGGTCAGGCTGATAAGGCTTCCTACGATATTTGAACCTGCCATGATCATTTGGCTCGAGCTTCCATGTCGAGCATGCATGATTTCGGCAAGAGTGTGAGCTTTAGGGGCAATTTGTCTGAACCTTTTACCAAATGGGTAAATAAAGAAAATCATCAATGCTCCCCAAAAACCATAATGAAGAGCACCCGATAAGCCATATTTATAGCCAGAAGTGGCTGCGGCGTAAAAGGAAGCGGCCCATATCCAAGTGGCAGTCATACTCGCTGCTGCCATACCGAATCCTATTGAATTATTCGATACCATATAGCCATCAACGTTTTCTTCTTTTCTGGCTAAGGTGAGTGATATTAAAAACGTTAGGCCGTAGAAGCACAGCAGTAGCAGCAACGCTGTCTGGGTCGACATTTGATACATCTATTCTCCTTACTTCTCTCTCATAAAGAAGCATCAGGTTAGAAAAGTGAGTTTTATATTTCACTAAGCGTTTATCTAGAAACCAGTACTTTTAGTGCATCATTCTCTTCTGCATTAATAAAGGTATCGTAGGCTTTATCAAATTCACCCATTGGGAAGTGGTGCGTGCAAAGTTTTTCTGGGTGCAGGTGGCCAGCCTGAATTTGTTTGATAAGAGTAGGAACTGAGTAAGTATGTACAAGGCCAGCTGTCATGGTGAAATTACGTTTCCACATATCTTCTAGGTTGATAGTCGCAGATTTTCCATGAACACCCAGTACAGCGATATTACCGCCAGGGCATACTAGCTGTTGTGACATATCCCAACCTGCAGGAATTCCTATTGCTTCAATCACAACATCTACGCCGACACCGTCGGTAATATCTAGTATTTGATCAACGGCGGTATTTTCAGAGTTATTGATTGCATGAGTTGCCCCAAGTTTTTGGGCTGCTTCTAATCGATGAGGGTTATTATCGATAGCGTATATTTTGCTAGGTGAGAAAAATTGAGCTGTCATTAAAGCCGCTAAACCAACAGGGCCACAGCCTATAATAGCTAAGGTATCGGCAGGTTTTAGCTTTCCATCTAAGACTCCAACTTCGTATCCAGTAGGGAATATATCACTTAAAAGAACGAGTGATTCGTTGGCAATATTTTCTGGTGCATGAAATAGGCTGTTATCACCATAGGGTACTCTGACATATTCTGCGTGACATCCATCGATTTCATTTCCTAGCATCCAGCCGCCATTTATACACTGACCAAACTGAGACTTTTGACACATAGAGCAGCTACCACACGATGTGGTACAGGAAATAACAACTCGATCGCCTGGCTTGAATTTTTTTATATGGCTTCCGCATTCTTCGACAATACCCACGCCCTCATGCCCGAGAATGGTATCACTTTTGAAAGTCGGAACAGTCCCGCGAAGAATCTGGAGGTCAGTGCCACAGATAGTAGTGCTCTCGATTTTAACAATAATGTCATCTTCATTAATTAAATTTGGTTTAGGTCTTTCTTGAAGAGAGTGATTGCCTTGAGCGTCCATAACATAAGCTTTCATTTTACTTCACCTTTTCGATAATGAAACTAGCCAAACTATTAGAATTGCTTTGTAATTATATTTAAAGCGGCAATAAAGTTATTTATAACTATAATTTTCCTTGTTATTAAAATATCTTAATATAGCTGTGTTTTTTCGGATTATTGCATAGGAAAAATAAAAGTAAACGTTTGCTGTATAATAAAGCATGCTGGTCATACCAGTTGATTTTTTTGTTGTATTTAAATGTTTTTTTATGTTTTTCTTAGTGTTATTTGGATTAGCTATTCATGTGTTTGTCTTGAAGCTAGTCAATTTTAATTATGTGTTTTTTATTGACTTTCTTACATGGTGTTTTTGGTAACAAATATTATGTTACAGTTCAATAATGTTAACTAGAATAATATATAAGTTCCCATTCTATAAATATTGACTCTATAATTTTTTGTATCAATGAAAATTAGATAAGGGGTAGAGTATGTTTACTAAGCAACTGGTGTTACGGACGATTGATGGTTGTATTCTTAGTACGAAAAGCACCAGAAAGAAAACCCTTGGTTTACCCAAACTTCGAAGTGATATTGTCAAGCTCACCGATTTGAAGAAAATTAAAGATGTTTTGGTCGAAGCGATCAATGAAGAAGCTCCGACAGATCTTAAACCAGCTGACACTGCCTGTAAGTATTGGGTAAATCGCCATTCTTCATACACATTTAGGCTATTCGATAAGGATACGAATACCAAAAAAGCGCTTAAATCTCTCGTCGATGAATATGGGGTATATTTTAATAGCGATCTTGGTAACTCTAAAGTTTATGAGAAAGCTCTGCCGCCAACCAAGCCACTAATGTTAGGTAAAACAACGTCCATTAGTAAGACGACAGTGACCAACATGAAACAAGCTTCAAGGCGCGGAGATAAACAAATCGTCTTTTTAGGCCATGGTGAAACGACTCTTAACACGCATATCCAAATTCCCCAAGGTACGAGTGTTCATTTTTATACTTATGATCAGGCGTTTTTACGAGATGTAGATGTTAGAGCGATTGCATGTCCAGAAGTTTGGGGAAGACACAAGGTGCCCACTGTACGTGAAGTTGCAGGCCCCGGGATGACCATTAAAGAGCACTATATTGGAGAGCTTGATCATCAGGGGCTTGGAGGACACATTGATAATCCCGCTTTCTTGGGTGGTGTTATGTTCACCGGTATTCGTTCACTTTCATCGCTTCTTGTTCCGAATATGGGTGTGGTGCATTTTGCAGCGTGTCGCGCACACCCGACGGATGACATGATTGCTTTTAATAAGGGAGGAGGTGTCAATGCGGACAGTATTGAGCCCCAACAAAGGCGTGACTCAGTCATTGAGAATCTAATGAAAGTGGGTGGTTTGCCAGACCACTAAGCATAGAAAGAGCGCTTAAAGCGCTCTTTTTGATTTTTTGGTCCTGATCGAATTACTTGAGTAGAGAGTTATCATTCATTTATAGCTGTTCAAAGAAAGTAATGCTTGGTTCTTTTGTTAGCAGTCCATCTAAATTATCTAGCAAGTTTAAGAAATGTGGTTCTCTACAGTGAGCATCAAATGCGGCTTGATCGATAAATTGCTCTTGAAACATAAATATCGATGGGTTTCCTTTCTCTTGCAGCAAAGTGTAGCGAATACAGCCCACTTCATTTTGTGTGGGCTGAACCATATCAAGCAACAGTTGCTTCAGAGTGTCTTCTTGGTCGGGTTTTGCTTCAAAAGTGGCGGTTAAGTGAATCATTTTTTTACCTATTATTGGTATCTTCCGTTACGTTGCAGAAATTCGATCTTGTATCCATCAGGATCGGTAATGAAAAATAGTGTAGCTAAAACTCTATCTTGGTGATGAATCGTTTTAATATCAGACGGCAGGATATCTAATTGTTTTAGCTCACTATGAGTTTGTTGGATATTATCGACCGACACGGCAATATGACCGTAACCAGAGCCATGTGTATAGGTGAGTTGGACATCATGATTATGTGTCAGCTCAAGCTCGAACCCGGTTTCAGGGTTTGCCAAATAAGTTAATGTGTAGTCGTCAAAAACCAATTGTTCTTTGATGTGTAAAGCAAGAGCTTTGTGGTAAAAATCAACCGAAGTACTTAGGTCACTTACTCTTATCATAGTGTGGATAAGCTTAGCCATTTTTTCCTCCTCTTCACGTGAGGTAATAGAATAAACAGGTTTATGTGAGTGTTGGTAGTACTCCAGTACGACATTAACTATTTTGTTAGGGTATTTGGAGCTGCTGATATATGTTGCTCATCACGTTTTCTGGTTGGCGTAGGTAAATAAGGCAGGCGCACCTAAGTAAGGAAGTAAAGTTTTTGACTTGATCGTTATACACCAGTGCCTCTAAATAAATTGTACTGATGAATTTTGGCAATGTCATACCTTGGAGCTGAGCGATTTCTTCAAGAATGTGCCAGAAACTTGCTTCGAGCTTGATACTGGTTGCATGACCATCAATACGAATTGATTTAGCGACAATTTGGTAGCTTTCCTGAGGTTGGTGAGAGAAAAGTTCACACATAAATTTTTAATTGAGATTGGACGAAGTAGCTTTCTAACTTAGCTTTTCGTTCCAGTCAATACAGCATGAAAAATAAACGCCCAGTTGGGCGTTTATTATATTCAACTACTTTACCTGGGTCTTGATGTATTCACCAAGCTCGGAGTGGTGCATGATTTTCGATACAGGGATAATCGCCTCAGCAGGTCCCCAAGCAAATACGTTTACTGGCGTGTGAGTATGGGTTCCTGTTCCCCACACAATGTTTTGACTGATGGCTTGTTCCCTTGCTAGGACATTTCCACGGTCGTTGTATGGAAAAAAGGCATCAAAATCATTGATTGCTGGTATGTTTTCAGCAGATAGGTACGAGTGGCCAGCTAGGCGATATGGATTGGGTTTATTGGCTAAAACCTTTTCTGCTTGAGCAGAAGTGATAGGAAACTTCGTATTGGTATTCACAATCTCGGCAAACTTGACGGCGGTTTGCTGGCTTTTATCCAATTGTTCAAACTCACTGACCATGCCATAGTAGCTCTTCTTTTGTTGATACAGTTTATCAAGCAGCTCAAATGACCCGAAGTTAAAGTTTGGGGCATAATCTTTATTTGAGAATGCCTCGCCCTCGCGTTTTTGTGGTTTAGGAAGGTTTTTAGAAGAATAACTGAAACCAAAGGAGCCCGTTTCATGATCGGCTGTGACGATAACAAGAGTGTCGTTACGACCTTTTGCCCATTGATAAACCGTGTTAATAGCCTCATCAAATTTAAGCATTTCATGCAGCATATTGCCCGCATCATTGCTGTGTGCAGCCCAATCTATTTGTCCGCCTTCAACCATTAGAAAGAAACCATCTTTATCTTTTGACAGTACTTCTAAAGCTTTGCTAGTCATTTCCTTCAAGCTAGGCTGAGTACGTTTGGGATCATCTTTATTGGCGCTGTATGTAATGCCATCGTCCATTCCTGAGTACGAAAATAGTCCGAGCAATTTTTCATTCGATGAGGTTTTCATCGCTTGTCGATTGAATACTAATTGGTAGCCATTTTGCTGCGCTTCAGTTAGAAGGTTACGTTCGTCTTTGCGTTTGGACTTGAGGTAGATATCACCTTGAGTCAGCTCTTTCAGCTGGTTGTACACTTCGCCTTTGTCATTCGTTGATTGTGGAATCCAGTGTCTAAGTCCCCCTGATAGCATTACATCGGCACCTGTCTCCAGCATATCTGTGGCAATTTCATTCTCTAGAGAGCGATGAGCTTGATGAGCAGCGAAAGATGCTGGTGTTGCATGGGTTAGGCGAGTGTCTGAGACAAGTCCTGTTGCTTTGCCTAAACTTTTTGCCTTTTCTAATACAGTTTGGACAT
Organism: Vibrio tetraodonis; assembly: GCF_003350295.1. GTDB lineage: Bacteria > Pseudomonadota > Gammaproteobacteria > Enterobacterales > Vibrionaceae > Vibrio > Vibrio tetraodonis. The sequence goes on from NZ_QLYY01000019.1 coordinate 64,808, forward strand.
GGTTGCCCTGTGCATCGATGCCAATGACTTCAGAGCCAGTATGGACCCCTGTAGAGAGCATGGTTGCAGAACATGCAGAATCAACCACGATAGCATCTTCTGGGTGAGTTAATGAGGAGCCAATCACGCCCTCTTGAGCAAGTTGGAATAGTGCTGTTGGTTGTCCTTTGTATATCGAATTTGGCGCTCTGTTTGCGTAGGTTTCAAGTAAACCCACTTGTTGAGGGCCCATACCGTCGCCAATCATTAAGATAACGTTTTTAATTTCTGCAGAAACTAGGTTACAAGAAAAGGCAGAAGTGACCATTGCTGTGAAAATAGGTTTGGTAAAATGTTTCATGGTGGTCCTATTGATGCTGTGATTTTATTGACCCACTTTACATTGATTAATCCTATGATCAACAGGCTTAATTTTATGTTTATTCTTTGTGTTGGATTTGAGAAGCGTTTGATTTACTGAGGGTTAAGGCGCGGTGCATGTTGTATTGGTGGTAACTGGTCGGTTATTGGAGTACACAGGTCTGACTCGCACCAGATAGAGTGCGGATCTAATGATTACTCATCAGAGCTTGCCTGTTTTGATTACATTTTCTTTATTACACCAGTGCTAGAAGAAATCCACCAACCGTTGCCGCTGCGGAAAGATATTGCCCCGCTGAGTAGGCACCATCTTCTTCTTTTTCTATTTCATCGGGTTTGTCGATACCTAGAGCTCCGTGAGTAAACGATTCGACTTTATCTCCAACAGTTTTGTTCTCTTTTTCAGCTGCTTTGGATTCTTTGTCTAGCTCTTGTAAAGCCGCCAGCAGTGCTTTTCCTTCTTCTGAAAGTGTGACTTTGTTCTGCTCTACCTTAAGCGGTGCCGAGCTTTGGCTCAACTCGCTTTGATTCGCTTGAGGCTTGACCTGCTGGGTAGGGGGCAGCTTGGCTGGCTCCATTCCTACTGGTGTCATAGCGATCTCCTTACATCATCCTCAGGGTTAATATCGGCCGTTCAAAGGAAAACTTGTGCAAAAAATACCGTATTTGCCTGAAATCTATCCAAGCACAAAGTATGCCGATAATAATGATAGACGATAAAGAATAGATAAAAGAGTTAAGAAAGGGGAAGTGTAGGCTGATTTCGATATTTATGAATCAGCCATACGCCAGAAGGAAAAGCTGTGATTATAGGCAAACTAAGTCATCATTTCTCTTATTTAAATGCTTGGATTCCTTTAGCCAATTTTCCTCTTTTATATATCGGTAAGGAAAGGGGAGTACTTCAAGCTGATAATCCTGACTGTTTGAGATAACCTCGTCATTGGGCGTAATAACCACGACTTTTAAGTTGGGTTGACGTGCCACTATAGAAGCTTTTATTCCCAGCCCTTTCTCGATATGAAACTTCCCGCCAATATGAAGAACTTGTGCTTTGGGGTTAAACTGCAAATAGTCTGTGATGCTTTCAGCCATGGTTTCATCCCAAGTGATTTGCGCTTCGTAGTATCGCTCTGCTTTTTCATTCACACCATGGTGCATGGAAGCCATAAATTTATCTTTATACAGACTTGGCTGTGTATTTACATGAGTAGCGACTGTAGCGCGTTGCTCTGGGTTGAGCTTATCTAGGTATGATATGCCTTGCTTGCCGATACAACGAACAATATTTTTCGGGGCATTAGCAGCAATAATATCGAGTTGACGAGCTTTGGCGAGTTCAACTATCGGACGGTAATCACTTTCGTAGTTGGGCCAAGCATTTGCTTCCCTTATTAGAGTCTGCTCACCTATTTCGCCATTTAGGTATTGTTCAATAACAGGTTGTGAATCTCGTGAGAACTGCTCCATGGATAGGGCAGTTGTTCGTTCTTGAGCGGATAGAGTGTTGAACAAATCGGTTTGAAAATGATGAATACCGCTATGGGAATGCAGCTCTCCCACCAGAATCACATCGGCTTCAAGGATATCTTGAGGAAGCTTATGCAAAGAAATAGGGATAGCACTTGGGGAGAAAAGTTGGTAGTCGTAGAAAGTCTCAGTTTGCTTTGGCGATGAAGTCGAGCAAGCCGTTAGACTCAAGGAGACCAAAGCTAAGCTAATGAATTTATACATATGCTTTTTCGAAAGAAGGTGATAATTACGGTTTATCTATACTACCAATAGCTACTAGTGTTTACGATAGATTCGGATAATAAAATCGGCCTCGCATTCAAATGACTCCTCAGATGCCAATGACTGGCGGAGTGTTGAGTCGGCTTTCCATGCGAAGGGTGTCATTTGTAAAAGAGTATCTGCGTCGCCATTTTCTAACGTCATAACATAATTTAATGCTACCTGTTGCTCTAGCTCAAAGCCATCGAGTTCCTCGGGACTCTCATCATGCAGATTAACGGTTTCATACAGCTTTTCTCGCAGTTGGTACAAGTGCCGCGCACCAGGAGTTACGGTAACCACAATACCGCCAGAGCAAAGAACACGCTCGAGTTCGCTGGGGCTGCACGGTGCATAGATTCTGAGAACTGCATCAAGGCATTTATCTTCAAAAGGTAGGCGTGCACTCGATGCCACGCTGAATTGGCAATTTGGATAGCGTTTTGAAGCATAACGAATAGCAACTTTCGATATATCAAGGCCATAAGTAACAGCGTTAGGGTGCTGATTCTTTAGTTGGCATGAAACTCCATTGGTGTAATAGCCTTCGCCACAACCTATATCGAGTAGCTTGTGCTGAGAGTTTTTTAAATACTGCGCGCAGATTTGCGCAACCTTACTCTGCATGGGCTGATAATAGCCTCTTTCTAAAAAATGGCGACGTGCCTGCATCATCTCTTTGTTGTCGCCGGGGTCTTTTGACCGTTTGTGTTGAACCGGCATTAGGTTGACGTAGCCTTCTTTGGCAATATCAAATGAGTGATTATTTTCACAACGATAAGAGCGTTCGGTGAGAGTCAGACTGTGTTCGCAAAGAGGACAAGAATAAGACATAACAATTTCGCATTGGAGTAATTGTGATGGATTTTAACAGGAAGATAGGGTTCAAACCATGACAATAGTGTAGCCACATACATAGAGATATGTGGCTTGAGTTCAAGCAATAGATAGCTTTGTTGAGAGTTGGTGACTTTCCCCAGGTTGTAGCTCTTTACCTTGCTCTAGGCTTGATGCGTGAAGGCTCGATTCGATGCACATCATGGTAAGATAACCATGGTCAGCCATGTCGTATAAATCTGTTGACCCTTGTTGCCAAGGGTTCCATAGTACAGCTGAATTATGGCCTTGGTTTTCAATAACTAATCCTCTGTTGTAACCCGCATCCTTAAGGCATATTTTTTTGTTGGGGTGAGTATATACCCTATCAATGGTCTCGGTTAACTGCAGTGGATCATGACCTGTACAGCGAGCTTGACCTTGTAGGTTATCCTTATACTCAGAACCCGCTCCTGTGATTATGGCATCGCGAATATCACTCACATTAAGATAGCTATGAAGAGCAGCTGAAAACCTCCATGGTTTTACATCTGCATTGGAGACACTCAAAGTAAGGTTTAGCTCTTCTCCAACTTCGATGATAAGTCGAGCGTCAAATTGAAATGGCCATATCTCCAGACTTTTCTCTGAGGGACTCAACCCAAGCTCGATAACTACTCCGTGATCGTTTTCCCTATGTTGTAGTAATGACCACTCGGTTGTTCTTGCAAAGCCATGAGAAGGGGAAGCAATCCGACCAAACCATGGCCAGCACACAGGAATACCCCCACGGAGTGCTGTTTTACCGTCAAAAATTGCTCTTTCACTCATCCAGATGAGATCTTTTTGCCCCGTGGGTTTATACGAGACAATATGTCCGCCATGCAGCGCGATACCAGCGGTCGCTTTGTCATGGATTACCCGGATGATTTTTACTTGGTCTACTTCGACGATAGTGATGTTGTTCGTTAATACGGTTATAGGTGGAAGCGTGTTTAAATCCATGTCTAGGTTTCCTCTGCCAGCGCGGAAGGTAGATATAGTACTTATTACTCGGTTTTATCTATGCATGTTTTGCTTTAAATGCAAAAAAGGCGACTCAGTGGCCGCCTTTATCATAAAGCTATAAATTAATCGCGTTACTTAGAAATGTGTGCGATTAGATCGAGAACTTTGTTTGAGTAGCCGATTTCGTTATCGTACCAAGATACAACTTTAACAAACTTGTCAGTAAGAGCGATGCCCGCTTTTGCATCGAATACTGAAGTTTGCACTTCACCGATAAAGTCTTGAGAAACGACTGCGTCTTCAGTGTAACCTAGAACGCCTTTTAGCTCACCTTCAGAAGCTTCTTTCATTGCTGCACAAACAGCTTCGTAAGATGCACCTTCTTTCAGGTTTACAGTTAGGTCAACAACAGAAACGTTAGCTGTAGGTACGCGGAATGCCATACCAGTTAGTTTGCCATTTAGCTCAGGAAGTACAACACCTACGGCTTTAGCTGCACCTGTTGAAGATGGAATGATGTTTTGAGAAGCACCACGACCACCGCGCCAGTCTTTTGCTGAAGGGCCATCTACTGTTTTTTGAGTTGCTGTAGTCGCGTGTACTGTTGTCATTAGACCAGACTCAATACCGAATTTGTCATTAAGAACTTTTGCGATAGGAGCGAGACAGTTTGTTGTACATGAAGCGTTAGAAACTATGTCTTGGCCTGCGTAAGAAGCATGGTTAACGCCCATAACGAACATAGGTGTCGCATCTTTAGAAGGGCCAGTTAGAACTACCTTTTTTGCACCTGCAGTAATGTGCTGACGCGCAGTTTCGTCTGTTAGGAAGATACCAGTTGCTTCAGCGACAACATCAACACCAATTTCATCCCACTTAAGCTCAGTTGGGTTGCGCTCTGCAGTAACACGTACCGTCTTACCGTTTACAATTAAGTTACCGCCTTCAACTTCAACAGTACCATTGAAACGGCCGTGAGTTGAATCGTACTTAAGCATGTACGCCATGTATTCTACATCGATTAGGTCGTTGATACCCACAACTTCGATGTCGTTGCGCTCTTGTGCTGCACGAAATACGAAACGACCGATACGGCCAAAACCGTTAATACCTACTTTGATAGTCATTATAGTTGCTCCACAACTTAATTTCTGATTAAAGATAACTGGTAGTAAAATTACAGAATCCAGTCAAAATCTGCAACAGATAATCGGACTTAACTTGTTTAAAGTCAAAAAAAAGCGTCGCTTTTTTTCATAACAAGTATTATTTGACTATCTTTTGAGCGGATTGTGGGTTTTTTTCTTAACCAGTTGACATAAGATAGCTTGGATGCGTTCATCGATGGTGAGTGTCTAACCATCCTTTCACGGTTCTAAAGTATGTGCTACAAACACTCACTAGCGCAAGTTTTTACAACGATAAAGTCAACGAGTTGAATCCTTTTTCGAGGGAGAAATAAAATTGGAACAGGCAAAAGAAAAAATTAACAAACCTGATGAATACTGGCGTGACAGGTTGTCTGATGAAGAATATCGAGTATGTCGCATGCAAGGTACTGAAGCACCGTTCTCCGGCAAATTACTGCATAATAAAGACACTGGGGTATATCAATGTACCTGCTGCGATAGTGCCTTGTTTCAGTCAGATAATAAATATGACTCTGGGTGTGGTTGGCCAAGTTTCGATGCGCCGATTAACGACCAAGCTATTCGCTATATAGAAGATTTGAGTCACGGAATGGTAAGGACAGAAATTCGTTGTGCAGTATGTGATAGCCATTTGGGGCATGTTTTCCCTGATGGGCCTGCTACTACAGGTGAGCGATTTTGTGTTAACTCAGTGTCGTTAATTTTCAACAAATCAGAACAAAGCGGTGAATAAATCACCGCTACTTGTTCCATTCTTTCAGTTGAACTTGGGCATCATACTGCGTTTGTATTTGCCACTATCAAGCGCACTTTTGATATCATCTGCAATGTCATCAAGCTGATCATATTTATCTTCACTAAACCCGTAGAGTAATTTCATTTCTTGTGTTGAGGCGATAACAGGGACTTCAAACGCACTGGCAACCATGGCCCAAACGTAAGCCTGCTCTTTTTGATTTAGCTGGTAATTGATACTGGCAAGTGATTTGAATATGTCCGTATTAAGGTTATCTCCATCGCTCAGCTCAAGAGACTTGTTGAGCAGTTTAATGGTTTTTTCTAAGTCGCGACTGGTGTAGAAAGTCGCAAGGGCGTACTGCATTTCTGCTGTCTCTAAGGCAGGTTTCCCTTCAAGCTGTAAGAAGCTTCTACGTGCACTTTCATCGCCGGTCTGACTCCACAAGAAATATAGAGCATCAGGGGATGAGGACTTTCTAATCTCTTCCACAAGAGTCTCGAGGTCTTCACCTGCATTGACCAGTGCATTGAAACGCTTTCTTCGCAAATCTGCTTGATCTATGGTTTGAATCTGTGAAGCGAGCTCTATGCATTTTTTATATTCTGCGGTTAACGCATACTCTTTGATTAACATCACATCTGATGGATTTCGGAATGAGTCATATCTATGCCAGATGAGCTTAGTACGTGGTAGTTTGCACTGACCATCATTTTGATTCATTCTCTCGCAGCGAAGTTTTGGGTTGTCCTTACAAAGCTGATCAGTATTTCTTCTATTTTCGAAACATCCAGTGACAGCAGCAGCTAGAACAACTATTACGAATAATTTTAATGGCTTCATATTTATAATTGCTTGTGATCCGTTACACTTATCTCAGCACGTAATCTTGACTCAGATCGCTTGCTGGTTATGTTTTTCTCATATTAGTTACAACTTAAGGATAGACCATGGACGCAGAGCAGTTAGTTAATGCGATTACACCAGAAGCATATGAGCGTCTTTTGTATGCTGTTGAAACAGGTAAATGGCCTGAGGGTACACCACTTTCTCAGCAGCAACGAGACTCATGTATGCAAGCTGTGATGTTGTATCAGTCAAAGCACAACTCAGAAGCTCAGCATATGACAGTTGCCAAAGGTGGTGAGGTGAGTTTCAAATCAAAGTCTGAGCTAAAAAAACAGTTTGCTGATGATCAAGATGACATTTTGAGGGTTAACCCTAATCAAGCCTAGCATTCGCTCTGATGTGATAGAAGGCTCTTCGCCTTCTATCTGAGGAGATTTCTTGTTATTGATAATTAACCGCAGCACTTTTTGTATTTTTTACCACTACCACAGGTACAGGGGTCATTTCGGCCTACTTTGCTATTAGCCGATTTATCTAATGAAGGGCTGTTCGGGAAAGTACCATCTATGTAAAACCAGAGATCATTTTCTCTTATAAAGCGTGAGCGCTCTTCAAGGCAGTGTTTGATACCTTGCTCTGTAAAGTAAGCTTTAAAGGTAACGAACCCTTCTTGGGCATGGACTCCATCTTCGACCTTGACGACCTCCAGCTCACACCATTCACTTTCCACCGATTGTTGAATCGCCTCTCTTTGCATTTGTGCTTCGCAACTTGGGTGATAGGTTGCAACAACATAATCGACCAAGTGTTTAACATGAGCACTGTAGCGAGAACGCATCAGCTGCTCTGGCGTTTTGGCCTTAGCATGATCATTATGAATAGGTTCACAGCAATTCGCATAGTCTTTATTTGTGCCGCAAGGACAAGTATCCATGTTAGCTCCGGTAGTGCGTTGTATTATCGAAATGAGGAAAACATAAGGACTTATGTCTAAGGTTTTTGATGAAAAGATCTTTGTTCAAGAGCATAGCCCTCTTTGCTAAAGACAAGCACCGAGCCTTGACTGTACCAATCACCAAGCACAATCCGGGTTCTTTGGTTTTCTATGGTGCCGAATTTATGGATACTGGGTCTATGAGTATGCCCATGAATCATCAGTTCGACTTGGTACCTGTCTAGTACAGACTCGACTTCAGATTGGGTTACATCCATGATTTCTAATGGTTTGTGTTGCTTGTCTGAACGAATGTCAGTTTGTACTTTTTTGACAATCTTTTTTTTGATAAACATCGGAATAAGATTGAATAGCCATTGTAGCCAAGGTTTATGCACTATGTCGCGAAATTTGAGATACTGTATGTCTTGGGTGCACAATGTATCTCCATGCAATATAACGGCTTTCTTACCATAGAGATCAATGACAGTCTCATCTCCCAGAAGTGAAATCCCTGTATCAGCCGCGAAGCGTTTACCGATAAGAAAGTCTCGATTACCTTGGGTGAAATAGCAGTCTACCCCAGTGGATGTAAGACGTTTGAACTCTTCACGAATTTGATTAGCAAACTCTGAGCGGTCGTCATCACCTATCCAAAAATCAAACAAGTCACCCAAAACATATAGGGTATCGGCGTGAATAGCCTCATCACGCATAAAGCGAACGAAACAATCGGTAATTTCAGGTAGAGATGGAGACAGGTGAAGATCGGAAATAAATAATTTGGTCATAGTTACATGTCAACCAGAATACGTGGAAAGGGAGAGTTATATACTCTCCCTCACCGTACTTACTCTTCTATAGTCGTGCCAGTGATTAATACATCATCAAGCGGTACGTCTTGGTGCATACCATAAGAACCTGTGCTGACTTCTTTAATCTTGTTAACGATGTCCATACCTTCGGTCACTTCGGCAAAAACGCAGTAGCCCCAACCATCCATGCTTTCGCTACGAAAATCTAAGAAGGTATTGTTGCTTACATTGATGAAAAATTGAGAACTTGCTGAGTGCGGCTCCATGGTACGAGCCATCGCTAGGGTGCCCACTTTATTGCTCAAGCCATTATTAGCTTCGTTTTTAATCGGAGCACGCGTTTCTTTCTCACGTAGGCCAGACTCCATGCCACCACCTTGGATCATGAAACCATCAATAACACGGTGAAAGAGTGTGTTGTCATAAAAACCATCACGGCAGTATTGCAAAAAGTTAGCACAGGTTTCAGGTGCTTTGTCTTCGTTTAGTTCAACTTTAATGTCACCAAAATTAGTGTGAAGGGTGATCATGATGATGTCCTTAGTTTTCATTTTTGACTTAAAGTGTGAATTCTATATGAAGTTTCACTAATTTTGTATGTGAATAATGGAGGTATTAGAGGATTAGTGGCTTTAATCGTACTTTTTTCAACATTTGAGGGATGATCTCTAAGCATGCATATTGTTATACTGAGGTACTATTTCATATTCACAATAATTAGATAGAGATCATGTTAAAGATATACAACACACTCACGAGACAAAAAGAGGAATTTACACCAATTAATGCCAACAAAATTGGAATGTATGTCTGTGGGGTCACCATCTATGATCTCTGTCATATTGGTCACGGGCGCACTTTTGTCTCTTTTGACGTTGTGTCTCGCTATTTGCGTTATCTTGGTTATGATCTGACGTTTGTCCGCAACATTACGGACATTGATGACAAGATCATTAAGCGCGCGAATGAAAACGGTGAAAGCTGCGAATCGTTGACTGAGCGCTTAATTGGCGAAATGCATGCCGATTTTGATGCGCTCAATATGAAACGCCCAGACATTGAGCCGCGCGCAACAGAGTATATTGACGAAATCATTGCATTGGTTGAAAAGCTCATTCAGCGAGGGTTTGCTTATGTGGCTGACAACGGCGATGTTATGTTTGAAGTCGCGAAATTTGATGAGTACGGTAAGCTGTCAAAACAAGATTTAGACCAGCTACAAGCGGGTGCTCGGGTAGACGTAGAAACAGCTAAACGTAGTCCACTTGATTTTGTGGTTTGGAAAATGTCAAAGCCAGGTGAACCAACTTGGGAATCGCCTTGGGGCGCGGGTCGTCCAGGTTGGCATATCGAGTGTTCTGCCATGAATTCTTCCATTCTCGGTAATCACTTTGATATTCATGGTGGAGGCTCTGATCTCCAGTTCCCACACCACGAAAATGAGATTGCACAGTCATGCTGTGCGCATGACACTCAATATGTTAACACTTGGATGCACAGCGGTATGGTGATGGTCGACAAAGAAAAGATGTCGAAATCACTTGGCAACTTCTTCACGATTCGTGATGTGCTGGGTCATTATGATGCAGAGACTGTGCGTTACTTTTTGATGTCAGGACATTATCGCAGTCAACTTAATTACAGTGAAGAAAACCTGAATCAAGCAAGAGCTTCTTTGGAACGTCTGTATACTTCTTTGCGTGGTTTGGACTTAACTGTGTCATCCGCTGGTGGTGAGGAATATGTTAAGCGTTATACCGACGCGATGAATGACGATTTCAATACGCCAGAAGCATACTCAGTATTGTTTGATATGGCACGTGATATCAACCGAATAAAAAATGACAATCTCGAGCAGGCGAGTGCCTTGGGTTCATTGATGCGAGAGCTTGCCGACATTATCGGTATCTTACATCAAGAGCCGGAAGCCTTTTTAAAAGGGCAAGCAGGCGATGATAGTGAAGCCACTGAAATCGAGGCACTTATTAAACTTCGTAATGATTCGCGAGCAGCAAAAGATTGGGCGAATGCCGATCTTGCTCGTGACAAGTTGACTGCTATGGGGATTGTGCTTGAAGATGGCGCCTCAGGCACGACTTGGCGTCGTAAATAGCGAATATTTTTAGGGCTGTTGATTCAGCCCTTTTTCTTTCTATCCACAAGTTTAGGGTAATCAACCAGTGGCTCAGATGTATTTCTACTACTCGGCAATGAATGCGGGTAAATCCACCACACTTCTTCAATCATCATTTAACTATCAAGAGCGAGGGATGACTCCTCTTATATACACAGCGGCTTTGGATGACAGGTATGGGATTGGTAAAGTGAGCTCTCGTATAGGCTTGCAGTCTGACGCGCAACTATTTCGAACTGATACGAATCTCTATCAAGAAATCGCTGCTCTGGATGAGGTTCAGAAGCGTCATTGTATCCTCGTTGATGAATGTCAGTTTTTATCAAAGCAGCAGGTCTACCAGCTAACAGAAGTGGTTGATAAGCTTAATATACCAGTGCTTTGTTATGGTTTGAGAACAGACTTTTTGGGAGAATTGTTTGAAGGCAGTAAGTATTTGTTGTCATGGGCTGATAAGTTGATTGAACTCAAAACTATTTGTCACTGTGGTCGTAAAGCTAATATGGTTATTCGAACCGATGAAAATGGCAATGCGATAGCACAGGGGGATCAGGTTGCTATCGGTGGCAATGATAGATATGTCTCGGTTTGCCGACAGCATTACAAAGAGGCCCTAGGTAAATAGCCTATAGTATCGAATACAACAAAAAACGGAGCACTAGGCTCCGTTTTTTGTTGTATTCGATAATCTGAGATTAACGAGCACGGAAGACGATACGGCCTTTTGATAGGTCGTAAGGAGTCATCTCAACAGTAACTTTATCACCAGTAAGGATACGGATGTAGTTTTTACGCATTTTACCGGAGATGTGAGCTGTAACTACGTGACCGTTTTCTAGCTCAACACGGAACATTGTGTTTGGAAGAGTATCAAGGACAGTGCCTTGCATCTCAATAACGTCTTCTTTAGCCATTTAATCCTCTTTTAGAAATGGATAATTTCCGCCAGCATTATGCCAACTAAAATGAAATCAATAAATTTGGGACGTATTCTACCCTTGCCAACGCTGATTTACTAGCCTTTGATTGCGTTGAAAACGGACTTTATAATTCATTGCGGGGCATTCGTCGATTTGATAGCCAAGATAGAGCCATTGTTTTCCCTGTTGCTGACAGTCTTTTATTTGGAACAATACTGCTAGTGTTCCTAGGGATAATGGGTAGTGAGGGTCAAAAAAGGTGTAAAAAGCACTGATGGAATTGGATAAGATATCTGTTACTGCTACTGCAACTAACTTATCTTGATCATAGATATGTAAATATTGCGTATTCAGCCATTTACAGTGGGAGAAGTGAACAAATTCATTTTGTTTTGGTGGATACATGGTTCCACCTTTGTGACGCGCTTCAATATAGCTTGAATATAATTCGAACCAACCAGGTATCATTTCGTCTCTCAGTTCCCATGAAAGGTGCTTAGCTTTGTTAAGCAAGCGCTTTTGACTCTTTGAAAGCTCGATATCTGGTACAGATAATCTGATGGGTTGACACGCTTGGCACTGGTCACAATGTGGCTTGTAAATGGTATCGCCACTACGACGAAAACCATTGGCCAACAACACTTCATAACCCGAAGCCGTGTGCATGGTCGGATCGAGAGCGACGGCTACACGTTCTTGTTTATCGGCAAGATAGCTGCACTGATGACTATCGGTTAATCCTATACGAATTTGTTGCAGGTCAGAACTCATGGATTCTCCTCTGAAGACAACTTAATCCACTGCGGCTTATAACTGCTCGCAACAAGTTTTTCCTGTTTTAATGATAGCAGGCTTTGTATAAATTCTTCTCGCTCTAACTCCATTGCTCCAAGAGACTTGAGGTGTTTATTCATTACCTGACAATCGATTAGCTTTCCTCGCATCGCCGTAAAATGTTGACAGAAATACCAAAGCGCAATTTTTGAGGCGTTAGTTTTGAGGCTAAACATAGACTCTCCACAAAATACCTGCCCGATTGAAATACCGTATAATCCACCGATTATTTTGTTATTCTGCCATACCTCCACAGAATGGCAGTGGCCCATAGTCGCAAGCTTTTTATAGGCGATCTGCATGTCATTAGTCAGCCATGTTTCATCGGCAGAACGCGTCGAAGCACATTGCTCAATGACAGTTTCTGTTGCCATATTAATACTGACTTGATATTCATTCTTTCTTTGAAATTTTTTAAGACTTTTAGAAGGTTTGAATGTCTTAGGATCAAAGACAGCTCGTGGTGATGGACTCCACCAAAGTATTGGGTCGTTTTCGCTATACCATGGAAAAATGCCATGTTGGTAGGCCAGAAGTAAACGATCAGGTGTTAAGTCTCCTCCATAAGCGAGCAGTCCATTAGGATCATGAAGCGCTTCATGTGGGGAGGGGAACCATAGGTTATCACTATCGAGTTCAGTTAGATAAATGGCCATAATATAGGAGAATTATGATGAGAAAATGGCTTTTGATTTTATTCATTTTACCACTCTTTGCCAATGCAGCTTATGAGAGAAATAAGGCTAGACCTGTCAATGAGGTTGTCTTTGGAAGTATAGACTCTGTGCGATATTTGACTCAGCAGGATGTCGTAAAGGCAGAATCGTCGGGTTGGGAGACTCTACTGGGCGCAGTTGTAGGAGGTATTGTTGGTAACCAATTTGGTGGTGGAACAGGCAAGCAGGTGGCGACAGCAGTTGGAGCTGTTGCCGGTGCAGGAGTTGCACATAATATGGCAAACCAAGAATACAAAGTGGAATACAAGTTGGTTGAATTACTGATTAAAACAGACAAGGGTAAGCTTATTGATGTCATTCAAGATGTCGACAATAGCATGCTGTTTGAACGCGGTGACAAAGTACGCATACTGTATTTTGACAATGGAGTTAGGGTAGACAAAGAGTATTGATTTGCTTGCAGTTAACTCGTTAAACCAAAAAAATATCGACACTAATTGTGACTTTGGTCTGGTTTTAGATGTCAATTTTGGTTACGCTGCCGTTACTAATAATTTTCAGTGCTTGCATAATCAAGGAATCTCAGAATTAAATGGAAAGCCTTACGTTACAACCCATCAGTAAAGTTCATGGCGAAGTGAACTTGCCAGGCTCTAAAAGTGTTTCAAATCGCGCACTACTGCTTGCTGCTTTAGCGCAAGGGACAACTCGTTTGACTAACCTTCTCGACAGCGATGATATTCGTCACATGTTGAACGCGCTGACTAAGCTCGGAGTGAATTACACGCTCTCGCAAGATAAGACAGTGTGCGAAGTTGAAGGTCGAGGCAAGCCATTCGACTCCAAAGACGTATTAGAGCTGTTTCTTGGCAATGCAGGGACGGCGATGCGTCCTCTTGCAGCGGCTCTTTGCTTGGGAACGGGCGAGTATGTTTTAACAGGCGAGCCACGCATGAAAGAGAGACCCATAGGTCACTTAGTGCAAGCGCTTCGACAAGCTGGTGCAAAGGTAGAGTATTTAGAGAATGAGGATTATCCGCCGCTAAAGATTAAAGGGACAGGTCTAAACGGGGGCGTGATTGAAATAGATGGTTCGATATCAAGCCAATTTTTAACCGCATTTTTGATGTCTGCACCCATGGCAAAGGAAGATATTACCATTAGGATCATTGGTGACTTGGTTTCTATACCCTATATCGACATTACTCTACACATCATGTCACAGTTTGGTGTTCAGGTAGAAAATCATAATTATCAGGAATTTACCATTCGCCACGGGCAGTCTTATGTTTCTCCTGGTGAGTTTCTTGTTGAGGGTGATGCTTCGTCGGCTTCTTACTTTTTGGCAGCAGCAGCAATCAAAGGGGGGGAAATAAAAGTCACGGGTATTGGTCGCAACAGCATTCAAGGTGATATCCAGTTTGCCGATGCGCTAGAGAAGATGGGAGCTGATATTGAGTGGGGCGATGATTATGTCATCTCTCGAGTAGGCGAACTAAAAGCGATTGATATGGACTTTAACCATATTCCTGATGCTGCCATGACTATTGCAACCGCTGCTTTGTTTGCTGAAGGAACGACAGCAATTCGCAACGTCTATAACTGGCGAGTTAAAGAAACCGATCGTTTGGCAGCTATGGCGACAGAATTACGCAAAGTCGGAGCAGAAGTTGAAGAGGGCGAAGATTATATTGTGGTGACGCCTCCAAATCAGCTCTTTCATGCGAAGATCGATACTTATGACGATCACAGGATGGCAATGTGTTTTTCTCTTGTAGCACTTAGCGATACGCCTGTTACGATTAACGATCCGAAATGTACCTCAAAAACTTTTCCGGATTATTTTGACAAGCTTTCTTCACTCAGTGTTTAAAGCACATCAGCCCTGAAGATTATTTGGGGCTGCATAATATTGCAACTAATATGTTGTAAGAATCTAGCTTTGTCTCAATGTAAAGTCATTAGATAAGTGAAGAGTAAGATATTTCAGTATATTGAAAGCTGATGGTGAGTTTGGTGTGGGTAAACCATTTGTGTCGAGAAAACATTGGCCCTTAAAAACGAGGACACCATCTTTTTCCTCAACTTCATCTGCTCTCATACCAGCAATGTAATTGTCGTGCGCTTGAATCAGATGATTGGCAATCAATAAAAGTTCGAATTTTGAAATGACTTTTCTCTGGTTCATCTATTATTACTCATGCTCTATTGCTATCTGTAGATAGAGAAGAGTGTATATGAAGTTGCATTTTTAGCCTTTGAGGTAGATCAACCAAGGCAACTAGTGCAATGGCTCTTATTTTGTGAGCGGTGGCAAAATTTTCTCGCTTGTATTAGCAGAAGTATCCAAGCCGCGGCTAGTATGTGGGGCCTTTTGAAGAGGTGAGTTGTGATTCGATGAATTGTCGACCACTTAGTCGTGGATTTCAAAAAAGATATTGATCTTCTGGATTTCTCACTCGATAGTAAAAAAGAATTAACATTTTAAGTATGCCGTGCGTTATGAGGCCGGGTCATATAAAGGACACTTGAGTCAATATGGGTAAGTCACTCGTTATTGTGGAGTCGCCAGCTAAGGCTAAAACCATCAATAAGTATTTAGGTAAGGACTTTATTGTAAAGTCCAGCGTGGGTCATGTGCGAGACCTACCTACGGCTGGTCAAAGTACTGGTCAAAAAGCAGCGGCAATCTCTACCAAAGGTTTGAGTGCGGAAGAAAAAGCTCGGATCAAAAAAGAAAAAGATCGTAAGGCGCTGATTAAAAAAATGGGTATCGACCCGTTTAACGGCTGGGAGCCTAACTATCAGATCTTACCGGGTAAAGAGAAAGTTGTTGCTGAGTTACAAAAATTAGCTAAGGATGCTGATAGTGTTTATCTCGCAACCGATTTGGACCGTGAGGGAGAGGCTATCGCTTGGCACCTTCGCGAGATCATCGGTGGGGATGGAGAGCGATACAAACGAGTAGTCTTTAACGAAATCACCAAAAACGCGATTCAGCAGGCTTTTGAAACACCTGGTGAGTTGAACATGGATGGTGTGAATGCTCAACAAGCTCGACGCTTCATGGACCGTGTTGTTGGTTTTATGGTCTCGCCGCTACTTTGGAAAAAAGTGGCACGTGGATTGTCTGCTGGGCGAGTACAATCCGTTGCTGTTAAGCTGCTTGTTGAACGAGAAAGAGAAATTAATGCTTTTATCCCAGAGGAATTCTGGGATATCCACGCAGATACTAAGACGGCAGATAAATCAGATTTTCGTCTTCAGGTAGCGCAAAAAGGCGGTGTAGCCTTTAAGCCAGAAAATGAGGCGCAAGCTCAGTCAGCTATATCAGTATTGGAAAATGCAGCTTATGAGGTTTGTAAGCGAGAGGACAGACCTACATCGAGCAAGCCTTCTGCACCTTTCATTACGTCGACCATGCAACAAGCGGCGAGTACACGTCTTGGTTATGGTGTGAAAAAAACCATGATGCTTGCCCAGCGCCTGTATGAAGCTGGTTATATTACTTATATGCGAACTGACTCGACAAATTTAAGCTCTGAGGCAGTCGAAGCTGCGCGCCAGTTTATTACAGACGAGTTTGGTGAACCATACTTGCCTGCTAAGCCAAATGTTTACGGAAGTAAGCAGGGAGCTCAGGAAGCGCATGAGGCAATACGTCCTTCAGATGTGTCAGTTAAGGCAGATGATTTGTCTGGTATGGAGGCTGATGCACACAAGCTTTACTCTCTAATATGGAATCAGTTTGTCGCTTGTCAAATGACACCAGCGAAATATGATTCTACAACAGTAAGTGTTAAAGCAGCCGAATATACTCTAAAGGCAAAAGGCCGAATTCTAAAGTTTGATGGATGGACTCGTGTTCAACGTCCGCTTGGAAAAAATGAAGACCAAATTCTTCCACCGGTACAAGTTGGCGACAAAATTGACTTGGTTAGCTTAGATCCCAAGCAACATTTTACCAAGCCACCTGCAAGATTTACCGAAGCCGCTTTAGTTAAAGAGCTTGAGAAGCGAGGAATAGGTCGCCCATCAACATATGCATCCATCATTTCTACCATTCAGGACCGTGGCTATGTGAAAGTAGATCAGCGTAGATTTTATGCTGAAAAAATGGGTGAGATTGTTACCGATCGTTTAGATGATAGCTTCCATGAGTTGATGAACTACGAGTTTACCTCTCGTATGGAAGAAAAGCTTGACCAAATCGCTGATGGAGAGGCTAACTGGAAGAAAGTGCTAGATAACTTTTTCGGTGACTTTTCGGGGGAGTTGGAAAAAGCAGAGTTGGATGAACAAGATGGCGGTATGAGACCGAACCATATTGTTTACACCGATATTGAGTGTCCAACATGTTCGCGAGAAATGGGCATTCGCACCGCTTCTACGGGTGTATTCTTAGGCTGTTCAGGCTATGCATTACCACCTAAAGAACGCTGTAAAACCACAATAAACCTAGGCGATGAAGAAGGCATAATCAACGTACTTGAAGAAGACGTTGAGACAGCTGCACTGCGTGCTAAAAAACGCTGTCCTATCTGTGAAACAGCGATGGATGCTTACTTAATCGACGACAAGCGTAAGCTACATGTTTGTGGTAATAATCCAAATTGTGAAGGTTATGTCGTAGAACACGGTGAGTTTACTGTAAAAGGTTACGATGGACCTGTAGTCGACTGCGATAAGTGTGGCAGTGATATGGTGCTGAAAAACGGGCGTTTTGGTAAGTACATGGATTGCACAAGTGAGTCATGTAAAAACACTCGTAAGATCCTTAAAAATGGTGAGGTAGCACCACCGAAAGAAGATCCAGTTCATTTTCCAGAGCTTCCATGTGAAAACTCAGATGCTTACTTTGTTCTAAGAGACGGTGCATCAGGGCTGTTTCTTGCTGCGAGTACTTTCCCTAAATCTCGTGAAACTCGCGCTCCACTAGTGGAAGAGTTGGTTAGGTTTAAAGATCGTATCTCTCCTAAGTTTCACTACTTAACTACCGCTCCAGAGAAGGATCCTGACGGGCGTTCTATGGTAGTTCGATTCAGCCGTAAATCGAAGGAGAATTACGTACGGTCAGAGATAGACGGTAAACCATCCGGATACACAGCTTTGTTCGTCGACGGTAAGTGGGAAATCACAGATAAGCGTAAAAAGTCAGTGAAGTAACGCTAAACAAAATGCACACGCCAAAGCAGCCACATTATGTGGCTGCTTTTTTATTGTTACAAAGTGAGCATCCAAGGATTTAAGGCTAGAGGTTGATCATACTCTGCGCGCCAACGCTCGGAGTATGACATGTTTTGAATTGTAAATTTATGGAAATGGGGTAAGTTATAGTAAACTGAGTGCATATTTCGTGACGCTTGAACATGATGTAATCGATGTACAGGGGCATAGATGCTGACTTATTTCGTATGTTTGTTCGGTGGCAAGTTTGTCAATTGAAAGATAGCGATAAACTTTGGAATGGGTACTTGTCCAAAGTATACGAGCATGGAGAGTATAGAATGGCTGGTGTGTTAGGAATGATCCTCGCGGGTGGAGAAGGCTCCCGTCTTCGCCCATTGACTGAACCTCGTAGCAAGCCTGCAGTACCATTTGGTGGAAGCTACCGCCTTATTGATTTTGCCCTGAATAATTTTGTTAATGCGGATTTAATGCGTATTTATGTATTAACGCAGTTCAAATCTCAATCGCTGTTTCATCATCTAAAAAAAGGTTGGAATATTAGTGGTATAACCGATCGATTTATTGATCCTATTCCTGCTCAAATGAGAACAGGGAAACGTTGGTATGAAGGCACTGCGGATGCAATATACCAAAACTTACGCTTTATGGAGTTAGCAGAACCGGAGCAAGTGTGTATTTTTGGTTCTGATCACATCTATAAAATGGATATTAAACAGGTTCTCGATTTTCATAAACAGAAACACGCTTCACTGACAGTCTCCGCACTTCGAGTCCCTCTCTCTGAGGCTTCAAGCTTCGGAGTGATTGAAATAGACGAAGACAATCGGATGATTGGTTTCGAAGAAAAGCCCACTTATCCTAAGTCTATACCTGGGGACCCAGAGCATGCGCTGGTTTCAATGGGTAACTATATATTTGAAGCTCAGCCTCTGTTCGCTGAGTTGATAGAAGATGCTGATAACCCAAGCTCTTCTCATGATTTTGGTAAGGATATTATTCCTAAAATGTTCCCTCGTGGAGATGTTTTTGTCTATGACTTTAGCCAGAATCGAATTCCTGGCGAGAAAGAAGCGGTTTATTGGCGAGATGTTGGGACGATTGATTCCTACTGGCAGGCTCATATGGATCTGCTGAAGAAAGATGCACCTTTTTCTCTCTATAACCGCAGTTGGCCACTGCATACCTTTTATCCCGCTTTACCACCTGCTACTTTCAGTGACTCTGACAATAGGCGAGTGCAAATCATAGATAGTTTAGTGTGCAACGGAAGCTATGTAAGGTGCTCACGGATAGAGAAATCTGTATTAGGTTTTCGGAGTAATATAGCTTCTGCTTGTGATATTAGCGAAAGTATCTTGATGGGTGATGTCAAGGTCGGTGAAGGCTGTGTGCTTCGTCGTGTCATCATAGATAAAAATGTGGATATTGCTCCTGACACCCGAATAGGCGTAGACCTAGAACAAGACAAGAAACGATTCCATGTTTCAGATGATGGTATTGTTGTTATTCCGAAAGGAGCGCGAGTTGGTTACTAGTAATTTGTCGGTTCTTTATGTTGCATCAGAAGTAGAAGGTTTAATCAAAAGTGGTGGTTTAGCGGATGTGGCAAGGGCTTTACCTGAGTCTCTAGTCGCTGTAGACCTGGACGTACGAATTACTTTACCAGCCTATCAACAAATCTCTCAGCTTGACGAAGCACAAGTCATATTAGACTCTCAACTCGAGCATTGGCCACGCACTGAATACAGGGTTTTGAAATTAAATGTATCAAACCTAGATGTCTATGCTATTGATTGTCCTAAGTATTTTAATCGCCCCGAAATGTATGCGGTAAGCAATCAAGCTTACAGTGACAATGGTGAGCGTTTTGCATTTTTTAGTGCAGCTTGCCTTGATATGTTACCTAAGCTGGGCTTTCGGCCAGATATCGTTCATGCCAATGACTGGCACACGGGGTTTGTACCCTACCTTCTAAAATACCGTTATAGGGAAATTAAGTTTTACTCTGAGATGAAGAGTGTCATCACGGTACACAACGCTGTATTCAAGGGCGTTTTTAGTTATGACGATCTTCTTTGCTTACCGGAGATGCAGACAAGGTATGCCCCTGATGCGGCGGTGAGTTCGACCCATGTCACAATGCTCAGGGCTGGGGTCATGACAGCTGACAAAATCACTGCAGTGAGTCCAACTTATGCAGAGGAGCTTAAGACTGAACTGGGTAGTCATGGAATGTCGAAGGAATTTAAATCGCGTGAGGAGGATTTAGTCGGCATTTTAAATGGTTGTGATTACTCTGTTTGGAGCCCCGTCACGGATCCTTACTTACCGGTCAGCTATCAAGCTAATCATGAGAGTATGACGAAAGGCAAACAAGCATGTAAACGTGCTTTACAAATCAAATTGGGGTTAGAGTGTACAGATATTGCAGTGTACGGAATGGTTTGCCGTTTAACCAACCAGAAGGGTATTCAGTATTTATTACCCATACTCGAGCGGTTCCTAAAGTATAAAGTACAGTTTGTTATGGTTGGCACAGGTGATCCAGAATTAGCGAGTAAGCTTATCGAGATTGAAATCAAGCATAGTGATCGATTTAAGTTTGTCGAGGCTTATAGCGAGGAACTTGCACACCTTATAGAAGCTGGCTCGGATGTATTTGTGATGCCATCAGAGTTTGAGCCTTGTGGATTAAATCAAATTTATAGTATGTCGTATGGCACTCTGCCTATTGTTCGAGGAGTAGGTGGGCTTAAAGATACAGTTCTTGATTATGCGTCAGATCCTAAGATTGCGACTGGTTTTATTTTTCATCAGCCTACATCGCGTGACTTGTTGCTAACACTGCAAGAATCCCTATTGCTCTATGAGCAGCAGCGTGACGAATTTAGCCGTGTTCAGCTTAATGCAATGAAGCAAAATTTCAGCTGGAGTATTGCCGCTGATCACTATTTGAGCTTATATAAAAGTATAGTGAATGAGTCGTATGGCTTAGCTATGTGCACAGCCTGATATCTGACATATTAATTGATTTTTTAGGAGTTATGAATGGTTTCATTTGTGATATATTGCACGGAATTGAATTTGTAATCGGATTTAATCTGAGCTATGACTCAAGAGCTACTTTTTCATAAGACCTATCTACATCCCACAAGTGATGAATGGGTTGTGTTCGTTCATGGAGCTGGAGGAAGCTCCTCTATCTGGTTCAAGCAAATTAAGGCTTATCGACAACACTTTAATTTGTTATTGGTCGATCTCCGCGGACATGGCCAGTCACGTCCGCTTATCAAAGATCTCATCTCAAATCGCTATACGTTTAAGTCAGTGACTGCAGATATACTTAAAGTTTTAGATCATCTAAAAATAGGATCGGCGCATTTTGTCGGTATGTCGCTCGGGACCATCATAGTAAGAAATTTAGCTGAAATGTCAGCAGATAGAGTTAAGTCTATGGTTTTAGGTGGTGCTGTCACCAGACTGAATACTCGTTCTCAGATACTGGCAAAATTGGGTAACTTATTTAAACACATAGTTCCATACATATGGTTGTATAGTCTATTCGCCTATATTGTTATGCCTCAAAAGGCGCAGAAAGAATCTCGTCATTTGTTTATTCGAGAAGCAAAAAAGCTTTGCCAGAAGGAGTTTAAACGTTGGTTTATTTTAACGACAGACGTGAATCCTCTTATGCGTTACTTTAAAGATAAAGAGTTACCTATTCCGACTCTCTACTTGATGGGAGAATTGGATTACATGTTTCTGACTCCTGTCAAAGAGATGGTTGCTGTCCATGACAGAAGTACTTTATTTGAGATCCCAAATTGTGGCCATGTATGCAATATTGAGCGTCCTGAAGTTTTTAACCAATATTCTATAGAGTTTATTCAAAGACTTTCACACCAATGATAGGTCTAGTCATTGCTATGATTGAATGATTTAAAAGTAAGTTCACCGTTTTATAGGATTGCTGATGATCTTCTGATGTAATCAACCTGCCAATATCTAGCGCAGCCCTCGTAAAGTTCACCGCCTAGTTAATTTTCTTTGATATGGTACCCATTTCTTCTTAATAATCAGATTTTTATATTTATTTTCTTGCATTTATACTAATTTTTGTTTTATCAATAGATGTGAGTGTTATTCGTTTGGCTTTATAAAACTGAAATTAAATCCTTTTATATCATATGTTTATATTTGAAGTGTAATTAAATTAACATATGTGTATATGATTTCTACTGAATGACCTATACATTCTAACTTATTGTTTATTAGAGGTTCTTAGTTACCCTGATGTACTAAAGTAGCGGTTGTACTTATTCATCATGCTTTTCTTGCTACTTGCTCTGGCTTTGAGTGAGTGTTTTTAATCTTCATTTATAGTTGGGTGGACTTACCTTATGCATCAATCTAAGTGTTTCATTGATTCAAAGTACCTATTAACACTGATAAAAGTGGCGAAATATCGTAGTGTAACCGCTGCTGCTGAGTCACTTTTTATGACTCAGCCTGCGGTATCTCAGCAAATAAAAAAAATTGAAAGTACAGTAGGTGTTGAAGTCTTTGATAGAAGGGGTGGTTTTGAGCTGACTCAACATGGAAAAATTCTTTTAGAGCATGCTAAAAAGATGCTAAGCATGAATGAAAGCTTATTTGAGCAGTTAAAGAGCGTTAACTTAGGTCGTCGACTTGATATTGCGGTGGAAGATGTATTTTGCCCTAGAGTCATCGAATGTATTTTGAAAGAGTTTAAAGCCTTGGATTATCGAGAACTTTCTTTTACCAGCTTCAGTCTTGAACACTGTCCTCCAGTGGAAGAATATGACCTTATATTTACGACAGAAAGGCTGCCGAAAGGTCGAGGGACATCTCATCACTTGGACACGGTTAGTCATAGTATTGTGCGTTCTAAAACTTGTTCTAGTTCTCCAACAAGAGTCGTCTTTTCAAGCACTTTGACTAAGTCATATGTCAGAAATGTACTCATGGATCATAAAATCCCACTGGATAATATTACTTATTGGCACGCTACGAGTTCTTCAACCCTCATAAATAGTGAGCTTGAATTACCCGGCACTGTGGTCGTATGCCCTGACTGGTCTGTGACAAGTGAAGGGTATGTAAAAACTCCCCTATCTCAGCTAATCAATATGTACGTGTGGAGTAGTGATAATGGAGTAACTAAAATTGCCTCATCTGATGTTCCAACACGCGCACTTCATCTACGTAAATAAGCTGAGTAACTGGCACTGAAGGTCAAAAATGTCGATTTTTAGTGTTAGTTACTTTTGTTCAATGTGATTGTTGATTTTTTGTTATGATATAACATATCATGTTTGGCGATGGTATTGATGGTGGTTACTTAACTTTTTTGATGTTAGGTATCCCATCTAATTGGGAAGTTCGTTTATAAATGGGGAGAGTTCATGCTTCAGGTTATGAAAACATCAACGGAATTAACAATGCCTATAGCGGAATCGCCAAGTGTATTGAGTGAAATATATCGAGATGAGCATAACATTGCTGTATGGGAACGAGACCTTCCTAATAAACTGATTCATGGTATCAAGCATATGTTGATTCATGAATCTAATTTGGCGTTAGTTCAAACAGTTACGTCTAGTAATGTAGACGACTGGATAATGCATAAGTTATCAAACCATGAATGTGCAGAGCCACTTGCTAAAGATATTGCGTTAATCGTTGATATGTTCTGTTGTTTGTTTGATTTGGGTGAAGCAGGGTTAAGACTCACTAGTATAAATAAACCTATGTGTCCAAAATTTCACGTTGATCATGTCCCTTGCCGTTTAGTTTCAACTTATACCGGTACTGCCACAGAATGGCATGGAAACGATGGTTTGGACCGCAGCAAATTGGGTGCCGGTAGCTTGGGGAAACCCGATCACTTGTCTGGTTTATATAGTGAACAGTCGGCAATAAACAGATTGTCTACTGGAGATGTAGCTTTGTTGAAGGGAAGTGGCTGGGAGGGGAATGAAAGTTGTGGTTTGGTACATCGTTCACCTCAGAACCTTAATCAAGAACCTAGACTCCTACTGACATTAGATATGGTTTAATCAGATAGTGACTTTCTTTTAGCAAATTAAAGAGTTTTATAAAGCCTTTCATTATACACTATCAACAGACTTCAACTTTCTTGAGGTGAGCTTATATAATTCCGGAAAGGTTTTATGTCAAAAATGAAATGATTAAATTCTTTCATGTTTAAAGATTATTTTTTTTCAACCTGAATTAAATTAATAAAGGTTCATGAACACAGTTTTATTTTTATTATGTCTATATAATCCTCTGATAGGATTTACTATGGATATGATAATGGAAGTCAACTCAAGTTTTTCACCCTCTGCTAGTACCAGAATGAATCGCTCAGAAAAAAGTTCGCATCAGCCGTCTTTTAATATTAAAAGAATATTTAACTGCTGTTTGCCTGAGCAAGAGTTAAACTCAAATGAAGAACACTTAAACAACTTGGAATATGGTGTTTTTGATAAGCCTAAGGTCGCTCATACTATCCAAGTTTTTACTCATAATAATGCGAACCAAACAATGAGTAGCGATATGTGTGAGTCGATTCTTACTAGTACATCAGATATTGTTTTTATATCTACGGAAGAAATGAAGAATCTTTCAGGAGTAATGAGAGAGACTATTAATGGGTCTAAGTATGTGATTGTCTATAATAGCGCCCAAAAAATGCTGACAGTCACCAAACCTAAAGAGCTGTTTTCCTTGTTCACCAATCCTGCATCAACCGCCCAGATTACACTGGTTAAAAAAGGGATAGCAGCACCTATTATTATTGACAAGTTAAATTATAGGGACGTGATTAATAATCCAAATAAAGGTGGAACTATCACTATACAAAGCATTGGTAGCATGAAAGTTGCCATGGTAAATATTCATCTTGACTCAAGAGATCAAGATGAAAGAAAAAAAGAAATAAGTGATTTGTTATGCAAAATTAATAATAAACATACTGACATAGATCATATTATTATTGCTGGTGACTTTAATACTCGAAATAGAAAAGTTGATGGGCGAATAGTTAGAGCATTGCAAGATAAAGAAAGTTTTAGATCTGAGCTGGGAGTTCTTCCTCAATATGAAATCACCTTGCCAATGATATCCTCACAGGAGAATACATATAAGTGGGAAGCAGGCTTAAATGCTGAGGCCAAGCAAGGCTCCAAAAGACAGAAAAACGGAGAAATGCAAACCGGGTACCTTGATGGCGTTGTCATTCTTACGCCAAAAGGCAAGATTAAAGATGAGACACTAAAGAAAAGTATAATCGTACCTGAGGGTAACTCTATTGTTGGACCTTCATATGGCAGTGATCATCGCTCAGTTAGTGCGAAGTTCGCAATAGAGAAGATACGTTCGTCCTAAAACATTGAAGCGAAAAAGAATAAAGCGCCTTTAAGGCGCTTTATTCATAGAAGTGAGATTCGTCTCTATTGATCTCGCTACATTTCCAACACAGCCCAAATTGCTGCTCATTGAGCTCTCCACATTGGGTGCACTGCCATTTTAAACCTGATAGTGTTTTTTGTGTATACTGTTCGATTATTGACAGCGCTTGTTCATGTTGACTGATATCCAAAAGCCAAACACAGGGTAAGGTACTATCATCGAAAGGAAGCTCTCCTTGTAGCCCTACGATTCCATCTCCTCTGACTTGGCAATGTATTCGCTGTGATTTTAGAAGTTCACAGACAATATGAACTTCTATTACATTAGCGGTTGAGAAAATTTTCAAAATTAACTCTCATTTTGAGTTTGTGTCGCTCCTTTGAATTTTCCCATCACCCATTTAGTGACTACTGGGAATAACCCAAGTAAAGCAAATGATAGTAACACAGGAACAGATACGATACCCGATAGGCTTTCTATTTGTGCCAATTGTGTGCCTGCGTTGAGATAAACCGCTGTACCCGGCAGCATTCCCAATTGGCTTACTAGGTAAAAACGAGCAGTAGATATTGGTGTTAGCCCCATTAGAAGGTTTATTAGGAAGAAGGGAAACACAGGTATTAGGCGAAGCGAAAATAAATAGAATGCCCCATCTCTAGCCACTCCGTCATTGATTGCTTTTAATTTGTCGCCAAACTTGGTTTGCACCCAATCGCGAAGTAAAAAACGACTGCTGAGAAAGGCGAGCGTCGCACCTATGGTGCTTGCAAAAGAGACAAGTAAAAGACTGGCCCAAAAGCCGAATAAAGCCGCACCCAGAAGCGTCACAACGGCAGCGCCTGGAATGGAGAAAGCAGTAATGGCGACATAGGCTAGAAAATAACTAATAGCAGCTAGTGCAAAGTTGTTATTTATAAACTCAGATAGCGAGGCTTGTTGCGCTTTAGCATTTTCTAAAGTGAGATATTGACCAAAGTTAATGCCAAGAAACACAATCAATCCGACGAGCAGAACTCCTAACACGAGTTTTTTATTCATAGAGGCTTCCTAAATATGAGTAAAGGGATATGAAAATAAGAACAGTTGAAAAGAAGTAAAATTTCAAACAGAAAATAAAAAAGCCAACCTAGTTGGCTGACTTGGTTTCAAAGCATGTTGTGATTAGCTATTAAGAAGGCTTTCTAACTCCGCTCTGCGAGTAGTAGGAATAACTGACCAATGTTTACCTTTTATTGCGCCTTCTAAAGCCCAGAGCAACTCAATTGACACCTCCGCAGAGTGCGTTGCCTGAATCGCCTTAAACGCCTTTACTGACCCTACTTGTTCTAAATTTTCGACGCTATTGATTCCGGCTTTCTTTAACATACGTTCTGTTGCCAGTCGAAGATTGGGTAAATCTTTAAGTCGAGTCGGCCTAGCTTTAGCTTGTGTCGTCTTTTCTTTCTTGGCCACTTCCAGAGAGCGATAGGCTAAAGAAACCGCTCGCTCTTCACAAGATGCAATGTCATCAGTTAACGCAAAGTATTTTGTAACGACGGGGAACCCACGTTTTTTATATACGTACGGCGTTAAGCCCTCAGTTTTAAATTGATTGGCTAGTTTGTCATCGGCACGGATGTGTAGCTTATCGTTAACGACTAATGCGAACATTATGTCGTCTGCGAAGATGCCGAATCCGCCGAACATTGAGCGCGATTTTATCTGACCAAGCTGATCAAAAAGTCGCATCGATTCTTTAAGTATTGGTTTATCCATGCTGTTTTATCTCGGTGTATATTTTATTATACGCCACCAAAGTCAGGTCCGAGAGATTAGCAAAATAATGCAGGTAAAATGTTGATAAAGAAGTCATACATTTTTTAGAACAAACACATTTGGTTACCGAAACATCAAATCACCAGTCCATGTATTGTTTTAAACGGTATGATAGTTTGCATTTTTGCCCATCGGCAACTCCGCTACCTTTCAGTTCCCTGAGTCAGGCCGGAAGCTTTGCGTCCCACTCTTTCGAGATGGTTTGCCCTGTTCGTGGCATTAGTCGAACGATTCAAGAATAAATAAGATTTGAGGTAAGTATCACATCATGATTGTATAAGTGTGATGCTGCTCCAAATATTTTGTGTTAAAATGATAGATTCGGCTAATAGTTTAACTTATCAGCCGATTTGTATTCATTCACTTAGATTGTAAACCGTATCACGAACCACAATCTCTGGGTGCATTTCGAAAACACGCTTATCATGCTCTTTATCTTTGATACGTTCCAAAAGAATTTCAAACGCATTTTTACCCACGCGACGTTTAGGTTGATGCACAGTAGTAAGTGGTGGAGAGAAGTATTCAGCGAGCTCTATATTGTCATAGCCAATAACTGAAATCTGTTCAGGTATTTGAATTCCTTTTTGCTGCAGTCTGCTCATTAGACCAAGAGCCATAGTATCATTGAAACAAAAGACAGCCGTTGGTTTGTTATCCATTACGACAATTTTATCTGCGGCTAGCACGGCAGTGTCGCATTCGAAGTTGCCTTCGAGAATCCAGTCCTCGTTAATTTTTAGGTTAGCTTCACTCATTGCTCTGCGAAAACCTTGTATACGTTCTTGGCACGCTGCTTTCTCAAAGTGTCCACTAAGACATGCGATATCTTTATGACCGTGATCAATTAGGAATTTTGTTGCTAGATAGCCGCCTTCTTCGGAGTTATCGATTATTTTATCGGCTTGAGAACTTTCTGGCCCCCAGTCCATGATGACTTTAGGAATATCCTTTTGGCGGTCAAGCATTTCACTGAGTTCTTCGGTTAGGTCGGAACACATTACCAGAATACCATCAACACGTTTTTCGGCGAGCATACGTATATAATCGCGTTGCTTCTCATATATGCCACCAGTGTTACATAGTATGAGAGTGTAGCCTTGGCGGTAGCAATAGCTCTCTACACCATCGATGACTTCAGAAAAGAAAAGATTAGTAGATTGAGTGACAAGCATGCCAATAGTACGGGTACTGTTACACTTTAGGCTTCTCGCTACAGCGCTTGGAGCGTAGTTTAATTCAGTCACTGCCTCCATCACTTTTTCTTGAGTTGCTTCAGCAACAAAGCGCGTTTTATTTATTACATGAGAAACTGTCGTTGTAGATACGCCGGCTAAGCGTGCTACGTCTTTGATAGTGGCCATAAGGTTCTGTCCTGTCGATGACTGCCGTGAACTTGCATCAAAAATTTGTGTAAGTGGGCAGTAAGTATCAGAAACACAAAAACCGCCCTATTTAGCGGTTTATCTCTAGTTCTGTCAGTTTTTATCGTTTTCGTTCTCGATTTTATATCGCAAAGGCTTTAAGGGCAAACAAAAACCTAAATCCTAGTAGGCTTTCCATCACATATTTGTGTCTAATTACTCACATTTTAGATATGAGTAATCCTGTTTGATAAACGCAAGCGTGACTTCTGTCACTGACGCATAAAAGCCGAAGTTATCCAGTTTCTGACACTTATCGACAAATAATGGGATCCAAGAGAGAAGGTGGGTTTCAATAAATTGTAATTGTTCTTGCATCGAAGTTTCCATCTCCTTTGGCTGCATTGGTTTGTTGGAGCAAATGATTAGGTGACCGAGAAAGTCTAATTCTACAGCAATGTGATCAGCTGGCTCATTAAGGTTTTTATTCACCTCTATTTGATACTGGTACATTAAGTTTTCCATTTCTGTGGCAGGTTGGCCATTGAGCAGTCCTGAATCGCCAATATAAATAGATGCGTAGGGTAGGGCAGAATCTTTATCAGATTTAAGAAATATATTACAAAAGTCAGCCGCTAGTTCGAGTTGGGCATTGTCCCTGCCAAGCACACGATTAAGCGCATCTATTAGTTTGTTTATATATGGCCTTAATTGCTCATTCTGCCCAAGTGCTGTTAGGAAGGAGCGAACATGGGGGGAATGGTACTCTTCAAGAATCTCAGCAGAAAGTTCTTTGGCGAACAAACTTGATAACCACCAATAGATTTCGGCGCGTTTCTCATTTAAGGATTTGAGGTCGTCCATTAGATAATATTCTCCACAGCTATGTAAGCTATCTGTGATAAAACTTAGGTTACCCATAAAATATCAGTTCGATGTAATTTAGGTTGTTTCAAATCAAAAAAAGAGTGCATATGCAGTTATAACCGACACAAATACTAGAATTATGACAGCTTATGAATAGAATACGAGTCAATAGGTTAGGCGTATGTAGTGGTGTAAATGGGTTATCACGTATTAATTGTCGAAGATGACGCA
Source organism: Vibrio tetraodonis (assembly GCF_003350295.1). Lineage (GTDB taxonomy): Bacteria > Pseudomonadota > Gammaproteobacteria > Enterobacterales > Vibrionaceae > Vibrio > Vibrio tetraodonis. The sequence continues at coordinate 94,719 of NZ_QLYY01000019.1, forward strand.
GTGACTCGTAGTAAATTGGTTGGCTATTTTCAGCATGAAGGTTATCAAGTACTTGAAGCTGAAAATGGTGAAGAGATGCGCGAATTAATAAGAAGCAGCAGTATTGACTTAGTGCTACTGGATATTAATCTGCCAGGTGAAGATGGACTTTTGCTGACTCGTGAACTTAGAAGCCAGTCAGATATAGGGATCATTTTAGTGACTGGGCGTACTGAGAACATAGATAAGATCGTTGGCCTGGAAATGGGAGCTGATGACTATGTGACCAAACCCTTTGAATTGAGAGAGTTAGTAGTTCGAGTCAAAAATTTACTCTGGCGCATAGGCTCTGCTCGCCAAGCTAAACCGGCTGCAAGCGCTAATAAGTTAGTTCGTTTTGCGCACTGGACATTCGATATACCAAGGCGTTCTCTAACAAAAGAAGGTAAGCCTGTGAAACTGACTAAGGCAGAGTATGAGTTGTTGGTGGCGCTATCTTCTTATCCCAATCAGGTACTGAGTCGTGAGAAAATTCTTAATATGATCAGCCACAGGGTTGCAGCACCTAATGACCGCACGATAGACGTTCTCATTAGACGGATGAGAGCCAAAATGGAATGTGATCCCAAAAACCCTCAGCTATTCGTTACAGTTCATGGTGAAGGTTATATGTTCGCAGGAGAATAAAATAAAGAGTATACCGAGACATGCTCGGTATACAAAGAATGTTAGGCGTCGCCATCAGATACAGGGTTATCAGATGCTATTCCTGCCTTGTGGTCATTGTTTGAAGCCCAGTCGCGCAGAGTTTGCCATATCAATCCGAGCGTTTCATGCCAGTAAATTTCAGTTTGTTCGAGGTAAACTGCTTTGGGCGAATATTTGGCCCAGACTTGTTCTACATTGCGTTGAGCGAGATAGTTAGTTGGTGCTGGATAGGGCTTTAATCCTGCAGAGTAAAACTCATTTAGCGCTCTTCTCATATGACTCGCTGATGTCACAATAACGAGCTTTTTCCGTTTTACAAATGCTGCGGCTTGCCGAGCCTCTTCCCACGTATCTCTCGCTGTTTCCAACAGAATAATATCGGATTTGGCAACGCCTAAGGCTAGCGCTACTTTTGCCATCATCCTAGCGTTGCTGACATCAGATCCACCAGCATACCCAGATAAAATCAATTTTGAACCGGGATACATTCTCATCACTCTTATGCCTTCGGAAAGTCGCATTAGGCCAGTTCGGCTGAGTTCGGAAGTCGGGGGAATCTTATCGTCTACCACATGCCCACTACCAAGAACCATAACGTAATCTATCGTGTCATCTACTGGAAAGAATGCGGTATATTGACGTTCTAGGGGGAGAAGAAGCCTTGATGCAATAGGCTGAAAAGAGATCAGAAAAATACCGACAAAGGAAAAGAGAACGACAAAACACCCAGTTTTTTGCTTTCGAGTAAACATAATGAGTGTCAGGCCTACAATCCCGATCATCAGCATGAGTGGTAAAGGCATTAACAGTGATGACACCACTTTTTTAAGCTCAAACATACTTAAATAGTCCGAAAAAACACCAATTGGTTTTAATTTAAGAGAATCTTTCTTTATATCTGCTTTCTATGTGACAAAATAGCAGAATGACACGACATAATAACTTAACCTACCGTGACTGAAGATCGCAATTTCGACGACATCGCGCACAAGTTTGCAAAAAATATCTACGGGTCCGATAAAGGTGAAATACGCCAAGTGATTGTTTGGGAAGAACTTGAACAATTACTTTCCGACATTAATGGTAGCAGGAAAAGTCTCTCTGTGCTCGATGCTGGTGGAGGATTAGCGCAAATTTCTCAAAAGCTAGCTAAACTCGGACATCGAATTACTTTGTGTGATATATCTTCGGAAATGCTGCAATTAGCTCGCCAGGAGATTGAAAAAAACGGATTGCTTAAGCAGTATCGTTTGGTTCATTCCCCCGTGCAGAGCATAGGAAAGCATCTCCAAGAATCTGTTGATGTATTGATGTTCCATGCTGTGATGGAATGGTTAGTCGATCCACAAGCAGCTCTACAATACTTGCTGAATAAAGTAAAACCTGGTGGCGCTGCATCCATCATGTTCTATAACCATCACGGGTTGGTTTATAAGAATGTTGTGTGCGGTAATATCCCACATGTATTGGATGGTATGCCGCATCGAAAGAGGTTTAAATTGCAGCCACAGAGAGGACTCAAACCAGAGGAAGTGTATCAATGGATAGAGACGTCTGGTTTTGAGATTTGTGGTAAAGCCGGTATCCGATGTTTTAGTGATTACATTGGAAACAGGGAATACATGGGTGATTTCCAACCACAAGACGTAGTGGCGCTTGAAAGAAAGTTATGTCGTCAGGAACCTTATCTATCAATGGGTCGCTACATACACGTATGGGCAAAAAAGAACAGGAATGATAATGGGTGAGATACTTGCCAATACTGCTGCTGAACAGCCAATTGATGAACTTGTCGGGTGGGTAAAGCAGCACGACTTTTCATTAAACTTGACGACCGAGCGTTTAGCTTTCCTGATTGCAGTCGCTGTGTTGAGTAATGAAAGGTTTGACGAAGAGTTGGGTGAAGGCGAATTGCATGATGCTTTTGCCATTGTCACTCGTTTGTTTGAATCCACAGGTGAAGCGACCGCATTTAGAGCCAACAATGCGATTAATGACATGGTAAAGCAGAGGTTAATAAGTCGCTTTACTAGCGAAATTAACGATGGTGCCAGTATTTATCGACTCTCACCATTGGCGGTTGGAGTGACTGACTACTATCTTCGCCATCGAGAGTTTTCTAAGTTGCGTCTTTCAATTCAGCTATCCTTGGTTGCTGATGAAATGTCAAAGGCGATTGAAGCAGCACAGAAAGGTGGAACGCCTGCTCATTGGAAGAAGAATGTATTTGGTGTCTTGAAATATTCTGTCGGTGAAATTTTTGATCAAATTGATCTCAACCAGCGAGTGATGGATGAGCAGCAGCAGGCAGTCAAAATTCAAATTGCTGAGCTGCTTAACAAAGATTGGCGCGAAGCCATCAATAATTGCGAAGCTTTACTTTCTGAAACCTCAAACACTCTGCGCGAGCTCCAAGACACCCTACAAGCGGCCAGTGATGAATTGCAAACTCAGATCTTAGACATTCAAGAGATTGTTTATGGGCAAGAATCGTTGCAGTTTATTGAAGAGGCGTTATTTGTATTACAAATGAAACTGGACCGGATAACCAGTTGGGGGCAGCAGGCGATTGACTTATGGATCGGCTACGACAGGCACGTGCACAAGTTTATCAGGACTGCGATTGATATGGATAAAAATCGTGCTTTCAGCACGCGTTTGCGTCAGTCAATCAAAGATTATGATGAGTCTCCTTGGTTTCTTACTTACGCCGATGCAGAAAGGTTGGTTGACCTTAGGGACGAAGCCCTAGTGTTGAGAGATGATGAAGTTACAGGTCAAGTTCCTTTGGAAGTGGAATATGAAGAATATCAAAAAGTAAATAATGAATTGTCTGAACGCATCAGTAGCATGCTAAAAATCCACAAAGAGCAGGGAACACCAATCCACTTAGGTGTCGTATTGAAAGATTACCTAGCCCAACACCCCAGAACCCACCATTTTGATTTAGCACGTATTGTCATTGACCAAGCAGTACGCCTCGGCTATTCCGAGTCCGATTATCAGGCGATTCAGCCTGATTGGCACGCGATCAACCAATACGGTGCAAAGGTACAAGCAAATGTCATCGACAGATACTAATGATTACATGCCAGAGAAACTGGCCAAAGCGATTTCAAATCCCTTATTTCCAATGCTAGATAGCTTATTGCGCTCTGGCAGACACATATCAACCGATGACCTCGACAATCACGCCCTGTTGTCTGATTTTGAAGTTGAATTATCTTCGTTCTACCAGCGTTACAACACTGAGCTTATCAAAGCACCTGAAGGTTTTTTCTATCTTCGTCCTCGCTCTACTTCTCTTATCAATAGAAGCGTCTTGTCTGAGTTAGATATGTTGGTTGGTAAGGTGTTGTGTTTCTTATACCTAAGCCCTGAGCGATTGGCTCATGAGGGTATTTTTACTAACCAAGAGCTTTATGAAGAGTTATTAGCCCTATCTGATGAGAAGAAACTCATGAAGCTAGTGACCAACAGAGCGACAGGCTCAGATTTAGATAAAGAGAAGCTGTTTGACAAGGTACGAACATCTCTTCGTCGCCTAAGGCGCCTTGGCATGATCATCAATATCGGTGAAACGGGCAAATTTAGTATTAGTGAATCTGTTTTTCGCTTTGGCGCTGATGTCCGTGTCGGTGATGATATTCGCGAGGCTCAACTGCGTTTGATTCGAGATGGTGAAGCCGTGGTCCATACCAAAGAACCAAGTCAAGTGAGTTTATTGACAGAAAAAAATGAAGAGTCTTATCAGTTAGACAATGTAGAAGAAGGTGACGCATGATTGAAAGAGGTAAATATCGATCTCTGACCATGGTCAATTGGAACGGCTTTTTTGCCAGAACATTTGATATCGACGGTTTGGTAACCACTTTGTCAGGTGGTAATGGTGCGGGTAAATCAACCACAATGGCTGCTTTTATTACCGCACTCATTCCGGATCAAACCTTACTGCATTTTCGCAACACAACAGAAGCAGGCAGTAGTCAATCTTCTCGAGATAAGGGGTTGTATGGTAAATTGCAGCCTGGCGCCTGCTACGCTGCTTTGGATGTAGTCAACTCACGTAATCAACGTTTGCTTTTTGCTGTTAAGTTGCAGCAAGTAGCTGGCCGAGATAAGAAAGTTGATATCAAACCTTTTGTGATTCAAGGATTACCTAGTCACGTCAAGCCAACCGATATCTTGATTGAAAGTGTTTCCGATACCCAAGCTCGGGTGCGTCAAATTAATGAGATCAAGCAATGTATCACTGACTATGAGGGGGTGCAGCTTAAAGTATTTAACTCGATTGTCGACTATCACGCTCAGATGTTCGAGTTTGGTGTGATCCCCAAAAAATTGCGCAACTCCGGCGATCGTTCGAAATTTTATCGATTGATTGAAGCGTCACTCTATGGTGGTATTTCTAGTGCAATTACACGCTCGCTGCGTGACTACTTGTTACCTCAAAATGGCGGGGTTAAAAAAGCCTTCCAAGATATGGAGTCGGCACTGCGAGAAAATCGCATGACACTTGAGGCTATCAAAACAACGCAAGCTGACCGAGATTTATTTAAACACCTCATTACTGAGTCGACTAACTATGTTGCTGCTGACTATATGCGCCATGCTAATGAACGTCGCAGCAAATTAGAACAAACTCTCTCATTTCGAGCCGAGCTGTTCGGCTCTCGAGAAACTTTGGTTGAACAAAACAATTTACTCAACCGAGTTCAACAAGAGCTTGAGCTTTTAATTGAGACGGAATCGGGCTTAGAGCAAGATTATCAGGCGGCTTCTGATCATCTGCAATTGGTACAAAATGCTCTTCGTCAGCAAGAAAAAATTGAACGCTATCAAGAGGACTTGCTAGAGCTCAGTGAGCGCCTTGAAGAGCAGATGATGGTGGTGGAAGAGGCTCAAGAACGTGTTCTCATCATCGAAGAGCAGGCTTCCATTGCTGAAGAAGAAGTGGATAGCTTAAAAACTCAGCTTGCCGATTATCAACAAGCACTAGATGTTCAGCAAACACGAGCGCTTCAATATCAGCAAGCGGTTCAAGCGTTAGAAAAAGCTAAGTTGTTACTTGGGGATGATGTACTTACCGCCGACAGCGCTCAAGCTGTTGTCTCTCACCTTAAAGAGCAAGAATCTGAGAACACCACCTCCTTACTTGCTGTCAAACACAAGCTCGATATGTCATCGGCTGCGGTTGAGCAATTTGAATTAGCTTTGCAACTGGTTAGAAAAATTTTGGGTGCTGGCGTAGAACGTAAAGAGGCTTCTACGCTTTCTAAGCAGCTCATCAATCAAGCTAGAGATGCGGAGCAAATCATTGGTAACGAAAAGCAGTGGTACGCGCAGCATCGCGACTTGGAGCGTCGTCTCAGTCAGCAACAACAGGCTAAGGAAGCGCTTGATACCTATCATAAACAGTACCATATCCAATTGACGGACGAATCCAGACTCGAACAAGAGCGTGAGGCAAAGTTGGCGCACGTCGAGTCTTTGGAACTTGAGTTGGAAACGTTGCGTGAGAGTCGAACTGACAAACGTCGTAGTGAGCAAGATCTGTCGGCTGAGATCAAACGTTTAGAAGAGATTGCTCCTCCTTGGATCGCAGCTCATGATGCTTTAGAAAGTCTTAAAGAGCAAAGTGGCGCGGACCTATACGATAAGCAAGCGGTTATGTCGCATATGCAAATCGTTTTGGAGCAAGAAAAGCGGCAGACATTAGAGAAAGAAAAACTAGGTGAGCGTCGAGTTCAACTGGACAATGAGATTGAAAGGCTTGCATCGCCAGGTGGATCAAATGATCCGCGTTTGAAAGGGCTAGCGGACACACTAGGCGGTGTATTGTTATCAGAAATCTATGATGATATCACCATTGATGATGCGCCCTATTTTAGTGCCATGTATGGCCCTTCGCGACATGCGATTGTTGTTTCAGATCTGACTGATATTGAAACAAAACTTGTTGAACTTGATGACTGCCCTGAAGACCTTTATATCATTGAAGGTGACATTGATGCCTTTGATGATAGCTCGTTTGATGCAGAAGAGTTACAAGGTGCAGTTTGTGTTCGTATGAACGATCGACAAATGCGCTATTCGCGTCTGCCGGAGATTCCGTTGTTTGGCAGAGCAGCCCGAGAGCAGCGCTTGGAAATATTGCGTGATGAACGAGAGGAAGTCGTTGAGCAACATGCCAAAGCCGCATTCGATTCACAGAAATTGCAGCGTCTATATCAAACGTTTAACCAATTTGTCGCACAGCATATTCAGGTAGCCTTTGAATCTGATCCAGAACAAGCTTTGGCTGCAGTTCGCGATAAGCGCAACCAAATTGTACGAGATTTGACAGACTTAGATGCGAAGGTTCAACAAAATAGCGCCAAGCTAGTCTCGAGCAAACAAGCGCTTACTTTGCTTGATAAATTAGCACCCGTCATGGTGTTAATTGAAGATGAATCATTGGCATCACGTTTTGAAGACCTTGAAGAAAAAATGGCTCAATTGGCCGACGCCAAGAGCTTTTTAACCAGTCATGCCAAGTCGATCGACCAACTGCAAAAAGTCGCTTCTGCTCTTGAGGTCGATCCGGAAGAATTTGAAGCCCTTGAAGCGGAGTACCAAGCGCAAGATTCTCAGTTACAGGAGCTCAAAAAGCGTATTTTCGCCGTATCTGATCTTGTTGAGCGTCGTCATCATTTTGCCTACTCGGACTCCATCGAATTACTCGATAGAAGTAGTGAATTAAGCGAACAACTTAAAACTAAGCTTGTTCAAGCAGAGCGGCAACGCACGCGTGCTCGTGATGAGTTGAAGCAGTCACAGGGTCAAATGAACCAATACCACCAGGTTCTGGCATCATTAAAGAGTTCTCATCAAGCGAAACAAGAAACGGTACACGAGTTTAAGCAAGAGCTTCAAGAGTTTGGTGTTCACGCTGACGAAGGTGCTAAAGAGCGGGCGATTCGTCGTCGTGACGAGTTGCAAGAACGTATGCACACCTCACGCAGCCGCAAAACTGAACTAGAAAAAACGATCACATCAACTGAATTAGAAATGAAGGGGCTAGCAAAGCGCCTTAAAAAAGTTCAAAAGGACTATGTTGAGTTTCGAACTTTCGTTGTGGCAGCCAAGGCTGGTTGGTGCTCCGTATTGCGCTTAGCTCGTGAAAATGACGTAGAACGTCGATTACATAAGCGTGAACTGGCCTATTTGTCGGCAGATGAGCTTCGTTCTATGTCGGACAAATCACTTGGTGCTTTGCGCCTTGCCGTTGCCGATAATGATGACCTACGCGATGCCCTTCGTCTGTCAGAAGACAATGCCCGTCCAGAGCGTAAAGTGCTTTTTTACATTGCTGTTTATCAACATTTGCGAGAGCGAATTCGCCAAGACATTATTCGTACGGACGATCCAGTTGAAGCGATTGAAGAGATGGAAGTTGAATTAGCTAGGTTAACCGAAGAGCTCACTCAGCGTGAAAACCGCTTGGCGATTAGCTCTGAATCGGTCGCCAGTATTATTAAGAAAACCATTCAGCGGGAGCAAAACCGTATTCGTATGCTCAACCAAGGGCTATCGAACATCGCGTTTGGACAAGTTAAAGGTGTGCGCCTGAACGTCAAAATTCGCGAGAGTCATGAAGTTTTACTCAATGGGTTAGCGTTGCAACAAGAGCAACACAAGGATCTGTTTGAAACGAATCGACATACATTTTCTGAGGCAATGGCAAAGCTATTCCAGCGCGTTAACCCTCATGTTGATATGGGACAACGTAGCCCGCAAGTATTAGGCGAGGAACTGCTAGATTACCGCAATTATCTAGAATTGAGTGTTGAAGTTTGCCGTAGTTCTGATGGTTGGTTACAAGCTGAATCGGGTGCTCTTTCTACTGGTGAAGCAATAGGCACGGGCCAATCTATCTTGCTTATGGTTGTTCAAAGTTGGGAAGAAGAATCGAGACGTCTGCGGAGCAAAGATATTGTGCCATGTCGTTTACTATTTTTGGATGAAGCAGCGCGTTTGGACGCTAAATCTATCTCCACGTTATTTGAACTGTGTGATCGCTTGGATATGCAGCTGCTTATTGCTGCCCCAGAAAATATCAGTCCGGAAAAAGGGACGACCTATAAATTGGTTCGTAAGGTGTTTAAAGATCACGAGCATGTTCATGTCGTTGGTTTACGAGGTTTCGCTCAACCTGAACAGGGAGAAGAAACTGAAGAAGCGCTCATTGAGTAACGGTTATACCCGAGTCAAACAAAGCTGCTCAGTAGAGCAGCTTTTTTTCGTTTATAAACTTAGCTAGAACTGTGCGGATGAACCAAATTGTTTCGCTGCGTAGGCAACTCTTTCGCTAGCATCTGGGTAGACTCTCGGTGCTCCCAAGTTTTCTATATGATGTAAGCGAGGCAGTAGACCGGCACCATTTGCAATTTGAATAGCGAGCCCAGGCCGAGCATTGAGTTCCAGAACCATGGGGCCTTCTTCTTTATCAAGTACCATGTCTGTCCCCATATAACCCAGTCCAGTCATCTCCCAAGCACTGGATGCAAGGGTTAATAAACGCTCCCAATGTGGCACCTGTAACGTCGAGAGATCTTTGTTTGTATCTGGGTGGTGAGTGATAGGATGATCGAATTGAACAGCTCTAATCGCTTTGCCTGTGGCAATATCAATACCTACACCTACGGCACCTTGGTGAAGGTTTGCTTTGCCATCAGATGCTGCGGTCGAACACCTCATCATAGCCATCACTGGGTAGCCTTTAAATACGATGATACGAACATCGGGCACACCTTCGTAGCTAAAGCCACTAAAACAGTCATCGAATTTAATCAGGTTTTCAACAACGGCAACATCGTTTTTCCCCCCAAGTGAGAATAGGCCAGCTAATGCGTTGCTTACATGCCTTTCAACATCTTGTTTGTTGATCGATGCGCCAGAGGGCTTAGTATAGGCTCCATTTTGGTGAGATGTGACTACTAAGATACCCTTACCACCACTTCCCTGAGCTGGTTTAATAACAAAACCAGGCCAATCTTTAACCATGTTGTGGATGTTCTTAACTTCCGCTTGATGGCTGATAACACCGATCAGCTCAGGTGTAGTAGCCCCATGCTGCTGAGCAATAATCTTAGTCTTAAGTTTGTCATCGACCAAAGGGTATTTAGAGCGATCGTTGTACCGACCTATATAGCTATGGTTGCGTTGGTTCATACCCATAATACCATTGGAGCGTAATTTATTAGGTGACGTAAACTGCGAAGTTAATCGTGACAGCATAGTTTAGTCCTCCGCTAATGGTTTAAAGCGCCTTAGCTCGGTTAGGCGATACCCTGTGTATGTTCCAAGTAGCAAGATACCGGCTAATACAATCAGCTGAAGACCAATAAAGTTAAACGTCAGATGCTGAATGTATGAATTGGTCATAGCAAGGTAAACAAGCGTCGCAGTGGCAAGCGAACCACCACCTTGAAGAATCACTTCCTTAGCGCCTTCTTCTTCCCATAGAATCGACATACGTTCAATGGTCCACGAAAGAATAATCATCGGGAAGAAAGTAATCGAGAGACCTTCGGTTAAGCCGATCTTAAACGCCACAACCGTGAATACGGAAATAATCATGATTACGGTGATAATAACGGCAGATATTCTGGCGACGAGTAATAAGTTTAGCCTAGAGAGGTAGCTGCGGATAATCAACCCTGTACCCACGATCAATAAAAATCCGACGATTCCTGTTAGCAATTGGGTTTGTACGAAAGCGACTGCTATCAGCACAGGCATGAAAGTTCCTGATGTTTTTAGTCCAATAATCACGCGCAGGAATACCACAATGAGTGCGCCAATAGGAATAAGCATGATGGTCTTAAACATAGCTTGTTCTTCAAGTGGTAAACTGTGAATGGAGAAGTTAAGCAGGCCATCCGCTTCGACTTTATTTAGTGTCGCTTGCTTGGGTGAGACATCTTGAGCAATCATCGAAAAATGAACCTGACTATTTTGCCCACCGACGATATCTAGGAGCGATACGTTTGACTCATCCCAGACTAATATATTGTCATCAATGGCTTGGGTAGCATTTTGGGGATTAAATAGGACCCATTCACTGCCATCCCAGACTTGGTTCATCAGCTCAATAGTTTGACGGCGGCGGCCGTCCTCTAATTCGATAACACCAACAATTTTGCTCGGAACTTTGGCATAGGCGAGAACTTTATCAACGGCTGACACCTTGTCCATTTTATTAAGCAGTAGTCCTGCATTTTGACTGTCTGAATCGTTGAGGATTTTAATCAGTTCTCTGGTGAAAGTAACATCGTCCGCTGAACTCTTATTGGCTCGCTCTATAATGGATATAGCGGCAGCTTCGGTAGGTCCATCAAAGGTTGGTGAAATGATTTTCGTTGTAGGTGCTTGTGTTTTTACTTTTGCTTGAGGGTCAACAAGAAATTGGGCTTTATAATATATCGTTTGGGCTCCAGCAGCCTGTCGGATTGACCATTCAGCGCGGCGCCCTGACTCAGACTTTATGTAGGATACACCATAACCAGAAGATGAAGAGGATTCGTTGATCAAAGTAAAGCCATTTTGTGTGTGAGGAATGGCTAACGAGGCTTTAACGGGTTTAGATTGAGCGTTAAATTCAACACGAGCTTCTATATCCCAGATCTGGCGAGTTTCACCGGGAGTCCAAGGGACACCATATGTTTGGTGACGAAACATACTCAGAGCAATACCTGCCACTATGAGTAAGGCGACAGATATATAAAAGGGGACTTTAGACGTCATAAGCTACCTTATTTTTTTTGTTCAAGTTCCGTTTGAATGTATTTTTTACTTACATCCACCACTGCAATGTCTCGGATGAAATCTCGACCTAGCAACACAGGATGGATCATTTGGGAGCGATCTGCCAAAGTAAACTGTGTCTTTTCGTGAATCTTGCCCAATCTAACCCACAATTCAACCACAGGACGCCGTTCTAGTTGACAATTTGTCGCCTGACGTATCTTTGCATAACGAATAATGGGGGCTTCAATCCAATTGTTATCATCCAATGGTGTTATACCATCGGAGAGATGAAAGCGTATCCAATTTTTACCATTACGTTCAAACTCTTCGACATCGACAGCATTCAGAGATGATGTTTCTGAACCAGTGTCGATACGAGCATCAAATTTCTGCTCTACAGAGCCGATGATAACTTTTTCAATTTCACCGAGCATCAATGCTTGGGTCGAATGAGCTTGGGTCTTTGTAGACGCTGACGGTATGTTGTCTACTCGTGGTTTGCCTGCATCGATTAGCGTTTGTTGTCTGAGTTTTCGAACTTCAGAGCTAAGTGAGTCAACTTTTGCTGTTAGAGTGGAAATTTGATTATCTTTATCAGACATCTGCGCATGTATTTGGTCAAATCTTTGCGCGGAATTGGTTTCGGAAGCTTGGATCGCAGCCAAGGTTTCTTGATGATATTGTTCACTGTTAGTAAGAGTACAACCGGAAACAAGTGTTATAGCAATTACCGGAGCCAATTTGGTTAACATTAAAAATCCTAATAATAGGTTAAAGTGTTCTGATTAGTTTAAAGATTAAAACTGCCAATACTCGCAGAGTGAAACTACCATGGTTTCACTGCAATGAGTTGTTTTCTTTCCTATATGAAAGAGTTGTATTCATCAGAAGATTCTAAATCTTTTCAATCTTTAGATTAAGGGGGAGACAGACTCGAAAGGTTAAGAGTCTGTCAAAAATTGTCTTAGTGAGGTTTTTTCGCGACAAGAGTAGCGCGACGAGGAGCAGGATGACCTTCTATGGTTCTACTTGGATCCTTGGGATCAAGATAATCAGGTAGCGAATTGTGCGTCATCCATGAGGTAGTGCGTTGCTCATCGGTCGTTGTAATATTTTCTTCGGCGATAGTCACACTTTCAAAGCCGACCTGTTCCAACCAAACTTTGAGAGCTTTTGCTGAGGGAAAAAAGTATACATTACGCATTTGTGCGTATCGATCTGTTGGGACGAGCACAGAGGTTTCATCGCCTTCAATAACCAGAGTTTCAAGTACCAACTCTCCTCCGGCAACAAGTTGGTCCTTGAGCTGAATGAGGTGATCAAGCGGTGAGCGACGGTGATATAGAACACCCATGCTAAACACAGTGTCGAAGGCCTCTAGTTTGGGGAGCTGCTCGATTCCAAGTGGCAAAAGGTGGGCGCCCTGATGATCCCCCATGAGTTTACGTACCGCCTCAAATTGTACAAGGAACAAATGGGAAGGATCGATTCCTACGCATAGGCGGGCGCCTTCTCCTAGCATTCGCCACATATGATAGCCGTTACCGCAGCCTACATCGAGAACGTTGCGATCTTTCAGGGGTGAGATATGAGGTAGAACCCGGTCCCACTTCCAGTCGCTTCGCCATTCTGTATCAATATGAATACCATGTAGGTGATACGGACCTTTACGCCATGGATGGAAAGTGCGCAATAGATTTTCTAGCTTCTTAACCTCACCCGATTCCAAAGGCGTATCGTTGGACAGGGTGACTGAATTTTTTATATCGATTTGGTCAGGAGAACCAACAGGGATTTTATTAAGGGCTTTGAGCCAGCGACCAAAATCACCATGTTCTGAATTTTGCCAATCTGTAAGCTGCTGTGGCAAGACATTAAGCCATGGCTGAAGGCGAGTATCGGTTGCAATTAACTTATAAAAATTGGCAAAGTTAAACATAATATTTCACTGATAATAGAGTTGAGAATGTTTGTGTAAATGTAAGGAGTAAGTGCAATGTTTGACTATTTTATCGCAAACATTGAACCAAAATTAAAGCACTGAAACCAAACATCGAAGCTACTAAAGCCAATCTTTGCGAAACGCTCTTTATGTGCGTTTTTGGAGTCAGGGCGCATGATGTTTTCTATCGCACTGCGCTTTTGGCTAATTTCGAGTTCGCTGTAGCCATTGGCACGTTTAAAATCGTGATGTAAGTCGACAAGGAGCTCATTGGATACGGTATCTTCAAAGACAAATTTCTCTGAGATAATCAAAATTCCGCCGGGACGCAAACCCTTGTATATGTTCTCCAGTAGCGCATAGCGATCGTCAGCTGATAAAAACTGCAGCGTAAAGTTAAGTACGACTACTGAGGCATTATCGATTTCAATATCTCGAATATCGGCTTCTATGACATTTACGGGAGTATCACTGCGGTAAGCGTTGAGGTGGAGTTTGCAGCGCTCAACCATAGCTGAAGAGTTATCGACCGCAATAATTTGGCATCCTTCTTGGGTGATGTTTCGACGCATGGATAGCGTCGCTGCACCCAGTGAGCACCCTAAATCATAAATATTGGAATAAGGTTTAACAAAGCGCTCTGCTAACATGCCGATTGCTGAGATAATATTGCTATAGCCGGGGACAGAGCGCTGAATCATATCGGGGAATACTTCTGCGACACGTTCATCAAAGGTAAAATCCCCAATTTTATCGATTGGTGTCGAAAAGATAGTATCAGGATTACTCTTAGGGTTCATAACAGCTTCTCTCAACTAAAGGCTTATCAGCCTCACAGTCCTACAGATTTAAAAAACGGCACATTTTATGTGAATTTTCGTCTCCTGTCATGTTTCAAGCGTTGTACCTCATGACTAGCTGACTTTCACACAAGCTAGATTATTGTCGAGATAAGCCATTATTGACTAACAAGAGTGCATTGAGTCTGCAGCTAAAACATTTGTATCTGTTTGTTTTCTTTATAGGCAGGGAAACAATTAAGGTCTGGCAGTGTTACTTTCTCCTGTAGCTGTCGATAAAGATTTGCGGCCAACTCAGGCGCAACGATATTATCTGCTGTGTGGATCATCAAATAAGGTTGTCTGCCTTGATTTACCCAGTCTGTAAGTTTGGATAGCCAAGGGACAAAAAAATCATAATTACTGCTTTCTAATGGGTGACCGATAAACCTCACCATAGGATTGCTGGCTGTAGCCAGTGCGTGAACCGGAACCTTAGGTTTTTTCTTTTGTGCATCGATAATGGCGTCGTTATCAGGTTTTGCGGCAAATACAGGTCGACTGTCCATTATAATTCGATCGTATTTTTGTTCCACTAGCCAAGCGTTGAGTGAGCGTTCCGCATCGCCTTTCAAGAAAAAAGCCGGATGCCTGACTTCTATGCCAATGGGAAACTCTTTAGGAAATTGGGCACAAAATTGTTTAAGTTGGCTCAAATTTTCGGGGCCAAAGGCCGCTGGCAACTGAATTGTCCATTGTCCTATTCGATGATGTAATGGTTCCATGATGGATATAAAATCGCGCAATTCCTCTTTGCAACCGCGCAACATCTGCTGATGTGTGATGTTTTTGGGTAACTTAAAGGTAAAGCGGAACTCGTCATGTGTTGATGCGTGCCAGTTACGGATTGTTGATGTATTGGGTGTCGCATAAAATGTGGTGTTACCTTCTACCGTATGAAAGACGCTGGCGTATTTTTCTAATCGCTCATTGGGCTTTGTGCCACTGCCGTAAAAAGTTTGCTGCCAATTATTATGAGACCACATAGTGAGTCCGAGTCTGACTGGATAAGCATTCATATCTATATTTCGAATAATGATTGATGAGAATTTTGCCGAATCACCCTGAATAAGGCTATAATCAGCGCCAATTTTTCGTATTGCTATTGTTTTAGCCCTCTATTGGCGCAAAAAGCACCAATAGATGATAAATCGCAATAAGTTGTGCGTTGAGTAGTCGATTTTCAGACACTTTCAGCGTATAAATGGAGCTTTGCACTATCGGTAAAGTTATCACCGATGGGTAGTAATTAACATACTAAAAGAGATTGGGAAATTCATTATGCGTACCCATTACTGTGGTCACTTGAACAAGTCCCTCGCAGGACAAACTGTAGAACTTTGCGGTTGGGTTAATCGTCGCCGCGATTTAGGTGGACTAATTTTCATTGATATGCGAGATCGTGAAGGCATTGTTCAGGTAGTGGTGGATCCAGATATGGCAGATGCGTATGAAGTGGCCAATACACTTCGTAATGAGTTCTGTATCAAGCTTACCGGTGAAGTTCGAGTCCGTCCGGATAGTCAGGTCAACAAAGACATGGCGACCGGGGAAGTCGAAGTTATTGCTAAAGGTTTAGACATTATAAACCGCGCCGATGTTCTTCCTTTAGACTTCAATCAGAAAAATACAGAAGAGCAACGCCTTAAGTACCGTTACTTAGACTTACGTCGTCCAGAAATGAGTGACCGTATTAAGCTGCGAGCAAAAGCGTCTAGCTTCGTGCGTCGATTCTTAGATGAAAATGGTTTTCTTGACATTGAGACACCAGTACTCACCAAAGCGACCCCTGAAGGTGCTCGTGACTATTTAGTTCCAAGTCGTGTTCATAAAGGTAGCTTTTACGCGCTACCTCAATCTCCGCAGCTTTTTAAACAGTTGCTAATGATGTCTGGTTTTGATCGTTATTATCAGATTGTTAAGTGTTTCCGCGATGAAGACTTGCGTGCTGATCGTCAGCCAGAGTTTACTCAGATCGATATTGAAACCTCATTTATGACGGCAGATGAGGTCAGAGCCACCACAGAGAAAATGGTTCGTGATATGTGGCAAGAGCTGCTTGATGTTGATTTGGGTGATTTCCCAGTAATGCCTTTTGCTGAAGCAATGCGCCGCTTTGGTTCAGATAAGCCTGATTTGCGTAACCCACTAGAGCTAGTTGACGTTGCTGACCTAGTTAAAGATGTTGAATTCAAAGTTTTCTCTGGTCCAGCTAATGATGAGAAAGGCCGTGTTGCTGTTATTCGAGTTCCAGGTGGTGCTTCGTTAACTCGTAAGCAAATCGATGGTTATGGTGAGTTCGTTGGAATCTATGGTGCCAAAGGCCTAGCGTGGATGAAGGTGAATGATCGCGCTGGAGGTATGGATGGAATTCAGTCACCTGTTGCTAAATTCTTGAACCAAGAAGTAATTGAAGGCATCTTAGATCGCACCCAAGCTCAATCTGGCGATATTATTTTGTTTGGTGCAGACAAAGCGAACACGGTATCGGAAGCAATGGGAGCTCTTCGTCTCAAGTTGGGTAAAGACCTAGAGCTTACCGATGAATCGGCGTGGGCACCACTATGGGTTGTGGACTTCCCAATGTTTGAGGAAGACGATGAAGGTAACCTCCATGCCATGCATCACCCATTCACGTCACCGCTGGGCGTTAATGCTCAAGAACTGAAAGCGAACCCAGCATCAGCCAATTCTAATGCCTATGATATGGTGATTAACGGCTATGAAGTGGGTGGTGGCTCTGTACGTATTCATAACGCTGAAATGCAGGCGGCAGTCTTTGATATTTTGGGTATTGAAGCTGAAGAGCAGCAGCAGAAGTTTGGTTTCTTACTGGATGCGCTTAAGTTTGGTACTCCGCCACATGCAGGTTTAGCTTTTGGCCTTGACCGCTTAGTCATGCTTTTGTGCGGAACTGAGAACATCCGCGATGTGATTGCTTTTCCAAAGACAACGGCGGCAGCTTGTTTGTTGACGGATGCGCCAAGTCTGGCTAACCCTGCTGCATTGGAAGAGCTAGCGATTGCAGTGACGGTTGCAAAAGAGAAAAACGACGCTTAGTCAATATATTCCAATAGTTTTTACTGTCCCAAAGAAAAAGGCGCTTCGATGAAGCGCCTTTTTATATACTTACCTTTTTCCATTCCCCAGGCTTTAGATCGCCAAGGCTAAATTCTCCCATTGAATAGCGAATAAGACGTAAAGTAGGGTGTCCAATATGGGCTGTCATTCTTCTTACTTGGCGATTACGACCTTCAATTATGGTGATCGCTAGCCATGTCGTTGGGATATTGGCCCGAAAACGAACTGGAGGATTACGAGGCCAAACATCGGGCTGCGGGATGACTTCTATCTGTGCGGGAAGTGTCATTCCGTCTTTTAGTTCGACGCCTTTACGCAGTTTGTCTAAGTCTTTTTCTTCTGGTTCGCCATCCACTTGTACCCAATAGGTTTTGGTAGATTTTGATTTCGGTTGGGTAAGCTTGGCTTGCAGTATGCCATCATTTGTTAGCACCATTAGTCCTTCACTGTCACGATCTAATCGACCCGCTGCGTATACCTCTTTGACTGAGATATAGTCGGCCAGCGTCTTTCGGCCTTGACCATCAGTAAACTGGCTAAGAGTGTCAAAAGGCTTGTTAAAGAGAATAATAGTGCGGTTTTTAGGTGTAACTGGCTGAGTATTGCGTTTGGCTTTATTCTTGGCAGGGGCTGAACGGGATTTGTTTTGCCAGTCTCTCTTTGAGTGTTTAAAACCTGATTTACTAGGGTGACGATTGGTTTTAGAAGACTCACGTTGAGAGCGTGATGACATGTTAACTACCTTGCAAAATTGTGAATGAAGTGTGGGTGAAAATTTTAAACTTAGCTGTTTTAAGCTATCATGTGCGCGCCCGAAGACAGGATTGAAACCGCAAAACGATAGACTATCGTACCAATTTTGTTTAATTATAACGTATTGTTCTCACGGATCTTACGCTAAAACTAGACGTAAGGAAAAGACAAAAGAGACAACAAAGCCGTTTGTAAGTGACTTACATACGGATACATCAACCAAAGCCGTCTACTGACGCGCTTTGCAAGAACGGATAGGGAAATTTCATGCCTACAGAAAAACCTACAATTATTTACACTATCACAGACGAAGCCCCAGCTTTAGCAACGTATTCACTATTGCCTATTATTCAGTCATTTACTGCTTCTTCTGGTATTGAAGTTGAGACTCGTGATATCTCTCTTGCCGGTCGTATTCTTGCAAACTTTCCTAAGTATTTAACAGAGCAGCAGCGTATTAACGATGCGTTGACTGAGCTTGGTGAACTGGCTAAGACGCCAGAGGCGAATATCATTAAACTGCCTAACATTTCAGCTTCTATCCCACAGTTGCAAGCCGCAATCAAAGAGTTACAAGCGAAAGGTTACAGCTTGCCTAATTACCCAGAAGAGCCAAATACGCAAGAAGAAAAAAACATTAAGGCGACGTACGACAAGATTAAAGGTAGTGCCGTAAACCCAGTGCTTCGTGAAGGTAATTCAGATCGCCGTGCCCCTTTATCTGTCAAGAACTACGCGAAGAAAAACCCACATTCAATGGGTGCTTGGGCTAAAGACTCAAAGTCCCACGTTTCTAGTATGTCTGGGAACGATTTCTTTGGCAGTGAAAAGTCGCACACAGTCAATGGTGCAACGCAAGTTAAGATCGAATTTACCTCCAAGAATGGCCAAGTCAAAGAGCTGAAAGCACCTTTCGCGATACAAGATAAAGAAATTATCGATTGCTCTGTAATGAACAAGAAAGCTCTGGTTGAGTTTTTCGAAGCAGAAATCGAAGATGCCAAAAAACAGGGCGTTTTACTGTCGCTGCACATGAAAGCAACCATGATGAAAGTATCTGATCCTGTTATTTTTGGTCATGCGGTTCGCGTATATTACAAAGAGGTATTTGCCAAATACGGGGATGTATTTGAGCAATTAGGCGTTGACGTAAACAACGGTATTGGTGATGTTTATGCGAAAATAACCTCCCTTCCTGCTGATCAAAAAGCAGAAATTGAAGCCGCAATTCAAGACGTTTATCGTACCCAGCCTCCGCTGGCTATGGTTGACTCTGACCGTGGTATCACCAACTTGCATGTACCGAGCGATATCATTGTCGATGCGTCAATGCCAGCTATGCTTCGTTCGTCTGGACAAATGTGGGGTCCAGATGGAAAGCAAAACGATACCAAAGCGATGATCCCAGATCGTAGCTACGCCAGTATTTATCAAGCAGTTATTGATTTCTGTAAGGAAAATGGTGCGTTTGATCCAACTACAATGGGTAGTGTACCCAATGTGGGCTTAATGGCTCAAAAAGCAGAAGAGTATGGCTCGCATGATAAAACATTTATTCTTGACCAAGCTGGTACGATAAAAGTGGTAGATTCTGCAGGAGCTGTTTTACTTGAGCAAATAGTGGAAGAAGGTGATATTTTCCGCATGTGCCAGGTAAAAGATGCACCTATTCAAGATTGGGTAAAACTGGCGGTGACGCGCGCTCGTGCAACAGGATCCCCAGCAGTATTCTGGCTAGATAAAAATCGAGCGCATGATGCTCAACTTATCGAGAAGGTGAACGCCTATCTACCGCAGCATGATACTTCTGGTCTAGACATCAAAATATTAGCTCCACTTGAAGCGTGTAAGTTTTCTCTGGAGCGAATTAAACTTGGCCTAGATACTATCTCTGTAACAGGTAACGTTCTACGTGATTACTTGACTGATCTATTCCCTATATTGGAGCTAGGTACATCAGCTAAAATGTTGTCTATTGTGCCTCTGATGAATGGTGGTGGTTTGTTTGAGACGGGAGCTGGAGGTTCAGCGCCTAAGCACGTACAGCAAGTGGAGAAAGAAAACCATTTAAGATGGGATTCATTGGGTGAGTTTTTAGCGTTAGCGGCTTCGTTGGAGCACCTCAGTACAGTAACGGGTAATGCCAAAGCTAAGGTACTCGCGGATGCTCTAGATCTCGCAACGGGTGAGTTCTTGGATAATAATAAGTCACCATCGAGAAAAGTGGGTGAGTTAGACAACCGTGGTAGCCATTATTACCTTGCTACATACTGGGCACAGGCGCTTGCTAAACAAACGTCTGACGTCTCACTAGCAGAAGAGTTCGCTCCAATTGCTCAAGCCCTGTCTTCGAAAGAGGCAGATATTGTAGCTGAGTTAAATGGTGCACAGGGTAAAGCGGGCGAGTTGGGAGGCTATTATGCTCCAGAGTTTGATAAAGCCGCAAAACTCATGCGTCCAAGTGAAACACTAAATGCCATTATTAATGGTTAATATTGTTTTGTAAATTTGAAACCGCCGAATTAGCGGCGGTTTTTTGTATTTGGTACCTTGAGTACCGGATGGTGAAATCTAGCAGCGAATTATTTAACGGCTTGGGCTTCCACGGGAACCACTGAACTTGCGTGGTATCCTTTTGGCCCTTCCTCCACTTCAAATGTTACTTGTTGGCCCGCTTTCAGTGTACGATACCCGTCCATTTTGATAGTTGAATAATGGGCGAATACATCTCCATCTTCTCCTTCTGGACAGATAAAACCAAATCCTTTGGCGTTGTTAAACCATTTTACTGTACCTGTAGCCATGCTATACATCCCTCATGCATATTGTTACTAACGTTGTGTGATTACACGAACAATCCGTGTGTAAACATAACAGTGAATAACCATTCAGCCGCTGCTAAATTTCCAGTCACTATGTGACCAATGTAGTCAATGCTTGGGAGCAGTCAATAGTGAAAATTGCTTGAACTGTGCATATTTGTAAACAAGTCACCTTTATCGTTTACGTTCTTGCAATTATTTTCACACTGCGACCAGTACTATATAATAAAGAAAAGGGTTTTTGGTTTCTTTTTAATCAATTAGATAGATAATTCAGCCAGATACAAATCTTTTATTTGCAGCGATACAATTGCTGCATTAGTCTCTAAGTAAGGGCGTAAATTTGCTTTGCTCAATTTGGCCGCACTATAAGAGATAGATCTACATATAAAACGCATTGAAGTGTTAAAATCATATGAAAGGGACGTTGTTTTAAACACGAAGAGTCATGAGCAAGCAATTTGAATGGGTTTCTCCAGACCACGATTTACTGGAGATTGAAAAGACTAAAGTGTCGCCACCATCTCGGTACAATGTCGTTCTAAACAACGACGATTACACCCCGATGGACTTTGTAATTGAGATCCTAGAGCGCTTTTTTTCGATGGATATAGACAGAGCGACACAAGTAATGCTCAAAGTGCATTACGAAGGTAAAGCGATTTGTGGCACATATACTGCAGAGGTCGCAGAGACAAAAGTAGCGCAAGTTACAATGTATTCTCAGGAAAACGAGCATCCCTTGCTTTGTACAATGGAGCAAGTGTAGAGCTTAACCAAGCAATTTAAGTTGCTGCTAAGGAGGTACTTATGTTGAATAAAGAGTTAGAGTCGAGTCTTAATGGCGCATTCTCTCGTGCTAGAGACAAGCGACATGAGTTCATGACTGTCGAGCACCTCCTGCTAGCATTGTTAGAAAATGATGCGGCCAGAGAGGCTTTGCTGGCCTGTCAGGCGGATATTGACTCGCTAAGGAATGAGTTAGATATCTTTATCGATCAAACGACACCATTGATACCAGAAAATGATGAAACAAGAGAAACGCAACCAACACTGAGTTTTCAGCGTGTCCTGCAGCGTGCAGTATTTCACGTTCAATCATCTGGTCGAAGTGAAGTGACAGGTGCCAATGTTCTGGTTGCCATTTTTAGTGAGCAAGAATCTCACGCAGCTTATTTAATGAAGAAGAATGACATTAGTCGCCTCGATATCGTTAACTTCATTTCTCATGGTATTACTAAAGCGTCTAGCTCAAGCGACGATTCATCTTCTTCTGATTCATACAGCAGTAACGATAGTGCTGAGGAGTCGGGATCCGAAGAGCGTCTAGAAAGCTTTGCATCTAACCTCAATTTGCTGGCTAAACAGGGTCAAATTGATCCTCTAATTGGTCGAGACAAAGAGCTTGAGAGGACAATACAAGTTCTATGTCGTCGTCGTAAAAACAATCCTCTATTAGTTGGCGAGGCTGGTGTTGGTAAAACGGCTATCGCTGAAGGACTGGCTTGGAGAATTGTTGAAGGGCAAGTTCCTGAAATCATAAAACAAAGCGTTATTTATTCTCTGGATATCGGATCCTTACTTGCGGGTACCAAATATCGAGGTGATTTTGAGAAACGTTTTAAAGCAATTCTCAAACAGTTGGAAAAAGAGGACGATGCCATACTGTTCATCGACGAGATTCATACCATCATCGGGGCTGGTGCAGCTTCAGGCGGTCAGGTCGATGCGGCAAATCTGATAAAACCCCTGCTAAGTAGTGGCAAATTACGTTGTATAGGTTCTACAACCTATCAGGAATACAGCAATATTTTCGACAAGGAGCGAGCTCTCTCACGTCGTTTCCAAAAAATAGATATTGTTGAACCATCACTTGACGACACGACGAAAATCTTAATGGGGCTCAAGCCTAAATATGAAGCACACCATGAGGTTCGTTACACCAATAAGGCACTTCGCGCTGCTGTTGAGCTTTCTGCAAAATACATCAATGAGCGTCATTTACCTGACAAAGCCATTGATGTGATTGACGAGGCTGGTGCGCGTCATCGCCTTGCCCCGGCAAGCCGTCGCAAGAAAACCGTCGGGGTCGCTGACATCGAAGCTATGGTTGCCAAAATGGCACGTATTCCAGAGAAGTCAGTATCTTCTTCCGATAAAGAAATCCTGCAAAATCTTGATGATAAGATGAAGATGTTGGTTTTTGGTCAAGACGATGCTATTGATGTCTTAAGCGAGGCTATTAAACTGACTAGAGCAGGACTGGGCGCCGATAATAAACCCGTCGGTTCTTTCTTGTTTGCTGGGCCCACAGGCGTTGGTAAGACTGAAGTAACGCTTCAGCTTTCAAAACTAATGGGTATCGAGCTATTGCGCTTTGACATGTCTGAGTACGGTGAGAGGCACTCTGTTAGCCGATTAATTGGCGCACCTCCTGGTTACGTTGGTTACGATCAAGGTGGTTTATTGACCGATGCAGTTATCAAACACCCACACTCTGTTGTTCTGTTGGATGAAATAGAAAAAGCTCACCCAGACATTTTTAATCTGTTGTTGCAGGTTATGGATAACGGTACGCTCACGGATAACAATGGCCGTAAAGCGGATTTCCGTAACGTTATTTTAGTGATGACAACTAATGCGGGTGTTCAGGAGACAGTCAAAAAATCGATTGGTCTGATCCAGCAAGATCACAGTCATGATGCGATGTCGGAGATTAAAAAAGTATTTACACCTGAGTTCCGCAACCGATTAGATAATGTAATTTGGTTCAATAGCTTGGATGAGAATGTCATTCATCAAGTGGTTGATAAGTTTATTGTTGAACTGCAGGCACAGTTGGATGCAAGAGGTGTTTCGCTCGAAGTTTCAGATAAAGCTCGCCATTGGCTGGCTCTTAAAGGTTATGACAAGGCGATGGGAGCAAGACCAATGGGGCGCGTTATTCAGGAACAGCTCAAAAAGCCGCTTGCAAACGAACTCTTGTTTGGTGCTCTAGTTGATGGTGGGACAGTGAAGGTCGACTTGAGAAAAGATCAGCTCAAATTCAAGTATATGAGCCAGAAAGAAGTCGCTGTTCATTAAGTCTGTGAAAAGCAATCTTAAGCCAGGGTGCTCAGTACTCTGGCTTTTTTAATTTGACTAATAAATACCTTTTCTTTAGTGGTGTAGTGAGCATGCTCTTAGACTAGCTCCAACGTGTGCTGATAGTGAAATTTGTATCCTAGCTCTTCTACGTGAGTTGAGCTAATACGCTTATCATCTTGTTGGACTACGGGGGGCAACGGGTGCTTAGATTGAACACTATCCAGAGCGGCTTGGTAAAACTCAGCTTTACTGACGGTATTAGGCGTTGTGGCGTTAACAACGGCGTTTGACGTTAATGTAGACATGAAACTGACCACGCCAATTGCATCAGTAAGATGCAACATGTTTGCTGGTGCACTTGAGCTAACTTGTTTCATTTTACCAACAAAGCGGCTAGGGTGGCGATCTGGACCCACAAGGCCACTACAACGAACAATTGCGTATTTTATGCCTGAGTCAATTACATATTGCTCTGCTTGAAGCATAATCTTGGACTTTAGAGTGAAATCCTTGTTGTGTGAGGCGATAGACAGATAGGCATCGTCTTCTGTCATGGCCTTTGCAACATCAGGATAAACGCCGGTCGAGCTAACCATTATGATTTTTTCCACATGTGCTGATTGACATGCTTTAACCAGTTTATCCCAGTATCGGGTGTATTTTTCTCCATCACCGGATCTAAATCCTGGTGGAAAACAGCCAATAACAAGATCTGGTTGAGCGCTTTTAATGCTACTCGTGATGGTGTTTACATCACTTTTTAGGTCGATTAATGTACCAGTAAGAAGTAAATCATTGATTTCAGAGACACCAGCTTCGGTGGTTCGGCTAACCGCTACTCTATGGCCAATCGTTTGTAGATAGTGAGCGAGTGGTTTACCTAGCCACCCACCACCAATAATTAATATGTCTTTCATACTTATCTCGTCATAGTCTCGGCCTAGTTTGATTACTATCTAAGAGATCCAATAAATAATCAACCATAGTTTTTTGGGCTCTACGTCTCATAGATGAGACATCGCTCCGCTGTGGCTAAACATCATTAACTCTATTATTAATAGATGTATAACTGGGGACACATTGTTGGGATTGGATGAAGTGGCTTTTGCTGTGTTGGCTTGGGTTCATACCTGTTCTAGTCTCGGCTAGCAACAAGGTATATATGACGTCTTTAGATTGGCCTCCTTACTCGGGGGAGAACTTACGTGAAAATGGCTATTCTATTGCCATTGCTCGTGAGGCTTTCTCTGCTATGGGCTATGACCTAATCGTAGATTTCGAGCCTTGGGTGAGGGCGGTTTCATTAGCCACGAAATCAGAAAAATATATCGGATATTTCCCCGAGTATTTCTTTGATACCCAAGACTTTGTTTTTTCGGATTCGATTGGTAGCGGGCCACTGGGCTTAGTCGAAAATTCTAATTTCCCAGTAACATGGAGTAAATTAGTCGATCTAAAAACGCTTCGTATCGGTGTTGTTCAAGGGTACGTCAATACTAAAGAATTCGATGATATGGTTGCAGATGGAGAGCTAGATGTAGAGGCATCGAGTAATGATACTAAGAATATTCATAAGGTAGCGAAAAGACGGTTAGATGCTGCAGTAATAGATTCGAATGTGCTAGAGCATTTGATCAGTGAGGACTCTCAGGAAGCTTTCTTAAGACAGCATTTGCAAATGAACACTAGGCTATTGGACAACAAACAAATCTATGTTGCTTTTCGTAACGAACCGAAAGGAATTGATCTGAAGACGATTTTCAATCAAGGCTTACAAAAGATTGATATCGAGTCGATTATTCATCGGTTGAACAAGCCAACCGATGCTGAGGGTAACATGGCTAATTGAACTAGGCGATTTCGCTGGAGAGTACTCGGAGTACTTTATCTGCATGTTCCGCAACCTCAATGCCTTCGTCAGTGAGATAACCCCCGTCTGGTTGTGTGCATAGCCCCTTATCAAAAAGTCTGCCAACCGCCGCCTGTATCTCATCGGTTGCATCTTGATGTACTTTTATCCCTGTTGCTGCACTTCGAATATCAAACTGAAGTAATAAGTTTAGTTCAGCCATTTTGTCCGCTGTATATTTCATATTTGTCTTCTCCATAACATGCTACACAGCAACCTTAATCTCTGTAGGGGTACAGGGCAACGCTGGCTAGCAAGAAATGTTATCTGTTACCTGATATTACATGCTTAACTCGGTAGTGATTAAGTTAAATCGTATCATTCTCGATTGTTCGTGCTGTTAGGCTGGTCTTAACGCGGTATCGAAATGACATAATTTAATTTCTTGAGATGAAAATTAGCACTTGAAAATTATAGTGATAACAGTGATCATTCGCGGCCATAAAACCACAAATTAAAAAATGTTTTATGATGAACCTGAACCATTTGGATTCTTTGTTACCCCCGCAAATGGCTGAACGTGCGGTAGAAATTGGTGTTGTTAAGGTCACCAAAGACCCTATAAAGTCTTTTCTGTTAGCCATTTCAGCGGGTATTCACATTGGTATTGCTTTTGTCTTCTACACAATTGTCACCACAGGAGCGGCTGATCTACCATGGGGTATGACTAGGCTCATTGGTGGACTGGCATTTAGTTTAGGTTTGATACTGGTTGTAGTGACAGGCGGAGAGTTGTTCACCAGCTCAGTATTGACTCTGGTTGCTCGCGCTAGTGGCAAAATCAGTTGGAAGATGCTGTTTAAAAACTGGTTTATAGTTTATAGCGGTAATCTTATAGGAGCCTTGCTTTTAGTTATATGCATGTTGCTCACCAAGCAATACATGTTTGATGGTGGCCAAGTTGGGCTCAACGCAATGGCGATTTCACAGCATAAACTCCATCATGATTTTATCTCGGCCGTCGCTCTAGGCATTATGTGCAACGTATTAGTATGTATAGCCGTTTGGATGACATTTAGTGGGCGTACTTTAACTGACAAAATTGCGGTGATGATATTGCCAGTGGCTATGTTTGTTTCTTCTGGATTTGAGCATTGTATAGCAAATATGTTTCAGGTACCCATGGCAATAGGTATCAAATTCTTTGCACCTTCAGAGTTTTGGCAAATGACAGGGGTTAATCCGTCTGATTACGCAGACTTGAATTTGGTGAATTTTGTAATGAATAATTTAATACCTGTTACCATAGGAAACATAATAGGTGGCGGTATTTTTGTCGGCGTATGGTACTGGATGATTTATCTTAAAGACTAACACTATGCCTAGCGGTAATCTTATCTTGGAGCTTATGGCACATACAGGATATTTATTGCTCAGCTCGAGAACTTATCCTGAAAGCTATGACACGGTTATCCACAGATTCTGTGGATAACATCGATACTTATTATTGGTGTTTGAAGTTGACCAATATCTTCCCTTCTTTGTTGATGCAATAGCGAATCGTGAGTGTCAAAGTGAGACTTAGGGATATCGACAACATGACAAATATAGCGATCATGATCAAGAGCTGGTATTTGATCGCTATAATCGGGTTTGCCCCCCCTAAAATCTGACCTGTCATCATCCCAGGCAATGTCACTAAGCCTGTCGTTGTCATTGATGCAAGAGTTGGCGCTAATGATTTTCTTATTGCGTCACTGACAAAAGATTGAGTAGCAAACCGAGCTGAAGCTCCAAGCGCAATCGCTGCTTCGTACTCTCCTCGACGTGAATCCATGGTAGTGAATAAGTTTTGTAACCCCACAATATTTCCGCTCAGTGAGTTACCCAGCAACATTCCTGCTAGAGGTATTATGTATTGAGCGTTGAAGAGGGGCACTGGCTTTATAATGACTATGCATAATACTGCTAGGATTGGTATTAGGCCGATAAGCAAACTGGCTGACACAGGGTAGATCAATCTTTTATGGGGAAGGTTCGCTTTACTGATAATAGCGCTCGCCCCTATCAAGGTCATAACGAGTAACCACACTGTGTTTATTACGGCGTTGTTAGTATTGAACAAGTATTCTAAATAGAGTCCTACCATAAGCAGTTGAATTGTCATTCTGACAATACTAATGACGATATCGCGCCCAATATGAAGCCTAAAGTAACGGTTGATAAAAAGAGGAATTGTTAAGGTCGAAAAGAACAGAAATAAGAGTGGCCAAGGAATATCTATCACACCACTATTCATTTAAAACTCCTTATCTACGATGTTATCCGTCAATGGGTTCTATGGTCAGTTCTGATGATCATGAGTTAGAGTTTTATGAGTGCCTTCATTCTTACCATAAAATTCTATCAAAGATAGCTCGATACTCAAAAATAAATAGTCAGTTTAAACAAAGTATTAGTGTTTTAAGCGAAGTTAAATATGTGGGAACGGTGACTTCATTTGGTGGTCCCACAGAAGTGGCGTAAGCAACTATGACCAAGTGCGAGCTAATAGAGGAAGCACTTGGTTCCCTAATCAGTTAAGCCATATTTAATTTTGATATCTTGGAGCCTGATTTTTGCGTTGTCTTTGAAGTATTGATTGAGCTGAGAGACAATTTCTTGAGCGTGTGGATGGTCTCTTCGAACCGCTGCGTGTAACGGTGTGGAATCGAGATGACTGCGACTAAAGTACAGTTTGCCCTTACCAACTCTCATCTCTTGTACTGCCCATCTTCCTACCGCTTCGTCGGTGATTAGCACATCTGCTCGCTCTGTCAGTACTTGTCGTATACTGTTAGTCAGATCGAGGGAGTTGATAGGGATCATATCTGGGTATTGGCGTAAATTTCCCGCGTAGGCATAATTGTTAATAAGAGCCACTCTCATCCCTTTTAAACTTTCTAATGACTCATATTCAAATTTAGTATCGCTACGTGAAACAAATACCATTCGGTTATTCATATAGCTATCCGTTAAAAGATAATCTTTTTCCCTTTGTTCTGTTTTCCAGATAGCAATGATGACATCATTTTGTCCGCCCAACGTTTCTTTTAGCACACGAGACCAAGGTTTTACCGTATAGTCGAACTCAAGTTCTGCAGCGTCGAGTGCGCCAGTGACTAGATCATAGGCAATACCACTACCGTAGGCAGAATTTACTATATAAGGTGGCCAAAGATCTTGCGACACCCTAAGACGTTCATCTTCAGCTAATACGGAGCGGCCATACATTAAGCTCATGATAAGTAAAGCATATAGTTGTAGATTTTTAAACTTGATCACTCTCTCACCCAGATTGGTTTTATAACTGCTTATAACTAGTTTAGTTCAGGATAAAACAGAACGTCTCAAACTGAAAAATAGACATAAAAATTGGAGTAACCTAATGTAAATAAAGAAACATCATAAACCTAAGGGAAATCCGTATGTCGTTTTCAGTGACGCTGGAGAACGGCCATAACCTGCGAGTAAGAGACATTAACTTGCATGCACAAGTAGACACAAACGAGGTAACCTTCGTTTACCAAGGGCTGAGCAATGATCCCTGCAGTAGTAGCTACGTTTTGGCGATCACTGAATTTGTGTTTGATCACAATGCCGTCTTGCTTGGTGACGAGTTTCAAATGTCTAGCCAAACAACTGGAACTGTCGATAATCCTGAAGATGTAGGGACACATTCAGATCAATCTAGTCCTTATCAATTCTATTCCGCTTCGTCACCCAAACGTTATTACAACTATTTACTGGTAGAAGAGGCGACTTGTTATACCTTGTTTGGCTTCACTTCTTGTTATCGCTTTGCTGGCTATTTTGAATTAGTCGAAGTAGAGCAGCATCAATGGATTAAAATTTGTATCGACGCTGAAGAAACGTGTCCGCAAGATTGGTCATCCAATCAATTAGAATCTATCGCGATTTTAAAAGGAGATTCTTTGGCTGAGCTCTTTGCGGAGTACACACATCTTGTTTCTTGCCACCATAGCGAGAAAAAAGGGGTGAAGAAAGACGCTCCTTTAGTTTGCTGCTATCCACCTGATGTCTCAGAGAGCTTTGTAAAGGATAACCTTAGTCAAATTGAAGATGGCTTTGAAAGCCTCGACTATGTGATGATCGATGAGGGTTATCAAGCTTGTATAGGAGACTGGCTTATTCCATCTGATCAATTTCCTTCTGGGATAAAATCCTTGTCCAAGGAAATTAAGCGCTGTGGGAAAAAACCTGCACTCTGGCTTGCGCCGTTTGTTGTTCACGAAGAGTCAGAGGTTTTTCGTCATCATAGTGATGACTGGTTGGTCACTCACTCGGACGGCTCTTTACTCCGAGTAGAGGATATCGCTTATGAAGGAGGGCGATCTAAATCCGGTTACATACTAGATACGACTAACCCAGATGTTCAAGAGCATCTCAGTCACATATTGGTTACTATGCGAAAAGAGTGGGGTATCCAGCTGTTTAAGTTGGATGCCTTATTTTGGGGCTCGGTAAGAGGTTGTCGTCAGCAGGATGGGATCACAGGAGTGGAAGCTTATCGATTAGGAATGGAAGCCATCAATGATGGAGTTGGCAACGCTCTGATTTTAGGCTGTAATGCACCTCTGTGGCCATCGCTGGGAATGGTTGATGCAATGCGAGTCTCTAGTTTCCGAGACTCCGATAATAAGTGCTTTATCGAGGATGCTCGTGAAGCTTTTTTTCGCAGTTGGCAACATAGAAGGCTTTGGCAGATAGCACCAGGTTACGCCACTTTAATTCCTTTGCCAAATGCCCCATTTGAACAGACACATGTTGAATTTCATCGCAATGCACTGCTCGCGTGTGGAGGCGTGTTAATGTCCGGCGATCCACTGACCCAACTGAATCATTTTGCGAAAAGTACTTTGTCTCGTCTTTTTGTACGTCATAAACACAACCAAAATTCCGCTCGATTTTCTTCGTTGTCTCTCGATCATGCCTATTTAAGGATGAATGATAGAAATGATTTACATTGTCTGTTTAACTTCCAAGCCTGTAAGCAGACAATGTGTTTGACGTCGACTAGGCCGGTAGATTGGCATGATTACTGGAGCGGCAAGAAGCTTAATGTACAACGCACTGATGTGTTTGAGGTCGAAGTAAAGGCTCTGTCGAGCAAAGCTATTTTAACCAAACGATAAAGGTGAAGCCTCGCTAATATGGTTGTGCTGGGCTACTATACCGAGTGTTTTAACCAATAGGTCTCATTGATATTATGTCAATCATCTTGGGTATCGACCCAGGCTCTCGTATCACAGGTTATGGTGTGATTCGTCAAGTAGGGCGTCATCTGCATTATTTGGGTAGTGGTTGTATTCGAACTTCAGAAAAAGACTTACCTGGACGCCTTAAACAAATTTATGCCGGTGTGACCGAAATCATTACCCAGTTTCAACCCGATGTTTTTGCCATTGAACAAGTTTTTATGGCAAGAAATGCGGACTCTGCATTGAAACTTGGTCAAGCGAGAGGCAGTGCCATTGTTGCGGCGGTTAATGCCGAATTACCAGTATATGAATATGCCGCTCGCCTAATAAAACAGGCTGTAGTAGGAACGGGTGGAGCTGATAAAGATCAAGTTCAACACATGGTTCAGTCTATTTTGAAGTTGCCCGCTAAACCGCAAGCAGATGCAGCGGATGCACTCGGCGCGGCAATATGCCATGCCAATACCAACAAAACCTTGGTGGCTCTGGCTGGACAGGCGGTGAGTGCCCGGAGAGGTCGATATCGTTAACTCTGTAGTATTCAACAAATAAAGAACTGGATGTTTATCCAGTTCTTTATTATTCTGTCATAAATTCTCCAGTAAAGAGTATGGATTGTGATTGGACGTTTGCGTGGAATTTTATTAGAGAAGCAACCCCCAGAGCTATTAATTGAAGTCAATGGCATTGGCTATGAAGTGCAAATGCCGATGAGTTGTTTCTATGAATTACCAAACATAGGTGAAGAAGCCGTTATCTATACGCATTTTGTTGTGCGAGAAGATGCGCAACTGCTTTATGGCTTCAATACCGTGAAAGAGCGTGCTCTATTTAGAGAAGTGATCAAAGCAAATGGTGTCGGACCCAAACTGGGATTGGGAATATTATCTGGTATGACCGCCAGTCAATTTGTATCCAGTGTAGAGCGCGAAGATATCTCGACACTTGTGAAGTTGCCAGGTGTTGGTAAAAAGACTGCTGAACGTTTGGTAGTAGAAATGAAAGATAGGCTCAAAGGATGGGGCGCGGGTGATTTATTTACGCCTCACACTGATGCAGCGCCTGTTGATGCTATAGAGCGTTCGAGTTCGAATAATGCGGAAGAAGAAGCAGTCAGTGCACTACTTGCATTAGGTTATAAACCGACTCAAGCTTCTAAGGTGATCTCTCAAGTAAAAACTCAAGATATGAGTAGTGAAGAGCTTATCCGCGAAGCTCTAAAGTCTATGGTTTAGTACAGGGTTAGGAACGTTTAATGATTGAAGCTGATCGCTTAATTGCCCCCGATAGCGCTGTCTATAAAGATGAAGATGTCATCGATAGGGCTATTCGCCCTAAAAAGCTGGCAGATTACCAAGGGCAAGATCATGTCCGTGATCAAATGGAAATTTTTATCAAAGCGGCCAATCTTAGGCATGAAGCTTTGGATCACCTGCTGATTTTCGGACCGCCTGGGCTAGGAAAAACCACATTAGCAAATATTGTGGCTAATGAAATGGGTGTTAATATTCGTACAACGTCGGGCCCAGTTCTTGAGAAAGCTGGCGATTTGGCTGCATTACTGACTAATTTAGAGGAGAATGACGTTCTCTTTATTGATGAGATTCATCGGCTGAGTCCTATGGTTGAGGAAGTCTTGTATCCAGCCATGGAAGACTATCAACTTGATATCATGATTGGAGAGGGCCCCGCTGCTCGGTCGATCAAAATTGATTTGCCGCCTTTCACTTTAATCGGCGCGACAACACGAGCAGGATCCTTGACCTCGCCCTTACGAGACCGCTTTGGTATCACTCAGCGATTAGAGTATTACAAGGTTGCTGATCTGCAGCATATTGTTCAGCGCAGTGCGGACTGCCTCGGTTTATCCATGGAAAAAGAAGGCGCGCTTGAAGTCGCTCGTCGAGCTCGAGGAACCCCACGTATTGCTAACCGTTTACTTCGTCGTGTTCGAGACTATGCAGAAGTGAAAGGTAATGGTCATATTTGTGCAGATATAGCTGATAAAGCATTGAATATGCTCGATGTCGATGTACAAGGCTTTGACTATATGGACAGAAAATTGCTGCTTGCCATCATGGAGAAGTTTGCTGGTGGTCCCGTTGGTTTGGATAACATGGCTGCGGCAATCGGAGAAGAAAAAGACACCATAGAGGATGTCTTAGAACCTTACTTGATTCAACAAGGATACTTACAAAGAACGCCCAGAGGTCGCATTGCTACTGACAGAGCGTATTTACATTTCGGTATTGAAAAATAAGTTTCCAGGGTCAGTCGTTTGGTGGCTGGCTCGCCTTGATTTGTGATAATTATCACAATAATAGAATATTCATAATGTCATAAAAGTAACTTAAAATTATCAGATGTTAATCATTTGTTTGTCATAAACATTCTCTTCCTGCCTAAAATAACCGCAAGTTAACAAAAGCTCGTGTAAACTATTGATGTAGATCAGGTTGATTGTTTTTTGAGCAAGAATGTCAAGCAAAACTTGATGTAAATCAAAGCTAAGCCTAAAAACAAACCTTTTGAAAGAGGTGGTTATTAGCAGTAGTATTAGCACAAGCTATATTAGCTAAAGCTTAACAATTAACTAACCGTTACGGTACATTTTTGCAACAACATGCTGTTTTTTGGCAACATTGTCTCACTCGTCTCAATGTTTACTGTGCTGCATAAATGTAGAAAGTGTCAGTATAGGCACAAAGGAGTAAACATGATTGATGTCGTCGATCTGTCGCGGTTGCAGTTTGCACTGACTGCGATGTATCACTTCCTCTTTGTACCATTGACTCTCGGTATGGCGTTCCTACTAGCCATTATGGAGTCTTTGTACGTAATGACGGACAAGCAAATTTATAAGGATATGACTAAGTTCTGGGGTAAGCTTTTTGGGATAAACTTTGTTCTGGGCGTTGCCACGGGTTTAACCATGGAGTTCCAGTTTGGTACTAACTGGTCATATTATTCTCACTACGTCGGCGATATTTTTGGGGCTCCGCTCGCCATTGAAGCTTTGGTGGCTTTCTTCCTAGAATCAACTTTTGTTGGCCTGTTCTTCTTTGGTTGGGATCGACTGACCAAACGACAGCACCTTGCCGTCACTTGGTTAGTAGCTCTTGGATCGAATTTCTCTGCTCTTTGGATTCTGGTTGCAAACGGGTGGATGCAAAACCCAGTAGGTGCAGAATTCAACTTTGAAACCATGCGTATGGAAATGGTGAGCTTTGCTGAAGTGGTCCTTAACCCTGTCGCTCAAGTTAAGTTCGTTCACACTGTTGCTTCTGGCTACACCACTGGTGCGATGTTTGTGCTGGGTATTAGTGGTTATTACTTGCTGAAAGGACGTGATATAGCTTTTGCTCGTCGTTCGTTTGCGATAGCTGCATCCTTTGGTATGGCGTCAATTCTGTCCGTGATTGTGCTCGGTGATGAATCCGGTTATGAACTAGGTGAAGTGCAGAAGGTAAAACTGGCTGCGGTTGAAGCTGAGTGGCATACAGAGCCTGCGCCTGCCTCTTTTACTCTGTTTGGCTTACCTAACCAAGACACAATGCATACTGATTACGCAATAAAGATCCCTTATGTTATGGGTATCATTGCGACACGTTCTATTGATGAGCAAGTTACAGGGCTTCGTGATTTGAGAGAAGAACACGTGGACAGAATCCGTAATGGTATGTATGCCTATGGTTTGTTGGAAAAACTGCGTGAAGGTGACAAGTCGGAAGAAAACATAGCGGCCTTTGATGAAGTTAAAGGTGATTTGGGCTATGGCTTGTTACTTAAACGTTATACAGAAAATGTGGTAGATGCCTCTGAAGACCAGATTCAAGCCGCAGCTGATGACTCGATTCCTACCGTATGGCCGCTGTTCTGGTCGTTTAGAATCATGGTTGCTTGTGGCTTCATTATGTTATTTGTCTTTGGCGCTGCATTTGTTCAAACATGTCGTCAGAAAATTGAGCAGAAGCCATGGGTTCTTAAAGCGGCTCTGCTGAGTATCCCTCTACCTTGGATAGCAATTGAAGCCGGTTGGTTTGTTGCTGAGTTTGGCCGTCAGCCTTGGGCTGTCGGGGAAATTCTTCCTGTGGATGTGGCTGCGTCTGCTTTGACTGCTGGGGAAATTTGGACGTCTTTGTTTGCTATTTTAGCACTTTATACTGTGTTCTTGATTGCTGAAGTTTACCTAATGCTTAAATTTGCTCGTAAAGGCCCAAGCAGTTTAAAAACGGGGCGTTATCATTTTGAGCAGGATATCAATTCTGTTGAAGATAAAGTTAGCCGCCAAGTTGACGCGTAAAGCACGGAGAAAAACATATGTTTGATTATGAAATCTTACGACTTATCTGGTGGGTTTTGATCGGTGTTCTTCTGGTCGGCTTCGCAGTAACGGATGGCTTTGATATGGGTGTTGGCGCGCTGGTACCTGTAATTGGCAAAACTGACAGTGAAAGACGAGTGATGATCAACTCTATTGCTCCGCACTGGGAAGGTAACCAAGTTTGGCTTGTTACCGCTGGTGGTGCATTATTTGCAGCATGGCCATTAGTCTATGCCACCTCTTTTTCTGGTTTTTACCTTGCGATGATCCTTACGCTGGCGGCTTTGTGGCTCCGCCCACTGGGCTTGGCGTATCGCTCAAAAATTGAAGACGAGAAATGGCGTTCAACATGGGACGTCTGTATTTCAGTCAGTGGATTTGTCCCTCCCGTTATTTTCGGTGTGGCTTTTGGTAACCTGCTGCAAGGGGTTCCTTTCCAACTGACAGAGTTTTTAATGCCGACATACCACGGATCTTTCTTTGAATTGCTCAACCCATTTGCATTGCTTTGTGGCTTAGTCAGCTTGTTTATGATCATTATGCAAGGTGCAACTTGGCTACAACTTAAAACAACGGATGCCGTGCATGCTCGTTCGCGCAGTGTTGCGCAGATCATGGGTTTATTGACGGTTGCAGCTTTTGTCGCTGCTGGCTTTTGGATTCAAAGTATTGAAGGTTATGTGATTACCAGCGTAATGGACCATGGTGCGGCATCGAATCCATTAGCGAAAGAAGTCGTTCGTGAGGCTGGTGCGTGGATGAACAATTTTGAGCAATATCCACTGATGTGGGCTGCGCCAATCTTGGGAGTGGTTATGTCCTTAATCACTGTGATTGCCTCACGTCTTGATCGTGGTGGAGTTGCATTCTTTGCTTCAAGTGTAGGGAACGCGGGCATTATTTTCACGGCTGGCTTAGCTATGTTCCCATTCATCATGCCCTCGGATTTAATGCCTAACCACAGTTTAACCATGTGGGATGCGACCTCGTCTGAGCTGACGCTCAACTTAATGACAGGCGTTGCCTTTATCATGGTTCCTGTGATCCTTGGCTATACCTCATGGACATACTACAAAATGTTCGGGCGTCTAGATAATAAGTTTATCGAAGACAACAAAGATTCACTGTACTAAGGAGCAAAGACTATGTGGTATTTCGCGTGGATTTTGGGAGTATTACTGGCTTGTGCATTTGGCATCATTAATGCGCTTTGGTTGGAGCATACTGAAATGATGGATAAAGACAGTGAATAGTATTTGCGAGCAAGTGGCTAAGCTGCATGCTCCGTTGGATAAAGCTCTGTTTAGAGCTTTATCTTTGATACTTGGTTTTTATCATGTGGCCCTCCTTATGTGGGATCCAAAACTATATGCTGATCAAATTGGCGGATTCAATGCAGTTGTCTCGCCACTCATGATTTGGGCCATGTGTTCGAGTATGGTGTTTGGCTTGAGTTTCAAGCCAAGAAACTGGTGCTGGCAAGTTCTATTTAGCCCTTATTTTTCTGTATCTATCCTTTCATATTTAACTATGACTAGGTTTTTCTGACTTTTCTTGCTTAAGCAAGTTTAGTTATTCAACAGATGGCACGACTAATATGATCAGCCGTGCTATTTTTGTTTCATGCGATGAAAATACGCCATTATTCCTTGCCTAACCAGTATTGGAGTGAGGTATAGTAGCGTTAATCATGCTGACCAAGAGAAAAACGTGGACATAAACCAACCTGTATTTGAACTCCCTGTGACTGTCTATTACGAAGATACTGACATAGGAGGTCTGGCTTATCATGCCAATTATCTAAAGTATTTCGAACGTTGCCGCTCTGAATGGTTAACTCATATTGGTGTCAGCCAAACAAGCCTGAGGGAACAAAACACTATTTTTGTAGTCCGACATGTGGAAATAGACTTTTTACAAGGTGCCCGTCTAGAGGATCGCTTAATCGTTAAAGCGACTGTTGCAAAGGCTCAGAAAGCATCGGTTACCTTCTGTCAGGAGATCGTAAATCATGATGGAGATATATTGTGTAAAGCAATGGTTAAGGTAGCATGCATCGATAGCGAAAAAATGAAGCCTTTGGCTTTTCCTCAAAACATTATTATGGAGTTAACTCAAAGTGACCGCTGATATTTCAATGCTTGATTTATTTCTTCAAGCAGGCCTGCTAGTAAAAATAGTGATGCTTACGTTGTTGGGCATGTCTATCGTTTCTTGGGCGATGATCATTAAACGCAGTAAAGTTTTGTCTCAAGCTGCAAAAGGCGCTGAAACTTTTGAGGATCAATTTTGGTCAGGCGCTGACCTGGCTGCTCTTTATCAAAATGCCAAAAAGCGCAAAGACGATATTAGCGGGACCGAGGAAATCTTTTACTCGGGCTTCACCGAATTTGCACGTTTAAGAAAAACTAATTCGGAGTCGCCTGATTTTATTATGGAAGGTACAGGCCGTGCGATGCGAGTCGCGGTTGCTCGTGAAGTCGATGAGTTGGAAACTAACTTGCCGTTTCTTGCCACTGTTGGCTCTATTAGTCCGTATATCGGCTTATTCGGCACCGTGTGGGGTATTATGCATGCCTTTATTGCTTTGGGCGAAGTCAAGCAAGCGACCCTAGCTATGGTTGCGCCAGGTATTGCAGAGGCACTGGTTGCGACTGCCATGGGTTTGTTTGCTGCAATTCCTGCTGTTATGGCTTATAACCGATTAAGTAACAAAGTCGGTAAGTTAGAGCATAGCTATGCCACTTTCTCTGAAGAATTTCATAGCATATTGCACCGCCAAGCTATGGCTGGTCGTGATTCTGCCAGCGGGGGCTAACATCATGGCTGGTTATCAACCTAAAAAACGCAAAATGACGGCAGAAATTAACGTCGTTCCATACATTGACGTTATGTTGGTTCTGCTTATCATCTTTATGGTGACGTCACCTTTTGTCACTCAAGGTGTGGATGTTGAGTTACCCAAAACTTCTACCGCTAAACCCGCCTCTGAGCTGGCGGGTGACAGTGATGCAAGTTTTATCATTGTTGAGATCGATCGAGAGGGTAACCTTGGCGTAAGCGTTGATGATGAAGAGGTTACTCGTGGACTTTCATTGCAGGACGTCATTGTTCGCATCAAGGCTGAACTCTCACTTAAGCCTGATTCTCCTGTGGCTGTTGGTGGTGATGCTGCGACGCCGTATGCAGAAGTTGTATTGGTTTTAGATGAATTAAGTCGAGCGGGGATCCCTAAGGTTGGCTTACTCACCGAGATAAAGGAATAAGCGCGCTCTGGTTATGAAAGATAGTAAGCCGAAAAAAAAGAGTGGTTACGCTAAGTCGATAGTTATCTCTGTATTGTTACATGCATTGTTGGTGGTGGCCCTTGTATGGGGGACCGATTTTACTATGTCTAAACCAGAGCCATCAGGCAAAATGGTTGAGGCGGTAGTGATTGACCCCAGTCTTGTCCGTCAGCAAGCCCAACAAATACGAAGCCAAAGAGAAGCCGCTGCAAAAAAAGAGCAACAACGCCTAGATAAATTGCGCCGTGAAAGTGAGCAATTAGAAAAGAGTCGCAAAGCAGAAGAAGAACGTATCCGCAAGCTGAAAGAGCAGCAAGCCCGTGAAGCAAAAGCCGCTCGTGAAGCTGAGAAAGTGAGACAGCAAAAGGAAAAAGAGCGTAAAGCGGAGGAGCTGCGTGTTCGCCAAGAAAAGGAGCGGGCCGCTAAGCTAGAAGCGGAGCGTAAAGCCAAAGAAGCCGCGGTCGCAAAAGCGGAGAAGGAACGTATCGCACGTGAAAAAGCGGCTCAAAAAGCAGAAAAAGAGCGGGTTGCTAAAGAAAAGGCAGCCAAAGAGGCGGCAGAAAAAGCTCGCAAAGAAAAACAGCGTCTTGAGCGAATAGAAAAAGAGCGCAAAGAGCAAGAAGCTGCACTGGATAATATTTTTTCTGGTCTGGAGACTGAAGCGGAGCACAATAGTTCAGCGCGCCAGCAGCATGTTCAAAGTGAAGCTCAAAAGTATGGTGCCATTTTCAAAGGGCTTATTGAACAAAACTTGCTTTTGGAGGACAGCTATCGGGGAAAGTCCTGCAAAGTTAACTTGCGCCTTATTCCAACAGGCAATGGTGCTATTGTGGGTAATTTGAATATACTCGATGGTGATAGCCGCTTGTGCTCGGCAACTAAGCGAGCTATTGCTCAGGTCGGAACGTTTCCGTTACCAAAAGAGCAAGATGTCATTAATGAATTAAAAAATATTAACTTAACTGTAGAACCTGAGTCATAAGGAAAAGCTTGTGTTTAAGCGACTAGTATTAGGGTGGTTGCTCATTGCGATGAGCGTATTTCAGGTAGCCAATGCGGCTTTAGAACTGGTCATTACAGACGGTATTGATTCAGCTCGGCCAATTGCTATTGTGCCGTTTAAATGGCAAGGTGCTTCACCTTTGCCTCATGATGTTTCCGCGGTCATAGCTTCAGACCTACAGAGAAGTGGTAAATTTAGCCCGGTACCTACAGGTAAGATGCCACAAACACCATACAGTGATAGCCAAGTTGATTTTGAAAAATGGACAGGTTTAGGTGTTGACTCACTGTTAACCGGAACTATTACACAAAATGCTGCAGGCGATTATGTTATCCAATATCAGCTGATTGATGTTGTTCGAGGACAACTGACCCAAGGTCAAAGTAAAGCTTTGAGCTCTGATGGGGAGTTGGTGGTGTCAAAGGATCATATCCTATTTAGTAAGCGTGCGACTGTGCCAGGTGAGAGATTACGAGAGTACGCACATCGTATTTCTGATTTAGTATATGAAGAACTAACGGGTGAGCGCGGCGCATTTTTAACTCGTGTCGCTTATGTGGTAGTTAATGACAAGGACAGCTATGCCTATCAATTAAGAGTTGCCGATTATGATGGTTATAACGAAAGATTGGTGTTGCGCTCAAAACAGCCATTAATGTCACCTGCTTGGTCGCCAGACGGGAAACAGCTCGCTTATGTTAGCTTCCAAAATGGCCAAGCTGAAATATTCATTATGAATATCTACACGGGGAAACGTGAAAAGATCACTTCTTATCCTCGTCATAATGGCGCGCCACGGTTTTCCCCAGATGGCAATAAACTCGCGCTAGTTTTGTCTAAAACAGGCAGCTTACAGGTTTATACATTGGATCTGAATACTCGTAAGTTGACCCAAATTACGCGTGGCAGATCAAATAATACTGAACCTTTTTGGCATCCTGATGGTAAATCATTGATCTTTACCTCAGATCGGGGTGGTAAACCACAAATATATAAAGTAGATTTGGCGAGTGGTTCAACGAATCGTTTGACTTGGCAGGGACGTCAGAATCTGGGTGGGCAGATCACGCCAGATGGGCGGTTCTTAGTTATGGTCAATCGCACCAACTCCGGGTTCCACTTAGCAAAACAGGATTTGGAAACAGGGTCTGTTCAGGTTTTAACCAAAACTTTGCTAGATGAATCACCGAGCATCTCACCTAATGGTGGTATGGTAATTTACAGTTCCATCTATAACGAAACTAACGTACTTTCGATGGTTTCGATCGATGGACGCTTTAAAGCTCGATTACCAGCAACAAATGGTCGTGTGCGTGCCCCGGCATGGTCACCGTATTTGTAGCCAGTAATATGTATCAAAACGAAGGAAAATATAACAATGCAACTAAACAAAGTTCTTAAAGGGCTATTAATTGCGCTGCCAGTACTTGCAGTTACAGCATGTAGTTCAAGCGATGACGCAGCAAATTCTACTGGCTCTGAAACGAACCAATCAACTTCTAGCTCAGCAAACGGTGTTGATACCACAGTGGTTTCGCCAATTGGTGAAAATGGTCAGCTTTCTGAAGAAGAGCTAAAAGAGCAGGCGCTTCGTGAGTCTCAAACTATCTACTTTGCGTTTGACAACTCTACTATTGCTAGTGACTACGAAGAAATGTTGGCTGCTCACGCTTCTTACTTAAGCAAAAACCCATCAATGAAAGTGACGGTAGAAG
This sequence comes from Vibrio tetraodonis, assembly GCF_003350295.1. GTDB lineage: Bacteria > Pseudomonadota > Gammaproteobacteria > Enterobacterales > Vibrionaceae > Vibrio > Vibrio tetraodonis. The sequence goes on from NZ_QLYY01000019.1 coordinate 136,160, forward strand.
GTCATGCTGATGAGCGTGGTACTCCAGAATACAACATTGCACTTGGTGAGCGCCGCGCAAACGCCGTTGCTAAGTATCTGCAAGCTCTAGGTGTTCAAGCTGATCAGATCTCTATCGTGAGCTACGGTGAAGAGAAGCCTCTTCTAATGGGTCAATCTGAAGATGTATACGCTAAAAACCGCCGTGCGGTTCTAGTATACTAATCAAGGATAAGCCATATGTTCAGTAACCTTAAGCGCCTCATTACGCTTATGTTGCTGGCAAGTACAGCGAGCCCTGTGTTCGCTGTACCAGCTCCAGTATCAGACGTGAGTGGCAATAATGCTTTGGTCTCTTCTTCTGCCAGTTCGGCAAATGAAACAGAGGTTCAACGTCTTGAGCGCTTGCTCGAAAATCGTAATCGTATGCAACTGCAAATGCAGCAGCAGCTTGACGATATGGCACTGGAGATTAATGATCTTCGTGGTCAGCTTGAAAAAAATAGCTACGATATGCAGCAAATGCTTGAGAGACAGCGCGAGCTTTTTATCGAGCTTGATAAACTTCGGGGACAAGTGACTTCGGCTCCTGTTGCTGAAGCGGCCAAAGAAAGTGCTGCACCTAAAGGTAAGTTTAGTACTAACGTTGATGAGCAAACCGCTTATCAAAACGCTGTCGATCTTATCTTAAAGAAGCGTGACTATGCGGGTGCTATTTCAGCGTTTCAACAGTTCCAAAAAGATTATCCAGATTCTACCTTTTCTCCTAATGCGCACTATTGGCTAGGACAGCTTTACTTTGCTAAAAAGCAAGACAAAGAAGCTGTTAAGAGTTTTGCTGCAGTTGTTTCATATCCCAAATCCAATAAACGGGCCGACGCTTTAGTTAAGCTTGGGGATATATCAAAGCGCAATGATAATGCCACACAGGCGACTAAGTACTATCAGCAGGTTATTGATGAATACCCTAGCAGTGCATCAGCTAAGCTTGCCGAAGAGCGGATCAAATAGATAATAGGGAGCGTACATCGCTCCTTTTTTGTCATAGTATTGAACACTTGGCAACTAATTATGCTTGAAACTGGCATCCCTAACTCAGTGGGGTTAGAATATGCGGATTATTAAAAGTTGCCTAGAGCAAGAGCAATGAGCCACATTTTAGATACAGTTGAAACCGTCTATCCATTTCCACCCAAGCCTATCCCGTTGTCTGATGAACTAAAGCAGACACACATAAAAAATATAAAGTCTTTGCTGAAAGAAAAAGATGCGGTGCTGATTGCGCACTACTACACGGATCCTGAAATTCAGGCATTGGCTGAAGAGACAGGTGGTTTTGTTGGCGATTCATTAGAGATGGCAAAGTTTGGTAATCGTCACCCTGCTAGTACCTTAGTTATTGGCGGTGTTCGCTTTATGGGAGAATCGGCGAAAATATTGACCCCAGAAAAGCGCATCCTTATGCCAACACTTGAGGCAGAGTGCTCCCTTGATTTAGGCTGTCCTGCTGATAAATTCTCAGAATTTTGCGATGCTCATCCAGATCATACCGTTGTTGTGTATGCTAACACTTCTGCGGCCGTTAAAGCCCGAGCTGATTGGGTAGTGACTTCCAGTATTGCGTTGGATATTGTCGAGCACCTCGATGCCGAGGGAAAACCAATCATTTGGGGGCCAGATCGCCACTTAGGTTCATATATCGCTAATCAAACTGGGGCAGATATGCTGCTTTGGCATGGCGAGTGTGTGGTTCACGATGAGTTTTCTGCTGATGCATTACGTAAAATGAAAGCCGTATACCCAGATGCGGCCGTTTTAGTCCACCCAGAGTCTCCTGCAAGTGTGGTTGCTTTGGCTGATGCGGTTGGTTCAACAAGTCAGCTTATTAAAGCGGCTAAAGAGTTGCCTCAAACCAAGATGATTGTTGCAACAGACAAAGGTATTTTCTTTAAAATGCAACAATTGGTGCCAGAGAAGGAATTAATCGAAGCGCCTACAGCGGGCGCGGGTGCGACTTGTAGAAGTTGCGCTCATTGTCCTTGGATGGCGATGAATGGCCTTCAGGCTATTGAAGAGGCGCTGACTCAGGGTGGAGAAAAGCATGAAATTTTTGTTGATGAAGCGCTAAGAGTAAAATCTCTCATCCCACTGAATCGCATGCTTGATTTTGCTGAGCAGCTGAATCTTACAGTAAAAGGTAACGCTTAAGTATCCGAGTTAAACAATATAGATTGTAAAAGCCAGCTTGAACGCTGGCTTTTTTTGTTTTCCCGGGAAGTTAACTTAATAGCCAATAACTGACAGGGTTATCCGGACACTGGTAGGGTCCACATTCAGCAAAAGTGGACAGTATGTTTAGTGCCACGACTGCTAGAGCAAGCAAGCAAACCCATTTACCAAGGCCATTCATGGTGAAAGGTTTCGAGCTCCATTCTTCACGCCACATCATTAAGAGTACCGCGACGGCAAAAATAGTTGCGGCAAACAAGACAAATGCCCAAGTATAATAATGCATACCCAAAATAGGGCTGCCATAGCCAGGTGTTCCCGGAATGACATGTAAGGAAATTTGGCGAAGTGAAGTTGCTGCGCCAAATAGTGCGCCTATTAGTACAATTCCATAGTGGCGCTGCTCAGGGCCGTATTTTACATTGAGCAAGAAACCAAACATCACCATGATAAAACCGATGCGCTGAAGGAGACAAAGCGGGCAGGGCAGCTCATTTAGTGCAAATTGGAGAACAAACCCAATTAATAGCACTAAAGTCATACCAAATAGGCCCAAGGTATTGAGTAGACTGACGTGATCACGATTCATAGCGCTTACCCTTACAATAAAATAGAAAGCGCATCATTTGCATGATGATGGAACCAATACACGCTGACTAACACCGTTATGGCAAACACGCCAAAGCCCAAAGACTTCTTACCGGTAAAGGCACAAAGCATTGCTATAAAGAGCATAAGAAAGATTAAAGACATCATATGAGGACCCTTACTATGGCGTTGAAACCCTCATTTTGTGGGTTTCTATGACTTATGACAAACATAGAACTCGCAAGTGACAATTGCGAGTTCTAAACATACAAACTTAGATTCCATTAAATACGATTATTGAATTAAATCAAACACGCAGAGACCTGTTTAGTTTCATTAATTCTGCCCGCAGACATTAAGTATTCCATAATTAGGTTGCAAGTCAGAAATGATATCTTCAATGACCGGGTCTAACTGCTCTTTACTGTCTATGTGGGGCATGGTGATAATATGCGCAACATCGCCTGAGGTTGCTAAGCAGTGCTTACGCCAAACCCAGTCGGAAGGTCGAGGGAAGACAATGGTATTGGAATTTTTATTTCTCCAAGCTTTGATACTGGCTCGTTGGAGTCTTTCAATAACATAGTCAGCCATTTCAAAGCACTGATTTATTTTTCTTCGCCAATCAGCTGTAGAGTGGCTTTTAATAGCTGTCCACATAAACAGCACATTATGACCGTTTCTTGAGCCAGTGACAGTTTGATCCCGAGATGATATGTAGTCAATATCGGCAGAGATCTTCTCCACCATACGACGCTTGGCTAGTATAATACCGCATGGGATCGGTGAACCAATCATCTTATGGCCTGAGACGCTGATTGAATCAACACCATCTTCAAAAGAATACGGTTGTGGGTCGTCAACAAACGGCATAATCATACCACTTAGTGCCGCATCAGCGTGGATATAATAATTCTCTCTATCTAACCCTAATACAGAAAGGTCATGTTGGATTCGCTCAATATCATCGGTTGCCCCACGCATAGTTGTCCCAATATTGGCAAAAATAATGGGGTTGCTTTGCTTGTCGCTTTGTATCTGTTCTATTAAGTGTACGTAATTGATTTCCCCACTAGATAACGAAGATATTTTTCTAGCGGGAATATTGAGCATCTTGACTATTTTTGCTATCGAGTAATGAGTCTCTTCGGAGTAATAAATAGTTCCAGTCGGAAACAGTTCACGGGCTAGGTAACATGAAAATAAGTTTCCTTCAGTTCCACCGTTAGAGATATAACCCCAACTCTCTTTATTGGATATCTTAAATAACTTGGAAAAGAATGCCATTACTTCTCGTTCAAATTCAAAAGTATTGAGCTTGAAATTATTTCCAATTCGCCAATCTCCGCAGTTATTTATTGAGAATTTCAAGAATTTCTCGAGAACCGAATAGTCAAAGTCAGCAGATTCTGGATAACCGACATTAAAATGTTGATTTTCTTTGCAGTAAAGCCAAAATTCATTGAGCTTACAAAGATCATCATTGGATAACTTCATTATTTAGCCTATTGTTATGAGTTGAAAATGATAAGGCGCATAAAGTTTTTATGCGCCTTAAGTTAACTTGTCATGGGGTTCTACTAGCCTATGATTATCGCTCTTTTCTTTTCTTCTAATAGTGCCCACCAATTAACCACACTGGGATCATGAGTTAACTCTTGGTAATCAATGGTGATGCCAATCTGATTTAGATCTGAGGCAATTTGCATCATTCGCTTGGAATCGAAGCCATAGCTGAGAAGGCTTTTTTCCGGATCGAGTCCTCTAGGGTCATCGAGTAGGGCTTGTACCTTTTCATAAAGCCATTGATAGCTTAGCACTGTCTTTGGCTCCAATACTGTCTGTGTATTAATCACGTAACCTGTGTAGTTAGCTACATAGCTAAGTGCGTTAAGATGATCTTGATATGATAAATCTGCTATCGCATCACTAACGAGAAAAGCTTGTATATTTTTCTCAAGTGCATCTGTGACTGTGATTCTGCAGCCCAAGTTAGCATACAAACCTGTGATTAAAAGCTGGTCTCGACCCAACTCTTTAAGGTGCTGAGCTAATTCGTCAGACTGCATTGCGCTGTAATGTGACTTTTCAATTAAGACGTCTCCTTCTTCGGGAGCAACAAAGGGGGTAATTATTTTTGAACAGGGAGGGATTTCCTCGAAGCCCCAAAAATCCTCAATTAAAGGATGATCATGGCTTATGGTGTTAAACGTTATTTGCGTATAGACAATAGGAATGTTTTTTTGTTTTGCCCAGTCTTTGATCTTGGCAATATTGCCTAACAAAGTGGGGAGCAAAACAGAGTCTGGATCGTAGATATCAACAAAATAGCGCTGCATGTCATGTATTAGAAGTACAGCTCTGTTGGCTTCTAGCTGCCAGTCTGTTTTGTTTAAAAATGATGTCCTACTGGGCATGGGGTAACTGACGTTTGTTGGTAGTGGCATGGCCTTATTCCTTAAATCTCTTTGGCCTTCAACAAGGCAAATTGACAGATTGGTTAATGCAACAGGTTTCATTTTAGTGCACTCTACCAGTTTTGCGCTTTAAACTATCCAAATAAACACGGGTTTTGTCATATTTTGATGTACATTAAAGCTGCCACTTAGTACGTCACACCGACATTAAAGCTCTAAGCCAAGAGTAATAAGCATTCTATCTATCTAATAAATATATATTTTTATTGTAAATGTCAACAGTTTATAAAATAAAGCCCTTGATAGGAGAATGGTCAATATAGGGCATATGAATGCGTAATTAAACTCTCATGTTGGTTATTACAGCTAAGTGCTACGTCAGTTAAGTTTCTAAATCATTAACTCCATTTAGTTACCTGGTGTGTCGCTTTGTATAAAACGAGCCACTAAGGCTCCACTAAATAATCTCTCAACATCGCATTTCCATAGTGATCAGGTCCCAAACTTGACTGTCCCAAGAGCGTTCTCCTTTCTCAACAGCAGTTTCGACAAAGCCTAATGACTCATAACAACGTTTTGCGATTGTATTTGTGTTAAACACTAATAACCTGATATAAATCACATTTATAGGTTTGTGACTGTTGTTTATCTTTGATAAACCTTAGTTTGTTTTATATTCGTCCACCTTACTGAATCTATGGTGCACTTATGGGCATATGGTTAGTCTTCAAAAAATGGTTTGAGTCGCATGTCTTTCATATTAGTAATAAAAATATTTTTATTTTAAGCGTTCTGTATGTTGGGCTTTCATGGTGGCTGCTTTGGCTTGCTGGCGAAGCTGATCTAACACAAAATGGCTCACAGTTTATTTATTACTTGATGGTGACCGCTTCGACTGTGGGCTATGGCGACCTATCACCTTCATCGAATGCAGGAAAATGGGTCGTCGCGTTATTTGTCATTCCAGGTGGTTTAAGCTTATTTGCTGCGGTTTTGGGGCGAGCGGCATCTGGAGCAATAGAGTATTGGCGGGCAGGCATACTAGGCAAGCGGAGAATTAGGATGGATAATCACATATTACTTTTGGGTTGGAATGGCCAGCGTACAATACACCTCATTCGTATGTTGCAGCATGAAGAAGAGGGGAAACGTCCGATTGTTTTGTGCTGTCGTTCTGAGATTGAAAATCCGTTGCCTGGTCAAATTGGCTTTGTTAAAGTGACCAGTTACACGGATTCCCAAGAAATGAAACTAACCAATGTGGATCAGGCAAGCTGCATCATTGTCGATAACCTTGAAGATGATATTACGTTGTCAGCCTCGCTTTATTGCTCCAATATCAACCCTAATGCTCATCTACTGGCATATTTTAAAGATGAAGCCTTAGGCCATTTACTCAGTCAGCATTGCCCAAAAGCGGAATGTATTCCGGCGGTAGGTGCTGAAATGCTTGCTAAATCGGCGGTAGATCCAGGTTCTAGTGCACTTCACCAAGAGCTACTGGCTTCCACTCGAGGCATGACTCAATATTCCGTGCTTTACCCTCAAGACGCGGCTGACACTCGTGTTGAATCTCTTTTCACATTTATCAAGCAAGAATATCAAGCAACCCTGATCGCCATAGATACTGGCTCTGGTATTAAGCTTAACCCTGAATTGGCAACCTCTGTGTCAGCTGGCAGTCGTTTATTTTATATCGCTGATGAGCGTATAGATGCTTTTAACTGGAAGTTATTGAAGGAAAAGTAGTGACAAGGACGTTGGCATATCCATTCGTGAAGGCAGTTCATTAATTACTCAAGATTTAGCTCGTTATCCACATTATATTCGTGCTTAACGCGAGACTAACAAAAAGCCGGCGTTTCAGCGCCGGCTTTTACGTTACATATCTTGATCGACCAGTAAGGCGCCGCGAGCAGTGAGCCCACACAGCATAGGTGGGATTGCATTGAAGATTTCTTCAAACTGCTCCAAGCCTTCAATCCCTTGCTCAGCCAGTGTTGCGAGGCAAGTTTCTGGATCATAAAGCATACTAATCGATAACAAAACACCACCAAGTAACGCGTTGTCTTCGCTGTTTTCAGGCATGATAGCTTCCCAGTCATCTTTGGTTAACTGCCAGCCTTGAAGTAAGCCTTCACAAAAATCGCGAGCTTCTTGGTTTACAATATCGGCATCATCAAGCTTGCATTCATCTGGCCACACCCACTGATCTTCAAGAAGGTCTGGGCGATATTCGTTCCACATCGCAATAACTAATTCAATGTAGCTCTCGAGCTGCTCACCATCGCCGAATGGGGCGACTTCTTCACCTCCCCAAAGAAAAGGAATCCACTCTTGAGGAGGAAGCAGGTTAGGTGCGGCTGCCATGGCAGTTACAAAACCTTGAGTCTTAGGCTCGTTAATAAGTCTATCTTTTAGCTCGGGTTGGGCGAGTATTTCGTTTAATGTCAAAGTAAATACCAAGCGGTCATGTCAATTTGAGATAATATTAACAGTCCAAACCAGACATAAAAAGGCCACAGCCTGCGTATATTCGCTATAATTTAAGCCAAACGGTAAAAATTCAAAGGCTTATGGAAATACGTTCTTCGCTAAAAAGAAAGAGCTTTTTAGCCCTCACTGTGTATTTAGCCATCGTGATTGCGATCATTGGCTCAGTGAGCTATCTCGTTGTTGAGCCACCAATTAGAGAGCAATTGGAAAAGAATCTCGACTTGAGAACTGAGTTGATTGCCAGTGAAATAGAAGAGCCGCTCAATAGCTCTGTTGGTATTTTGCAGAGCGTGGTTGGTATTGGTAATACAGATGAATCTCAAGCGCATCAGGCAGAAATGCTTTACGAGCTGTTTTCGGTGTTTGATGGCGTGGTAGTCAGCGGTGGGCTTTGGCCAATACCATACTCAATTGATAAGAAAAAAGCATACAGCAGCTTGTTCTTTAACCGTGCTAGCGACGGCTTAGTCGATCAGGTCTTTTCATGGGATAACCCTGAGTCGGGTGGTTATGACAATGAGATATGGTATACCTCTGTGGTTGATAAACCTCCAGGCACAGTGATTTGGTCGCAAGTGTATATTGACCCCTTTACCCACGTGCAAATGATCACGGCATCATCACCTTATTTTCGAAACGGTGCGCCAGCTGGCGTTGCGACCATTGATGTGTCATTAGAGAGTTTGGTCGAATTTGTTAGTGAACACGCTCAAGATTACGAGTTAGGTATTGTACTTAGAGACTCTTACGGTGATGTTATTACCGACTACAATTTTCAGGTTGTAAAAAACATATACATGAGCAGTACAGAATTTGGCGATTTTCAATGGAATATCGACGTTGTGAATGCCAATCGCCTAGTGGATGAAGAAGCGTTTTACGTGGTAACAAAAGTCGAAGCGGGCATAATTCCCATAATGCTGTTATGTGTGGTAATGGGGTATGTGCTCATCAATCGCTTCCTTATTTCTCCAATCGTGCTCATCGCTGAAAAAGTCAATGACTCGCGTACTGGAGCCATAGAAGTGCGCTACAATAGCCAAGATGAAATTCGCCAACTGATTGATAACTTTAATCAAAAAACCAAATTTTTGGAACAAGAAAAACAAAAAGCTCAGGCTTCGACAAAAGCCAAGAGTGCCTTCTTGGCAACACTGTCTCACGAGATTCGCACACCTATGAACGGCGTACTGGGTACGGCGCAAATCTTAATGAAAACTGACTTAAGCAAAGAGCAGCTAAAGCATATGAAAACCTTGTATGACTCGGGCGATCATATGATGACTTTACTTAATGAAATTCTAGACTTCTCAAAAATTGAGCAAGGCTTTCTGGAATTGGAGGAACACCCTTTCCCGCTCGAGTCTATATTGGGCAGCGTGAACAGCGTCTACTTTACTTTGTGTGCTGAAAAAGGACTGCAATTTAAAGTCTACTCTGAAGTTCCTCAGGGTCGTTGGTATATGTCAGATAAAGCGCGTCTTCGCCAAGTCTTGTTTAATCTTCTTAATAACGCGGTAAAATTTACATCACGTGGTTATGTGGAAGTCTACTTTCGCGAGTTCAGTCAACAAGGCCATAACTTCCTAGAAATTAAAGTTCGTGATACCGGTATAGGGATTGCAAAAGAAGCGCACAGCAAAATCTTTAGTCCATTTGAGCAGGCAGAATCATCGACAACCAGGCGATTTGGCGGTACTGGTCTCGGTCTTGCAATCGTTAAACAAATCGCAGAACTCATGGGTGGTGAGATAACGGTGACCAGTGAGGTTGGCATCGGGACTAGTTTTAGAGTTACATTGGGTATGGAACCTTGTGAGCCACATTCTCTTGAAATAGAAGAGCACAATAACCTTAATTATCAGGGCCTAAAAGCGCTCATCGTTGAAGACAACCGAACCAATGCCATCATTATGAACACCTTTATGACGAGCAAAGGCTTTGAGTGTGAAGTGGCTGAAAATGGTGAGATTTGTTTAGAAAAGTTGGTAAACAATAATTACGATTTAATCTTAATGGATAACCACATGCCAATAATGGATGGTGTTGAGGCGACTATAGCGATTCGGGCCTTGACCAGTTCAAAGGCAAAAATCGTTATATTAGGCTGTACAGCTGATGTGTTTAAAGAGACTCGCGAGCGTATGGTCGGTTCTGGCGTTGATTATGTCATATCCAAACCTATTGATGAAACAGAGCTTGATGATGCTTTGTATCGCTTTTCTGACCGTTTATACCAATACAAGCCAGGCCTGAGAGAGAGAAAAGAAGTAGATCCACAACATATGGAACCTCTTCTGGTTAACTTTTTTATGGCTCTGGATGATAAAGATTTTGTGAATGCTGAAGAGTATTTCCAACGGATAAGAAACGAAATTGCTAATCCCAAAGACGATTTATTGATACAAACCCTTAACGCGGTACAAGAGAAACTCTCTCATAAAGAAGCGCCAGCCCAGTCTGATTTAGATGTTCTTACCGTTTCTCTTAACGACTACTGCGGCTAGCCATCTATAATACCTCAAAGCTAACGAGCGGAGAAAATCCGCTCGAATCAGCTATTAAATAATCAAACGATCAACGAGCAAGACTTTTTTTCCGAAAGAAGCTTGACCTACCCCAATAGAATCATTAAATTAGCGCCTCGTTGGTTATCGAAACCAACCACAATTTATTTCGGTGAGTTGTCCGAGTGGCTGAAGGAGCACGCCTGGAAAGTGTGTATACGGCAACGTATCGAGAGTTCGAATCTCTCACTCACCGCCACATTCAAAACCCCAGCACAAATGCTGTAATGCCGATCGGTTTAGAGACTTGAACGATCCTGGGATCGTATGATAATCCCCACTAACTTTGTTAGTGGGGATTTTTCTATGTTGGCTGAAGAGTTAGTTCTAGCTCATGATACTATTGAAGATGGCAAAAATTATGAGTCTGTAATTAATGCCATTCAACTTGAATGGATAGAGCAAGCTCTCTATGAAACATCTAAAGCGAGTATCAGAAGGCGTCGGCTACCGGCCCAACAAGCAGTATGGCTCGTCATTTGGATGGGATTGCAGAGAAATAAATCCATTAAAGAGGTTTGC
>NZ_QLYY01000020.1 GCF_003350295.1 Vibrio tetraodonis
GCAAACCTCTTTAATGGATTTATTTCTCTGCAATCCCATCCAAATGACGAGCCATACGGCTTGTTGGGCTGGTAGCCGACGCCTTCTGATACTCGCTTTAGATGTTTCATAGAGAGCTTGCTCTATCCATTCAAGTTGAATGGCATTAATTACAGACTCATAATTTTTGCCATCTTCAATAGTATCATGAGCTAGAACTAACTCTTCAGCCAACATAGAAAAATCCCCACTAACAAAGTTAGTGGGGATTATCATACGATCCCAGGATCGTTCAAGTCTCTAAACCGATCGGCATTAAGCGGTAACGTTCGCCTTTTTTGTCACCTAAGGTTATGATCGGCTCACATCAGAACTCACTAGGAATTTCAAATGGATGCTTTAGATATGCTGCTTAATCGCCGCTCAATCGCCAAGTTGTCTCAACCTGCTCCAGAAGGCCAGGCTCTTGAGAATATCATTCGAGCTGGCCTCAGAGCCCCTGATCATGCCAGTCTCACGCCTTGGCGATTTGTCATTTCTCAAGGCGAAGGACTGACGAAATTGGCGGATATTCTGGTTGCGGCGGCGAAAGCAGAAAACAGTGATGAAAGCGTGCTGGAAAAGCTGAAAAACGCTCCATTTCGAGCGCCTATGGTGATTACTGTAATTGCTAAGGTGACTCCGCACGAGAAAGTGCCAGCGTTAGAGCAGCATCTTTCTGCTGGGTGTGCAGTACATGCAATGCAGATGGCCGCAGTTGCGCAAGGTTTTCAGGGTTTTTGGCGCTCTGGTAAGTGGATGTTCCATGACAGTGTTCACCGTGCGTTTGGCCTAGAAGGTGAAGATGAGATTGTTGGATTTCTGTACCTTGGAACGCCGGGCTGCATTCCAATGAAAGTGCCTGAGCGTGACTTGAGTAAATTTGTCGAATACTTGTAATCTCAGCCCCAAAGGTGATAGTCAGCTTTGGGGCTAAGTTTTTGTCATCATTGTATGAGTAACAAATTAGCTATCTTTATATTCAATCACAAAGTCTATCAATAGACGGACTTTTTCAGGCAGATGGTCCTTGTGATTGTATAGCATGTAAATATCGCGAGGGTTCGCGCTCCATTCTTGTAAAACGCGGGTAAGGCTTCCATCCTCAATATGCTCCTTAAGCATAACGTCCGGCATCAGTGTGATCCCCAAACCATCTGAGCATGCGCTTCGGACTACATCTAGCGCATTGGCTTGGAAACGACCTTTATCATTATTAATCACTGTCTCGCCGCTACTATTGGTGATTTGCCATTTTAATAGTGGAGCGCCTTTCAAAAGAGAGTGATTTTGCAGATCTTCTGCATGCTTTGGCTCCGGGTGATTGGCGAGATAGTCAGGGCTCGCCACTAAAATATCCTCGACTGAGCCGATTTTGCGTGCAATCAGGCTTGAATCTCTTTGTGGTCCAACGCGAAAAATAACGTCCCATTCCGTTGGATCAAGCTGATCAGCATGATTACTGGTTGTCAGTTCAAGATTGATATCCGGAAATTTGGTCATGAATGCGCTGAATATTGGCATCATCATGCGTTTGGTCAGGTTCGAGGGAGCAGATACACGAATTTTGCCCGCCGCTCCGCGGCATTCATCGGTAATTTCTTCTGCTGCTATTGTCAGTCGATTGAGTAGGGGAGAACACTCACTGTAAAATCTTTCGCCCGCTTCTGTAAGAGAAAGTTTACGCGCATGACGGTTGAGTAGTCTGAGGTTAAGAGCTTCTTCCAACGCTTGTATGCGTCGGGTAATTGTCGCAACCGGAATCATAGTTTTGCGAGATGTCGCAGTATAGCTTCCGTTTTCAACAACGAGCCTAAAAAGGTTGAGATCGTCTAATTTCATTATTTCCGACACATTTTCTGCAAATTGGGTGAACTTATACAAATATCAGATGCCAAAGCCTGAGTATTATCAACAAGCTTTATGATCTTTAACTCTAGCTACATATAGTATTCAACATGCGCGAAAAGTGGAAGATTTGTATAAATACACTTTCGCGGCTATTTTTAAATGAGTGTTTGAAACCGTTTACAATTACAAAAATAATACTAACAGTTGTACGTTTATAGTTGTGTGAGGCCAAGGTGTATGCATAAATCTTACGAAGTGGCGACAACGCCCTCAGCCCAGCCGGCTACTGGGACAAAGCTTATCATGATCGTTGATGACGATCCTGTGTTTCGAAAGCTCACTGGTGGCTTTATTGAAGCGCAAGGTCATGAGGTCGTGGAAGCAGAGAATGGACTAGAAGGCCTTAAAAAGCTCAGAGAAACTGAGCCAGACTTAATATTGTGTGATCTCTCAATGCCTGTACTTGACGGGATAGAGTTTGTCGAAGAAGTGAGTCTGGAGTATCCCTCTCTCCCGCTGATTGTTGTATCAGCCACCGATGAGATGGCTGATGTGGCGCAAGCGCTGCGCTTTGGCATCAAAGATTTCCTCCCCAAACCGATCACTAACCCAGGTCATTTGGCCAGTGCCATAGAAAATACCTTGTATGACTCCGATAACCACTTGTGTGATCAGCGAGATTTTGCCAGTCAGTGGTTTAGAATTGACAGCGGCGATATGCCAGAAGAGCAAGAACTGCATTGGCATTTAGAATACTTGCAGGATAACCCCAGTGCTGCCAAAGATTTGCTGCATGCTCTGTTGCCCGATAAAGACACATCGCAAGGTGACTGGAAATGCAGTTACCGTTTGCTGCAATCAACCGATGTCATGCCTTTAGTTTACGATTATGCGTGGCTGATGAATGGTCAGTTTGCATTCTATATCGTTGATTCGGCGAGTGAGGGACAACATGGTGCGGCAACAACCCTACTGGTTAGAGCGTTATTCCATGATTATTTGCGTAATTTAAAGAGCTTTAATGCCGATTTGAAAGATATTGCCGATTTGCTTGAAAAGGGTATGGAGTGCGCAGAGTGCGCCAGCCCTGTAAAAGCGATGTTTGGAATCGCTGATGTGTCTGAAGGAACCTTATCATTGCTACCAGCTGGCCTTGATGCTCAATGGTCAAATGGGTACTTCTCCCAACATATTGCAGCAGGAACCAAACTCGGTGAGCACTGTATTAAAAACTTTATAACGCCTGACTTGCCCATTCAGGCGGCGTGTCAGCTAACACTAGGCTGTTTGGGTTCAAGCAGCTTTAGTTTGGATATATTCCGTGGCGGTAGTGCTTAGCTCATAGAGTAACATTAAATAACCTTATGTTTTTACGGTGTTTGTTGTGACCTTTTTGAGTTATAGTCCGCCCCACAAAAATGTTCCAATACGTTAACGAAAGATTAACGAAGGATAAAATACACTGTATTAACACAAGAGAAGCAATCCTATGGCAGACGAAAATTTTAAAGAGCCGTATAATATCTTTTATTTTTTGGGATTTATTGCGGTTCTCCTCATTCCCACCCTTCCTGCAACCCTTACTTGGATTCGAGTATTTAACGGATATGCAGGTTTTTAAACATTAACCGGAGCGCATCATAGATATTCGAAGATTGGGTTTAAATATTGTCGGTAGTGTGAGTTTGGTGCTCGGCTTTTTTGGAATTTTCTTGCCCCTGCTTCCGACAACACCGTTTGTTCTTCTCGCCAGCGCTTGTTTTATGCGCAGTAGTCCAAGGTTTCATCGTTGGTTACACGAACATAAAACCTTTGGCCCTATTCTTGATAACTGGCATCAACACCGAGCGGTGACCAGCAAAATTAAAGTGCGTGGCGCCCTGTGCATGGTGGCCAGCTTTTCCTTTTCTATTTGGATTGTTTCTCAAGTCTGGTTAAAGGTTGCCCTTATGGTGATGCTGATGACTTTATTGACTTGGTTTATTCGTTTACCCGTGATTGATCACCTTGCTGATAGGCAAGAAAATCACTAAGATTGCATACATGTGTCCTGCTGCTTTAGCAGGTGATTATTGGTTGCATAGCGCGAATGAGTTTAGCGACATCGTTAAACAGTGTTCGCGTTAAAGCCTTTGCTGATGCTTGTTGTTAAATACTTTGTAGATAATAAGCTTAGCCAATCTAAGAAATGAATTATGACAACTGAAACCATTACCCTAATCAAATCAAGCATCAAAAGCATCCCCGACTATCCCAAACCTGGCATTGTATTTCGTGATGTTACGAGTTTAATGGAAAATGCGGCCGCGTATAAGGCGGCGATTCAGGTGCTAGTCGAAAAGTACCAAGGTATGGGCTTTACCAAGGTTGTTGGTACTGAAGCTCGCGGTTTTTTGTTTGGTGCGCCACTCGCTTTAGAGCTTGGCATTGGCTTTGTACCTGTGCGCAAGCCGGGTAAGCTGCCGCGTCAAACGATCGCCCAATCTTACCAACTTGAATACGGCACGGATACGCTTGAAATTCATACCGATGCGATATCCGAAGGGGATAAGGTTTTGGTTGTCGACGACTTGCTTGCCACAGGTGGAACGATCGAGGCGACCACTCAACTTATTCGCCAGCTCGGTGGAGAGGTTGAACACGCTGCGTTTGTTATCAATCTGCCAGAAATCGGTGGAGATGCACGTCTCGAGAAACTTGGCCTCAAGGTCTACAGTATTTGTGAGTTTGATGGCCACTAATTGGGTATAGTCATGAGTTATTTAGCACTGGCTAGAAAATGGCGGCCTGCACAATTTAATCAAGTGGTTGGCCAAAGCCATGTTCTGACCGCATTGGAAAATGCATTGGCGAATAATCGGCTCCACCATGCTTATCTATTCAGCGGAACTCGCGGAGTCGGAAAGACCACTATAGGTCGTTTGCTTGCCAAAGGATTAAACTGCGAAACAGGTATAACAGCCACGCCTTGTGGCCAGTGCGATACCTGCCAAGAAATCGATCAAGGACGCTTTGTTGATTTATTAGAAATTGACGCAGCCTCTAGAACCAAGGTCGAAGACACCAGAGAGCTGCTGGATAATGTGCAGTATAAGCCAGCCCGAGGTCGCTTTAAGGTTTATCTTATCGATGAAGTGCACATGCTCTCAAGACATAGTTTTAATGCTTTGCTTAAAACCTTGGAAGAGCCGCCTGAGTATGTGAAGTTTCTTCTTGCCACTACGGATCCACAGAAGTTACCTGTCACCATATTGTCGCGTTGCTTGCAGTTCCATTTAAAGCCTATCAGTGTTGATAACATCCATCAGCAACTCGATTATATTTTACAGCAAGAGAAGGTTTCGTCTCAGCCTCGAGCTGTGGGCATGATTGCTCATGCTGCTGATGGCAGTATGCGTGATGCATTGAGTTTGACCGATCAGGCGATTGCTTTGGGTAATGGTCAAGTGGTGACGGACAGCGTCGCTCATATGCTGGGAACCTTAGATACGGACCAGGCATTACATTTACTTGAAGCCATTGGATCAAAACAGCCTCAAACGGCGATGGATTGTCTTGCAGGTCTTGCTCAAAACGGCGTTGACTGGGATGGTTTACTCTCTCAGCTTTCTGCTCAGCTGCACCGCCTTGCTATGTATCAAGCGCTCCCTGAGACGCTTGATAAATCCTTACCCGATGCCGAAAAAGTGGTGTTGTTAAGTCGAGTGCTTTCGCCGCAAGATATCCAGCTTTATTATCAAATTGCGCTGAAAGGGCGGCAAGACTTATCACTGGCTCCATCTGAGCAAATCGGTGTTGAGATGGTGGTGCTACGAATGATGGCATTTCGCCCCGTGGCTCAGCCTCAAGCGAATGTGATTACCAATCAGGTTATTCAGCCAGAGCCTGCTCCCTCAATGAGTGTGCCACCTGCTCCTATTCAGAGTGCATCGATGGAAGCTCAGCCTGCGCCACAACCACCTGTGCCTGAGCAGCCATCTGCATCTGAACAACTACCACAAATGGACATGGAGCCTGCTCGGGCTCAGATGCCAGAGGCTCCAGAGCAACAAGCCAATGCTTACATGCAGGAGCAGCCTCAATCACCGATATCTCCTGTAAGAGGTCTAAGACATCAGCTTCGTTCTCAACGTACTGGGAAGAGTCAGGCTAGCACGCCAAAAAAGACTAATGCGACATCTGCTCAACCATCATCGGTTCTCGATCGCGTTGCACAGCGCAACATGGGAACTATGCAGATGTCGCCAGTGTCCAATTCAGTGGATGTAGCAACGCCTGAAGATGATAAAGCAGAGCCTTATCAGTGGCGTCCAACGCTGCCGCAAGAAAAACCAGTGGCGCAAAATCATGCACTCACGCCTTCTCAAATAAAGAAAGCGCTGGAGCATGAAAAAACGTCGGATATGGCGAAAAAGCTCACTCAAGAATGTTTGCAGCAGAGCCTGTGGGCTCGTTTGATTGAACAGTTGGATGTGGCAAAAATGACCCAGCAGCTGGCGCTTAATTCACATTATGAGCAGCGAGAGGGCTGCATTGTACTCACGCTTCGCAGCGAGCAAGCTCATCTTAATAGTGACAGAGCTCGTCATGAACTTATAACTGCGCTTAATTCAGTGTTAGGAGAGCAATTCGAGCTAAGTGTTGAGGTTGGTGAGTCTGGTGAAACCCCCTTAGAGTTGAGAGAGAAACTCTATCAGACAAAGTTACAGCAGGCGTTTACCAGCCTGGAAAATGACAGCAATGTTCAGTTTATTGAGCAGCGATTTGCAGCTGATCTAGACAGTGATAGTGTCAGGCCTATATGAATCAAATTTGGGGTTGAAAAAACAGACTTTGACCTCAATCTATTAACGAAACTAGCTAGACAACCAGAGAGAAAAACATGTTTGGTAAAGGCGGAATGGGCAACTTAATGAAGCAAGCCCAGCAAATGCAAGAGCGTATGCAAAAGCTTCAAGAAGAAATTGCGAATATGGAAGTAACGGGCGAGTCTGGTGCTGGCTTGGTAAAAGTAACCATCACAGGAAGCCACAGCGTTCGTAAAGTAGAGATCGACGAAAGCTTGATGGAAGATGACAAAGAAATGCTTGAAGACTTGATCGCTGCTGCATTTAATGATGCATCACGCCGCGTTGAAGAAACACAAAAAGAAAAAATGGAATCAGTGACTGGGGGGATGCAACTTCCACCCGGCATGAAAATGCCTTTCTAACAAAGGGCTAGCGAATGCGCACCAGTCATATGCTGGAGCAATTGATGGAGGCCTTACGTTGTCTGCCTGGGGTTGGCCCCAAGTCAGCGCAGCGTATGGCCTTTCATTTGTTACAGCGCGATAGAAAAGGCGGCTTACAGTTGGCTGACTCACTCAGCCAAGCAATGACAGAGATAGGTCATTGCAATGAGTGCCGTACTTTTACTGAACAAGAAACGTGTCACATCTGCACTAACCCCAAACGTCAGGAAAATGGTCAAATCTGCGTGGTTGAAAGCCCTGCAGACATTGCTGCGGTGGAATCAACCGGCCAATATTCCGGTCGATACTTTGTGCTTATGGGGCATCTATCCCCTTTAGATGGCATTGGCCCAAGTGATATTGGACTTGATGTGCTTGATTACCGCCTACGTCGCGGGGATGTGACAGAAGTTATTTTGGCCACTAACCCAACCGTTGAGGGTGAAGCGACCGCTCACTATATTGCAGAGCTTTGCCGCGAGCATAAGGTGCAGGCCAGCCGGATTGCACACGGTGTGCCTGTAGGAGGTGAGCTTGAGCTTGTCGATGGCACCACGCTTTCTCACTCATTACTTGGCCGGCAAAAACTATAATTGCCAGACAATACGACTCGACTAAGTGAATGCCGTTTGGATAAGTGCTGTCTAGAATCAAAGCTTGGACTAAAAGACCTAAGGTGAAAACCTTGGGTCTTTTTTATTTGGGGAAAATAGAATGGTTTATGTTTTGTCGCATTTGTTTAAGTTTTAGAGTTAGGGTGCCATTCTAGTCAGCACACTTGTGCCCCATTCTGGGTTACGTGTCGATGTTTGGGCAAAGGTCATCGGGTAAATTTGATATAGAAAAGCTAATGTTTGGTAAAAGGCAAGACCCGCTCCTTTACACTTCTACTGAAAAGCGCGACCGTGGCGTTGTCGCTTGAGCCTCGCTTAGCTCTTTTTTCTATCAGGTCCAAAATAGATAACAGGATAGAGTTAGATGGAAAATAAAATCACCGATGATGACTTACATATCAATATATTAAAATGCGTTAGAGATGCCAAAGAACCAGTAACTATCCCCTTTATTGAGAGGAAGCTAGGATTAGATACTGATAGCCTAAAATGGGTTAATGAAGAGTGTGATACTGGTTCAAGAATGTTCGTAAGAAATGGCAAAATACCAAATGAAGGCTGGAGAATATCGCTAACAATAACAGGCTATCAAGTTATTTTGGATTATGAGTCTATAAAGCAAGCAAGAAGGTCTAGCACAGTGGCAACATGGATAGCAATTGCTGCTCTGGTAGTCTCGATTATATCTCAGATACCAGATGTCATTAGCTTCGTACAAAGTTCGAGGAATTAAATGGCTAACGTCAAAAGAGATATGTTTAAATGGTTATACGGAGCATTGACCGGATTCTGCGCTATATTTTTTCTTTCACTTTTAAGTTTTTTTAGTAGTGACGCCGAAGTATCTACATTCTTAGTGATATCAATTACATGTTTTGCGGCATGCTTACCAATATTTGCGGCATGTACATCAGCACATATCAGTATGATTGAAGATGATATATCAGATAAAACAGCACTTAAGGCGGTAGAAAATGAATCAGGGAATAGAATAACATTTGCTGGACTAGTGCTCTTCTGCGTTGGATTTTCATCATTAATTTTTAGTTTAAATGCTGTGGCAGGCTTTGTTTTCGTATGGTTATCTTTGTACATGGTTATAGAGTTGAGCCGATTTAGATATCATTACTTAAAAATAAAAGTATCAGAGGAGGGAAATCAGCCAAACGTGAATTTCAAAAGTGTATTGCCATTTTATACCGATGTGAATGTGAAATATAAGGGGCACAAAAGGATCCCTTAATGCGCATTATGCGATTTGGCATAGCGATATTTATAGGTGTTACGGCTTCTGCACCTGTTCTAGCTGTCGCTGCTCTTGGCGGAGCAGTTGCAGGAGGGTTCGTTGGTGGTGTTGCGGGAGGCGCTGCTGGTAAGGCTACAGGTGAAGTGATTTATGAATGGGCGAATGAATGATGGAATTGATAGACGTTTTTCTACTATCGTCTCGAAAGATTATCGCGATTTACACTATAGCTTGGGCTCTAACAGCAATTGTTACTTTTCCGATTATTTCACTTGGTAGCTATAAATATATAATTTTTATAGATAAAAACTTAGCTAAAGATCTGGGGAAATATTATGACCCTAATGATTATATGCGCCCTCAATATCAATTATCTTGGGAAATCGGAAGTCGATTTATCTATTACTGTATTGCCTATCCGTTTATCAGACGAAGAGCGTCAACGAGCTCTACAAAATTTAGTATCTTTATGTGGTGGAACACTCTAGGACTTTGGTTTTTTGCGGGCATATTCCTAGGTGGTGCTTTGCCCAAGCTTTTTACTTAAAGGCCAAACATAAAAAATCCCCATCAACATAGCTGATGGGGATAATCAGTTTACCGGTTCTATTGCTCTAAACGATGAGCTTCACTCGTTACTTTTTCTTGGTGTGGAACTGCTCGCAGGCAAGCATGGTGTTCTCTATCAGGCTCGCCACTGTCATAGGGCCGACGCCGCCAGGGACTGGGGTAATAAAGCTTGCTCGCTCTTTGGCGTTGTCGTAATCCACATCACCAATTAACTTGCCTGAATCTAAGCGATTGATGCCCACATCAATGACCACGGCACCTTCTTTAATCCATTGGCCTGGAATAAAGTTAGGCTTGCCTACGGCAACGACCACAATGTCTGCTTGTCGCACATGGCTTTCAAGATCTTTGGTGAATCTATGGCATGTGGTTGTGGTACAGCCAGCAAGCAATAATTCAAGTGTCATTGGGCGGCCGACAATATTAGAGGCACCTACAACAACCGCGTGTAGACCACGTAAATTAATGTTGTAGCGATCAAGTAATGTGATGATCCCTTTTGGTGTACATGAGCGTAACTTAGGAATTCTCTGAGCTAGGCGGCCGACATTATAGGGGTGAAATCCATCGACATCTTTTTCAGGGTGAATACGCTCAAGAACATGAGTAGCATCAATACCAGCCGGTAAGGGCAGTTGGACAAGGATACCGTCTATTTGATCATCATTGTTAAGTTCATCAACCAGAGCCAGCAGCTCTTGTTCGGTTGCCGTTGTGGGGAGATCATATGACTTGGATACAAAGCCAACTTCCTCACAAGCGCGGCGCTTACTCCCAACATATACTTGTGATGCTGGGTCTTCACCAACCAGTATTACCGCGAGTCCAGGTGCTCTCAAGCCTGCATTAAGGCGTGCTTTTACGCGCGCAGCGACTTCTGAACGGACAGTTTGAGAAATAAGAGTTCCATCAATATTTTGAGCGGTCATGACGTTCCTTTAAAACAGAATGGCTATTTTTCTGGGCGCATTGTCGCAAATTATCCAACGAACATCTATAGGCAAACGTTTGCTTTGGGTTGTTTTTAATCAAAACTCAACCTGGTGGGCTTTTTTTAGTCATTCAGTTCATAATGTTACGAAAAGGTCTTGTGTTAAGACGCTGAACTCGTATAATCCTCTCCCTGTAGCGCGCCCTTAGCTCAGTTGGATAGAGCACGTGCCTTCTAAGCATGTGGTCGCAGGTTCGAATCCTGCAGGGCGTGCCATTTATTTAGAAAACCCCAGCATAACTTGATGTTGGGGTTTTTGCTTTTTTGGGCCTCAAATAATCCTAACTAACGTGCATTTTTTCTCTCATCATGCTAGGCGATACGGAAAAAAACTCTTTAAAACATCGACTAAAATGGGTGGTTGAAGAAAAGCCTGTCGATGCTGCAATGGTTGAGATGGAATCTTCCGATTGGAGCAATAATTGCCTTGCATAGGTTAATCTCAGTTCTAAATAGTACTTAGAAGGTGAGGTTTGAATATGTGTCTTAAACAGTCTTTCTAATTTCCTGCGCGATATCTTGAGGTAACGGGCTATGTCCTCGACATGAAGTGGCTCGTCAAGATTACTGACCATTAATAGATTGGCTTCTTTGACAATTGCTGGCGCAGAGTCGGGCAGGCAAGTGTGAAGTTGCGGTTTGGAGTCTAATGGGATCCCTCGGTCACAAGAAAGGATTTCTCGCACCGCATTAGAATTGGGCTGGCTGGTGATTTTTTGCACTATCGCTAACATCATATCGAGAGTGCTACTTGCTCCAGAAGAAGTGAAGATGTTTTCGTGTCCCACATAGGAGCTTGAGGATAAAACGCTACGGGGAAACCTTTCTTTTGCATAGGCATGATTGTCTGGATGAAGGGCATATTGGTTTCCATCAAGAACGCCTGCATGGGCGAGAAAAATAGCGCCATTCCAAATGCCCCCTAGAATGGTGTTGCACTTACTACTTAATGCAATCAGCTTTGATAACTGAGAGTGTTCATTCAGGCTAGTTCGATAACCGCCACAAACCATTACAGCATCGATGTCTTGTAATGCCTTTACTTCGTGTAATGAGTGATCAGGCGTAAGGCCAATACCAAGATCGCTGAGCACCTCGCCATTGCCTAATCCAACCGTAGCAAAGGTGAATCGCGTCGAACCTTCCACCAAGTTTGACGTCACTAAACAATCGACC
This sequence comes from Vibrio tetraodonis, assembly GCF_003350295.1. Classification (GTDB taxonomy): domain Bacteria; phylum Pseudomonadota; class Gammaproteobacteria; order Enterobacterales; family Vibrionaceae; genus Vibrio; species Vibrio tetraodonis. The sequence continues at coordinate 11,700 of NZ_QLYY01000020.1, forward strand.
GCACAAGTAAATGACATTAGGGAAAAATGCTCAAGCACAACAAATAGCACTGAGGTTTGGTTACATGTGGTTTTTTCTTTCGCGATAAAACATTGGTTGGTATCTCTCATTGGAGCTGAGAATTTTCTTATTATTTTCATCACCATGCCTTGAGGTTTGAGTGCCATGGCAGTATCTCAGGTAAGCGACTTGTTACAAGTATTCTCAATATAAATTTATTGCTCACATCACATTATTTTCAATATCCAACGCAATGATTCGGTGATTTGTCGCAAAAGCAACAGTTCTTGACGCACACAGTCGGTCATGGAACAGGGATGCAGGATATTTTGTTAACACTATTGTTACATTAATGTGCTGAAGGAGAGACGTGTGTTCTACCAAAATGACACCATTGAAGGGTTTGATGAAGAATTGCTTAGTGCTATTAACAGTGAAGATACCCGTCAGCAAGAGCATATCGAATTAATTGCCTCTGAAAACTATACCAGCAAGAGAGTGATGCAAGCGCAGGGAACACAGTTGACCAATAAGTATGCAGAGGGCTACCCAGCAAAGCGATACTACGGGGGGTGTGAGCATGTTGATACTATCGAGCGGCTTGCTATTTCACGCGCAAAGAGCTTGTTTGGCGCCGATTATGCGAATGTGCAGCCTCATTCTGGTTCACAAGCGAATGCGGCCGTTTTCATGGCTTTGCTCAACCCTGGCGATACGGTTTTGGGAATGAGCCTTGCCCATGGTGGTCACCTAACTCATGGCGCTAAAGTCAGCTTTTCAGGAAAAATCTATCATTCTGTCCAGTATGGTTTAAATGAGGAAACTGGTGAAATCGATTACGATCAAGTCGAGGAATTGGCCAAACAGCATCAACCTAAAATGATCATTGCTGGCTTTTCTGCCTACTCTCGCGTGGTTGATTGGCAAAAATTTAGAGATATCGCTGATTCGGTCAATGCCTATTTGTTTGTTGATATGGCACATGTCGCCGGACTGGTTGCCTCTGGCCATTATCCAAACCCACTTCCTTATGCGGACGTTGTCACGACCACAACCCATAAAACACTAAGGGGACCAAGGGGTGGTCTTATCCTCGCCAAATCTAATCAAGAGCTTGAGAAAAAATTAGACTCAGCGGTTTTCCCTGCTGGTCAAGGTGGACCACTCATGCATGTCATTGCGGCTAAAGCCGTAGCATTTAAAGAGGCTTCATTAGCAGAATTTACTGAGTATCAAGCTCAGGTTGTGAAAAATGCCCAAGTGATGGCAAAAGGATTCATTGAACGTGGCTATGAGGTCGTATCTGGCGGAACGGATAATCATCTGTTCTTAGTGAGTCTGATAAAGCAGGGAATCACCGGAAAAGATGCGGACTTGGCCTTGGGCAAAGCTTGCATCACAGTCAATAAAAACTCTGTGCCTAATGATCCTAGGTCGCCTTTTGTCACTAGTGGACTGCGAATTGGTACACCTGCTATCACCACTAGAGGTTTTAAAGAAACCGAGTCAGCCATGCTTACCGATTGGATTTGCGACATTTTAGATGACTTAGACAATGAAGAGAAAATCAAGTCTGTGCAAGCCAAGGTTGCTGCATTGTGCGCAGAGTTTCCCGTTTATCGATGATCTTAGCCAATAGGCGCTCAACAATACTCAATTAAAAATCGATGCGCCTATGACAAGACGCTTGGACTTTAACGTTTTTTGGAAGGTAAACAATGAAGGATTACTCAGGGTTTGGTCTATTTAAGCATGCCTTAACCTATCACGAAAACTGGCAACGAATTTGGCGCAATCCCACACCCAAGAAGCACTACGATGTTGTCATTGTAGGCGGTGGCGGACATGGCCTAGCCACTGCCTATTATCTGGCAAAAGAACATGGTATTACCAATATTGCTGTGGTTGAAAAAGGCTATCTAGGTGGCGGAAATACTGCGCGAAACACGACTATTGTACGCTCCAATTACTTGTGGGATGAGGCTGCTCATCTCTACGAGCACTCAATGAAATTGTGGGAAGGCTTGTCTCAAGAGCTCAATTATAACCTTATGTTTAGTCAAAGAGGTGTGTTAAACCTCGGCCACACATTACAAGACATGAGAGATATAGAAAGGCGAGTGAATGCAAATCGGCTCAATGGAATAGATAGCGAGGTGCTGAGCACCAAAGAAGTGCAAGACTTAGTGCCAATATTAAACTGCTCGCCAAATGCGAGGTATCCAGTGTTGGGAGCAAGCTGGCAACAGCGCGGTGGAACCGCCCGTCATGACGCAGTGGCTTGGGGGTATGCGCGAGCAGCCGATAAGTTAGGTGTTGATCTTATCCAGCAAAATGAAGTGACTGGCATTCGAGTAGAAAAGGGCTCAGTGGTTGGTGTCGAGACTAAGAAGGGCTTTATCGGTGCAAGTAAAGTGGCTTGTGTGGCCTCAGGTAACTCTGGTGAGCTAGCCAAGATGGTCAATATGAGCCTGCCATTAGAATCTCACCCGCTACAAGCTATGGTCTCTGAGCCTTTAAAACCTTGTCTGGATACCGTGGTGATGTCCAACCATGTCCATGGATACATGAGCCAATCAGATAAAGGCGATTTAGTTATTGGAGCCGGTATTGACGGCTACCTTGGCTATGGACAAAGAGGCTCTTTTCCTGTCATCGAACATACCATAGCGGCCATTATTGAGATGTTTCCTATCGTTAGCCGAGTCAGGCTCAATCGCCATTGGGGAGGTATTGTTGATACTACGCCAGATGCTTGCCCAATCATCAGTAAAACTCCGACTAAAGGTTTGTATTTTAACTGTGGCTGGGGAACAGGCGGCTTTAAAGCAACACCAGGATCTGGTCATGTATTTGCGCACACCATAGCGAACGATCACCCACACCCTCTCGCTGATGCCTTTAACCTCAATCGATTTGTGACTGGGCATTTAATTGATGAACACGGCGCAGCTGGCGTTGCACACTAGTTCTAGGAGAAAAAGTAATGTTGCAAATCTATTGTCCGTATTGCGATGAAATACGAGAAGAAGATGAGTTTCACTACGCCGGAGAGGCGCATATTGTCCGGCCTCTTGAGCCAGAGGCAGTGACCGATGAAGAATGGGGTAACTATCTGTTTCACCGAAAAAATAACAAAGGCTCGCATCAGGAAATGTGGTCGCACAGTGCGGGGTGCCGTAAGTTTTTTAATGTTGTCCGCAATACAGTGACTTACCAGATAGAAGAGGTGTACAAAATGGGCAGTAGCTCTGCTTTATTGAACAAAGAGGAGCAGCACAATGACTGAGCTTAACAGGCTTGAGAAAGGCGGTCGTATTGAGCGAGCACAAAGTATCACATTCTCATTCAATGGTAAGCGCTACACAGGTTGCAAAGGCGATACTATTGCGTCGGCCTTGCTAGCCAATGGCGTTGATGTAGTGGGAAGAAGTTTTAAATATTCTCGTCCAAGAGGAATTTTGGCCGCTGGAGCAGAAGAGCCCAATGCCATTTTACAGGTCGGCAGTAGCCCATCGACCACTATTCCCAACATTCGCGCTACTCAGGCTGAGTTATATCAAGGCCTGACGGCGACTTCAGTAGCGGGTTGGCCAAGTGTGGAATTGGATATGATGGCAGGGGTTGGAAAGGTAGGGGGCGCCATGATGCCACCAGGCTTTTACTATAAAACGTTCATGCAACCTGAAAGCCTATGGCCAACTTACGAGAAATACATCAGAAAGGCCGCAGGTATAGGCAAAGTTCCAGCAGATCAAGACCCAGATCAGTACGATAAGCTTAATCACCATGCCGATGTGCTGATCATTGGTGCAGGGCCAGCTGGACTTGCGGCCGCAAAAACCTTGGTCGGTTCTGGCCTGCGTGTGATTGTTCTAGATGAGCAAAACGAATTTGGTGGCTCGCTACTGTCTAGTACTGAAGCGCTTGATGGTAAACCTTGCATGGACTGGGTTGCTGAGACTTTGGGACTTTTGTATTCAGATCCTAACTTTACCTTGTTGGCGAGAACGACGGCTTTTGGCTACTACGACCATAATTTTGTCGGAGCGGTTGAAAGGCGCAGCGATCATTTAGGCGAAAACGTATCGGGAATTCGCCAGCGTTTGCATCGCATTCGAGCTAAGAAAGTTATCTTGGCGACGGGGGCTTTGGAAAGACCACTGGTTTTTGCCAATAACGACGTGCCAGGGTGTATGTTAGCGTCTGCTGTCTCTACTTACATTAATCGTTATGCTGTTGCTTCGGGAAGCAAGCTTGTGTTGATGACCACTAATGATCACGCGTACCAAACGGCGATTGATTGGCATAATGCAGGACGGGAAGTCGTGGCTGTGGTTGATACTCGGCAGGAATCAAACGGCGATCTCGTTTCAAAAGCGCGTAGCTTGGGCATCAAGATACTAAAGGGTAAAGCGGTCATAGAAGTCTCTGGTAGCAAGCGAGTGACAGGGGTTAAAGTCGCTGCCCTTAACTTTGACGGCAGCGAAGCTATCGGTAAAGCAACCCAGCTGACTTGCGATACTGTAGCAAGCTCTGGTGGTTGGAGCCCTGTTGTTCACTTATCCTGCCACACAGGGAGCAAGCCTATCTGGAACCCAGATATCGCAGGCTTTGTTCCCGGCCCTGCCTCTCAAAATCAACTCTTTGTTGGTGGTACAGTGGGAACCTACTCATTAGGCGCTGTCCTAGAACAAGGTGCTGGGGCAGGGCTAGTCAGTGGTGAGGAATTGGGCGGAGCGCTAATCGAGGACAACTTCATTACCCCTAAAGCTCATGAATACAATGAGTCACAGCTAATGGCGCTATACCATATTCCTCATATTAAACCGACCAGTCGAGCGCCTAAGCAATTTGTTGATTTTCAAAATGATGTAACCGCTGCGGGTATCGAGCTTGCCACAAGAGAAGGCTTTGAGTCGATTGAGCATGTTAAACGTTACACCGCGATGGGATTTGGTACCGATCAAGGGAAAACATCCAATATCAACGGGATGGCTATCGTAGCCAAAGCGTTAAATCAAACCATCCAAGAGACAGGCACAACCATTTTTCGCCCTATGTATACGCCAGTAACCTTTGGTGCGTTAGCTGGAAGAGATACGGGCAAATTGTTTGACCCTGCAAGATTTACCGCAATTCATGAGTGGCATGTAGCTCACGGGGCAAAGTTTGAAGATGTGGGGCAATGGAAGCGGCCTTGGTATTTTCCTAAGCAGGGTGAGAGCATGCAGGATGCACTCATGCGTGAGTGTATGGCAACCCGCCAAAGCATAGGTATTTTAGATGCATCCACACTTGGAAAAATTGATATTCAAGGTAAGGATGCAAGAGAGTTTCTCAACCGAATTTATACCAACCCTTGGTCAAAGCTTGCTCCGGGCCGCTGCCGATATGGCGTTATGTGTAAAGAGGATGGCATGATCTTCGATGATGGCGTGACTTCTTGTATCAATGACAATCACTTTATTATGACTACCACGTCTGGTGGAGCGGCTGCAGTTCTCGAATGGTTAGAGCTATGGCATCAAACAGAGTGGCCAGAGCTAGAAGTGTATTTTGCCAGTGTGACAGATCATTGGGCAACGATGACAATATCTGGTCCGAATAGCCGATTTTTGCTCGAAAAGTTGGTGGATGGTTATTATGTGTCCAATGACGCTTTTCCTTATATGAGTTGGCAGTCATTTAAGGTAGCTGGCGTAGATGCGCGAGTATTTCGTATCAGTTTTACTGGTGAGCTGTCTTTTGAAATTAACGTGCCAGCCAATTATGGCTTATATGTGTGGGAACAAGTCATGGCTGCTGGAGAGGAGTTTGGTATCACGCCTTATGGCACCGAAACCATGCACATTCTCCGTGCCGAGAAAGGCTTTATTATTGCAGGGCAGGACACAGATAGCTCGGTATCTCCGCAAGATATGGATATGAACTGGATCGTCGGTAAAAACAAGACGTTTAGTTATATCGGTAAGCGCTCATGGGAGCGTGAAGATAACCAGCGGCAAGATAGAAAACAGTTTGTTGGACTGCTAACTAAAGACCCAAGTGTCGTATTAGCTGAAGGTGCCCAAGCGGTCTTTGACCCAAGTGAGCCAATCCCAATGACAATGGTTGGGCATGTTACATCAAGTTATTACAGCCCGATACTGGATCGCTCTATTGCATTGGGCGTTATCAAAGGCGGTTTGTCTCGGGTAGGCGAAAAGGTTTATTTCCCGCTGCCTGATGGAACATCAGTAGAAGCTGAAATTACCACCTCTGTATTTTATGATCCAAAAGGAGAGCGCCAAAATGTCTGATATCACTCTTGAAGCTAGGGCCGACAACAAAGTCGCCTCTCTCAGCCCTAAAGAGCAATGGATGCCCCGAGAAGCTTCACCTCTCGCCCATGTGGAATTTATAAAACCTGACCAACTATATCAGGAGACGAGCGTTGACATCCGTGAGATAAAAGGTTTAACCCACTTTATCTTGAGGGGAAAAACAGAGAACCCCGCTTTTACTTCTGGGGTTGAAAAGGCGCTTGGCGTAGCGCTTCCAGTTGCACCGAGAACGTCCGTTCAAACCGATAGTCTGCGTGTTTTCTGGCAATCTCCTGATGAATGGTTGATTATTGGAGAGCCTAATTCAGCGACGGCAATCGAATTAGCTTTGCATCAGCATTTAGAGGGGCATTATGCGGTCACTGAAGTGAGCAGTGGTCAAACTCTTCTGAGGCTGAGCGGGGCAAATGCTGAAAATGTAATAAAAAAATCAACCTTGTATGACGTCCATATCCGTCAGTTTCTGATAGGCCATGTGGCTGGAACCACGTTTGCCAAATCACAAATTCAAATTCGGCGTATTGGTGAACAGGCATTTGAGCTTGTTGTTCGTCGAAGTTTCGCCGACTACCTATGGATGTGGCTAATGGATGCAGGGCGTGAGTATGGTGTGGTCTTTCATAAAGACTAGCCAGGCAACCAGTCGCCAAACCGATCTGGTATTGGCGACTTATAATAACAGTCTTAAGGTGACTTAATGAATCAATCAAATTCCAACTACATTTTAACCGCAAGCTGTCCGAGCCGTATTGGGACAGTGGATGTAGTGACCCGCTTTTTATGTGAATCTGGATGTTATATATCTGAGTTAAACTCTTTTGATGATGAGTTGAACCAGCGCTTTTTTATCCGAGTCGAGTTTGCTCAAGAGGGCAGTGGAAAGTTTGATGAGCAAGCTTTTAAGCAAGGTTTTGGTGAACGCAGCAAAGCCTTTGATATGGAATGGGAATTGACCGATAAGAGTTACAGACCATCTGTGGTGATCATGGTGTCTAAATATGACCATTGTTTGAACGATTTACTCTATCGCTATCGCACCCATAATCTGCCTGTTGATATCAAAGCCGTGATTTCTAATCATGAAGATCTGAGATCATTGGCGCAATGGCATGATATTCCTTACCACTGCTTTCCTATTTCCCATGAGACCAAGTCACAACAAGAAGCACAGGTGCAAAAAATATTGGATGATGTCGGTTGCGAGTTATTAATTCTTGCCCGATACATGCAAGTTTTGTCTGATGAAATGTGTGAACAATGGTCACGAAAAGCCATTAACATTCATCACTCTTTGTTACCCGGTTTTAAAGGCGCAAAACCTTATCATCAAGCTTATGATAAAGGCGTGAAACTCGTCGGAGCCACAGCACACTATGTCAGTAGCGACCTAGATGAAGGGCCAATTATTACTCAAGGTATGGCAAACGTTAATCATACCTATTACCCCAAAGATTTGATCAAAAAAGGTAAGGATATTGAAGCGCTAACGCTCGCCAAAGCGATTCAATATCATATTGAAAAGCGTGTATTTTTATTTAACGACAAAACGATAGTTTTTGAACGTTCCTAACTTGTTTTATCGTCTATTCGGCTAAGGCCGGTATTTTCGCACTGTAAGTTCAAGAAAAACTAAAGCAAGCGATAGCTCGACCTGTCACCTCAGTGACAACAAAAGTCGAGCTAGGCTTTTTGCACCCCAAATTTCGCATTCAAACGAGAAATAAGGAAGATTCTGTATGACGAAAATAGATAAAGCCTCTAAGCCTAGCTTAGCCATGGCGATAGCACCTATCGCAATTACTCTTTGTATTTTGGCGATACAACTTTTTGTTTTTAATGATTTTACGCCTCATATACCACTGATTGTTGGTATTAGCGTTACCGCTTTTTTGGCTTGGTTTAGAGGTTATCGTTGGCATGATATTGAAGATGGTATTTTACATACGGTTCGTCTTGCGATGCAATCTCTCGCTATCTTAATGTTGGTCGGTATGATAGTTGGTATCTGGATTGCCAGTGGCACTGTGCCTTTATTGATACAATATGGCCTGACTATGCTCAATCCACAGATATTTCTGGCGGCAAGTATGGTGTTGTGTTCTATCGTTTCTTTGTCTCTTGGCACCTCTTGGGGGACGGTTAGTACGGTTGGATTAGCCTTGGTGGGTATTGGCGCTGGCTTTGATATTCCGATTTATTGGACGGCTGGAGCTGTGGTTTCAGGCGCGTTTTTTGGCGACAAAATGTCCCCCTTATCGGACACAACGAATTTAGCCCCTGCAGTAATCGGTGTAGACCTCTTCCAACATATAAAAAACATGTTGCCCACTACAGTTCCTGCCATGTTAATTGCATTTGGTATTTATCTATTCGTTGGTCTCAATAACGGCCCTTTGGGAGACGATGCATTAAGTCAGATACACCTGATTAACACCAATATTGAAGCTAATTTCAATTTATCTGCTTGGCTTTTAATTCCCCCTTTTTTAGTGCTCGCGTGTTCTTTCTTTAAGCTACCTACATTACCTTCTTTGTTTGCTGGTGTGGTGAGCGGTGCTGTTATTGCACACTTTATGCAGAATGTGTCTTTGCATGAGTTATTTCAATATGCACAGAGCGGGTATCAAATACAAACTGGGGTGTCAGAACTTGATAGCCTGCTTGCAAGAGGGGGCATTCAGTCAATGGCATGGGTGATCACTTTGATCATGATATCGCTTGGTTTTGGTGGTGCACTGGAAAGAACCCGATGTTTGGAAACTATCGTTGAGGCGATATTGAGCAAAAGCTGTTCGTTCTTTCGTCTCCAAGCCTCAGCACTGGGTACATCAATAGCAACCAATTTAGTGGCTGGGGATCCATATCTATCCATTAGTTTACCTGGGCGGATGTTTGTGCCTGTGTATGAAGCAAAAGGTTACTCTAAGCTGAATTTATCTCGAGCTGTGGAAGAAGGAGGAACGCTTATTTCGCCGCTTGTCCCTTGGAATGCTGGTGGCGCTGTGGTGATCAGCGCATTAGGGCTTGGGATTGCCGAGGGGAATATAGAAAACTTACTCTACATACCTCTCGCGTTTGCTTGCTGGGTATCGCCAGTCATTAGCCTGATATACGCGTCGACGGAGCGATTTGTTATGCGAGAAGCAAGTTATAGCTGAGTTTATTTGGCCCTATTTTTATTGTTAAAGGTGCTTGACCTTACCCTTAGGGCAAGGTCTATCCTCAACCTTCAAACCAAGGGATACTATGCAGCACTCACTTAAACACACATTGATCACGTTACTCAGTATCTTAGCCATGCTGATGACAAGTTATGTGTCTAGTGCAATGGCAGCAAATAGTATGCCTTCCGCTTTGATGCCATCGAGTGACATGCCTTGTCATACTCAAAAAATTAGCTCTTTGGCCACATCAACCGAAAGCGCTCAAACAAGTCCCAATGAGAGCTGTCATTCAATGGCTAACTCGTCATTTGGTGGCTCTGATAAAGCAGTATCAGACACTATGACTCATTGTCAGGGAGCAAACTCAAGCATTGATAACTGCTGCCCTTCAGTTTGTTCCGGCGTGCTATACCCAATAGGTACGCTCGGCTCGTTGGATATAGTGCCTATCTCATTAGCTCTTCATCAATCACTCAAATTGGATCTGGCTGTCGCACATATCGATGGCTTACTGCGCCCACCCTCCTTGTAGTTCAATCCTCATTTTTGTTCGTAGGTAAACTTACGCGCTCTGCTGATCAGACATTAGCGCGCATAAGATCACATATATATTCCAAAAAGGGAAAATAATGAAAAAGACATTTATTTCACTATTTCTATTGGCTTTAACAAGCTCGGTTCAAGCAGACGCTGGCCATTCTCAGGCTGGTGCGAAGGACATGTCACAAGTTGGTATGCCAGCAAAGGGTGCTCAGCCAGACAAAGTTATTCATGTTGTGCTTAATGATGACATGACGATTCAATTTAAAAAAGAGGTCAATATAGAGCCTGATGATGTGGTCCAGTTTGTGGTGATGAATGTTGGAAAAATTGACCACGAGTTTACCATTGGCTCAGCGAAAGAGCAGCTAGAGCATAGAGAAATGATGAAATCTATGCCTCACCACATGCACGACTCAGGCAGCGCTGTAACTGTTAAGCCAGGGGAAGCAAAACAGCTACTTTGGCACTTTCATGGGGACAATAAGGTGGAATTTGCTTGTAATATTCCAGGACATGCTGAAGCGGGTATGGTGAAAAAAGTCACCTTGTAGTGGTATAAGCCATGTTGTGGTTCGCCAGTGAATCGGAGATCTGGCGAATTCATCAGGTAGTAATGATAGTATCAAAAGCAAACCAACACTAATGATGTAAGTCAACGAATAACAGTGTTATTGCCAGTTACAATGGAAAACGGTTCGCAGTGTGATTACCAAAATCTATATGGGTAATGGTGAATCGGGCTGTCTATTCCCATAATTAGTCCAAACTTGAAGTTGTGATATGTACTGGCGAAACAGGGCAAAATTGAAGAGTCTGATTCGCTACAAAGCGTTAATTTTCTGCATATTGTTTAGAAGAGACACTTGTTCAGGAAAAGCTGTGATACGCAACCTTTTTTCTAGCTGTACATAAGCTGCGCTTTTCGGTAGCATGTCGCTCCTTCTTAATTTCCCTGACTGACAAGGCTTGAGCGGCATATAAACGCTCGGACATCATGCGTAGTATTCACACCAACATAAAACCTGAGTTTGAGCCTTTATTATCTGAGCTAGCGATACACGCTTTACTTCATCTAAGAACCAATTACAGCGCTAAAGCATTAGCGCACAAATCTCGGTCTGAAATTAATGATATTCTTTCTGCTTGGCTTAATAAAGCAGGGAATAGCAAGAAATACAAACCCTTTAAGAAGAAAATACGTTCTCTAGTGACTCATGCTCGTTCACAGCGCTTAGATATGGAGTCGATGCTAGATAATTTATTATCACCTTTATATGGTGATGAGCTTCCTCATTTGGATAGTTTCCTTCTGCTTATTAATATGCTTGAAAAAGAACTCAATACGACGGTATTGGTATCAAGCCCAGAGAGTGTTGATTTGTCCTATAACTCAACGAGCTGTTTACTTTGTGTTTTGTCACCAGATCTTAATGTGCATTTTGATAACAGAAATCGCTTAACCAAGGGTATTTCAATGTTATTTCGTGGTTCTCGAGGGGAAAAACACGCCATATTGCGTATCATATACGCATCTTCGATATTTGAGCATAACGTCGATTATGAAGATGAAGACTTTCTACGCTTCTGTCTAACCCTTAAGTAGCCTATTGTTACCATTAAATAATCTAAAGTGAAAAATAATGTGCTTTTGTGCGCCGAAAAAGCGATCGCGTGTTTTGGTCTGGCTCGCCTAACTACGGCGCATCTTCCTTTTAAGTGATAAATAAAACAATAGCGTCTATGCTTGTTATATCGGCATGGAGTATTTTGTTTAATCCATGTTTGCGATTGGGAATGAAAGGCAGTTCTGTCTCCTTTATGACTTTCACTTCCCAGCTTATAAAACGGCAGCCATTAGCTGCCGTTTGTTTTGCTCAATTATATGGCGATTTTGGTAAGTGTTAATTTTCCCCATAGTCTCTTTACCCTTCAAATTTTCATCTATTTATTAATCTTTGTGTAACTAGGTGTGGTTTTTGCTCATTTGTCGCACTAAAGAGACAGTAATTACTATCTGCTCGGACCACTTTTTGTTTATTTTCCTATCTAATACCACGTCCTTAACAAATTGTTGACATCAATCTGATTGGGGCGCTCAGAGGCGTTTAATCCTTCTAGAGAGCAATATAATTATAGTTTTGTTACTAGCGTGACTATTTCCTATTGAATCCATCATTTTGATAATAAATCTTGAGGTGATTAAGCGTAAAAACGCATCACCAATTTATGTCTAACTCTATCCATATAAAGAGGCAAGAATGAACACAAAGCAGTGCTCCTTGTTAGCAGTGTCCATCCTACTCGCCAGCCAAGCACACTCGGCAGGCTTTCAAGTGGCGGAGCATTCCGCATCCGGTTTAGGTCGAGCATTTTCGGGCGAAGGCGCTATTGCCGATAATGCTAGTGTGTTGGCTCGCAACCCAGCAGCCATGATGAGGTTTGAGCAAGCAGCCTTTTCAGGCGCCATCTCTTTTATCGATCCAGAAATTGATGTCAAAGATGTCAGCAATAATGAGCAATCCAATGACATCGCGCCTTTTCAGATTGTGCCTGCGAGCTACTACATAGCGCCAATTAATCAAAGCTGGGCTTGGGGTCTTGGTTTATTTACCAATTATGGCGTTGCGACCGACTACCCAACCGATATCTCAGCGGGTGATATGGCGGGTAATACCTCGCTGCGTTCAGTCAACTTAAACCCTAATGTTGCCTATCGCTTAAATGAATCATGGAGCTTTGGCGTAGGTGTAAATTTGGTTTATGCCGAAGCTGAATTAACCCGCTATAAAGGCGAAACCACGACCGCGAGTGGTGGTGATGCTAATGATAAATTAATCGGTATGACGGGGGAGACGTTTGGCTATGGTTGGAATATCGGCACCTTATATGAGCTTGATGAGGATAATCGCTTTTCTTTAGCTTATCGCTCTGCGGTTAACTTAGATTTTGATGAGGGTAAATTTAGTTCTTATAGTTCAGGGATTGCCACAGAGCCTACGGTGACTGGGCGCCTTAAAGTTGAGTTACCAGCGATTATTGAGTTTTCTGGTTTTCATCAGTTGAACTCCCAGTGGGCTGTACACTACAGCTGGCAGCGCACGGATTGGAGCACCTTTACTAAGCTTGAAGCCACTAATCCAAACTGTACCTTTGACGGTGTCCCAGGTCGATGCTTCTATAAAGCGGAAGACTATAACGATAATGATCGTTTATCACTCGGCGCAACATACCAACTCAATAAAGAATGGACCTTAAGAGCTGGCTACGCCTTTGATGAGCAAGCCGGTAAAGCGACACTAAGCATTCCAGACAGTGATCGTCATTGGTATAGCACAGGTTTCACCTACCAATGGAGCCCAGCTTTATCCTTTGATGCAGGCTTTGCGCTGGTATTAAGTGATGATGGTTCGTTTAAAGAAACGAATGCTTTAAAAGAAGAGCGCACTTTTGAGTCACAAGGTCGCGCCTTTATCTCCTCGATACAAATCAATTACGCATTTAATTAAGGTCTAAGGAATGACAAATCTTAAGAATATATTTCGCCTGACGTTATTATGCTCTGTTGCAATTCTTGTTGGTTGCGGAGATGGTAAAGGTAGCTCTGGTACAGAACCAGACTCGTATATCGGTGAATCTTTATCTCGAAGTACCACCGTGAGAATGTATCTTGGTGGCGGCAATAAATATGTACCTTTGAACAATAATATATTACTGGATGGTCAAACAGGTATGTTAAAGGTTCTGTCTGATAAAGAACGAGCCAATAGTGATATTAGCGATCCCAAATTCGCACTCGGTTACGCTGATGGTTTTTCAACCTCTATGCCAATATATATTTCTATGGATGGTAGAGGTTTTGGTGATCATTCAGAGATTACAGAAGGGGTAAGCTTATTTAAAATTACTAAACCTCTAACTAACAACGCCGTATTTCACGAACGCCCACAAAAGTTAGCAAATGATGAATTTCAAGTGTTTGGTAGAGGTGACAAACTTGTTGTGGTGCCAGCTAAGCCCTTTGAGCCAAGCGGTGAATATGTATTGGTGTTAACCAATCAAATAAAAGATGTTAAAGATGAGCCTATTGGTATGTCTGGCTCATATGCAGGGTTAAAGTCGCACCCTTATACTGATGGTGTACTCGCTTATGTACAAAAATTAGTAAAAGCTCAAGAGGCTATTGCTCAGGCTGGTGGTATTGATCCCCAAACTATCGTTTATTCTGCTTGGTTTACTACTGGGTCAGTTGGCGATGTGATGGTTAAAACAGCCAGTGAGTTGTTGAAGCTTAAAACACAGAGCACAGGAGCATTTAAGTTAGAAAATGCAAACCCTAGTAACCTAGATCTTTCATCAATTTACTCTTTGACACTAGACAAAGATGATGGTGGTGAGGTCAAAACGCGGGCATTTACGGCCGCTCTGGATGATGAAAAAGTATTTAGTGTCGCAGGGAGTGACGGTGAGAAGTTTAAGGATGGACTAAAGAGTTTATACATAGCGTTACGTAAAGACTTGGGTTTGGTTAGGGTTACTAAAGGTAAGGTGACACTGCCTTATTTTCTAGAATCTGGTAGTGCATTTGCCGTCACGCCTTTTGAGCCTGCGGCGCCTGGAGCTTCGTTTGTTAGCCGTTATTCGCCTATTCCAGTGATTAAATCACTTAAGGACGTGGAGTTTACACTATTTACTCCAAAAGACACTCAGGTTGATGGTATAGTAATTTACCAGCATGGTATTACTTCGGTAAAGGAAGATGTCTATGCCTTTGCAGCAAATCTAACTGAAAGGAATTTAGCTGTAATTGCTATTGATCACCCTCTTCACGGAACTCGAGCGCTAACTCTAGGTAATAATCAATTGATTGTAACTGATAAAGAAAATCCACTTTATTACCTAAATTTAGCAGCCTTACCTGTTGCTAGAGACAACCTAAGGCAGAGTGTTTTAGATATTCTTGGGTTGCGATTAGCTTTGGAAGGTAAATATCTTCATATTCAAAATGATAAGGTAGAGCTTGAAGTATCTGACCCTGATTTGGGAGTTCCAGCTGATGTTACTGTGTTGGACAAAACTAACATAAAGTTTCTTGGTCATTCTCTGGGAGGAATATTGGGTAACACGGCCGTTGCAATAGGGAGTGCAACCGAATTGCCGCAATATGGCTTCAAGTCTGCTGCATTTGCAAAGTCAGGAGGCCACATTGCTGAGCTTTTATCCATATCAGGTAAATTTGGAGACGTTATCAAAAAATCACTTGCAGCAAAGTTGGGACTCCCTGTCGATTCACAAGAATTTGAAACTAAGTTTGCTCAGTTCAAAATAGTTGCTCAAACTCTAATGGATACTGTAGACCCTCACTCTGTGGTGATGGCGGGCCGCTACCCAACAGACGTACCTACACTGCTGCTACAAGTCGAGAGCGATGATACCGTACCAAACCATGGCTTTGCTCTTGATAAGACTCCGCTGGTTCCGACGGCTCATTTCGTAGGTACAGAAGGCTTACGAAAAGGCTTTGAGCAAGGTGATACGAATGTTGTAAGACAATTCGCTTCTTTTAAAGGAGGAGATCATGCGTCGTTATTTGTACCTAATTTTGAAGATTCAGATGATATGATGGTTCAACGTCAAAAAACTACAAATACCTTCGCTATTCGAAATTTAGTAGTAGACTTTCTATCTCTCAAAGAAAATGAAACCTTAGATGTTGATCCAAGCTTTGCAACCCTTGAATCGTTACCAGTTATAGATTAGTTAAGTTTAAGTTATTAATCTAAATGCAAAATTAAAATTACTCAATTGAACTATAATAACACTACAGGCGGCGGAAACGTCGCCTTATTTTTAATCAAAATATTGAGTGAGGCGGATATGGAAATGCACCAGCACTCGATGCCCGATTTGTTTATGCAGCTTGGACTCGAGAGCTCAGATGACAACATACGTGAGTTTGTAAAAACACACAGCGGCTTGGTGGTCGGCACTGTACTTCATGAAGCTTTTTTTTGGTCTCCTTCTCAGGCGGCGTTTTTGAAACAGGCCATAGATGAAGATGCCGACTGGGCTGAGCTTGTTGACCAGCTTGACGCTATGCTAAGAGGCTAGGCTCTTTTTACAAGCTAGCCAATGGCTTGCTTGGCCCAAATCATTTGGCTTACTAGGTTGTGTAGTAAGCCTTTTTTATATCTTTCTATGCGCTTTTCTGTGCCGATTCTTGATGTTAAACCCTAAACTTCCGCGAATTGCTCCTGATTGTTCATATTAACTCTTAAGATAAAAAATCAGACTTAGATCGTGTTTTGCCACTTCTTTAAGAAAATAATAGTCTCTGACTTGAAAACGTGACTAGAGGCCCCATTTCAAATACTGTTGTCTGATTGACGTTTTTTTTAGCGGTTAGTGGAGTTTTTAGGTCAGAAGGCGAAGTGATGTTGGGTATAGGCTCGACAGTGACCGAACAGGTCGGTAGAATGCGGCGTCTGAATTTTATCCTGAGGCTAATCGGAGATAGCTTTTGAGATTAAATCGATAAAGATATCACTAATTAGTCCGGTGACTGACTCGTTTAGTTATCGATTCTCGATTTACAAGTAGTGCTCTTTGAGTACCAATAAAGATGAACTTTTTACTGGGTTCATACGCTCAGTTTCAATTCTGAGCCAGTTTTGAGGTTAATGAATAATGCAAGTTACTGTTGAAACGCTAGAAGGCCTAGAGCGCCGTCTTAACATTACTGTTCCAGCTGCCAACATCGAAGATGCTGTGACAGCTGAACTGCGCAACATCGCTAAAAACCGTCGTTTCGATGGTTTCCGTAAAGGTAAAGTGCCATTGAAAATGGTTGCTAAAATGTACGGCAAAGCGGTACGTCAGGACGTGATGGGTGAAGTGATGCAGCGTCACTTCATCGAAGCGATTGTTAAAGAAAAGATCAACCCAGCGGGTGCACCTGCGTTCGCACCTGTAGAAAATAAAGAAGGTGAAGATCTTGTTTTCAACGCAACTTTCGAAGTTTACCCAGAGGTTGAACTGAAAGGTCTAGAAAATATTTCAGTTGAAAAACCAACCACTGAAGTTCAAGACTCAGATGTTGAAGAAATGATCGAAACTCTTCGTAAGCAGCAAGCTGCTTGGGTTGAAGTTGAAGAAGCGGCTGAAGAAGGTAAGCGCGCGACTATCGATTTTGTTGGTTCTATCGACGGTGAAGAGTTCGAAGGTGGTAAAGCTGAGAACTTCCCATTAGAAATGGGCTCAGGTCGTATGATCCCTGGTTTTGAAGATGGTATCACAGGTAAAACTGCGGGTATGGAATTTGACATAGATGTGACTTTCCCTGAAGACTACCACGCTGAGAACTTGAAAGGTAAAGCGGCTAAGTTTGCTATCAAAGTTATTAAAGTTGAAGGTCGTGAACTTCCTGAAGTTGATGACGAGTTTGTTGCTAAGTTCGGTGTTTCTGAGGGCGGCATTGACGCACTAAAAGCTGAAGTACGCAAGAACATGGAGCGTGAACTTAAGCAAGCGGTTAAAAATCGCATCAAAGAGCAAGCTTTAGAAGGTCTAGTTCAAGAAAACGAAATCCAAGTACCAGCAGCTTTGATTGACCAAGAAATTGGTACTTTACGTCAGCAAGCAGCACAGCGTTTTGGCGGTAACCCTGATGCAGCAGCTCAGCTTCCACGTGAACTGTTTGAAGATCAAGCTAAGCGCCGTGTTATGGTTGGCCTACTGCTTGGTGAAGTGATCAAGTCTGAAGATCTAAAAGCTGACGATGACAAAGTCAAAGCCTTGATCCAAGAAATGGCGACAGCTTACGAAGATCCTTCAGAAGTGATTGCTTACTACGAGCAAAACACTCAGATGATGGATAACATGCGCAATGTTGCTCTTGAGGAGCAAGCGATTGACGCCATTATCTCTAAAGCTCAGGTGTCTGAAAAAGCAGTGAGCTTTAACGATCTAATGAACCAACAGCAGCCTGCTTAATAAGCAATATCTTGCCTATAAGGTTGACGGAACGTTAACTCTTCTGCTAACAATGGTCCGTGTGGTATTTATCATCCGGACCATTTATTTTAGGGACATAACAATATGAGCTACCAAGAAAAAAATGCAATGTCACCCATTCTAGACGCACTGGTACCCATGGTGGTTGAACAGACCTCTCGTGGTGAGCGCTCTTACGATATTTATTCTCGCTTATTAAAAGAGCGTGTGATTTTCCTAACAGGTCAAGTAGAAGACCACATGGCAAACCTTGTGGTGGCGCAGTTACTTTTCTTAGAATCAGAAAATCCTGATAAAGATATTTTCCTCTACATCAACTCGCCTGGTGGCAGTGTTACGGCTGGTATGTCTATCTATGATACTATGCAGTTTATCAAGCCGAATGTGAGTACAGTATGTATGGGACAAGCATGTTCTATGGGTGCGTTTTTGCTCGCAGGCGGTGCACCTGGCAAACGTTATGTGTTGCCTAATTCACGAGTGATGATTCACCAGCCACTTGGCGGTTTCCAAGGGCAAGCATCCGATATTCAGATCCACGCTCAAGAAATATTGACCATCAAACAAAAGCTCAACAAGTTACTTGCCGAGCATACAGGTCAACCTCTTGATATTATTGAACGTGATACCGACCGAGATAACTTTATGGCAGCTGATCAAGCTGTTGATTACGGTTTGGTTGATGCTGTACTGACTCATCGCAGCGAGCAATAATTGCCAGAGCATTTTGGCTATAATTGATATACACTCAAATCATAATGAGTAAAGGCTAAGAGGTTAGCGAATGACAGATAAAAGCAAAGAGAGCGGTAGTAGTAAACTTCTTTACTGTTCTTTCTGCGGCAAAAGCCAGCACGAAGTTCGCAAGCTAATCGCAGGCCCATCCGTATACATCTGTGACGAATGTGTTGACTTGTGTAACGATATCATCCGAGAAGAAATTAAAGATGTGTTACCGAAGAAACAATCTGAAGCACTGCCTGTGCCGAGAGAAATTCGTGACCATCTCGATGATTATGTGATTGGCCAAGATTACGCTAAGAAAGTGCTTGCTGTGGCCGTATATAACCACTATAAGCGTTTACGTAATGGAGATACGACCAGTGAAGGGGTAGAGCTCGGTAAGAGTAATATTCTGCTTATTGGTCCCACTGGTAGCGGTAAGACTCTGCTGGCTGAAACGCTAGCTCGTTTCCTTGATGTACCGTTTACCATGGCTGATGCTACAACGCTTACTGAAGCAGGTTATGTCGGTGAAGATGTTGAAAACATCATCCAAAAACTGCTGCAAAAGTGTGATTACGACGTAGCGAAAGCCGAACGCGGCATTGTCTATATCGACGAAATCGATAAAATTTCACGCAAGGCTGAAAACCCTTCAATTACCCGAGACGTTTCCGGAGAAGGTGTTCAACAAGCATTACTGAAATTGATTGAGGGAACGGTAGCTTCTGTTCCACCTCAGGGTGGCCGTAAGCACCCTCAACAAGAGTTTCTTCAGGTAGATACCTCTAAGATCCTCTTCATCTGCGGCGGTGCGTTTGCTGGTTTAGATAAAGTGATCGAACAGCGTGTTGCTACAGGCACGGGAATTGGCTTTGGCGCTGAAGTTCGTTCTAAGGACGAAACGAAAACCGTTGGTGAACTATTTACTCAGGTCGAGCCAGAAGATTTGGTGAAATATGGCTTGATACCAGAGTTTATCGGTCGCTTGCCAGTGACAACAACATTAACAGAGTTGGATGAAGAAGCACTTATCCAAATCTTGTGTGAACCTAAAAATGCACTAACGAAACAA
This sequence comes from Vibrio tetraodonis, assembly GCF_003350295.1. Classification (GTDB taxonomy): domain Bacteria; phylum Pseudomonadota; class Gammaproteobacteria; order Enterobacterales; family Vibrionaceae; genus Vibrio; species Vibrio tetraodonis. The sequence continues at coordinate 31,541 of NZ_QLYY01000020.1, forward strand.
TACGCAGCATTGTTTGAGTTAGAAGATTCTGAGTTAGAATTCCGTGAAGATGCACTGCGCGCCATAGCGAAAAAAGCGATGGAGCGTAAAACTGGTGCTCGCGGCTTACGTTCTATCTTGGAAGGGGTTTTACTTGAAACCATGTATGAACTGCCATCAATGACAGAAGTAAGTAAAGTTGTTATTGATGAGTCGGTTATCAATGGTGAGTCTGAGCCTTTATTGATTTACAGCAACGCTGACAATCAAGCAGCAGGTGCAGAATCTTAAGTGAGATTCACATAAATTTAGGATTAAATTGAGGAGGTAGTGATTTACCTCCTTTTTTTTGTTCTTTCGTTGAATCCAACCAATTAGCCCCCATATAATCCTCATAAGACTAAGCGGAAGAGAGAAGAAGAAGAATATGAACTTGGAACGTTCCGAACGTATCGAGATCCCTGTACTACCTCTAAGAGACGTAGTCGTTTACCCGCACATGGTAATTCCTTTGTTTGTTGGACGTGAAAAGTCAATCGCTTGCCTTGAAGCTGCGATGGATAACAACAAGCAAATACTGCTGGTTGCCCAGAAAAAAGCGGAAACTGATGAACCAACTAAAGATGATTTATTCAGCGTAGGCACGGTTGCGACCATTCTTCAATTACTCAAACTCCCTGACGGAACCGTTAAGGTGTTGGTTGAAGGCCAGCAACGCGCAAAAATACATAGATTTGCTGAGGAAGAATTCTTTACAGCAGATGCAGAATATTTAATGACTTCTGAGCTTGATGAACGGGAAGAAGAGGTCATTGTTCGTAGCGCGATCAATCAGTTTGAAGGTTTTATTAAACTGAATAAAAAGATCCCTCCAGAAGTATTGACATCACTCAATGGCATTGATGAAGCCGCTCGCCTTGCCGATACCATTGCAGCTCATATGCCTCTCAAACTTTCGGATAAACAAATTGTTCTAGAAACTATTGATATTACAGAACGTTTAGAGTTTTTGATGGGGCAGATGGAATCTGAGATTGACTTACTGCAAGTTGAAAAACGCATCCGTACTCGGGTGAAGAAGCAGATGGAGAAATCTCAGCGAGAGTACTACCTCAATGAGCAAATGAAGGCTATCCAGAAGGAACTTGGTGAAACTGAGGATGGCGTTGATGAGTTTGAAACACTCAAACAAAAAATCATTGACTCAAAAATGCCTCAGGAAGCCAGAGAAAAAACAGAGCAAGAACTTCAAAAGCTAAAGATGATGTCTCCAATGTCTGCCGAAGCGACAGTAGTACGTGGATACATTGATTGGATGCTAGGGGTTCCATGGTTCAAACGTTCGAAAGTGAAAAAGAACCTTGCTAAGGCTGAAGAGGTTCTAAACGAAGACCATTATGGTCTTGAGCGAGTTAAAGAACGTATCCTTGAATACCTCGCTGTGCAAAACCGCATCAATAAACTAAAAGGGCCAATTCTGTGTTTGGTTGGGCCTCCGGGTGTGGGTAAAACCTCTCTAGGACGTTCTATTGCGGCTGCAACAGGTCGAAAGTACACACGCATGGCGTTAGGTGGAGTGCGTGATGAAGCTGAGATTCGCGGTCACCGCAGAACTTACATTGGTTCAATGCCAGGTAAGCTTGTACAGAAAATGTCAAAAGTTGGGGTGAAAAACCCACTGTTTCTACTCGACGAAATTGATAAAATGTCTTCGGATATGCGTGGTGATCCGTCGTCAGCATTACTTGAAGTGCTTGACCCCGAGCAAAACAATGCATTCAATGATCATTATCTAGAAGTCGATTATGACCTATCAGATGTAATGTTTGTGGCAACCTCTAACTCCATGAACATTCCCGGGCCTCTACTAGACCGTATGGAAGTGATTCGTCTATCTGGTTATACAGAGGATGAAAAGCTCAATATCGCTAAACGTCATCTTGTTGATAAGCAGATTAAACGTAACGGACTTAAGCCTGATGAGTTAGAAATCGCAGACTCAGCCATTATTGGTATTATCCGCTACTACACCCGTGAAGCAGGCGTACGTAACCTAGAGCGTGAAATTTCAAAAGTTTGCCGTAAAGCAGTGAAAAATATTTTGCTCGACACCAGTTTGAAAACGGTCACAGTGACCATGGACAACCTAAAAGATTACTTGGGTGTTCAACGTCATGACTTTGGAAAAGCCGACGACAGCAATCGTATTGGACAGGTAACAGGTCTCGCTTGGACAGAAGTTGGTGGTGATTTACTGACGATCGAAACCGAAGCTATGCCTGGTAAGGGAAAACTCACGCAAACGGGTTCGTTAGGGGACGTTATGCAGGAGTCTATACAGGCTGCAATGACGGTTGTTCGCTCGCGAGCGAATAGACTAGGCATCAATAATGACTTCTACGAGAAACGCGATATCCATGTTCATGTTCCTGAAGGTGCAACGCCTAAAGATGGTCCAAGCGCCGGTATTGCTATGTGCACAGCGCTAGTCTCAAGCTTGACAGGAAACCCTGTTAGAGCAGAAGTGGCAATGACAGGCGAGATCACTTTGCGGGGAGAAGTGTTACCTATTGGTGGCTTAAAAGAAAAGCTTCTAGCAGCACATAGAGGTGGCATCAAAACAGTGCTTATCCCGAAAGATAATGAGCGAGATTTGGAAGAAATCCCAGATAACGTCATTGCCGATCTCAGAGTTATACCTGTGCAATGGATTGATGATGTCCTTAAGGTCGCCTTAGAAAAAGACCCGTCAGGTGTCGAAATTGCGGCTGTAAAATAGTGATGTGCAGCAAAAATAAATAAAAGATTAGGCTGATAAGCACAAAAAGGCTTGTCAGCTTTTTTTTTGAGAGCTAACGTTACCCACATAGCCTCAGGCCTTGTTGGGTAAGGGATGAGGTTAGTTTTAAATTGGAATGGAACGAAAGCTGCCTTTAAAAATTACCATTGGTGGCGCAAAGGGGAATTACAGTGAATAAAACTCAATTAGTAGAAAAAATTGCACAAAACGCTGACCTTTCAAAAGCGTCAGCAGGTCGCGCACTAGACGCGTTTATTGAAGCAGTGGGTGATACACTTCAATCCGGTGATCAGGTCGCTTTAGTGGGATTTGGTACGTTTAGTGTACGCACTCGAGCGGCACGTACTGGTCGTAACCCAAAGACTGGTGAAGAAATTAAAATTTCGGCTGCTAACGTACCCGCTTTTAAAGCAGGTAAAGCACTGAAAGATTCTTGCAACTAAAGTCTGCTGGTCTTTAATGCAAATTATTAGTTGAAAAATAGCCAATATCGGCAGTTCTATCGAACCTTTTTAAAATATGCGCATCATACTGATGCGCATTTCTTTTTCTGATATCATCGCGCTATCTGATTTTTATTTGTAACGTATGTCGTGATAGTTTTCGCTCTAACTAGAACGGACTGCACGTGGAGAGTGTTTAAATTATGATGGATCGATTACGCGAGGGCGCAAGCAGCATCGCGGTTAAAATTATCCTTGGGATTATTATCCTGTCTTTTGTGTTTGCCGGTGTAGGCAGCTATATCGTAGGTGGAGGTAACAACTCTGCTGCGAAAGTTGGTAATACTGAAATTGGTCGTGGTGAGTTTGAACAAGCTTACCAGAATGAGAGAAACCGCATGCAAGCCCAGCTTGGCGATTATTTCTCAAACTTGCTGGCCGATCCGAGCTATGTTGCGTCTTTCCGCAAGTCTGTGCTTGATCGTATGGTTAATGATCTGCTTCTAGAACAGCACGCTCAATCGTTAGGTTTACGTGTTAGTGACCAACAGGTTAGAAACATGATTGTGGATATGCCTCAGTTTCAAGTTGAAGGGAAATTCGACCAAGAAGTGTATCAAGCTACTTTGCGCCGTGCTGGATTCAGCCCTGATAGCTTTGCTGAGTATTTACGTCGTGATTTAGTCAGAAACCAATTATTGAGCGCTATACAGGGCAGTGACTTTTCTCTAGAAGGTGAAGTGGAAGCTCAAAGTAAACTGCTGACCCAAACACGTGAGATTAAGAAAGTCACTCTGTCACTTGCAGACTTTGCTGCCAAAGCAGAACTGTCCGAAGACGAAATTAATGATTATTACACGCAAAATTCTGACAAATATACTCGCCCAGAGCAGGTCAAACTTTCTTATATTGAGTTGTCAGCTCAGCAATTAAAAGACGCAATTGAGATTTCTGATCAGCAGGCAGAAGAATATTATCAGCTACATCTAGACAAGTATTCCTCAGAGGAACAACGTCGCGTAAGTCACATTTTAGTTGAAGGTGACGACAAAGCGAAAGCGCAGACAATTCTAGATAAGGTAAATTCAGGTGGTGACTTTGCTACATTGGCTGAAGAGAGTTCTGATGATATAGGTAGTGCTTCAGAAGGCGGCTCTTTAGGTTGGATTGAGCGTGATGTCATGGACCCAGCGTTTGAAAAAGCGGCATTTGCTTTGAAAAAGGTTGGTGATGTAACGGGCTTGGTCAAATCAGACTTTGGTTACCACATCATAAAATTGGATGAGTTCAAGAACTCTGTTTCCAAGCCTTATAAAGAGGTTGCTAAAGACATAAAACAAGAGCTGCAAGATCAAGAAGCGATTGACCAATTTTATGCATTGCAGAGCAAATTGGAAAAAGTAGCTTTTGAATATCCAGATGCTCTTGATGATGCTGCTAAAACGATCAACGCCAAGATTCATACCACGGATTTTGTCTCTGAATCGGATGTTCCTGAATTATTGAAAGGGCCTGAGGTATTACAAGCAATTCAAAGTCCTGAAGTCAAAGAAGATGGCCTTAACTCAGAAGTTATCGAAGTAGCACCCGAACACGTGGTTGTGGTTCGTGTAGAAGATACACGTGAAGAAAAAGTGTTACCCCTAGATGAGGTTCGTGAACAAGTTGTGGCGTCTTTATCTAAAGTGAAAGGAGAGCAAAGCGCGATAGAGCTGGCTGATAGTCTTGTCGCTGACCTTAAGAAAGGCAGTCAAGACTTAATGAAGACGAATGGTCTTGTATTTGGCGATTCAGAAAGCATTGATCGCAGCTCCCCTCTTGCTGAAGTTGTCTTCGCAATGAAGAAACCAGAACAAGGTCAAGCCGAGTTTGGTCAAGCCAAAGACTTTAATGGCGACATTATTGTTGTAGAATTGACTGAGGTGAAATCTGATGTGGATGAGCAGTACAGTCAACAGATTGGCACTCAATTGACTCAGATGAATGCTCAGCAGGATTTATCCGGGCTCATCAGTATTCTTCGTAAAACAACAGATATCAAATATTATGCGGTTACCCAGTAACACTGCTGGATGAAACTGATAGTATTGTTACCAAGGGCTGCTTTCGCAGCCCTTTTCAATTTAGTGACATGCTCCTTTTGTCTAGTCTGATATGACTTATCGTATCTAGTGCTTGATTAAACTTAAGGAGAAAATTCTATGATACGTAACTTTACGACCACTATTTTAGTGATGTTGGCGTGCTACAGCTCAATTGTGTACTCGCAGAATGCGCCAGCAAATGAAAAATATTCACAGATAGAAATTACGGTAAATATTAATACCGCTCAAGCCGATGAATTGGCGACCACTTCTCAGTGGCGTAGGCCTGAAAAAAGCGCAAGCAATTGTTAAGTACAGAGATGAAAATGGGCCATTTCAGCGGGTTGAGGACTTGGCTCAAGTTAAGGGGATAGGAGATTCTCTGGTGGACAAAAACCGAACTCGTATCCAATTATGAGACACAGGAGTGCTACGCGCTCCTTTTTAATTGAATTACCTTTATTACCTCTGGTACAGCTAGATGAGAACCACTATAATTTTACGCCAAATGATAAACTGCGCTGGTGCAGTTGCTTTCAATTAATGTGGAGTAATACATGTCGTCTCATACGCCAGTCGTCACTGTTGATGGACCAAGTGGTGCGGGTAAAGGTACTCTTTGTATGCTTTTGGCAAATAAGCTAGGTTTCCAACTATTAGACTCGGGAGCCATCTATCGAGTTTTAGCTCTAGCAGCAATTCACCATGGCGTCGATCTCGAATCAGAGGAGGCATTGGTTCCCTTGGCTACTCATTTAGATGTTCAGTTTGTTGCTGAGGGTGAGTTGGTGAAAGTAATTCTTGAAGGCGAAGACGTCTCTGGAGAGTTACGCAAAGAAGAGACAGGTATGGCTGCGTCAAAAGTCGCTGCTTTCCCAAGGGTCCGTGAAGCTTTACTTCGCCGTCAAAGGTCATTTGCCATCGGTTCAGGTCTAATTGCTGATGGCCGAGATATGGGGACTATCGTATTTCCGCACGCAGAAGCCAAGATATTCTTAGATGCTAGTGCTGAGGAGCGCGCACATCGTAGGCTCAAACAGTTGCAAGATAAAGGTATAAATGTTAAATTTGGCGACCTTTTGTGCGAAATACAAGAGCGTGATGACCGCGATCGCAATCGCCCTGTGGCGCCATTGCGGCCTGCTGATGATGCGCTCTTGCTTGATTCTACTACCATGACTATCGACGAAGTAGTAGGAAAAGCGCTACAATATATCGAATCTAAGTTGGCAGTATAAACTGCCAAGTAAGGACGTTGGTCGCATGGATGATGATCAGCGAAGCTAATAACCCCATGTGGTAGGATACCCGTGGACGTTTAATTTATTGAAGATTAAATAAATGACTGAATCTTTTGCTCAACTCTTTGAAGAGTTTCTAAATGAAACCGAATTTCAACAAGGTACTATTGTTAAAGGTACTGTAGTCGCTATCGAGAACGGTTTTGTTCTTGTTGATGCTGGTCTTAAATCTGAGTCTGCAATTCCTGCAGAGCAGTTCAAGAATGCAGCTGGCGAACTAGAAGTAGAAGTTGGTTCTGAAGTAGATGTAGCGCTAGACGCTGTTGAAGACGGCTTTGGCGAAACTCAACTTTCTCGCGAGAAAGCTAAGCGTCACGAAGCGTGGATTGTTCTTGAGAAAGCTTACGAAGAAGCTGAAACTGTTGTTGGTATCATCAACGGTAAAGTTAAAGGCGGCTTTACTGTTGAACTAAACGGTATCCGTGCTTTCCTACCAGGCTCACTAGTAGACGTTCGTCCTATTCGTGACACAGCTCATTTAGAAAACAAAGAGCTAGAGTTCAAAGTTATCAAGCTTGATCAGAAGCGTAACAACGTTGTTGTTTCTCGTCGTGCAGTTATTGAATCTGAGAACAGCGTTGAGCGTGATGAGCTTCTTGAGTCACTACAAGAAGGTGCAGAAGTTAAAGGTATCGTTAAGAACCTAACTGACTACGGTGCATTCGTAGATCTAGGTGGTGTTGACGGTCTTCTACACATTACAGATATGGCTTGGAAGCGTGTTAAGCACCCTTCAGAGATCGTAAATGTTGGTGATGAAATACAAGTTAAAGTTCTTAAGTTCGACCGTGACCGTACTCGCGTATCTCTAGGTCTTAAGCAGCTAGGTGAAGATCCATGGGTTGCAATCGCTAAGCGTTACCCAGAAGGTCATAAGCTATCTGGTCGTGTAACTAACCTAACAGACTACGGCTGCTTTGTTGAAATCGAAGAAGGCGTAGAAGGTCTAGTTCACGTTTCTGAAATGGATTGGACTAACAAGAACATCCACCCATCTAAAGTTGTTAACGTTGGTGATGAAGTTGAAGTTATGGTTCTTGAGATCGACGAAGAGCGTCGTCGTATTTCTCTAGGCCTAAAACAATGTAAAGCTAACCCATGGCAATCTTTCGCTGAAGCTCAGGCTAAAGGCGATAAAGTGACTGGTAAGATCAAGTCTATCACTGACTTTGGTATCTTCATCGGTCTAGAAGGTGGTATTGATGGTCTAGTTCACCTATCTGATATCTCATGGAATGTTGCTGGTGAAGAAGCAGTACGTGAATACAAGAAAGGTGACGAAATCTCAGCAGTTGTACTAGCTGTAGACGCAGAGCGTGAGCGTATTTCTCTAGGCGTTAAGCAAATGGAAAATGATCCATTCAATGCATATGTTGCTGACAATAAGAAAGGTGCTCTAGTTAACGGTACTTGTACTGCAGTAGACACTAAAGGTGCAACTATCGAGCTTGAAGAAGGTGTCGAAGGTTACATCCGTGCTTCTGAAGTTTCTCGTGACCGTGTAGAAGATGCTTCTCTAATCCTAAGTGTTGGCGATAGCGTTGAAGCGAAGTTTACTGGTGTAGACCGTAAGAATCGCGTAATCAACCTATCTGTTAAAGCGAAAGATGAAGCTGAAGAGCAAGAAGCGATGGCAACTCTAAACAAAGCAGATGAAGCTTCGTTTGGTAATGCAATGGCAGATGCTTTCAAAGCGGCTAAAGGTGAGTAATAACTCTCCTTTATGAAAAAAGGAGCCATAGGGCTCCTTTTTTATCAATTGAGCTAAAATAGTTTTAATACCAATCTCATCAAGTGACTCAAAAAATACGATTCTTCACTAAGCAAAGCGTCGTTTTTATGTCTAGAATAGTTACCAAGTGTTTGTTGGAATTGGTATTACTTACTATAATAAGTGATAAAATACTCTACGAGGGAAACTATGACAAAGTCTGAACTGATAGAAAGGCTCTGCGCCGAGCAAACCCATCTTTCAGCTAAAGAGATAGAAGATGCTGTGAAAGACATTTTGGAACACATGGCTTCGACACTAGAAACTGGCGATAGAATTGAAATCCGCGGATTTGGTAGTTTTTCTCTTCATTATCGTGAGCCTCGTGTAGGCCGTAACCCTAAAACTGGAGCAAAAGTGGAGCTAGACGGGAAACATGTTCCTCACTTTAAACCGGGTAAAGAACTGCGTGAACGAGTTAACATCGGCTAAACACCCCCCTATTTATTGAAAGCGGCATACTAACGTATGCCGCTTTTTTATCTTAGTGGCTCCCGAACAAACAAATTTTATTATAGTGGCAACACACATAACGCCTACTATCTTAATTTTTTCGCATATATGGTTATTCAGGGAGGAAATTCCACAATAGGCATGGTTTGTTTACGGGATTTACTGCATAATCATATCGGCAGATACTTACCTAGGTGCTCCGATATGAAAATTGTAAAGATTATTATAATGCTGGCCTTGTTTCTTATTGCATTGGCTTTAGGTTCTCAAAACCAAGAAGTGGTTAACTTCAATTACTTAATTGCACAAGGCAACTTTCATCTTTCCACTTTATTAGGTGTCATTTTCGTGAGTGGTTTTGTGTTAGCATGGGCGATGTTTGGTGGTATTCATTTGCGTTCTCAATTACAGATACGTAAGCTAAAAAAGCAGGTGAAGAAACTATCACCTACCGATAATCAACCTGAACAGGTTAAAGCCAAATAAAGTTTACAGGTAAGCTTTTAACTCAATGTTAGAAATACTCTTCTTGCTTTTACCAATAGCCGCAGCATACGGTTGGTACATGGGTAATCGTAGTGCCCAGCAAGACAAGCAGAAACACTCAAATCAGATTTCTCGTCAATATGTGACGGGTCTGAACCTGCTTTTGTCCGATCAGTCTGACAAGGCGGTCGATCATTTTATCGAATTACTTCAAGTCGATAACGAAACGATTGATACACATTTAGCTTTGGGCAACTTGTTTCGGTCGAGAGGAGAGGTCGATCGCGCTATACGAATCCACCAAAATTTAATTTCACGGTCCGGGTTAACCATAGAGCAAAAAAATATAGCCCTTCAACAACTTGCAAAAGACTATATGGCATCGGGTTTTCTTGACCGTGCAGAGAAAATTTTTGAGCAATTGGTTGATGAGCCAGAGCATAAAGAAGCTGCTTTACAACAGTTGGTCTCTATTTACCAACAAACAAGGGAATGGTCTAAAGCGATTCAATATGCGTCTCAACTTGTTAAGCTTGGCCGCAAGCGGATGCGAATCAACATAGCCCACTTTTGGTGTGAGCTCGCCATGCAAGAGCAGGCCGAAGGTGACAGCAATCGTGCTATTTTACACTTTAAGCGCGCCTTATCTGAAGATCCTAAGTGTGCTAGGGCGAGTATCGCACTTGGCAAGTTGTACTTAGAAAATGAAGATTACAACAATACCATCAAGTATATGGAGATGGTACTGGAGCAAGACATAGATTTTGTAAGTGAAGTTTTGCCCACGCTGGCTGAATGCTACCATCACCTTGGCCAAGAAGAAGAGTTATTGGATTTCTTGCGCCAGTGTATAGCAGTCAAAGCAGGTGTTTCGGCTGAGTTAATGCTTGCCCAAATGGTCGCTCAACATGAAGACTCTGGATCGGCGCAAGAACTTCTTACACGTCAATTGGTTAAGAACCCGACCATGAAGGGTTTTTATCGTTTGATGGATTACCATTTGAGTGAAGCGGAGGAAGGGCGAGCTAAGGCCAGTCTTCAAACGTTACAAAAGTTGGTGGGAGAGCAGTTAAAGGTCAAGCCTCATTACAGATGCCGTAAATGTGGATTTTCGACGCATTCTATGTATTGGCACTGTCCTTCTTGTAAAGGTTGGGGGACGATTAAGCCAATCCGAGGATTGGATGGAGAATGATATAAATGCAGCTATCAGAGTTATCTGTTAGCTGCATTTTTTTAGTTACAAGAAAAACAAGTTAGGAGATGAAATGATCGACCAAAAAGTAATTGTCGCACTGGATTATGATAGCCAAGCTGATGCGCTTGAGTTTATAGACAGAATTGATCCTGCGTCATGTCGCCTCAAAGTTGGTAAGGAGATGTTTACGCTCTTTGGTCCTGATTTTGTCAAGCTGCTGCATCAAAGAGGTTTTTCGGTTTTCTTGGACCTTAAGTTTCATGATATACCGAATACTTGTTCTAAAGCGGTACGCGCAGCGGCGGAACTTGGAGTGTGGATGGTGAATGTGCATGCAAGTGGTGGCGAGCGTATGATGCAGGCTTCAAGAGATATTCTTGAACCATATGGAAAGGAGCGCCCACTACTAATAGGTGTCACTGTGTTAACCAGTATGGAGCAACAGGATCTATTGGGAATTGGTGTTGATGTTGCACCGCAAGAGCATGTTGTTCGCCTAGCTACTCTTGCGAAAAATTCAGGTTTAGACGGCGTAGTGTGTTCTGCTCAAGAATCTCGTATGCTCAAAAGTACATTAGGTCAGTCTTTTAACCTAGTAACACCTGGCATTCGCCCTGTGGGATCAGAGGTTGGCGATCAGAAGCGCATTATGACGCCGGTTGATGCGATAGAAGCGGGGTCTGACTATTTGGTTATTGGTCGCCCCATAACTCAGTCTCCGCACCCCGCAGACGTTCTGGCAGAAATAAATCGAACTCAAGGATATTAAGCTTCTTGTTTAGCGCGCTAACGGCGCACCGCTGTGAAATTTAAAGTCATTATCGGGGCTGGAAATCAAATCGGCCTCTAATTGACCAAAATATGCGACTCTTTGTGTGATATCTTCTCCGGCGATATCCTCTGCTAAGGTTAGGTAATCTTGGTAATGACGAGCTTCTGAACGTAGCAATGAGATGTAAAACTTTGCAATGTCCTCTTCCATGTGGGGAGCAAGTTTGGCAAAGCGTTCACAAGAACGAGCCTCAATGTAGGCACCAATGATTAACTTATCGGTTAACGCTTGGGGCTCATGAGTAGCCATGTGAGAGAGTAGCCCTTTAGCGTAGCGGCTGGCTTGGACTGGCTCATAAGCAATATTGCGCTGATCCATAATTTCAAGAACTTGATAAAAGTGGTGCAGCTCTTCTTTGATTAGCATGACCATTTTATCTATCAGGTCTTGGCTATAGGGTGACGTTGATTTTGCTATGATGGCTTTGGAAATGCTGCTCTTACCTTTAAGCGTTTTTAGGTTGCCGATTTTTCGGTAGGCAAAATCTTCATAAGGCTTGAACCAATCGAGTAAGTTTTGGGTACTTTGTGTGTCTACTGCATATCTTCGAATCAGATACATAGCCGATTGCCCAGCTTTAAGCTCGCACATTAGGTGATCGATTAATATGGTATTTAGGTTCTCAGGTCTCTTGGCTTCATCTATCCACGACTCAGGGGTAGGGCACTTAAGAAACCCATATATAGGTTCCAGTAAATCATTGTAGCTATTTAAATCGGTCATCACTTTTTCAAAAATAAAAAGGCCGCTTAAGCGACCTTCGGTAAACTAAGTCTGGCAATTATATTACCATTTTTTCTTTTCTCCAAAGAGCTCATCCATATCGCTTTTGCGTTCGTCTTCCATCTGGTGGAGGTCTTCGGCACTTTTAGACTGGCGTTTTTGCTCTAGGTCGTCATGCATTTGCTGAAGCTTTTCCCGAGCTTGATTGGAGTAATTGTCATTTTTTGTGCTCAGTGCATCTAAGCCCTTTTTCACCAATTGAAGGGCTGTGCCTGGTTGACCACGTACAATCGCATCGTTAGCCCGCTTAAGGACATTTTCAATGTTAATACGGACCTGAATTGTTTCTAAGCGCGCGTTCTCAGCTACATAGGCTTGCGTGTCAAAACGCCCTTTGTTGTGTTCACTTCGAATCGTGTCTCGTAAACGCTTGACCAGCTTTAACATCACTATGGCTTGCTTGTCGCTACTCGGCGTTTTAAAAGCAGTACTTTCACCGCCACTCTTGTCATTTTTCAGCTGGGTGATTTGTTGTTTAACGTGAACGAGTCTCTGCTCTAGTTGTTTATTCTTGGGATCTAGTTCGTACATGCTTTGGACCGAATCTAGTATTCGGGTGTTGAGGCAAACCAATAAGTCTTTACTGTATGGTAAGTGGTTTGCGTGACCGATGAGCTCTTCCGTCGCATCTATCATTGCTAAATATCTCACGCTTTCCTGCTTTTTGGCCGATTCAACTTTGACCTTGTACTGAAGCATGATGTTATAGCCAAGTACTAAGACCAATAAGATGGCGACTAAAGCTATGATTAACCCAATATTCATAAATTCCGTATCTTTTGTTGGCTAGCATTTAAGGATACACGATTCTTATGAACCACTGCATCTATTTTATATTATTACGTTTCTTAGGCTAATTATTAACGAAAACTCTGATCCATGGGTAATTTTTGAGTTATTGATTGCAAAAAAATGCGTCCAATTCAGAAATTGCTCATTAGAAACCATCCAAATGCCTCCTTGGGCTATCAATTTATATCAAGAGGCGTTATAACTAAATATTATAATCTATGTTTGTCCATCGTGGGGCATTGGGTAAGGGATTACAGGAATAAAAATGAAGTTACAGCAACTGAAGTACATTGTTGAAGTCGTTAACCACAATCTGAATGTATCGGCAACTGCAGAAAGCTTGTACACTTCTCAGCCAGGTATAAGCAAGCAAGTACGCCTGCTAGAAGACGAATTGGGGATTCAGATTTTTGAACGTAGTGGTAAGCACTTAACTCAGGTTACTTCGGCTGGTGAAGATATCATACGTATTTCACAAGAGATCCTTGCTCGTGTAGAAAGTATCAAGGCGGTCGCTGGTGAACATACGCATCCGGAGATGGGAACGTTAAACATTTCGACAACTCATACCCAAGCGCGTTATGCATTGCCGGATGTAATCAAGGGGTTTACTGCTCGCTATCCCAAGGTGTCTTTGCATATGCACCAAGGAACTCCTTCGCAGATGTCGGAAGCTATTGCTAAGGGAACCGCGAACTTTGCGATTGCAACAGAGGCACTCCACTTGTATCAAGATGCAATTATGCTGCCTTGCTACCATTGGAACCGATCTATTGTGGTACCCAAAGACCATTTGTTAGCGCAAAAGGCGAAGATAACTATTGAGGATTTGGCTTCTTACCCGCTTGTGACCTATGTTTTTGGGTTCACGGGTCGTTCTGAGTTAGATACGGCTTTTAACAAAGTCGGGCTGACACCCAAAGTTGTGTTTACTGCTACGGATGCTGATGTGATCAAAACCTATGTCCGGATGGGAATTGGGGTTGGAGTGATAGCCAGTATGGCTATGGATAACGATCAAGATGAAGATTTGGTGGCGATCGATGCCAGTCACTTGTTTGGCGCAAGCACGACTAGTATAGGGTTTAGAAGGGGAACTTTCCTTCGTACTTATATGTACGACTTCATGGAGCGATTTGCGCCTCATCTGACACGTCCTGTTGTCGAGCAGGCGTTATCTTTAAAATCTAATGCTGAGATTGAAGAGATGTTTCAAGGTATACAATTACCGATTCGCTAGCTCGTAAGCTTCACTCATTCTGTGAATTACCCCATAATTTATGCTGAGCTGGTAAAAGTATGCACGAAAGGTTTTTACAACTGGATTCATTTCTTACCACACATCAAGAGTTTTGGCGATTTGAACCATTTTTAGTCAGTTGCTATGGGATATCTCTATGGCATGAAAAGCATTCCAAACTTTCATGTTTTCTTGACGCATTAACCAATGCGCAAGTAGAAGAGCTTAAATCTGATCCACAGCAATTAAATCAATGCTTGACTGACTTTATCCCCAAATTGGAATCCGCACATAAACTGAATCAAGTAGAGAGGCTTCATCTTGATGGTCTGAGACTAGATCCTTCTGTGAAAAATGGAGTCCCTGGCAGAAAGTTGCACCAAATAGTATCTATGGGAGAGGCTGCACTTAAGTGCCACCATGGTAGTGAATGGCTAGAATGGTGTTCGGGAAAGGGCTTTTTAGGCAGAGTACTGGCTGACCATAGTGGTCAGCAAGTGACGAGTTTTGAATATCAGAGAACACTCTGTGATGTAGGACAAAGAGAGGCGGATAATCTCAAGTTGCCAATGACCTTTGTTCAAGGTGATGCTTTATCCAATGAGGCTAAATCTATATTAACTCGAAACCAACATGCTGTTGCTTTACATGCATGTGGGGATTTGCATGTTTCTTTGATTGAAAAAGCCGTTGCTGCTGGTTTGCCAGCGCTGACATTTTCACCTTGTTGTTATCACCTTACTCAAGATGACAAGTATCAAGCCTTGTCGTCATACGGTCAGTTATCTGAGCTTAAACTATCTCGAGCTGAGCTGCGAATTTCGTTACAGGAGACGGTAACAGGTGGAGAAAGAGTGAAAAGACATCGCTTTCTTGAGATGAGTTACCGACTAGGATTGGATTTAATATTAAGAGAAGTCTTAGGCCACAAAGATTATGTTCCGGTTCCTAGTATCAAAAAATCTATGCTCTCGGAGGGTTTTGAAGCCTTTTGCCAATGGGCGGCTGATAAAAAACAGCTGGCACTACCGCAAGCGCTTGCCTATGATGATTTTTATTCTCGAGGGGTTAAGCGCTATTGGCAGATGGAGCGCTTGAACTTGGTTCAGCAACCTTTTCGTCGAAGTTTAGAAATGTGGCTGGTGCATGATAAAGCTCTCTATCTTGGAGAACATGGTTACCAAGTATCACTTGCGACTTTTTGTTCTGAGGAAGTTACCCCAAGAAATATTTTAATTCAAGCGGTTAAACCATAATCTACTGTCATTGAAATTAATTGCTGCAATTGTTATCTCAATCTTTTAATTTTTCTAACTTATTGCCAATAATGAATGATGTGTATAACTCGCTACGAGTTGTAACACATGCCAAGTTGGCATGCTTAGATCAAGGAGCAGAGATGAAAGCAGCAAAGGCTATATCTAGTGTATTAATATTAGGTGCAACACTAATCCTTCCCATAAACAGTATGGCAAAGACAGCAAAAGTCGCTGTATCTCAAATCGTTGAACACCCAGCATTAGATTCAGCACGCCAGGGCTTGTTGGATGGGCTTAAAGCAAAGGGTTACATACAAGGGAAAAACCTAGAATTTGACTATAAAACTGCTCAGGGCAACCCAGCAATAGCCGTTCAAATCGCACGTCAGTATGTTGGGGAGAAGCCAGATGTATTGGTGGGAATTGCTACACCGACGGCTCAAGCTTTGGTTGCTGCGACGCGCTCTATCCCCGTTGTCTTCACTGCAGTTACGGATCCTGTTGGTGCTAAATTGGTCAAAAGTATGACTCAGCCAGGAAAAAATGTAACTGGACTTTCTGACCTTTCTCCTGTGAATCAGCATGTGGCTCTGATCAAAGAAATTATGCCTGATGTAAAGTCCATTGGTGTGGTATTTAATCCTGGTGAAGCTAACGCAGTCACCTTGGTTAATTTATTGAAAGAAAACGCTAAAGCGCAAGGAATTAGCGTATTTGAAGCGACTGCCTTGAAAAGTGCCGATGTTCAATCTGCCACACAAGCGATTGCAGAGAAATCAGATATCCTCTATGCACCGACTGACAATACAGTAGCTAGTGCGATTGAGGGCATGCTGGTTGCGGCAAATCAGGCCAATACTCCCGTATTTGGTGGTGCGACTTCCTATGTTGACAAAGGCGCGATTGCGAGTATTGGTTTTGATTACTATCAGGTTGGCGTTCAAACAGCAGAGTATGTTGCTGCAATATTGGAAGGTGCTGAACCTGGAGTACTGGATGTGAAAGTTGCTAATGGTTCAGATTTAGTTGTGAATACCGCTGCGGCAAAACGGTTAGGTATTAGTATCCCTGATTCAATTATCGAGCGTGCTACTCAAGTTAAGCAATAAAAATAGCGATACCCTTTGTTAGCGATTAAAGCCAAGAGGAGTGAAGATGTCAGCGTTTGCATTTTTCGGAGCTCTTGAAATTGGTCTAGTGTACGGTCTAGTTGCGCTTGGTGTATTTATTACTTTTCGGATGCTCGACTTCCCTGATCTGAGTGTGGATGGCAGTTTTCCCATGGGAGCAGCTGTTGCTGCAACAGCAATTGTGGCTGGCTTGAATCCATGGATAGCGACAGGGATGGCTATTATGGCAGGGGCTGCAACGGGTTGGGTGACAGCTTTTTTGGCTGTTAGATGCGGCATATTGCACCTTCTCGCCTCCATCCTAACTATGATTGCAGCCTTCTCAATTAACATTCGCATTATGGGTAGACCCAACATAGCGCTTCTTGGTGAAGAGACAATCCTTACATCTTTTGAAAATCTTGCTGATCCCATGTTAATCCGGCCACTGATTGTTGGTGTGCTGGTACTCTTATCTGCTCTATTTGTTATTCGGCTTCTTAGTAGTGACTTTGGCTTAGGTTTGCGCGCAACGGGTGTGAATGCTCGCATGCTTTCAGCTCAAGGAGGCAGCACCTCATTTTATATTTATTTTGGTCTCGCATTATCTAACGGTTTTGTCGGCTTTGCTGGTGCTTTGTTTGCACAGACCAATAGTTTTGCTGATGTAACCTCTGGTGTAGGAACCATAGTTGTGGGCCTCGCAGCTGTGATCCTAGGCCAAACACTCATGCCTGGACGCAGTATATGGGTGTCTGTCGTTGCAGTTATTCTTGGCTCAGTATTGTATCGCCTTGCTGTCGCTTTTGCGCTTAGTTCGGGGCTATTTGGCCTGCAGGCTTCTGATCTTAACCTTGTGACTGCGGTGTTGGTAGCAATAGCCTTAATTGCGCCCAAACTAAAAGCGTATATTCATGCGAAAAAATTGGACTCTGCGGTCAAGAGATAAAAGGTTAAAGTTGTTTTGAGGATTTGGAGACGGTGTGTGATAGAGCTAAATAATATTAACGTCATATTTAACCGTGGAACTATATTGGAAAACCCCGCGCTTAAGGGAGTGTCACTTTTGGTTGAAAAAGGCCAATTTCTAACAGTGATTGGCTCCAATGGGGCAGGCAAGTCGACTTTACTTGGCGCTGTGACTGGTGAGACACCAATTATCCAAGGAAATGTTGTCCTTAATGGTTTAGATGTGACTAAACAAGCGGTTCATCAAAGAGCAAGGCAGTGCGCGAGAGTATTTCAAGATCCTTTAGCGGGGACTTGCGCTGAGTTATCAATTGAAGAAAACATGGCGCTGGCGTTTATGCGAGGGAACAAGCGAGGCTGGGCGTCTGCTCTATCTAGCCAAAGGCGTAAACTCTTCCAAGAGCGGATAAGTATTCTTGGACTCGGTTTGGAAGACCGATTGGGCGATAGCATTGGTTTACTCTCTGGAGGGCAGCGGCAAGCTGTGAGCCTTGTTATGGCTACGTTAGCTGATAGCAAGATTTTGCTCCTTGATGAGCACACCGCTGCACTTGACCCTAGAATGGCGATGTTTGTTATCGAACTCACCAAAACTCTTGTGAATGAGTTTCAATTGACTGTGATCATGGTAACCCACTCAATGAAAGATGCTCTAGCATGTGGCGATCGCACTGTGATGATGCATCAAGGAGAAATTGTTCTTGATGTTGCGGGTGAGCAAAGAGCCAATTTACAGGTTACAGACTTGCTCGATATGTTTTCTCACGTTAAAGGAGAGGAGCTGTCGGATGATAGTCTCCTTCTCAACTAATTATGTCAATCTATGCTGCGGGTTCGGCGCTTTGGTATTCCTTTATCCGTTCTACAATAGGCGCTGCTTTATTGAAAGTCCTTATTTCTCGAAACAACTCGTTTGCTTGAGGGTATTCTTGACGCAGGTAAGAAAACCACTGTTTGACACGATTAGGGTAGTAAAGTCCTTTGTCACCTTTCATTTCGTACTGAGAATAAAGCAGTAATAGCTTGATGACATCTTGCCAAGGCATGGCCACTTGGTTGTGTTTGACCACATTACCTAAGTTGGGAACATTAAACGCACCGCGACAAACCATAAGAGAATCAACACCTGTGGTTTCAATGCAAGCTTGCCCGTCTTGATAATTCCATATTTCACCATTTGCGATGAGAGGAATATCAAAGCGCTGGCGGATTTCATTGATATAAGACCACTTTATTTCACTGGCTTGGTATCCGCCTGTTTTGGTCCGGGCGTGTACCGTAAGTTCGTTAGCGCCCGCGCTTTGTACTGCATCAACAATCTCAAAGCAGTCGTTAGGATTATCCCATCCCAAGCGAATCTTTGCGCTAAGTGGAACATGCGATGGAAGTGCGTTTCGACAGGCCCTAACGACTTGATGAACGAGGTCAGGGTGTTGCAGTAATGCTGCACCGCCTTTACTTTTATTGACCAGTTTTGCTGGACAACCAAAGTTAATATCAACACCTTTAGCACCAAGCTCTGCAGCTCTGACGGCGTTTTCAGCCATCCAATGCGGATCTTGTCCTAGTAGCTGAATATGAACCGGCACTCCTGACTTAGTTTTAGACCCTTGCTTTAGCTCGGGGCACAAACGGTAGAAAACATGTTCAGGCAGTAATTGATCAACAACACGAACAAACTCAGTGACACAAAGGTCATAGTCGTTAATATCGGTTAAGATCTCTCGCATTAAATGGTCTAAAACGCCCTCCATAGGGCCTAAAACTACTCGCATAAACAATGTCTCTTGATCAGGAGGCGTGATTTTAGAGATTTCCCAGCAAGATGTCTAATTACCTGAGAGACTTGTCTATAGGTTAACTTTAAACCTGCTAATATGCTTTAGCTGTAAAGACAACAGTGACCGCTGTCATTTGGTCAGGTTATAATGGTCCAAGCTATTATGATGTCTGAAGTAAATGCATGACTTATCCACTATTAAAACTTGAAACCGAAGAATCTGAAATTTTCATCGAGGGCGTGATCCTTGCGGCCAACTTAGCGACGAAGCCATTGGATCCTGAACTATGGCTGTCAGAGGTTCTTCCTAACCATACGCCCAACGCTAAAGCAGAGGTTGAGCAGCATATTCATAAGCAATATGCTTATTTAAAACGCAATGAGTATTCTTTGTTGTCATTGCTCGATGCTTCTCAAAAGGATGAGCAACTGGCGGACTTTGCAGAAGGTTTTATGACTATGTGGCCCAAGGTAGAGCCACAGTGGCAAGAGGTGAATCTTGTCGATGGCTCATTAAGAATGCTTCAAGCTTTGCTCACGACATTAATGTTGGCTATTGATGAAAGTAAGACTCAAGCTGAGATGAAAGCCGCTGGCGTTGACTCTCCACCCTCGTTAAATGGTTTAGTTCCGCAACTTGATTTGATGATCAATGAAGTAGCACTTGCTGCAGATGAAATCATGTTAGGCGCGAAAGCGCAGTCACTCAATCCATTTAAAGGTGTGGGCCGCAATGATCAGTGCCCGTGTGGTAGCGGGAAAAAATTCAAACAGTGTTGTGGCCAATAGAACAAAGTTAACCAAAATCGGTCAAACACCCTGATATCAAGATGTAAAGTGGTAGTGTCGACTTAATAGGATAAGAAGAATGAAAAAATTTGCTGTGCTATTTTTGCTGAGCTTTTATGTGTTTGCAGCGCCTAAAGACGAGCTAAGTAAAAGGCTGCAACTGTCGGAAGGCTTTAGCGCTGATTTTACCCAGCAGTTAATTAGCCCAGAAGGTGATGTGTTAACTAAAGGTGCTGGAAAAGTAGATATTTCTAGACCAAGTTTGTTTCGCTGGGAAACCATTTCGCCTGATGAAAATGTGTTGGTATCTGATGGAAAGTCCTTGTGGTACTACAGCCCGTTTATAGAGCAGGTAAGTATTTACTCACAGGAGCAAGCTACAGAGCAAACACCTTTCGTGTTATTGACTCGCAACAAACCCAGTGATTGGGACAGCTATAAAGTTTCCCAGCAAGGTGACTTCTTTACATTAATTCCAACCTCAGTTGATAGTAATCAAGGTAGCTTCAAACTTGAAATTGATAAAAAAGGAGCGGTAAAAGGTTTTAGTATTGTTGAACAAGACGGTCAGAGAAGTGACTTCAAATTTAACAATGTCAGATTATCTAAACCGAGCGCCGATCGTTTCACTTTTACCATTCCTAAAGGGGTTGAGGTTGATGATCAAAGGAAATAGCAATGAGTAATTATTGTTTGGACTTTACAGGGCAAGAGGACTTTCGGCCGCTTGCCGCAAGAATGCGCCCAACAAGGTTTGAGCGGTATATCGGGCAGCGACATATCTTAGCGGAAGGTAAACCCCTGCGCCGTGCTCTTGAGTCTGGACATCTGCATTCTATGATTCTTTGGGGACCTCCAGGCACAGGAAAGACGACTTTGGCTGAAATTTCGGCCAATTATGCTCATGCAGAAGTAGAGCGCTTATCTGCTGTTACTTCAGGTGTTAAAGATATACGCTTGGCGATTGAGAAAGCGCGTGAGCACCAAGCTGCCGGACTTCGCACCATCTTGTTTGTTGACGAAGTTCACCGGTTTAACAAATCTCAGCAAGATGCTTTTTTGCCTCACATTGAAGATGGCACCATTACTTTTATTGGTGCGACGACAGAGAATCCATCATTTGAATTGAATAACGCCCTGCTATCGCGCGCCCGTGTATATAAGCTTACTTCTCTATCAGTACAAGATATTTATCACACACTTGAGCAAGCCATTAATGATAAAGAGTTGGGCTTGGGTAAATACGAAGCTCACTTTGCTGATAACGTGCTTGACCGTCTATCTGAATTGGTTAATGGCGATGCTCGTATGTCGCTGAACTATCTGGAGTTGCTCTATGACATGGCGACTGAGGATGAGCAAGGAGTCAAGCAGATAACCTTACCACTACTCGCTGAAGTGGCAGGAGAGAAGGTATCTCGTTTTGATAACAAAGGCGATATTTGGTACGACTTAATTTCTGCAGTACATAAATCGATTCGAGGTTCAGACCCTGATGCAGCGCTTTATTGGGCTGCAAGAATGATTGCTGCTGGGTGTGACCCTTTATACATTGCTCGCCGTTTGTTGGCAATTGCATCAGAGGACATTGGCAATGCTGACCCAAGGGCAATGCAAGTGGCTTTATCTGCTTGGGATTGTTTTGCTCGAGTTGGCCCAGCAGAAGGTGAAAGAGCGATTGCGCAAGCTATTGTCTATTTGGCCTGTGCTCCAAAAAGTAATGCGGTATATACGGCTTGGAAGCAAGCACTTCAAGATGCTCACAATCAGCCTGAGTACGAGGTTCCTGCTCATCTGCGTAATGCTCCAACCGGATTAATGAAAGATCTTGGTTATGGTGCAGAGTATCGTTACGCCCATGATGAAGCCGGAGCTTATGCGGCCGGTGAGAATTACTTCCCTCAAGAAATGCAGGATACACGCTATTACTTTCCGACAAATCGAGGCTTAGAGGTAAAAATTGCGGAAAAGTTAGATTATCTGGCAAGTTTAGATGCAAAAAGCCCACAAAAGCGCTATGAATAAGCCTCTTTTTTGGATACATTTGTCAGGCTAATTACCAAAGCGCTTGGGCACGATGTTTAAGCGTCAATTTCACTACACCAAAGCATAGGATTAACAATGCTGGATTCTAAATTACTTCGTACAGAGCTGGATGACACAGCTGAAAAACTGGCGCGTCGTGGCTATAAGCTAGACGTAGAGACAATCCGTACACTTGAAGATCAACGTAAGTCGATCCAAGTCGAAGTTGAAAATTTACAATCCAGTCGTAATTCGATCTCCAAGCAGATAGGCCAGAAAATGGCAGCAGGAGACAAAGAAGGTGCAGAAGAGATTAAAAAGCAGATAGGTACACTCGGCAGTGATCTAGAAGCTAAAAAAGTACAGCTCGCAGAGATCCAAAATAAGTTGGAATATATTACTTTGTCGGTTCCTAACTTACCTGATGATGAAGTGCCTGCTGGCAAAGACGAAAATGACAATGTTGAAGTGTCGCGCTGGGGTGAACCCAAGTCTTACGATTTTGAGGTCAAAGATCATGTAGATTTGGGCGAGATGGGCGGTGGACTTGATTTTGCCTGCGCAACAAAAATTACTGGCGCACGATTTATAGTAATGAAAGGGCAATTTGCGCGTCTTCACCGTGCTATCGCCCAGTTTATGCTTGATTTACACACAGAAGAGCATGGCTATACAGAAGTTTATGTACCTTATTTGGTTAATTCCGACAGCTTACATGGTACAGGACAGTTACCTAAGTTTGGCGAAGATCTTTTCCATACCGAGCCATTAACTGAAAAAGTTAACGATGAAGAACCACGTAAGCTCTCTCTTATTCCTACAGCGGAAGTGCCAGTAACTAATATGGTGAGAGATACCATAGTTGATGAAGCAGATTTGCCGATTAAGATGACGGCACATACGCCATGTTTCCGTTCTGAAGCTGGTTCGTATGGCCGTGATACGCGTGGACTTATCCGTATGCATCAGTTTGATAAGGTTGAACTGATTCAAATTACCAAGCCAGAAGATTCAATGGCGGCTCTGGAAGAGCTAACTGGGCATGCTGAAAAAGTACTGCAAATGCTAGAACTTCCTTATCGTAAAGTTATTTTATGTACTGGTGATATGGGCTTCGGTGCTCGTAAAACCTATGATCTAGAAGTATGGGTGCCAGCACAAGAGACATATCGTGAGATTTCATCTTGTTCGAATACTTGGGATTTCCAAGCTCGTCGTATGCAAGCTCGTTTTCGTCGTAAAGGTGAGAAAAAACCAGAACTATTACACACATTAAACGGTTCAGGTTTGGCTGTTGGTCGTACTATGGTGGCGATTTTGGAAAACAACCAAGAAGCCGATGGTCGTATTGCTATTCCTGCCGTACTGCAGAAGTATATGGGTGGTGTGACCCACATCGGATAACAAGTTGTAATGAAGCAAAAGCCAGCCTAAGTGCTGGCTTTTTTGTAACACTATCCTCGAAAGATCGGGTATGTGTAAAAAACCAAGTGGCTAAAGTTAAATAAGAAGTGAATGAGAACGGCAGCCCATAGCCTTCCGGTTAGATGAAAAACCAATCCGTAGCCAAGTCCTGCTAGTGTGGCAAATGTTATCAATAGCAGACCACCTGACAAATGAGCGGCACCGAATAACAAACTCGACACGACTAGAGCGAAGTATACACCAAACTTCTTTGTTAATTTTTGCTGAATAAAGCCTCTAAATAGGGCTTCCTCGGCGACGCAGGTAAACATTAGGTTGTTAAATGCAAATAACCACCACCAAGATGGTAGGGTTAGTTCAGGTTTGATAGCACCAAGAGCAGATGCGATGGGTAGTAGAGCAAAAAGCAAGGTACAAACAATCAATAACCCGCGATAATTAGGTTGTCGCGGCCTACCTAATAAGCCTGGAAAGATGCATAGTAGTGCAAAAAATGCGAGTGGCTTGTCTAGATTCATGTACATGTTGAAGTCTGCACTGAGAGGGCCTGCTTGAACTTTTTCTAGGACTTGAGGGTTATTAAAGCCAGGGACTAGGTGAAGGAAAAGAGCCACACAACAGATAACTGCAAAAGTAGATAGGGCTGTTGAAGGTATCCATGATTTGTTTCTTAAGTAGTAAAGAGCTGTATAAAACGTGCTAACCAGTATCAAGCCAACGGGCGTGACAACCTCATAATATAGGCCACCAAGCAGAACGACGGCGAGAAGAATCGACGAAGTTTTGTTTACCTTGAGAAAAGCTGCTGCAATTGAAATTGCGAGAATTAGCCAAACCCATATTTGGATGTCTATTTGCATATTTGGGCCCATTTATTTTTAAAGCCAAATCATGAACCGAATCGTCCGAGTGAACAAGCGGACTTGAACTCATCAGATCAATTTATTGAAAAGCCGATAACTCATCGGCTTACTTTATATGCTTTGCCAAAGTGGCTAATAATTAAATAGACATTTCGCCTCTTAACACCTGCTGCATCTGCGCCTTTACTTGCTCATAACTGAGATTTTGGCTGAGTAGATAGTGAAGCTTTGCCAATGCAGCTTCTGGTGTCATGTCATATCCACTGATCACACCTGCTTCAGCAAGAGCGCAGCCTGTGGCATAGCCTCCCATGTTGACTTTACCTGCCAAGCATTGGGTAAGATTGACTACGATAACACCACGCTCCGATGCATCTTTGAGGTGAGACAAAAGCTCTGGGTTTTGCGGGGCATTACCTACGCCAAATGTAAGCAAAATCATCGCATTAACAGGTTGTAGCAAGGTATTTCGAATCACCTCATGTGAGATCCCAGGATACATGGTGATCACACCAATCGGCTGTGGTGTAATGTCGTGTACTTTAAATGCTCCTAAAGCTCTTTCATCTACCACAACATCGTTACCGATCTGGATATTGATACCGGCTTCTAAAAGGGGAGATAGGTTCGGAGAGGTAAATGCATTAAAACCATCTGCGTGTGACTTAGTGCTTCGATTACCCCGCATTAGCTTATTATTGAAGAAAAGCGTGACCTCATTGATTGGGTAGTTCGCCGCTATGTGGAGAGCATTAAGCAAATTGGCTTGGCCATCAGATCTTAGCTCAGCCAATGGGATTTGGGATCCTGTTACAATTACGGGTTTTGATAAGTTTTCAAGCATAAATGACAAAGCTGATGCCGTGTAAGCCATGGTATCAGTGCCGTGTAAGATGACAAATCCATCGTATTTATCGTAGTTGCTTCGGATATCATCTGCGATTTGTTGCCAATCTTTTGGAGTCATATCCGATGAATCGATTAGAGGGGCATATTCATGGATAGTAAATTTGGGCATTTCGGGACGCTGGAACTCCGGCATACTTGCTAGCTGTTTTTCCATAAAACCTGCCACAGGAACGTATCCGTGATCATCAGACTTTTTCATTCCGATGGTTCCGCCAGTATAAGCGATATAAATATGTTTTCTTGCCATAGCTTAAAAACCAGTCAATTGTAGGGGAACAGAGAGTGGGATTATATATTAATATAAGCCAAGGAAAAGTAGGTAGCTCCTCATCTATTTGCTTTTATCTGTTTAATTGTCAATAAATGCATTAAGCAAAGACCTATAATCATATTTAACGCTTTGTATGGAGGAGAGGACCTAAACCTAGGCTAGCTTAAGGTCTTAAGAGTACTGGTATGACCAATTACTTTGACGACTTGGTTGTTTATAAAATGACATGCGCTAAGGTTTGCTATTATCTCATTTGGTGAATTATATGAGTATAATGCTTATATAATTCAATACCTGAATTGCAATTTAACTAGCTTGTAGATCGAGGCTTTGTATGCATAGACAATTTTTATTGTTTTCTTCTTTACTTATTTTTTTATTTACAGCTCCCTCGTTTGCAAGCCAGCGAGAAGACGACCAAGTTTGCGCTGCTGCACAGGCGGCTTACCTTAAATTCAGAGACCTGAATTCTGGTAATAATGCCGCTTATATCAAGGCGCTGGAGTCTGTTGACCCAAAAACCTTCGGTATCTCAGTTGTGACTACAAATGGACGCGTTTGTGAATTTGGAGATTATGACGCACCGGTTTCTATACAGTCTGTCTCAAAAGTTTTTACTCTAGCACTGTTAATGAATGATAAAGGGCCGGACTTTGTTGAAGAGACCATAGGGGTTCAACCTACAGGCATGCCCTTTAACTCTGTTTTGGCAATTGAAAACCAGCAAGGCTCCCCATCTAACCCTTATGTTAATGCTGGCGCTATTTCTACAGTGAGTTGGCTAACGACTCAAAATGAAATCGATCGTTGGAAGATGATTAAGGGTAATTTGGACAATTTTGCAGGTAAAAAGCTCAAAATCAATAATGATGTACTACAGTCGGAAATGGAGGACAACAAGCGCAATCTTGGTATTGCTTTTCTGCTTGATTCATATGGAAGGCTGGGTACTAGCCCTCTTGAGGCAGTGACCACATATACCAAGCAGTGTTCAGTTAATGTCACCGCTCATGACTTGGCGGTGATGGGGTCGGTTCTCGCCAATTATGGTTCACACCCACTGACACATAAAAAAATACTAAATGGTGACTATGTACCAAACATATTATCATCAATGGTTATGTCTGGTGTCTATGATAATTCAGGTAGCTGGTTTTATGAAACGGGAGTGCCAGCAAAAAGTGGTGTGGGTGGTGGTTTCATTGCCATTATACCGGGAAAAATGGCTATTGGTGTGGTATCACCACCGCTTGATGAGTTTGGTAACAGTGTGCGAGCTCAAAGAGCCGTAAGTTATATTGTTAACGAGATGAACTTAAACCCTTACGCCAAGCAAAAATAACCTTAATTCAGAAAAATAAGCCAGTGCCGCAAAGGGTACTGGCTATCTAGCCTTCTTTGGTGTTTTCTAGTCATTCCTTTAGCTTAAAAAAACACCTTGGTGAGCGATGAAGTTTCGCAACACTTCACACTTTTCGCACATCCGACTATCCTTATTTGAGACCAGAAAAAATAAGAGCTAGGTTTCATATGAAAGGCAAACGTCGATACTTGAGTATTAATAAAAAGTTACTCTTCGCTGTTACTGTTATTAGTGTATTTCTTGCCCTGACGACGACGAGTTACAATCTATATCACAGATTCCAACTGGATATAAGTCATATCAATAATGCTCTATCAAACATAAAGGTAAGCCAGTTATCTAGCATTACCAGTAGTTTATGGGTAGAAGATCGAGCGCTTCTTAAGTCCCAGATAGAAGGTCTGTTGACGTTACCAGGTGTAGATTACGCCAACATATGGAATGATAAAGGGTCCGTCATCGAAAGAGGGCTGCGACTGGATGATAATGCGATTACGCAAGTATGGCCACTGGAATACCAACTGAGTGGCAAGAGTTATGCTTTGGGAAATTTGATTATTCAATCGGATCTCACGCCGACATACAATAGCTTGTGGTTGCAGTTTGTTCATATCCTTTTTGCAGAAAGTGTTCGTATTGTATTACTAGTGGCAAGTGTTCTTGCCTTCACATGGTTTTTTGTGATCAAGCGAATAAACATGATGGAGAAAACCGTTAGTAGTAGCGAAAGTGACCAAGCTCCTAATAAGATTTCTCTTCCTCATGCATGGTTTAGCGACGAAATTACTAACTTGGCAGATAGGTTTAATCACTCTAGCGATGTGATTGAAAACCATTATTATCAGCTTAACCAAGCCAGAGAAAGTGCAGAAAAAGCAAAAGATGAAGCGATTAAGGCCAGTAAGGCTAAAAGTAGCTTTCTGGCAAATATGTCACATGAAATTCGAACCCCCCTTAATGGTGTGATAGGTATTTCAGAAGTCCTTTCTGATACTTCATTAACAGCCATCCAACGTGACTATGTAGGTACAATTGAGACGTCATCTCATCTATTACTCAATCTGATTAATGATATTTTAGATTTCTCTAAGGTCGAATCCGGAATGCTAGTTATTAGTCCCAATTCTACCAATGTAAGAGAATCGATTTATGATATTGCATCAATTGTCTCACCCAAGGCCCAAGAAAAAGAAGTTGAGCTAAAAGTTACGGTGACGGCTAATACGCCTTATTGCCTGATGATTGACGATCATAGATTACGCCAAATATTGATGAATTTTATGTCTAATGCTGTGAAGTTTACTGATCAGGGTGAGGTACATCTTTGCGTAACCACTAAGAAGGTGGAAGGTACAAATGCTGTTGTGGAGTTTTCTGTACAAGATTCAGGAATAGGGATTGATGAGCAGCAGCAAAAGAAAATTTTTGAGCCTTTTGTTCAAGAAGACGAGTCTACCACTCGGCAATTTGGTGGTACAGGGCTCGGGCTAGCCATCAGTACCCAGTTAGTTGAGCTCATGGGAGGTAAGATTCGCCTAGAGTCAGAAAAAAATCATGGCAGCCGCTTTTTCTTTGAGTTATGTCTACCTATTGCTCAACTGGACTTTGACTCCAAGAATAGTTTACGGACCAGCCTACTGTGTTTGGTCTGTGATGACAAAGCTCAGCAAGATCAGCTATGTGAATCTTTAAACTTCTATCATGCGCCCGTTTACCAATCTGTAACGGGGCTGGATCATTTGCCTGAATGGGTATACGAGAAAGATAATGTTATTGTTATCTATGTAGAAACTAGGCCTAACATGGCAGCCCAAAGTGAAAGTCTCTTTCGTCATATTCATGATTTGGGCAAACATGTATGTTTAATAAAACACCTACACAGCCAACAGTTTGATTTTGGAGAAAGCGTTGGCGCTGTAATTACCCAGCCTTTACTTGGCCAGCGCTTGGTGAAGCTTATAGAGCGGCTGGAAAACAGCTTTGCTCAATCTTCTGTTGAAACGCCACAAATAACCCAAGAAGAAGTCAACATCAACAAGGTATTGGTGGTAGATGATAATGAGGTTAACCGCAAGATTGCTACAATTCATGTTGAGAAATCCGGTTATAGTTTTGATCTTGCTGAAAATGGTCAGCAGGCCTTAGAAATGTTTAAGAAACATAACTATGCGGTGATACTTATGGATTGTATGATGCCAGTCATGGATGGATTTGAAGCAACAGAGAAGATCCGTCAAATAGAGCGAGAGGAAAACCGAGACCGTCTTGTTCCCATTGTTGCACTGACTGCTAGCGTGGTGGATGAAGACATTCAAAAGTGTTTTGATGTCGGTATGAATGATTACCTAGCCAAACCCTTTAAAGCCGATGTTTTAAGACAAAAATTGTTGGCATTGTTTCCTCAAAATTCCAGGCATAAACAACCAACAAAATTAGAGTCAGAGCCTAAAGGTATGTGTAAAGTACCTAGCGAATCTTTATCGGATTATTTAGGGCGCATTTTGTTGGTCGAGGATAACAATGTTAATCAAAAAGTGGCGTCAATAATGCTGAGTAAAGCGGGTTATCAGTTTGAAATCGCGGAAAATGGACAGGTAGCGGTGGACAAATATGCGCAAGATAGTAATTTTGATATTATTCTGATGGACTGCATGATGCCAGTTATGGATGGATTTGAAGCGACACAAAAGATTCGCGAATATGAGCGGTTCTCTGGTCTGTCTAAAACGCCTATTATTGCGCTGACAGCGAGTGTGATAGATGATGATATTCGTCGTTGTTTTGATTCCGGTATGGATGCGTATTTACCCAAGCCTTTCAAGAAAGAAACGCTTTTACAAGAAATCGAGAGTATCACGTCATAAATTGGGGAATAGGTGCAGACTCGGAGTATTCTGAGTCTGCGATCGTCAGCTTTGCGTGTACCCCTATGCAGGAGAAAGTTCTGGTCTTGTATCTGTGAGAAAAAGTACCATCAAGCAGGGTATTGAAGCTATTGCTAGATATAAACCCACGTAGGCTGAACCATGTTCCATCGCCTCAGCCACGATAAGTGGTGTTAGGCCACCAAAGATAGATAACGCGATATTGTAACCCACCCCTAGACTTGTAATGTGGTTTTCTGAATGCTGCCAAAGTACGGCTACTGTATTGCCCAATATAACGGCAGATAAAGCACTAATACCTAAAACAGCACATGCTTGCAAAACAAATTGCTCAGAGCCAAGCAGTGCAAAGAGTGGGATAGCGGAAAACAACATGGCGATAGCACCAAACTTAAAGGCTTGTTTGGTAGAAAAGTATTTATCTACAATAAATGAGAATGTAAATATCAATAAAACCAAGATCGAAGAGTTTATTAATGCTAGATTCTCAATATTCATTGCTTTACCTAAAATGCCACTTGCTAAGTTTTGTACGTAGAATATGACACCGGCAAGAACGGATAAACAAAAGACTTTTGTAATAACTTTGTAGTTAGCTTGAGTCGCTATTTTTCCAGCTTTTGGTAACTCTGGCAAAGAAAGACGAAGGTATAGACTGACGATAATATTTATAACACCAATAAATAGCGGTATTCTCCAACCCCAAGCCATCATTTGCTCTTGACTAAGGAAGTACTCCAGCCCAGCAACGATTAATAGTGATATGATAACGCCTGAAATTGAGCTAGATACAATGAGACTGCTAATTCTAGAACGTTCAGATTTTTTTGCATCATACAAAAGATAGTTAAACAGGGTTGGGTATTCTCCGCCAAAACTAAATGCTTGGAGCATTTGTAGCACTAAGAATATAACCACTACATACTGGCCAACAGTTTCAACTGGGACTAAAGCCATAGAAACAGTCGCAAAACCTGTAAGTAGATTACAGAAAACCAAAGCCTTTTTTCGCCCATACTGTGCGGCATAGCGACAAATGACAACACCACCAATGGGACGAATTAAGAATCTTAATGCAAATACTCCCCATACGATAAACTCTGAATGTTCAATCCCTTGGTTTGAAAATAATTGAGAAATGTACATAGATATTGACGCAAATACTGCGATATCGTAGTACTCCATAGCATTACCAAGAACAGCACTAGCTCTCTGTTTCCACGTTAATGACAACCTTGTACCCCTTATAAATTTAGTCTTTTCTTTAAGTTTTTATAAAAATCGCTGAATTATTTTTGTCCCAAATATAGACGAGAAATAATTTATTTAATCGTTATTTTAATGATTGAATTATCAATTTTATTAAATAATGGAGTTCTATATAAACTAAATTTTTGCCTTTTTATATGTGCGCATCATACATGATAAAATAAATTGTTCCAGAGATTTAGCTGATAGATAGATGAGAAGTCGATAGATTTAAATCAGGAAGTGAAAATACTCTAAAAGTGGTTAGAAAATGCGCCTATATATTATATTTCTGATATAGGCGCTATAGCTGTGTTGGATATTATTTAGTTAACTTGGCAATTCAAACAAAACGCATACTGACCTTTAGGATCGTTAAAGCTGCTCAATAGGCTTGTATCTTGAATTATTTGAGTTGCTGCAGGTCTTAGTGTATCAGGAATAAGAGCGTAAACATCTAGACCAAGTTTGACTTTCACTTCACTCATTAAGTTTTGAATAAATTCTTGGGCTGGTGTCAGTGGTTCTTCAACCCAATATAAGTTGTAATCATCCAAGTTAGCGAGGTTTGCAGCCAGCGCAATTGCGTCATCAAAGTCTCCCATTTGATCGACTAAACCAAACTTTTCTGCGTCTTGCCCTGTCCATACACGGCCTTGAGCTATCTTGTCCATGTTATTGATATCGATATTTCTGTTTTCACTGACTAGATTAACAAAACGATGGTATCCATGCTCAATACCAAGTTGAAATGCATCGCTTGCTCCTTTGGATAAGCCAGTTGTTATACCAACACCTGAAAAAGGAGAAGTACCAACACCATCTGTATAGACACCTAACTTGTTTAGCCCTTTTTCGAAAGTAGTAATCACACTGAAAATACCAATTGAGCCAGTCAGGGTTGTAGGTTGGGCGACAATTTTATCTGCACTCATAGAAATCCAATATCCACCAGACGCAGCCAAGCTTGACATGGATGCGACGACTGGTTTACCAGCTTCCCTTAGCGCTTGTATTTCGTTACGTATGACTTCAGATGCGAATGCACTGCCTCCTGGACTGTCGACACGCAATACTACTGCTTTGACGTTATCATCATTTCGAGCTTCACGAAGAAGCGCTGAAACTGTGTCACCGCCTGCTGTACCTTGTGGTTGTGAGCCATCCATAATGGCACCACTTGCAACGACTACAGCGATGTCATCTTTTGTAGAATCAAACTCAGGTTTTAGGGTAGTCATATATTGGTAGTAATCGACATGCTGATAACTATCTTCTCCATTAGAGCCAAACACTTCAACCAAGTCGGCTCTTACTTGTTGACGAGTAGCAAGCTCATCTACCAATCCAAGCTCAAGAGATAAACCTGCAAGATCACCATTTTGCTCCTCTAACTGGGCCAAAAACTCTTTCATGCTCGGGTTTAGTGTTTGTTTTGAAATCTGGCGATTGGTCGCGACATCATCGACATAGGCCCCCCAAAGCTGTCCAAGCCAACGTGAAGCTGACTCTTTTGCAGCTTTTGACATATCGTCACGTACGAATGGCTCAATAGCTGACTTATAGGTGCCAACCCTGAAAACATGCGTATTTACATCAAGCTTTTCTAACAGTGTTTTGTAGTACATTGAATAGGCACTGTAGCCTTTAATCAGTACTGCACCGTCTGGAGCTAGGTAAATTTTATCTGCATAACTAGCAAGGTAGTATTGGCTCTGATTGTAGAAATCGCCAGCGGCGTATACGGGTTTGCCAGAAGCTTTGAATTCATTAATTGCTTTTGCTATGTAGCGAAGCTTAGTTAAGTTTGTCTCCGGCATGTTACCTAGAGCAAGCACAATCCCAGTGATCTTTTCATCATCCTTCGCATGACGAATGGTGTCTACTATATCGAATAGCAAATTTTCGCTTGGTATATCTTCGCCAAATAGAGAACCCGCAACTGAATCCATTGGGTTCACGTAGCGAGATTGCTCTACAATTGGGCCCGAAATATTGAGAACGAGTGCTGATTTTTGAGCAACGCTCGGTGTCACCGAACCACCGGTTGAGTATATGAAATACAAAAGTCCGAGTGTAATTAGGAATATGAGGTTCACTAAAGCAAGGCGAACAAAGGTGATGGCTTTCCAAAAGCCTTTGAAAATCAGGCCAATATACTTGAATATTTTTTTCATTCTGGCTCCACTGCGCATGTACGCAGGTATAAATCTAGATACGCTTGAGCATAAAAGTGTTAGTAGATATACATCCTACTTAAACTAGTATACTTGAACAACTACAAGATTGATCGGTGTTACAAAAATGTAAACACTTGTTTGATTTTAATTGCGGTCAAATCTATTGTGGTCAGACCAGAATAAGATAATAAAGTGATGTCTGCTATGTACCCAAATTTGTTAAAGCCCTTGGATTTAGGATTTACTCAGATTAGAAATCGAGTCTTGATGGGCTCTATGCATACTGGCCTTGAGGAACATAAAGAGGGGTTGGGAAAACTGGCTGCTTTTTATGCCGAGCGTGCAAAGGGTGGTGTTGGTCTGATTGTGACAGGAGGCTTTTCTCCCAATTTACGGGGCAGACTCCATCCGTTTAGCGCTGAGTTTAGCAAGCCAAAACACGCTAAAGCCCACAAAATCGTCACTGAGTCTGTTCATAAGCATGACGGCAAAATCGCGCTTCAGCTTTTGCATGCTGGTCGTTATGCAATGCACCCCTTTTCTCAAAGTTCATCTGCTATTAAAGCGCCCATTGCTCGCTTTGCTCCGAGTGAAATGAGTGATAGGCAAATAAAGAAAACTATTGCAGCTTTTACTAATAGTGCCGTACTTGCACAATCAGCCGGTTATGATGGGGTTGAGATTATGGGCTCAGAAGGATATCTAATTAATCAATTCATCTGTAAGCGAACCAACACTAGATACGATGATTGGGGGGGGAAATATGAGAATCGTATTCGCTTCCCACTAGAGATTGTCCGAGCGATGCGACAAGCGGTTGGGAAAGAGTTTATTATCATTTTTCGTCTATCCATGCTGGACTTAGTCGAAGAAGGTAGCACGTTTGATGAAGTAGTCATTCTAGCAAAAGAGCTAGAGAAAGCGGGAGTGACTATAATCAACTCTGGGATTGGTTGGCATGAGGCGCGTATTCCCACAATTGCGACGCAAGTGCCACGTGGTGCTTTTACTTGGGTAACGGAAAAGGTTCGTCCACATGTCTCTGTTCCCATAGTGACGTGTAATCGTATAAACACTCCGCAAGAAGCAGAGCGTATTTTATCTAGCGGTCATGCAGATATGGTGTCAATGGCACGTCCATTCTTGGCTGATCCCTATTTTGTAGTGAAAGCGGAAAATGAACAGGCTCATTTAATCAACACTTGCATTGGATGCAATCAAGCTTGTTTAGACCATGTTTTTAAAGGTAAGAGGGCAAGCTGTTTAGTCAATCCGCTTGCTTGCCGTGAAGATGAGCTCAGAGTCACACCCACTAGCTCTCCAAAAAATATTGCTGTCGTTGGAGCTGGCCCAGCTGGGCTATCTTGCGCTACGACCTTAGCCAAGCGAGGTCATCATGTTGATTTATTTGAAAGAAACGATCGAATTGGAGGACAGTTCCGCCTCGCTATGCAGATCCCAGGAAAAGAAGAGTTTCGAGAGACTATTCGATATTTTGCAAATCAAATCGATGAAACGGGCGTAAAACTTCACCTTGAGACAGAAGCCAACTTTGATTTACTTTCTGAGTATGATGAGGTTGTAATGGCTTCTGGCGTTGAGCCACGTAAGGTTAAGATCGAAGGAATTGAAAACCCTGAGAAAGTTATCGATTACCAAACATTGATCAAAGAGAAAGCTTATGTCGGAGAAAAAGTAGCGATTGTGGGCGCTGGTGGTATTGGTGTTGATGTGGCTACCATGTTGACAGAGCCATCTGGTCATAACCTCGATGACTGGCTCCATGATTGGGGAATAGATAAAGATGTTTCTCATCCAGGAGGTTTGTTCCCGTATCCAGACTCTCACACTGAAAAAGATGTTTGGGTTCTTCAGCGCCGCGTAGGAAAAGTTGGTAAGGGACCAGGAAAAACAACAGGCTGGATTCACAAGCGAACTTTGGAGAAAAGAGGGGTAAACCTGCTTGGCGGTGTGAGTTATGACAAAATTGATCAGCAAGGTTTGCATATTACCTGTAACAACAAAGCCCAATTACTTGAAGTCGATAAGGTTATAATATGTGCTGGTCAAGAGTCTGTCAGGCCATTTGAAGACAAATGGCAACAAATGGGCGATAAACTCCACATTATTGGTGGGGCGGATCACGCTGGAGAACTGGACGCAGTTCGAGCAATTCGTCAAGGAGTAGAACTGGCGATAAAGTTGTAAATTAAAGTTGAGCGGGAAGGCCTTTATTTAAGGTCTTCCCGTGCATAGATTAAAGGATGACGGTTTTATTCCCCATCACAAACACGTGGTCATTGACCACTTTATTTAATGCTTTACTCAAAACGCTTTTTTCAACATCTCGTCCGGCTTGCGCCATATCTTGAGCGTTAAAGTTATGATCAACAGGGATCACATCCTGCTTGATGATAGGACCTTCATCGAGATCGTTGGTGACAAAGTGAGCGGTCGCTCCGATGATCTTTACACCTCTATCATAGGCTTGTTGGTAAGGCCTAGCGCCAATAAACGCAGGGAGAAAGCTGTGATGAATGTTAATGATCTTATGGCGATAGTTTTCAACAAAAGAAGGTGTTAATACACGCATAAATTTGGCTAGAACAAGATAATCTGCGTTGTATTGATCAATCACCTCAAGCATTTTCTTCTCATGTTCTTCCCTATCCAATCCTATGTGTGAGATATAGTGGTAAGGGATATCAAATTTCTCTGTAAGGCTTTGAAGAGTATCGTAATTACCCACTACAGCAGCAATGTCAACATTGAGGCTGCCATCATAACTTTTCATCAGAATATCGCCAAGGCAATGTGCTTCTTTGGTCACCATAATTACGATACGTTTTCGATTGGCTCCGACTAACTTTCGTGACGCCCCTTGAGGTAAAGCCTGATCCAACTCCTCAAGGAGTATACTATCGTTGAAGTACCCTTGCAGTTCAGTACGCATGAAAAAGTGACCGCTCGTATTATCTACAAATTCGTTGTTGTGAATAATGTTGAGCTGATGTTTGTAACAGATGTTGGTTACTTTTGATATAAGGCCTGGTGCATCTTTACAATGAGTAAGTAGTGTTTTCTTTTCCATTGGGATGTGACTTCCGTGAATTATGTTGTTTGTGACGAAAAACTGAAATTTGGCGCTAAATTATTAAGCGGTCTGTAACTATACCGACTACAATTATACTAATGTTGTGACAGTTTCAAGCATTAATCCTAGTTAACCGATTGGCTGGGTGAATTTGTCGAGAAACTGCCTGATGTCAGCCTGAGAGGTAGTAGATATGGACAGAGATCTACTTGCGCGTAAGTTGTACTGCGAAAGAGTGAGTGCGCTTATTGGCGATCAAGAGCTTAATGAAGAACTTCTCAATGAAATGTGGGAAAACAAAGCATCGCCCAGTGAAGCTGCTCGTGCAATGACAGATTGCCAAAATGAGTTCGAAGGTCCGGCGTGGCTGTCGCGTTATTTGAATCGACGTTAAGTACCTGAAAGTAATAAGTTCACATCCTCTTTTGAGAAGAGGCGGTTGTTTGTTCGCTCTATTTATGTTCGCATCCCGAGCTCGAACCTGACATAATCCTCTTTTACCCAATCTCAGGTTCATATTCCTACTTAATGATCTCAAAAATTTTTTCACCTGAAGGTGCTTTAGGTAAAGTAATTAAGGGCTTTCAACCTCGAAAAGCCCAGTTACAGATGGCTGAAGCCGTTTCCACTGTGATTCAATCCAGTCAGCAAGTGGTTATCGAAGCTGGCACAGGAACGGGAAAGACTTTTGCTTACCTTATTCCAGCACTGCAAAGTGGAAAAAAGACCATCATCAGCACAGGATCAAAAAATCTCCAAGAGCAACTGTTTCACCGTGATTTACCCTTAGTGACTGATGCTCTCGGTTTTGGCGGGCGAGTCGCTCTGTTAAAAGGCCGATCAAACTATTTATGTCTTGATCGTTTAAGTCGCCAGATGGTCGAAAGCCATGGAGAGGGAACAGACACTAACCTTCTTAGTCAATTGGTTAAAGTGAGGTCCTGGTCGAGTGAAACGAAAAGTGGTGATTTGGGTGAATGCAGTGATATTGCTGAAGATAGCCCCGTAATGTCCACAATCACTTCAACCAATGATAACTGTTTGGGCAAAGACTGCCCCAGCTACCAAGACTGTTTTGTTCTCAAAGCTCGTAAAAAAGCCATGGATGCTGATGTAGTTGTGGTCAATCATCATCTCTTCTTGGCTGATTTAGCGATAAAGGAAACCGGATTTGGTGAGCTTATTCCCGAAGCTGAAGTTTTTATTTTTGATGAGGCACACCAGCTACCTGATATCGCCAGTCAATATTTTGGCCAGTCGTTGTCTAGTCGTCAGATCCAAGAATTATCTAAAGATATTGAAATCGCTTATCGAACTGAAGCTAAAGACATGCGTCAGTTACAAAAAGTTGGAGAGAAATTACTACAAGGTGCAATGGATCTCAGGGTTGCGTTGGGAGAGCCGGGTTATAGAGGTAATTGGCGTGAGGCGATACAGTCTGCTGCAATTGAAAGAGATCTTGAGCGTTTACGCGAGACGCTTGAGTTTTGTATCGAAGTACTAAAATTAGCGCTTGGTCGTAGTCAGCTCCTTGACACAGCTTATGAGAGAGCCAGTGCGATACATGCTCGCCTAGTTAGATTGTGTGATGTTTCCATTACTGGATACTCATATTGGTATGAGACAACACCGCGCCATTTTAGCTTGCATATCACTCCTTTGTCGGTCGCTGATAAGTTTCAAGAGCAGATTACACAAACAAAAGGTGCTTGGATTTTCACCTCTGCAACTTTAGGGGTAAACGGAGACTTTGGACACTTTACGTCTAGGCTTGGTATTAAGGCTGATACTGAGTTAGCCTTGGCTAGTCCGTTTGATTACCACACTCAAGCAAAGTTGTGTGTTCCTCGCTACTTACCTGAACCTAATAGCCCTAATATGGCGGATAAGTTAGCGTCTATGTTAGGGCCAGTGATTGAAAAGAATCAGGGTCGATGCTTCTTCCTCTGTACGTCCCATAATATGATGAAGGAATTGGTTGAAAGGTTTCGCAATAGCTTGTCAATCCCTGTGCTAATGCAAGGAGAAACCAGTAAACAAAAAACTCTCAGTGAATTTATGGAATTGGGGAACGCACTTCTGGTTGCGACAGGAGCATTTTGGGAAGGTATTGATGTTAGAGGTGATGCCCTCAGCTGTGTTATTATCGACAAGTTGCCTTTTACAGCACCCGATGATCCTCTACTTAAAGCAAGGATAGAGGACTGTCAGTTAAAAGGAGGGCAGCCATTTTCACAGGTTCAACTTCCAGATGCTGTCATCACCTTGAAACAGGGAGTGGGGCGTTTAATTAGGGATAAAACAGATAAAGGCGTGTTGATCATTTGTGATAACAGACTGGTCACTCGGGATTATGGTGGAGTTTTTCTTGCCAGCTTACCGCCAATTCCCAGAACTCGAGATTTGGCAGTCGTGCAGGATTTTCTTGCACAAATTAAAGAAATAAACAGATAGTTAGAGAATTCAATGAGCGCAAAAATTCTTGCCTTAGATACAGCAACTGAAAATTGTTCTGTTGCATTACTTGTTAATGATCGTGTGTACGTACGTAGAGAAGTTGCACCTCGAGATCATACGAAGAAAATTCTACCTATGGTGGACGAAGTATTGAAAGAAGCGGGTCTTAGCTTGAATGAGTTGGACGCGTTGGCATTTGGTCGAGGTCCAGGTAGTTTTACTGGAGTCCGTATTGGCATTGGTATTGCACAGGGTTTAGCGTTTGGAGCTGAGCTGCCTATGATTGGTATCTCCACATTACAAGCGATGGCTCAAGGTAGTTACCGTAATATGGGCGCAACGCATGTAGCCTGTGCGATTGACGCTCGAATGAGTGAAGTGTATTGGGGGCGTTTTATGCGTCAAGAAGATGGCACTTGGACTTCTGTCGATGACGAGGTTGTGATCCCTCCTGCTGCAGTGGCTGATAATAGCCAAACCGATGATATGTCTTGGGTTACAGCTGGAACAGGCTGGGAGGCTTATAAAGAATCGTTGGATACCGTTCAATTCGATATTGTGACGGGCAATATTCTGTACCCAGATGCTGAAGATATTGTTGTATTGGCCAAGTTTGAATTTGAAAAGGGCAATGTGGAAACAGTTGAAGAAGCCAGTCCGGTTTACTTACGAGATAAAGTAGCATGGAAGAAGTTGCCTGGTAGAGAATAACAGGATTTAACACGGGGAGAGTATGGTTTCTATCAATGGACTACCTCCATCCCTTCCAGGGCCAAATAAAGCCAATAAAACTGGAAAAAAAGATGGAGTAAAAAAATCACGCAGTAAAACACCCGTTGATCAGCCAAGTAAAGTGGCCAGCGCCGTTGCGCATTCTATCCGTCATATTGACGAGTCAGATATCCATAACGCACAACTTCAGTACGATCTTCCTGAAGGACATGGAAGAAAAGCTCTGGCAGAGTATATGAATGTGATGAACCAAACAAAGCGCGAAGAGCTGTCGCAGCTTTTAGGCGTTGACCTTTATATTTAACTGATTCAAAAGGCTTGCGATGATAACAAATGTATTTAAACGCTCTGTACTTGTAGTTTTTCTCATCGCCCTGAGTGCGTGTAGTACTCTACCGGAAGACTTGGTATCGACTAATCCTAATGTACAGACCAGTTACTCAAATTGGAAAAAATCATTGAACGTCAGCCAGGAAGTGCGTTTGGGCGGAGTGATTGCTAATGTGACCAACTTAAAGGACACAACCAGAGTAGAGGTGGTTAACTTACCTATAGCTTCAAATGGTAAACCGGATATTAATCAAGAGCCACAAGGGCGTTTTGTCGCTTACGTTGAGGGCTTTGCTGACCCTGTAAAGCTGTCTGAAGGGCGCTTGATTACGTTACTTGGAGATAATGGTGATAAAGAAACTGCACCCGTAGGCGACTATAGCTATGAGTTTCCTGTGATGAAAGTAAAAAGCTACCATTTATGGAAAATTGAAGAGCGAGTCATTATTCATAATGATTTTGGCCCTTACCGTTACTCTTGTCGCAGTCTTTATTGTCGAGAAATCACTCGTGGTACACGCCAAGGTGTTGTGATACAAGAAGTTAAATGAATTTTCGAAATACACGTTACTCCCTTGTAGAGGGATACATTAGTGCAATTGAGTATGGTTACAGTCACTCCGCTGATTGTTCCATCGTGTTTATACATGGTTGGCTCGACAACGCAGCCAGTTTT
This sequence comes from Vibrio tetraodonis, assembly GCF_003350295.1. Classification (GTDB taxonomy): domain Bacteria; phylum Pseudomonadota; class Gammaproteobacteria; order Enterobacterales; family Vibrionaceae; genus Vibrio; species Vibrio tetraodonis. The sequence goes on from NZ_QLYY01000020.1 coordinate 72,067, forward strand.
GAATCCGTTATGAAAGAGCTACATGGATTAGAACCGACTCTTCACCTATGTGCCATTGATCTGCCTGGTCATGGTCAATCTAGCCATAAATCGGGAAACAATTTTTATCCATTCCATGATTATATTGATGATGTTTATCAATTTTTATTAGATTTATCACCAAAGAAACTGATATTAGTCGGTCATTCGCTTGGTGCTTTGATTGCAAGTTGTTATAGTGCGGCTTTTCCAGAGCAAGTGAGTGCGCTTGTTGAGATCGAAGGACGTGGTCCTTTGTCCGAGGATAGTGAAAATTCTGTCTCACGTCTTAGGGAAGGCATACTGCATAGGCTAAAAATTCGCAGCAGAGTGAGTCGACCATTTTCTTCGTTAGTTGAAGCCGTTGAAGTACGGGCTAAGATCAATCGAATTTCTTCAAATCTCATTAGCCCAATAGTGCAGCGAGGACTTAAGCAAGTATCAGAAGGCTGGCTATGGCGGCATGATGAAAAGTTGCAAGGCCAGTCTCTCTATCGTATGTCTCCTCAACACGCGCAGTCGATAAGAGAAAATATAGAGTGTCCTCATTTAGTTGTATTGGGTAAAAATGGTTTCCCATACCTACGTCAGGAACTAGAGGGAGAAAAGAGTTGTGTTGAGGTCACAACCGTTGAAGGTGGCCATCACTGTCATTTAGAATCCTCATCTAGAGTATCTAGTCTAATTTTTGCTTTGGTTAACAGAATTTAAATTAGTAGCCGAGCCTTTCGTGCCCTAGTTATGTGGCTGTGTTGTAATACGGGCCGATTAGAATATATATGGCGTTAGATTGATAACAGCCCATTTACTTCAAGGAGTATTGTCGTGGATAAACCTTGGTTGTCTCGTTATCCTAGCGATGTGCCAGAGCACATCAATCCAGATCACTATCCGTCTTTAGTTGAAATGTTTGAGCAGTCAGTACAGAAATTTGCTGATCAGCCAGCGTTTACAAATATGGGGTCGGTGATGACTTTCCGTAAATTGGAAGAACGTAGTCGTGCCTTTGCAGCGTACTTGCAAAATGAACTGAAGTTACAGAAAGGCGATCGAGTTGCTTTGATGATGCCTAATCTTTTGCAGTATCCAGTGGCTTTGTTTGGAGTCTTGCGTGCGGGTCTTATTGCAGTCAATGTCAATCCTCTATATACACCGCGAGAGCTAGAACACCAACTTAATGACTCAGAAGCGAAAGCGATTGTTATCGTATCTAATTTTGCTCACACGTTAGAGCAAGTGGTAGAGAAAACTTCTGTTAAGCATGTTGTATTAACCAGTCTAGGCCAAATGCTCCCCAGAGCTAAAGGAACTTTGGTTGACTTTGTGGTTAAGTACGTCAAGGGGATGGTACCCAAATATAACTTGCCCGGCGCAATTTCAATGCGTAAGACGTTACAAAAAGGGCGCCGCCTACAATATGTTAAGCCTTTTATGTCTGGGGATGATATTGCGTTTTTGCAGTATACAGGTGGTACGACTGGCGTGGCCAAAGGCGCTATTTTAACCCACAGCAATATGATTGCTAATGTCATGCAGGCTAAAGCCATGTATGGACCTGTGTTAATAGAAGGTAGAGAGTCAATTGTTACAGCGCTTCCGCTCTATCATGTTTTTGCCCTAACAGTTAATTGCTTATTTTTCCTTGAATTAGGAGGCAGTAACCTCTTAATTACCAATCCGAGAGATATCCCTGGTTTTGTTAGAGAGCTGAAGAAAAATCGTTTTACAGCAATAACAGGCGTTAATACCTTGTTCAATGCTCTAGTCAATGATGAAGACTTCCATGAGCTTGACTTCAGCCAACTAAAATTAGCAATTGGTGGTGGTATGGCTGTGCAGAAAGCTGTCGCTGAACAGTGGAAGAAAACCACTGGAGTCTGTCTGCTAGAGGGTTATGGTCTTACAGAGTGTTCACCTTTAGTTACGGTAAACCCATACGATGCGGGGGAATATACTGGAGCAATTGGTCTACCTGTGCCTTCAACAGAAGTTCGTATTATTGATGAACAAGGCAAGGTACTGCCTAACACTCAGGTAGGTGAACTTCAAGTTAGAGGCCCTCAGGTGATGCAAGGTTATTGGCAGAGACCTGAAGCGACCAAGGAAGTGATGAATGGCGATGGCTGGCTTTCAACAGGTGATATTGTCAGGTTTGATGATAAAGGGCTAATCCATATTGTCGATCGAAAGAAAGACATGATTTTGGTCTCTGGTTTCAATGTATATCCTAATGAAATTGAGGATGTTGTCGCCTTGCATGGCAAAGTTTTGGAAGTCGCCGCTATAGGTCAACCGCATGACGTGTCTGGAGAGGTAGTAAAGGTTTATGTAGTTAAACGCGATCCTAGCTTAACCAAAGATGAAGTCATTGCTCATTGTCGTCAGCACATGACGGGATATAAAATACCTAAGTTGGTCGAGTTTAAAGATGAGTTACCCAAAACAAACGTTGGAAAAATACTAAGACGTGTGCTGCGGGAAGAGAATGATGCAAAACTCGATAAAGTCAGCTAGATTTAAATACAAAGAGAACCAAATACTTATCGGATATCTAACCCATAAAAGGGTAAAATATAAATAAGTAGACACCAAGTTATAAAGAACGCCGGCTACATGAGTCGGCATTTTTCTTTATCGATCCTAAGGTTTGTTGAGATTTTCAAACATGTCTAACTTGCCTTATTACTCACAGTGAGAGTTTTGTGAATTATCAGATCATTACCCAATCGGAGCAGTTAGATTCAGTATGTCAAAGAGCAAGAAAATCAAGCTCAGTCATGTTGGATACCGAGTTTGTAAGAACACGCACTTTTTACCCACAACTTGGCCTCATTCAGTTGTATGATGGTGAACACCTTTCCTTAATCGACCCTACAGCTATTGATGATATGTCGGCGTTTATTGGTCTTTTACAAGACACATCTGTGCTTAAGGTACTACATGCTTGTGGGGAGGATCTGGAAGTTTTCAATAATAGTTTCAAATGTTTACCAGTCCCAATGATCGATACCCAGATTATGGCGGCATTTCTAGGGCATGGTTTGTCGACTGGTTTTGCAGCTTTGGTTGAATCCTATTTAGACATTTCTCTTGATAAAAGTGAATCTCGTACCGATTGGTTAGCGAGACCTTTGACAAGTAAGCAGCTCGAATATGCGGCGGCTGACGTGTTTTATTTATTTCCTCTGTATGAAAAATTACTTGAGGCGGTGAGCCAATCGGGGTGGTGGCATGCTGCTCAACAAGAAAGCGAACAGCTTTCTCACAAAAGAATCAAAAAAGTAGACCCTGACAACGTTTATCTCGATGTAAAAGGTGCTTGGCAATTAAAATCCCAAGAGCTCGCCATCTTGAAACCTCTTGCTGCTTGGCGATATAAAGAGGCGATACGTCGCGATTTAGCTTTGAACTTCATATTTAAGGAACAAGACTTACTTTCGATTGCCAAGCTGGGTTTGCAAAGTAAACAAAGTATGGAAGATGAAGGGCTAGATAGCCGCTCTGTTGAACGCCATAGTGCGCGTATTATCTCTATTGTCAAAGCAGCTCGGATGCAATCGACGACGGATTATCCTGATAGGATAGAGCGTTTAATGGATTTACCGAGATACAAACATAAGTTCAAAGCGCTTAAAGATGAAGTGAAAAAAGTGTCTAAATCTTCCGGGTTAGCAACGGAATTCTTAGCGTCTAAGAAACAGCTTAATCAACTGATTTCATGGGTGTGGAAGAAAAGCCGTGATCCACAACAGTTACCTGATGTGATGCAAGGTTGGCGCCTAAATTTGCTTGGTGAAAAGCTAAATAAATTATTGTAGATAGTGAAATAGGGTGCTTTCAATTGAAAGCACCTGGTTGGTCTATTTTCTAACCAGCTAGTACATCAGTAGCGACTTTATAGCTCGGATCTTCTTTAACGTTGATTTCGACTAAGCTTCCTGCCTTGTCGAGCAGTTTTCGACAGTCTGGGCTTAGGTGACGTAAATGAAGTGTCTTCCCGACTGATGAATATCTTTCCGCAAGTGTCTCGATAGCCTCTATCGCTGAATGATCGGTTACTCTTGAATCAGCAAAGTCAACAATAACATCTGTGGGATCGTTTTGAGCGTCGAATAACTCTAGAAAGTTGGCGGTTGAACCAAAGAAGATTGGCCCGTGAATCTTGTACTCTTTTGAGCCTTCATTATTTATTTTTGTGTCGGCGTATATGTGTTTTGCATGTTGCCAAGCAAACATTAGCGCTGACGCAATAACACCCACACCAACAGCGATTGCAAGATCAGTTAATACCGTAACGACAGTAACAAGTACGATGACGAAGAAGTCCTGTTTTGGAACTCGGCGAGCGAGCTTGAAAGTTGCCCATTCAAAGGTGCCAATCACCACCATAAACATGACACCCACAAGCGCCGCGAGAGGAATCATCTCGATAAGCGCTGATGCAAATAAAATAAACATCAGTAGGGCAATAGCCGCGACAATACCAGAAAGGCGACCACGTCCTCCAGAATTGACGTTAATCATTGATTGTCCAATCATGGCGCATCCGCCCATGGCGCCAAACACAGAACAGGTAATATTTGCCATGCCCTGACCGACACATTCTCTGTTTGACTGGCCTCGTGTATTGGTCATTTCATCCAGTACAGTGAGTGTCAAAAGAGACTCAATCAGCCCGATTGCTGCAAGAATAATGGCATATGGGAGAATGATTTGAAGCGTTTCAAGCGTCATGGGGATCATAGGTAATGCGAATGTAGGCAGCGAGCCAGCCAATGTTGCTTGATCATTGCCTGACATGGTCCGCAGAAAATCAACCACAGTTCTTGTCTCTAAATCCAAACCAACAACCAATGCTGTGACGCTAACAATAGCGACCAGTGAAGAAGGGACCGCGGTTGTGAACTTAGGTAAAAAGTGAATGATGGCCATGGTTAGAGCAACTAAGCCTAGCATCAGCATCATTTGATCTTGTGGAAGCCAGGTTAGGGCGCCGGTAACATCGGGAACTTTAAACTGGCCTAGTTGAGCTAGGAAGATAACAATAGCTAGGCCATTAACAAACCCTATCATCACGGGATGAGGGACGATACGAATAAATTTGCCCAACTTAAATATGCCAGCTGTTACCTGAAGAAGGCCCGCTAGCATAATAGCTGCAAATAAGTACTGTACTCCATGAGAAGCGACCAGAGACACCATGACGACAGCCATTGCGCCAGTTGCTCCGGAAATCATACCTGGACGACCACCAAAAACAGAGGTAACTAACCCAACAATAAAGGCCGCATAGAGTCCGACTATAGGATCAACACCAGCAACGAAAGCAAAAGCAACCGCTTCAGGGACTAATGCCAGTGCAACGGTCAAACCGGATAACACATCATTTTTTATAGAGTGTTTTGAAAATTGTGGAAATTCAAACATGTTTGCTCAGTTTTAGTAAAAGTTATCCGGATAGCAAGATAACGATAAATTAATAGATAAAAGTATAGGCTCTGACTCAGTTTTCATGAAAGCAAAATAAGCAGAAAAAGAGCATTGAAAATTAAGAAAAAGCTATAAATTAGACGGGTGCATGCTACCTAAAAGTGTGATTAAGTTCAATAATGAATCAAACGTTAACGGTAAGAGCTACTGTTTGTCTCATATCATTATTGTTTTGTAATAATCAAAAAAACAGCCCCAGTTAAGGGGCTGATTGATACATGCTGTTACTAGCGGTTAACGCTGAGGTCGAGCCATTTTCGCACTGGATTGATTGCGAGCAACTTGGCTACCTGCACCTTTAGACAGGTATCTGCGTTCGCGGAAGGGAGCTGCGATGACAGTGATTTCTTTCATCTCAGTCCCGCCAGGAGCCTTTGCCATAGGTGCAGAGGCATGGCCTTTAAACGCTTTAGGCAAAACAATCTCAGAGTGAGCTTTTTCCTCTAATGAGGGTGTTTTAACCTCTTCAGGGCTCGGTGTCGTAATAGGTGATTCAATAGATATATCATCAAATCTACTACCTGTAGATACGGCGTCTACTTGAGTTGTAACTTGTGTGGAAACTGTCGATTTTAGGTCAGCCTGCACTTGAGTTTCACTGATAATAATCACTTTACCCATCGCCATTTCAGGACACAACACGCCGCCAATTTTTTCTAGTGGAGTGCTAGTAGCTTGTTTATCGACCTGCTTTGACTGCGGCTTACTAATACCATAACTTGGCATCACTTTACCCATCGCCATTTCAGGTGATGCCACACCACCTTTACGAAGTCTAAATGGATTAGGACGACGATCACGGCCCCGTCTTCTCCGTTGACCACTCGCTCTTAGATGGCGTGGCGAACGGCGATTACGGCGTTGCTTAGGTTGTTCAGCCTCTTCAACTGATGTTGCATCGCTGTGCTCCAAAGCTGTCTCTTGAGTAGTGACTGCTTGAACTTCTTTCACTTCTTCAGCCGCAACAGACTGAGCTTTTTGGTCTTTGACTCGAACTTGCTTACTTAACTTGCGACGTTGACGACGCTCTTTAATCTTGGCTGTTTTCTCTTCACGCTTAGGCTTTTCTTCACTTTGTGCTTCAGCGGCGAGTTTTAGGCCTTCTTCGGCGACCTTGGTTGCATTAATATCGTCACGTTGTTTGTTACGACGTTCCTGCTTGGGTTTACGATTTTGCTGCTTGCGCTCAGTAGAAGGTGCTTTTACGTCGGTGTTAAACTCTTCATTCTGTTTGCTATGACGGCTTTCGCGTTTGTCATCACGCAATTCTTTACGATTATCTCGACCATTACGTCGACGCTGATCGTTGTTACGGTTACGACGATTGCGATTGTTGCGTTGAGCGTCTTTCTGTGGAGGTCTCGCCTGCTTAGAGTCTGACTGATTTTTTTCTTCTGGAGAACCGAATAAGAATTGTCCTACAGCCTTGATAAATCGAGTCACCAGACCTGGCTGGTTAGTTCCGGACTGTACTTTGCTGGACGTCTTTGGTGACGGCTTTGGCACAGGTGCGGACTGAGAAGGTGCTGCGAAGCCTTTTAATGCCGGCTCTTCAAGTTTTCTTGGTCTAGCGTCAGTTTCGGTCGATTCTTTACTTTCTGCCTCTTTAATTGCTTCCAATTTACTTGGAAGCAAATAAGACAGAAGGTCAAACTCTTCTCCCTCGCGAACACGAATCACATCAAAGTGTGGCGTTTCCATATCTGAATTAGGAACAACCGTTATTTTCACTTCTTGAATACGCTCGATATGGTTTACGGAGCGACGTTTTTCATTGAGAAGATAAGACGCTATTGGGACAGGAACAACGGCAAGAACTTGGGCTGTGTTGTCTTTAAGTGCTTCCTCTTCGATTAGACGAAGAACAGATAGTGCTAAGGATTCATTGTCACGTACGACACCTGTACCACTACAACGGGGACAGATATGATGGCTTGCCTCTGCAAGAGACGGACTTAGGCGCTGGCGAGACATCTCTAACAGTCCAAAGCGTGAAATTCTGCCGATTTGAACGCGTGCGCGATCCAGTCTAACGGAATCACGAAGGCGATTTTCTACTTCACGCTGATGACGAACAGGTGTCATGTCAATGAAGTCGATGACGACTAGACCACCAAGATCACGAAGACGCAGTTGGCGTGCGATTTCTTCCGCTGCTTCAAGGTTGGTATTTAGTGCTGTTTCTTCGATATCTCCACCCTTAGTTGCGCGAGCAGAGTTGATATCAATAGAGGTAAGTGCTTCGGTCGGATCGATGACTATTGATCCGCCAGAAGGAAGTCGAACTTCCCTTTGGAAAGCCGATTCTATCTGACTTTCGATTTGGTAGTGACTAAACAGAGGGACTTCGCCATCGTATTTTTTAACACGATTTACAAAGTCAGGACGTACCAGTCGGATATGGTCTAGAGCACGCTCATAAATAGTATTACTATCTATTAATATCTCACCAATATCACGGCGTAGATAGTCTCGGATAGCGCGCACAATGACGTTGCTCTCTTGATGTATAAGCAAAGGTGCAGGATGAGCATCAGAAGCTTGCTTAATCGCCCCCCAATGATTGAGGAGGACATTGAGATCCCACTCTAGCTCTTCAGCACTCTTTCCAACACCAGCAGTACGAACAATAAGCCCCATACCTTGAGGAAGGTCAAGGGTGCTCAAAGCTGCTTTAAGTTGAGTCCGCTCATCCCCTTCAATGCGACGAGAGATACCGCCAGCTCTGGGGTTGTTCGGCATTAGAACAAGATAGCTACCAGCAAGGGAAACAAATGTTGTTAGGGCTGCCCCTTTGCTTCCTCGCTCTTCTTTTTCTACCTGAACAATGACCTCTTGGCCTTCGGTTAGCACTTCTTTTATGCTAGGACGACCTTGGTAGGTGTAGCCTTCTGGAAAGTATTCACGTGCGATTTCTTTGAGGGGCAGAAAGCCGTGTCTTTCTGCGCCGTAGTCGACAAACGCTGCTTCCAAACTTGGCTCGATGCGCGTGATACGACCTTTGTATATATTTGCTTTCTTTGATTCGTGCCCCGGACTTTCGATATCTAAGTCATACAACCTTTGACCGTCGACCAAAGCAACACGCAACTCTTCTTTCTGAGTTGCGTTAATTAACATTCTTTTCATTAATAAATCTCGTTGTCATTCTATGGCTTTGTTGCCTTTAAGCTTCTTTCAAGGTGCCTGACCCCATGGCTAAATCTGTGCAGCCTCCCGGCTGGAGGGGTGCTCTTTGGGCACATCAGCCTCACAAACGCTTTGCCTGTGAGCCGCATATTGTGGCGGATAATACTCAACATGAAAGAGTTCTGAGTAGGGCAACAATCTTGACTAATTCTCAAAATGTCTTACGCCATATGCTGCATTTCGGTAAAATAGCCGCTACTCAATATCTTGCTCAATAATGATTAGGTTTTGTAAAATAGAACCTAAGCATCCATTGCAGGTGTGAACTATAGCAGTACCCACTAAACTCAGCAATCTGCTTTACCACAAAAGGTTAAAAAACCTATTTTATATATTTTTAAGCTACTGATTTGTTATAAAAATGATGTTTTCTTGCTAAAGCAATAATTATTATGACTAGTTTTTAAGCTCAGCCTCAATAAAGTCAGCCTTAAAAGGGAATGAGCAATTTAGTATTCAGAAAACGTGAATTTACCGTCGCCTCAGTGATAGAATGCCTATATGAGTGAAATTAGAACCCAAGTCCAGTTTGTCGATATTGATGAAGACATGGCTGGTCAACGTATAGATAACTTTTTACGTAACCAACTTAAAAATCTTCCCAAGAGCATGGTTTACAGAATCTTGCGCAAAGGGGAAGTTCGCGTGAATAAAAAGCGAATTAAGGCGGAATATAAACTTCAAGCAGGAGATATAGTCCGTATTCCTCCAGTCACCATTGAAGAAAAGCAAGAAGAGTCACAACCACTAAACACCAAGCTTAGTAAGGTGGCAGAGCTTGAACATCTAATTATCTACGAAGATGACCATATCCTCGTTCTCAATAAACCCTCAGGAACGGCTGTTCATGGTGGAAGTGGACTTAAATTTGGAGCAATTGAAGCACTGCGAGCGCTTAGGCCTCAATCACGTTTTCTCGAGTTAGTGCACCGTATTGATCGGGATACATCAGGAATATTATTGGTTGCTAAAAAGCGGTCAGCACTTCGCCATCTTCAGGCGCAGTTTCGTGCTAAAACAGTGCAAAAATACTATTTTGCCTTAGTCATGGGACAATGGAAGTCGAGTTGTAAAAAAGTGACAGCGCCATTGCTGAAAAACGAAGTCAACAGCATAGTGCGAGTTAACGCTCAAGGAAAACCCTCAGAAACGCGATTCAAAATTATTGAAAAGTTTTCTCAAGCCACGCTTGTTCAAGCCAGTCCAATTACTGGGCGAACGCACCAGATTCGAGTTCATACTCAATATACTGGTCATCCAATCGCTTGGGATGACCGTTATGGCGACAGAAGGTTTGACGCCTATATGTCTCAAGTAGGTCTAGATAGGTTGTTTCTTCATGCTGCGAATATCAAATTTCAGCACCCATCGAATGACCAGTGGATGGAGGTTGATGCGCCAATGGAAGAGAAACTCGATAAAGTACTGATTGGCTTACGTCAACTTACATGAAATAAGTAGCCTGCATACTGCGGGCTACTAGTTTGAGATTCCAATTGTTTTAGGGCGTTAATACGTCCATGCCTTGTTTATATAACATGTCGACCAAGTCAATTAGTGGTAGTCCAACTAGCGTATTTGGATCTTTGCCTTCGAGCTTTTTGAACAAGGCTACCCCTAATCCCTCACTTTTAAAGCTCCCCGCACAGTCATAAGGTTTTTCAGTATCGACATAGTATTCAATCTGGGCTTGCGTGAGTTCTCGAAAGTGAACGCAGAAAGTATCTAGGTGGACATGAGATTGTTTACTGGTGCTATTGTAAATGGCTAGGCCAGTAAAAAACTGGATGACTTTTCCACTTTGGCGACTTAACTGTTCAATCGCCGTTTGGCGGTTATGAGGTTTGCCGATAATTTCACCGTTAATGACACACACTTGATCGCTGCCGATAACTAGGCTGGGTTGAGTGACAATGCAAGATTCTGCTTTAGTTTTAGCGAGTCGTTTTACGAGGCATTCGGGGCTTTCGTTTTCATTAGGGGTTTCATCACAATCAGGTGACGCTACGATAAAAGGAATCGATAATTTAGCGATAAGTTGCTGCCTGTATTTGGAGGTAGAAGCGAGAACAAGTTGGAAATTTGCCATATTTTGTTATTACAATTTAGTTTTAATCAGATGCGAAAAGATTAAAACATATTGTACTTCTCGTCTCTGGTGTTTTGATAGCAATGAAAAAAACTATAACTTTTTGCCCTTTTCCTTTGACTAAAAATGAATAGGAAGATAGAATTCGCGCCCTATGCAAAAGGTAAAAATACCGCGAACAGTTGATCCGGCTCGAGCTGCCCAGAAACGCTTAGACTACGATGGTATCATCCAAGTCAGCCTTTTTAAGCGCTTATTCGAATCAGTTGAAGGCGTTAAACGCGACGCTCAAGTGTCATTGTCATTTGAGTTAGATGAACAGCGACTTGTTGTTATCTCTGGTAAAGCTAACATCGAAGTTGATTTAGAGTGTCAACGCTGTAACGAGAACTTTGCTCATGAATGCGAAGTAAAATTCACTTACACACCTTACAAAGGTGAACAAAGTGAAGAAAATGCACCGGAAGAGTACGATTTGGTAGATCTGAACGAGTACGGTGAAATAGACTTGATACAGTTAGTTGAAGACGAGTTCATTCTAAACTTACCTCAAATTGCCAAGCATGAAGATGCGGATTGTAGCGTTCAATCAAACAATTTGGTATTTGGTGAAATTCCAGAAGAAATTGTGGAAGAAAAGCCGAATCCATTCGATGTTTTAAAAAACTTAAAGGATTAGTTCTTTAAGCGTTAACATAGGAGTAGGGTCAATGGCCGTACAAAAGAGCAAGAAATCACGTTCTAAGCGTGGCATGCGTCGTTCTCACGATGCCCTAAACACAGCCGCGCTATCTGTAGATGCGACTTCAGGTGAAACACACCTGCGCCACAACGTAACTGCTGAAGGTTACTACCGTGGCAAAAAGGTTATCAACAAGTAAGGTTGACCTTTGCCTACTATAACCGTTGCACTTGATGCAATGGGCGGGGATTTCGGTCCTCGCGTTACAGTGCCTGCCGCCGTGCAGGCACTGTCGCATTTCCCTGAGCTAAAAGTGATACTCATAGGCGATCGTATCCAGATCGCTGAACAACTGTCTTTACTTGGCTATCAGCCCAATTCACGCTTGGTGGTTCAGCATAGCGACCGAGTCATTTCTAATACGGAAAAACCTTCTCTAGCGTTAAGAAATAGTGATGGTACTTCTATGTCTCAATCTATCGATGCTGTCGCAAAGCACGAAGCGGACGCATGTGTGAGCTGTGGTAATACTGGGGCTTTGATGGCGCTGTCGCGTTTTAAACTCAAACTTTTACCTGGGATAGATCGTCCGGCATTGATCTCTGCACTTCCTACTGTGTCAGGTGCTAATACTTGGATGTTAGATCTTGGCGCTAATGTCTCTAGTGACGCAGACTCCTTGTTTCAGTTCGCTATTATGGGAAGCGCCCTTGCTGAACAATACTTGGAGTGCTCTCCTCGCGTTGCAATTCTCAATATAGGCGCAGAAGAGATTAAAGGAAACGACTTGGTAAAACGCTGCGCTGAGATGCTCTCTCAAACTAACTCGATTAATTACATTGGCTATATTGAAGGTAACCAACTCCTTAGTGATGTGGCTGATGTGGTCGTTTGCGATGGTTTTGTCGGTAATGTTTGCCTTAAAGCTTGTGAAGGTACGGCGCAGATATTTATCAACAAGCTGAGGTCGAGTATGATGGCCTCATCGATAAAGGGTTGGATCACAAGAAAGTTATTTTCTGGGTTGTTTAATGATCTGAAAACGCTGAACCCCGACCAGTATAACGGCGCAAGTTTGTTAGGATTGCGCGGCATTGTAATAAAAAGCCATGGAAGTGCTGATGTAGAAGCTCTTGTCAATGCAATTGGCGAAGCATTACACGAGGTCAAACGACAAGTACCAAGCCGTATTAGCGATCGTTTGGAAGCGGTTTTACTCGAGAGGCATTATTAGTCTTCATGTATAGCAAAATTTTAGGTACTGGCAGCTACCTGCCATCTCAGGTGCGTTCTAACGCAGATTTAGAGAAAATGGTAGATACAAGTGATGATTGGATCGTAACTCGAACTGGGATACGAGAGCGACGTATTGCCGCTGAGAATGAAACGGTTGCGGATATGGGAGCTATCGCGGCACAACATGCTATTGAAATGGCGGGCATTCAAACCAATGATATTGATCTTATCATTGTCGCCACAACCAGTAGTAGCCACACCTTCCCATCGTCTGCGTGTCAGGTGCAAGCTAAGCTGGGTGTTTCAGGTTGCCCAGCGTTTGATATTGCAGCAGCTTGCTCTGGTTTTATTTACGCTTTGTCTGTTGCTGATCAGCATATTAAAACGGGTATGTGTAAAAATGTTTTGGTTATAGGTTCTGATACCTTGTCGAAAACATGCGATCCCACCGATCGTTCAACAATCATTTTGTTTGGTGATGGTGCTGGGGCTGTTGTTGTTGGAGCTAGTGAAGAGCCAGGAATTTTATCCACGCACATTTATTCCGATGGCCGTTTTGGAGAGCTATTGAGCTTGGAAGTACCTGAACGTGGAAAAGATGCAGACAAATGGCTGCACATGGCGGGTAACGAAGTGTTTAAAGTCGCGGTTACTCAGCTCTCAAAGTTGGTCAAAGATACACTAGCAGCCAACAATATGCACAAATCTGAACTAGACTGGCTTGTGCCTCATCAAGCGAATTACCGGATCATATCTGCGACGGCTAAAAAGTTATCTATGTCCCTCGATCAAGTAGTCATTACCCTTGATAAGCATGGTAATACCTCTGCAGCAACAGTTCCGACGGCTCTGGACGAAGCGGTTCGAGATGGTCGAATCCAAAGAGGTCAAACGCTTTTGCTTGAGGCTTTCGGTGGTGGTTTCACGTGGGGTTCTGCGTTAGTTAAATTCTAAGCTAATGTATATTTTCTAAGTTTTTGATGTCTAGAGTTTTCCTTTTTGCCATCTCAAAAGTGGTGTGCGAAATAGGCTCTAGAAATAGGTATCGTTTGTTTGTTACTTTTTAAAGGTAAATAGAATGAGCAATTTTGCTATCGTTTTTCCAGGTCAAGGTTCACAAGCTGTTGGTATGCTTGCTGAGCTTGGCGAGCGGTATGATGTAATAAGAAACACATTCGCAGAAGCTTCTGAGGCGTTAGGTTATGATCTGTGGTCTCTAGTGCAAGATGGCCCAGCAGAAGATTTGAACCAAACGTTTCGCACTCAGCCTGCCTTGCTGGCTTCTTCAGTAGCGATCTGGAGAGTATGGCAAGAATTAGGTTTGGAGCAGCCAAGTTGTATCGCAGGCCATAGCTTGGGCGAATATTCAGCTTTGGTTTGCGCTGGTGTTATTGATTTCAAGCAGGCCATTAAGTTGGTTGAGTTGCGTGGACAGTTAATGCAAGAAGCAGTGCCAGCTGGTACAGGCGCGATGTCTGCCATCATAGGTCTTGACGATGACTCTATTGCGAAAGCATGTGAAGAAGCAGCCCAAGGGGAGGTTGTTTCTCCGGTGAACTACAATTCGCCTGGTCAAGTTGTAATTGCGGGTAGTAAAGAAGCTGTTGAGAGAGCTGGAGCACTATGTAAAGAAGCCGGCGCTAAAAGGGCATTGCCTTTACCAGTCTCCGTGCCATCTCATTGTGCACTAATGAAACCAGCGGCAGACAAACTCGCTATTGCGCTTGAGGCAATCGAATTCAATGTACCTCAGTTGTCTGTTATCAATAATGTCGATGTGACTGCAGAAACGGATCCAGCAAAAATTAAAGAAGCACTGGTTCGTCAACTTTACAGCCCAGTTCGCTGGACTGAAAGTGTGCAGTATATGAGTGATCAAGGTGTTGAAAAATTGTTCGAACTTGGCCCAGGTAAGGTATTGACTGGTCTGACAAAGAGAATTGTGAAAACGCTCAGTGGTGCTGCGGTTAATGATTTAGCATCACTTGACGCGGTTAAGTAAATATTTGAGGAATAGCAATTATGATGAATCTTGAAGGCAAGGTTGCTTTGGTGACAGGTGCGAGCCGTGGTATTGGTCGTGCTATCGCCGAGCTTCTGGCTGAAAGGGGAGCGACAGTGATTGGTACTGCAACTTCTGAAAATGGAGCGGCTGCTATCAGTGACTATTTGGCAGATAAAGGCAAAGGCCTAGCCCTGAATGTGACCAATGTCGAATCAATTGAAGCAACTCTAAAAAATATCAATGATGAGTTTGGTGCCGTCGATATTTTGGTGAACAATGCTGGTATCACTCGCGATAACTTGCTGATGCGTATGAAAGATGACGAGTGGAATGACATCATTGATACCAACTTAACGCCAATTTACCGCATGTCAAAAGCAGTGCTTCGTGGCATGATGAAAAAGCGCTCCGGTCGTATCATTAATGTCGGCTCGGTTGTCGGTACAATGGGTAATGCAGGACAAGCTAATTATGCAGCTGCTAAAGCTGGCGTGATAGGCTTTACTAAGTCCATGGCACGTGAGGTTGCATCTCGTGGTGTGACTGTAAATACGGTTGCTCCAGGCTTTATTGAAACCGATATGACGAAAGCGCTTAACGACGAGCAAAGAGCTACAACTTTATCAAATGTTCCTGCCGGTCGTCTTGGAGATCCCAAAGAAATTGCGTCAGCAGTCGTTTTCCTTGCATCTCCAGAAGCTGCGTATATTACGGGCGAAACTTTGCACGTTAATGGCGGCATGTATATGGTTTGATGCTAAGCTGAACGAATTTGGTTATTTACTGTAGGAAAATAGCCTATAGTTTGTGATGTGTCGCATCTATGTGCGCAAGATTTGTGCATGATATAAGTCAAAAATGTATTGAATTTCGGTAAAAATCGCGAAATTTGTGGTTTGACCAGCAAGTACCCCCTTGCAACTTTCAATAGTTCGAATAAACTACGGAACCATCGCATTGAGCGAAATCTGTAAAGGAAAAGAAAAATGAGCAACATCGAAGAACGCGTAAAGAAAATCATTGTTGAACAGCTAGGTGTAGACGAAGCAGAAGTAAAAAATGAAGCTTCTTTCGTTGACGATCTAGGTGCTGATTCTCTAGACACTGTTGAACTAGTAATGGCTCTAGAAGAAGAATTTGACACTGAGATTCCAGATGAAGAAGCTGAGAAGATCACAACTGTTCAAGCTGCAATCGACTACGTAAACAGCGCTCAGTAATATCTCTCCCAGGCGGCCTTCTGGCCGCCTGTGTTCTTTTTAACTCTTCTATACCTTTCATAGAATCATATCAATTCCGGAGAATAAAATCGTGTCCAAGCGTCGTGTTGTTGTCACTGGCATGGGTATGTTGTCACCGGTCGGCAACACAGTAGAATCATCGTGGAAAGCCCTGCTAGAAGGTCAGAGTGGTATCGTTAATATCGAGCACTTTGATACAGAAAACTTTTCAACTCGCTTTGCGGGGTTAGTGAAAGGTTTTGACTGCACAGAATACATGTCAAAGAAAGATGCCCGTAAGATGGATTTGTTTATCCAATACGGCATTGCCGCTGGTATTCAAGCTCTTGATGACTCAGGCCTAGAAATTAATCATGACAACGCAGCTCGCGTTGGTGTGGCTATAGGTTCAGGTATCGGTGGGCTTGACCTTATCGAAGCGGGTCATACCGCTCTGGTCGAAAAAGGGCCGCGAAAAGTCAGTCCTTTCTTTGTCCCGTCAACCATAGTTAATATGGTTGCTGGAAACCTATCGATCATGCGTGGCCTTCGTGGTCCTAATATCGCTATTTCAACAGCATGCACCACTGGTCTTCACAACATCGGCCATGCTGCTCGTATGATTGCTTACGGTGATGCTGATGCTATGGTCGCCGGTGGAGCAGAAAAAGCTTCAACACCGCTGGGTATGGCAGGGTTTGGTGCTGCTAAAGCGCTATCTACTCGCAACGAAGAGCCCGAGAAAGCATCACGTCCTTGGGATAAAGAGCGTGATGGTTTTGTTTTAGGCGACGGTGCCGGTGTGATCGTGCTTGAAGAATATGAACATGCAAAAGCTCGAGGTGCCAAAATTTATGCTGAGCTTGTTGGTTTCGGTATGTCTGGTGATGCCTACCATATGACGTCTCCAAGCGAAGACGGCTCTGGTGGTGCTTTAGCGATGGAAGCGGCAATGCGTGACGCTGGCATCACAGGTACTCAAGTTGGCTATGTCAACGCTCATGGCACTTCTACACCAGCGGGTGATGTGGCAGAAGCGAAAGGCATTCGCCGCGCGCTAGGCGAAGAAGGCATAAAAAAAGTGAAAGTGTCTTCTACAAAGTCTATGACAGGTCATCTTTTAGGTGCCGCAGGTTCTGTTGAAGCCATTATTACTATTATGGCTTTAGTTGATCAAATAGTGCCGCCTACGATTAACCTAGATGACTGTGAAGAGGGGCTAGAGGATATTGACCTTGTCCCACATACTGCTAAGCCAATCAGTTCAGATTATGCGATTTGTAACTCATTCGGTTTTGGTGGAACAAACGGTTCTTTGGTCTTTAAAAAAATCTAAAGAGTCTGAGAGTAATTTGTGATAAAACGGCTTAATGCGCAGGCATTAGGCCGTTTCTTTATCTATGGAAGAATATATGTACTGGGTAAATGGACGAGAAGCAGAGACGATCTCTTTGCATGACCGCTCTTTTCAATATGGTGATGGTTGTTTTACCACCATGTTGGTTCAAGGAGAGCAGGTACAGTATTGGGATAGGCACAAAGAAAGGATGCAGTCATGTATGGAGTTGCTTGGTATTTCCCTGCCAAATTGGCATCAAGYAGAAGACTGGATACGAGATGCCAGTACTGGGAAAGCTGAAGCTGGAATTAAACTTCATATCAGCCGTGGCGAAGGCGGTCGTGGGTATAGTCCCAACAAAGTTAAGGGCCCCAATGTAATTATCAGCACTTTTGATTTTCCTACTCACTATACAAAGTGGATGACTGAGGGAGTAAAATTAGGTGTGTGTTCCCAGCGCCTTGGTCATAACCCTATGCTCGCAGGTCACAAGCATAACAATCGGCTTGAACAAGTACTACTCAAGTCTGAAATGGATAGCAAAGGTTTTTCTGATGGAATCGTGCTTGATATTAAAGCTAATGTCATAGAAACCACAATGGCTAATGTTTTTTGGGTTAACCAAGGTGTTGTTTATACGCCAGATCTTACCAACGCTGGCGTAAAAGGAGTGATGCAACGTGTTATCATTGACTCAGCGGCTAAGAAAGGCATAGAGGTGAGTGTAGGGGACTATTCACTTAAAGAGTTGTATGCAGCGGAGGAAGTCTTTATTTCGAACTCTCTTCTTCGTATAGCACCTGTCAAAGCTGTTGGTCCGCAATCCTATGCAAAAGGCTCAGTGACAAAGACTATTCAGGAGATGATTAACCAGTGGTAAAAAGAATCACCTTATTGTTGTTAAGTGTTGTAGTACTGGCAGGTGCTGGTTATGCCTACTTAACAAAGTATATGGAACAATATGTCAACCAAGCACTCATATTGGATCAAGAGCAAATATATACAATTGAGCCAGGTACGAGCTTTAACCAAGTATTATCTGGGCTGACAAAAGAGCAACTGATCGAATCTGATAAACTCACTCCCTTGGTACACCGATTTTACCCGCAAATGGCTGAGATCAAAGCGGGCACTTATCTTCTGATACCGGAAATGACGCTAAAGCAAGCTCTGGAGCTGTTTAACACGGGTAAAGAGCACCAGTTTGCCATCACCTTTGTCGAAGGTTCGACATTTTCTGAATGGCTCGACTCTTTGCAGCAAGCTCCGCACCTTGACCATAAAGCTCAAGGCATGACAGAGGCTCAAATTGCGCAGAATATAGGTGTAAAACAGAATAAACTGGAAGGCTTGCTGCTAGCAGAAACCTATCATTACACTGTGGGTACTTCTGATCTCGATATATTAAAGCGGGCAGCCAACAAACTGCAAAAAGTACTGGACGAACAATGGCCTTTACGTCAGAAAAACCTTCCACTTGATTCACCTTATGAAGCCTTAATCTTAGCTTCAATTATCGAGAAAGAAACCGCAGTAGAATCAGAGCGAGAACGAGTGGCTGCCGTGTTCGTTAATCGACTTAATAAGCGAATGCGATTACAAACCGATCCGACCGTGATTTATGGTATGGGGGACAAGTACGATGGTAATATTCGCAAGAAAGATCTGCGAACGCCAACTCCGTACAACACCTATACTATTTTTGGTCTGCCACCTACGCCAATCGCTATGCCGGGGAAAGCATCCATTAAAGCTGCACTTAACCCAGAAGCGAGTCGCTATCTTTATTTTGTCGCGAGTGGTAATGGTGGGCATGTATTTTCTAAAACATTGGCCGAACATAACCGAGCCGTTCGTGCTTATTTAAAACAGTTAAGAAGTAATAAATGAACAAAGCTAAATTCATAGTTGTCGAAGGTCTAGAAGGCGCAGGAAAAAGTACAGCGATTAAGACAGTACTTGAGACACTTGAGAATGCAGGAATAAAGAACATTCAATCAACACGAGAGCCAGGTGGTACAGCATTAGCAGAACAACTGCGCACTTTGGTCAAACAAGACCATGAAGGCGAATCACTTCAAGATATGACTGAACTTTTGCTTATGTATGCTGCTCGTGTTCAGTTAGTTGAAAATGTGATTAAGCCTGCCTTGGCTTGTGGTGATTGGGTGGTTGGTGACAGACATGATATGTCTTCTCAAGCCTATCAAGGTGGAGGACGACAGCTTTCACATAAGATACTGCAAGATCTTAAGCAAACAACGCTGGGTGACTTTAAACCCGATTTGACCATTTATCTTGATATTGACCCCAAGCTTGGTCTCTCTAGAGCGAGAGGCCGAGGTGAGCTAGATCGGATTGAAAAGATGGACATGAGTTTCTTCGAGCGCACAAGAGAGCGTTATCTCGAATTAGCTTCTAGTGATGACAAGGTAGTCACCATCAATGCGAATCAAAGCATTGATGCTGTTGCCAGTGATATACAAAGTCAACTTAGAAAATGGTTAAAACGGCATCAATGATATCCACGTACCCATGGTTAAGTAGCCTTTGGAAGGAATGGCAGTCTAGCCTAGAGCAGGACACCTTTCCCAATGCGGTTTTGCTGAGTTCTCATCTAGGTTTGGCTACTGAAGCGTTGATCTCGTCATTTGCTCAAGCTTTGATGTGTAGCAACTATGCTAGTGAAGCGTGCGGTATTTGTCATAGTTGCCAATTAATGCAGGCAAGCAACCACCCCGACTATCATCTTATTAAGCCGGAGAAAAGTGCTAAATCAATCAGTGTGGACCAAATTCGAGGTTGTAATCGATTAGCGCAGGAATCATCTCAGCTATCTGGAAAGCGTATCTTTATCATCGAACCAGCCGAGGCAATGACAGAATCTGCCGCAAATGCGCTTTTAAAGACTCTTGAAGAGCCCTCGGGTACCTGTATGTTCTTACTTATCTCGTATCAGCCACACCGGTTGCTGCCGACGGTGAGTAGCCGATGTCAAAGGTGGCAAGTGACTAAACCTTCGGCGCACCAAGTCGCTGATTGGTTGAGTGATAAAGTGTCAGTGAATATCCCTCCTCATATCGCACATGTCAACGGTAATGCGCCCACCACTATTCAGTTATTTTTGGATAAAGGACAAGAAGCGCTTTATCAGCAAATAGAATTAGGTCTATTGGATGTGCTTAAGAATCGTGGTGATATGATCGCTTTGGCCAAGCAACTCGCTAGCTCTCACGAAGAGTCTTTGAATTGGATGTGGTACATACTCACTGACGCACAGAAGCTTCATTTTGGACTCGATGCACCATACTTTTCCCCCATTGCAAAAGAGCTTATACACTACTTGAGCTATGAGAAGCTCTTTCAACAAACAGAAAATTTGAGCAATTTAACAGAGCAACTTAGAGAATACTCAGGGCTTAATAGTGAATTACTAATTCTGGATTGGTTAATCAAGTTTAACGAGGAAGTATGTTCATAGATTCTCACTGTCACCTAGATAAATTGGATTACAGTAACCTGCATTCAGGGATTGATGAGGTAATTGAAAAGGCAAAAGCATCGAATGTCACTGACATTCTCTCAGTAGGGGTAACCTTGGATGCCTTTCCTCATATGATGGAATTAATTCAACCTTTTGATAATGTCTATGCTTCATGCGGTATCCACCCCCTTGATGTTGGGAGTGAATTTTCATTAGAGCGTCTTTATACATTTGCATCGCATTCTAGAGTCGTCGCAATTGGTGAAACTGGTCTTGATTATCACTACCAAGCTGAAACTAAGAATTTGCAAAAGCTACGCTTCGAGCAACATGTGGAACTGGCGGTAGAGATAGATAAGCCACTAATCATCCATACTCGGCAAGCGAGACAAGATACTTTGGATATTTTGCGAGCGGGTAACGCAGAAAAATGCCAAGGTGTGATTCACTGTTTTACTGAAGATTTAGCTTTTGCCAAAGCAGCGTTAGATTTGGGCTTTTATATTTCAATCTCAGGTATTGTCACCTTCAAACAGGCTACCGAATTGAAAGAGGTTGTCAAAGCGCTTCCGTTGGAGTGTTTATTAATAGAGACGGACTCCCCGTATCTAGCGCCGGTCCCTCATCGCGGAAAACAAAATCAACCAGCTTACGTTGCGGAAG
Organism: Vibrio tetraodonis; assembly: GCF_003350295.1. GTDB lineage: Bacteria > Pseudomonadota > Gammaproteobacteria > Enterobacterales > Vibrionaceae > Vibrio > Vibrio tetraodonis. The sequence continues at coordinate 93,482 of NZ_QLYY01000020.1, forward strand.
TGGCTTCTTATATAGCTCAGCTAAAAGGAGTGTCAGTCGCTGAAGTTGGACTTAAAACCAGCAAAAACTTCCGAAATCTTTTTTTTCGTCAAAAAAATAGTTGTGAGTAAAAAAAGACCGAAAGATCACTTTTCTATGCTAAACGTCACGATAATGAGAAATATCACGCTTGTTTACTAAAAGCGTTGAACTTGTGGGGTTAACATGGGTTAAATGTAATTTTGTTACGTGAAATAACAAGGTGCATGATTTTATTTTTACTGTAAAATTAATGTTATCACTATTTAATTTATTATATTTCAATGCTTTATGATATTGTTTGTAGTAAATCCCCCCTTTTTAGACTGTGATCTATCTATTAGTTTGAAACTTATTTTCGTAAGCGGCTAGAAAGTTTGTTTACCATCAATATATATTTAGAGCCGGAAAATATACTGTCATATGTGGTTACATTTTCCACGGGTGCTAACATTTAAGGCTGCGGGGGTGTGCCGTTAGAACCCAAGAATTCTTATAATTTTTCAGGAGCATATATATGTTTAAGAATCTTTTTGCTAACCTGCAAAAAGTGGGTAAGGCTCTGATGCTTCCAGTATCAGTTTTACCTGTTGCAGGTATCCTGCTTGGGGTTGGTGCAGCCAATCTAAGCTTTATTCCAGAGATTGTTTCGAATCTTATGGCACAAGCGGGTGGCTCTGTATTTGGCCAGATGGCATTATTATTTGCAGTCGGTGTTGCACTTGGCTTTACCAATAACGATGGCGTTGCGGGTCTAGCGGCTATTGTTGGTTATGGCATTATGACAGCTACACTAGGAGCGCTTGCTCAGTTAGATGTAGAATCTGCCAAAGCAGCGGCACTTGCAGCTGGAAACGTGTTAGATGACAAAGCAATTGGTTTGATTTCAAAACGTTATGAAACTGGCGTTCTTGGCGGTATCTTAGTTGGTGGTATTGCAGCTTGGTCCTTTAATCGTTTCTTTAAAATTCAGCTTCCAGAATATCTGGGCTTCTTTGCTGGCAAGCGTGCCGTTCCAATTATTACGGGCTTCCTAGCTATTGCACTAGCACTTATTCTGTCAGTGATCTGGCCACCTGTCGCTGCTGTTATGCAGTCATTCTCCGATTGGTCAGCACACCAAAACCCACAGGTAGCTTTTGGTATTTATGGCATCGTAGAGCGTTCTTTAATCCCATTTGGTTTGCATCACGTTTGGAACGTACCTTTCTTCTTTGAAGCTGGATCTTGTGTAAATGCAGCTGGTGAACCTCAAACTGGTGTTCTTACCTGTTACTTGGTGGCTGATGATGCATCTCGTATTGCTGGTAATGGTTTTGGACAGCTGGCTGGTGGTTACATGTTTAAGATGTTTGGTCTACCCGCTGCAGCCATTGCTATTGCTCATTCTGCTAAACCAGAGAACCGAGCAAAGGTTATGGGTATTATGGCATCAGCGGCATTGACGTCATTCCTGACAGGTATCACTGAGCCAATTGAGTTCTCATTCCTATTTGTTGCTCCAGTCTTATATGGTATCCACGCTTTGCTAGCGGGTTCAGCCTACGTTGTAGCAAACACTCTTGGTTTTGTGCACGGTACGTCTTTCTCACATGGTCTAATCGATTTCCTTGTTCTTTCAGGTAATGCTCAGAAAGTTGGCCTGATGGTAGCAACAGGTATTGTTTATGCGGTTATCTACTACGTTGTATTCCGTGTTGTGATCAAGGCATTGGATCTGAAGACTCCAGGACGTGAAGAAGAGTCACTCGAAGAAGCGGTAACATCTGGCTCTGAACTTGCTGGTGAGCTTGTTGCAGCCTTTGGTGGTAAAGCTAACATCACAGGCTTAGATGCATGTATAACTCGCTTACGTGTTGCAGTAGCAGACGCAGAAGCAGTCGATCAAGACAAACTAAAACAGCTTGGCGCAGCCGGTGTTGTTGTGGTTGCTGGTGGTGTTCAAGCAATATTTGGCACTAAGTCAGATAACCTTAAAACAGAAATGGATGAGTGGATCCGTAACAACGGCTAATTCCCATAAATCTAGCTAGAGAAAGGAGGCATGAGCCTCCTTTTTTTGTGGACTCAGCTTGATAAAAACTATCAGATTTATCACTTACCCTAACTTTGACCTGACATACAGTTGCTTCTTATCTGTAGATTTGAACGCTGTTTTATTAGGTTAGAGTACAGAGTAATGAAGATACATAATTTAGCCAGAGCCGCTTTGTTCGGCTCTATTTTAGTTACAAGTGCGACGGTGCTAGCTGAAGATGAAAGCGGTCATCAGTGGTCGGCAGGCATGGCATTCGATCAAGACTTGAGTGCAGTTGTTGAATTGGATGATAAGTATCGCCTTACTTTAGGTAATGATGGTGCTGCTTTCGATTACATATTTGCTAGGGGAAAATTTGATGCGGATGTACCTTTTACCTGGTATGTTGGTGCGGGGGCTTGGAGTGAGTGGGACCATGATGAGTTTGGAGCTCGAGTTCCTCTTGGTGTGAACTGGAATTTCCATAAAAACTGGGACATGTACGGACAAGTCCATCCAGAACTCGACTTACATGGTGGCGCAGAATTACAGATTGGTGGAGCACTTGGCGTTAAGTATACATTCTAGCTCATCCGAAAATGCCGACATAGCTATGTCGGCATTTTTAATTAGAAAGGAACTTATGACTCTTTCTTATTCATTGCTCTTATCATACAAATGGCGGCGCCACCCCAAGTAAGCCCTAGTCCCAACACCATCATAATAATTGCTCCAGTTGTCATAGAGATTCCTCTTGTTTATTTGTCGCATTAATTAAAACACCAATAACAAATAGCGCTGCTATCATTGCCCAGCCTAAAGTTAGATCATAGTCACCATAACCTTCGGTAAATAGTGTGTGTAGCTTGGTTGCTAGGATAATGGCGAGCATTATTGGGGTTATGAACTTAAGACAGACGATAAACCAAGTCCCGATTGAAAAATCCGAGATATCATTGGCGTATTGACGTACATCAGCCACCCTATTTAAAATCCATGCCATCAATACAATTTCCACTAATCCACCAGCCATAATTCCAACATTGTTGGCAAAATGGTCAACCAGATCAAGAAGGAGCAACCCGCCATTGGTTGCAAAAGCCATCGATACAATGACGCCAGTGCCTATGACTATTGTTGCGGCTTTTTTTCGGCTCCAGTTCAACTTGTCCATTATGGCGGAGGTCACGGCTTCCATAATTGAAATATGCGAGCTCAGTCCAGCGACAACAAGAGCAAAGAAAAACAAAGGCCCTAGGATATAAGGTGCAGGTAGTAGATTGATTGCGGCGGGTAGAGTGACAAATGCCAGACCAACCCCTGCTGAAACGACATCAGTAAGAGGCTTTCCTTGCTCGAAAGCCATGTAGCCCAGCACTGAAAAGATCATAATACTGGCTAAAATTGAGAATCCACAGTTGATGAGGACAGTCATAAAGGCATTATTGGTAATATCTGATTTCTCAGGCAAGTAACTGGAGTAGGCGAGCATGATGGCAAACCCGATACTCAGGGTGAAAAATATCTGCCCGTAAGCCGCTGCCCAAACCTTTACGTCCCATATCTTACTGAAGTCAGGCTCGAACATGTAGTTTATGCCGTTGAGTGCCCCTGGTAGAAAAACCATTCGAGCGATAAGCAGCACAACCATAATAAAGAGGATTGGCATCATAATTTTTGAGGCGCGTTCTATACCAGATTTCACGCCCCCAACAATAGCCGCATATGTAATAGCCCAAGCAATTCCCATAGCGGCGGCTATTTTCCATTGGATGCTACCTAAGTTAGTTGGAGAGTTGTCACCCAGTGCTAAGTACTCTTTAAAAAAGAAAGCATTAGTGTCGCTTCCCCAGCTTTGATCAAAAGACATACTAAAATAAGAAATAGCCCAACCAATGACGGCTACGTAGTACACGGCTATAACTGCGGCAACCCCTACTTGAAACCATCCGAGCCATTCAAACTTAGAGTGAATTTTAGCAAGGGTTCGAGGTGCACTGCCTCGGTATTTTTGCCCCATACTGAACTCGAGTATCATGAAGGGGATGCCTGCTGTGATCATGGCAAAAAGGTAGGGTATAAAAAAAGCACCACCACCGTTATCATAAGCCATGTATGGGAAACGCCATATGTTTCCCAACCCGATCGCCGACCCAACCGCGGCTAAAATAAAGCCAGCTCGGGATCCCCACTGTTCTCTTTTCATATATAGGACTCCTGTAAATCCAATATCCCATAGATAAAGCGACGCAAATGATGCGTTAGCTGAACGTTAGCTTGCCGCACCCAGTACATAAAAGTGGATATGCCTTTATAGATGGCATTTATAATAAAAACTCACTTCTAATAAATAACAATAAAGCCATTTGTACTGTTAAAGTCACCTTATGCTAGGTTTTTATGCTTTTTTTTGGATGTGTGTTTATCAAAACTGAAATAATCAGCTTTATGTAATAAAAAGATTAACTACTAAAATGACTTAACGCAATAGTATAGATGTGTAAAAAGTAATTTAAGATCTTGCAGTTAAATTAAAATAGGTAAGTGAGTATGAAAATTGAGCGTAGTATGTGATATACGATAGGTTAGAGCTGGCAGTTACCAATACAAACCTCGGAAGTCACCATTATGAAAAGGATAGTTTGACCTCAGCTGAAACCCTTATGGAGATTTGCTAAGGTCAGAAATTCCAAGTAAGCCCCAAATTGGCAGCAAACTGATTCATCCAATCTGTTTTGAATTTAATAATACAGTTATCGGATTCTGAAGCAGATAAGTTACATATACCACTGGTATCGTTATCAACCACGGTCCCCAGCCAGCGCAGCTGAGTATTTAGAGCTAAGTTATCGTGAAAACGGTACTCAAACCCGCCGAAAATACTGGCTGAGAATCCCAACTCATCGTCAACCCAATCCGCGTCTATATACGACGCACCTAATCCAATACCCAAATAAAATGAGACTTCTTCTTCTGTCGGGTAGTAGACGCTACTTTGAAATTGGAGATAGTGTATGTTTGATTCTAAGTTGATATCGTCGACGTTTGTGCCTTGATTAGAGTAGAAAAGCCCAATTCTTCCGTCTTGTAAGTCAATCTCTCCGGTAATGGCATAACTGGCTGAGCCTTCCAAGTCATAAATCATCTCATTTTGGGCAATGACTTTTCCACCTCCTGTGTATCCTATCCAAGGAGTTAGATAGACATCAGCCCAAACGGAAGTCGACAATAAGGTAATTATTATGTGAAGAAAATATTTAATCTTGTTGCTCATAATAGCAGTCCCTTGGAACAAGACATTTTTGTAATTGTGATACTAACATCATAATTACGCACAAAAAAAAGGGAATATTTGAAGATACTTCACAAGGGTGTTATTACTTTGTTACATAACAAGGAGGTGCTTTATGGAACTTGAGTTAAAGTATGCGATAGCCATCACAGTAATCGTACTTACTATACTTATTGGTTTTGGTGTAGTAGCCATTACGTCCGTTTAGGCCTGCTGATGAGCAATAGCGGCATTGTAACGGGTGCGACTATTGAATTAGACCTTATTCGCCTTGCCAAGTATACAGGGGGAAAAAATGCGCTTGTGGCTCAAGGTGGGGGGCAACGCGGCATCTTTACTTCCGGCGTGCTTGACGCTTTTCTTCTCTCTAATTTCGACCCCTTTGATGTTTTTTATGGCACTTCTGCTGGAGCGCTTAACCTGTGCGGCTTTCTTTGTCGCCAGAAGGGAATAGGACGCGCGTTCATTCTGGATCTCACCACTGATCCTATGTTTTTTAATCTCTTTCGTTACATCAGGCGCAAGCAGCATCTAGGAATAGATTGGGCTGTAGATAAAATAAGTGACTATCCATACAAGTTAGACATAGATATGGGTAGAAAAGTACTTGCAGACAGAAAAGCTTTTGCGGCGGTGACCGATACCAGCCGTTTATTCGACCATTACTTGCCCATGTTGCAAGAAGACTGGCGAAAGGTGATGATTGCGACTTGCGCGATTCCTAGATTGTATAACCAAGCGGTTGAGTTTGATCATGGCGTGTATGTTGATGGGGGGGTATCGGCATCCATTCCGGTTCAAGAGGCTTGGCGTAAAGAGGCTCGTTGCATCATTGTAATAAGAACAGAAGGAGAGGACTTAGAAACTGAAGTTGAAGAAGAAATGCGCAATGAAAAAACGCAATGGTATCGGGGCTCTTTCAATCTTGTACAAGAAAGATGGCAGCAAAAGTTATCAAGCTGGAAGCAAGATTGGGCAAGTTTTTTCACAGAGCATTTGCAGCGTTCTAAAGAAGAAAAGCTCAGGCATGTTCACCTTGAAGCTCTTAATGGTGGGCGGTGGTTGTTTGGTGCTGAAGATATTTACCGCTTAAGTTACTTATTAGGAGAGAAGTTTGACTCCGGACTCGCAGATATGCTGATGGTTCATTACCAGACTTATTCTTTGACACAAGATTTTCTCCATAACCCTCCTGATGATTGTTTCATCGTACAGATAAAACCCGCAAGGCCGCTTTTGTCGAGCTCCTTGATGAGTGAAAGAGAGGCTTTGTTACATGACTACCAAATGGGGCTTGACGCTGGATTCCGGTTTGTTGAAATGTATGCTTCTGTATCTACCAGAATAACTTCTCATTTTCACCATAGTTAACTATGCAGTGTGCACAAGCGCATTATGCGGACAGTATTCGCATACAATTGGTTGAACCCACTACGTCCATGACGTCTCCAAGAGTAATTATTACAAGGTCTCCATCATGGAGTAGGCCCTTATCTTTTAAGCGCTGAACCGCATCTTTGGCGGTAGACAAACCTGAATCACTTGTTGAATCAAAATAAACGGGTGTCACCCCTCGATATAGGGCGGCTTGATTCAGTGTGCTTTCGTTACGCGATAGTGCAAAGATAGGTAATCCTGAACTGAGCCTTGACATCATAAGAGCAGTCCAACCTGACTCTGTAAGCGTTACTATTCCCTTAACTCCCTTTAAGTGGTTGGCTGCAAACATGGTCGTCATCGCAATGGTTTCGACGCATGTTTCAAAGACAGTATCCATTCTGTATGTCGAGCGGTTGATGGCCGACATTTTTTCAGCGCCTAGGCAAACCTCAGCCATTGAACGAACTGTTTCAAGAGGGTATTTTCCTGCTGCAGTTTCGCCTGATAACATGACGGCATCGGTTCCATCTAGTACTGCATTTGCCACATCCATAACTTCTGCTCGTGTTGGCATTGGGTTTTCTATCATGGATTCCATCATTTGTGTTGCTGTAATGACGGCTCGATTAAGGCTTCGTGCTCGGCGTATGAGCTGCTTTTGCACGCCAACTAGCTCTGGGTCGCCTATTTCGACTCCCAAGTCTCCACGCGCAACCATAACAGCGTCTGAAGCGAGAATAATATCATCGATGTTTTCTTCGTTTTCTACGGTCTCTGCACGCTCTACTTTGGCGACAAGTTTTGCTTCAAGACCAGCATCAAGTGCAAGACGCCGAGCATATTTCATGTCTTCACCATTTCTTGGGAAGGAAATGGCCAAAAAGTCCACTTTGATCTTAGCGGCAGTTTTAATGTCATTTTTGTCTTTTTCTGTTAATGCATCAGCGGATAGACCCCCGCCTTTTTTGTTAATACCTTTATTATTTGATAATGGTCCGCCGACAATGACCTCTGTAACCACTTGGTTGCCCGATACTTTGGTAACCTCCAGCTGTACACGACCATCATCGAGTAGCAAGATATCACCTGTAGATACATCTCTTGGAAGCTCCTTGTAATCTAGTCCTACGGCGTTTTGATTCCCTTGGCCTTGCGGTAAGTCACTATCAAGTACAAAAGTGTCGCCAACAGAAAGATGGATTTTGTTGTCCTTAAAGGTAGAAACACGTATTTTGGGGCCTTGCAGGTCACCCAATATTGCTACATGAGTACCATATTTTGCGGCAATACTACGTATTTGTGTTGCTCGTTCGACATGCTCCTCAGCTGAGCCATGAGAAAAGTTTATTCTAACGACATTCGCACCAGCTTTTATGATTTCTTCTAACATGCCTTCTTTGTCTGTTGAAGGACCTAGTGTAGTGACTATTTTCGTTCTTCTTTGAATGCAGGTCATGGCATCATCCTTGATCACAATGAGAGTGAAGTGGCTTTTCGACGCAAGCCTTATTTGAGTATATGCAAAATACTGAATTGTGGGAGATATAGATAATTAAGTGTGCACATATTTATTAATGCAAAAAAATATAGTGTCAAATGTCGGATTTGTTTAGCAATTTGATGAAACGCTCAAACAATCATCTTTATACGTGATGGCTGTCACGGCAATTTAGTAAAGTCCTTCACAATTACTTCGCAAAGTAAAAAAATTGCGATGTTGTTGATATTCGGAGCATCCTATGTACATGGCTCAACCAGGTCATATTGACCACATTAAGCAGGTCAATGCTGGCCGTGTATATAAACTTATCGATCAAAAAGGTCCTATCTCCCGAATTGATTTGTCCAAAGAGAGTGAGCTAGCCCCTGCCAGCATTACCAAAATAACTCGTGAATTGATTGAAGCGCACTTGGTTCATGAAACGACGGTTCAAGAAGCGATCAGTCGAGGCCGACCAGCTGTTGGTCTGCAGGTCAATAACAAGGACTGGCAATTTCTTTCCATGCGCCTTGGTCGTGGTTATCTCACCATCGCTTTGCACGAGCTTGGTGGTGAGGTGCTCATCGATACTAAGATTGATATTCATGAGATTGACCAAGAGGATGTTTTAGCTCGGTTATTACATGAAATTGATGAGTTTTTTCAGAGCTACGCTGAGCAGCTTGGTCGCGTAACCAGCATAGCCTTAACTTTACCCGGCTTGGTCAATTCAGAAAAAGGCATTGTCATGCAAATGCCTCACTACAATGTTGAAAATTTGGCTCTGGGCCCTGAAATATTTAAAGCCACAGGTTTGCCAGTTTTCGTTGCCAATGACACTCGTGCTTGGGCTTTAGCCGAGAAGTTATTTGGTCATTCTCAGGATAATGATAATTCTGTACTTATTTCGATTCATCATGGCCTCGGAGCGGGTATTATTCTCGATGGCCGTGTTCTGCTGGGGCGTCATGGAAATATAGGCGAGCTGGGTCACATTCAAATTGATCCCCACGGTAAGCCTTGTCATTGTGGTAATCGAGGGTGTTTAGAGACAGTGGCGAGCTCTCAAGCTATTCGAGATGAGGTGACCGAGAGGCTTGCTAAAGGTGAGACTTCGATACTCTCAAGCATTGATGAAGTTTCTATTGAAGACATTTGTGAAGCTGCCGCTAATGGTGACGCTTTAGCTGTTGAGGTGATAGAAAAACTTGGTCGTTATCTGGGAACTGCAATATCGATAGTGATTAATTTGTTTAATCCAGAGAAGATATTGATTGGCGGAGCAATCAATCAGGCTAAAAGCATTTTATACCCAGCGATTCAAAGCTGCATAGAGGAGCAAAGCCTGCCTGTCTATCAGCAAGGTCTACAGGTTGTAGAATCTCGTTTTTACAAGCAAGCAACAATGCCAGGCGCCGCTTTAATCAAACAAGCCCTTTATGATGGTTTATTATTAATGAAAGTTATTGAAGGTTAGCTTTTGTTATTATGGGTATTTATCCCTTTTTTGCGAACATATAGTGTTTTAGTTGCACAGGTTTATTTTGGTTTAGGCCAGCTTTAGTCTATTTTTGATATATTACGTAGTAGTTGAGAAGTTGTATGTCTGGAGTTTTAAATAGCGTTGATCAGCGAACCAACTTGGTGGGTGAAAACCGGCTTGAGCTATTGCTATTTCGCCTAAACAGTCGGCAGATCTTTGCGATCAACGTATTTAAAGTTCGTGAGGTAATTCAGGTTCCCCCATTGACTAAGATGCCGGGTTGTCATCATCATATTACTGGCGTTGCGTCTCTGCGTGGGGTTCCAGTACCAGTGATTGACCTTCGCGGTGCCATTGGTTTTCCTCCTCTTCGTGAAGAAGATGTGGAATACAACCTTATTATCACAGAATACAATAGGTCCATTCAGGGTTTTTTAGTTGGGCAAGTACGCAACATTATTAATACGACTTGGGCAGAAATTCAACCCCCGCCAAAGAGTGCCGGTCGAGCCAATTACTTAACGGCGATCACCCACATTAAAGACAACGAGGATCAGGCGATTGTCGAGATAATCGATGTCGAGAAAGTTTTGGCAGAAATTATTGAGTATGATGTTTCCATCTCTGAAGGTGTGCTTGACGAAGATCTTGCGGCTCAAATGGTGGGCCGCAATGTTCTGATTGTGGATGACTCCTCTACAGCGCGCTCTCAGGTCAAAGGATGTCTATCACAATTGGGACTTAATATTTTGGAATGTTGTGATGGGCTTGAAGCATTGAAGCTTCTAAAACAATGGACCGAAGAAGGGAAAGATGTACCGCGCGAGTTGCTGCTAATGATAACAGATGCGGAGATGCCTGAGATGGATGGCTATAAACTCACCTATGAGATCCGTAATGATCCCAAGCTCAAGGACCTGTATGTGACTTTGAACACGTCTCTCAGTGGCAGCTTTAACGACGCTATGGTCAAAAAAGTAGGTTGTGACCGCTTTATATCCAAATTCCAACCAGACTTGCTGGTGCAGGTTGCACAGGATAGGCTGCGAGATGTGTTATCGAGCTAGTGATTAGTTCGCTGGTACTAAAGACAAAAACCTGCAAACGACAGCTGCGTGTTTTGAAAACTCGATTCGATCTCTATGAAATACTCGGCATTAATGGAAATCACGAGAATGTGTGGTCAAATGACTAAGTTTCTCCGTGATATCAATAAGTTTTCCTGCGATCACATGTGTGATCTGTCCTTCTTTCTCTAATATCCCTTTTATCATCATCACCTTGGCTGTTAGATAGGCTTTCTTTTGAGCTCTAGCTGTTGCCTGCCAAACGATAACATTTATATTGCCGGTGTCATCTTCTAGTGTTAGGAAAGTAATACCTGCAGCAGTTCCGGGAGATTGTTTACCTGTTACCACACCCACGATAGTCACAAGAGAACCATGGGGAAGTTGTATCAGGTTTTTTGCTCGGACAAATCGCCCAAGTTTGTTGGCCTTCTCCAGAACTGTTATCGGATGCTTGTTAAGGGAGAGGTTAGTTGCAGCATAATCTTCCAGTAAAGTCTGCACTTCAGACGGGCTAGGCAGGCTCTTTTCTTCAGGCTCTTGTAGCTCTTTGAATAAAGGTAAATCTGATAAAGAATCCATTATTTCCCAACGCGTTTGAAAACGATCATTGGCAATTGATGACATAGCGTTGGCTGAGGCAAGTTGTTCTAACTCTTGTCGATTCAAGCCAATATTTTTTAGTTGTCCTAGATTTTGAAATGCTGCGGAGCCGCGAGCTTTGAGAAAACGTTGGCCGGTTTGTTTACTAAAGCCTTTGATTTGACGAAAGCCGAGCCTGATTGCTAATCCGCTATTATGTTGTACTACTTGGTGATCATAAACAGAGTGATTGATACAAATAGGTAGGACAATGATCTTGTGGCGTCTTGCATCTTGGACCAGTTGTGATGCACTGTAAAATCCCATGGGAAGACTATTGAGAAGCGAGGTATAAAAAACTTCAGGATGGTAATACTTTAGCCATGCAGAGCAGTAGGCTAAGACTGCGAATGAAGCGGAGTGACTCTCTGGAAAGCCGTATTCACCAAATCCAAGTATTTGTTCGAATAGGCGCTCAGCGAATACTTTCTCATAACCACGGCTTTGCATCCCTTGGATCAGTTTTTTCCGAAATTTGAGTAACTTGCCATTCTTTTTCCAAGAGGCCATAGCTCGGCGTAACTGATCTGCTTCACCACCGCTAAAGCCTGCGGCTACCATAGCTAATTTGATCACCTGTTCTTGAAAAATTGGTACGCCCATTGTGCGTGACAATACTTCTTTCACTTCTTCTGAAGGATAAGTAACAGACTCTAGACCGTTTCGCCGTTTGAGGAAAGGGTGGACCATATCCCCTTGGATTGGACCTGGCCGAACTATGGCTATCTGGATGACTAAATCGTAATAAGTCTTCGGTTTGAGTCTGGGTAACATACTCATTTGTGCTCTAGATTCAATTTGGAAGACGCCTATGGTGTCTGCTTGTTGAATCATTTCATATACATTTCTATCGTCTTCTAGATTAGTAATATATGCGATAGTTAATGATTGATTATGTAGGCGTTTAACCAGTTTAAAGCATTTTTGAATCGCGCTGAGCATACCCAATGCAAGCACATCTACTTTCATCAACTTAAGGCTCTCAAGGTCATCTTTATCCCATTGAATGACGGTTCTATCAGCCATGGCTGCATTTTCAATAGGGACTAATTCATAAAGAGGACCTGCTGCAATGACAAAACCGCCGACATGCTGTGAAAGGTGACGAGGAAACCCAAGGATGCTATTAACCAAGGAAATAAACTGCTCACCTTTGAGTGAATTTGGCTCCAAACCGAGTTCAACAATTTGCGTTTGCCAATCAATCTCGCGATCGCGGCGATTAACATTTTTGATGAAATAGTTGAGTTGAGTCTCTTCAATCCCAAGCGCTTTACCTACATCTCTGACAGCGCTTTTAAATCGATAAGTGATCACGGTGGCGGCAAGTGCTGCACGCTCTCGGCCATATTTTTGATAAATGTATTGAATGACTTCTTCACGACGCTCGTGTTCAAAGTCAACATCAATATCGGGTGGTTCATCGCGCTCTTCACTAATGAAACGCTCAAAAAGTACCGAAATTTGCCTTGGATCTACAGCGGTAATTTCGAGGCAATAGCAGACAATCGAATTGGCTGCAGAGCCTCTTCCTTGGTAGAGAATATTTTCTCTCTGGGCAAACTGAACAATGTCGTGGATGGTCAGAAAATAATATGGGTAGTTAAGCTTTTCAATAAGATTGAGCTCTTTGTCTATTGTATTCTTAATGCCATCAGGTATGCCATCAGGAAAGCGTCGCCGCTTACCTTTTTCAACCAAACTTCTCAGGTGACACATCGCACTTGTACCCAAAGGTACAAGTTCACTTGGGTATTCGTATCGCAATTCCGATAAACTAAAATGGCACTGTTTGGCGATATGGACGCTCTCTCTTAGCCATTGTGCTTTGAATAACCGAGAAAGCTTGTCTTTACTACGCAGACTTCGTTCATAGTTACTTAAAAGGTATCGGCTGATATTTTCAACGCTGCTTTGGTGCTGGATTGATGTTAAGACGTGCTGCAAAGGTAGCCGACTTGGAGTATGCATTAATACTCCACCGACAGCGGTTATGGGCAGCATAAAACTGTGAGCAAGTTGCTCACAGTGAGTAAGGTACTGCTTATCGTCTGATCCTAGATGGCGCTGCACGCCTAACCACAGCCTAGATTGGTGGTGTTGAGTCAACCAGTGTCCCCACTTTTGGTTGTCTTTGGTGTGATGAGGTAACCAGATAATGAGGCAGTGGCGTATTGACATCAGGTCCCAATCGGCGAGTTGATAATGTCCTTTTTTGCAGCGTTTTCTCGCATTAGTGATAACCCGACATAATTCTGCATAGGCTTTGCGATTTGGGCAAAGCAAGATGATTTGACACTCTTGATGTAACCAAAACATGCTGCCAATGATGAGCTGAATATTGAGTTTATGTGTTTTGATGGCGTTGTAGGCTTTTACCACGCCCGCAACAGAGCATTCATCGGTAATAGCAAGCGAGTGATAACGCAGAAAGTCTGCTTGTAGAATCAGCTCTTCTGCGTGAGAAGCGCCTACAAGAAATGAAAAGTTAGTTTGGCAAAATAGTTCAGCATATTTCATGACTTAATCTCTTGCTTAGCTAAATACACCATGGAGAAACCATTGCATTTTCTGATTTCGAAATACCCATAACCAACGACCGTTTTCACTGCGCGCAATGAAATAATCCCGGGTGACTTCTTCACCATCCCACCAACCAGTAGCAATACGTTCGGGGCCTTGCAAAATGGTGACTTTTTCCACTAAGAGTTCTGGATTTTTGAGTACGAATGAGGGTCTTAGTCCAGTTGTTTGAGAATCATTTGAAGCAGTCTTCTCCGGACAACAAAGTACGGTAGATTTTTCTGGTCTTGGATCATCTGTTGGCGCGATCTTATATACTCTCGTTTTACCTAACTTGGCTTGGAGAGTTGTGATGAGTTCCAGAGGTGTTTGTTGGCCTTTATAGCCTGAGAAAATATCTTGGCTGATAGATTCAAGTTCACCACTACGAATGACTTTAAGTGTTAGAGCATAGACAGAACCACTAAGCTGCAGAGATTCCATAGTCAGCTGACTGAGCTTTTCCCACCGATCAGCTAGGTAGTCACCACATGCTGATGTTAAAGTAACAACTTCTGATGCGGTGTCACGCTGGTGCAGTTGTAATTCAAGTTCATAAGCGACTTGGCTACGTAATGTAAGGAAGTGCTCAAGCTTGATAAGCAGCTTCCTCAGGGGCTTTTCTAGCCACTGCCTATTATCTATATCAAAGAGTAGCTCTAGGTAGTGATGAAACTCTTCTGGTGGATGGTAAAAATCCACTGGGTGTTTGAATTGGCCCGTCAGCTTTCCAATGTAGTTCACTAGTTCAATATCGAACCGCCTAGCAATTTCAGACATTGGGAGTTTAAGTAAATCCTCCAGTGTAATCACACCAACACGAGACAGCTTTTCAACCTGCTTTTTACTCAGCTCTGTTGCAGAAATAGGACAGGCTCTCAGGTTGATGTTGATGTCATCTTGGTCTTCTGTGAGAAGGTTTGAACCTAATTTGGTCAGTAAAATAGCTGAAAATGGAGAAAAACCCGTGGCATAGCAAAATTGAATGTTGAGGGATTGTAAGTGGTGAGAAACCGTATACCAGTATGACTCAAGCCCACCGTATAGAGTGAGCATATCTGTTAGTTTAAGTAAAAGCCCTTTGGGTGGAAATAAGACGAGATCAGAGGTGACAAGATAAAGCCATTGGGCGATTTCTAAAAGAGCTTGCTGTTCGACGCTTTCATCATAAGGATGCACTGAAAGTGATGGGCAAAGTGTGCTTGCGCTGCCAAGGCCCATACCATTCTGAATCCCTTGTTGTTGAGCCGTATTATTCGACTGTACGATTTGAAAGCGCTTCGTATCAAGAACCACTAGAGGTTGAAGATCCTTGTCTGAGTACAAGGTATCCAGTTGTAGTTTTGGAAAATGCAGGTAAAGCCACAATTGCTTCATCAGCCTTGCTTACGCCTCCGAAAAGGTAACACGACATTTTGAAGTTCTTTTTCTGCTAGAGCGGGCCAGTAAGTTCTCATATCGATTAAAAAACTTGAATGTGACCAGCTTCCTTTACGTTTAGTGATGGTTATTTCTAACCCATGAGCGTGTGGTATAAGTGTCATGCTCAAACTAACAGGTAGAGAGAAAAGAGTGCTGGATTGTTTAAACAAAAATGACAGGCTATTGCCAGTTTCACTGGCAACCTGAAGTCGGCGAACATGATGTACTTCTGGCTGACTGTACCATAGAAGTACATTGCTACAAGCTCCGCTTTTAAGGCATTGCTCAGCGGCCCATAACGCTTCTTTACAAGTTTTGGGGTAGAGCAATAGGATATGGTTTAGATCAATGCCTTGGGCAATTAAGTGTTGTGCTGAGAGATTGCCTGGAGGCTGAATGAATACCGATAGCCTCCCTTTATGATTACTCTTTAAATGAGGACATAATAATCGAAGCTCTCCTATACCTGAACTTGAATGTAACTCTACAACGCCATGGTGCGGGAAACCGCCTTCTAGCCTTTCGTCTAGAAGCTTAAAACCGGTTGGATAAACTCCCTTAGATTGCAGTTCAGAGCTTCCCTGCCAAAGCCATTGTTTTTTCTTAAGATGTTCGATTAATTCATACATAACAAAATACCTGTATATATGTACAGTGTATGTTTTTATGATTAATCGGCAAGAGACAAGGCAGGTAAACGGGTAAAAAAACGCCTTGTTTGTTAACAAGGCGTTGAATAAAAGAAGAATTTATTTTTTGGGTTGAGCATCAATACATTGGCCTGTGATGTCCCTATTTTGATTCGACATCAAATAGAGATATAAAGGCATGATATCTAGGGGTGTTTTGAGTAAATCGGCATCTTCAGCAGGGTAAGCTTGGGCACGCATTCCTGTTCTTGTGCCGCCAGGGTTAATCGCATTTACTCGGATATGAGAATCGCTGAGCTCATCGGCTAGGACTTGCATCATGCCTTCGGTTGCGAACTTTGACATGGCATAGGTTCCCCAAAAAGCGCGTCCACTATGACCCACAGTGGAAGAAGTAAAAATAAGGCTCGCGTGATTGGATTTATGCAGAAGTGGCAATATAGCTTGCGTCATTAAAAACTGCGCTTTGACATTTACCTGCATTACATCATCGTATGTATCTTCACTGATTTGATTGAACGGGCTCAATACACCTAACAGGCTGGCATTATGTAAAACGCCATCTAAGCGACCGAATTGGCTGCCAATGGTGTCGGCCATATCGAGATAGTTCTGTTTAGATGCTCCTTTCATATCCAGAGGAATGATGGCAGGCTGAGGAAAACCTTGAGCTTCAATTTCATCGTAAGTCTGTTCAAGTTTTTTGACTGTGCGGCCTAGCAATATGACAGTGGCACCATGTTGAGCATAGGATAACGCCGCTTGTTTTCCGATGCCGTCACCAGCGCCTGTTACAAGTATGATTTTTCCTTGTAACGCATCTGAGGGAATAGAATAATTCACGTCATATGTCCTTAATTGTTACGTTCTGCTTTATGAATCAGTAGGATGATGGTTACAATACACTAATTCGCATCTTAGGGGATATTACATTGGAATTTTTGTTGGACTATGGGCTGTTTTTGGCCAAGATTGTAACCGTGGTCGTTGCCGTAATTGCACTGTTAGTGGTTGCTAAAACCGTAGGTGGAAAAAGCGGTGCGGCAAAAGGTGAATTAGAAATCACCAATCTGACTGATCAGAATAAAGAGACGGTCGAGCAGCTTGAGCATCATTTGCATGACTCTGCATTTCTTAAAGCGCGTGATAAAGCTGAAAAGAAACAGGAAAAAGAAAAGCTCAAAGCCAGAGAAAAGGAAGTAAAACAAGCGTCAAAAGAAGGGGATCTCGATGGTAAAAGAGAGCCTCACTTATTCGTCCTTGATTTTAAAGGAAGCATTGATGCTAAAGAAGTGTCTTCTCTGCGTGAGGAGGTCACAGCGATTCTTTCTGTTGCGAAAGAGGGAGATGAAGTCTTACTGCGTTTAGAGTCTGGTGGCGGTATGGTCCATGGCTACGGATTAGCTTCCTCTCAGTTGGATCGCATTAAAGCTGCTCAACTGCCATTAACTATTGCTGTTGATAAAGTTGCCGCCAGTGGTGGTTACATGATGGCTTGTATCGCAGATAAGTTGGTTTCCGCTCCTTTCGCAATCGTGGGCTCAATTGGAGTGATCGCGCAGCTACCAAATTTCAATAAGCTTTTGAAAAAGCATGATATTGATTATGAACAACTGACCGCTGGAGAGTATAAGCGCACTCTAACCATGTTTGGTGAAAATACAGATAAAGCTCGCGATAAATTTAAGCAAGAGTTGGAAGACACTCATGATTTGTTTAAAGACTTCATTCGTGAACGTCGACCGTCTTTAGAGTTGGAGAAAGTTGCAACTGGAGAGCACTGGTTCGGTATTCGAGCGCATGAGTTAGGCCTTGTTGATGAAGTTAGTACCTCTGATGATTTGGTCGTAGCGGCTTGTAAAGATAAGACCGTATTATCTATTCGTTATGTTGAGAAGAAAAAGCTTACATCAAAGCTAGCCGGATTGGCGGGAGAAGCCGCTGATAATATTTTGCTGAAACTTATCGATCGAGGCCAACGTCCGATAGTGTAATGTCTAGTCGCAATTAAAAGTAAGCCCTCATTTTGAGGGCTTACTGGTTAATGTTTAGCTGAAATAATATAGCTTAGCGGTTAGCTAGCTGTGCTCTTAAGCGTTCAATTTCTTGTTGAAGTGACTTATTTTCAGCGGTTAGACCTACATAAGTAAATGCTTTACATTGTGTTTGTAACTTGTTCTGCACAAAGTCACCAACGCTTTTTTCTAAAGTTTCAGGGTTCTTGATGCTCTCACGAAATTCTGACTCTAATTCTTTTGCAGCATCTTTATCTATTTTTGCAAATAAACCGCTGAATATAGGATCCTCTGTAAGAGCTGCTGTCACTTGGTTTTCGTAGTTATTTTTAAGCAATTCAGAGCGTGTTTCATTATCTAAGCTCTTGGATGCTTTTTCTTGGGCTTCAGCAAAAACAGAGCGGCTTTCTTTTGGTGTCCTAACTACTGTCCCACTTTTTTCATGCCATGATGTTGCTTCTAGGCGCTTATTTATCTGAAGCTTTTCTAGCACCTCTGCTACGCTTTTCCACTGGGTTTGTTGTTGGTGTTGTTGTTTCTGTGGGGTTTTACCTTTCAAGTGACGTATTTCACTACCAGCATCGATTTTTTGGTAGTTTTCCTTCTCAGCTTTCTTACATAGGGCATTACCAAAGGGAGCAGAGGTATGTATATTATGGGTATAAGGCCTTATCACTGAGAAGTAGTCTTGGCAATACTTTGGCATAGCACTAATGTGTTTTTCAGTAACTTCATTGGCTGGCAGATCGCCGATCCATTTTTTCAGTTCACCCAGAATATCTGGCTTTGCTGCATGAACAATCATCTTACTCGTAAATGCTGCAATGGCTTTTTTATCTGCATCTGGCAATTGATCGGCTTGGTCTAAAATTTGGTCTGGATTTTCAAATAGTAACTGTTTGCCTCTTTCTGACATGCCATCAATAACAGGATTATGGCTGCTGATGTTTGACTGCTGAGCTGGTTGTTTATCATTTGAGTTTATTTTTCTTAGGCCTGCCGTGCCTTTATCCCTTCTTGCATTTATTGCCTCAAGTAGGGCGTTTCTCCCTTGGTCTTGGTTAGTAGCATTTTCTTTAGGCGAAGGTGTCGCTTTCTGTAATGGTGGTGCTGGTGGTGCTGGTGGTGGCGCTGGCTGAGGTTTTTGCCCGCTATCGTTAGAGACAATGGTTTTCTGATTGCTTTGTTCTGAGCTTTTAGGAGTAATCTTGGTGTTCAATTCAGCTATTACAGCAGATTTAGCCTGTTGTGCTTGTGTTAAGGCTTTTGACACTACGTTTTCAGCTATAGATGAAACACTGTTTGACTGGCGTGATGACCGAGTTGAATTGCTGTCGCCATCCTTCATGCGGAGCATAGTAGACTGTTGTCTATCTAGATCCTGAAACATTTTGAAAGCCCTACCAAAACTAGATAGTTCTTTCTCATTGGTGTGCTCAATACTTTTAATATTTAACTTGCCATTTCTGGTGGCATCATCGTGCCTAGTGATGCTACTTGGCCCAGAGATGGTACTTATGGAATTAAAGTCAGGCATTTTTATTCCTTTCAATAGGGTAATTTAAATTTTATTGAAAGACTATAAAGACGCTCATTACTAAGTGCATGGGATTTTATTTGAAATAACCTAACAGAAAGTGATGCTTTAAATCGATCTTATTGTTAACTTAATTCTAAAGGTTTAATTTACTGATAACTATTTCAATGATTATAGTGTTGTTCCTTTTTCTCTATAAATAGGTTGTGTTAGCAGTAGATTAAAAATCATAGATTTTCATGTTATTTCGTGAGAAAAATGGCAAGGTATATTGCTGCATAGAGCGTCCAAGCTTGCCATTATTTGCGTGTCTTAGAGATGCAGTAGCAACTCAACTTCAATGAACAATATAAGCACTTACTCTTTGACTTTAATAAAGAAAAACTGCATGCGTGCAGCTTGAAACATTATTTTTTACCTTGTTCCTTAGCTCCGCCTTTCATGTTCCTACTTTGTGGCTTATTGCTAGGTGAAAAATGACGCTTGTTTTTACCAGCGGGCTTATGCCCTCTAGCGTTATCACCAGAACGCTGACCATCTATATGGTCGCTTTTAGGTTTTTTGGGCTTTTTAGGTTTTTTGGGCTTTATTGGTCGAGTATCTAGCTTAGATTCAGGCAGTTCGTTGACAGCTTTATAGCCTTCTAGTTCAAGACGAGGCAAAACCTGTTGGATAAGCCTTTCTATGGCAAACAATTCGCTGGCTTCTGCTGCCTCTACTAAAGAGATTGCTTTACCTACTTCTCCGGCGCGGCCTGTACGGCCAATCCTATGCACGTAATCTTCGGCAACATGAGGGAGTTCAAAGTTAACGACTTGTGGTAGCTGGGGGATATCAATGCCACGTGCGGCGATATCGGTTGCGACCAATACACGTACTTCACCAGACTTAAAATCGGCTAGTGCTTTGGTTCGAGCATTTTGACTTTTATTCCCATGAATAGGCGCAGCAGTAATACCTTGGCCATTGAGGTAATAAGATAAGCGGTTTGCACCATGTTTTGTTCGGCAAAAAACCAATACCTGTTTCCAATCACCTTCTTGGATTAATTTGCACAGCATAGGTGCTTTTTTTCGCTTGTCTGTCGGGTAGATAGACTGCTCAATCGTTTTGGCTGTCGAGTTGGCAGGAGCAACAGAGATTTCAACCGGATTATTGACTAAACTTTTCGCGAGTTGTCGAACTTCGTCAGAAAAGGTAGCAGAGAAAAGAAGGTTTTGACGTTTTTGTGGCAGTAATTCAAGTATCTTGCGAATATCGCGTATAAAACCCATATCTAGCATTCGGTCTGCTTCGTCTAATACGAGAACGTCTAACTGCGAAAACTTAATGGCATTTTGTTGATACAAATCCAGTAAGCGACCTGGGGTAGCGACAAGAATATCGGTACCTTTTCGAAGCTTCATCATTTGTGGATTGATTTTAACACCACCAAAAACCACACTAGAAGTTAGTTTTTGATACCGGCTGTACTTATAAATATTTTCTTGTACTTGGGCAGCTAGTTCACGTGTTGGTGTTAATACCAATGCTCTAGCATGGTTAGGCTTGACTCTTTGCCCATTATCAAGAAGTTCAAGAATAGGTAGCGTAAAGCCAGCGGTTTTGCCTGTGCCTGTCTGCGCAGCAGCCATTACGTCTTTTCCTGCTAAGACTGCAGGAATTGCTTGCTCTTGAATTGGTGAGGGCTTGTCATAACCCTGATCACCTATGGCTTTAAGGATTGGAGCAGAAAGGCCTAAAGAGGTAAAACCCATATATATGTCTCTGTAATAAGTTGAGCTCATGCTCACGCAGCCATAATGAGCTGCAAAAGGGCGCTATTGTGAGTCCTTTGTAGGTCAACATCAACAGAAATTATCATTGTGGAGGTTTGAATATAGTGAGCAACTGATGCTTGTTGGTAATAAAAGCGAGTATGAGCCCTGTCAATAGGCCAAATAGGTGAGATTCTACTGCTACGGCTGCATTAATTAACTCACTCGTGGTTTGAGATGCGCCTATGGTCATTTCCCAACCCGTTTTCACTAGCACTCCCCCAACCAGTAGCCAGCTACTTTTTCTACCAGATAAAGACTCACAAAGTGCATAGTAGGCAAAAATACCATGCAGCGTTCCTGACAAGCCGACATAAGAATTCATAGAAGTTGTAAGATTAAGTACACCAACCGATAGGCTTACAAGTAATAAGACGCAAAGAAGAGATTTAGGGCTGGGCCTAAACAAGTAGGAGATGACCCAAAGCCCAAGGATATTCATAGTTAGATGAATCCAGTTGGTATGGGTAAAGTTTCCTGTTAGGATCCGCCACCACTGGCCTTGTTCGATGAGTTCATTTTGCCAATATGTTAGGTTAGCTAAAGGTTCAAATTGTACACACAAGCAAATTAAGCTAATTACAACCAGTAGAAGAAATAAGCGCACTCTAATGTCTCGATATTGTTTACAATGTGGTAAGTCAACCAAAGCTTGTATCTGTGAGTGGATACATAGCCTGTCAGCCAATGTGGAACTGATCATTCTACAGCATCCTACAGAAGCTAAGAAGCCTATGGGGACTGCAAAGATCCTAACTCTTTCATTGGCAGGATGTTATTTGTTCCAAGGTGAAGACTTTACTCAACATGTGGAGTTTAACCAATTGTTGTGTGAAAATGATGTCCAACATTTTATTCTTTATCCAAGTGACTTGTCTTCAGGTGTCTCTGCAGCAAAAGAAGCTATAAGTAACAATAGTAAAGTACGTATTATTATTCTCGATGGTACTTGGAAAAAAGCCTATAAAATCTGGCAGTTATCGAGCAACTTAAAAAAAATGCCTATGATTCACTTACCCAAGGATTTAAAGGGTAATTATCGAATCCGCAAAGCTCCTAGCAACAATAGCTTATCGACAGTAGAGGCTGGTTATCACCTTTTGTCCTTGCTTGAACCCGAGCGTGATTTCTCACCGTTAATTGATGCTTTTAATCATATGATTGACTTTCAAATTAGTAATATGCCAGCAGGTGTATTTAAGCGGAATTATTCATGATAGATAATATGATGCCGTGTTTTATTGTGCTCTGTACAAACCTAGATAAATAAATTTAAACGCCTATTCACACTTTTAGTTCTCCTCATCATCAGAATTATGTCGACAATAAATAGGTCATGTGCCATTGACTTTGTTGTGTAATTTTTATTCATCTAGTTGCATTTTTGTATTCATGTAACAATACTCTCAATAAGGCGTGCGTACTGCACTCAGATCATTGGACCGTAAACAGCACATCATGTATGAAAATCATGATATTAGCGGCTGTGTATGTGGACAACTCTTCGATTTTGAAAAAATAATCCTCATCTACGGTCTACTAATGGAATGGAGACAAGTGCATGAATCAAGATACATTTATTCGTCAGTTACCCAAGGTTGAATTGCATATGCATATCGAAGGCTCTTTAGAACCTGAGATGATGTTTAAGTTGGCCAAACGAAATAAAATTCCTCTGCCATTTAACACACCAGAAGAAGTTAGGACTGCTTATCAATTTACTAATCTTCAGTCATTTTTAGATATTTATTATCAGGGCGCCAACGTATTGATTGATGAGCAAGATTTCTATGACTTGACTTGGGAGTATTTACTTCACTGTCAGCAAGATAACGTAATTCATACTGAGATTTTTTTCGACCCACAGACTCATACTGAACGAGGTATTTCCTTTGATACTGTGATTAATGGAATTCATCGTGCTCTTGAAGACGGTAAACAAAAAATGGGTATTAGCAGTCGCGTTATTATGTGCTTTTTACGCCATTTGGATGAGCAGAGTGCTTTTTTGACTTTAGCACAGGCAATAAAACATAAGGATAAAATCATTGCTGTGGGGTTAGATTCTTCGGAGGTTGGTCATCCGCCTGAGAAGTTTACTCAAGTATTTGTTAAAGCGATTGAAGAAGGTTTTTTAACAGTAGCACATGCAGGAGAGGAGGGGTCGGTAGACAATATATATAATAGTATTGATTTACTTAAAGTTTCACGTATTGATCATGGTGTTCGATGTTCTGACGACAGCCGATTGGTCCGTTTGCTGGCTGAGTCTCGGATGCCTCTGACTGTGTGTCCATTATCAAATATAAAACTCAAAGTATTTGATGAGATGAAGCGACACAATGTGGTTGATTTATTGAGGCAAAATCTTTGTGTTACGATTAACTCAGATGATCCTGCCTATTTTGGCGGTTATATGACGGATAACTTTCTTGCTGTTGCGCAGAGTCATTCATTGACAGAGGGTGAATTGACTCAGTTAACGCAAAATGCCATAGAAGCAAGCTTTGTCAGTGAAAGCGAAAAGCATCGTATGCAGCGTGTCTTAGAGGAGTTTTCAAGCCGTTCAATAGGATGAAAATAGCTGCTGGTGAAGCCTTTGAGCATGACCATCAGTCATGGAGGATATGTGATCGGTGATCACTCGATAACCCTCTGTATGACTCTGGGCGGCTTGCCAATCTTGGCGAACCGAAATCGGAAGTAGCCTTTCGGGATCAGCACTGAGCGCTTCAAAAATATCCATGATAATTTGTTGTCCTTTATACTCAGCAATCTGTACTTGTGGTACTCGGATAACATAGTCATGAACAAATTGTTTAAGTATTTGTAATGCAGTGGCCATTTCCGGTTTTAGGTAAGCATTAAAGGCGAGTAAATCGCTGGCGAAAATAGCATCAACAGGTTTAATTGAAATACTGGTCAATAACACATTTACTATACCGCCAATCGCGTCTTTTCTCTGATGGTGAATGCCGGAAAACAGCATATTGGTGACAGACTCTATATGTGCTCTAAACCAAGGTTCCCCGCATTTTAATAGAGCATCTTGAGCCCCCTCAATCCATTGGGCTTGGGTCACTTTTCCAAGAACAATCGCATCCTCTAAATCATGCACTCCATAGGCAATATCGTCCGCTAATTCCATGATAGAGCAATCTATAGACTTAAAGCTGGTTTTTTTATGTTGCTGTTTTTCGCTTGGCTCAGAAAGAATTTGCCCGAACAGTTGTTTGTCTGATTTATTTAATGGTGATAATACCCAGTCAAATAGAGGTTGATCGCAATCATACAAGCCTTTTGCGGGGGACCACTGTTTAGCTTTAAGTTGCCTTTGATGTGTTACACTCTCCGGAGTTTCGCTAGAGCAGGTTTTACTCAGTAAGGCAGGGTATTTGATTAATCCCAATAATGTCCGGCGTGCTAAATTCATTCCAAAATGTTCAGTGTATGGTTCGAGTTTAGTGACGATACGAAATGTTTGGGCGTTTCCTTCAAATCCACCATGATCTCGCATCATGTAGTTCAGTGCAATTTCTCCTCCATGCCCATAAGGAGGATGTCCAATATCATGCGCAAGGCATAATGAATCAATCAGGCTGTCGCTAGGTAACAGTTCGCGATACTCGGGCTGTTTTTTCTTTATTTGAGCGACAATACCGCTACCAAGTTGCGCTGCTTCTAAAGAATGTGTGAGCCGTGTACGGTGAAAATCATCGAAGCTGTTACCATGCACTTGTGTCTTGGATTGCAGGCGCCGAAATGCGGCTGAGTGGAGTATTCTTGCTCGGTCACGTTGATAAGGGGTCCGATGATCATCACGACGAATCTTATGCTCATCGTCATGCCGTTCATGCCATAAGCTACTGATTTGGAATGTCATAAGTATTTTCCCAAGTGTTTTATGATACCGTACACAAAAACTTGAGAAACTACAAAGATCAAACAGTATTCGACCAATGACAATCTAAAACCACATGAGTTGACGAATTCCATTGACGTATTTTGAGTGCCTAGATGGACGCAGTGGACAGGTTGCTATCAGCTTTGATAAGTCACTTTCATATTCAGCGTTGGTTTTGATTTCAAGTAACACATAATCACCTAAAGTTTTACCTGAGTGCACGTTGACTTGGTCTGAATATCTTTGATCAAAACACTGCATACTGTCATCAAATGTCGCGCGAATGTTACCATCGGCTGAAATCAAGTAACGTCGTTTGTAGCGTGAAATCAAGACTGGAATACTCTCGCATTCCCAATACACTTGAGCATTAATAGGTAATTGTTGGCGACAATGATTGAGGATGTTTCGCCATGATTTGTGTTTAGACCAATCAATATCGATGGGGTAGATGTCCTTAGAGCCTTTTCCGCCGCGCCTATATTTAAACTCCAACTTACTATTTTCCGGATGTGCGAGTTCCCCGTACCAACGGATTCGAGTTTTCCTACGTTGGGTAATACCGCTTAGGTTTTCTTCATACCGGCTTAAGTTTGGGCTATCTAAATACAAGCTATTGACATACCTGTCTGGGTGATGGGTTTGGAACTGATAGGCATGAAGCATAAGCCAGTTCTCAACCACTTGTAAGCGGTTGAGTGGAATTGGGACCTTGATTTCAAATCGTTTACTCATAAAGGTTTATCCGATTTCATTACTGTATTGTAGAGTTTTCCAACGTCAAGCGCTTGGCTAGCAATGACTACGCCATTGACATTAAGTTCGCTACCCAGCTCGGAAATGATTTTTTTCTCACACCCTGAGCATTGAAACTCCAGTGCTTTAAGTGTTGCTGAGCCAAATAGTGGCTTTTTGGTGTAGCTCATCAGCGCGTAATGGCTTACATCTTTTGCCGTGATTGATTCTGCCTCTACTGCCGATGCGTCTTTGGCAACAAGGCCAAAGTTAACTCGAGCAAATTCTATATCTTTTAGTCGCATTAGGCTTTCTTCACCGACAGAAACCGCTTTATCACGAATATCTGAGAAGTTGATGCCTGAGACATCGAGATCAGAACCACTTACATCCAACCCATCGCCGCCAGAACGTTTGCCTATGTTTGCAAACTCACTGTCGTAAATTTTCCCCGTGCAGTAGTCACAGTCAAATGCATCAGACAGCGCTTCCTTGATGGAAAGATGCGAAATATCTACGTCGCTATTGACGATATTGAGTGCATCTTCAGAAACGTTGTCGGAGATGAAAAGTCCGTCAACAGAGAGTTTTCCGCCGACAAGATAAGTTGCGCCTCTGGGTTGCCATAAACCAAGGTCTGGTCTGCCAGCATACGAAATATGTAAATTACGTATCCTTGAGCGGGTTTCATTATTGGCGTTAAACAGACTCAAGCCCGACCAATTTGGTATCTGTCCCCGTCTGGACAGTTTAACAGGCTTGGCTGTGGTGCCTTCGACTTCCAGTTGTCCGAAAACCATAATGCCTGCGTTTTTGCCAAACTCAATATTGGCCCCTTGTTCAAGATACAGAGTCCAGTTTTCAGGTGTGATGAGGTAGTCATTAATCACCCAGTTACCCGCAGGTATGCGCCAAGCTTCTTTCTCTTGTTGAATAAAAGCATATTGATTGACTTTATTTGTATCTGCAGGCCTAGGGAGGAAACTCATGGGTTCAATATTGCGCCTAAATTGGTAGTTACCCATTGACTGACCAGTCGTAGAGGCACGCAGTTCGACAGTTTTAATATGCTTTGGTAGCGTAACAGAAAAACTTTCGCCCGATGCTAACTCCAAAGGGAAAGAGTAGTTAGCTTCTTCAAGACTTGAGCGCTCATCAAAGTCTGTCCATCCAGTGAGGCCCAAAATACGAAGTGGTTGTCTTTCAGGGTTTCGAATAATAAGGTTATTGCTGGGCTTAGTGACATAGTGTGTGTTTAAATCCCATAGAGGTAAAGACGTCATGGAATCCATTTGTTGGTGCAGGTCGCTACTGACGTTGGAGACATTAATACATGACGTGTCTTTGTAATTAGATTGTAAGCACACCATTTGAGCTTGTAAGTTATCTGGATTAAATGGTGTGGTGAGAGGCAACCCACTGTGCAGAGCTTTTAAAAGTGGCTCCTGTACTTTTGTCAGGTGCAGCTGGAGCGTGCTGTCAGTGAGTAGGTTACCTAAGGTATCAATGGAAGAGTCGTAATGTTTCCTGACCTCTTTATCTTCGAGCATTTTCTTACTGAGTAAAAAATAATGGCTAGGTGGCTTCATCATTAGCGAATGTTTAGCAGGTGATACATTTACATCACTTTGTATTGGCTCAAGCTTTGCTGTATGAGGGTTGTAATACCAGCGCCAGTTGTTCCATGCTAATCCATGCCAAGCACCCCAAGTATCAATGACCGCAAGGTACTGACCGAGTCTTTGGGAGTCGAAAACATCACTTGCATCACGTTTACCATTGATAAAGTCGCCAATCAGCGATAACGCTATTTGGCGTTGATAACCTAGTGCAGTACTGTTGACAATGGTATTGCGTTGCAAGACTCTGGGTTTGAATATTCGATGGACTTTTCCATCCGTATCTTTCTGCTCTGCTAAATCAAGGCGAACGATTAATCCTTCTGTGCGCTTGTTGATCGCAAGAAGATCTTGCCCAAAACCTTGTTCATGGTACATCACTCCCCATTCTTCTCCATTGACGATCACATTCACTGGAGTGTAACGCGGCGAAATAATATCAAAACCAGCTAGCTTCATGGTCTCTGCGAAAAGTGTCGGACCATGGTTAATTCGGACGTGTGGGCTGATCAATGCAAAGCGTCGAGAAGAGAAAAGAGCTTGCTTATTATCGACTTTAAACTTTAGAGACCAACGATTGACACCATTAACATGGTCGAGTAAATCACCTTGCAAACGTACTTTAGCATCGAGAACCCTGTTGTCAGAATAGATCCTTGCCTTGACCTCTGAACGATTGACAGGAATAAACCCTTGGTTAAAGGCGGTTTCTCTATCTTTAACCAGAAGTGACCAATTAGGGTAGGTGATATCAACACGCACAGTGGGAAGGTGATGGTTTGCCGTAACAAAGTTAATGGGGGCTTTTGCCATGTCAGTTGCAAACTGTACTAACTTCTCCTTTGGTTCCTCTGATAAAGCAGTATAACCACGTTGCAAGAGGAAGATTTTAATACTGTCCAAAGAAGGAGTGATCAGAGCAAAGACCAATACTAGTCCCAGACAAATGGCTAACCATTCTTTTGGTTTTAAGGCTTCACGGCCATGAGTCAGTTTCATCGCTATACTCCAGATATATTATGCTGCTCAAGCATAGAAACCTGTATACCTGGAAACGTCTGTCTAAGCTCGGAAAGCATGTCATCGAGGTGCTGAGATTGATAGGCGGTAATAAAAAAGGTGGCACTAAACATATCTTCTTGCGTATCAAACCTTCTAAGATCGAGTCCATTACCTTTGCTTGACAGTAGCGCTTTCAATTGTGTGATTGGGACGTTTTGAGCATCTGATGCATTGTATTGTAACGACAGAAATAGCCCCTGTTCTTCGGATATTTTAGACTGATGGCGTTTGACTATGGTGACGAGCAGCAAAGTAATGATACAAGCGATAACCGCAGCCAATGTTTGCCCCGCACCTAGTGCAACTGCAACACCAATATTAAGGAAAAGATACACCAGTTCTTCTGGCTCTTTTATCGGTGTTCTAAATCGGACTATAGAAAGCGCTCCTACAAGGCCTAGCGCGAGTGCTAATGAAGCTTTTACTACAGTGATTATCAGTATCACGGTTAGCATCAGCAAAGGAAATAGCCGAGAGAAATCCTGTCTATTACAAAAAGCGGATGCATATCTCCTGAAGTGATAACCAATCAGAGAGGCTAGGCCAAAGCCTAAAATCAGGTTGATTAACAGAGACCCCAATTGCACGCTCGCATATGGGAAGAACATATTTCGTATATCTTTGGGAAGAAATCCTAGCAAGAGTGGATCGACGGAATCCATAGTACCCCCTTTGCAAAGTGCCAGAATAAGGTTGCGTTTCTAATGGCATCTAATGACGAGTGGCCATTGGATACCTGAGCTTTTATGAAACGATACTGAGTTGAATTTTTAACAAGCTGTGCTCGATAAATCAGAGGCTTGCGCTACCAATAACCATAGGCAGTGAGTAAGCTGGTTGTAAAATGCCAAATGAAAATTGTCCTAAATATGGTTGTACATGTTGCATAACTGACTGAGAAATAATGAAAATGACAAAGAAAACAACAGTTAAACTTGTATGATGAGAAGGGGTAAAAATAGTCGAAGTGTAATAACGTATTTATTGTTCCTTAGCCTTTGAATTGACGTACTCTTTTGCAGAGGCTTCGAGTTTATCCACTAAGTGAGCATTTGATACGTGAATGTAGTGGTACAAATCATCTCTAGCAATGATGGGGCTAGCCACTTTTATTTGGGGAAACTGATCTTTTAAAAACAAGTAGGTGACTTTTGGAGCTAGCCAAAGTTTGGCTCTTCCTTTGGTCAACATTAGTGCTGCTTGTTTGGCTTTGTGAACTAAGTAGAGGTGCTTGTAGTTTTTTAGGACTTTGGTGTATCGAGCACCATGAAACGAAACTATGGTTTCGTCCCTAGCATCGTCTAGGCTGTTGTAAAATTTGTCTTCGATTGAAAAGAGGTAAACATCAAAGCTTGCCAAAGGTACATTGATTTTAATTAGCTCTTTGTTTTCTGCCAATCTTGCAATACGCATATCAAGCGCATCATAGCGACCTTCTATGACTGACTGAATGGCCCTTTCGTTTGGTAAATAGGTAAACTTGGCGTCAAGACCTGCGCCTGAGTAGATGGCCTGAAGGTCGTTCTCCACTTGTATACCGTATTCAGATGTTGCATCTTGTTCACGATAAATATTACCGATGGCCACTTTTATTGACTCGTTATCTTTGGCAATCGATATTGGTGAATATGACCAAGACATTAAAAGTATACTCACTAGCCAACGACTCATAACGGCCTCACAAACTGGATCTATTTTTAAAATATAGTTCGAATAATTATTTTTGCAGAGAAGGGATTCTGCTGTTTTATCAATAGTTTTCACCTCGGTATCTTGGACCATTTGATCTGACGATTCTCAAAATGAAACACGAATAATTGGTTAATTTTTCATTTAACGAATGGTGTTTTTTTAGACTGTTTTGATAAGGATTGATGTGTTTGCTCAATGTTAATCATTAAGTTATTTCACATATCGGTAGTACAAAGGATGGGAAAAATGGAAAAGCTAGGAGATATAAATAAATTCACCCTAGCGCTCAGCAGCATTAGATAAAGAACAAATATCACGTATTTATTTGAATTTGGATAAAAAGCTACCTGATAGTAAGCCTATCATCCCAATTGCACATTCTTCATCCAGTGCACTTGAGGGTGAGTTCAACCAAAATGTCGTGTGTAAATCAATGCTTCTACGCTATCTGCTTTCTGGATCAATAGCGCTCGCAGCTTTACCTGCCTATGGGCTTGATGCGACATTTAGTGGCAATATATTTTATGCGCCTGTCGATGAAAACTATATTAAAGGAGAAAGCATAGGGGATTCATACGTTAAATTTACACTTGATGAATCTTGGCAGGATAGCATAGTCTTCCACACCAGTTTTCTCTCTCGATTGTATGAAGACGACATTGAACTATCAGAGATCTATGCTGGTAAGACGATAGAGCCTTTGCACATTTTTGATGATAATGTCTACAACGCGATGCGTTACCCTTGGCTATCTTTGCAAAGAGAAGTCACTCCTCTAAATGTTACTTCCTATGACGGTTTTCAGTGGCGCTATGATTGGGATAAGCACCATCTTCGTGTGGTTTCTGGACGTTCAAACAATAATGAGCTGGGGGCAAATACGCTCGATATGCATATTCCTTACGGTGCTGAATTTCGTAGTAAGTGGAAGTATTTTTCAACTATCTTGAGTTTTGCTGAAACAAGAGTAGATTTTACAAGTTCAACCCTGAGTAACATTCAGGGCAGCTTAGTTGGTCTACCAAATACCGTCGAGCTTGAAAACAAAGTCTCGTACTATTACAACGCCGTCCTTAATGTTCCGATTAAACCGTTTATATTTTCATTTAAATACACAGTAAATGATTATAAAGAGGATGTGTATACGGTTTTTGATGGGTATAGGATAAGAATGCATGCCGCCTTTAGGCCCTCTAGGACCTGGACACTGTACTATACATTTGGAAAAAGTGATGCCAAGAATGATTACATTGGTATTTTAAGCCAACAGCCCAATACAGGAGCCTCGCTTTCAAAATCAATTAATGAAGTTCAGTATCAGTCGCACCACCTTGGTTTTATTAAAAACCTATCTAAAAGCGTCAAGCTTAAATTGCAAACAGGTCTCGCAAAAAACAATTACTCCAGTGAGATTGAGCGATTTGTGCTTTTTGGTTTTAGCTTTGATACCAAAGGTTTCTAAACGACATTTTTAGCCAGAGATTTTGTCAAATGTGGTTGTGCAGCTGTCGCAGAAAATATCCATAAAATCTTTCACTTCAGGCATGGTTGCAATTAACTGCTCGATACGTGGCTCTAGGCCTTCTTTAACATGCAAAAACTCATTATTGTTAAATCTCAGTTCATTTAATGTCTTTATATAAGCAGCAAGGATATCAGCAGCCTTGACTATCGCTTTGTACTCAACTTCTACATTTTTCTGTACTAGCAAATTTGAGAATTCATCACGCAAGTCAGCAGGCAACGTTTCTAAACATTCTTGTTCAGCAATATCCTCAAGTTTCTTAAAGGCTGCAGTAAATTCAGGGCTATGATATTTGGTCTTTGAGTTAATATCTTGAAGTTTTGTTTCAGAAATTTCGTGGTAAATCGCCACAACTGCGGCTTTTTCAGGGTTTAAATTACCATTGTAACGTTTGTTTTTTATCACAGTGAGAAGATGTGCTATTACTGAAACTTGATGAGAATGTTCAGACACATTTTCCTCTTGAAAACAATGCATCAAGGCCCAGCGTTTTATCAGCGGCATGCGGGTCACCCA
Organism: Vibrio tetraodonis; assembly: GCF_003350295.1. Lineage (GTDB taxonomy): Bacteria > Pseudomonadota > Gammaproteobacteria > Enterobacterales > Vibrionaceae > Vibrio > Vibrio tetraodonis. Next base: position 125,917 of record NZ_QLYY01000020.1, read on the forward strand.
TGCCATAAATGTGCTTTGATCCACGTTGACTCCCTATGATGCTTGTTTGCTTTAATTGTAGGTCAATTTATTAAGTCCCTTCCTTTCAATAAGCAGAGTACTTATCCAGTAATCTTGACCTAAATAATAAAACTTACCTTATTATTGGCTATAAGTTGAAAGAAAGCGTTCAAAGCGTCCTATTGCCATTTCTAAGTCTTCGACATGTGGTAGGGTCACTATTCTAAAGTGGTCAGGTTCAGGCCAGTTGAAACCAGATCCTTGCACCAGAAGAACTTTTTCCTGAATTAGGAAGTCGAGTACCATTTGCTGATCGTCTTTGATGTTATACATCTTGGTATCGATTTTCGGGAATAGATACATGGCCCCTTTGGGTTTAACACATGATATTCCTGGGATCTGGTTGATAAGTTCGTAAGCGCGATCGCGCTGCTCTAGCAGTCGTCCGCCGGGAAGGATCAATTCATTTATGCTTTGGTATCCGCCAAGTGCGGTTTGAATAGCGTGCTGCATTGGAACATTGGCGCATAAGCGCATGGAGGCGAGCATTTCCAATCCGTTAATATAACCTTGAGCGAGATGTTTGGGGCCTGTGATAAACATCCAGCCACCACGAAAACCACACACGCGATAGGCTTTGGATAGACCATTAAAAGTGACCACCAAGAGGTCTTCTGTAAGAGTTGCGACTGAGGTATGAGTTGCGCCGTCGTAAAGCACTTTGTCGTATATTTCATCTGCGAAGATGATGAGTTTATGTTGGCGAGCAATTTCAATCACTTCCAATAAAAAGTCACGACTATAAACGGCGCCAGTTGGATTGTTTGGGTTGATCAATACGATTCCGCGAGTTTTAGGTGTGATCTTTTTACGTATATCGTTTAAATCTGGATACCAGTCTGATTGTTCGTCACATCGATAATGCACAGCGTTGCCTCCTGAGAGTGCAACAGAGGCTGTCCAAAGTGGATAGTCAGGAGAGGGCACCAACATCTCATCACCATTATTCAGTAGTGCCTGCATAGCCATTACGATAAGCTCCGAAACGCCATTGCCTATGTAGACGTCCTCCACGTCCAGAGAACGAATGCCTTTACGCTGATAATATTGCACTACCGCTTTACGTGCGGAGTAGATTCCTTTTGAATCACAATAGCCTTGGGAAGTGGGCAAATTACGAATCACATCAACCAAAATTTCGTCTGGGGCATCAAAACCAAAGGGAGCAGGGTTTCCAATATTGAGCTTTAGAATTTTATGCCCCTCTTCTTCCATACGCTTAGCATGTTTGAGTACAGGTCCCCTAATGTCATAGCAGACATTATCGAGTTTTGACGACATCTCGATATCTTGCATTGTATACAACCTAAAAATGTTTTGATTTCTTTATTAAACTACATCAAAAACATATTTTTTAGAATAAAAAACTGCATTAATGCGTATTTTGTTACTTGGAACTCTATTGGAAGGATTTGCTATATCCTGAGCGATAACATTGATCTGAGTAGGGGCAATGAAAAAATTGGCGATGTAAAATTGGCCTAAAGCTCTACGGGTAAAGGGGTAGTTGTGTCATTGTTTCGTCAAGCAATTAGACATCTAATTGAGAGTGTAAAAACAGCAAAGTCCGATCAAAAACGTTTGGTGTACTGCTTTCAAGGGACGCCGAATATTGACAGCATTGATTGGGCTGATGCTCAGTCCCTTTATCCCAAGTTTTACTGGCAGTCTCGTGATGCCCATCAAGAAACGGTGGCTTTAGGCCAGTTGGCGGTCTTTTCTGGGTCTATCGACGTTGACTCATTAGCCAAAGATCAACGTGTATGGGGAGGTAGCCCCTTCAATAAGCCATATGTTTCTGATTATATCCCTACTCCTCATTTTTTTGTTTTACCATTGATAGAGTTAATCCGAGAGGGTAAGCAGTGGTTTATTGCAGTCAATTTAAATCAAGATAGACAAGATATTCTGGACCAACTGAAAAAAATTGTCACAGAGCTGCCTCCGATACCGCCTTTATCTATTAATGTCAGCAAGCTTACACATTGCCCAGACAGAGCAGATTGGTGTGAGCTTGTGAACAGAGTTCTGACTGGTATTGATAGTCAAGCATTTAAAAAAGTAGTGCTTGCGCGTAAAACCACTCTAAAAATGAATGGTGTAGCTAGTGCTGCACAGCTGCTTAAATCGAGCCGTGCTAACAATTACAATAGTTTTCACTTTATGTTTGCTATCGATGAATCGTGCAGTTTTGTTGGTTCTAGCCCTGAACGTTTGTTCGTAAAGCATCAGCAAAACCTTTCTACAGAGGCTTTAGCAGGAACGGTTGGCCGAGGAGCGAGTGCTTCCAAAGATATGGCTCTAGCGAATTGGTTGTGTATGGATACCAAAAATAGACATGAAAATTGTCATGTTGTCGATGATATTGTTGAACGTCTGATTCCATACGCCAGCCAAATTGATACCGATAGTGAAGCCCATTTAATCAAGCTGCGCAAAGTACAACACCTTAAACGTAATATTTATGCCCATCTCAAACCCAACACCAGTTCTGTGGAATTATTACACGCGCTCAAGCCTACTGCTGCTGTTGCCGGTTTGCCTCGCAAAGACGCAATGATGTTTATTGAGCAGTATGAACCTTTCCATCGAGGCTGGTATGCAGGCTCTTTGGGCTTTATCGGCCGTCATCAAGCCGAGTTTTGTGTCACGATCAGAAGTGCACTAGTGAAAGCGAATGAAATTGAGCTTTTTACAGGAGCAGGAATTGTTTCTGGGTCTGTTGCTACTGATGAGTGGGATGAATTGGACAAAAAGATGTCGACGTTACTTTCTCTGTTTGATGATTCCCATGAACTGGAGGCTGTTTCTTAGATGAATGATAGAGCGCAATCTGCTGTGAATCGAATCTGGAGCCAAGTTCTGCTTGAAGAGCTTACTCGCCTTGGTGTTGAGGAAGCATGCGTTGCGCCAGGTTCAAGGTCTACCCCTCTTGTTATAGAGGCTTTTGATAATCCTAAATTGACCCTGCATACTCACTTTGATGAGCGTGGCTTGGCATTTATGGCCCACGGGCTTGCTAAAGCCAGCAAAAGACCGGTTGCCATTATTGTTACCTCTGGAACGGCTGTAGCGAATTTGCTGCCGGCGATTGTAGAAGCAAATCTAACCGGTGAGAAATTAGTTGTGATTACCGCAGATAGGCCCGTTGAGCTTATCAATTGCGGGGCGAATCAGGCAATAAATCAAACGAGTATATTCTCATCTCATGCTAGGCACGCAATCAATCTTCCCAGTCCTAGCAGATCTGTGCCGCTGAGTTGGCTTTTGACTTCTGTAGATCAACTGATGTACAAGCAAGAAACAGACGGTGGCGTCATTCACATAAACTGTCCATTCCCTGAACCACTGTATGGATCATCACCAAAGAGTGTTCATCAAACCTACATGGACAGTGTTGCTACGTGGTGGAAATCAGGTCATCCATTGAGTTGTAAGTCGGTATCTCATTCGAGTTTAATCGCTCAAGACTTTGGATTTTTTGAAAAAAAAGGTGTGATTTTAGTAGGTGATGTCTCTTTAGAGGAAGCGAAACTAGCGAAGAAGCTTGCGGAAATAATAGGTTGGCCCTGTTTATGCGATCCTCAATCTGGAGTGTCAAGCTCTCAAGCATATTACGATGTTTGGTTACGTGGTGCTAAATATAAAGAGCTGATTAGCCGAGCCGAAGTTATCCTCCAATTTGGCGCCCGTTTTGTTTCAAAGAGGCTTATCCAGTGGGTCGAAATCCAAGTTAAAGAAAAACAAGCTCAATATCATTATGTTTCTCTGCAAGCTGAGCGCAATAATTCTAGCCATGTGGCTCAAGTTCACCACGTATCTGAGATTTGTTCATTGATTGATAGCTATCTGTCTACACTAGGGCATAGTCCGGCTATAGAGTCATGGTGTGAAGAGCTTGATATCTGCTGCCTAAAAGTGCGTAGTCTCATTGATAATTATGTATTACCTGGCGAAGCGCCTACTGAAATAGGTTTGGCTACCACATTAGAAAACCTGTCAGCCGATACACAAATCGTACTAGGGAACAGCTTATTTGTTCGTCTCGTAGATATGTTCGGCGTTATCCCCAACACAAGAGTTTATAGTAACAGAGGCGCGTCAGGTATCGACGGATTAGTGGCTACCACTGCAGGGATAGTGCGTTCGACAAATAGGCCAAGTATTCTCTATCTCGGTGATATCTCTGCTCTACATGATCTTAACTCTTTGTCTTTGTTTACTGATACAAAAACGCCTGTTGTATTGGTTGTCATCAACAATGATGGTGGAGCCATTTTTGACTTGCTTCCTGTCTCTAAAGCACATAAACGCCAGCTCTATCAGATGTCACATGGGTATCAGTTTGAATATGCGGCAAAGCAATTTGGACTCAAGTATCAGCAACCTAACAGCCTTTCAGACTACAACTATGTTGTAAAACAGCATTTAACCAACGGGGAAGGTACTCTTATGGTTGAGGTGATAACACCTCCAGAACAAGCATCAAAGCAGTTAAAAGAGTTAGTAGGGTATTTCGATGCTTGCTAGCCGTTTTTACAATAGCGACCACCGCAGCTCTTTGCCCGTTATTGTTTGCCTGCATGGATTTCTTGGCGATAGTAGTGACTGGAGCCAATGCGCAGAGCTTCTTTCTGACTACCCAGTTTTATGCATCGATCTTCCCGGGCATGGCCGAAGTAAAAACGTACATTGCGTCGATTTTAAATCCTGCTGCGATCAAATATCTTATGTTCTGTCTCAACATGTTCCTGAACAAGCGCCTATAGTTTTAGTGGGCTACTCAATGGGGGCTCGAATTGTGATGACAGGGCTCGCTAAGGAATACTTTTCTGCCTTTAACATTAAACTGCTGATTTGTGAGTCGGGCCATTTTGGTCTTGATGATGAAGAACATAAAAAGCAGCGCCTAATTAATGACAGAGTCTGGGCCAACCGTTTTAGCCACGAAACCATAGAAACCGTCCTTGAAGATTGGTATCAACAGATTGTTTTTCAATCTTTGAGTGATACACAGAAAACAGATTTAGTCAGAAAAAGAGCAAAAAATTTTGGTTCATCAGTCGCTTCTATGTTGCTAGCGACCACGTTAGCGAAACAAGATTTTCTGCTTGATATTCTCAAAAGTTCGAGTACTTCCATACGCTGCATATGTGGTGATAAAGACAAGAAATTCAAACAACTGAATGCAAGTAGTGGCTTGCCGTACACTTGTATTCAACAAGTCGGTCACAATGTTCATATTGAGGATCCGCAAGCCTTTACTAATATTGTTAAATCTAATGTTAGAGCCCTATTATTAGATGCTACCTAATTAACAGGAGTCATGATGTCAAAAACAGTCGGTCTTTCGGATCAGGAATTGTACGCGCCAGTATATTGGAATGATTGCGCTAATGACTTTGAGGATATTCAGTACCACAAATCGGAAGATGGTATTGCGCGAATTACCATTGCTCGTCCTCAGATTCATAATGCTTTCCGTCCTCAGACGGTTAAGGAAATGATGAAAGCGCTGGCGGATGCTCGTTATGATGAAAGAGTCGGAGTCATTATACTTACAGGTCTTGGTGAAAAAGCGTTTTGTTCAGGAGGCGATCAGAAAATACGTGGTGATTACGGTGGCTATAAGGACGACTCTGGAACTCATCATTTGAACGTATTGGATTTCCAGCGCCAAATACGAACATGCCCCAAGCCTGTTATTGCGTCCGTCGCGGGTTGGGCTGTTGGAGGTGGTCATGTGCTGCATATGATGTGTGACTTAACCATTGCCGCAGATAATGCGCAATTTGGTCAAACAGGCCCTAAAGTTGGATCCTTCGATGGTGGATGGGGTGCCGCTTACATGGCGAGAATTGTTGGTCAGAAGAAAGCTCGTGAAATATGGTTTTTGTGTCGTTTTTATGATGCGGACGAAGCACTCAACATGGGTCTTGTGAATACGGTTGTTCCCTTGGAGCTGTTGGAGAAAGAAACCGTCCGTTGGTGCAGAGAAACTCTGCAACATAGCCCAATGGCGCTTCGTTGCCTCAAAGCAGCGTTGAATGCCGATTGCGACGGGCAAGCAGGCCTGCAAGAGTTGGCGGGCAATGCGACAATGATGTTCTATATGACTGAAGAAGGCCAAGAAGGCCGTAATGCATTTAATGAAAAGCGTCGACCTGACTTTGAGCAGTTTCCGAGAAATCCATAGCAAAATGGGAGGTGAATAACGCCCTACTTTTTGGGTGTACCCTAAGTTAGTGAACGCTGACGAATACAAAAATAACTACAAGGTATATGGATATGAGAACAGCCAAACTTTTTCGCTATCAGCTGTCGATGGACAGTGGTGTGGTATTGAGAGAGCAAAAACTCACGGAACGAGAGGGCTTTGTGGTTGTGCTGGAAATGGATGGAAAAACTGGTTTGGGAGAAGTTGCTCCTTTACCGGGTTTTAGCCACGAAAGCATTGAGGATGTTTATCCACAATTGGTAGAGAAGTTAACGTTTTGGAAAAATGGTCAGTGGTTTGATTATAAATCTTTGCATCCATCGGTCGCTTTTGGTCTATCTATGGCGCAGCTAGAATTGGACAAGTGTTTGCCTGAAGAAGGCTGTTATCAGGCGGCGCCTTTATGTTCAGGTGACCCTGATGAGCTGTTGCCTAGGTTAAGTGCTATGACAGGCCAGAAAGTCGCCAAAGTGAAGGTGGGTTTATATGAGCCAATCCGTGATGGCTTGATTGTAAGCTTATTGCTGGAATCTATTCCCGATCTTACCTTGCGATTAGATGCTAATCGCGCGTGGACAGCTGAACAAGCTCAGCAGTTTGCCAAAAAAGTCGCGCCGTCCCTTCGTCAACGAATCGCTTTTGTTGAAGAGCCATGTGAAGCACCGGGAGATAGCTTTTCGTTTGCGATTAATACTGGAATAGCTATTGCGTGGGATGAAACACTTCAACATGCGGTGCGCAAGCCTGATTTTGAACTCCAAGATTTTGATGGTGCTAAGGCTATCATTATTAAGCCAACACTCCTCGGTTCAGTACAAGATTGTATTGCCTTGATAGAAGGTGCTAAGGCTCTGAGCATTAAGCCTATTATTAGCTCGAGCATAGAGTCAACAATAGGACTCACACAGTTAGCTCGGCTGTCTCAATGGCTGTTACCGGATGAGGTTCCCGGGTTGGATACAGTAGGTTTGTTTGCTGAGCAGCTAGAGGTTGGCTGGCCAGGCTGCGATTTGCCAGTTTCTAAATTGGCTCAGCATCAGCTAGTGTGGCAGGTGTAGTGGCTAATCGCTCCCCTGTTAAAGAATGGGCTCAGTTATGTCCTTCCACTGTTGCCTTAAAGTCGGAAGGTAAAGATTATACATGGTCTGAAGTTGATGACTTAGTGGACAGTGTTGCTGCGAGCTTATTTAGTCAAGGTATTAAATCTGCAGATGTGCTGACGTGCGTGGGGAAAAACAGCTTAGAAATATTGCTGGCCTATTTGGCGTGTATGGAGCTAGGGGTAATTTGTGCTCTGGTTATGCCGCAAACAAGAACAGACTTTAATACCAAGTTGAAAACTCTATATCCAAGCGAAATACCAGTAAAAGTTTGCAGTACGGTTCCTAATTTGTCAGAGGTGGGGTCATTTCGTATTGACTCACAAGCCTCGTCTTCTGAGAACTTTGCGCGAGAATATGATCAAGATAGACCAGCGTCGATAATATTTACGTCAGGATCAACTGGCACACCCAAAGCCGTTGTTCACACTTCTCGTCAGCATTTTTATTCCGCGTCAGGTTTACTCGATACAATGCGATTTACCAAGGAGGACACTTGGCTACTCAGTCTGCCCATGTATCATGTGTCTGGATTGGCTATCGTTTATCGCTGGTTATATAGTGGTGCGGCTTTAAAGCTCGCTAGTGGAGAATTAACAAGCGATCTGATTGGGGTGACACACGCTTCTTTTGTTCCAACCCAGCTGCAAAGAGCATTGGAAAATAAAGCAGTGCAAGGACTTTCCCATGTGCTTCTTGGAGGCAGCCACATTCCATTATCTTTGTGTCAGGAGGCATCGCGGTTAGGTGTTGAAACTTGGGTTGGATACGGAATGACAGAAGCGGCATCAACGGTGACAGCGAAGAAAGTTGATGGCAGTGATGGTGTCGGTCAAGTACTTAAAAATCGCCGTGTAAAGCTAAAACGACAGCGGATTTATATTTCAGGCGAAACGCTAGCTAGCGGATATTATCAGCAAGGTGACATTATCCCTATTACTAATGACGCTTGGTTTGATACTAAAGATTTAGGATCATGGCAAAACGATGAGCTGCATGTTACCGGTAGAGCAGATAACCTCTTTGTATCGGGTGGTGAAAACATACACTGTGAAGAAATTGAAGCGGTATTAAATCAAATTCCTACTGTTATTCAAGCGATCGTAGTGCCTATTGAAGATAAAGAATACGGCCATAGACCAGTTGCTGTTATTAAAACTGATAAGGGTATAAATATCGCCGATATTGAACAGTATCTCAGCCGAGAATTAATTAAGTTCAAGTGGCCAATTGCCTATTATGACATGCCGGAAAACCTCCAAAGTCATGGTATTAAGACCTCACGGTTGGTGGTGAATCAATGGGTGTGGCGGCAGGCTAGTAACTGATGGTTTCGTGCCTTTAGTTAGACGAGAGCGGCGACGGATTCAATCTTAATAGCATCGTGTCTCCAATACTCTATCTGACAGTCGATCATATCACCATCTTGATTGTAATTGGTTCGTTCAATGACCATAGCTGGAGTACCTGAGGTTGCGCGTAACGCTAGCGCCACTTCTCCGAGTAATGTGCTAGTTGAAATGCGGTAATGACTTCTTTTGTAGACGACACTGAAGTGATCTCGATAAATCTTGGTTAGCGATTTGGTTAAGTCATAGTCCAAAATATTTGGAAAATACTTGGGGTTGATGTAATGAGTCACATAAACAACGGGGCGTTTTTCCAAATAATGAACACGCTCTACATGATAAACATCCGAGAAAGGTGGCAAGTGTAATAAGTTTGTGGCTTGCTTATTTGCCATCATACTTTTCGCTGTCACTAACTTAGTTGCTGGCGAACGGTCTTGGGCCTGGGCGATATCTGAAAAGCTTGGGCTTTGAGTTGGGTCGTAGCGCAGTGGCCGTGGTGATATAAACCAACCCCTTCTATCCTCACGATAAATCCTCCCCTCAGCTTCGAGAAGCGATAAAGCCTCTCGCAGGGTGACGCGAGTTGTATCAAATGATTCTGCAAGCTTTCGCTCTGACGGCAGCTTTTGGCGTGGAGAGAGCATACCAGTGTCAATTTGTTCAACAATCGAGTCTTTTATTTTAACGTATTGCATCTGGCTTCCTATTACCCGCTTGTTTCTATAAGCGGTTGTCACATGACTTGAGAGTATTATGTGTGATTAACATAAATTGTAAACGCCTAATGCAAAGCAAAACTTAGTTAAAATGGATCTTTCATAGTTCAAATGTGTCTTTCCGATTCTTATAACCTTAGTTCATAATAAATGCTACGGAATTTGAATATGGATATATAGATGGCAGCTAAAATCATCATAGTGCTCGCGACTTTGCTCCAAATCTTCATTGCTACGCAAAGTGAAGGATTAATGAGAGCATTAGTCGAATTGTCAGCGTTTCTTATGCTTATCTCTTTACTCTTAGAATTCAAGCCCAAGCGGCAAAGTCGAGTGAGTAAGGTGAAGCTCCATGAGCATTAAGTCAGTAAAAGCCAAGCCAGTGAACTGCATGAAATCCCGATCCATAACGTAACACCAAACACGAGAGGCTTAGGTCCGGCTGATTTAAGCTTTTCCACCGAAATACCACAGCCAATCAAGAATAGGCAAACGACTAGGGCTTTTTTGGCAATATCAAATACGGTCTGGTAGAAGAATTCAAATTGAGGAAGAAGATCACTAATGGCAATGGCCAGGCAGTAAAACAAGATGAAGTAGGGGATGGTGATTTTTTTAGAGTCACTGCGAAACAGAAAAGCGCTGAACAATGCGACCGGAATGATCCATAGTGCACGAGCGAGCTTGAGTGTTGTGGCCGTTGTTAACGCTTCTTCCCCATAGGCGGAGGCTGCCCCCACCACAGATGAGGTATCATGTATAGCAATGGCAGCCCATGTTCCAAAGGTATGTTGGTCAAGACCAACGGCATGGCCAATAACAGGAAAGATAAACAGAGCTAGTGAGTTGAGCACGAACACAGTCGCCAGAGATAAGCCGATTTGCCCGTCATTGGCTTTTATAGCTGGTGCGACAGCTGCTATGGCGCTACCACCACAAATTGCGGTACCAGAACAAATCAAATAGCCAGTTTTTTTATCTAGCTTAAATGCTTTTGCTGTCCACAAACCGATGAGAAGCGTTCCGACAATGGTTGCGACGATCAAACCAATGCCATCAGAAGTTACGGCCAACGCATCGTTAAAATGAATACCAAAGCCCAAACCGACAATAGAATATGCGAGCAACTTTTTGGTGATTTTAGCAAGATTAAACTCGTGAGGTACTAAGCCTAGTGTTGCAAGCAAAAAGCCGATAATTAGCGCAGTTGGAGACGTAACAAAAGGAGTCAGACAAGCAATTAAGGCAAGCCAGAATACAAGTTGGTTTTTTATTAGGTTCATCGACAAAGTACTTTTCATAGATAGTGCTAAAGTGTAGCGGACTCAGGTAAAGAAATAGATTTAATTTGTTTTAACCCTTGTTCAGAAAACCTGAACAGGGCGGTTATCTTGATCAGATATAACATCAACTCTACTTCCAATCTCCTCGTAGTTTAGAAACTTCGGCATGCATGCGCTCAGAGGTTGCATCGCTTGGCTCAACAGCAGGTCCTGCTTCAACCTCCAATTTTGACCAAAATCGAGAGGGAAAACCCTGACAAGCCCTTCCTTTGTAGCGGCTGAAGTAGCTACCCCATAACCCTTTTAGTGCTATCGGAATAACAGGTACTGGGCTTCTATGCAGGATAATGTCTATCCCACGCATAAATTCGTTCATATCTCCTGTACTTGTCAGTTTCCCCTCAGGAAAAACACAGACAAGCTCTCCTTGTTTGAGAGCCTGCTCGGTCTCACGAAATGCATCACGGATTGAGTTGCGGCTAGACGCTGATATGGGTATTACCGCCGCTCTTTTGAGGAACCGGCGCAGGAGCGGTAGATTGGCATATTCCTCTTCCATCACAAAGCGAATTAATCTGGGACATACAGCGCTGAGGAGCAGGGCATCCATGTAGCTGACATGATTACATACAATGAGCGCGCCGCCTTTTTCTGGTATGTGATGTAGGTTTTTATGCTTAACTCGATACATAGTATGTGTGACAGCCCAAGTTATAAAGCGGACCGTACGTATCGGCACTCGAAGCAATAAGGCGATAGCGACACAGATATTCATGGCTGCTAAAAGTAAGAAAAGCGCGGGAATACTCATTCCTATAACGGCGAGACAAACAATACCCAATACGGCACTGCCAACCATAAAGAGCGAGTTGTATATGTTAAGCGCGGCAATAACTTGTGCGCGCTGATTAACCTTTGCTCTGTGCTGCATGAAAGCATAGAGAGGGACAATAAAAATGCCGCCCGAGATACCTAGCATGAGCAGTGAAGCAAACGCGGGCCATAAGGGGGAATAAGAAATAAAGGCACTGAAAGTCTGCATTTCAGGGAGTTGGTTTGGCACGGACAATGCTAGGCTCAACCCAAAAGCTGAAATACCTATGCTGCCTAAAGGTACGATACCCAGTTCAATGCGGTGATTAGACAGTTTATCGCAAGCGAGCGATCCCAGAGCAATCCCGACTGAAAAAAGTGCTAAAAGAAAGGACACTGCGCTTTCGCTACCATTGAGGTAAGTTTTAGTAAAATTGGGAAACTGAGTGAGGTAGGCTGCACCTAAAAACCAAAACCAACTGATTGCCATCAGAGCTTGAAAAACAGATCGATCAGATTTGGCTATGGCAAGAGTATTGCGAAGTTGTTTAATTGGCTGCCAGCGAAACTTAAGATCAGGAGCACTTGGCGCTGCGGTGGGAATTGCGCAGCTTGCCATGTATCCCAGTAAAGCAAAAACAATGACCCCAGCGGCAGCAATATACTTCGCTCCTTCCGCCGATGCTATAACGCCAGCTCCCAAAGTTCCAAGTAAGATGGCCAGGAAAGTCCCCGTCTCTACGAGCGCATTGCCAGGCACTAGCTCTTTGGGTTTTAATTGCTGGGGTAGGAGAGCGTATTTGACTGGTCCAAAAAAGGCGGATTGTGTGCCCATTAAAAACAGCAAAATAAGAAGAATAATATAGCTTTCCGTAATAAAGCCAATTGCGCCAAGACACATTATGCCAATTTCGACCAGCTTTACTTTACGAATGAACCAAGACTTTTCATATTTATCGGCTAGGACGCCAGCGGATGCAGAAAACAGGAAAAAAGGCAGGATAAATAGCCCAGCAGCTAGATTGATAAAAAGATCACTGGATATGGGAAGGGCATCAGCGCCTGCGAAAGCAACAAATAGCAACAAGACATTTTTGAAAATGTTGTCGTTGAATGCGCCGAAAAATTGAGTGATAAAGTAAGGAAGAAATCGCCTTTTCCCTAACAGCGATGTTTGCTTATGTGGCATGGATTTCCTTTTCCCGTAGAGGATGTTTACCAGTTGGCAATATAGCTCGACAGCAAATTGTCTATCAGCTTTTTGCCGTCAATTGGCTCTGCGGCAAAAAATTTATCATCAACACTGAGTAAAGTAATGCCATGCACACCGGACCAGAGAACGCGGCTAGCTTGCAGGACTTCCTGTTTAGTCCTCTGAGGCGCCAAATGAGATAGAAGTTGCTCAAGCATCCCCGTCATATTGGCAATTCTTTCTGCTTGCCATTCTGGCAAAGCTTCACCATTCATATTGTGCTCAAAAATGAGCTGCCATCGATGGGGATGTTTCTTTGCGAAATCATGGTAGCAATAAGCAAGCTGATATAAAGCGGTTTTAGTGTCAGGACTTTGTTCGACAACCTCTTTAGCTTCACTCGCTAACTCGTCCAGTGTTTGAGCGACGGCATGAAGTAATAGTAAATTATAACTCCCGAAGACGTTAACCAATGTGCTGGGTACATAACCAATCATATTTGCGACTTTACGAAGGCTTAGCTCGTGATAAGAGTTCTCATTAAGGAAATCCTTAACAGTGTTTAACGTGATAGATATTAGCTCTTCACGTGTATGGTCGTTTCTACGGGCCATGGCAAAATGTCGAAAATGAACGATGTTCGATATTCTATCAGGCTCTTAGCCCAGCGCAACTGACCAATTGTGGAATTTGCAACACTTTGATACATGTCTCGACATTGATGGTATTTTCATCTTGTGATACACGCGCTACTATTGCAGAGTTAGTATAACTATTACCTCATCTGAGAAATCCTAAGGCAAACTAAAACTATGAAAAAACTTTTCTCCCTTGTTGCCCTGTTAATGGTGTCTGTTGCCATTACTCCGATCGCTGAAGCTAAGAAGTTCGGTGGCGGCAAGTCATTTGGTAAAAGCTACAAAACGGCTCCAGCGCCAAAGCAACAACAGCAAAACAACAATACCATAGGTAAGGACCAAGCGACCAAATCGCCCAGCTCAAGCAAAAAAGGTCTAATGGGTGGTTTATTGGGTGGCTTACTGGCTGGTGGTCTTTTGGCGGCTTTCTTTGGCGGCGCTTTTGAGGGTATTCAATTCATGGATATTCTTATCATGGGTCTGATTGCCTTTGTTATTTTCAAGTTAATGAAAGGCGTGCTGGGTGCCAAACAAGGCAGCATGAACCAACAAAGACAGCAACCTGCGTTTGGCGGTAGCGCACCAAAGTTTGAGCAGCCTAATGTTCATAACTTCGAGCAGCAGCCTCAACAAGGTTCACAAGGTGGATTTGGCTTTGGTGCTACGTCAGATGTCCCTCACAACTATCCACCAGGTTTTGATCAAGCTGCTTTTATCAACGGTTCACGTGAACACTACCGTATTCTCCAAGGAGCTTGGAATCACAACCAGTTAGACACCATAAAGGAATATGTATCGCCAAGCTTGTTTGCAGACCTTCAGCAAGAGCGTGCAAAATTTGACGGTGAACAGCATACCGATGTCATGTATGTTGATGCTGAAATTGTTCGAGCAGATCATGATGGTAGCAAGGCTCAACTTAGCATTCAGTTCAGTGGCCGCTACCGTGACGCAGTGGAAAATGTTGAAGAAAGCATCGAAGATATTTGGCACCTTGAGCGTGACTTGACCACTGACAATGCTCCTTGGTTAATTGTCGGTATACAAGGTTAATCCAATACCATAATAAAAAGCCCAAGCGATATGCTTTAATGCCGTTCGGATAAGTATTAATACTTATATCTAAATGGATATTTGGCCCGAACAAAGAGGACTGAACGTGGAAACGTTCGGTCCTTTCTTTTATCTGGCAAAATGAAATGGCTGATGCTCTCTCGCATTTGTTTGAGCCTGACAGATAAAGTGCCATCGGGGCTGAGCGCTAGCCATCGCAACTGGGCATCTATCAAATTTATTGCTGCTGTGAAGCTAACCCGAGTTGGGCTTACATTGGCATCTTCGGCAATATGAATCATTTCTAAACGTACTAAATTATAGGCAAGCAAAATGCCCCAAAGCTCTTGTCTAACTCCAGCAGCAAAGCGACTTCTAAGTGTCACTTCACTCTGCAACTGAGTTTGCTTGATTTCACCGTAACCTTCTTCAATTTGCCATCGTTGCCAGTAGATACTTAATAGCTGCTCCAATGGATACTTTTGAGGGTCTACTAACGAGGTTATGAACCCTTCAATCTCACCTTGCGGAGCTGTATACAGG
>NZ_QLYY01000021.1 GCF_003350295.1 Vibrio tetraodonis
TCACCCGTCCGCCGCTCGACGCCGTTATCGTCACCCGAAGGGTCAGATAGCTCGTTTCCGCTCGACTTGCATGTGTTAGGCCTGCCGCCAGCGTTCAATCTGAGCCATGATCAAACTCTTCAATTAAAGTTTTGTGCATCTAAGATGCGGCTCAATGAATACTGATAACATTACTGTGTAATGTTGAATTGACTGTGCCGGTATTACTACCGATTGGTCACTCAGTTCATTGATAAATCTTTTTGGATTATCATCAACGAGTGCCCACACAGATTGATAGGTTTAGTTTGTTAAAGAGCGTTCTTGCTTTAGATTTATTTACTACCTAAAGAAGAGTCGGCCATTCTAGCGATATAAAATAAAGAGTCAAACACTTTTTACTAATTATTTATTTTTTTACTTGGCCTGTCATCATGGCTGTTTGAGCTTTAAGCCCTTGCCCTGTCGACGAGGGAGCATTATAGAGATCGTTATTACGTTGGCAAGCAGAAATTTGAAAAAATTAGAAAAATAAAGCTTAAACGCCCAATATTCACTCAAGCCTTTATTTATTCACGTTTACCCATAGCATTTAAAGAAAATATTAACAGAGTTACCCACAAGCTGCATTTTAAGATATAAAGAAAAGGCAAGTATCATGGCCTTTCATTGAAGAAAAATGCTCACTAGATACCTGAACCGTCTTGTTCTTAGTCATCATGAAGGCCACACTCTCGCTTTAAACCGAAGAAACGCGTTTGCTCCTCACTCATACCTGGCTGCCATTTCTGAGTTGTATGTACGTCTCCAACAGATAAGTATCCTTGGTCACGCAGTGGGTGATATTTTAAACCATGTCTCTCAAGGTAGTAATGAACATCTTTGTTTGTCCAATCAATAATAGGAAGGAACTTCAACACGCCATTTTGGACAGATAATATTGGTAAATGCGCTCGTGAACTAGATTGCTCCCGTCGCAGGCCAGAAAACCAAACTTTGCTATTTAACTCTTTCAGTGCTCGGCGCATAGGTTCAACTTTATTAAGACGGTTATAGGTTTCAATACCATCAACCCCTTGTTCCCACAATTTACCGTAGCGAGATTCTTGCCACGCACTACTTAGCTCTGCGCGATATACCTTTAGATTGAGATTCAATGTCTCCGTTAACTCATCGATAAATAGATAAGTCTCAGGGAATAGATAACCTGTATCTGTCAGTATGACTGGAATACTGGGTTGTACTTGAGTAATAAGATGTAGCATCACTGCGGCTTGCACACCGAAGCTTGATGAAACGACCTGTTCCCCTTCAAGATTTTCTGCCGCCCATATTACTCGTTCTTGAGCCGTTTTCTTTTCTAACTCAGCATTGATTTGCGCAAGCCTCAAGGTTTGCTCGGTTTTTGTCGCCTTGAGAAGATCCGCTAGATTCGGTTTTTCAATCACAATATCATGCATAAAAGTCCCTCTTTGACACCACCACTTCATCAATAATACCGGTACGAATAGTAAAATCGCCGAAGCACTCTCCCTCAAGGCGCTCTTTTGACCAGCGTTCAACAAGATGATCTATCTCTTGTAAAATCTGTTTGTCGCTAATATTCTCTTTATACATCTTAGGTACACGAGTACCGCCACGATTCCCGCCCAAATGCAGGTTGTAGCGACCTGGCGCTTTACCCACTAGACCAATCTCTGCCAACATGGCGCGGCCACACCCGTTTGGACAACCCGTCACACGTAATATGATGTTGTCTTGCTCAGGTAATTCATGCTTGCGCAGTATTTCTTCCACATCAGTGACAAATTGAGGTAAAAAGCGTTCAGCTTCAGCCATTGCTAATGGACAGGTTGGAAACGCCACACAAGCCATCGAATTCTTTCGTTGCTCACTGACAGTTTCATCCATCAAACCGTGCTCAATAGCAATACGTTCGATTTGCGCTTTTTCTTCGCTCGGCACACCAGCCACAATAAGATTTTGATTAGCTGTCATGCGAAAATCACCTTGGTGGATCCTAGCTATCATAGCGACACCTGATTTCAGCAGTTTATCGGGATAATCAAGTAAACGTCCATTTTCGATAAAGAGCGTCAAATGATGCTTGCCATCAATACCCTCTACCCAACCAATTCGGTCTCCGCGCTCGGTAAACTCATAGGGGCGACTCTTTTCAAATAACACACCAGCCCGCTTTTCTACTTCCGCTTTGAATACATCACTGCCTACACGATCTAATGTGTACTTAGTTTTGGCGTTTTTACGATTTGAGCGATTCCCCCAGTCACGCTGAGTGGTAACAACTGCAGCTGCAATATCAAGTGTTTTATCTAGTGGAATGTAGCCAAAGTCATCCGCGCGTCTTGGATAAGTAGATGTGTCACCGTGCGTCATCGCCAAACCACCACCAACGAGGACGTTAAAGCCCACCAGCTTGCCTTGCTCAGCAATGGCAACAAAATTAAGATCATTGGCATGAACATCAACGTCATTTTGCGGTGGTATGACTACCGTTGTCTTAAATTTTCGGGGTAAATAATGGTTACCTAAAATTGGCTCATCACCTTGTGTGGTCTCTACCTTATCCCCATCAAGCCAAATTTCAGCATAGGCTTTGGTTTTAGGTAGCAGATGTTCACTGATCTTTTTCGCCCATTGATAGGCTTGCTGATGAAGTTCAGACTCAACCGGATTGGTGGTACAAAGTACATTACGATTAACATCACCCGCTGTCGCTATCGAATCAATACCAATACTATTGAGGGTCTGATGCATCAGTTTAATGTTCGGTTTCAACACACCATGAAATTGAAAAGTTTGACGCGTGGTCAATCGAATGCTGCCATACAAGGAATGCTCAGTAGCAAACTTATCAATCGCTAACCACTGCTCTGGTGAAATAATACCGCCAGGCATTCGCGCCCTGAGCATTACATTATGTAAAGGTTCGAGTTTTTGTTTCACCCTTTCGTTACGTATATCACGATCGTCTTGCTGATACATTCCATGAAACCGAATCAATTGGAAGTTATCAGCGGTAAATCCCCCCGTGATAGGATCTTGCAGATCTTGCTCGATCGTGCCGCGCAGAAAGTTGCTCTCTCTTTTTAGACGTTCATTATCTGCCAATGGGCCAAGCTCTTCGCCCAATACGGACTGAGTATGAGTGGTCGTTGAAGTGCTCATTAATATACATCCCTTTGATAACGTTTTTCTTTACGCAATTGATTGATAAACTCTTCTGCATCATCACGCGATTGCTTACCATGTTGCTCGACCACATGGATCAGAGCTTGATGAACATCTTTTGCCATTCGCGTCGCATCTCCGCAGACATAGATATAAGCGCCTTGCTCAAGCCAGCGCCACACTTCATCACCTTTTTCCAAAATTCGATGTTGAACGTAGACCTTTTCCCCTTGATCACGACTAAAGGCCACATCGAGGCGATTGAGCTTGCCGGCTTTTAAGTATTTCTGCCATTCTGCTTGATAGAGGAAGTCTTGAGTAAAAGTGCGATCACCAAAAAACAACCAGTTCTTGCCCGATGCTTCACGAGCATCACGCTCTTGAATAAAACTACGAAACGGCGCAATTCCTGTACCTGGGCCAATCATAATGATCGGTGTATTGTCATCGGCTGGGAGTTTGAAGCTGTTGTTGTGCTCAACAAACACCTTGACCTGCGAGCCTTCATCAAGGCGGCGGCTAAGAAAACTTGAGGCGCCGCCAAAGCGCTGCTCATCGCCTTGCTGATACTCAAGGAGACCAACCGTTAGGTGGACTTCTTGTTCAACTTCACTTTGGCTGGATGCAATCGAGTACAAACGCGGTGTAAGTCGGCGCAGTAAACTGGCTAACTCTGACACGGACATTTGTGTTTTCTTCTCGTTAAGTACATCAAGAATCTGAGTTTGATTAGCGTATTCGCGCAACTTATCTTTATCTTTTATTAGCTTGAGTAGTTTTTGACTTGCCGAAGCTTGAGCAAATTTGGTGACAAACTGGGGGTTAGCGGCTGTGATTTCGAACTGACTGACTAGCGCGCTATGGATAGAGAGACTTTCTCCGTCAAGTTCTATGCTTTCAACGCCAGAAAGTCCCACCTTGTTCAAGATGGCACTCGCAAGTTCCGAACTGTTTTCATACCAGACACCAAGTGCATCACCCGGCTGATAACTTAGCCCTGACCCTTCCAAATCAATCTCAATATGGCGCACATCTTTACCAGAATCGCGACCTGTAATTTTTTGATTGGCCAGCAAGGTGGCTGCGAAGGGGTGATTCTTATTATAAGGGGATGGCGATGTAGTTTGACCCAATGGCAATTGCACGACTTCGGCTTCACTGTTCGTCGTTGCTAAGTCTTGTTTTACTTTATCAAGCGCTTGTTTACGCCAGCTCGCCGCATCAGATTCATAATCGACATCACAATCAAGGCGTTCTATAAATGCTGTAGCACCTAGCTTGGAGAGGTAAGCGTCAAAATCTTTTCCTGTCTGACAGAAAAACTCGTAGCTCGAGTCACCCAAAGCTATCACACCATATTGTAAGTTCGGTAACTTGGGCGCTTTCTTAGATTGAAGAAATTCATGCAGCTCAATAGCGTTATCTGGCGCCTCACCTTCACCATTGGTCGAAGCAACAATAATGACATGGGTTTCTTTTGCTAGCTGTTTCCCCTTGTAATCACTGGCATCGAAAAGCTCGACCGCAATGCCTTGATCCCTTGCTTCTTGCTCTAGAGTTTCTGCTACTCCCTTAGCATTGCCGGTTTGAGAGGCAAAAATAATACTTAGTTTACCCGCAGGTTTATCAGCCAATGCCATTTGCGCACTTGACGCCCCTTGAGTTAAAGCTGGCGATTGGGCTTGAGATAATCCCCAAAAATAACCACTGACCCAAGCCAATTGCTGCGGTGACAGCTCTGAGGTCGTTTGCTGAAGGCTATTCAACTGCTGATCATTTAAGGGGGAAGCGATTGACGGTAGTGCTGATGGTATCTGTCCCGAAGGTGATACCTTGTTATTTGAAGACATGGTCTCGACATCCCTATTCATTGCATGATGTTAGATTAACCACTCAGACTAATAACAATAAAGAATAGAAATGAATGTTTTATAACTTTTTGGATTAAATAAAGACTATTATTTCATCAGAATCGGTCAATCTACCTCGACACGGACCTGAGAAAAACCCACCGCCATCGCTGATTTGGACGCCATATCCAAGTCAGGATAGTGACATTCTTCGCCATGAACATCTGTGAGCAAAACAAATCCACCACGAGTATGACGAAATTCAACTATCCAAGTACCTTCCTCTGCAGAAGGCTCAATAATCGCCTCAACAAGCTGGTTTTCTCGGTAAAGACTTCTGAGCTCATTTATCGTCATAACAATCCTTTACACTTATAATGACAATTATCACTTTTAAGCATGGTCTACTGAGCAGAAAACTGCTAAAAAAACTGTCTTGGTATAACTTATAAGCATAAAAAAACGCCGCGATATTACGCAGCGTTTTATATACGTTGGACAATACTAGAAACTGTATTCAGCTCCTACAAAGAAGCCATCAGCCATAATAAAAGGTTTACCCAATATGGTACTCGTGGTGGTTGCTTTAAATTCGTCAGACTCAAGGTCAATCGCGCGATAGCCGCCACGGAAGGTAATGGTCGACTCTTTCAGCGGCATACGATACTGTACACCTGCAGTAAGATCGGTACTTTTAATACCACTGCTATCGCCAAAGTTCATTTCACCAATGATATCAAAGTTAGTGTCTGGTACCGTGATTTCTGCATAGCCATAAAACGCCCAAATAAATCCATCAAAGTCTTTAATTTGGCCGTTATCGGCATTTTTATACTTGGTATTGCTGAGATCGCTTAAAGTCACACCAGCATCAAAATGCAATAGGTCATGATCCATCAGCGAGTAGTACAGGGTTAAATCAAGCTTGTCGAAGGCCATATAATCATTTTCAACACCCGTGGTCTTTAACCTAGCGTTTGGGACATATTTGAGATCGTGCTCGATGGATAAATAAGCCGATGGCGTGACTTCTTTATCACGATCAATTTCATTCACTTCTGTTTCTATCCACCAGGCATCAGCCCCCACTTTTACGACAACCGAATCTGAATCCTCTGCCATCACTGCAGAACTTGCCATTGACATTGCAACTGCAGCCATCGCTGCCAGTGCGGAATTGTTCATCGCTTGAACTCCTGAACCTATCTATCGTAAAGTCTTGCAGCGATAGTAACACATTCTGTAGCTGGGGAATTGTCAATTTCCTGCTCGATTTAACGATGGCTATATACGTAATTTTTAAAAAGCCAAATACCGACTGCAATTACAATAAGATACGGAATAAGCTTAAAGGCCGCGCCAATCATTCCAAATAGCGCCATCACCAATAAAGCGAAACCAGTCGCGGCAAAGACCGTCATCATGGTCAATCCAGTGACGAGTAAGGTCGCGATAAAAACCAGTATAAAGATGAGTTCTAGCATAGTTTTCTCCTTTGTTGATTATTACATAGCAGAAACTACGCCAAGTTCTAAAAATCTATAAACTTTTGATTTTTAAACGATAAAAAATCCCAGCTTATAGGGTAAGCTAATTATACATAGTAACAATTGGCGAAATTTACCAAGTGATGAACAGGATTTGGTAATATTTACACATTGAGTTCTTGAGGAATCTTACCCAGTGCAGTTTCAACCACTTCTACCCCTGAACCTGGCTTGTGTGCATTTTCACTAATGTAACGGCGCCACTGGCGTGCGCCTGGCATATTTTGAAATAGACCTAACATATGACGGGTGATGTGACCAAGGTAAGCGCCATTCGCAAGCTGTTGCTCAATGTAAGGGTACATCTCTTCTACCACTTGAGTACGCTTTTTGACTGGCTTATCCAAGCCAAATATATCTTGGTCAACCTTAGCGAGTAGATATGGGTTTTGATAGGCTTCACGCCCAACCATAACACCATCTAAATGCACTAGGTGCTCTTTACTCTCTTCGAGACTCTTTACACCACCATTAATGGCAATATTGAGATGAGCGAAATCTTGCTTGAGTTGATAAGCACGCGGATAGTCGAGTGGCGGGATCTCTCTGTTTTGCTTTGGGCTCAGTCCAGATAGCCAAGCTTTGCGCGCATGAATGGTAAACTGCTCACAGCCACCTTTTTCAGACACAATGGAGACAAAATCTGTCAAAAACTCATACGAGTCCTGCTCATCAATGCCAATACGTGTTTTCACTGTGACGGGAATATCCACCACCTCACGCATTGCTTCGATACAATCTGCCACCAGCTGAGGCTCTGCCATTAAGCATGCGCCAAAGCGGCCATTTTGCACTCGATCTGACGGGCAACCAACATTAAGGTTCACCTCATCATAGCCTCTTTGCTGCGCGAGCTTGGCACATGTCGCCAAATCCTTCGGGTTTGAACCACCAAGTTGCAGCGCCACCGGATGCTCTTCTTGGTTATAAGCCAAAAAGTCACCTTTGCCGTGAATGATCGCGCCAGTCGTGACCATCTCGGTATAAAGCAAAGACTCACTGGTCAGCAAACGATGGAAGTAGCGACAATGGCGATCTGTCCAATCGAGCATAGGCGCAATAGAAAATCGGTTAGGTCCGAAATCCCTTATAGAATCAGGCTTAGACACCGTAAAACCTCAACTTTTCAAAAATTAAAATCACCTCGAATTACCTAGAATTTTGCCTAATTTCGCCCTATAGTACCCCTCACAGTACCCCTCAAAGAGTAGGACAAATGGCTAGTTACTTTATCGAGACACGTACCCTTTCCAGTGGTGAACTCAGGTACAGAACCACAGTAATAGAAAAAGAGAACGGCAAGATTATACACCGAGAAAACAAAACTTTTAAAAAGAAAGCACTCGCTAAAACTTTTGGTGTAAAAAGAGTCGCCGAAATAGAGTTAGACGGTGCGCCATCAAAACGCACTACGGCTTCGCTTGGTGAGCTTTTAGGCATGTACATGAATGACCGTGACCTATGGGAAACCACTGGAAGAACAAAGAAATATGTTATTCAAATGCTTCGGGATTGCGACATTTCAAAGGTAGAAAGCAATAGACTCCAAACCAAAGACCTTATTCAACATTGCCGAAATAGAAGAGGGGCAGGAGCAACACCAGCGACAACCTATCATGACATCGCTTATTTACGGTCGGTCATGAAAAAATCAAAACCAGTCTTTGGCATTGATGCAAATTACAACATTTTTGATGAGGCGGTGCCGATACTCATAGACATGAAACTGGTAGGTAAGAGTCAACGTAGAACCCGACGCCCAACAGAAAACGAATTGGACAAGCTTAGAGAGGGCCTTACCGCACGTCAAAATTACCGCCCAAACGGAAAAACGAGAATACCATTTATCGATATCTTAGACTTTAGTATTTTGACATGTATGCGAATTGGTGAAGTATGTGCATTACGTTGGGATGACCTAAACGAAGAACACAAAACCATACTAGTAAGGGACAGAAAGGACCCCCGAAAGAAAGAAGGCAATCACATGATAGTACCCCTATTGGGTGAATCTTTTGACATTATCAGTAGACAGAATAAATCAAGTGATTTGATTTTCCCTTACAACCCAAGAAGCGTTAGCGCAGGTTTTCAAAGAGTTAGAAATGATTTAGGCATATCAGATTTAAGATATCACGACCTGAGACGCGAAGGGGCTAGCCGTTTATTTGAGAAAGGTTATTCAATCGAAGAAGTTGCACAGGTTACAGGTCATAGAAACCTAAATATTTTATGGCAAGTCTATACACAACTATTTCCGCATAAGTTGCATGAAAAATTTAATTAAAATAGGCCCACATCATTGTGGGCTTTTGGCTTCTAAAATCGTCACTCGTGTATGCAGTTTGAACAGGCCCACCAAGATTAAAATTGTATTACCATCTAAGCCGAGTGCTTGTATGACTTCCATTAAGCACCCCGCTTAACAAGTAGGCAGTACACCAAGGACTTAAAGCCAAGCGTGTAAACAATGGACGCCGCAAGCACATACTGAAACCATGGTGGCATGCCCGCCAAATTATCAATCCCCGCCACGGCATAGGGCTGCAAAACAGGAATAAAGCAAGACCAGACCACCGCCCAAATTGAGACAATCACAAAATCATCTAACCAGCCGATTTGTTTTAGTGTGATAGCGTCTAGCGCTGATACCGAGGCTTCACCCGCCGCGAGATTGCGCTCACGCTGTTGATTCTCGGCGCGTTTGGCCTGTGCTGCCTCTCGCTTTTCGAGGCTTTTGGCTTTTTTCTCTTCTGTGCTCATCTGAAAATAGGATTTGACCAATGAGAAACCCGCAACGATAGCCGATATCATACAAACGCTACCCCCGCCATTTGTGAGCCTTTTTTAACCGTTGCCATGTCAAGATATTGGCCGTTTTCGTGCTTAATCATATGGTAAAGCAGCTCGGGGATGTCCAGCTCTTGAATGGGTTCATAGGGGCTAACGCCCAACTTATAAGCCACATGCTCAGCATAAGCATTGGTGTCATTTTCCACACTCGGCGCCCATCGATTAACAATGCCGTAAACGCTGCGCAGTCCATAGCGGTTCATGTAGGTTTTGACCAGCTTCGCCGCTGCCCTTACGCCGTATTCCATTGACGAAAATCGAGCAAAACGCGGGGCTAACACCCCTCTTTCCATTCCTACTTGCCCCTCCCAATCATTGGCTTTGTTGTAATCAATATTGAGTGGGTTATTGTTGCGAAAGCCCCGTGGCTCTCTGACTTGGTTTGCCATAACTATCATCCCTCCTACGATGGCAATTGCAAAAGCAAGGCGCGCATGAGACATATCACTGCGCCTCTAACTCTGGTGTTGGGTCGGCGGCCTCGATGTCGCCGTTTTTCTCGGTTTGGTCAATGCCCCATTGACTCCAAAAACGATGTCCTCTTGGCACTGTCCATTCGTGACCGTCTTTTGGGTTGGTCGCAATGACAGCGCTTTTATCTGGGTTTGCGTATTTCATGGTTTTCATTTCCTTATGGTCTGGCATCGAGTATCAGGCGGTAGTAATGGTCTCCTGAAACGCTTATAGGGCCGCCTGAGTTACGCATTGAGGCATAACCATTTGAAATACTTTGCACGCTCCAGATATGCGAAACACTTGCCATCACCGGACCAACAACCACCTCAAACCAAAGCGATGCTGATGTCATATTTTGAGGCACAACCGCATGCATAAAATTGGCGTAGGTATGGGAAGTCGTGTAAACACTCCCAAACGTCCCGCCGTGAACCCGACCTGTATCAAAATAGAAGCGTTGACACTTGCCTAACTCGTTCGTGTCGTGCTGATAAACAGGCTTGGTTTGACTGCTTGCCGCTATCAGCCGATTAAACGTCGAGTTATCACCGCTAATCTCAATCTCGATGTACTCCCCATCTCCCGCCGCCGCCTTTTCTGCAATGCCGTTCACTTTCATCATTGGCGAGCCTGACACCACATCAAGATTCGTGCGCACAAGGCGAGAGACCTCTAAGTCATTGGGAATAAGCTGAACAATCGAGCCACCGCGTAAATCAAAGCCCCCATCATCAAGGCGGTAAACGTGCGCGCCATTGGGTCCGGCTTTCCACCCATCACAAAAATACTCACCCGCCTCAATCTCGCCGTCTGTTTCACTCGCTTGGTTGATTTTGCCGCGTGGGTTGATGAGTAGATTGGTGGTGCCAAGAGTGCGCATTTGGTCAGCCAGTAACTTAACCGCCAACTCAGACGCGGCCACATCACTGCGACTGCCGCCAATTGAATCACTGAGAGCAAGCTG
Source organism: Vibrio tetraodonis (assembly GCF_003350295.1). Taxonomy (GTDB): domain Bacteria; phylum Pseudomonadota; class Gammaproteobacteria; order Enterobacterales; family Vibrionaceae; genus Vibrio; species Vibrio tetraodonis. The sequence goes on from NZ_QLYY01000021.1 coordinate 10,842, forward strand.
CTCGGGAAACTCAATCTTTATTGGCGGGGGAATGATGTAGCTCATACCGTCACCTCACTGACATACAATTTGCAGTTTGACGGGATGAGCACTTCAAGCTGTGCGCCATTGGAGAGAATAAACCCTTCCCCCGCGCGCATTTCATAGCCACGGTCAGCCACACCCCCAAGCCATACCGACGATTGATTGCCATCTCCTGCTTTTAGAATTAACTCTTTACGGTTGACGTTCCCCGTAATCGTCCCCGTGGCGGTCATGGTTTCGTGTGGCACATAACGAAGGTTGGGCTCACTTTGCTCTACGATGTGCACCTTTTGCACCTCGGGCAAAATAAGGGGGTTTTCAACTTTAACGGGCAACACATCCGGAAAGTTAGCAAGCTCAGCCGTCACCTTTTGGTTATCTGGCAATGAGACAGGCTGACGTCCATTGAACTGCACATTAAAGTCACTGACTTCAAGATTTGCTGCAATGCCAAGACGTGAGCCGTCTACCCCTGCCGTAAAAGGAATGTCTGAGGTCAATATCTCGATGTCTTCCATGTTTGACAGGTTAGTCACGCGCAGCTTTGTAAATTCGCTTTGCATGTCAAAAACGTAACCCCGAGGCGCTTCAACCGCTTTATCGTCGGCCACAATCGAAACCAGCTCACCCTCTTTGAGCATCAGGTAGCGACCGACCGCTTGAAGCTCTTGCACTTGGCCGTATCGCAGCCGTGTCCCTACAAGCATTATTTCCCCCTATTGATTAAGAATAAAAAGACAATAAGCAGCGCCGCCAAAACCAAGTAGAGGTATTTTTGATTCTCTAGCACCTCGGTTGCGCCGCCTGAGTTGTCGTTACGAATCGTTTTCTGGATACCCTCCAACAACTTAAAGTTATTGGTCGCTTGCGTGCCTTGCAGCCCTGCCAGCGCATCCAATGAGCGATTGTTTTGTGTTGCAAAGTTATCTAACGCCTCGCCTATCACATTGGCGTTCGCATCGAGTGCCAATCGCGCTAAATCGGTGTTTTTGTCCAGCGCGTTATTGGCGACATCTCTGCTCACATCAACCGCGTTATCCACACTGTCAAAGGCTTCATCAGCAATCCCACTGGCAAAATCAAAGCTGTTTTTGATTGCGCCGCCATCCAGCACATTGTTGATGTTGTGAGTGGTAACGCTACTGGCTTGGGAACTACGTGACCGACTCATCTAACACCCCCAAATCGACGCGATACGCCCCTTTAGCAAAACCCTCACCCTCTATCGATGTTGGCTGATACTTGCGCCAGAATCGCAAAACGGCCCGTTCATCCTCAGCTACGTGAAAGCGCATGGTTTTGGCTCCCGCACGTTTGGCTATCATTAAGATGGTGTTGACATGGGCATGAATGCCCGCGCCTAGCGTTGCCATCCAGACCAGCTCCAACCCATCAGCGCGAATCACGACATCCAGCGAGTCAAAGCGCCATACCTGACCGAGCGCCGTCAGCTCTTTGATAATGGCAGGGGTAAACCCCGCCTTTTCGAACTTGGCAACCAGCCCCGAAGACCAAGCCACGTTTTGAGGGGTTATTTTTTCAGCCATAGCACCCCCAAAATGAGCAAGACCGCTAAGATGGCATAGACGGTGTAATTACTGCCGCTAGAGCCTTGGTTGTTGTTAAACGTCACCGTGCCGCCACTGCGCCCGCCGCTAAAATCGCCATTTTTTGCTGAGGATGGCCCGCCCGATATGCCGCCTGCTCCTCCTGAAACACTGCCACCAATACCCGGTATCATTTCAGCCACCCCTTACGCCAAGCGATAAACAGCCCCACCAAGACCACAGCGATAAGCAGATAAGGAGGGCGGCCCTCTTCACCGCCCGTAACAGCTTCAACCGTCTCCTTTGTCCACCAAGCGCCGCCCACACCACCGATTAAAAAAGGAAGTAACATAGGCATACTCACCCCCTTACTTTTTGAACAGAAGCACCAAGACAACCAGCACAGCGACACCAACAAATAGGTAAATCTGCATTTGCTGTTTTTGACTCTCTCTTGCGGCTTCTCGGTCTTGGCGGTTTTGCTCAGCAATACGCGCCTGTTGTGAGACAGTGGCATTTTCATTCGCGGCTCGGTTTGCGTTTGCCTCTGCCTCACGGCTGTTAAAATAGGATTTGCCACTATCGGCTAGGTCACTGGCCAGCTCGCTAGCACCATCCATAAACCCATCCCACCAATTCGACTCTTGAGACATAACTCCCCCTTGTTAATCGGGCAAGCGCTCGATTTCGATAAAGTCATTGAACACATCAATCGTGCCCGTGGTGCGCTTTTCAATGACCAGCTTTAGACTTGTCATGGCCGCAGGGGTAAACGACTGCTCGTTAGCAAAGCCGCAGCTTACAAAGTCAATCCAAACGCCTTTAGGTGGGGCTATCATGTCGCTGTAACGGGCCATCGCAAATTTGATGTCTTCAACGTCATGTTCCCAAATGGTTTCATTGTCGCGGCGAATCGATACCCGAGTGATGTCGTCGTTTTCGCACTCAAGCAACATCGAACGAAGGCGCAAATTTGAACCCACGAGCGGGAATTCATGGCGCTGCTCACCCGTTTGCGTGTGGTTAATCGATGTCTGTGTGTAACGCTGCTGAAAGTAACGCTCACCCTGATAGTCAACCACGCGAGCTTGCGCGCTAAACTCTGGTATATCAGGGTCTCCAGACGCTTTGGCTTTAACACCAATCTTAAGCATTAACAGCTCACCCGCTTGGTGAACCAGCTCACCGCGACGAATGCCCGCCAGTGTGCGTAGGGTTTCGTCTGCAAACGGGATGATTAGACGCGTCTTAGACGCACTGGCCACCCCTTTCGCCTGAACAGGCAAGCCCTTTTTGATGTCGCGTTTGTGAAAGAAATCGGCATCAATACCAATGATTTCTTTGTTGTTGCGCTCTAGAGACACGCGGCCTAGGCGTTTAATCGGTAAATCTGTGACGACCTCAATAGAGGCAAAAGCGTTTAGCTCTTTAATCTCTAAAATCGCGTGCTTACCGTAAGGTGAACCCGAGCGAAACGGGTCTAGGTCCATAGGACGCACGTTAAATGCGCCTTTTGTTGCGGCAATCACTGCCGCTTGTTGTGCTGTTGAAGTAGCCATGTGTTTTGCTCTCAAATCAGTTAAAAAGAAACGCTTAAACGCAAAAGCGCTTAAAGCAGACCTGTATCTAAGCCGAGTGCTTTACGCGGCTTTTCAAGTGCATCAACGTTTGCCAGCGCATACATAACGCCAAGCATCACTACTACCGTTACAGCGACCAACATCCACTGTTTTTTGGTAACTCCAAACATATTTTCTAACCCCTTACTGACTAATAAATTGAATGCAATGTGAGTCATTCATCCCCCGCCATGATTGGCTTACGTGCTTTTTAGATAATCACGAGTCAGCGAGTAAAAAAAGGGCACAAAAAAACCTATAGGCTTATGACCTATAGGTTAAAGTGGCGTCTAAATTGTGATTTGGTTAACGCAAGTTTTTAGCCCCTTGCGCCGTGTAATTTCCCATAAATGGCAGGTTGTCCCGTCTCCTTAAAATAATAGTGCCAGCCTTTGAGGTTTTTAATGTCCTCAACAGGCACATCAATCTGTTTGCTCCACCACTGCGCCTCTGAGGAATTGTCTACTTTGCCTATCCATTTATAGCGAGATAGGTTAGTCACTACCTTAGGCACATCTTGCGGACGCTGAAACAAGGGGTGCATGACAAGGCCAAACTGACGACCACCGCGCCACAGCTCACCCACGCGCCCATCAATGGCCCTTGGCGTCACCGATGCGGCCAATTCTTCAATCACAACGTGCAGCTCTTTCAAGCCGTCGGCTAACTGCCAAATAATCTCCGCAAACACACATAACTGACGCTTGCCATACACCCCGCACAGCGACACGACAAACGGCTTTTTCTGGTTCATCAGCTTATGCAAGGTGACGGCAAACTCTTTCAGGGAATAGGTTTTAATGACGTGTTTACGACCGAGTTTGTCATAAGCGTTGTAGGGGTCATAAATGGCGATACGGTTCGCTTTGCGCAATACCTCCGACTTTTGAATGGCGGTGGTTTTACCGCCGCCCGTGGTCGCAGAATACAGCGTGTGTTTCGCCTCTAGCTCTCTGCTATTTTTTGCCACTTTCTGGCTCCTCCTCTGGCTCTGATGTCGGCGTTGGCTTGCGCTTCATTTCCTTAATCGACATCCACATGGAAAACGCCAGTAAACCCACCGCAAAGAGCGCCTGACCCTCTTCTTTGTACTCACCCAGCAGGGCGATAATACCGCCGTCATACTTATTGAGCACAGGCGTAAAGTTACCCACAATCACGGCTTTTTTCTTTTCGGGGATGGCGTAATCTTCATTGATGAAGCTCTTAAACCCCGCCTCTATCATTTCAATCATCCACTCGGCGGTCATTTCCCCTTTCGCGCCCGAAAAGTCGGGTTTGTCTTCCTCTTTGGCCTCTTCTGCCTCTGGTTGCGGGGTAGGCTCGATAGCTTCAAGGTCGCTCAGTAAGTCAGGGCTGAAATCCAGCCCGTCAAGATTAAATTCTTGATCAAGTAAGGTCTCACTCATCGGCTTGACTCTCTTGTTTTGGCTCAGAGGCGAGCGCTTTACGCTTGCGGCGCTTAATCAGCAAATACCCGCCCACAGAGACCATAACCAACACAGCCAGCAATAAGACAAGCCACAACCCGTTACCACCGTCTTGCGGCTTTTTAGGCGTTTCTGTTTCATCCACCACTTGCTGAGTGTCATTGTCGATAATCACAGAGTCTTCCCCTGACATCGTGACATTTTCTTGCTCTGGGAGTGGCGTTTTCTCAGTCAGTAATGGCTCTGGCGACTCGTCCACCAATCCATTCATTTTGACATCGTACAAGGCGGGGTTTTCTGGCCACTTGTTCGCTTCTACTTGCTCTTGTTCAGCGCTGACATCGACATCAAAGCGCTCAGCGTAGGCGTCCAGAGTCGGCGCGTAATTCGCTTTAATGTGCGCCTTGGTGGTGCTGGCCTGAATGGTTTTATTGCAGCCCCCGCAAGAGAGATAAGGCGTATTTTCACGTCTGCCGCCGCTTGGGAAATGGACAGCGGCCAAGGTCTGACACTCAGGGCATGGGGCATACCCAACGATAGGCTTTTGGCTGGAGACTTTAAGCATGAGTGGCTTCTCCCATTTTAGCCGCTACTTTCTCCGCCACCTCTCGCAGTGTTGCGCTTAACGCTTGGTATTCGGCCAAATCACTGAATAGGCTTTCAGGCAAGCCAAGGGCCTCTAAATTAATCTCTCCGCCGCTAATGACTTTCATCAGTGACATAGGGTTAAAGCCTCCTTTGTTTTTAAGCTTTTCGAATGCATTGTTTATGTTGATTTCTAGCGCTTTATGACGTGCAGTAATGTTGTTTAAGTTCATGGATAAAATCCCCTGTCTCTCGACGTTAGTGAAAAGTTGGCCTCTGATTCCCATCGTTGGCGTGTTTGGTTTCGTGACTCACTCAATGCATTAAGCGATATTGCTCTAATTCACTGAGCGCTTGGCTTCGTAATTCTTCCTGCACCTCCTCTGGTATCATTGGCGGCAATTCTTGCGTGAGTTGGTTTTTCCAGTTCGCTTGCCTAAATTGCCATGCTTCAAAATGGCGCTCATAACGACACTGGGCCTCAAGCCGGATATCATCGAGATATACATCATCGGTGTTCATCGTCCAGCCGCGCGCCCCTGCTGCCCACTCCAAAAAGGCATTAGTTTTTTGTTCAAAATCCTCCCCTTCAAATGTGATGGAAAATTGATTGTCTGAACTGGCATGCACACCACGACTGTGCAAGCGCTCTTTCTCGGCTTGAATCTCTTTATCAAGCTGGTTAATAAGTTTGTTTAACTTGACGACAGCACTAACTTTCTGTGTTTTCTTATTGATATCGATGGCCTTTTTAGCCTCAGCCTTTTTAATTTGCTTTCGCCTAATTGTTCGCTGAATTGGCGCTTTCCACTGCTCAAGCCGATAGCCACATTCTTTAATGATTCCGGTCATGTTGTGCACGTCGAAACTGACTAGCGCGCTCCAATCGGGGGCGCGACTGCAACGAGCAATGTTATAGCGATTGCCTTTAATGACCCCTTGGTCGGCGTTTCCACCCTTCGCGGCATACCCCACCGCCTTGATGAGATAACCCGCCGCCGCATCTTTGTATTTGATGCGCTCAAGATGCGCCAATCCATGCCCCCAAAGGCGTTCGATACGTTTTGCCCATGCTTGAAAATGTTCAGGGGCTACTTGCCAATTCAGTAAAAGGTGCACATGAGGGTTAGGTTGTCCGTGTTCATTGGTCGGGCATTCTGCCACCCAGAGGTAATGAAAATCGGCTTTGCCGCGAGCTGGCCCATGTAGCTCTACCTTGCTTTTACGCCCCATCAGAGGCACCGCTTTGTAATGGCCCGAGACTCTGACCTCATCCCCCTCAAACGCAAGGTTTGCTTGCCCAGACAAATGGCTTTGCTTATAGCTAAACCCTCGGTGGTACATACGCTTTGCCGCATCCAGAAAACGGGTCACCTCTTGACCTATGGTCATTTGCAAAGGGGAGTAAGGGGCCATATCTTCCGAAAGCGGCGAGAATTCGCACCCTTCAGAGGTCAAATGAACATTGGAATCAGTAGCAAACAGCTTAGCGCGCTGAAAATCATCAAACGTCAGCGTCAAAAACGTAGAAAACCCGCCATGACACGCCGCTAAATAGGCACCTGATTCAAATATTTTCTTAACAGCATTGGGTGATAATTGGTGTGTGTATCGCTCACCCACTTGCGCTTGCGGCGCATCGCTTGGACTTGGGTGATACTTCACTTGCAATTTGATTTGTTTGGACCAATCGCGTTTAAGAAGGTAGGCGCGACTCATGCCTTTGCTTGGCACATAATCAAGGCATTTGCGCTCAACATCTCGCACCCATCCAGTCTTCATGGCGGTTTGTTCCACGCCGTAGCACTGCGGCTCAACATAAAAGCTTTGGCTCTTTGTACGCGGCGGCATGCGGCGAGAGCGGGTCATAAAGCGGTCTATGTGCTTGTGTTTTTCGTGTCGGACTTTGCCGCCCTTTGACAAGCCTAGTGTCTCCACGGCTCCGCCGTGCGCTCCGCGCCGAGAGTGACTGAAATAATCAGCCGGAATTTTTGAGCATTTCCCTTCATAAAACCGTTTCTCGATTTCACCCAATCGAGCACTTTCTTTAGTGGTATTAAAATGAATTTGCTCTGCAAAATGCAGCTTTTTGAGTTCACTCTCCATCCAATCAGAAGGTGGAGCGTCAAAAAAACCGCTCTCGATAGCGGCTATATTTTTTTCGGTGATGGACACGTCTTGCGCCAAGGCCGTTATGTAGGCCACATCACCAACACTCAAAGTATTGGTGATTTCTCGCTCTGGTTGCGGTTCGTATAAATGATTCATAGTGTTACTTGCTATTTCGTTCAGCGATTAGCGCATTATTACGCTGAATAGCTTTCCACAAGCGAAACGCTCTCAAGGGGGTTTTGGCAGTCGTAAGGTACTCAAATGAAGTCAGGCACTTTATGCCATCCTCCATTGCCCACCGACGGTCAAAATCTGCAAGAATGGTTTGGTCTATTTGGTCAGTCATTTCCGCTGCTTTGGAAGTGCCAACCTCACGAACGGCACAAATCCAAGCGGTAGCAATAACACCCATTTTATTTATGCGACGGGCGGCTCTTAGTGTTTGGTAGGTATCTTTCATTGTTGATTTTCCTTTAAAAATTGATGCGTCCATTATCGATTTCTCCACTCAAGCGTGTTTACGTTTAATTGACGCTTTGGCTTGCGTTTATTCCAGCCATACTTTTCGCGTATTTTTTGAATTTGAAGTAGAGAACGTTTGACCTTCTCTGGGTCTGGGTCAACCATGCCCGCCATATCGGGACAGGGCAGATGGATTGGGTCGGAAACCTGCATACTTACCCCCTCCCATGAACCATTAGCCATTCATCTTTAGCCGCTTTCATTTGCGACTCCAAATAGGAGGCTAATTCTGAGGTATCAACCATGTAAGGCGCTCGCTCACTATCGCGAAGTTTGAACGTTGGGAAAGGCAAATTAGCAGCCTTTGCACGTTGGTTGGCCGTCTTGGGAGTGATTCCCAAGTAATCTACACATATTTCATTAAGAGCAATTGTTGGCCCATGAAGGGCTAGTAACGCAAATGAGACATTCATACACTATCCTTTGTGGTAATCTAACACTATTCAAATACACCTCAGTCAGTTTGAATTACACGGAACGACCTCAAAATGATTCAATGTAATTCATGGCAATTAATACACAGACTGAATTACTTTTCAAGCATATGAGACTAGGCGAAATGCAAATGAAGACTGTTGACGATCAAATTGAGGAATTAAAAGTTCTTACTGGAACATACACAAACGTAGAGTTAGCAAGGGTTCTCGGCACAACTCGCAGCACTATCCAAACATGGAGGAATCGGGAAAAAATCCCTCCAAAGATTTTTTCTAGAGCGAGAGAAATATCACAAAATGGCGGGATAGCGCCACCACCTAAAGGCTATCTACAACTGCCACTTTACGACGTAGAAGTCAGCGCAGGAGCTGGGACTCTCGTTATAAGTGAGGAAAAAGCAAAAGCTATCGTTTTTAGCGAAGCTTATGTAGCGCTTGATATTGGTGTAAATGCTAACAATGTATTCCTAATGCCTGTAAAAGGCGACAGCATGCAACCAACTCTAAAAAATGGCTCACTTGTTATGGTAAATAAAATTGACCAATTCACAGGTGATGGTGTTTATGTGTTCAGATTTGATGGTCAACTTATGGTCAAGCGCTTGCAGTTTTCTAAATACGGTTTAAACGTAGTGAGTGACAATGACAACTACCAACCTTGGGAACTAACAAAGGAAGAGGTCCAAAGCAACGACTTTCAGATAATTGGTGAGGTTGTCTGGTCAGGGCAACGAATGTAAAAAAGGGGGCATAAAGCCCCCTTATTTACTGACTTGCGTCTTTTATTTTTTGTGTTGATTTTTCTATTTCCTGATAATAATCGTAAAGAATATTACCAATCGTAGAGATATGCTCATCAGTTAGCTCAACTCTATCACTATCCCATGCCGACAATGAATCAGCAAGAACGTGTATTTTTTCATTAGTTTCATGAATTAAAGCCAAAGCCTCGCATATTCCTTTCATACATCTTCCCTATTCAACTTAACGTTATTGACTATATTGTTATTACCACGATAGGAATTGAAAGGCTTACTCGTGGGAGGACTGGTTTTACCAGTCCGCACACTGTATTGATTCATTTTAAAAATATCAAACTGGAAATGAGAATATTAGATATAGGCACATGGTTTCAGTACCCCTTTGAATTTTGACAGGATAAAAAATCCCCCTTTAGTACCCCTAAGCGTTGCAAAGCCCTTATCTGGTATGAAAAGCAATCCAATCGAGCATAGGCGCAATAGAAAATCGGTTAGGTCCGAAATCCTTTATAGAATCAGGCTTAGACACCGTAAAACCTCAACTTATAAAAATCAATATCACCACGAATTAGCTAAAACATTGCTCAATTTCGCCCTTTCAGTCCCCCTCAAAGAGTTGGCCAAAGGCAAGTTACAACATCGAGACACGCATTTTATCGAATGGTGAACTCAGGTTTAACACTAGGGTAATTGCAAACAAGATGTGCGTATTATACACGGAGAAGGTAAAACTTAAAAAAGCAGGGTGATCAATACAGTTTGAGGGTTAAGTTTGATATAGAGAAACACGAAGCACTAATTCTTGGTGAGATAAGAATAACCCACCTAACCTCTCTCAAGGCTAGGTGGGTTTTTCTTTATGGGTCTAGATTACTGAAGGCTTTCGATTTGATCGGCGAGTTTGATTTGCTCAGATGCGCCGTGAACGATTGGGCGCAGCACATTATCACGCAAAGTTTGCTTGCCTATCTTGCGCATCGATTCCTCAAACACATGACGGTTGTCTTTACCGACCCAGTTTTTGACTTCGCTGGTCATTTGTGGGGTAAAGATAGCGCGGCATATCTCATCGAGGTGAGCACTGTTATCACTTGGGTTGGCTAAGTCTGCTAAAAACTTATCGCGATTAAACACGTAAACCGAGGTGTCTTTATGGCCCCAGTTACCCGGAATCGTCAGCGCTGAAGACATATACTCTCGACCAACCATTGGCTTAATCAACTGTTTGGCCAAGCGATATAAGTTTACCGCAGGAGCAACAGGGTTGGGGATCTGCCAAGGTTTTTTCGACTTGTTGGCTTCAATCACACTGATGTAATCGCTTGAATCAAGTTTGTTTTCTCTATTGCCAAGGTAACCATTTCGGCTGGTCAATCGTTTGACAATACGGCGCTCAAAGTCGTTGACAAAGCCTTGCTCTTCAGCGAACTTAAACAAAGAATCAATCTGATCAAATCGCTCGTTTTTATTTTGCGGCTCGAGATCAATGCTTTGCTGCTTGGCAATATGCTGCGCTACAAAGGCAGAAAAAGCCGTGTAGTTATCTTTCTTGCCAAGCGCTTTTTGTGCTTTGCCTATTACATCTAGCGTGGAACTATCGGCCTTAATCTTATCAAAGGCTTCGCGATACAGCTTTCTGTAATGCCCGGAGTGCTCTTGACCATATTTAAGTAGCGGCTTGCCTGCTGCTTGTAAAATCTCACTGGCGCTTTTATCTGGATTCTTAACTGCTGTTTGGAAGATGTTTAACCACACTTTTGGCGTCGCTTGATCTTGGCTCAGTTCATAGAGCATTTTTATCCTGCGTTGAATGACTTCAAATGGCGTTTTTCCAGGCTCTGACCAGCGACTGATTTCCTTCTCTTTGTCTGACATATCATCCGACACTTCAAATATCTTGTTGGAGTACTGAACCGCAATTTGACTTAATCCGACGCCACCAATTGTTGCGCCAACACCAGCATACAGCACAGGAGCTATACCTGTTCCAAGTGGTCCACCGAGTATCATGCCAAGCTGGCCGGCCGTAAGGACGCTATTACCAATGGTTTCTGCAATCACCACATTACGCTGATGGCGGTTAAATTGGCTAAGAATACCTTTAACTTCGGTAAGATCTTTATCTGAGCTGTCTAACACTTTTGAGTCGCGGATCTGTTGTAGCCACTCATTCAAAGAGCGTGCTTCTTGGATGCCAAGACCCATTTTGGTTAGGCCAGCAACCACCATTTGCGCCTGTCCAACCACATTGAACGCATCACCCACTTGAGACAGTACACTCGTCAGGCTTTGTACCGATGTTCCTGCCAAGGCTTCTGCTGTTGCTCTGGCTTCAAAGGAAATCATGCCCCAATACATGCCACTTAAACCAGACTCAGTAAATGCTGCTGCCACATAGGCATCGGCAAACTTGGCTACCTTGTCATCTTGGTTGGCTTGGAATTTCGCAATTTGCTGAAGAAGGTCATGACACTTAGCAGAGGATGGATCAAACACCTCACTCTGATTACCAGCCGTTAACAGTTTTTGCACTTGCTCGGGAAGAACACTGACATCAAGATCGGCTTTGGTACTCATCATCTGATTATGGCCAGAGACCTCTTCTTTAAGCTGCTTGAGCTTCGCGATATTATCTGTGAGTGTTTTAAGCTCATCGTCAGCTTGCTTACCTGATTGTAAGATGGGTTTGACCAACTCCAGAACATTGGTCTTAAATTTGAGCTGTTCAAGCAGCGCACTTTGAAGGTTTTGAATTTGCGCATCATCGGTTGCATTAATCAATTTCTCTTTTAGCACCAATTCATCACTGAGCGCTTTCATGACTACGCCGCCAATATCTTCTCTTAGCGATTTTTGCTCAGCTTTTAGCTTAGAAAAGGCTTCACGTGTCTCGTCAGATTCCTCTTTGGCACCTTTCCAACCTGTAAATACCACACCAGCAAATGCAGGGTAAAGTAAGGTACTTTGCGCAGCTAAAACTAAAGAGCGCGGAAGACCTGAGTTCTCCAAACTTACCGCAAGATCATCTCCACCATCAATGACAAGCACTGGCCCCGACTGGTTTGGCGTAAAAGAAGTGACATTATTGACATCACGGCCTCTTATCATCCTCTCCATTGCTACCATATGTTTAGCTCTGTGTTTTAAAAAACCACCTTGCAGCGCTTGCTTCATTTTTTCCAGGGATGGGAAACGAAAACTCTGCTCCAATGCGCCGCCACTCACCTTCCATGGGTGCTTTTTATTAGATGAAGGGGCAATGTCTACTTCCCATGTTTTCTCTATATCTGCTGCCAAAGCTTTATCACTAGAATAATTATCCTGTAAGTAGCTTTTCAGTGATTTCAGAGAGTCAAATATCTTTGGTTTGCTATATAGCTCACTGGATAGCTCCCAAGAAGAAAACCCGCGCCGCGATATTTGCACATCAAACTCTTCACGTAAGGATGCTAACTCATCGTTCAGGGAAGCTTGACCATCTAAACGTATGATCTGACCATTGTCATTGGGCTTACCTCGATTAAAAGGGCTACTGTGAACACGCTCTTGGCTGGTATTTTTCACCTTGGCAATAGAAATAATATTACTGGCAGATTTTTTAGGTGCTGACGTTTCGAGTGGTGTTTCTTGGGAGGGTTTTACAGCTGATAACATTGTTTAACCTTTATATTGATTGTTTTTATTTTATAAGCATTAAGCTTACACCTCCCCAATGCATGGGGATGAACAATATAAATGATAATAAATCCCATTACTATTTGGGTTTAACTATTAATTACAATAGGTTGCATAACATATCGTGATGGATACCCTGATTATTTATAAGTTTAAATTTCCTATCTTTGGCGTATTTCTAATCTAGGTAGAGCTGTTAGTAGGGGATGATTAGTTTGAGTGAAATGATAAATTTCAGGTAAAAAAAAGCTGGCACGGAGAAGCCAGCTAAAGTCTCATTAACAACCCATTACATACTAATTACCTTGAGGCTCTTTAAGCATAGACAAAACTTCTTAATGCATAACAATGTGTCGCTTATTTTTGCCTTTATATCAGGGTTTTGTGTATTACTTCCCGCCATAGAGTAAATACTAAAAGACAAGTAACAAGTTTATGTGACTGATATCGACAATGAGGTTTAAGGAGAAAATTCAGACATAAAACGCACAAATAAAAAAGCTGGTAGCCATCAAGACCACCAGCAAAGTTGTACATAGTTAAAAAGACAAACATGAATGCATATAGTGCATATATCCCGATTAAGGATGGGGATAAAATACGACAAAATAAATAAGCAATCAAGTTCATACTTGTTGAATTTACCCATTCTATATCTCGTTTGTTCATTACTTTATCTTCCGCACAAAGAAAATTAATATAAATGATTGATTTATAATATTTATTATTTGATTTTTTCATAAAGTTTCATCAGAAAACCAACTTCTATTCAAATCCAGAATAAGCACACTTTTTAAATGTTTTTTCAATCCAACTAAGATGGGGTATTGAACAATAAGAAGCCATACACCCAACGTCGGGGGACAGAAGTAACTAGGTGAGACTCCATCGCCTGCCGGGCTGGTTTAGCAGACTTGCAAGCCTTGGCATAAAGTGGTCCTTCTTGTGTTAACCACTGTAAGCAGAGGGATAAAATGTGTGATGGTAGGTAAAAAAAATGCTGACCCAAAAGTGTGAGTTGGAGTCAGCATAGTTCCATGAAGCAAATAAGAGTGTTCAAAAATTACCCATAGGAGCCACTATCCTAAATGACACAATACAAAATTCAATGCATATTTTGTTCTAATTCTATCTATCGATGGGATTTGCTTCTTACCGCATCCTTTAAGGTAAACTTGAGAAATTTCACCCAAAAAAGTGTGATTAAAATCATGAGAAGAGGATTGGCAGCCAAGAATATATTGGTGAATAAAAATAGCCCGACCAAGGTTTTTAGCCCATAACATGACATGTAACTCAATTAAGTCCACAAAGTTAGGACTCCCTTCCGCTTCTAGCGGTATCGTTTTGCTTGCGAATAAGGTAACGTATAGTGTTAACAGCAGTCATAGGAATCAAAAACTTGATCAATTCACTGACTGCTCTATCAGAAATACTGTTTGATAAACGATATTCATCTAGAAATGGTATATTATTACTATGTCCAATGGTGATTGGTGAAAAATTTGGACCACAAGTTAATAGAACAAATTGAAGAAATGTGTGCAGTGCGAGGAGTGAGACTGACTCCTCAGCGAAAAAGGGTTTTCGAGTTAATCTGTGCTAGCCCAAAAGCGTCAAGTGCATATGAGTTACTGGAACAGCTAAAGACGAGTGAACCGCAAGCGAAACCACCCACAGTATATCGCGCACTCGACTTTCTCCTAGAGCAAGGATTCATCCACCGTGTTGAGTCGACCAATAGCTTTATCCAGTGCAATTCATGTAACGCACACAAGCATTACTCACATTTGTTAATATGTGATAAATGCAGCAATGTTATTGAACTTCAAGAGGATAGTTTGATAGCTTTACTGACAAATAACGCTAAAAAACATGGATTTAAAATCACAAATCATGTGATAGAGTCCCATGGAATTTGTCAGTCATGTACAACCGGACAGACGGAATAATATTACACCATGATAATGCGCGCCGAATTTATAAACCCGTTTTTAGCCTCCTTAATGAATGTGCTGAAAACGATGGCTTCTCTAGAATTGAAGCCGCAGAAGCCTCGAGTCAAAAAAGACGAGATTGCTCGCGGTGATGTATCCGGCTTAATTGGTATGGTTGGTCAACCAACTCGTGGGTCAATGTCGATCACATTTGATGAAACGCTTGCACTAGAAATTATGCAAAACATGCTAGGTGAGCGCCCCAATGGCCTGAATGATGAAGTGACTGACATGGTGGGCGAGATCACCAACATGGTAGCAGGAGGCGCTAAACGAATCCTCTCTGAAAGTGGCTTTGATTTTGATATGGCAACGCCGATAGTCGTTTCTGGCAAAGGACACACGATCCGCCATAAATGCGAGGGCGCCATCATCATCATGCCCTTCACCTCAGAATGGGGTAACGCCTTTATCGAAATTTGTTTCGAGTAACTTACTCTGACAAAAAAGCTTCCACAATGTGGAAGCTTTTTTGTTTTAAGCAATAATATGGCGGCTTCTCAGGGTTTGTAAGCACTCTTCCAACAAACGATCAATCGGCTTTTCTCCTGCCTGTAAATCTAGATCGGGCGCAAGAGGTGGCTGATAATCAGAGTCAATACCGGTGAAATTGGCAAGCTGGCCCGAACGCGCTTTTCTATACAGCCCCTTGGGGTCTCGCTGCTCACACACTTGCAAGGAGGTATTGACATACACTTCTACAAACTCCCCTTCAGGAAGCAAGTCTTTAACCAGCTGGCGCTCTTCCCTATACGGCGAGATAAAAGCTGAGAGAACGATTAAGCCAGCATCAGCCATCAGTTTAGCTAATTCCCCAATACGGCGAATGTTTTCACGTCTATCTAGCTCCGAAAACCCAAGATCGCTACACAAACCGTGTCGGACGTTATCACCATCTAAAAGGTAGGTATGATAGCCACGTTCAGCCAAAGCATTTTCTAGTGCGCCAGCGATGGTCGACTTTCCTGCCCCAGATAAGCCTGTAAACCAAACTACAACTGGCTTTTGCCGCTTTATCTGAGATCGAAAAGCTTTATCAATACTGTGTTGATGCCAAGTAATGTGACTGTCTTGGACTTGTACCTGAGATGTCATGAGCGCATCCTTTAAAATGGAAAAAATCTTGGAATAAGAGCAAGCACCAGCAACGAATACACCAAAGAGACAGGAAGCCCAACTCTAATGTAATCCGCCAATTTATACTGGCCTAAGCTGTATACGAGTAGATTAGTCTGATAACCGTAGGGAGAAACAAAGCTTGCACTGGCGCCAAACAACACTGCCATAATGAATGGCATGGGATCGACGCCGTAACCTAAAGCCATGCTATAGCCCAATGGAAAGGCAAGTGCCGCCGCCGCATTGTTAGTAACAAGCTCTGTTAATATCAGAGTAAAAAAATAGGTGGCGACCAGAGCCCCAAAAGCCCCCCAGCCATTAAATGTTTCAATAAACGCATTGCCTAATGAGGCCGAAAGGCCAGAAGAGAGCATCAACTGTGCAATGGAAAGGGCCGATCCCACAATAACCACAATATCGACAGGAAACCGGCGTCTAAGCTCTCCTAGCTGAACCACGCCACTAAACAGTGAGACAAGTAAAAATAAAGACAAACCTTTGATAAGCGAAAGTTCACCAATCAAAGCGGCCACAATGACACTAATAAACCCAATTAAGACTATGCGAGACTTCCGGCTATCAAGACGAGCGCTAGAGTCGAGAGCGTTAACCAATACAAATTCTTTACTCTGGGTTTGCCTTTCCTGTTCGAACCGTTTACCCGGCACAAGAACTAGAGTGTCACCCGCATTAAGCTCGATATTACCAAGGCCACCACGAAGCCGTTCGTGACCACGTCGAATCGCCACTACAACCGCGTCAAATCGCTCTCTAAACTCGCTTGATTTCAATGTTTTGGTGCATAAACTGGCCGAAGAGCTGACCACCACCTCTACTAAGCTTTGACCATTTAGATGGTGCTGACCAAACAATCTTAACCCTTGGATCTCCTGTAAGGTGGTAACACTTTCGATATCACCACAAAACAATAACCTGTCGTTTGCCTGCAACACAAAGTCCGGCTCAACAGATGGCATAACTTCACCCTCTCTTATCACTTCTGCGAGAAACAATTTACGCAAATCACGCAGCTTGTTATCGCTAATACTATTCCCCACCAAATGAGAATTAGGCTCGACAATGGCCTCAAGAAAATAAGGTAACTCTTCTTCTTGCTGCTGGTCATTGGATGGCAAAAAATAACTAAGTGGGATCAGAATCAAAAGCCCTGCAACCAATACCACCAGCCCAATGGCGGTCGGGGTGAAAAAACCAAGGCTAGGAAGTCCTGCATCTTCAACAAAACTGTTAATAATAAGATTGGTTGAAGTACCGATCAAAGTCAGTGTGCCACCAAGAATCGCTGCGTAAGATAAAGGGATCAGCAATTTGGAAGGCGCATGGGTTTGGTTACGTTTTATCGCACCAATTAAGGCCACCACCACAGCGGTATTATTGGTGAAGGAAGAAAGTAACGCGGTTGATAATCCTAACTTGGCAATCACGGTCGCCAATCTCCCAGAGGACAAAGAGCGACTAACCCAACTCACCAAACGTGTCTTTTCCAATGCGCTCGATGCAAGTATCAACAAAACTAAAGTCAGTAAAGAAGAGTTAGTAAAATTTGTTGCGACATCACCTAGCTCTATCCTGCCAGCGAGAAAGGCAACAAATGCTGCCCCAGCAAAAATAAAACTTGGCTTAACGCGCGTGGCAATAAGGCTAATAACAATACCTAATAATACCGCTAGCACAAATCCTTGTTGCCACATCGTGCACACCCTCAATTAGTTAGATTTTGGCGTCCCACTCGGGAAAATGTTTGAGGATCAGGGCTTTCAGCTCATTTTCAAATGCCCCCATTCGCTCGCTTGGTGACGGTGTCCGCTCACTTAGTGCTTGACGAACTAGTCCAGCCCCCACAGTCACGTTAGTTAAGCGATCGATAATGATAAAACCGCCACTATCTTGTACCTGGTCATAACGGTCTAGTGCCACGGATTCATTCAAGGTCCAATCACAAAGACCAATACCGTTTAAAGGCAGCTCCTTAGCATCATGCTTAGATAAATTGTTAATGTCGTATTGATGCTGAATAGACGTCACACGTCCTATGGTCTTCTTGCCAGCAATTTTGATGTCATACTCTCGTCCAGTGACCAAAGGCTGCTCAGTCATCCACACAACATCTGCTGATAAATGCGAGCTAAGAGCAACAGCATCTCCCTCATGGACAATCAAATCACCACGACTAATGTCTATCTCATCTTCCAATGTCAGGGTGACGGCTAATCCAGCCTGAGCCTGTGACAAGTTCCCATCGAAAGTAACAATACTGGCTACGCGAGATGTTTTTCCTGATGGTAACGCCTTGATGACATCACCAACCTTAATCGAGCCAGAGGCGATGGTGCCAGAGAAGCCTCGAAAATCGAGATTAGGCCGATTAACATATTGAATAGGGAAACGAAACTCACCATTTTCTTTGGTTTTAGTAACATCAACACTCTGTAATAGATCTAATAAAGCTGGACCATCAAACCATTTAAGGCGCTCACTAGTCTCAACCACATTGTCTCCTTCAAGCGCCGAAAGTGGAACGATATGGATATCTGTTTTACCTTGCAGCTTATTAGCAAAAGCCAGGTAATCGTCACGGATCTCCTCAAAGCGCTGCTGTGAGTAATCAACCAAGTCCATTTTATTGACTGCGACAATAAAGTGTTTCAAGCCAAGTAGATTCGCGATAAAGGAGTGTCGACGAGTTTGATCCAATACACCTTTGCGCGCATCAATCAATATCACCGCCAGATCGCAAGTAGAAGCGCCAGTGGCCATATTTCGCGTGTACTGCTCGTGTCCAGGTGTATCGGCGATGATAAATTTACGCTTTTGGGTAGAGAAATAGCGATAAGCGACATCAATGGTGATACCTTGCTCGCGTTCAGCCTGCAATCCATCAACCAACAAAGCTAAGTCAGGACGCTCACCCGTAGTACCAACCCTTTGGCTATCGGCGTGAACAGCAGCTAACTGATCTTCATAGATTTGCTTTGAATCATGAAGCAATCGTCCAATCAGAGTACTTTTGCCATCATCGACCGAGCCACAAGTTAGAAATCGGAGTAATGATTTGTGTTGATGCTGAGTTAGGTAGCCTTCTATACCCAGCTCTGCTAATTGAGTTTCCACTGCCGTGTTCATAATGCTTCCTCGATCCTGTTAGAAATAGCCTTGACGCTTTTTAAGTTCCATCGATCCTGATTGATCGTGGTCGATCGCACGACCTTGCCTCTCACTAGAGGTGGCAACTAACATCTCTTCTATGATGCCAGTCAATGTGTTTGCTTGAGATTCAATCGCCCCTGTAAGCGGATAGCAGCCTAGGGTGCGAAAGCGAACCTTTTTCTCTTCAACGATTTCACCAGAACCAAGTTTCATTCGTTCATCATCAACCATGATCAACATGCCATCACGCTCAACAACAGGCCGTTTTTCCGCAAAGTACAAAGGAACGATGTCGATATTTTCTAGATAGATGTATTGCCAGATATCTAATTCAGTCCAATTTGAAAGTGGAAAAACACGTATACTTTCCCCTTTATTGATTTGGCCGTTATAGGTATGCCACAGCTCTGGGCGCTGATTTTTAGGGTCCCAAGTATGGTTCTTATCACGGAAGGAATAGACTCGTTCTTTTGCTCGTGATTTCTCCTCATCTCGCCTTGCCCCACCAAAGGCTGCATCAAAACCATATTGATTTAGTGCCTGCTTGAGACCTTGAGTTTTCATAATATCTGTGTGCTTAGAGGAGCCATGCTCAAAAGGGTTGATCCCCATAGCCAAACCTTCTGGGTTCTTATGAACCAAAAGCTCAAAGCCATATTTCTCTGCTGTTTTGTCGCGAAATTCAATCATTTCCTTAAACTTCCAGTCAGTGTCGACATGCAGCAGTGGAAAAGGAATTTTGCCCGGATAAAACGCCTTGCGAGCTAGATGTAGCATCACGGATGAGTCTTTACCAATCGAGTACATCATCACCGGATTATCAAACTCAGCTGCCACTTCTCTTATGATGTGGATACTCTCGGCTTCGAGCTGCTGTAGATGGGTTAAACCTTGTTGATCCATGTTAGTGCTTCCTATACGCTCGCAATGAGCAGCTTATTGAGGTTAAAAGACGTTAGGCGAATTGCTGCTGGGGTAAGGCGCTCTGGGGCTCTCCAAACCAAGCAAGTTTGCTTGATAACGTGACCACTTCTCCAACCACGATCAAAGACGGTGACTTAGCATCCTGAGCTAGTGTCGCTAACTCGGACAATTGACCAATGAATACTTTCTGACAAGCTTGGGTACCACGTTCAATAATGGCTATCGGTGTGTCAGATGCGCGTCCATGTAGTATCAGCTGTTCTTGGATATAATCTGACTTGAGTAACCCCATATAGATGACCAAGGTTTGATTACCTCTTGCCAAGGTAGACCAATCCATACCATCTCTGTCTGCTTTAAGATGACCGGTAATAAACATCGCGCTTTGTGCATAATCTCGATGAGTGAGCGGAATTCCCGCATACGCTGTGGCGCCAGAGGCGGCGGTAATTCCGGGCACGACTTGAAACTTAATCCCTGCGTCAGCCAATACTTCTAGCTCTTCCCCTCCACGACCAAAAACGAAAGGATCGCCCCCTTTTATGCGTGCAACGCGGTGGCCTTGTAGAGCAAAATCGACCAACAACTGATTGGTTTTTTCCTGAGGAACACTGTGATGGCCTGCGCGCTTGCCAACACACACCAAGATGGTATCGCTTGGGATCAAAGCAAGAATGTCATCGGAAACCAAATAGTCATACAAAACCACATCAGCCTGTTGGATAAAACGCAGCGCTTTAAGTGTCAGTAGTTCAGCGTCTCCGGGGCCTGCACCGATCAGGGCAACGTCTCCAGCATGCAAAACACTTTGCCCAGTGCTATTTAGAGCCGAAACTGATGGATTCAACTTTCTTATGTTGTTTTTGGGAAATTGAGAAATCGTATCCTTGTCCGTCATCATGCTGTTCCTTGCCTGTCTTTGAACGCATTATGGCGCCACATACATATTACTTGAAATTCTAAAATTTTATTTTTTATACCTTTTGGTGATATGCAAGGACTAGCTTTGTCCTAGCAACAGAATCTAGATGCGATCTCGCAGACAGAACCGAGTAAAAACCCTGACTCCAAATCACATTTCGTTAGTGAGTGAAATATTCATTGCACAAGCTTTTGCTAAATTATGCTTGGTTTAAAATCAACGCTACTGGAGCTAATACCATGAAAGTCGCAGTCACCCCTCTTGCGGTAGCCGTCTTAAGCGGCATGCTGACTATTGCAGGACCGGCCATGGCCGAAACTATCAAGTTACGTATTGTCGAGACCACCGACATTCACACCAACTTGATGGACTACGATTACTACAAAGACAAACCGAGCCAAAAAATTGGTCTAACTCGCGCTGCGACTATAGTGAAACAAGCTCAGGCTGAAGTTGAAAATAGTGTTCTGGTTGATAATGGCGACTTAATTCAAGGCAGTCCTATGGGTGATTATATGGCTGCAAAAGGAATAAAACCGGGTGAAATTCATCCTGTTTATAAAGCGATGAACTTGCTTAGCTATGATGTGGGTAATATAGGTAACCATGAGTTTAACTATGGCTTAGGGTTTCTAAAAGAAACCATCAATGACGCCAACTTTCCCTATATCAATGCCAACGTATTCGATAAAGAAACAGGGCAACATTACTTCAAGCCCTACATCATAGAGCCACACACATTTAAAGACGTTAATGGTGAAGAACATCAAATCAAGGTTGGTTATATTGGCTTTGTTCCCCCACAAATCATGGTTTGGGATAAGAAAAATTTAGAAGGGAAAGTGTTTGCTAAAGACATTAAACAAACAGCCCAAGCTCTCATTCCAGAAATGAAGAAACAAGGTGCGGATGTCATTGTCGCTATCCCCCACTCTGGTGTTTCCTCAGACCCATACAAACTTGGCTCAGAGAACTCAACCTACTATCTAGCAGAAGTCGAAGGGATTGATGCTATCGCTTTTGGACATTCTCACGCAGTATTCCCGGGTAAAGGCTTTGATAATATTCCTGGTGTGGACAACATAAAAGGCACAATTAATGGTGTGGCCTCTGTGATGCCTGGCCGTTGGGGCAGCCATGTAGGAGTCATCGACCTTGAGCTCAAACAAGATAAAGGCGAGTGGAAAGTTGTCAAAGGAGAAGCGCAAGCTCGACCAATTTTCGACCAGAACAATAACACGTCACTTGCGCAAGCAGACCCAGATATGGTCAAAGCACTGACATTCGATCACAAAGGCACGCGCGACTTTGTTAATCAGCCAATTGGTAAAGCCAGTGGTGTGATGTACAGCTATTTGGCCTTAGTCCAAGATGATCCAACCATACAAATTGTCAACTTGGCTCAAAAGGATTATGTCGAGCGTTTTATTCAAGGAGACCCTGACTTAGCTGATATTCCGGTTCTTTCTGCCGCCGCTCCATTTAAAGTCGGTGGCCGTAAAAATGATCCGGCTAACTTCACCGAGGTTGAATCTGGACAACTGACTTTCCGCAACGCCGCCGACCTTTACCTCTATCCAAACACCTTGGTTGCAATGAAAGTTAAGGGCCAGCAAGTAAAAGACTGGCTTGAATGTAGTGCGGGTCAATTTAATCAAATTGACCCAAATAGTACCCAGCCTCAGCAGTTGATTAACTGGGATGAGTTCCGTACCTATAACTTTGATGTGATTGATGGTGTCGAGTATCAAATTGACGTGACTCAACCTGCTAAATACGACGGAGAATGTAAACTCATCAACCCTGATGCGCAGCGTATTACAAGTCTAACCTTCCAAGGTAAGCCTCTGGACATGAAGCAAGACTTCCTAATCGCAACCAATAACTACCGCGCATACAGCAATAAGTTCCCGGGTACAGGCAGCGAGTTTATCGCCTTTGACTCGCCAGATGAAAACCGTTCCATTATTGCCAACTACATTACTCGCGTGAGTAAAGAGCAAGGTGAATTTAAACCAAATGCGGACAATAACTGGCGATTTGCGCCGATTAACTCCGATAAAGCGCTCGATATCCGCTTTGAAACTTCACCAAGTGACAAAGCGGCGGACTTTATCAAAAGTAATGGCCAATATCCGATGAAAAAAGTGGCCACCGACGATGTTGGTTTTGCTGTTTACCAAATAGAGATGCCAAACTAAATTCCATCTTTCCAACGCCGCGGCTTTAATCGCGGCGTTTTTAATCCCCAAGATTCACAATAAATTGTTCTTATTGGGGTAAAATTGTAGAAAACACATCTAGTCAGTCAGCAATATGGATCCAATCGCACATTTTAAACAACAACTTTCCAATGCGGGGTTTAACCAGCAAGACATAAACCAGCTCGTCGATTGCGCTAGGCTGGTGGAGTTACCTACACGGCACATAATGCTCAATCAAGGCCAAGTCGCTGAAGATATTTTTTTCTTGATTGAAGGCGTTTGTCACTCTGCCTATTTAACCGATAAAGGAAAAGAGTTCAGTAAAGAGTTTTACTGGGAAGACGATTGGATCATTGGTTTTGAAGGCTTAATCAAGCAACAGGCCTCCCCTTACTTACTGGAATCTCTTACTGCATGTGTTTTGTTTTCTCTGCCTATTACCACCCTTCGCAACTGGCGGGATGACAAACATCCGATTTATATAAAGCTGTTGGAAACTCAGCTTATGAACAAGGAGAGTAAGGAACGCTTTATGCTGCTCTATACACCTGAAGAGCGCTATGAGTTGTTTTCCCAACATTACCCTCACCTATGCCAGAGGCTGACTGACTACCATATTGCGGCCTATCTGGGTATTACGCCAATTAGCTTAAGTCGTATCAAGAAACGTCAGAAAAATTAACAATGGTTAATGCGGTAGGTAATCGATTCCTTTAAGCTCCGTATCTAAACACATATGCAATAAGGCAGATTATGATCACATGGCAACTCCTCACTTTCGAACAATTAACCACTCACCAGTTGTATCAAGTGCTGAAATTAAGAGTAGATGTGTTCGTTGTTGAGCAGGCTTGCCCTTATCCTGAACTAGATGGAAAAGACTGTATTTACGGTGTTCATCATCTACTGGGTTATAAATATGATGAGTTGATTGCCTATTCACGGTTACTACCTAAGAATATTAGCTACCCTAATGTGAGCATAAGCAGAGTAGCGACTGCAAACTCTCACCGAGGGGGTGGATTAGGTCATACGCTATTAAAACGAGCACTGATAGAATGTGAAAAACTTTGGCCAACAGAAGATATTGAAATAGGTGCTCAAGCACATTTAGAAAGCTTTTACCGTCAGCACGGATTTATACCTACCTCATCACCATACCTTGAGGATGATATTGCTCATATTGACATGAAATTCAGCCGCAAATCGTGAGCAAGCTTTCGTTACACACTCTAGCTTTATGGCTGTTAATTGCAGGTAACCTAAGTGCATCGCTGTCAGATGTAATGGTGAAATTACTTGATGGCAGCATCCATCCAAACCAATATATTTTTATCCGGCAGCTAATATCTGTGATTGTAATATATCCATTTTGGAGAAAGGAGTGTGTGGAGTCCAGACAACTTCACGCGCCATGGTTAAACTTGTTTCGTGCCCATTTAGTCATTATCGGCAGTGGCTGTATGGTGGTTGCTATCACACATCTGGCATTAGCCAGTGCTAATGCAGTATTTTACGCCGCCCCATTACTTATGTTGCCAATATCGGTCTTGATGTTGAAAGAAACGCCCCCTCGAAGCAAAATATTAGCAACGATACTCGGCTTTATCGGCGTTCTGATCGTCCTCAGACCTTCTCAGTTTCACTGGGCTGCTCTATTTGCCCTTTCCACGGCAACAACACTGGCGTTATTTAATGTTTCTGCCCGTAAACTACCGCAAAAACAGACCATGATAAACACGCTATTCTGGACCTCGGTACTCTCAGTGCCTTTATCCGCTGTGCTAGCCTTGGCCTATTGGCAGCCAATCAGCTTTGTTCAACTCAGCCTTATCGCTGCTAGTGCTGTTTTTGTCTTGCTATATAACGGCCTCGCGGTCTTAGCCTATCGAAAAGCGCCCGCAGGCGAAATTGGCGTCGCAGAATACTCTGGCTTAGTGTTTGTCACTTTATTCGGAGTATGGTGGTTTAACGAAATCCCTGATTGGCTGACTGCGATAGGGATCCTATGTATCATAGTCCCTTTACTGCCAATAAAGCGTGGCTTGCGGTATAGCTCAACGCAGCAATGATCGACATACAACCAAAACTATCTTATTTGCTACGACCAAAGGCACCATCTGATAAGCGGAAGAACATGACAGATTTTGAGCTTTTCTCCAGTTGAAGAATATCGAGTTTACCATCTTCAGCGAGTTTAAAGCGCACTAACTGCCCTGCCTTTATCCGGCTTAAAGGCCGATCACTTCCTTCAACCTTAACGAGAGCGTTGAGATCAGACATGGCTAAATCATTATTGCGAAACACTTGAGCAAGAGTATCACCCTTTTCTACGGTATATTCTTGCCATACCTCAGACTTTAAACTTTGCTGCTCGTCAGAGCGCTGCTGGCTAAGTCCAGTAGTATTAATGTTAACCGAAACACGCTGCTTTGACTCAGAGGGAGCGCTGTTTTGCTCTGAATCTGGGGTGGTTTGTGGCGCTGGGAGCAAAAGTAATAGAAGAAAAAGCGGTACAAGTATGATTAATACTCTTCGATGAAGTTTTGGCAGTATCCACCAAAGATCTTTGACATAGCGAACCATAGCCTTCCAATCAATCTGCGCGATCTTTTGTTGAATTAGCTCTATATAATCGATCTGTTTAGGCTTTTTCTTTCTGCGGTTCATTAAGCGGGCTCTCCCTATGGTCCACGACTCTAAGTATAAAAACGAAGCGCACTCTAGTATAGGGATTTTGAATCTGTTAGGTAATGTAGAGGTCAAAATTGCTATTTGAGGCAAAAAAATCAGACTTAACTCCCACATTGGGAGCATTATTGTTATCGAACCCTGGCGCCATTTCATCCAGCTCTCATTACTGGTATCCTGTGCGCCGTAAATACACTAAACATAGAGAGACATCATGTCTGAAGTTAAATTTGAAACAGTAGAGCAAAAAGCCAGCTACGGTATTGGTCTGCAAATGGGCCAGCAACTCGCAGGCTCTGGTCTGGAAGGTCTTAGCGTTGACGCTATCGCAGCGGG
Organism: Vibrio tetraodonis; assembly: GCF_003350295.1. Lineage (GTDB taxonomy): Bacteria > Pseudomonadota > Gammaproteobacteria > Enterobacterales > Vibrionaceae > Vibrio > Vibrio tetraodonis. The sequence goes on from NZ_QLYY01000021.1 coordinate 36,915, forward strand.
CATCGCCACCGCACTCGTTGGTGATATGCCAGCAATTGAAATTGACGACATTAACTCTGCGCTTCAAGACATGCATCAGCGCGCTGAGTCTGCTCGCCAAGAAGCTGCTAAAGCTGCTGCTGCTGATGGTGAAGCCTTCCTAAAAGATAATGCTCTTCGCCCAGAAATCACTGTGCTTGAGTCAGGTCTACAATACGAAATCCTAACTGAAGGTACTGGTGAAATCCCTACTTCAGACAAGCAAGTTCGTGTTCACTATCATGGTGAGTTAACTGACGGTACTGTATTTGACAGCTCTGTTTCTCGCGGCCAACCTGCTGAGTTCCCAGTAACTGGCGTTATCAAAGGCTGGGTTGAAGCGCTTCAACTAATGCCTGTTGGCTCAAAGTGGAAACTCTACATCCCTCAAGATCTTGCTTATGGTGAGCGTGGTGCTGGTGCATCTATCCCTCCATTTGCAGCACTAGTATTTGAAGTTGAGCTACTGGATATTCTGTAATAGCCATATGACTCAATAAAGAAGGCGGCTGTATAGCCGCCTTCTTTATACTTAAATTATTCCAGATACAAAAAAGCCGAGCATGTGCTCGGCTTTTTCGTTACTACGAACTGATTACTCAGCAGCTTCTTCAGCAGCTGGGCGATCTACAAGCTCAATGTAAGCCATTGGAGCTTTGTCACCAGCACGGAAACCAGCTTTTAGGATACGAGTGTAACCGCCCTGACGAGCAGCAAAACGTGGACCTAGTTCGTTAAATAGTTTTGCAACTACTTCGTTGTCACGAGTACGTGCAAATGCTAGACGACGGTTAGCAACGCTGTCAGTCTTAGCTAGTGTAATCAAAGGCTCAACGACGCGACGTAGCTCTTTTGCTTTTGGCAAAGTAGTCTTGATAACTTCATGACGTACTAGAGAGCTAGCCATGTTGCTGAACATCGCTTTGCGATGTGAGCTGTTGCGGTTGAGTTGACGACCACTCTTACGATGGCGCATGACCTAATCCTTCTAACTAGTATCGATTAATCTTCAGCGATAGACGCTGGTGGCCAGTTTTCTAGGCGCATACCTAGAGACAGACCACGTGATGCAAGTACGTCTTTGATCTCTGTAAGAGATTTTTTACCAAGGTTAGGCGTTTTAAGTAGCTCAACCTCAGTGCGCTGTACAAGATCACCGATGTAGTGAATCGCTTCTGCTTTCAGACAGTTAGCAGAGCGAACTGTTAGTTCAAGATCGTCTACAGGACGCAGTAGGATCGGATCGAATTCTGGCTTCTCTTCTTTCTCCTCAGGAACTCGTACATCACGTAGATCTACGAAGGCATCCAATTGCTCAGCTAGAATAGTAGCTGCACGACGGATTGCTTCCTCTGGGTCTAGAGTACCGTTCGTTTCCATATCGATGACAAGCTTGTCTAAGTCTGTACGCTGCTCTACACGAGCTGCTTCTACAGAATAAGCAATTTTGTCTACTGGGCTGTACGTAGCGTCAACCAGTAGGCGACCAATTGGACGCTCATCTTCTTCAGTATGGATACGAGCTGAAGCTGGAACGTAACCACGACCACGTTCTACCTTGATACGCATTGCGATCTCGGCATTGGCATCTGTCAAGTGACAGATAACGTGTTCTGGGTTAGTGATCTCTACATCACCATCATGGGTGATGTCACCTGCAACCACAGGGCCCGAGCCTGATTTGTTCAGCGTAATAAACACTTCATCTTTGCCTTCGGCAACGCGTACAGCCAAACCTTTTAGGTTTAGAAGAATTTCAAGAATATCTTCCTGAACACCTTCTTTAGTGCTGTATTCGTGTAGAACGCCTTCAATCTCTACTTCTGTCACAGCACAACCTGGCATAGAAGATAGAAGAATACGGCGAAGTGCATTACCTAGAGTGTGACCAAAGCCACGCTCCAATGGCTCAAGAGTTACTTTTGCGTGTGTCGTGCTAACTTGTTCGATGTCAACAAGACGTGGCTTAAGAAATTCTGTTACAGAACCCTGCATTGTGTCCTCTCTTTAGTTTAAACCTTACTTAGAGTAAAGCTCGACGATCAGTTGTTCGTTGATGTCAGCAGATAGATCTGAACGTTCAGGCAGACGCTTAAACGTACCTTCCATCTTACCACCATCTACTTCAATCCAAGTTGGTTTTTCGCGTTGTTCAGCAACTTCTAGAGCTGCTTTGATGCGAGACTGCTGTTTTGCTTTCTCACGGATAGTAACAACGTCATTAGCCGCAACTTTGAAAGAAGGAACGTTTACAACTTTACCGTTAACTAGGATAGCTTTGTGGCTAACTAGCTGACGTGCTTCTGCGCGAGTTGCGCCAAAGCCCATGCGGTAAACTACGTTATCAAGACGACCTTCAAGAAGCTGAAGTAGGTTTTCACCAGTGTTGCCTTTAAGGCGCGCTGCTTCTTTGTAGTAGTTACGGAATTGTTTTTCTAGAACGCCGTACATACGACGTACTTTTTGCTTCTCACGAAGCTGAACGCCATACTCAGATAGACGACCGCGACGAGCGCCGTGTACACCTGGTGCGTTATCAATTTTACACTTGGTATCGATCGCGCGAACACCAGACTTAAGGAATAAGTCAGTGCCTTCACGACGGCTAAGCTTCAGCTTAGGACCCAAATATCTTGCCATGATCTTTCTCCAGTAATCTAAAAAACGTTATACACGACGTTTCTTAGGTGGACGACAACCGTTATGAGGGATTGGTGTAGCATCAACGATGTTTGTGATGCGGAAACCAGCAGCGTTCAGTGCGCGAACAGTAGATTCACGACCTGGACCTGGACCCTTAACCATAACTTCCAAGTTCTTTAGTCCGTATTCTTTCGCCATTTCAGCACAACGCTCAGCAGCTACCTGTGCCGCGAACGGAGTAGATTTACGAGAACCACGGAAACCTGAACCACCTGCAGTAGCCCATGCTAGAGCATTACCTTGACGGTCAGTAATAGTTACGATTGTGTTGTTAAAAGACGCATGGATGTGCGCAACGCCATCTGCAACTTGCTTGCGTACGCGCTTACGAGCGCGAGTTGGTTGTTTAGCCATTGTACTCTACCTTCCCGATTATTTCTTGATCGGCTTACGCGGACCCTTACGGGTGCGAGCGTTGGTTTTAGTACGCTGTCCACGTAGTGGTAGACTGCGACGATGACGAAGACCACGGTAACAGCCAAGGTCCATTAGACGCTTGATGTTCATGGATACTTCACGACGTAGATCACCTTCTACAGTGTACTTAGCTACACCATCACGCAGTTGATCGATCTGCTCTTCAGTTAGTTCACTGATCTTAACATGCTCAGCAATACCCACCTCAGCTAGAATAGCTTGAGAACGAGTCTTACCGATGCCGTAGATCGCTGTTAGTGCGATTACAGCATGCTTTTGATCAGGAATGTTAATGCCTGCTATACGGGCCATTATTCACTCCTAAGTGTTTCTATAAAAGAATTAGCCGCAGCAAAGCCCGTTATGGATACGCTGCGGGATACTACTTCTTTTGCACGCAAAAGGTAGGCCGAGCAATATACTCAACGCTACCTTATATTTCAAGTAAAAATTTCTGCTTATTAGCCTTGGCGCTGTTTGTGCTTTGGCTCACTGCAAATCACGCGAACGACACCGTTACGCTTGATAACTTTACAGTTACGGCAGATTTTTTTAACGGAAGCACGAACTTTCATTGCTAAACTCCGCAATTAAAACCCGATTTATCGGCCGTAGCCTTTCAGGTTTGCCTTTTTCAACACAGAATCATACTGTTGAGACATCAGATGAGTCTGTACCTGTGCCATAAAGTCCATAATAACCACTACTACAATCAGTAGTGATGTTCCGCCGAAGTAGAAACGTACGTTCCACGCGACCATCATGAACTCTGGAATCAGACAGATAAAGGTAATGTATAACGCACCCGCTAGGGTTAAACGCGTCATCACTTTATCTATATATTTAGCTGTCTGCTCACCTGGGCGGATGCCGGGTACGAATGCACCAGACTTCTTCAGGTTATCTGCTGTTTCTCTAGGGTTGAATACCAACGCCGTGTAGAAGAAACAGAAGAAAATAATCGCCGCTGCATATAGCATTACGTATAAAGGCTGACCTGGGCTAAGAGCCAAAGACACGTCAGTTAACCAACCAAGCGTGCTGCTCTCACCATTTTGACCAAACCACTGCGCCAGTGTTCCTGGAAACAGTATAATACTAGATGCAAAGATTGCTGGAATAACACCTGCCATATTAATTTTAAGTGGCAAGTGTGTGCTTTGTGCAGCAAAGACCTTACGACCTTGTTGACGTTTCGCATAGTTAACGACGATTCGACGTTGACCACGCTCCATGAAAACAACGAAGTAGATCACTGCAAAAGCAAGTACAACAATCAACAGCAGAAGAAGTACATGCAATTCACCTTGACGCGCTTGCTCGATTGTTTGACCGATTGCAGAAGGCAATCCAGCAACAATACCTGCAAAAATAAGTAACGATATACCGTTACCAATTCCACGCTCTGTAATTTGTTCACCTAACCACATCAGGAACATGGTACCAGTTACTAAACTTACGGTAGCAATTAGCGTAAACATGGTTTGGTTGATAACAACCAGATTATCGACCATGTTTGGTAAGCCTGTTGCAATACCAATAGCTTGGAATGTTGCAAGTACAAGCGTGCCGTAGCGCGTATATTGGCTTATCTTACGACGGCCTGCTTCACCCTCTTTCTTGAGTTCAGCTAACGCAGGGTGAACTACGGTTAGCAGTTGGACAACAATCGATGCCGAAATATACGGCATGATGCCCAACGCTAATATAGATGCACGCTCAAGAGCACCACCGGAGAACATGTTAAACATTTCAACGATGGTACCTTTTTGCTGTTCGAACAAATCGGCAAGTACAGCAGCGTCAATACCAGGAATCGGCACAAAAGAGCCGGCTCGGAATACTAAAAGTGCACCAATTACGAATAACAAGCGCGACTTTAGTTCACTTAAGCCGCTCTGAGCACTACGAAAATCTTGTCCTGGTTTCTTAGCCATCTGTACCTCGTTCCTCGAGATTATTCCTCGATTTTACCGCCAGCAGCTTCGATAGCAGCTTTAGCGCCTTTAGTCACACGTAGACCTTTAACAGTCACTGCTTTGTTAATTTCACCAGAAAGAACAACTTTAACAAATTCGATGTTCTTAGTGATGACGTTAGCAGCTTTAAGGCTGTTTAGGTCGACGACGTCACCTGTTACTTTCGCTAGCTCAGCTAGACGAACTTCAGCAGACACTAGACTCTTACGAGAAGTGAAGCCGAACTTAGGTAGACGCTGTTTCAAAGGCATTTGACCGCCTTCGAAGCCTGGACGAACACTGCCGCCAGAACGTGACTTTTGACCTTTGTGGCCACGACCACCGGTTTTACCAAGGCCAGAACCGATACCACGACCTACGCGCTTCGCAGAAGGCTTAGAACCCGCAGCCGGTGATAGAGTATTCAAACGCATTCTGATTACTCCTCAACTTTAACCATGTAGAAAACCTTGTTGATCATTCCGCGTACACACGGAGTATCTTCAAGTTCTACAGTATGGTTGATTTTACGAAGGCCTAGACCCTTTAAACACAATTTGTGCTTAGGTAGACGACCGATTGAGCTTTTAGTTTGAGTAACTTTAATAGTTGCCATGGTGTTCTTACTCCGAAATAGATTCAACAGTTAGACCACGTTTAGCAGCAACCATTTCTGGCGACTTCATGCTATCTAGTGCATCGATCGTAGCACGAACGATGTTGATAGGGTTCGTAGAACCGTATGCTTTAGATAGTACGTTATGTACACCTGCTACTTCTAGTACTGCACGCATCGCACCACCTGCGATTACACCTGTACCTTCTGCAGCTGGCTGCATGTAAACTTTAGAGCCCGAGTGGCGACCTTTTACCGGGTGGAAAAGTGTGCCTTCGTTAAGCGCGATAGTAGTCATATTACGACGCGCTTTTTCCATTGCTTTTTGAATCGCTGCAGGTACTTCACGAGCTTTGCCGTAACCGAAACCTACGCGACCGTTACCGTCACCAACTACAGTTAGTGCAGTAAAGCTCATGATTCGACCACCTTTAACCGTTTTTGATACACGGTTAACTGCGATTAGCTTTTCTTGCAAATCATTCGCTTGAACTTGTTGTTCTTTAGCCATCTTCCAACCCTACCTTAGAATTTCAGACCAGCTTCGCGAGCAGATTCTGCTAGCGCCGCTACTCGACCGTGGTATTGGAAACCAGAACGATCAAATGCAACTGACGCTACGCCTTTTTCTAGCGCGCGCTCAGCAACAGCTTTACCTACTGCTTTAGCTGCATCGATGTTACCAGTGTTCTTTACTTGCTCACGGATCGCTTTTTCTACAGTAGAAGCTGCTGCGATAACCTCAGAGCCGTTTGATGCGATAACCTGAGCGTACACGTGACGAGGAGTACGGTGTACTACTAGGCGAGTTGCACCCAGTTCTGCAATCTTACGACGTGCGCGTGTAGCACGACGGATGCGAGATGCTTTCTTATCCATAGTGTTACCTTACTTCTTCTTAGCTTCTTTAGTACGCACATTTTCATCTGCGTAACGAACACCTTTACCTTTATAAGGTTCAGGCTCACGGTAAGAACGAATGTCAGCCGCAACTTGACCTACTAGCTGCTTATCGCAACCAGAGATAATAATTTCAGTTTGGCTAGGACATTCAGCTTTAATACCCTCTGGCAACTCGTGCTCAACAGGGTGTGAGAAGCCTAGTGTTAGAGATACAGCTTTGCCTTTAATAGCAGCACGGTAACCAACACCTTTAAGAGTTAGCTTCTTAGTAAAGCCTTCAGTAACACCAACAACCATGTTGTTTACGAGAGCACGAGCAGTACCTGCTTGAGCCCATGCATTAACAACACCTTCTTTAGGACCGAAAGTTAGGTTGTTTTCTTCCTGAGCCACAACTACTGCATCATTAACAATGCGAGATAGTTCGCCCTTTGCACTTTTTACAGTGATTTCTTGGCCGTTTAGTTTCACCTCTACGCCAGCTGGAATAGCGACAGGTGCCTTAGCAACACGAGACATATTCTACTCCTATTACGCTACGTAGCAGATGATTTCACCGCCAAGACCTGCTTTACGTGCAGCACGGTCTGACATCAGACCCTTGGAAGTTGAAACGATAGCAACACCAAGACCGCCCATTACAGAAGGAAGGTCACCTTTCTTCTTGTAAACACGTAGACCTGGACGAGAAACACGCTTAAGTTGCTCGATTACTGGTTTAGCTTGGAAGTACTTAAGAGTAACTTCTAGCTCAGGTTTTACTTCGCCTTCAACAGCGAAATCAGTGATGTAACCTTCAGCTTTTAGTAGTGCAGCAATTGCAACTTTAAGCTTTGAAGAAGGCATTTTAACAGCAACTTTGTTTGCTGCCTGACCGTTACGAACGCGGGTCAGCATATCCGAAATCGGATCTTGCATGCTCATATGATTTACTCCAAATGATTAAGTGGCAATTACCAGCTAGCCTTACGAAGTCCAGGAATCTCGCCTTTCATGCAAGCTTCACGGACTTTGATACGGCTTAGACCGAACTTACGTAGGTAACCGTGTGGACGACCAGTTTGGTTACAACGGTTGCGCTGACGTGATGCACTTGAATCACGTGGAAGAGTTTGCAATTTAAGAACTGCGTTCCAACGATCTTCTTCAGATGCGTTTACATCGCTGATGATAGCTTTAAGCGCTGCACGCTTCTCAGCGTACTTAGCTACTAGCTTTGCACGTTTTACTTCACGTGCTTTCATTGAATTTTTAGCCATAACAGTAACCCTTCACCTTACTTACGGAATGGGAAGTTAAAGGCAGCCAGCAGAGCACGGCCTTCCTCATCAGTACCAGCAGACGTCGTAATAGTGATGTCTAGACCGCGTACTCGATCAACTTTATCAAAGTCGATTTCCGGGAAGATGATTTGCTCGCGAACGCCCATGCTGTAGTTACCGCGTCCGTCAAAAGACTTAGCGCTAACACCACGGAAGTCACGTACACGTGGAAGAGCGATCGAAATAAGACGCTCAAGAAAATCCCACATACGTTCGCCACGCAAGGTTACTTTACAACCGATAGGGTAGCCTTCGCGGATTTTGAAACCTGCAACAGATTTGCGCGCTTTTGTGATAAGTGGCTTCTGACCAGAGATCGTTGCCATATCAGACGCTGCATTTTCTAGCAGTTTCTTATCGTTGATTGCTTCACCAACACCCATGTTTAGGGTGATTTTCTCGATTCTAGGGACTTGCATGACGCTTGTGTAGCTAAACTGTTTGGTCAGTTCAGCGACTACAGACGACTTGTAGTAATCATGCAGTTTCGCCATAGTAGAACTCCAAATTACTCTATTAGTTAGAAACGGTTTCGCCGTTAGACTTGAAGAAACGAACTTTCTTGCCGTCTTCAAAACGGAAACCGATACGGTCAGCTTTACCAGTAGCTGCGTTGAAAATAGCCACGTTAGATACATCGATAGCTGCTTCCTGCTCAACAATACCACCTTGGATATTCATTGCAGGTACAGGTTTTTGATGCTTCTTAACAAGGTTAATGCCTTCAACGAAAACTTTACCAGTTGCTAGAACCTTAGTTACTTTACCTTTCTTGCCTTTATCTTTACCAGCAAGAACGATTACTTCGTCATTACGACGGATTTTAGCTGCCATTTCTACGTGCTCCTTACAGAACTTCTGGAGCCAGTGAAACGATCTTCATGAACTTATCGCCACGAAGTTCGCGTGTCACAGGACCAAAGATACGTGTACCGATTGGTTGCTCAGTGTTATCGTTTAACAATACGCAAGCATTTCGGTCGAAGCGAATGACAGAACCGTCAGGACGACGTACGCCTTTACGGGTGCGAACTACCACCGCCTTCAGAACGTCACCTTTTTTAACTTTACCGCGAGGAATTGCTTCCTTAACAGTAACTTTGATAACGTCACCGATGTGTGCATAACGGCGATGAGAGCCACCCAGAACCTTAATACACATTACGCTGCGTGCGCCTGAGTTATCAGCTGCGTCCAGCATACTTTGCATTTGGATCATGTTAGTGCTCCGCTAAATATAAAAAAAACTAGACCCTCACGGGTCGGGCTGCCTCTTTAAAAGGGACGCGAATTGTACCACCCTTTTATGTAATTGGGTAGTCAAAAAATAAACGGCTCCAAAATATTTTTTGGAGCCGCTTTTTTCATAGAATCAACGAAATTAAACCTTCGCTTTTTCTACAACTTTTACCAATGCCCAAGACTTAGTCTTAGACAGAGGACGACACTCTGCGATTTCAACTGTGTCGCCTAGGCCACACTCGTTGTTCTCGTCATGTGCGTGTACTTTAGTCGTGCGCTTTACGAACTTGCCGTAAATTGGGTGTTTAACCATGCGCTCGATAGAAACAGTGATAGACTTGTCCATCTTGTCGCTAACAACACGACCTTGTTGAGTACGTTTTACTTCGCTCATTATGCGCCTGCCTTCTCAGTCAAAACAGTTTTCACACGTGCGATATCACGGCGTACAGCTTTCAGAGTGTGAGTTTGCTGTAGCTGACCAGTTGCCGCCTGCATGCGCAGGTTGAACTGTTCGCGTAGCAACTCTAGTAACTCAGAGTTAAGCTCTTCAACGCTCTTTTCGCGTAGATCTTGTGCTTTCATCACATCACCTGCTTAGTTACAAATGTCGTCTTGAAAGGCAGCTTACGAGCCGCTAGGCGGAACGCTTCACGTGCCAATTCTTCAGGTATACCACCCATTTCGTACATTACCTTTCCAGGTTGGATTTGGGCTACCCAGTACTCAACGTTACCTTTACCCTTACCCTGACGAACTTCTAGTGGTTTTTCTGTGATAGGCTTGTCTGGGAACACACGGATCCAGATTTTACCTTGACGCTTAACGTGACGTGTCATTGCACGACGTGCCGCTTCGATCTGACGAGCAGTTAGACGACCACGGCCAGTTGCTTTAAGACCGAATTCGCCGAAGCTTACTTCAGTACCTTTAGCTAGACCACGGTTACGACCTGTCTGAACCTTACGGAACTTAGTACGTTTAGGTTGTAGCATCTGTCGACTCCTTACTTACGGCCTTTGCGCTGCTTCTTAGGCTTGTCGCCTTTAGGCTCTACAGCGTTAGCTGCTGGCATTCCGCCTAGGATCTCACCTTTGAAGATCCAAACTTTAATGCCGATCACACCGTATTGAGTGTGAGCCGAAGAAGTTGCGTAATCAATGTCAGCACGTAGAGTGTGTAGAGGCACACGACCTTCACGGTACCACTCTGAACGTGCAATTTCAGCGCCGCCTAAACGACCACTTACTTCTACTTTGATACCTTTAGCACCTAGACGCATAGCGTTTTGTACCGCACGCTTCATAGCGCGACGGAACATAACACGACGCTCTAGTTGAGACGCGATGCTGTCACCAACAAGTTGTGCATCTAGTTCAGGCTTACGTACTTCAGCGATGTTAATTTGCGCTGGTACACCTGCAATTTTAGCTACAGCTGCGCGTAGCTTCTCAACGTCTTCACCTTTCTTACCGATTACAACGCCTGGACGAGCAGTGTGAATAGTCACACGGATGCTCTTAGCAGGACGCTCGATAACGATACGTGAAAGAGACGCTTTTTTCAGTTCACTTGTAAGGAACTGACGTACCTTGAAGTCGCCGTCTAGGTTGTCAGCGAATTCTTTGGTGTTAGCAAACCATGTAGCATTCCAAGGCTTAACGATGCCAAGACGAATACCATTTGGATGTACTTTCTGACCCATTGCTTACTCTCCTAGTCTCAAGCGTCTGCAACAACAACAGTGATGTGGCTTGAACGCTTCAAGATACGATCCGCACGACCTTTAGCACGAGGCATAATACGCTTCATGATAGGGCCTTCATCTACGAAGATCTTTGCGACACTTAGGTCGTCAATATCTGCACCTTCGTTGTGCTCCGCATTCGCGATAGCTGACTCAAGAACTTTCTTTACTAAGTCAGCAGCTTTTTTGTTGCTGAAAGTTAAGATTTCTAGAGCTTGGTCAACTGATTTACCACGGATTTGATCCGCAACTAAGCGAGCTTTCTGAGGCGAAATGCGAGCAAAGTTATGTTTAGCTAGTGCTTCCATCATCTACTCCTTAACGCTTCTTAGCTTTCTTATCCACGACGTGGCCGCGGTAAGTACGAGTTGGTGCAAATTCGCCCAGTTTGTGACCTATCATTTCGTCGGTTACGAATACTGGTACGTGCTGACGACCATTATGGACAGCGATGGTCAAACCGATCATCGTAGGGATGATCATTGAACGACGGGACCAAGTCTTAATAGGCTTTTTGTCTCCGCTTTCCACCGCTTTCTCTACCTTCTTCAGCAAGTGTAGGTCGATAAATGGACCTTTCTTGAGAGAACGTGGCATGGCGATTCCTCTTTATATAGATTACTTGTTACGACGACGTACGATGTACTTGTCAGTGCGTTTGTTCTTACGAGTCTTGAAGCCTTTAGTTGGCTGACCCCATGGTGATACTGGGTGACGACCACCAGAAGTACGGCCTTCACCACCACCGTGTGGGTGGTCTACTGGGTTCATCACAACACCACGAACGGTTGGACGAACACCGCGCCAGCGGCTAGCACCAGCTTTACCAAGTTCACGTAGCATGTGCTCAGAGTTACCAACTTCACCGATTGTTGCACGGCCTTCAGAAAGTACTTTGCGCATTTCGCCAGAACGTAGACGAAGAGTTACGTATGCACCGTCGCGAGCGACGATTTGAGCATATGCACCCGCCGAACGAGCTAGCTGACCACCTTTACCAGGCTTAAGTTCAACGTTATGAACAGTTGAACCTACTGGGATGTTACGCATTGGAAGTGCGTTACCAGCTTTGATTGGTGCGTCTGCACCAGACTGGATAGCATCACCAGCTTGAACACCTTTAGGTGCTAGGATGTAACGACGCTCACCATCTGCGTACAGAACTAGAGCGATGTTAGCGCTACGGTTTGGATCGTATTCTAGACGCTCAACTTTCGCTGGGATACCGTCTTTAGTACGTTTAAAGTCAATTACACGGTAATGGTGCTTGTGACCACCGCCGATGTGACGTACTGTGATACGACCGTTGTTGTTACGACCACCGTTCTTAGAGTTTTTCTCTAGAAGAGGTGCGTATGGCTTACCCTTGTGTAGGTCAGCGTTAACAACTTTAACAACGTGACGACGACCAGGGGAAGTCGGCTTACATTTAACAATAGCCATTTCTCAACTACTCCTGTTATTCCGCGCCGCCAACAAAGTCAAGATCTTGACCTTCTTTCAAAGTAACGTACGCTTTTTTAACGTCGCTGCGGCGACCTTGGCGTAGACCTTGACGTTTGGTCTTACCCTTAGTGATAAGAGTATTTACAGACTTAACTTCAACTTCAAATAGCTTTTCTACAGCTGCTTTGATCTCATTTTTAGTTGCATCTTTAGCAACTTTGAAAACGATAGTGTTCGCTTTCTCAGCAGCCATAGTTGCTTTTTCAGAGATGTGTGGAGCACGTAGAACTTTTAGGATACGCTCTTCAGTGATCATGCTAGCATCTCCTCAACTTGCTTAACTGCTTCTGCAGTCATTACAACTTTGTCGAACGCGATTAGTGAAACTGGATCAATACCAGCTGCATCACGTGCATCAATTTTGTATAGGTTACGAGCAGCTAGGAATAGATTCTCATCTACTTCGCTAGTCACGATAAGCGCATCAGTTAGCTCAAGCTCTTTCAGCTTAGCGACAAGCTCTTTTGTCTTTGGCGCTTCTACTGAGAAGTTATCAACAACGATTAGACGCTCTTGACGAACAAGCTCAGAAAGAATGCTCTTCATAGCACCACGGTACATTTTCTTGTTAACTTTTTGGCTGTGATCTTGTGGTTTCGCAGCAAAAGTAACACCACCTGTACGCCAGATTGGGCTACGGATTGTACCAGCACGTGCACGGCCAGTACCTTTTTGACGCCATGGCTTAGCGCCACCGCCTGCAACTTCTGAACGTGTTTTTTGAGCACGAGTACCTTGACGAGCACCTGCTGCATACGCAACAACTACTTGGTGTACAAGAGCTTCGTTAAACTCACGTCCGAAAGTAGTTTCGGAAACAGTTAGTGCATCAGCACCTTTAACCATTAGTTCCATTACTTACTCCTGAGACGTTATGCTTTAACAGCTGGTTTAACGATCACGTTACCGCCAGTTGCGCCAGGGACTGCACCTTTAATAAGAAGCAGGTTGCGCTCAGCGTCAACACGTACGATATCTAGGTTTTGAGTCGTTACACGCTCAGCACCCATGTGACCTGCCATTTTCTTGCCTTTAAATACGCGACCTGGAGTCTGACATTGACCGATAGAACCAGGAGCACGGTGAGACAATGAGTTACCGTGAGTCATATCTTGAGTAGAGAAGTTCCAACGCTTAACAGCGCCTTGGAAGCCTTTACCTTTAGAAGTACCAGTAACGTCTACTTTCTTAGTTTCGTTGAATAGCTCAACCGTTAGTTCTGCACCAACTTCGAACTCTTCACCGTTTTCCAAACGGAATTCCCAAAGACCGCGACCAGCTTCAACACCTGCTTTCGCGAAGTGACCTGCTTCTGGCTTAGTAACACGGTTAGCTTTCTTAGCACCAGTCGTTACCTGAATTGCTGCGTAGCCGTCTGTTTCAAGTGTACGAACTTGAGAAACACGGTTAGCTTCAACTTCAACAACAGTTACTGGGATAGAAACGCCTTCTTCAGTAAATACGCGGGTCATACCCACTTTACGACCGATTAGACCAATCATTCTTCTAATCTCCCTTAACCTAGGCTAATTTGTACGTCAACGCCCGCAGCAAGGTCTAGACGCATTAGAGCATCAACAGTTTTGTCTGTTGGCTCAACAATGTCGATTAGACGTTTGTGAGTACGGATTTCGTACTGATCACGAGCATCTTTGTTAACGTGTGGAGAGATAAGAACTGTGAAACGCTCTTTACGAGTAGGTAGTGGGATTGGACCACGAACCTGTGCGCCAGTGCGCTTAGCTGTTTCAACGATTTCCGCTGTAGAAGCGTCGATTAGTTTGTAATCGAAAGCTTTTAGGCGGATACGGATACGTTGGTTCTGCATGAGACAGAGCTCCAAAATTAAAAATTACACAAACAATATCGCCACTCATACTCGAATAGCCGAGAGAATGCCGATTGATTTATGTGAAACCGTAGCATCCAAGATTAGGACGCATTGTCAGTTAATTTTCGATTAACTATCCCTACATGCCAGAGTCACCTCTGGGGATAGTTTTTCCGAAGAAAAGATAGCTAATTGTATTAACTGCGAACATAAGCTGAGTTTACATTACCTGAAAAATCTTATAGATAATTCAGCTCCTCGTTACTCATTGGTTCACAACTGGCTTAACCAGTGCGCTGCATTATACAGATCACGCTTTGACATGCAAGCACTGTTTGAAAAATAAACGCATTACCCAGCCATAAGTCATTCGCTTTAATCTGCTAATAAAAACAAAGCGCAGACTGGCTAACCCGTCTGCGCTTAAGTCGTGTGATAAAGACTAGGTTATTGGGATAGCCGTTGACGCACCGCTTCAAATAGACAAACCCCGGATGCAACGGAAACGTTCAAACTAGATACGCTGCCTGCCATAGGGATTTTGATTAAATCATCGCAAGTTTCACGAGTTAAGCGGCGCATACCATCACCTTCAGCGCCCATTACAATAGCCAGAGGACCTGTCAACTTAGCTTGATAGATATCATGCTTGGCTTCGCCAGCAGTGCCCACAAACCAAATCCCCTGTTCTTGTAAGGTGCGCATAGTGCGCGCTAGATTGGTGACGCGAACAAGCGGCACAGTTTCCGCTGCGCCGCAGGCAACTTTACTCACGGTAGCGTTAATATTGGCCGACTTATCTTTTGGTACAATCACAGCAGCAACCCCTGCTGCATCAGCGTTACGTAGGCACGCACCAAGATTGTGTGGGTCCGTCACGCCGTCCAAAACCAATAACAATGGCGCATCTTGTTTGGCAATAATGTCGTCTAAGTCATGCTCATTGAGCTGCTTGGCCGGCTTTACCTTGGCCATAATACCCTGATGATTTGCGCCACGTGCTTTGTCATCAAGTGTTTTACGCGCCATTTGCTGAATTGACACTCCGCATGTTTGTAGCTGATTGATAATCAGCATCAGGCGGTCATCTTGACGGCCTTTTAGCACAAAGGCTTCAACAAAACGCTCTGGTTCTTTTTCCAATACTGCTTTTACCGCATGAATGCCGTAAATAAATTCATTACTCATTAACTTATCCGATTAGTGTTTCTTCGCCCGTGCCTTCTTGGCTTTTTTACGTGGCTTTTTCTTACCTGCCTGATTAGCAGGCTTCTTCGACGCTTTTTTGCCTTTACCTTGATACTCACCGTCATCTGGTCGCTTGGTTGCTTCGACCAAAGGTTTGGCTTTTCCTACACTGCGCCTGCCGTTTGCCGCGGCATTTTTTTTCGCTTTGGCCTTTTGCTGCGCTTCTGCTGCACGCTTCTTCGCCGTTTTTCCTTTGCCGCGTAGCTTACGACTTGTTTCGACTAATTCAAAGTCTATTTGTCTATCATCTAGATTGACTGACAGTACTTTCACTTTAACCGCATCGCCAAGACGATAAATCGCACCAAAGCTCTCACCGATAAGCCTTTGACCTATTGGATCAAATTGGTAGTAATCATTAGCAAGCGTTGAAATATGCACCAAACCATCAATATGCAGCTCGGTCAAACGAACAAAGAAGCCAAATCCGGTGACATTAGCAATAACACCGTCTAACTCTTCACCCACATGATCTTGCATGTACTCACATTTGAGCCAATCCGCCACCTCTCGGGTTGCATCATCCGCGCGGCGCTCTGTCATTGAGCACTGCTCACCGTAAAAATCCATATCATCGAACGAATAATGATAACCGCCCGTTGGCGTCCAGCGATCTTTCAATGTGCCATTTTCTCTGGCGATAAGATATTTGATCGCGCGATGCAACAAGAGATCAGGATAACGACGAATCGGCGAAGTAAAGTGCGCATAACGCTTCAGCGCTAGACCAAAGTGGCCACAATTATCGGCATTGTAGACGGCTTGCTTCATCGAACGCAGCAACATAGTTTGGATAAGCTCTTTATCTTGACGCTCACCAATTTGGCGCACAAGATCTGCATAATCAGTTGGTGAAGGCTCAAGGCCGCCTTTCAGATCAAGACCTAGTTCACTTAAAAAGTCGCGAAAGCCCATTAAACGCTCTTCTCCGGGCGATTCGTGGATCCGATATAAAGCCGGCTCCTTGGCTTTTTCAACTAAAGATGCCGAGGCAATATTGGCCAAAATCATACACTCTTCAATGACTTTGTGCGCATCATTACGCACTACAGGCTCGATACTGTCTATCTTGCGCTCAGCATTAAAGATAAATTTGGTTTCAACGGTTTCAAATTCAATCGCACCGCGATGATCGCGTGCACGTTTAAGCACCTTATACATCTTGTGCAGCTCTTCAAGGTGAGGCACCAAAGGCTCATAGCGCTGGCGCAGCTCCTCATCACCTTCAAGAATATGATGGACCTTATTATACGTTAGGCGCGCATGGGAATTCATCACAGCTTCATAATGCTTATAACCTGATAACTTACCCGATTCAGATACTGTCATCTCACACACCATACACAGGCGATCCACCTGAGGGTTGAGCGAGCAAAGACCATTAGACAGCACTTCGGGCAACATGGGCACAACTTGAGAAGGGAAATACACTGAGTTACCACGATTAATGGCTTCTTTGTCTAGCGCAGAATCTGGACGCACGTAGTAGCTGACATCAGCGATCGCGACCCAAAGACGCCAACCGCCGCTTTTTTTCGCCTCACAGTAAACGGCATCATCAAAATCTCGTGCATCTTCACCATCGATTGTCACTAAAGGCAATTCGCGCAAATCAACCCGCCCTTGTTTGGCTTCTTCAGGCACCTCTTCACCTAAGCCCTCGATTTGAGCATCGACTTCTTCTGGCCATTCATGAGGGATTTGGTGAGTACGAATGGCAATCTGCGTTTCCATGCCAGGCGCCATATTCTCGCCTAGTACTTCCACCACTTTGCCCATCATGCCGCGCGTACGAGAATCGCGGTCGGTAATTTCAATCACCACCACATTGCCCATTCTCGCTCCAGCACGCAGCTCATTAGGAATAAGAATGTCTTGGCTTAGCCTTGAATCATCTGGCACCACATAAGAGTACCCATATTCCATAAAGAAGCGACCAACGATTTGTCCTTGCCTTTCTTCCAGCACCCGCACCAAACGGCCTTCTTTTTTGCCTTTTTTCGAGTTTTGTGTTGGTTGCACCAAAACAAAATCACCGTGAAGCAGGTTTTTCATTTGATGATGAGGCAGTAACACATCCCCTTCTTTGCCTATACTGCCTTCGGGACGCACCCAGCCATGACCATCTTTGTGGCCAATGACATAACCTTTAATCATCTCCAGCTTTTCAGGCACGGCATAACACTGACGGCGGGTAAACACTAGCTGACCATCTCTTTCCATCGCCCTTAGTCTGCGACGTAAGCCTTCATACTGCTCTTCACCTTTTAAATGCAGGGCTTCAAACAAGTCATTGCGATTGAGCGGCACACCCGCTTGCTCAAGAAACTCAAGAATAAACTCACGACTGGGGACAGGATTGTCGTATTTCTCGGATTCGCGTTCAGCAAAAGGGTCGTTTGGGGTGTGTTCTGACATAGGCAGGCCTAATTCTACAAGGAAGGTATTTAAAGCTAGTATATCCGACTCAATTACTAAGCTACAGAAGTGTTAGGTCAAAATGCCAAATTGTTAGGCTATTTTCATTATTTAAGGTGGGTAGGTCTGGTTTTTTTAGTGATGGTAGCAAGATGATCTTTGGATGGTTCTTGAACTGTCTATATCTGGGCCTGAGATAGTATGCAGGTTTGCACAACAATAATATAAAAATAATCATTCTAGTATCTAACAATCTATCAACAAAAAGCAAACTGACTCTTAGTGCCCCCCACTTCGTTGTAAAACCTACTCTAAGCAAGATAGAAGGTAGTTATAAATATTACTACGGCTTTCCTTATCCGTTTGACTCAACCTTGTTAAAGTCTGTTTCGCATCCTGCCTAATAGATATAACCCCAGTGACCATACTAGGTATTTCTTCCGTTTTCTTCTCGACGTCTTTTGCAACTTTTTCTCCTAATTTAGCCAAACAAGAAACAAAGTTGAGAATTTCTGCCACTTCATAAATTAGATTTGCCACTTGGACTTGATCTGCAAAACTATTTTGATGATTCTTTATAGAATCCATTATTGAACGAGTTTCCAGAGACAGCTTTTCTACTTTTCGTGCTAAAAAGCTTACGTCATCTGCCACCGCCGAAAAACTATTACCCTTTTCTCCCGAACGAGCAAGTTCAATCGCCATATTTAGAGCTAATAGATTAGCTTGCTCGCTTATATCATTAAGCACAATAATAATATCGACGATTCCATCGTAGTTAATGTTATTGATTAACGGAATTAAAGACTTTAGACGCTCTTCAGGCCGTGAAGTAGGCTCTCCGTCACTTAAAAAAACATTACCTTCGAGGTCTACATTCTGTTCGGGGGGCTTGTCATTCAAACTGGTATCTTTCATGTGATCAGTTGACTGATTACTTTTTAAGTGTGCTTTGCGCAGATTACTAATCAAGACCGTAACTTCATTCTCAAGCTCTAAATCTTTCTCATACTTTTTATACCAAACATCAAAGTATGCATATATTCCTATAATACATACACCTATAAAAGGGATTAGCATATATGCGAAATCACTAAGCATTGTCTTGCCTCAAGAAATGCATAGCTGCATTCATTCGTGAAAGCTCTATTGTTCTTTTTTGCCCTTTTAGGTAATAAAAAATTGATACACACGTCAGAATAATTATGCCTACAAAAGCAAAAATAGCGAAAACGCTACTTCCATCTTTAATCGCTTCAGTAAGATATAGAGCAAACCAAGCTATTAACGACGCAATAACAGTATTTGTCTTTGCACTTGCATCATTTATTTGATATTCAAGCAACGCTTTCATCCTGTAAAACTTTTCAATATCTTTCATGTACATATCCAACTTACCAAATCCATGTAAGTATAGACTGCATAACAATTTATAAGATTGAAAAGAAACTCACTGTACGCTCAAGCAATATAAAAGCTCGATTGGAGAACCACTAAAGCTCAGCGATTTGCGACAAAGTTTCGGGATAACGTTGAACCAGTTTAAGCAGCGTTACCGCTTGTCCATTTGGTGCACTTCGGCCTTGTTCCCAGCTTTCTAGCGTGCGAGATGAAGTGTGCAAGAGCCGAGCAAATACACCACGAGACATATTAAACTGCTCTCGAAGACTCAAAATCTCTTCAGGTGAAATATTTAGTTCATTAATATCATCAACTTGATAGGTCTTTAGGGTTAGCTTACCTTCTGAATGTTGTTTGGCTTCAGAAAGAGCAGAGCTTAACTCTGCAAATAAATCACGATTGTTCATTGCGCCATGCCTCCATAAAAGCCTTAAGCTGTTTCTTTTGCTCTGCTGTCAAATCAGACACTTCATTTTTGCCATATATGGTGAGCAAATAAAAGCGTCGTTGTTCATCTAAAAAATAGTAAATAATACGAGAGCCGCCTCGTTTCCCCTTACATTTACTTGCAACTCTAATTTTTCGCAAACCACCCGTTCCTTGAATGACATCCCCTTGTTTAGGGTTAGACATTATCTCTGCTTGAAAGAGTCTAAACTCTTCATCGCTGAGGTATTGGCTGCGATACTTTTCAAATATGCTGGATTCGACAAAAACACTTTTCATACAAAAATTATACGTGATTTACGTATAGATAACAAATAGTCTGCCGCCTATTCTGCACACCATATGAAAAAATCACCCGTGTGGGTGATTTTTATCTGAGTCAAACCTGAGTGCAGTCAGGATGAAATATAACTGGACTTTACCAAGAGGTTTCGCGTTTCTTCGCTCTAGCAATAATATTTTGCGGCATACGACGTTCGAGTCCTTGGCGCAAAATCGAGATCCGTTTGTGGGTACGCTGATCAGCGGTGACAGATGCGTAGAGCCATCGATAGGCATCTTCGTAGTCTAGCGGACTGCCATAGTCTCGCAGCAGCAATTCAGCTAAGTGAATTCTGGCTTTTAAGTTACCCATGGCGGCGGCTTCCCTCAGGTAAGGTATGGCGCGCTCTTTATCTTGTTGCACCAAGGTGCCCCGCGAGTAATAACGCCCAAGCTGTTCTAGTGCAGCAGGCAGACCTTGATGAGCGGCGTTTTCGATATAATAAAGCCCAAGCTCAACGTCCTGCTCGACACAAACACCCCACGCCAGCATGTCACCATATAAGAACTCGTACGAAGGCAAACTGATCCGAGTCGCCCGGGCAACGATATCTTCAACAATCTGACAATTATCGGCCTTAACTTGCTCTAGATGCTTATTTTCATTAATTAGTTTTATTAGTTCAGCTTCGGTATAAATGGGTATAGGTTCACCAATATCGGTAAACTCATCGGCAACAGCCGCAGAAGCCCCAAACAATAATACCATCGAAGCAGCTAACTTTCTTAGCTTCATCGTCTGCACTCTTTGACTTCGATAATGTGTTTATCTGCCTAATCAAGGCAGTGGCGTAATATCACGCCTTATGAACTCAAGATTGGCCTGCATTTCACCATCTTGAATTCTTTATCGACCTCGGCAGCTAAGTCTTTAATCAAAATTGCCGATGACTGGCAAAAAATTGCCACCTTAAGAGTTAAGTATAGGCTTAACCAGCAGACATAAAAAACCAGCACTCTAGTGCTGGTTTTTCTCACTCTTCATACAAAGCAAACTTACGCTTGGTAAGGATGAACCTTGATGATGGTTTCGTTACGATCTGGACCGGTAGAGATGATATCTACGGGTACACCCGTTAGCTCTTCGATGCGTTTGATGTAATCCAAAGCGGCTTGTGGTAGCGCTTCTAGAGACTTAGCGCCAAAAGTAGTTTCAGACCAACCAGGCATGGTTTCGTAGATTGGCGTAGCTTCTTCAAAAGATTCCGCCGCCATTGGTGAGACTTCTAGAACAGTACCATCTTTCATCTTGTAACCAGTACAGATCTTGATCTCTTTTAGACCATCAAGAACATCTAACTTGGTTAAGCACATACCAGTTAACGAGTTGATTTGGATAGCCCGGCGCATAGCCACAGCATCAAACCAGCCAGTACGACGCAAACGACCTGTCGTAGCACCAAACTCATGACCAACATCACCTAAGTGTTTGCCTACAGGATCTTGTTTGTCTTGACCATCGTATAGCTCAGTTGGGAATGGACCTGAACCAACACGAGTACAATAAGCTTTAGTGATACCTAGAATATAACCAATATGGCGAGGACCAAAACCAGAACCTGCGGCTACACCACCAGCAGTAGTGTTAGATGAGGTTACATATGGATATGTACCGTGGTCGATATCTAAAAGCGTACCTTGAGCACCCTCGAACATGATTTTGTCACCGCGCTTACGAGCGGCATCCAGCTCATCAGTCACGTCCATAACCATCGAAGTGAGAAGCTCAGCATAGCCCATGCACTGCTCAAGAACCGCTTCATAGCTAACCGTTTCTGCTTTGTAGAAATGCTCAAGCTGGAAGTTATGAAATTCCATGACTTCTTTCAGTTTCTCGGCGAAAACTTCTTTATCGAAAAGATCGCCAACACGCAAACCACGACGAGCGACTTTGTCTTCGTAAGCAGGACCGATACCACGGCCCGTGGTACCAATTGCTTTTTTACCACGCGCAATTTCACGCGCGTTATCGATAGCAATATGGTAAGGGAGAATTAGAGGACAAGCTTCAGAAACGAAAAGACGTTCACGAACTGGAATGCCGCGCTCTTCAAGAGGTTTCATTTCTTTCAACAGTGCTTCTGGCGATAGTACAACACCATTACCGATAACACATTTGACGTTATCGCGAAGAATACCTGATGGAATTAAGTGAAGAACGGTTTTTTCACCGTCAATGACAAGAGTGTGACCTGCGTTGTGACCGCCTTGGTAGCGAACCACGTATTTTGCATCTTCAGTTAAAAGGTCTACGATTTTACCTTTACCTTCGTCACCCCATTGGGTGCCCAGAACGACTACGTTATTTCCCATCTATCCAAGTCTGATTGCTAGTTAAAAATGGATTCTAGCACCGAATTACATTTGTTGCAGTCATTTTTTAATCATGAGCAAGCCATCCTTGACTAAGCGACTGTGTACTCTGAATTTAAACTCAATTTAAGGCTTACTCGTCGGCGTAAATCTTAACCGTTAAACACCCATCAAGGCCAATACTGGCGCGATACATACCACTGGTATTCATAGAAAAATGTATTTCCCCATCGCCATCAATAGCGATGACGCCGCCTTCTCCACCCATGGCTTTTAATTCACCATGGATAACTGCTTCACAGGCTTGCTGAACATTTTCTTTTAGATAGCGCATTCGCGCTGCAATGTCACTGGCCACTGTTTTGCGAATAAAATATTCACCCATACCTGTGGCTGAGACAGCCAGATTACCATTTTGTGCATAAGTGCCTGCACCAATAATCGCCGAATCTCCTACGCGGCCATATTGCTTATTGGTGATCCCGCCAGTACTGGTCGCTGCTGCAAGATTGCCTTGCTGATCGAAGGCCACTGCCCCAACCGTACCATGCTTATTATCATCAGGGTATTTAGACTCTGACAGCGCAAACAATCCCTTCTCTTTCATTGATTGCAATTGATCGTAGCGGCGATCGGTGACGAAATAATCTTGTTCTGTGTAGGTATGTTGATGCCCAAAAGCAAACTCTTCAGCTCCATCGCCAATCAACAGCACATGAGGACTATGCTGCATGACATCGCGAGCTAATTCCACAGGGTTTCGAATATGGCGCACACCTGCCACTGCGCCAACTTTCTCATCTTTACCATGCATGACAGAGGCATCCATCTCTACCATTTCTTTATGAGTCAAAACAGAGCCGCGCCCTGCATTAAAATGCTCCGAATCTTCGAGCACTTTAACCGCTGCTACTACCGCGTCCATTGCATCACCACCATGGGCTAGTATCTCATGGCCTGCCCGAGCTGATTTTTCTAAATCACGGCGAATTTCTTCATTTAGCGCCTTACTCATTTGCTCGCGTAAAATGGTGCCTGCACCGCCATGGATGGCAATTGAAAATGGTTTACTCACGTATTGCTCCTGCATGCTGATAGGATTAATTCCCTAGACAAACAAAAAGCGCAAGTTAATCTCTTAAACTTGCGCTTTATTACAACCTTAATGGGCGGCTTTACTCAATTAGTGCGAGCTGCAGCTACCACTACCACAACAGTCATCGTGATCATCGCCGTGATCGTGACTACCGCAGCTACCATCTGCTTGGTGAACGTGACCATGCTCAATTTCTTCCGCAGTTGCTTCACGTACAGACACCACCTCCACATCAAACGTAAGAGTTTGACCCGCGAGCATATGGTTACCATCCACCACAACTTCGTCACCATCAACTTCTGTTACTTCTACTGGAATTGGACCTTGGTCAGTATCAGCTAAAAAGCGCATGCCGACTTCAATTTGCTCTACACCTTGGAACACGTTGGCAGGAACACGTTGTACAAGCGCATCATTATGATCGCCGTACGCTTCTTCAGGCGAGACAGTCACTGAAAACTGAGCGCCAGCTTCCTTACCTTCTAGAGCCGTTTCAAGACCTGTAATCAGGTTGTTGTTGCCGTGCAAGTAATCAAGTGGCGCTTCTGTTGTCGATTGATCAACAACCACACCATCCTCTAGCTTGACTTGGTAAGCTAGGCTGACAACTACATTTTTTTCAATTTTCATAATGACTCCAAGGAGATAAAGAAACGGAGCAAACTATTGCTCCGATTTACTGTTTTCTATGCCGCTATTATGGGGATCAATTACAGAAACTCAATTAATCCGGCTTAAAAATTCCGATCATCTCTTGTTTCGCATGTTCAGTTTTTTCCACAGTTTGAGGCTTACGTTGTTCTTGATATTCGCACTCAACACACTCAACCAGTTCAATGTTATTTTCTATCCACCAACGTAAAGTATCTTGCTGAGAACATTTAGGACAGCTAGCACCTGCGATAAATCTTTTTTTCATTGTGTTCATTCCAATACATCACCATGAATCCCTCTGACAATACTTTTACGCATAGAAGGTAAACAGGGTTTGGAGTTAATCCCAAAAGTTCTTTGATTGTTGATCTTTTTCCATTTCCCGACCAAAGATTTCTTCCAGCTCTTTGCGGGCTTCTTTGGCTCTCATCGCCAACTGTTTGTCTTCGTGATGCTGAGGAAGCAGCTCTTTCAACATACCGTGATCGAGTTTTTTGAAATGCGCTTCCGCTCGTTTAGCTTGATAAGGGTGCATTCCGAGCTCCACCAATGCTTGGCGGCCAAGATCTAAGGCTCCCAAGAAGGTTTCTCGGGAATAATTTTCTACTCCGTGACTCATAAGCTGATACGCTTCGACACGGCTTCGTGCACGGGCAAACAGCTTAAGATGCGGAAAGTGATACTTACATAACTCGACAATTTTCATGATCTCTTCTGGCGAGTCAGTACATATCACCATTGCTTCAGCTTTACTGGCTCCAGCAGCCCTTAATAAGTCAAGTTGAGTGGCATCGCCATAAAACACTTTATACCCGTATTTTCTCAATAAGTGAATCTGGCTAGCATCACTTTCTAATACAGTGACGCGGATTTTGTTGGCATACATTAAACGGCCAATGATCTGACCAAAACGGCCAAAACCTGCAATTATTACTCTTGGCTGACGATTAACAACATCACTACGCTTTAATCCTGACTCGTCAAAGTTTAACCCTCGCGCATACCACTTGCTTTGCGCCATCAAAAGAAGCGGAGTCGTCACCATAGATAAACTCACTACCACCAGCAAAAAGGCATTTTGTTCAGGGGCAATGAGTCCTTCTTTGCTCGCTGCGGTGAAGATAACAAAGGCAAACTCACCACCTTGGCTTAAAATCGCCGCCATTTTGCTGCGTACTTTTGGCCGCCCGCCTGACAATCTGGCCAAGAAGTAAAGAATCAATCCCTTGATAACAACTAAACCAATCACCCCCCCCAATACATTAAGAGGCTCAAGAGCCAGCAAGCCCAGATTTACCGCCATGCCTACTGCGATAAAAAAAAGACCGAGTAGTAATCCTTTAAATGGTTCAATAGCAATTTCTAATTCATGACGATACTCACTTTCAGCCAGCAGCACGCCAGCAAGGAAAGTACCCAAAGCCATCGACAGGCCAAGATGCTTCATCAACAAAGCAATACCAATCACTAGTAATAATGCCGCGACTGTAAATAGCTCACGTACACCACTTAAAACCACATAGCGAAATAAAGGCCGTAGCAGGAAGTGACCTCCAACCAGTAAGCCTATAACACCGCACAACATCCAAATGGCATCGGACCAGTTACCAGCGGTGTTACCCGCCAAAACCGGAAGAAGGGCAAGCATTGGAATCACGGCAATATCTTGAAACAAGAGAACTGCGAAACCAGATTGGCCCGTTTCACTGCCAGCAAGCCCTTGCTCTTCTATCACTTTTAGAGCTATTGCCGTGGAGGACAGAGCCAAACCCATTCCGATAACCAAACCTGTTTGCCAACTAAGACCGCAAAAATACGCCACAACACCCAGCGCAGCTGTAGTGATGACAACTTGCGCCCCGCCCAGTCCCAAAATAGGCCCCTTCATCTGCAATAGCTTTTTGGGGTTAAGCTCTAAACCAATCAAAAACAGCAGCAGTACTACGCCAAATTCGGCAAAATGCAAAATAGCTTCAACATCACTGATTAAGCTCAACCCCCAAGGGCCAATCACTACACCAGCCAGAAGGTAGCCAAGTACAGAACCAAGCCCGAGCCGCTGGGCAAGCGGCACTGCAATGACAGCTGCGGTTAAAAAAATCACACTGCTTTGTAAGAAATCACTTTCAAGTGCCAAACGGATCTCCTTCTACATTGAGGCTAGTCGCAAAATCTGTCGTGACATGAAGCAACCAATGGTGGTAGTTCTCCGCATGTTGATAGCGATCCATTTCAGTGATATTTCGTGCCCAATAAAGAACTAAAGGCTCTATCCAGTGCATCTGGCACAAGGCCGCTGACAATTCAAACGGCTGGAGTATTTCTGACAAAGGATATCGGTTATAGCCTTCACTACAGAAAGCTTCCTCATTTCCCCCTGTAGTAATAATGCTGCGCCAATACTTACCTTTGAGTGCTTCTCCCTTACCATAAGCAAACCCTTTGGCTAGCACTCTATCCATCCATTCTTTGAGAAGCGCTGGGCAAGAATACATATAAAGTGGATGCTGAAATACAATCACATCATGTTCGAGAAGAAGCCGCTGCTCGGCATCAACATCAATAAAGAAGTCAGGATAATAGGCATAGAGATCTCGTACCGTCACATGTTCTAACGACGCGATCTTTTTGATCATGACGTGATTTGCAACTGAACTGTGTGACTCTGGATGTGCATAAATCACCAGTACTTTTGCAACTTTAGGAAGTTCGTTGGTTAAATCATTTACCGCCATGTTTTAAGCAGTCATCCTTCTGTTTTCAAGACATAAGAGATTTTTTATCTGTATGAGTTTGTTATACGTTGTTGTTAAGCATAACGCAATGATCGACATTTTATCTCATTCCACCTACTATTCGACGCGATAAGAGAAATATTAAATAATAAAGCATAAACTATGATTACCTTTTCTGACATCCAGCTCCTTCGTGGCGGCAAAGCTCTACTGGATAACACCTCAGCAACCATACACCCAGGCGATAAAGTCGGCCTAGTGGGTAAAAATGGCTGCGGAAAATCCACCCTATTTGCCTTAATCAAAAATGAACTTTCTATCGATGCTGGTAACTTCAACTGCCCTTCATACTGGGAGATGGCGTGGGTTGCACAGGAAACACCGGCATTAGAGCGCCAAGCATTGGACTATGTCATTGATGGTGATCGTGAGTATCGCCGCCTTGAAGCTGAACTAAGCGCTGCAGAGCAAAAAGACAATGGCACCTTGGTTGCTGAGCTGCATGGAAAAATCGAAACCATAGGTGGTTACAGTATAAAAGCTCGCGCCGCTGAGCTGCTTGATGGTCTTGGCTTTTCCCAGCAGCAGATGAACTGGAACCTGACTCAGTTCTCTGGTGGTTGGCGGATGCGCTTAAACCTCGCTCAAGCGCTACTTTGTCGCTCCGACTTATTGCTCCTGGATGAGCCAACCAACCACTTAGACTTAGATGCTGTGATGTGGCTAGAGCGTTGGCTACAAAATTACCCTGGCACCCTGATCTTAATCTCTCACGACCGTGATTTTCTCGATCCTGTGGTTGGGCGTATCATACATGTTGAAAATCAGCAGATGAACGAATACACGGGGAACTACTCATCCTTTGAAGACCAGCGCGCGCAAAAGTTGCTCCTTCAACAAGCTCAGTACCAGAAACAGCAAAAACAAATGGCGCACATGCAAAGCTATATCGACCGATTCCGATATAAAGCCTCAAAAGCTCGCCAAGCACAAAGCCGAATTAAAGCTCTGGAGCGAATGGAAAAAGTATTACCTGCGCAGTTTGACAATCCGTTTAGCTTCGAGTTTCGCCAACCCGATGCTCTGCCAAACCCGATTATTATGATGGACCAAGTATCGGCAGGTTATGGTGACAATCTAATTTTAGAGAAAATTCGCCTCAACCTTGTACCTGGCAGTCGTATTGGTTTGCTCGGGCGAAATGGTGCAGGTAAATCAACTCTGATTAAATTACTCTCTGGCGAGTTAAAAAGCCAAGCGGGTGAGCTGACCTACTCCCAAGGCGTCAAAATCGGTTATTTCGCGCAGCACCAGTTGGAAACTCTACATCCAGAGGAAACACCGCTTCAGCATATGATGCAAATTGCACCAGATAAAAATGAACTGGAGCTAAGAAACTATCTAGGCAGCTTTGGCTTTCAAGGTGAAAAAGCACTAGAGAAAGTAGCGCCCTTTTCTGGCGGAGAAAAAGCACGCCTTGTTCTGGCGCTGATCGTCTGGCAAAAGCCAAACCTATTGCTACTCGATGAGCCGACTAACCACCTAGACCTTGATATGAGACAAGCGCTAACACTTGCCCTGCAAACCTTTGAAGGCGCTATGGTTATCGTTTCGCATGACCGCTATCTACTGCGAGCCACCACTGATGATCTCTACTTGGTTCACAACAAGCAAGTCGCACCTTTTGATGGCGACCTAGATCAGTACTATAAGTGGCTCACTGAACAACAAAAAGCAGAGCGCCGTGAAGCCCAACCTACACCATCTGAAAAAATCGCCACAAACAGTGCCGCCGCTAAGAAAGAGCAAAAACGCCGCGAAGCAGAGTTACGCAAACAAACCGCGCCGATTCGCAAAGCAATAGCCAAACTGGAAACTAAGATGGACAATTTAAACTCCACACTTAGCCAAGCAGAATTACAATTGTCTG
Organism: Vibrio tetraodonis; assembly: GCF_003350295.1. Taxonomy (GTDB): domain Bacteria; phylum Pseudomonadota; class Gammaproteobacteria; order Enterobacterales; family Vibrionaceae; genus Vibrio; species Vibrio tetraodonis. The sequence continues at coordinate 65,741 of NZ_QLYY01000021.1, forward strand.
ATAACTCACTGTATGAGCCAGAAAATAAAGCTAAACTTAACGGGGTGTTAGCAGCGCAAACCCAAGCGAAAATTGAGCTTGAAGAAGTAGAATTAGAATGGATGACACACCAAGAAGAACTTGAACAAATGGAACAGGAGTTTAATCACCCATGAATTCCAAGCACGTATCTGTGTCCCTCACCTTAGAACGCCTGTGGCAATTTAGCTTGCAATATTATAGCGTCCGAGAAGTCAAAGATGCGTGCCTTAATTTACAAAATCAGTTCAAAGGTAACGTTAACCTTTTGCTGCTCCTGAAGTGGCTGGACGAGCAGCAAGCAGCTTTTCTCGATGAAGACTGGCATAGAGTAGAAGAATGTCTAGGACGCTCTGAAGCCTTACTCCACAGCTACCGAGATTTACGCCGTAAGCTCAAATCACACATTTCAGAAACCTTATATCGAGAGTCACTTCAATTCGAGCTACAACTTGAAAAACAACAACAGTCTGATCTAGTTGATTGCATCAACAGTATCACGTTATTGCACAATCAAAATGAGCCTCTGACCCTTAGATACTGCCGTCAACTTGGAGGAGAGCACTTACATCAAGCTTTTGCTCAACCAATTGAAGAAGTGGTGCCCAAATAGGAAGTATTATGACCCATTTTACTGCTGCTAGAGGTTTATCTAATCCGCACCTGCAAACATTAGCGCCGCGCTTTATCCGTAAAAAAGCGTTATTTGAGCCTATATGGCAAAGGCTAGAAACCCAGGATAACGACTTTCTCGACCTAGCATGGAGTGAAAACTGGCACGCAGAACAAGCTCAGAAAAAGCCTGTTTTTATTCTCTTTCATGGTCTAGAAGGCTGTTTCTATAGCCCTTATGCCAACGGCTTAATGCACGCTTTTTCCCAGCATGGCTGGCTAGCGGTAATGATGCATTTCCGTGGTTGTAGCGGCGAGCCCAACCATAATGCTCGCAGTTATCACTCCGGTGAGATAGAAGATGCGCGTTTTTTTCTCGAACATATTGACCGCCAGTTTCCCAATCAAAGAAAGATTGCTGTTGGCATATCGCTTGGTGGTAACATGCTGGCGAACTACCTCGCACAATACAATCAGGATCCCCTACTCGAAGCAGCCACGATTGTTTCAGCGCCACTTGATCTCTCGGCATGCTCCACGCGTATCGAACAAGGCTTTTCAAAAATCTACAAAACCTACTTACTTTCCTCTTTAAAAAAGAGTGCGCTGCGAAAGCATCACTTAATCAAGGGAGAGTTAGATGTTTCTTATCAAAGTATCAAACGAGTGACCAAGCTATACCAATTTGACGACTTAATTACAGCACCTTTGCATGGATTTAAAGGTGCTGATGACTATTATCAGCGCTGCTCTGCTATTCACAAACTCAAAGATATTCGTCTTCCTTTGCAGATCATACACGCGAAAGACGACCCCTTTATGACAGAGGCGGTCATCCCAAAATACGCTCTACCAAGCAATATAGACTATCGACTCTATGAGCAAGGTGGTCACGTTGGCTTTGTGACAGGAAGTGCCATAAAACCGAGATTTTGGCTTGAAGAGACATTACCCGCTTACTATCAAAGCTTGGTACCATCTAGCTAGCGCTTTTACTAATACCGAACATAAAAGAAAGAGGTATTTATGATCGTTCCTTGGCAAGACATTGCCCCAGACACCTTAGACAATTTAATCAAAGAGTTTGTCCTTCGAGAAGGCACAGACTACGGCGCTGTAGAAGCCTCACTGCAAAACAAGATAAATCAAATAAAACAAAAACTTGAATCTGGTGATGCTGTCATAGTTTTCTCTGAACTACATGAAAGTGTAGATATTCAACTTAAGCATAAATTTTCCTTTTAAAGCACTACATACCGTACTGTCTTTGCAAAGCATGTTATAGTGAACTGCAACAGTGGACAGTTATTCATAGACAAGGGTTGTCATGTCAGCAAAACATCCAGTTATCGCCGTTACTGGCTCTTCAGGTGCAGGTACTACGACCACATCTGAAGCTTTTCGTAAAATGTTCAATATGATGAAGGTCAAGCCAGCTTGGGTTGAAGGAGATAGCTTTCACCGCTTTACTCGCCCCGAAATGGATGTTGAAATTCGCAAAGCTCGCGAGCAGGGGCGGCACATCAGCTATTTTGGACCTCAAGCCAATGACTTCCCTGCTTTAGCTGAATTTTTCCGCAAATATGGCAATGAAGGTACAGGAAAAGTTCGACGTTATCTCCATACCTTTGACGAAGCGGTTCCCTACAATCAAATGCCCGGTACTTTTACCCCTTGGCAAGAGCTACCAGAAAGCTCCGACGTGCTGTTTTATGAAGGCTTACATGGTGGTGTAGTCGACGGTGAAGTTAACGTTGCGCAGCATGTGGATTTTTTGATAGGCATGGTGCCTATCGTCAACCTTGAATGGATTCAAAAATTCGTGCGCGACACCCGAGACAGAGGACATTCACGAGAGGCTGTGATGGACTCGATTGTTCGCTCAATGGATGATTATCTTAATTACATCACCCCGCAGTTTTCTCGCACTCATATTAACTTCCAGCGAGTACCTACCGTCGATACATCAAACCCACTAAACGCCAAAGGCATCCCAAGCCTTGATGAGAGTTTTGTTGTTATCCGCCTTCGGGGAATAAAAAATGTCGACTTCCCATACCTACTAGCAATGATAGATGGCTCATTTATGTCACGTCACAACACCATAGTTGTACCCGGTGGAAAGATGAGTTTTGCCGTCGAATTGATAGTTAGGCCAATACTTCAGCAGTTGATAGAAACGGGAAAAATTGGTTAAGACTTACTTTGTATACAGGATTACTTTTGATTGCGTGATCAGTCGCACACTTTTGTGCACAAAATAGCCAAGTGAAGGCGATTAAAATCAAGAAATCAATTCAAAAAAAAGATACTATTTGAAACAGAAACAAAGATGGCTTGCAGCATTTGAAAAGTACTCTTATCCTAATAAGTCTTGATTCAAGGCTTAGCTAAAACATGGAAAGAAGCAAGCGTACCCTGCAGAGGAAGTGAGATATTATGGTTCTAGGTAAACCTCAAACTGATCCAACATTAGAATGGTTCCTTTCACACTGTCATATTCATAAGTACCCATCTAAGAGCACACTGATCCACGCTGGTGAGAAAGCGGAAACGCTTTACTACATAGTCAAAGGTTCAGTTGCGGTACTTATTAAGGACGAGGAAGGCAAGGAAATGATCCTGTCGTACCTAAACCAAGGTGACTTTATTGGTGAGCTTGGTTTGTTCGAAGAAGACCAAGAACGCACAGCGTGGGTTCGAGCAAAATCACCTTGTGAAGTGGCAGAAATTTCTTTCAAGAAATTCCGTCAGCTTATCCAAGTCAACCCTGATATCCTAATGCGCTTGTCGGCTCAAATGGCAAGTCGTTTGCAGGTAACCAGTCAAAAAGTCGGAGACCTTGCTTTCCTTGACGTAACTGGCCGTATCGCTCAGACACTACTAAATCTTGCGAAACAACCAGATGCCATGACGCACCCTGACGGCATGCAAATCAAGATCACACGTCAAGAGATCGGTCAGATTGTTGGCTGTTCACGCGAAACGGTTGGCCGTATCTTGAAGATGCTTGAAGAGCAAAACCTGATTTCAGCACATGGTAAAACGATCGTAGTCTACGGCACTCGATAACCATTGTTCTATACATAAAGCCGAGTTCATGATTGTACTCGGCTTTTTTCCTATTTGTTAATTAGCCTGCTCTATCCTAACCTTAGTTTGAATTTCAACCGTAACTTTCAGGCAGGATGGACTCATGATTTTAAAGCTACTTTCTTCGCTGGTATTGGCTTTTAGCCTAGTTTTTTCATCAATCTCAGTTGCCCAAACCACCATTATTCACCCTATCCCACGGGAAGGTTCTGAACTAGACCAGTACGCCATCGACCTCATCCAGTTTCTTGTGGATAAATCAGGCGAAGGGATTTTGCTCCAACCTTATAAAACACCTGTTGACTCACAATCACGTAAAGTCACTCTGCTCAAAGAAGGCAAAATTACGGTAGATTGGCTAGGCGCCGATAAAACCCTTGAACAAGAGCTACTTCCTATTCGCTACCCAGTTTTTAGAGGCCTCCTTGGTCACCGAATTTTTATCACTAATAAAACCACTGCAGCCAAACTAGGCAGCATAAACAGCATAGAGGAATTGCGTAAACTTGGTATGATACAGGGGCAAGGCTGGGCAGATGTAAAAGTCTTAAAATCCGGCGGATTTAAAGTGAGAGAAGTGCCTAGCTTTGATAATATCTTTCGCATTGTTGATAGCGAACGTACCGATTTATTCCCACGAGCCGTTATCGAACCCTACAGCGAAGTTGCCCAGCGCAGTCAATTGGCTAATCTAGTGGTTGATGACAAACTGATGCTGATTTACCGCTTTCCTATGCTGCTATTTGTGAGCCCTAAGAACCCTGAGGTAGCAGCTACGCTCAAAAAAGCATTTGAAGCTTCATACCAAGATGGTTCATTTGTTGAGTTCTTTGAAAAAGCACCTCTAGTGAAAAAAACCTTTGAACAAGCGGGCATTAAAAGCAGAAAAGCCTTTAGTATAGATAATCCCCACCTAAGCGAACAAACGCGTTCGATCCCAGACCAATATTGGCTTAGCGTAACAGAATAGAAAAAGGCGCCTTGAATGGCGCCTTTTTATTCAGAGGTCTGTGTATCCCACTCAAGACCCAATATTTGTGCTCTCAAATATCTTATCAGCCGATGCAGCGACAAACCCAGGATATAATTCACCATTACTCATAGGGTAGCGTTTAGCAAATTCATAAAAGCCGCCAGGGACTATCTGGGAGCCTTCTGTGAAAGATACTGGCACTTTATCTGCCATGGTCGAGGATTGCTCAAGTAAAACGTCTGGTGAGCCTTTTACCTCCCCGCCTGATTCATTAATTGTGAATCCAGCTTGGCGCAAATGATCGTTAACCTGTTTTGCTTCATCGAACGCAGTAAGTTGATTGACACTCACGGTAAAGTGGTTGGCTCCATAACCGTGAGCAGCAAGCCAAGAAGCGTATTCACTTTCTTTGGCAAGTTGTTGGTAATCTTCAAAGCTCAGTTGCCAAAGACGACCAGAAGATAAAAATTCGAAGCTTGTCAGTTTATCGGTATCAATCTGATCGACTAACTTCTTGACTATGTTCTGCAATTGAGGCGAGCACTCTTCTACTTTAAGCTCACTAATAAAGACTTTAGGTTGCTTAGGATCTGGGTGTTCGTAATGTTTCGCCACCAATTTTTTCGCCTCAAATTGGTAATCTCCACATGGGGTGTAACCAACATCAATAAAGGGCTTGGCTATCACTTCCATACCAACGGGGCTTAAATTAAAAGTTCGCAGCGCGATATGGTCGTTAATCAGGAGCTCGCTTTCTTGCAATAATTGATGAATTTTATCTGCTGAGGGGCACAAGCGCTGAATATAGTCATTCCATAACGACTGAAATAAAACATCTGGCGTCATAACGCCTCCTTGTCTAGTTTATTGGGTTGAGAGTCAGCTCGCTGGCTCAGCGAGCCTCCCCTTTTCGCTAAAGGTGCTATATGTGCTAGTTATAACTCCACACCAGGACTCAGTGTTTCAGGTAACACGGTTTGATCGCCTTCCATCGAAGCCATTGGATAGGCACAATAATCAGCCGCATAATACGCACTTGGACGAAGGTTACCTGAAGCGCCAGGGCCGCCAAATGGCGCATCACCACTAGCCCCTGTTAACTGGCGGTTACGATTAACGATACCTGCGCGGATATGGTCGACAAAATATTCCCACTCACTATCATCGGTGGAAACAAGCCCTGCGGATAAACCAAAGCGAGTATCATTAGCCAGCTCGACCGCTTTCTCTAGACCTTGGTATCGAACGACTTGCAGTAAAGGACCAAAATACTCTTCATCTGGCAGCTGCGCAATTGGCGTGACGTCTATGATACCTGGAGTAACAAAAGCAGCCTCGCCTGCTTTAGCCTCTAACAAACTTTGACCTCCAAGCTTAATCAGATTCGATTGAGCCTGAATAATAAAGTCGGCTGCCGCTTTTGAAATTTGTGGCCCCATAAAGGGTGCAGGCTGCGCAAAAGGTTGATCAACATGAATCTTTTGCGTTGATTCAATCAACTTAGCAACTAAGGCATCCCCTTTTTCCCCCATAGGAACATAAAGGCGACGTGCACAAGTACAGCGCTGGCCTGCGCTAATAAATGCCGACTGAATAATGGTGTATACGGTTGCATCTAAGTCGCCATATTGCTCAGAAATCACCATAGGGTTGTTGCCGCCCATTTCTAAAGCCAGCATTTTGTCTGGTTGACCAGCAAACTGACGATGCAGGATATGACCGGTATTGGCACTACCCGTAAACAATACACCATCAATACCTTTGGATTCAGCCAATGCAACGCCTGTTTCTTTAGCACCTTGAACCAAGTTAATCACGCCGGCAGGTAGACCAGCTTGTTGCCATAACTTCATTGCGAACTCGCCTGTTAGTGGCGTTTGCTCAGATGGTTTAAATACCACAGTGTTACCAGCAAGTAGGGCTGGGACTATATGGCCATTTGGCAAATGACCAGGGAAGTTATAAGGACCAAATACCGCCATGACTCCCAAAGGACGATGACGCAAAACAATCTGGTTACCTGCCGCTTCACGTTGCGCTTCACCTGTGCGGTCATGATAAGCACGAATTGAAATAGCGATTTTACCCGCCATCGCGGCCGCTTCCGTTCGGGTCTCCCACAAAGGCTTACCGGTTTCTTTAGCGATAATCTCTGCGATTTGCTCGCTGTTTTCTTTCACTTTCTCAGCAAAAGCAAGCACGATTGATTCACGCTCTGTATAGCTGCATTTTTTCCAGCTCACAAAAGCATTTCGAGCAGCACTGACCGCTGACTCAACCTGCTCGGGAGAAGCACTCTGTCCTTGCCAAATTACTTCGTTGTTGTAAGGGCTTATGGAATTTATTGCTGCACCATGCCCATCTAGCCACTCACCTGCAATCCAATGTGTCATATGATTATTCCTCTCAATTACTGGGCCAACATGCGAACATAGTCACCTTGCTTGACTTGCAAAGCCTCAGCCGCTTCTGGGGATAAAATGACAGACTCAGAGGCCTGATCATATGCAGCCTTAGTCGCTACCGCTCTAAAATGCTCAAAAGAAGTATTTGAGATTAGGTAATCCTGTGAGCTAGAGTGCTGCGCAATAGACACTTTTGCTCGGAATGAGTGGCGTACAGATTCGATATTGCGCACATCACACTCAACCGATGGGCCACCATCGAAAATATCGACATAGTTGCGGCAAGTGAAACCTTCCTTTTCAAGTAAGCGAAGAGCAGGTTTGGTATTTTCGTGCACTTGACCTATGACCTCTTGGGCCTCTTTACTGAGCAAGTTAATGTAAATCGGCAGCTTAGGCATGAGATCGGCAATGAAGCCTTTTTTGCCAATACCGGTTAAGTAATCTGCCATAGTAAAGTCGATGGAGAAAAAGTGCTCTTGTAACCATTGCCAAAATGGTGAGTTACCTTCATCGTCAGACACCCCGCGCATTTCGGCAAATACGGTTTTAGAAAAACGATGTGGGTGCTCGGCCATCATCAAAAACCGACACTTTGACATTAATCGACCATTCAATCCGCCGCGAAAGCTAGGTCTTAGGAATAAAGTACAAATCTCACTGCAACCTGTGTAGTTGTTACCAAAAGTCAGCAGCTTTACAACATTATTGACCCCAAGTTTTGGCGATGAGTGAACTATGGTGCTGATATGATAAGAATAAAATGGCACATCCCAACCGATGGAAGCTTCGATACCCGTACACCCTGCTACCTCACCACTCTTGCTATCAAACCCAACCATTAAATAGCCTTCATCACCAGGCTCATTGACATTGGGTTTAGAAAAACTGTATTCAGAGTGTGTAATACGGTTGGTCAATAACTCTTCGTTGACCGGAAGTGATGTAAATCCATGTCCGGATTCGACGGCGCAAGTATGCAAAGCATCGTAGTCCGACATTGTTATCGGGCGAACAACTAGCATCGATATTCCCTCCTGATGCATAGGTCAGTGCCACATTCATCAAGATTTGGCTCATATCTAGCCAAATAGCATTCACAACAGGTTATAGGATTTAAGAGCCGAGGATCGTCTTAGTGTTGGGAATACCTAATGCGTGGAACTGAAAAAAGAAGATCGCCCCGCTAGGACGATCTTCCGTGTTTCTTAATTATTTACTGAGTGTTGCTAGAGCTTTATCAAGCCTTGATAAACCCTCTTCAACTTCCTGCTTAGTGATGACCAAGGATGGTGTAAAGCGAACAACATTAGTACCCGCGACCAGCACCATCAAGCCTTCTTTACCAGCGGCAACCAACACATCTCGCGCTCGACCTTGCCACTCGTCATTGAGCGCGGCACCGAGTAACAAACCTTTACCACGAACTTCAGCAAACATTTGATACTTTTCGTTGAGTTTGTTTAACCCTTCTCTAAACCATGTTTCGCGCTCTGCAACACCTTTGAGTGTTTCTGGGTCGCTGACAATATCGACCACAGCTTCAGCGACTGCACAAGCAAGTGGGTTACCCCCATAGGTTGAGCCGTGTGTACCGATTTTAAGATGTTCAGCAAGCTCTGCAGTGGTGAGCATAGCGCCAATTGGGAAACCGCCACCAAGTGATTTTGCTGTACTCAAAATATCTGGAGTGACACCAAGGCCTTGGTAGGCATAAAAGTGCCCTGTACGGCCATTACCCGTTTGTACCTCATCAAAAATAAGTAGCGCATTGTGCTTATCACAGAGTTCACGAACCGTTTGTACAAACTCATCGGTTGGCGCGATGATACCCCCCTCTCCTTGAAGAGGCTCCATCATAATCGCGCAAGTGCGATCTGAAATATGCGCCCGTAAAGTCTCGATATCGTTGTACGGCAAATGAGTCACATCACCGGGCTTGGGACCAAAACCATCAGAGTATGCTGCTTGTCCACCGACAGTAACGGTAAAGAAAGTTCGCCCATGAAAGCCTTGTTTAAAGGCGATAATTTCAGATTTCTCCGGGCCAAACTTATCTGCTGCATAGCGACGCGCAAGCTTAAGAGCGGCTTCGTTGGCTTCTGCGCCTGAGTTGGCATAAAACACTTTGTCGGCAAAGCTCACTTGGGTGAGTTTTTTTGCCAAACGCAGCGCTGGTTCGTTGGTCATAACATTACTTAAATGCCAAAGCTTTTGACCTTGCTCTGTTAGCGCATTCACCATAGCTGGATGACAATGTCCAAGACAGCTCACCGCAATACCACCTGCAAAGTCGATGTACTCTTTGCCTTGCTGATCCCAAACGCGTGCACCTTCACCTTTAACAGGCACCATTTCCATCGGGTTATAACAAGGTACCATGACCTCATCAAACAAACCGCGTTCTACTTTACTTTCAACTGTCATTGCACATTCCCTCTCAATACCGCATGCCAGGCAATTTTTGCATCCTTGCCTTCTTATTAATGAAAGCACATTTTGTTTTGCATATGAGCAATTACGGCATTGTATTTACATTTAATTAACCATTTCAATAGTGAATTATTCTTTTTATCCAACCATGAAAAGGCAACTCCTCACTTTCATTGAGTATTTATGCACTAAGTCACTGCTTTTATGAAGCAATATATTCTTATAGCTAACATAAGCTGTCGTTAAACATGGTGATTACAGGCTTGAGGCATCAAAGCCCAAAGGGGCAACGAATAGTTTTTCACAACATATTCGCAGCATAAAATATGAAATAAATGTTAAAAAAAGTGATCGATATCAGATTTTGCGAGAAGAGAAAGTGGCTGAGCAATCGAGAAAGTTAGCCAATAGCTCGTGGCCTTGCTCGGTTTTGATTGATTCAGGGTGAAACTGAACTGCTTCAATCGGCAGAGTTCTGTGTTGAAAACCCATGATTTCATCCATTGAACCATCTTCTCGCGTTGTCCATGCGGTCAGCTCGAAGCAATCAGGTAAGCTGTCATTTTTCACCACCAGCGAGTGGTAGCGAGTGACAGTGAGTGGGTTATTGAGTCGGGTAAATACGCTGCGGTTATTATGGCGAATAGCGGATGTTTTACCGTGCATCACCTGACGTGCGCGCACCACTTGCCCGCCAAACACTTGCGCTATAGCTTGATGGCCTAGGCACACGCCCAAAATAGGCAATTTACCTGCAAAATGCTCTATCGCGCTAAGTGAGATACCTGCTTCGTTCGGCGTGCATGGGCCTGGTGATATCACCAAATGAGTGGGATTGAGCGCTTCAATCTCTTCAAGGCTAATTTGATCGTTACGCACCACCTTTACCTCTGCGCCCAACTCACAAAAGTACTGATACAAGTTGTAGGTAAAAGAGTCGTAGTTATCGATGATCAGCAGCATAGCTCTTAAATGGTTTTGATAAATCGCATATATGAGGCGGTATTGTGCATTACCAAAGCCGAAAGGCAAGGATTAACTGAAACTAGATTCTTTTATTTAACCACGTAGCGAGCTCGACTTGGATGACTTGCCTGCCAATTTTATGCTCGGTAGCAGTATCCGACCCCATAAATGGACTGAATAGGCTGGTAGTCTTGATTAATAATCTCAAACTTCTTGCGGATTTTCTTAATATGGCTGTCCACAGTTCTATCGCTGACGATGCGGTGATCATCATAAATCTCAGCCATTAATTGCTGGCGATTAAACACTCGTTCAGGTTGGGTCACCATGGCATGAACAAGCTTAAACTCTATCGCCGTCAGCGCGATTTCTTGGCCACAAAATGTGGCTTTGAACGCATCGGGCTGCAAATGCAGCAAAGCGGCATCTGTAGCGGGCGATTCCAATCCTTGTGAGCGTCTGAGCACAGCTTTAACCCGAGCCACTACCTCCCTTGGGCTGTAGGGCTTACACATATAATCATCGGCGCCCAGCTCTAGGCCAAGTAAGCGATCAATTTCTTCCACTCTTGCGGTTAACATAATAATCGGCACATTGGAAAACTGACGTATGGCTTTGCAGATTTCAAGCCCATCTATACCCGGCAGCATTAAGTCCAATAGCACCATAGCGGGTTGGTTGTCTTGCACCCAAGTGACTACCTGATCGCCGCTGTACATAGTGGTCGGACAATAGCCTGCATGTTCAATATAATCTGCCAGCAGATCGGCAAGTTTCACTTCATCTTCAACAATTAAAACCTGTTGCTTCATGCTTTTCCCTTAGGAAGCCTTACCACCAATTTTAGTCCGCCTAATTCACTGTAACTGGCACTGATTACACCGCCATGACGCTCAACAATGGCTTTAACAATCGATAAGCCAAGTCCAGAGCCGCCGCTGCTTCTGTCTCTTGAGCTATCAACTCGATACAGACGCTCAAAGAGCAAGGGTAAAGATTCATCAGGCACTGCTGGCGCCGAGTCCTGCCATATCATTTCTACTACATCTTCCACAGCTTCTAATCTCACCCTTAATTTGCCTGGGCTATGGGTATATTTGAGTGAATTTGACAGAAGATTGTTTATCAGTTGATAGATACGCTCTAAATCGAGCAAGATAAGATCGTTTTCACCGAGCCCATTATCGAGTGATATTTGAATGCCTTTATCGCCGAAGGGCTGCTGATAGCGAGCGATGGCTTGCTCAACAATTGAAGCCAAACAAAGCGGCGACAGTTGGTATTCCTGCGCCGCAAGATCTTCAAGAGCAAGATAGTGAAGATCTTTCACTACATGGGTCAAACGCTGCAAATCTAATTTTAGCGAGTGAATACTCTCTTGGTTAAAGTCTCGGATACCATCTTCCATCGCTTCAAGTTCAGCTTGAAGGACACTAATTGGGGTGCGCAGCTCATGGGCAATATCGGCTAGCCATTGCTTGCGCAGCTCCTCTTGCTGTTCAAGTAGGTTTTTTAAACGGTTAAAGTCCTGTGCTAAAAGGCCAAGTTCATCTTTTTGCTTGATCACCAATGGTAGTTGCGACTGGTTTTTAGCCAGTTTCTCCATCGCAAATCGCAACTTTTCAATCGGTCGAACAAAAGAGCTCGCAAGGGGTAACACCAAAGAAGCAAAGCCCAAAATTACTAGGCCTGTAACAATAAATAACCCATGTTGCTGCGACTGAAGAAAAGCCACATCATTGTATTCTGTTAATGACTCTCTTGGTAAAAGACCGACATAACCCACTGTTTTGTTATCGAGTTGAATTGGTTTAAAACAGGGCTCGTGCTCATCATAGGCAATACCCGCTATTTGCTGCTTTTGCGCATCAAATAACAAGGTGCGATGAGTTATTTCACCGCTGTGACTATAGTAGTTAGAGGTTTCTTTCTCATCAGAGGATTCAGACAGAAAGTCATCAAGCACCTTTTGCCACAATTGGGGCTTATCCACAAAGTCCTGCCAGCTTCTATGATGGCGATAAAAACCTGCTAACTCAGGAATGAGCTTATCTATTTTGCTGATATCACGCTGGTTAACATAGCTTAAAAAGCCTCGGTCAACACTCCACTGCATCACACCGTACATAGACAGAGCAACAGACGTTGCGATAAGCACAACAAACCAATACAGCTTCCAACGGATACTGGCAGACTTGCCCAAGGTGACTTTTTTCTGGGTTACTTGACTCATGCCCTTATCTTAACCCCGATATAAACATCAACACCAGTATTGAATATGGACCAAATGATAACTTTCACATTACTTGCACATTTGCTCCTCACTGCGTGCACATTTAGCCTTTAGCTTTGTTCCCGTATTAACAAATTAAACAATCAGAGGAACAGTCTTATGCCAATGTTGAAAGTCATCTTAATGGTTATCGCTTTAGCAATACCAACGCTGAGCCATGCAGCGCAAAAGTGGCAACTTTTTTCACCGCCACCCAATCAGGCGACCTTAAACTCGGGAGAGGTCAAAGTGATTACTGGTGATCACTATAGGTTTCATGTATTGAAGGATAAAGGTGGCTATACGGCAAGCATCATTGAGAGCGCACTTGGCAGCATGCTGGTTGATACGGGCACACTAAAAAATCCGCAGTTTGGCGAAGACATCAACACCTACCTAACACTGATTGGTAAGCCCGTAAGCGCCATTATTACTCATGAGCATTCGGATCACTACGGCAACCTAGATAAAATTGAGAAGATTGAAGTTATTTATGCCGAAGCCTATGTGGCTGCAGATCTAAACCAAAGTAAAAAATTTCAGGCCATTGCCAAAATGCCTGTTACAGCTCTAAAAGGAAAAACCAGCTTATATGGTTTGATCTATGATTTTCACACCATAGACAATACTGAAACCGATCATAATAGCTATTTTGCGATTGAAAGCGCGAAAGGGCTTTTCGTGGGTGACTTACTCTATGTCGACGCTTATAACTATATTCGCGAGTACACTCCGCTTGATGATACAGATGAACTGACCAATTGGATAGAAACCCTTCAAGAGCTAAAGCTCAAGTACAGCGAGTACGACTATGTATTTGTTGGGCACAATGGCTATAGCGATAATATCCAAGCTCTCGCTGATCAAAATATTCATTATTTGTCTATTGCTCAGGCACTAATAAAAGGTAAGCAGCCGCTTCCTAATGGTAAAAAAGCCACCAATGTTACCCAAGTGGTCGCAGAAATATTTCGTTTGTTTCCGGACTATAAAGGCAAGGGATTAGGCTTTGCACTTCCGGGCTCCTTTAGCGCTCAAGATCCCGGTGCGAAATGGTTCTAGATTTGAGACTCTGCACAATCATCGCCAATTTGGCGATGATTACTCGATCGTTTATAGAATAATTACTACCCATTGATAATGCTTATCTCTATAATTTGCCACTTAGCAAAAAGTGGTAAATAAACGAGAACTATAAATGACATTAAAAAATATTGCAGTGGCTGGCCTTACTGTATTTGCATTAAGTGCCTGTCAAACTACCTCAGTTGAAAATATTCAAACTACAGCCTCACAAGCAACCATTGATGAAGCGAAAAAGAATTTCAAAAATGCGAAAAACTATAAAGTTCTAGATAATGGTGTGATTTATTACACTAAGTATCTCTCAGGCAACTTTCGCTGGGATCCCGTTCGCTCAAAAGAAATCAGTTACCGCATATCCTGTGAAGACTTACGTTGGTATCTAGAGCGTGGCATGGTTGCAAGAACAGCACTTAGAGGCAAAGGTGCGGTCACCTATGACTACGATTTAGAGCGCTGCAAAACCGAAACGCCAACCAATCTTTACGATTCCTAACACCAACCGCCACTGCTTTCAGTGGCGTAGCATAACTTAACCCTAGCTCTTACTACACATTTTTGAGAAAACTGTTATGAAAAAACTTCTATTTACTTTATTACTTCTCACTTCCCCTATTTCTTTTGCTCAAGAAGCCAAGGGGGTGATTGAGGAAATCCAGATTTGCGCTACTGGTGAAACAACAAATAATAGCTGGTTTCGGTCATTACAGTTTAAAGTTGATGGACAATGGTTTGGCATTTGGGCTGATTACTATGGGGGGGCAAATGACTACGAAAACAATCTATCTACCTCTATGATTTATATGGCCTACTCTCAGGGCTCTCCCATACACGTAAAAGCCAATATAGGTTGGCACCCTCTATTTGAAAAATGTGGCGTTAGTGATGGAAGGATTTTTGATAGTAAAGCCGGCGACTTTATCCGTCTTCGCCGCTAACAAAAATAAAATGCCTTTCATAAGCCCCGCCACTACCGCCAGTGGCGGGGCTTATTTTACAGCGAGCTTTATTTACGTCTGCGCCATAGGGCTAGACCAAATAAAGATACGATTGCGCCAAGGCCAAATGAGCCGGCCATTTTTAACTCAAGTACTGCGGGGTCGTGATCTGACGAGCGAAAGTGATCGGTATATTTTGGCAAGTCTCCTGTGTATCTATCACTGTATTCAAACAGAGTCGATTCACCGCCATTAATATGCCACTCAGTGGCATCGACCATATACTCCTTCAAACTTGGGCTTATCAAGATGTGGTCTAGCGCGCCCACTTCATCATTGTATGAAAAGCTCCAATTATTTGGATGCTTAGCGGCGACCGCATTAATGTAACCATAGCTGTGATGAATAACCTCGCCTTCATCACCAAATTGCTCAACGCCGCCAATATAGGTATTGCGCGCCGCTTTAATCACTTTGCCATATTGCTTTTGGCTGTAATCGGTTAAAACCAGCATGGGATCTTCTTTACCGTAAGCATTTAAATCGCCCAAAATCACTTTATGGCCAGGAATATCTTCAAGCGCCTCTCCTAGTGCCACTGCGGCGGCAACGCGAAAGTTCTCACACGAGCCTTGCTGATCAACGTCTTGTCCACCCTGACCACCCTCATCGATTGGCGCAGCGTCTTCCCAACATTTGGAGCCTTTGGACTTAAAGTGGTTAACCGCAACCGTAAGTAGGCCTTGTTTGTTTTTGCCTTTGATTTTAAAAGTAGGGGCGAGTGTATTGCGCTGGTAATTCTTACCATCTTCAATCACCTTGCCATCGTCATCGAGTACTTCTGGGGCTTGTTGGTTTGGCATCTCAATTACACGCGGTGTTTTGAGCTTGACCACTTTGGGTCGATACAGCACCCCTGTGGTAATCGCATCCGTGCCGATATAATCATTTTTATCCTTAATACCGTCACCATTGGTATCGAGGGCGACAAACTTATAACGTTCTTTTTTATTATTAATATGCTGGTTTAACTGCTCAACAAGCTGACCAATGGCGCCATTTTCACCCAAGCCATTATTTTCAATTTCCATTAAACCTATGATATCGGCATCCAGGCGCAAAATGGCATTAACAATTTTGGCTTGCTGAATTTCAAATTCTGCATAGGTCTTAGCGCCTCGATTGCCGCCATTGGGGTTCTCATCTCCGCCAAAAGGAGAATTGAAATAATTGAGCACATTAAAGGTCGCGATTCTTAAATCGCCCTTTTGTTCAACTTCTGGTTCCTGAGTGCGTGGGGAGCGGCGAATAAAATTGTCTTTGCTTAAGGTATTAGTGGCAATTAAGCGATAGTCGCCATAGCTGTAACTCAGCACCCCTTCAAGCCCAAGGATAGTATCGCCAATGCGAATATAATCTTCGGTCGAGCCATCTTGGTCAGCGTCGGTTACCCCAAATTCTGGGTAATAAGGAATAACACCATTGGGCGCTTTCTGGTCAGATTCAATAAATAAACGCCGCTCGCTATTGTCCTTGCTTTGCTGCTTAGCCTTATCTGAACCGGCGGCAAAAGCTTGGTTAGGATGCATATTGATGCCCCCTTGCGCCAGTACCATGTTGTTACGACTCGCCGCATAATCGTAGCCAAAAGTGCGCGTGACTCGCATATCAAGATTGGCACTTGTTTTAATCAACATACCTTCATAGCGCTCAAGGGTTTGTTCAAAGCTGGCATCATCGGCCAAAATATCAATCTCTGTTGCAACTGGCTGTGTGTGCTCTCCCTGCTTAACCCAAGTGTTTTTGCCCGCTTTTAGCTGGGTCTGCTGGTAGTTTTCCTGAACTTTACCTTTGACACATACGAGATCGCCTGGTTTAAGCTCAGACTGAGATTGGTTGGTTTCAACAAATAGACCTTCCGATGTTTTCGGGTTGCCATCATCGTTAAGCGCTTGCAGGTAAAAGCCTTTGGTCAAACTGCTGGTGACCGCGCTCACTATGCCTTTTACATACACCTCATCATCTGAAATGAAGTCACCATTGTTGAGTAGTGGAGAGCGACTACCCTCACCTTGAATATCTTGAATTGAAGTAAAGACTGGCTCATGACCGTCTTGCTCGCATGCAAACGGCTCTGGCGCTTGACCACCATTAAGCTCACCCAAACCTTGAATATCATTTTTATCTGACTCTAGCCAATTTGAAGCTTGGTAATGAGAAGAAGGAGAAAAATCATCTTGGCTGCGCGTTAAGGTGACATCTTTGGCAAAATTATTTCCGCCCATATCACCGATTACATCATGTACATCATTACCTTTAAGCAAAGCAATCGGATCATTACCGTTAAAGCCAAGTACATCATTGTTTAGAAAATCACTGAGGCTTTGAATGTCCTCGTTTGACTGCGAATGGCCAATCACTAAGACGCTTTTTGCCTGTATGACTTTACCATCTAATGACAGCTTGCTATCCCAATTGCCACCACCATTAACTGATTTAGCCAAACTGTAACCATCAAGCTCGACCGAAGCTTCGCCAGTATTGGCAATTTCAATGGCTTTATTATTACTGCTACCTTCGACGTATTGAGAAATAATGATCTCAGAAATTGCTGGCGTAGAGAGAACACTTGCGACCACTGCTGCAAGTAAAGTTGGAGTGAGTTTTTGTTTCATTCTGTCCACCTTGCGTCGCTTCCTTTGTTATGTAGGGTATAGAAGCGCGTTTCAATTCCCTTTTCCTGTTGAGAAAAGACTTATAAAGCTCGACCAGTGTTGATGTTTTTTATGAAACTAAAAACAACATTCCATGACATTGAGATTTCGATCCCATAGGTAAAATGAATATTTGGATAAGCGTCAAACTTTAAACTGAATTGAAAGACTTGTTACAAATTTGCGAGCTAGCTATCAAGAAAGAAGAGAGTTTCGAGCACAACTAGAATAAAGGCTCAAGGGTGGAACGGACGCTAATCAATAGCGTCCATCTCAAGGTTAGGGCTTATTAAGGTGGTTATTGCTGTCGTCCTCTTTGCGCTCGTATTCACCTTCAAACGTATGGCCATCATTATCTTGGTTGGGGCCAAAGCCATCTTGCCGGAACTGATGAGAGCCAAACCCTGCGGAGGCTTTTACCACCATTTTGGTCATCAGATATTTAGCTAAAGCGCGGCGCGGCGCAGGCAATAGAACTATCATACCCAGCGTATCAGTTAAAAAGCCTGGAATAAAAAGCAGCACCCCGGCGACGGCGAGCAATACACCTTCTAGAATTTGCTGTGCAGGCAGTTCTCCTTGCTTGAGCCTGCTTTGCACTGAGAGTAATGTTTGTAATCCTTGACTACGCACTAAAGAGGCACCGAGAAATGCGGTCAAAAAGACCATAGCGATAGTTGGCCATAAGCCAAGATAATCGCCTACTGAGATAAACAAACTTATCTCGATAACAGGAACCAATACAAATATTAAGAATACGATAGCAAACACATGCCCTCCTTTGTTGGCACTAGTGTAAGATCAAAGCCTGCCAAACCTCAAACGAAAGCGACAAAAATTCACAGCGCTATGGCAATTTAAACCCAGTTTAGCGTTTAAAAACATTCAACAAAGCAAAAATAAAAAAAGTGATCAAGATAGCGTTTTTATCCGCTGAGTGAAGTATCATGAGCCCCATAAGTCAGGACGTATTTTACAGCCAAAAAACTCTGACGAATGGATTCTTAAGTTGCAGAATGGCGAGCATTTTCATTTACATCAGAATAATTATCTAAGGATCCTATCATGGCTAGCCTAAATGATACCCTACACCCAGCGAATGCAACCCGTATTGAAGAAGACCTTCTCGGTGAGCGACACGTTCCCGCTGATGCTTACTACGGCATCCATACCTTGCGCGCAATTGAGAACTTCAATATTTCTAACGTGACCATTTCCGATGTGCCTGAATTTGTTCGTGGCATGGTAATGACCAAAAAAGCGGCCGCCCTTGCTAATAGCGAGCTTGGTGTTCTGCCAAAAGAAATCGCCCAATACATAGTTGAAGCGTGTGATTTGATCCTAGACACAGGTAAATGTATGGATCAGTTCCCATCGGATGTGTTCCAAGGTGGGGCTGGAACCTCGGTCAATATGAATACCAATGAAGTGATTGCCAATGTTGCATTGGAGATCATGGGCAAAGAAAAAGGGCAATATCAGTTTATTAATCCTAATGATCATGTTAACAAGAGCCAGTCGACCAACTGCGCCTACCCAACGGGTTTTCGCATCGCAGTTTATAACAGTGTCCAGAAGCTTATCGAAGCAATAGAATACTTAAAAGGCGCATTTGCATTAAAGAGCAAAGAGTTCAAAGGCGTATTAAAAATGGGCCGTACTCAGCTTCAAGATGCTGTGCCTATGACAGTTGGACAAGAGTTTCATGCCTGGTCTGTGACGTTAAATGAAGAGATCCGTGCTCTTGAATATACATCCAAACTCTTGCTTGAAATTAACTTAGGCGCGACGGCAATTGGTACTGGTCTCAATGCCGCGCAAGGCTACCAGCAATTGGCAGTGAAGCATTTAGCACAGGTTACTGGGTTGGATGTGGTACCGGCAGAAGATCTTATTGAAGCGACCTCAGACTGCGGCGCTTATGTAATGACTCATGGCGCCCTAAAACGCCTTGCAGTTAAATTGTCTAAAATCTGTAACGACTTGCGCCTTCTATCTTCCGGACCTCGCGCTGGTATTAATGAGCTCAACTTACCAGAGCTGCAAGCTGGCTCGTCAATTATGCCTGCTAAAGTTAACCCTGTGGTTCCTGAAGTGGTCAACCAAGTGTGTTTTAAAGTGCTGGGTAATGACAACACGATTTCGTTTGCAGCAGAAGGTGGCCAATTGCAGCTTAATGTCATGGAGCCTGTGATTGCTCAGAGCATGTTTGAGTCCATTTCTTTACTCGCCAATGCGTGTATTAATCTGCGCGACAAGTGTATCGATGGCATCACAGTCAATAAAGAAGTGTGCGAGGGATACGTTTACAACTCCATTGGCATAGTCACTTACCTTAATCCATACATTGGCCACCATGAAGGCGATATTGTCGGTAAAATCTGTGCAGAAACAGGCAAGAGCGTGAGAGAAGTCGTGCTTGAGCGAGGCCTACTCAGCGAAGAAGAACTCGATGATATCCTAAACGCCGAAAACTTCATGCATCCCAAATACAAAGCAAAGCGCTATCAATAACAAAACGTGACTAGGGCCGGAGCAGGCCCTTTTTTGCACAGAAAATTCAATCCCACATTGTTTAGCGGATTAAATCAATCGCTTTCTAAAGTTCGAAATAATGGCCTTTAACAAACAAATATGAAAGCTAAAAAATATAAGAGGTATCTACCATGATTATGCTTGAGCTATTTGTCGTCCTGCTCTTCATTTTCCTCGGAGCGCGCATTGGCGGTATTGGAATTGGTTTTGCTGGCGGCGCTGGCGTTATAGCCCTGTCATTTATTTTGGGTGTGCCTACCAGTCAGACTTACATACCCGTTGATGTCATCTTGATCATAATGTCAGTCATTACCGCCATAGCGGCAATGCAAGTTGCAGGTGGTATGGATTGGCTGGTTCAATTAGCGGAAAATTTTCTTCGTAAGCACCCAGAGCGGATAACTTTTTATGCGCCCATTGTAACCTTTTTAATGACCTTGATGGCAGGTACAGGTCACACTGCATTCTCTACCCTACCGGTTATAGCCGAAGTGGCCAAAGGTCAAGGCGTTCGCCCATCTAGGCCATTGTCAATTGCCGTTGTCGCATCACAAATCGCAATTACTGCTTCACCCATATCTGCCGCTGTGGTTGCATTCTCATCCATGCTCGCGCCAAAAGGGGTTGATTATCTAACCTTACTTGCTGTGTGTATCCCAACCACTTTCATCGCTTGTATGATAGGTGCATTTGTTGCCAACTTCATGGGCTGCGAGTTAAAAGATGACCCCATCTACCAGCAGCGTTTAGAGCAAGGATTAGTTAAGCTAGCGTCACAAAAGCAGCGTGACATTTTACCAACCGCTAAAACGGCGACGTATATATTCCTCATCGCGATTGCATTTGTTGTGTGCTACGCAGCTGCAATCTCAACGTCAGTAGGCCTGATTACCGACCCAGCTCTTGGGCGCAACGAAGCCATTATGGCAGTGATGTTAACCGCAGCAGCAGCAATTGTGCTCTTCACTAAGATTGATGCTTCAAAAATCCCCAGCGCGTCGACATTTCGATCAGGAATGACCGCATGTGTTTGCGTTCTTGGCGTGGCATGGCTGGGCTCCACTTTTGTCAACGCTCATGTGGAAGGCATTAAAGAGGTGGCCGGGGTATTATTGAATGACTATCCATGGATGCTAGCAATTGTATTATTTTTTGCTTCCATGCTGCTTTACTCTCAAGGGGCAACAACGGTCGCTTTAATGCCAGCAGCACTAGCAATAGGTGTTGCGCCACTTACTACAGTGGCTTCGTTTGCTGCCGTCAGTGCTTTATTCGTCCTACCTACCTACCCAACTTTGCTCGCTGCGGTAGAAATGGATGATACAGGTTCCACTCGGATCGGCAGTTATGTCTTTAACCATCCCTTTTTTATCCCAGGCGTTGTGACCATTACTTCTGCTGTTGCACTGGGCTTCACCTTGGGAGGAATCCTTATTTAGCTTAAGTCAAACATGGAGGTACTATAATGCCTCCATGACAAATGCCTCTTTTTAGACAAGTAACCTCTTGACTTAGATCATATATATCACTGCTCTCAAAAGTGCCTAAATAATGAATAGTTTTCTCTATTTAAATCATCGAACCTATTATATTCAATATAAAAACTATTTTTAGAGCATAGTCATTCGATTAAAATAAAATTTTAATCATCAGATATTATTAGCTGAATTTATCACATAATATTTTTGTGAAGAACAACAAAACTAATATCGGTCATAATTATTAGAATGGATAAGATTTTTATACCTATATAAAATATACCACTCTTAATTGGCTTCTATTTACTGCTTACCAAATAGAAGTTAGGAGGTCATCATGACAGCACAAACTGATCCAAGTGGCAAAAAAACGGGCTTCTTTGCCAGACTCAAGTTTCCATCCGCCTACAGCATACTTTTTATATTAATTGCCTTCGTCGCACTGCTTACATGGGTGATCCCAGCAGGTCAATATCAGCGCGAGATGAACCAAGATTTAGGCCGTGAGGTACCCATAACTGGGACATACCAAACCGTCGAAGCCAATCCGCAAGGCATAGTGGATGTCTTTCTTGCACCTATAGATGGCTTTTACGATCACCAAAGTTACCAGGCCGCTGCCATCGATGTTTCTCTATTTATTCTTGTCATGGGTGGATTTCTTGGTCTCGTCACAGCAACCGGTGCCATTGATGCTGGGATAGAGCGAGTCACTCATGCCTTGCACGGCCGAGAAGAGATGATGATCCCTATATTGATGGCGTTATTCGCTGCAGGTGGCACAGTTTATGGTATGGCCGAAGAGTCATTGCCTTTCTATTCTCTGCTAGTTCCGGTAATGATGGCCGCACGCTTTGATCCTGTTGTGGCTGCCGCTACCATATTACTCGGAGCAGGCATTGGTGTGCTTGGCTCAACCATTAACCCTTTTGCCACTGTCATAGCGGCTAACGCATCAGGCATACCGTTCACTGATGGCATACTGCTGCGCGCAGCCATATTAGTCATTGGCTGGTGTATCTGCGTTGCCTATGTCATGCGTTATGCCCGTCAAGTACGTAGCGATCAAAGCAAGTCCATTGTCTATGACAAATATGAGGAAAATAAACAGAGGTTTCTTGCTCAGCGCAGTGAAGAGTCTCTTGAGTTTACAAGCCGCCGTAAGGCCATTCTATGCATATTTGGCGCTTCCTTTGCGGTCATGATCTATGGTGTTTCAGTCGCTGGGTGGTGGATGGCCGAAATATCAGCCATGTTCCTTGCTGCTGCTATGTTAGTTGGCTTGGTTGGCCGCATGAGCGAAGAAGATTTTATCCATAACTTTATTGATGGTGCGCGTGACTTACTGGGCGTAGCGCTTATTATTGGCATTGCTCGTGGCATCGTGGTTGTGATGGATAACGGGATGATCACAGACACGATTCTAAACTCTGCTGAACAGACAGTAACAGGTTTGTCTTCTGTTGTGTTCATCAACGTAATGTTCTTTTTGGAAATTTTACTTTCTTTCCTTGTTCCCTCAACCTCAGGACTTGCAGTGCTAACCATGCCAATCATGGCGCCTCTGGCCGACTTTGCAGGAGTAGGACGAGATCTTGTCATTACCGCATACCAATCGGCCTCTGGACTTGTCAACTTAATCACACCCACTTCTGCTGTTGTTATGGGAGGACTAGCAATTGCACGTATCCCATATATTCGCTGGATAAAGTGGGTCGCACCACTGCTGGGCATACTTACCATCTTCTGCGTTATCATGATAAGTATCGGTGCCATGATCTAAAAAGCTCTCACTCAACCAAGCCGCTTAATCAAGCGGCTTTTTTAGTATAAATAGCCGGTAGATTTACAAATATCACCATCACTTCAATCATTATTTTTGAACGTGACCCAAGTCATATTTATCGAAAAAACTCATGTTAATAAAAGTTAAATAAGTCCATATGATTAATTATCTATTAGATTCTTATGAATAGATTAAATTTAAACTTTTCTTTTCAATTTTTATTCGCTTGAATATTATTCCCAAATAATCACCTCCCATTATCATCATATTTAAATCGATGCATAAATTTCCCATCTCTATGTATATTCAGAGCATTAACAACTATTAAACACATGCATAGATATTGTTAAAGCTCTCTTCTTAAAGACAATAATGTATAAAACATAAACTGTGATTCCCTTCTAAGAAGCCCCCAGTAACAGGCGTATTATGAATTTCAACCAAACAAATATTTCTCCATTCTGAGCACACAACACGCCAGAACTTAACCAGAGAGACTTGAGCATGAATAACTTGTACGTAGGTTCCGAAATTGGTCAGTTGCGTCGCGTTCTCGTTCACCGCCCCAAACGCGCTTTAACCCACCTGACCCCTTCCAACTGTCATGATTTACTGTTTGATGACGTGCTTGCGGTTGAGCGGGCTGGCGAAGAACACGATGTGTTTACCACGACTTTATCTAAGCAAAATGTTGAAGTACTGTTTCTAACCGATTTACTCTCTGAAACACTTCAAGTTCCAGAAGCAAAAGATTGGCTACTCTCGCGTCAGGTATCCGATTACCGACTAGGACAGACATTTGCTGGCGACGTTCGCTGTTACCTAAGAGACTTACCCAACATAGAACTGGCTAAGATACTCACTGGTGGCTTGTCTTATGCTGAAATGCCCATTCAGTCTTCTTCCATGATGCAAGGCCTCCACCAACCGATAGACTTTATCATTGAGCCACTACCCAATCACTTATTTACCCGAGATACCTCCTGCTGGGTATATGGCGGCGTATCGATAAACCCAATGGCCAAAACCGCACGCCAACGAGAAACGAACCATCTTAGAGCAATATACCGCTGGCATCCGATATTCGCTCAGCAAGATTTCATCAAATACCTCGGCGATAAAGAAATCCAATATGACAATTCGACCATAGAAGGTGGGGATGTTTTAGTGATTGGTAAAGGCGCGGTTTTGATCGGAATGTCTGAACGTACAACGCCTCAAGGCGTCGAGCATTTAGCTTCACAGCTTTTTAGACATAATCAAGCCAAACAAATCATTGCGATGGAGTTACCCAAACATCGCTCTTGCATGCACCTTGATACTGTCATGACCCATATGCGCGAAGATACTTTTTCAATCTATCCAGAAGTGATGCGCAGCGATATAAAATGCTGGCAATTAACCGGCGATGAGTCAGGCAAGGTCAATGTCAGACAAGAAAACAACTTTGTCCTTGCAATAGAAAAGGCTCTTGGTATTGGTCAGATTAACCTCATCACAACAGGGGGAGACAACTTCAATGCAGAACGAGAGCAGTGGAATGACGCCAATAATGTTCTGACTGTCAAACCTGGGGTTGTGATTGGCTACCAAAGCAACACCTACACCAATGAAAAATACGACAAAGCAGGTATTACCGTATTACCTATCCCTGGTGACGAGCTTGGACGAGGCCGTGGTGGCGCTCGTTGTATGAGTTGTCCTATTGAGCGTGACGGCATTTAAGTCCTAACACCTATTAATGTCTAGATTGGGAGATTACATCATGAACAAACAAACTGTCGTCATTGCACTTGGTGGCAACGCACTTCTTCGTCGCGGCGAACCTTTAGAAGCAGGGGTTCAGCGTCACAACATACAAATTGCTGTTAAGGCGATCTGCGAAGTCGCTCAAAACTATAAAGTTGTGCTCGTACATGGAAACGGCCCTCAAGTAGGTTTATTGGCGCTGCAAGGCTTAGAATATAAGCAAGTTGCCCCTTATCCGCTTGATGTACTAGGGAGCGAAACCCAAGGCATGATCGGCTATATGCTGATGCAAGAATTTAAGAACCAGATGCCAGACATCAATGCAACCTGCATGCTAACGCAAATGACGGTGGATCCAAACGATCCTGCTTTTCTTAATCCCACCAAACCCATTGGGCCGATTTATACTCAGGATGAGGCGCGAGAACTGGCTGAGAGATATAACTGGACCATCAAACCTGACGGTAAGCACTTTCGCCGCGTAGTACCAAGCCCAGAACCAACAGGGATCATCGAACATCAAGCGATTACCACTCTGATTGAGCATGGCCACCTGGTGATATGTACTGGCGGCGGGGGAATTCCAGTCCAATATGATAATGGGCAGTTAGTCGGCATCGAAGCGGTAATTGATAAAGATATGTCAGCGGCTTTGCTCGCAAAACAGTTGCACGCTGATGCCTTGCTCATCTTAACGGATGCAGATGCCGTCTATCATGATTGGGGTAAAAGTAGCCAGCGAGCAATACGTAACACAACACCAAGCGAGTTAAGCCAATATCAATTTGAATCAGGGTCTATGGCACCAAAAATTCAAGCATCATGCGAATTTATTAAACAGGGAGGAAAAGTGGTGGGTATTGGCGCTCTAGAAGACGGTTTACGTATTCTTCAGGGCCTCGCAGGGACTTCTATCACTCAAGATTAATTCAAGTTGTATCACTATCGTCGTAAACAAATAAGTTAATCACTGCGCCTGATTATTAACAGAGCGCTCGTCGAACAATAAGGAATACACTATGGCTTTCAATCTTCGTAACCGCAACTTCCTAAAGCTTCTCGACTTCACTCCGAGAGAGATACAACACCTTCTCGATCTCTCGATAGAGCTGAAAAAGGCCAAATATAATGGCTATGAACAGCCCAGATTGAAAGGAAAGAATATCGCCTTAATTTTTGAGAAAACCTCAACTCGCACTCGATGTGCTTTTGAAGTTGCCGCTTTTGACCAAGGTGCACAAGTCTCTTATTTAGGCCCCACAGGATCGCAGATTGGCCACAAAGAGTCGATGAAAGACACCGCCAGAGTGCTAGGACGCATGTATGACGGGATTGAATATAGAGGTTTTGGTCAAGAGATCGTCGAAGAGTTAGGCTCATATGCTGGTGTACCTGTCTGGAATGGACTGACGAATGAGTTTCACCCAACCCAAATACTGGCAGACTTTTTAACCATGATGGAACATGGGCGTGGTAAGCAACTTCACCAAATGACATTTGCCTATTTGGGAGATGCACGTAACAATATGGGCAACTCTCTCATGGTCGGCGCAGCCAAAATGGGGATGGACATCCGTCTTGTAGCGCCGAAACAATTTTGGCCACATGAGAGTTTAGTTGCGCAGTGCCGTGAAATAGCCCAATCAACTGGCGCAAAAATAACCTTAACCGAAGACATTAATGAAGGCGTGCTTGGTTGCGACTTCCTTTATACCGATGTATGGGTGTCAATGGGGGAAGCGAAGGAGGCATGGGCAGAACGTATTGCTCTAATGCTGCCTTATCAAGTTAATATACAAACCCTCAAAGCCACTCAAAACCAGAATGTGAAATTTATGCACTGCCTACCGGCGTTTCATGGCGAAGATACCAAAATTGGTAAACAACTGGCAGATGAATACTCTGAATTAAAACAAGGCTGTGAAGTCACTGACGAAGTGATTGAATCGGACTACTCGATTGTTTTTGATCAGGCAGAAAACCGCATGCACACCATAAAAGCTGTGATGGTCGCAACCTTAGGAGATTAATCTAACGATTGTAACCCAATGAGAGGTATGGATTGTCCTGCTAGAGCCATGCCTCTTTTTTACCAGAACCCGGCTCAACCATTGATACTGGCTACACCTCAAGCATCCCCTCAGCTACCAATAAACCTATCATAAAATTCCGTTGTTTGTTTGGTGATCCCTTTCAAAAAGACACACTATATTTGGTGGTACTATGAGCAGATATCAAAGCCACCATAGAAGTGGCAATAGAAAAATTAAGGTACTTCAAAGGACTGAAGCACTATAAACCATAGGGAAAAATACTTTACATCATTCTTTTTGAGGAGTTCTCATGAGTGAAACTCTAAGCCCACACTCAGTTGAAGAAAATGAAGACAAAACCCTAGTTACTGCCTGTAAAAGGCTTCTCCAGCAACAAAGCTTTGCTACTCAGCATGATCTTAGAGAGGCACTGGTTGATGTCGGTTTTGTTGGTATTAGTCAATCCACTGTCTCGCGTTTATTATCACAGCTTGGCGTGGTCAAAGTCCAAAACGCTTGTGGTAAAAAGGTCTACTGCATCACTGTAGAAACGGCTCCTGTACGTATTGAATCATCTATTTCCTCTCAAATTGAACTTATTACTCATAACCAGTCAATGGTCGTAGTGAAAACCCACCCAGGCAGTGCTCAACTGGTCGCTCGACTGGTCGATATTGACCCACATATTGATATTCTTGGTACGGTTGGAGGAAACGATACTGTCTTAGTGATCCCCAAAGACATACGACAAATTGATGAAACAGAAAGGGTAGTTAGAGCTAGATTAGGAATAGCCTAACTATCTGATAAAATATATATTTCACTAAGGTTGAAACTTAATACCACTTTTCTCTGTCTGATTGAGTTAAAATGAACAAAATTTGACTTAAGTGACTTCTGTATGCGTGCCATTTTATCGCTTTTTTTGCTCTCTCTGACCGTTTTTTCAGCGCCTAGTATGGCGCTTTTTGGGCAATCTAAATCGACACCCAGTTTCGGTAACCAAGCTAATACCTTTGTCCCTGTCGATGAAGCCTTCCCATTCAATGCGTTTCAACAAAACGATCGTGTCTTTCTCGATTGGCAGGTCAAAAAGGGCTATTACCTCTACCAACAGAAGTTATCCATTAATGGTGAAAACGTTACGCTAAATGCAGTCGACATAAAAGATGGCACACCACATCAAGACGAATTTTTTGGCGAAGTTAATATTTATACTGAACCTTTATTTATTGAAGTTCCAATAACGGATTACCAAAATGGAGCCAAGCTGATTGTGCAGTATCAGGGCTGTGCTGAAGCTGGTTTCTGTTACCCACCAGAAACTCGCATAGTGGATTTAACACCTTTTAACTCTACAAGTAACAACAACCAAGAACCAACAAGTCAAGCCAAGCTAGCGAAAACGAATGCTGCCCCATCCCCATTAACATCACAGGAGTCTAATCTAGCCACCAGCCTAAGCGATAACTGGTGGACGCCACTACTTTTCTTGGCGCTTGGGGTAGGGCTTGCCTTTACTCCATGCGTTTTGCCCATGTATCCCATTCTGACTAGTATTGTGCTTGGTAGCGGTAAGCTTAATCACAGCAGAGCACTTGGACTGGCCTTCATCTATGTGCAAGGCATGGCCCTCACCTATACCCTACTTGGTTTGGTCGTCGCCTCTGCTGGACTACAATTTCAAGCAGCGATGCAGCACCCGTATGTACTAATTGGTTTGAGCGCCCTGTTTATCGCTTTAGCCTTATCGATGTTTGGTGTCTATACCATTCAGCTACCTAGCAGTGTTCAAACTTGGCTCAATAACTTAAGCAACAAGCAAAAAGGTGGAAATTCATTCGGTGTATTTGCAATGGGTGCCATATCAGGGCTTGTTTGTTCCCCATGCACCACTGCACCGCTCTCCGGCGCCTTACTTTATGTGGCTCAAAGTGGCGATCTGATCGCAGGTGGCGTCGCCCTCTATGCACTGGCCTTAGGCATGGGGATCCCATTGATGCTGGTTGCTGTATTTGGTAATAAACTGCTGCCTAAAGCGGGTAACTGGATGGATAGAGTCAAAACACTGTTTGGGTTTATTCTCCTAGCCGCGCCCATATTCCTACTAGAACGTATCCTGCCTGAAGTTTGGGCAACAGGATTGTGGTCATTACTCGGGCTAGCAGCATTTGCGTGGCTGTATCACATCAAGAATTCCTTACCAATAGTTGGATGGAAACAAAGTACTATCGGCGTCATTGCCATACTCGGGTTATTCGTGTCGGCGCAGCCAGTTTTAACCTATTGGCGTGGTGGACATATTGAACAGTCGCAACCAAGTATCAAATTTACTCGTATAACGACAGTGGCAGACCTTAACCAACAACTTGCCAACGCCAAACTGGCTGGCAAACCTGTAATGCTCGACTTTTATGCCGATTGGTGCGTGGCTTGTAAGGAATTTGAGAAATACACGTTCCATCAAGCCGATGTGGAAAACAAACTGAAAGGCTTTGTGTTACTCCAAGCTGATGTGACAAAAAGCTTGCCGCAAGACATTGAGCTTCTGGAAAAAATGAAGGTTCTCGGGCTACCTACCATAGAGTTTTGGGATGCAAGCGGACAGCATATCCCCAGTGCAAGAATCACTGGATTTATGGCAGCTGAGCCTTTTTTACAACATCTTAATACACACCGCCTTTAGACCAAAGTAAAGTCACCGCCAGTTCTTAAGCTGGCGGCCATAGCCACGTATCTTCTTGATTGAGCAGAAAACCCGATATAGTTCAGAGTTTTTATGCATGGAGATTGTTCACGTCCTTAAAGCCGACAATAATCTTATTAAGCCAACCTTTAATTGATACGATTCAATACCATGGATTCAACTTACACCATTATTATCGCTGACGATCACCCGCTATTTCGTAATGCACTGTTTCAGTCAGTACACATGGCAATAAGTGGTGCTAATTTGATCGAAGCTGACTCGCTTAACGGCTTACTCACAGTTTTGAGCAAAGAACAAGAGCCTGATTTACTGCTATTAGATCTCAAGATGCCCGGCACCAATGGTCTATCAGGATTAATACAACTGCGCGCAGAATACCCAGATTTGCCAATCGTGGTCATTTCTGCCAGTGAAGAGCCTTCCGTTGTCACACAAGTCAGAAGCCATGGCGCGTTCGGTTTCATCCCCAAATCGAGCGATATGCGTGAACTCATCAAGGCTTTAACCCAAGTACTAAACGGAGAGCCTTTTTTCCCTGAATACGTAACCACATACCAGACAAATGACGAGTTAACTGAAAAAATAGCAGCTTTGACTCCACAACAGTATAGAGTCCTTACAATGTTATCTGACGGACTTCTAAACAAACAAATAGCCTATGAGCTTAATGTCTCTGAAGCAACGATAAAAGCCCATATGACGGCTATATTTCGAAAGTTAGATGTAAAAAATAGAACTCAAGCCGTTATTCTGCTCCAACAACGAGAATATGAATATTCTTAACGTTTTTTCACTATTGATATGATTTATCTGCTAAGATACTTTCATCGATTAACGAATCGGTGTGTTCATCCCTCTGTTTAACCAACTCTGGGAGTCAAAATATTGCTTAGCGTATTATTCACTCAATTTGTTGTGCTCTGGGCTGTTATAGACCCTGTAGGCTCTGTACCTGTTTATCTATCTCAAACCCAGCACCTTTCAGCAAAACAACGTCGATTAGTCGCATTGAAGGCGGTAGGTATTTCGGCTGGAGTTCTACTCTTTTTCTTGCTTGTTGGACAGCTGCTTCTCGACGCAATGCAGATTCCTTTACCAGCTTTCCAAGCTGCCGGAGGACTCGTTTTACTGCTATTTGCGTTGACTATGATATTCGGCGAGTCTAAACCGGAACAAGAAACGAAAATATCAGAGGAAGTCAGTCACTCAGACCTGGCAGATCTCGCTGTTTACCCACTAGCCATACCCTCGATTGCATCCCCTGGCGCTATGATGGCCATAGTGATGCTGACCGATAACCATAGATACTCAGCAGCCGATCAGTTAGTCACTGCCGCTGTCATGATTGGCGTATTACTGATAACTTTAATCCTCTTACTAGGAGCAACTCATATCCAAAAGTGGATAGGAAATGTTGGAGCGGCGATCATCAGCCGAGTCATGGGATTAATCCTTGCAGCAGTTGCACTTAACAACTTGCTGTTAGGAATAAAAGATTTTTACCTTGGCTAGCTATCAAAAATGTTTTTAACCAGCCATTAGACTTTAGTCTAATTTTTTAGTTAAAAACGCTTGAATTTAAGTCAAACGCTGAACAAGCGCCTGTTTTACAGGCGCTTTTTGTATGTCTCAACAATACTAAAGTTGAAAAGCGCTTCTATCTAACTGACGCTTGGTAAGGTAATTAATGAAACATTTTATTTACAACCAATCTTAAGGAGGCGTCAATGGCATTTGAAAGTCAGGAAAGAGCCAAAGCCTATTGGAATAAGAACGTAAAACTCATGATTACCTTAATGGTTATCTGGTTTTCTGTTTCATTTGGTTGCGGGATTTTATTTGTCGACCAACTCAATCAATTTCAGATCGGTGGGTATAAGTTGGGATTCTGGTTTGCTCAACAGGGCTCCATCTATTCGTTCCTCGCTATTATCTTTTTCTATGCATGGAAAATGCGACAAATCGATCGCGAATTTAATGTCGACGAGTAGGGAGCGACGGAAATGGATCTGAAAACTACGACTTATTTGATCGTTGGCGCCACTTTTATTCTTTATATCGGAATAGCCATATGGGCACGCGCAGGATCAACAAAAGAGTTCTATGTCGCAGGTGGCGGTGTCAACCCAATCGCAAACGGCATGGCAACAGCAGCGGACTGGATGTCGGCAGCTTCCTTTATTTCAATGGCTGGCTTGATAGCATTTATGGGTTACGGCGGGTCAGTATTTTTAATGGGGTGGACAGGGGGTTATGTCTTACTTGCACTTTTACTCGCACCCTATTTACGCAAATTTGGTAAATTTACCGTCCCTGAGTTTGTAGGTGAGCGCTTCTATTCAAATACTGCACGTATTGTTGCTGTTATCTGTCTCATCATAGCGTCCGTAACTTATGTTATTGGGCAGATGAAGGGGGTAGGTGTTGCCTTCGGACGATTTCTCGAGGTGGACTATTCAACGGGATTGTTCGTTGGTATGTGTATCGTATTTATCTATGCTGTTATGGGTGGAATGAAAGGTATCACCTACACACAAATTGCCCAATATTGCGTTTTGATTCTTGCATATACAATACCAGCAATATTCATTTCACTTCAATTGACAGGTAACCCTATCCCTCAGATAGGGCTCGGCAGTACGATGGCTGGTAGTGATGTGTACCTGCTTGATCGACTTGACCAAGTGGTGACTGAATTGGGATTTAGTGAGTACACGACCCAAGTTAGAGGCGACACTTTGAATATGTTCGTCTACACCATGTCTTTGATGATAGGGACAGCTGGTTTACCGCACGTTATTATTCGCTTCTTTACGGTACCTAAAGTAAGAGACGCCCGCTCATCGGCTGGCTGGGCATTAGTATTTATCGCCATTTTATATACCACAGCCCCTGCAGTATCAGCGATGGCAAGACTAAACTTAATGGATACAGTCAACCCAGCACCTGGACAAAATCTTGCCTATGATGAGCGGCCGGATTGGTTTAAAAACTGGGAAAAAACCGGACTATTGGGTTTTGAAGACAAGAATGGGGATGGAAAAATACAATATACCCCGAGTGCAGAAACCAATGAACTGAAAGTAGATCGCGATATCATGGTTCTCGCCAACCCAGAAATCGCCAAGCTGCCTAATTGGGTCATTGCACTTGTCGCAGCTGGCGGGCTTGCTGCTGCTCTCTCCACTGCCGCAGGATTACTGCTCGCAATCTCATCAGCCATTTCCCATGATTTAATCAAGGGTGTTATCAACCCAAATATATCCGAAAAGACAGAGCTATTGGCAAGTCGGATTTCCATGGCTGTCGCCATTGCAGTTGCAGGGTATTTGGGGCTCAACCCACCTGGTTTTGCCGCAGGGACCGTAGCGCTGGCCTTTGGTTTGGCCGCTTCTTCGATATTCCCGGCACTCATGATGGGCATTTTCAGCAAAAATATTAATAAAGAGGGTGCAATAGCAGGCATGATTGCGGGTATAACCATAACCCTATTTTATGTTTTCCAACACAAAGGCATTCTATTCATTGCTGACTGGAAATACTTGCAAAGTTGGGGCAGCAACTGGTTCTTAGGTATCGAACCTAACGCTTTTGGTGCGATAGGTGCTGTGTTTAATTTTGTCGTTGCTTTCATTGTCTCCAAAGTCACGGCTGAAACACCACAAGAAGTAAAAGACTTGGTGGAACACGTCCGTGTACCAACTGGCGCAGGACAAGCTGTCGATCATTAGTCGGTAACTTGCCTCTCTACCATCTACTGTAGAGAGGCTTTCCCCCTACAAAAATTTCAGTTACTGTGAGTTTATCTGCATCAATTGGGTACTAAGATGTTAACAAACAAGCATTTCATTGCTGCTCTACTTATTGCGCCGATTTTGTCTATTATTGCTTACCTTGCTACTGATATTGCAGTGAGTGAAA
Source organism: Vibrio tetraodonis (assembly GCF_003350295.1). Classification (GTDB taxonomy): domain Bacteria; phylum Pseudomonadota; class Gammaproteobacteria; order Enterobacterales; family Vibrionaceae; genus Vibrio; species Vibrio tetraodonis. Next base: position 99,460 of record NZ_QLYY01000021.1, read on the forward strand.
AACCACACCCTGCGATTAAAGGACAGAGTTACAAAATGGTCAGTCAGTCTAACTGCCGATATACAAGCGGGCTTTGCAGTATGGAAAATGGTGATTTTAAAATTAAAATACGCTCAGAGAAGATAGGAGATGAACAGCTCGAACTTTCATTACGCACTGAATATGCAATTAATGGCGTAAAGTTATCCATTGCAGATAGCCAAACACAAAATACGCCTCCCACAGACATGAAACCGTTAGATCAAGCAGGGAAAAGCTGGCACATCAGCTTGCCTAAACCAAATTCTTCTCAGAGCTGGTTAAGAGTGGTAGTGCAATTTGGTGGCTCCCTATACTACGGAGAAACTCAAACCGCTTTCGTAACATACGAAACGCTGTTCACCGATTAAAACGCGATACTCAAGCCATGTCTTGTTCTTTTTTACCTATCCGATTTAACAAACTTCTGAGTTTCAGCGGCTTAACCGGTTTGGGAATAAAGTGAAAGCCATTAGAACGAACGCCTTCCATCATGTCATCCGCTCTATCTGCACTAATAATGATCCCCTCAAATCGCTGACCTAATCTTAATCTGAATTGCTGCAACAACTCTAACCCAGTTCGATCATTATCAAGCCGATAATCGGAGAGGATCACATCAGGTGTCCAGCCTTGCTCAAGACAATTTAGGCTCGAGAAGATATCCGTCGCCGTGCGCACATCACACCCCCAACGCTCTAACAAGCTCTCCATACCTAGCACAATATCTGGCTCATTATCAACGCAAAGCACTTTAATTCGACCCAAGGTAACATCAAGCCCTGTCTGAGTTGAGGGCGTCAACTTGGCAGCTTGTTTTCCACGCTCAAGAGTGATAGAGAAAACACTTCCTCTGCCAGGCCAAGAGCGCATAGAAATTTGATGCCCCAAAACGTGTGCAATCCCTTTAGATATTGCTAAACCAAGCCCAAGGCCATGATCTGTGCGTGCTTGGTCGCCTCGATTGAATTCCTCGAATATCTCCTGCTGTTTCTCTGGTTCAATACCAACGCCATTGTCCCACACTTCTATTCTGGCTTTTTCTCCAACGCGTCTAACACCCAAAACGACCTTACCTTTGGGGTTATATCGAAAAGCATTAGTTAAGAAATTCTGTACGACTCGACGAAGTAATTTTGGATCAGATAATACCACGAGTTTACTATGCACCATTTGAAAATCGATGCCTTGACGCCCGGCCAAGGCGCTAAATTCAGCATTGAGATTAGACAACACATCACTCACTGCAAACGTATGAGGATAGACTTCAAGCTTACCAGACTCCAAGCGTGAGATATCAAGCAAATCACCAATCAGATCTTCAGCAGCTTCTAAGGCGGTTTCTATATGCTGAGATAAACGCTGAGTTTCCTTTTCTTGGGCTGTTTCAGATAACGAAGATGCAAACAAGCGTGCAGCATTAAGTGGTTGCATCAAATCATGACTTACGGCAGCAAGAAATCGTGATTTAGACTGAGACTCAAGTTCAGAACGCTTTGTTGCTGTAACCAAGCATTTATTTAATTGTTCTAGTTCTTGAGTTCTATGCAAAACACGCTCTTCGAGGCTTTCATTTACTTCCTTAAGCGATCGTTCTGCATCACGAAAAACCGTGATGTCAGAAAAGCTCATCACAAACCCACCACCTGGCATTGGGTTTCCTTGAACCTGAATGACTTTTCCATCAGGTCGAACTCTTGAGGAAGTATGCTGGGTTCCTCTATGTAGATGATGTAGACGGCGACGAACATGATCTGCTGGATCACCTGGGCCACATAAGCCTTGTTCGGCATTATGACGAATGACATCTGCGATTGGCCTACCAACTTGGATAAAACCTTTAGGAAAACTAAAAAGTTCCAGATAACGTCTATTCCATGCAACTAGCCTTAGTTGCTTATCAACCACTGCAATACCTTGACCTATATGTTCAATTGCGCCTTGGAGAAGACCACGACTAAAATCATAAAGCTCCGATGCTTCATCGACTATCGTTGCCACTTCTTCCAGCTGCATATTGCGACCTTGCAACGCAGAAGTCAGCACCAATTTAGCTGAGGCGGCACCAAACACGCCAGCTAGAACTCTCTCCGTATGACGTATCATACTGGGTGACGCCTGATGCCCAGAGATAAGATGTTGGTTGTGGGTTTGCGCAAATTGTTCATAGGCGGCACGAACACGCCCAATTCCTACAAAACGAGCCGCCAACATTTCAAGTTCACCAACCGTCACTCTACTTTGATAAAGGCTTAAGTTGTCACTTTCCGTCGCTGGAAGACCAATAAAAGAACCAGATTGAAGTCGCTCACTGATACTAGTTCGGGTAGATAAAGACACAAGCAAATAACAAACTGCATTTAGCAGCAAACTCAATGTCATGCCCCAATCAACATTCTCGATATTTAAAGGTTTAAGAAGTTCAGGAGGTGTCATTACCCATGCAAAAAACTGATTGGTCTCATGTTGAAACATCTGGTTTAAAAGCGTAACAAACCAAATGGAAAATCCCACCCCAAGGCCACTATATACGCCCTTGCGATTCCCTTTTCTCCAGTACATGCCACCTAATATTGCGGGGGCGAACTGAGCGACAGCAGCAAATGACAAAAAACCAATCGTCGCCAGCGAGTGAACATTGCCGAGTACATGATAAAAGCCCCATGCACCAATCAGAAGAACCACTATCAGGCAACGGCGGATTCTCAACAGTAACTTAGAAAAGTGGCGGTGTTTGCGTTGCGCCAGCTTAGTCCCTCGCAATAACATTGGCATAACGAGATCATTCGACATCATTATAGCCAGGGCAATGGTTGAGACAATCACCATTCCACAAGCGGCTGAAGTCCCTCCCAAGAAAGCAATTAAAGCTATCTGTTCAGCGCCTAGTGCCATAGGTAAACTGATCATATAAGTATCTGGGCTAACACCGCTTAAAAGTTCCTGACCGACCCAAGCAATAGGTAAGACAAACATCGCCATCAGAAGTAAATAGATTGGAAAAATCCAGCGCACAGTTCTTAAATCTTTGGCATGTTCATTTTCGACCACTAATGTGTGAAACTGGCGCGGTAGGCATAATATCGCGAGCATGGTCAACAAGGTATGGATGACAAGGGTCGCAATATTGGGAGAGCGATAAGTGCTCTGTGCAATTGATAACAACTCAATATCTGCACGTTGAAGAGTAAGGTAGACAATGAAGCCACCCACAATGAGGAAGGAAAATAACTTTATCACCGATTCAAAGGCAATCGCTTTCATCATCCCTCTATGATGCTCAGTACTATCAACGTAACGAGTGCCAAACAAAATCGTAAAGACCGCTAAAGCTGTCATGACAAACCACGAGATATCAATCCCTTGTGTTGTGACAGCGCTAAACAACTCAGGCGATACCAGTTCTAGCCCCATGGTGATGGCTCGTAGCTGTAAAGCGATATAAGGTAAAACGCCCAGAACAGCGATTAATGTCACCGCCACTGCGAGTCCTTGTGATTTGCCATAACGTGCGGCAATAAAATCGGCAATTGAGGTAATATTTTCTCGCTTAGCAGTAACCAAAAGTCGAGCTAATATTCGCCAACACAAGGTAAAAACAATAATTGGAGCAAGGTACAGAGGTATAAATGACCATGGATTTATGCTCGCTTGACCGACAGTGCCATAAAAAATCCAAGAAGTGCAATATACAGTGATCGACATACTGTAAATCACAGAACGCCAGCGAGATAGCCAATTGGGAGCCCTATCACCGTACCAAGCAATAACAAAGAGCAACACCAAATACATTAATGATACTGTAATCACTTGCCAATCTTGCATCTAGTCTCCCTATTCAATTCCACTCATTTCATCGCCAAATTAAAAAACCTCTCCGGTAAAGAGAGGTTTTATTTAACGCCGAGTCACAACTTAACTCAAATTATTGTTTTCAATTCTGCGTTTCGGTATCGATAATAGAGGGCTGACTACGAATAGGCTCTACATGGATAAATAACGCGGCAATCCCCATCAGCGCCATAATCCAAAACACATTCGCCCCCCAAGACTCATACCCCCAACCACACAAGGCTGTCAACAAAGCAATAACTGCTCCTAAAGGAATAGCATTATAGAGCGCTTGCAAGGCAACAATTCTATTAACATCAGAATGTTGAATGTATTGAATGGCAGCAATATGGGCAACACCAAAAGTCACCCCATGCAGTAACTGAATTAAAATAAGCGCTGAGAGCACCGTCGTTGAAGCGGTTAGCCCCCATCTAACAGTGACACCAACTGAAGCTAATACAAAGAGGGTTCTCAGTGACCAACCAGTAAACAACCTCTTACTAAAAGCAAATACGGCAACTTCAGCAATCACACCTAAGCTCCAAAGATACCCTATTGTATCTTCAGCATGTCCCACTTCTTTCCAGTAAATAGCACTAAAACCATAATAAGCAGCATGACTTCCTTGAATAAGAGCAACTAAGGTCAAAAATTTAATCACTGAGACATCTTTGAGCATGTCTCCTAGTTTAGGGCGATGGGTTGCTTCTTTTTCTACTGTTTTCGGCATAGGTTGGATACGACGCATAGAAAACAAAATAGCGCATAACATACCTGCAGCAGCGGTATACAAAATCATCTCACTGCCAAATTCAGCAGCCAGATACCCCACCACTGTCGAACCAATAATAAAGGACACCGATCCCCAAAGACGCGTTCGGCCATAATCAATCATTTTTATCCGCGCGTAGTAATTCGCCATTGCATCGGAAAGTGGCACTATGGGGCCAAAACAGAGATTGAATAGCACAGTCGCAAGGGCCATCAACCAAAAGCTCGTTGTCGCGAGAAAATGAAACATCACAAATAGAAGCGCGGCAATACTTAACCAGCGCAAAGCAGGCATGAGCTGCTCCACCTTGTGAATCCTCGGCGTAATGACCATGTTAGCGACGCAGCGGGTAGCAAAGCCAATGCCAACTAACAAACCAATATCAGTGGCTGAAATTCCTTGATCTTCAAACCACAATGCCCAAAAAGGCAAATACACACCATAGGCAAAGAAAAAACCAATGAAGTACTGAGATGTCCAATGAAAGGGAGAAGTGGTTAACATGTCCAACTCGAATGCATATGAAAACTGATGCTATATTATCCTTATTTATCAAATCAATAAAAGGAAAGTTTTTTACCCTAAAGCCCATTCAGTTGTATTCGACCAAAGTCGTCTGGCGACACACAACAAATTTGTCAAACTGTATTCATGTCTTCTTTTCTGAGTTGGGGTTTTTATGCCTGCTCACTTCAATCTCAAATTGCCACCCTTTGATTGTCTGGAAGAAAGTCAGAAAAACACATTACTAAGCAGTATAGATATCGCCTACTTTCGTCATAATCAACATGTACTCAAAACTAACCAAGACAGCCAATACTTACATATTATTATCAAGGGCATAGTTGAAGAAAGAGATGAAGATGGCAAGGAAGTTTTCGCTCATTATACCCATGATGACCTTTTTGATGTGCGCGCATTATTCGAACAAAAGGTTCGCCACGATTATGTTTCTTTAGAAGACACCCTAGTCTACCTTCTACCACGCTCTGTATTTATTGATCTGTATGATCAGAATGGTCAATTCGCTGCCTATTTCAACAATAATTTAGCCAAACGCCAAGAACTGGTAGACACAGCCCACAAGCAACAAAACTTAGCTGAATTCATCCTCAACAAGGTCGATGCTAATTTATGTCACCCTCCTTTAATACTTAGCTGTGACAGCTCGATTCAGGAGGCCACCCTGATCCTCAAAGACTCTGGCTGTGATGCTGCATTGGTAAGATTAAATGACGATGACCACCGATTAGAAAGTGAAGAGCATTCACTGCCGTTTGCCATTATAACCAGAACCGACATGCTGCACGCCGTTATACTAGAAGGGCTCTCCGACAAAACCCCAATTACCTCCATAGCAAGCTATCCTGTATTGCAAATACATCAAGGGGAGTTCTTGTTTAATGCCATGATAAAGATGACAAGACACCGCTTTAAACGGATTATGGTGGTCGATGGAAAAGAGCCTATCGGCATGCTTGATATGACTCAAATTCTCAGCGCATTTTCAACCCATTCCCACGTCTTAACCTTAGGTATTGCAAGAGCTACAAGTATTGACGAACTGGCCGCCACTTCACTGCGTCAGCGGCAATTAGTCGATGGGCTGTTCACACACGGCATCCATATTCGCTTCATCATGGAACTGATGTCAGCGGTCAATGAACAAATTATTGAAAAAGCTTTTGAGTTAGTTGTGCCACCCAAAATGCACAAACGATGCTGCCTAGTTGTGCTAGGTTCAGAGGGCCGTGGGGAACAAATACTCAAAACAGATCAAGATAATGCGCTGATTATTCGAGACAGAGTTATTTGGCCCGAATGCTGCCAAATTATGGAAAAACTCACACATACATTGCATCAACTGGGTTACCCATTATGTCCAGGTAAGGTAATGGTGAATAACTCTGACTGGGTTAAGAGCCAAGCCGAATGGCAAGAGACCCTCAGTAATTGGGCATTGGCAAGATCAGGCAATGACATCATGAACCTAGCCATATTTACCGATGCTCATGCGATTGCTGGAAATCTTAAGCTCCTCAGTCCAGTTCGCAGCCACCTAAAACAGATAATGAAAAATAACATGCTCTCTTTACAGAGCTTTACTCAACCTGCTGTACAATTTTCTCTGCCTTTGACTTTGTTAGGCAAGGTCAAGTATGGCAAACAAGGCATCGACATAAAAGCGGGAGGCATTTTTCCTATCATTCATGGCATCAGAGCTCTGACACTCGAATATGGACTGACTTCAAACAATACCTTTGCACGTATTAGGCAACTGAGCGACACAAAGATTTTAGAGCCTGATACGGCTGAGAATTTAACCGAAGCATTAAAATTGATGTTCAAGCTGCGCTTGCACCAACAGTTAGACCAACAGCACACTCATAACCACATAACATGTGAAGGCCTAGATAGAGCTGAACGTGATTTACTGCGCCATAGTCTCCATGTAGTTAAAAAATTTAAGCAGTTTCTGGTTTTACATTATCAGATTAGAGAGTGAATATGAACTGGCTACAACGTTGCTATTGGTACTACAAACTAAAAGGCTCACCCTATCGGCCGTTATTCTCTTATGTACATAAAGGAAGTTACGTTGCAATAGATTGTGAGACTACAGGCTTAAATCCAAACACCGCTGAGATTATCACCATAGCTGCGGCTGAAATTATCGATAACCAAATTCTCACCAGTCAATCATTTCATATTAAGCTCAAGGCGCCAAAATCATTAGACGCAAACTCAGTAAAAATACACCAGATACGCCACTCAGATCTTGAAGACGGTCTTAATGAAAAACAAGCCATTACCCAGTTACTCGAGTTTGTTGGTAACAAGCCTCTAGTGGGCTATCACATTCGATATGACAAAAAGATACTCGATATAGCCTGCAAGCGTCACTTAGGTTTCCCTATACCTAACCCCATCATTGAAGTGAGTGAGCTCTATTACGATATGCTGGTTAAACATCTACCTAACGCCTATTTTGACCTGAGCTTGGAAGCAATATGTAACCATCTAGACATCCCCACCGACAACAAACATGATGCTCTGCAAGATGCGATATGTGCAGCAATTGTATTTGTGCGACTTAAAAGGGGCAGCTTACCCAGCTTGAGCGTTCCGAGCAGAGGGGAAAATCACTCCCAGCGCACCTAAACCATATACTGGTGATAATTTCTCCACTCAGATTCAAAATAACAATACAAGACTTCAACTTATAAAAACGAGTCTTAATTTCTCATCCTAAAGTCTAATTGTCGAATCAGCGCAAGTGCTAGAAAGTGATAGATAAAGTGATTGGCAAATAAAGTAGCAGTATTTTAAAGGATATTGACTCACTTCTCAGCGAAATGAGTACAAGGAGACAAATCATGAGTGAAGCCCACATTTATCCGGTTAAAGAAAATATTAAAAACAATACCCATGCGGATAACAAAACTTACCTTTCTATGTATCAGCAGTCCGTCTCGAACCCAGAAGCTTTTTGGTCAGAGCATGGCAAAATCATTGATTGGATAAAACCATTTAGCCAAGTAAAAAGCACTTCTTTTGATACAGGCCACGTAGATATTCGCTGGTTCGAGGATGGAACTCTTAATGTATCAGCCAACTGTATTGATCGACATTTAACTAAACGAGGTGACGATGTTGCTATTATTTGGGAAGGAGATAACCCTGCTGAAGATCAATCCCTCACATTCAAACAACTCCACCAGCAAGTATGCCGATTCTCTAACGCTCTAAAAGCACAAGGAGTAAAGAAAGGGGACGTCGTCTGCCTATATATGCCAATGGTACCTGAGGCTGCTATTGCTATGCTGGCTTGTACTCGAATTGGCGCAGTTCATACGGTTGTATTTGGTGGTTTCTCACCAGAGGCATTGTCTGGGCGGATCATTGATTCAGACGCTAAGGTCATAGTTACCGCTGACGAGGGTATACGTGGTGGAAGACCTGTACCACTTAAGAAAAATGTTGATCAAGCATTAGCCAACCCGAAAGTAAAAACCATCGAAAAAGTATTGGTGCTAAACAGAACTGGTGGAGACGTGGATTGGCATCCACAACGTGATGTTTGGTGGCATGAAGCAATTGCATCTGTGTCTGATCATTGCCCGCCAGAAGAAATGAGCGCCGAAGATCCTTTGTTTATTCTTTACACCTCAGGTTCAACAGGAAAACCTAAAGGTGTACTGCATACAACAGGGGGATATTTGGTTTATGCCACGATGACATTTAAATATGTATTTGATTACCAGCCAGGAGAAACCTTCTGGTGTACCGCTGATGTGGGTTGGATCACTGGCCACACCTACCTTATATACGGACCACTCGCCAACGGGGCCAAAACAATTTTATTTGAAGGGGTCCCAAATTATCCAGATACCAATCGAATGAGCCAAGTCGTCGACAAGCATCAAGTTAATATTCTTTACACAGCTCCAACAGCAATACGAGCACTAATGGCTAAAGGCGACGAAGCGATAAAAGATACGTCACGTACTAGCCTGAGAATTATGGGATCAGTCGGTGAGCCGATAAACCCTGAAGCATGGGAATGGTACTACCGCACTATTGGTAATACTCAGTCTCCCATTGTCGACACTTGGTGGCAAACCGAAACTGGCGGCATTCTGATTACACCATTACCTGGAGCGACTGAACTCAAACCTGGTTCCGCAACTCGGCCATTCTTTGGCGTACAACCAGCCCTAGTCGATAATATGGGTAATCTAGTCGATGGCACAGCAGAAGGAAATCTCGTCATCCTTGACTCATGGCCAGGTCAAATGCGTACCGTCTATGGAGATCATGAACGCTTTGAACAAACCTACTTCTCAACTTTCAAAGGCATGTATTTTACCGGCGATGGTGCTCGACGCGATGAAGATGGGTACTACTGGATTACGGGCCGTGTGGATGATGTCCTCAACGTGTCTGGTCATAGGATGGGAACAGCAGAAATCGAATCAGCGCTTGTCGCATTCGATAAAATTGCGGAAGCCGCTATTGTAGGTATTCCTCATGACATCAAGGGCCAAGCTATATACGCTTATATCACTTTAAATGATGGTGAGTTTCCAAGCGCAGAACTACATAAAGAAGTCAAAGACTGGGTACGAAAAGAAATAGGACCTATTGCCACTCCAGATGTGCTGCACTGGACCGATTCTTTACCTAAGACTCGCTCAGGTAAAATTATGCGGCGCATCCTAAGAAAAATCGCCACTGGTGATACAAGTAACTTAGGTGACACGTCGACACTAGCAGACCCTAGTGTTGTTGATAAACTGATTGCCGAAAAGGCGAAACTTTCATAAACATGCTAGTTATATGTCAGTAAAGCGCCGGTTATAGCGCCCTACAGACATAGCTTAACTATTTGTATCAAAATACATTTAAATAAGATAATGCCGTCACAAATGTGGCGGCTTTTTGTTCTTTCGATTCCACCTATTCCATCATAATCTCAATCAAAATAGTCAAAAATGTTAGCTTAATAACAGTTTTGGAAACGAGAAATAGGAGATTAGACCAGTAATTTGCTGCTAAATGTAATGAATTAGCTATAATCTGTGTCTATTTTGGCGACTAAGTATAAAATTTTACAATTTTCTCATGCTGAGTCGACAATAATATGGGAAAATTCCAGTTTGTCTCATGAAGTAGGAAGATAGCAGCACAATGACAGCCAAATCATGCATACTTGTCTTAAATGGTCCGAATTTGAACCTATTGGGGTTGCGCGAGCCAAACCACTATGGCTCTCAAACTCTAGCACAAATTACCGACAGATTAGCCAAGCAAGCTCAAAGCGCTGGCATCGAGCTAGATCACCTACAATCAAACCGCGAATACGAGTTGATTGAGAAAATCCATGAGTCTGCTGATAGAGTGGATTTCATTATAATCAATCCTGCTGCTTTTACACATACTAGTGTCGCACTAAGGGATGCCCTACTTGGCGTTTCGATCCCATACATTGAAGTACATTTGTCCAATGTGCACGCGAGAGAGCCATTTCGCCACCATTCTTATCTATCAGATAAAGCACAAGGCGTCATTTGTGGCTTGGGTGCACAGGGCTATGAGTTTGCTTTGTCTGCCGCGATAAGCGCGCTGCAAACCAAGTAACTCACATGAACATACTCTGCAGTTCTTCCGAGCTGTCTTACTCACAAGATAAAAGAGAAAGAAAAGATGGATATCCGTAAAATCAAAAAACTTATCGAATTAGTTGAAGAATCTGGCATTGCTGAGCTGGAAATCTCTGAAGGTGAAGAGTCGGTACGCATTAGTCGTAACGGTGTGGCACCTGCACCTGTACAATACGCAGCACCTGCACCTGTTGCTGCTCCAGCAGCCGCTCCAGTAGCTGCACCTGCAGAAGTTTCAGCACCAGCTGAAACCAACTCAATACCAGCGGGACACAAAGTACTTTCTCCAATGGTCGGAACTTTCTACCGAGCTCCAAGTCCTGATGCGAAATCGTTTATTGAAGTCGGTCAATCTGTATCAGCAGGTGAAACGCTTTGTATCGTCGAAGCAATGAAGATGATGAACCAAATCGAAGCTGATAAGTCAGGTGTTGTCACTGCTATCCTAGTTGAAGACGGTCAACCCGTTGAATTCGACCAACCACTTGTTGTTATCGAATAATAGAGGCTGTCTCTTATGTTAGATAAATTAGTCATCGCGAATCGAGGCGAAATAGCCCTTCGTATACTTCGCGCATGTAAAGAGCTCGGCATCAAAACCGTTGCCGTACACTCGACAGCTGATCGCGACTTAAAACACGTTCTTCTTGCAGATGAAGCAATTTGTATAGGCCCAGCTCGTGGTATCGACAGCTACCTGAATATTCCACGTATTATTTCAGCAGCTGAAGTCACAGGTGCCATCGCTATTCATCCAGGTTACGGCTTCCTATCTGAAAATGCAGACTTTGCAGAGCAAGTAGAACGCAGTGGCTTCATTTTCGTTGGTCCTAAAGCGGAAACCATTCGCATCATGGGCGATAAGGTTTCCGCTATTAACGCAATGAAGAAAGCAGGCGTTCCATGCGTTCCTGGCTCTGATGGTCCACTAAATGACGATGAATCAGCCAACAAAGCACACGCAAAACGCATTGGTTATCCAGTGATCATCAAAGCCTCTGGTGGCGGTGGTGGTCGCGGCATGCGTGTAGTTCGCTCAGAAGGCGAACTGGTTGAAGCTATTGCCATGACTCGCGCTGAAGCCAAAGCAGCTTTTAACAATGATATGGTTTACATGGAGAAATTCCTTGAAAATCCTCGCCATGTTGAAGTTCAGGTCATTGCGGACGGTCAAGGCGGCGCTATCCACTTAGGTGAACGTGATTGCTCTATGCAGCGTCGCCACCAAAAAGTTGTTGAAGAAGCGCCAGCGCCTGGTATTACTGCAGAAATGCGTAAATACATTGGTGAACGTTGTACTCGTGCTTGTCTTGAAATCGGCTATCGCGGAGCGGGTACATTTGAGTTCTTGTATGAAAATGGTGAGTTCTACTTCATTGAAATGAACACACGTATTCAGGTAGAGCACCCTGTTACCGAGATGGTAACTGGTGTTGACCTTATCAAAGAACAACTGCGTGTTGCGGCAGGCCAACCACTGTCATTTACTCAAGATGACATTAAAATCCGCGGCCATGCTGTGGAGTGCCGTATTAATGCTGAAGATCCTGAACGCTTCCTTCCTTCACCAGGTAAGATTGAACGCTTCCATGCACCGGGAGGCATGGGAGTTCGTTGGGAATCACACATATACACAGGCTACACTGTGCCGCCTCACTATGATTCGATGATTGGTAAGCTTATCACCTTTGGTGAGAATCGTGACGTTGCCATTGCCCGTATGAAAAATGCGCTTGGTGAGATGATTGTCGAAGGCATTAAGACTAATGTTCCTCTTCAAGAAAGCATAATGAACGATGAGAACTTCCAACACGGAGGTGCTAATATTCATTACCTCGAGAAGAAACTCGGCCTACAATAAGCTAACTAGCTTATTATCTTTCCAATAGGCAGCGTCCGCTGCCTATTGTTATTTTCTAACTAGGCTATAGAACTCTAGTCTCAGTTTTGCCACAATGCCTGCCTTTGGTTTTAGAGTATTTTATATTCTTTCTCTCCACTCAATAATTATCACAACTTGATTAAATAATGAAAACCTTGCCTGAACGCTATCAACAAGCGAATAAAGAGGCTAAATGGGCGGTGTTCCTCGCTCTAGCCTACTTTGTTTGGTGGTATGTATTTGCTTATGTTATTTTCCCAAACCAACCGCATGAGACACTGCCTAATCTATACTGGGGGTTGCCTCTGTGGTTTCTCTTTTCTTGCATCATCGGACCAATAGTTTTCACTCTGCTATGCGCACTTATGGTTAAGTTCATCTACAAGAACATGCCTTTCGATATAGAAGAAGAGACTAACCATGAACAGTGAGCTCATCATCCCGCTTATTATTTATCTAGCCCTTGTGTTCGCAATTGCTGTTTATAGTCAATCGACTCAACGTAATAAACCCAACTTTCTGAGTAATTATTTTCTTGGCAACCGCAGTATGGGCGGCTTTGTTCTAGCCATGACACTTGCTGCAACATATGCGAGTGCAAGTTCATTTATTGGTGGCCCGGGAGCGGCGTATAAAATGGGGCTAGGTTGGGTGTTAATGGCAATGATCCAACTTCCTGCGGCTTGGCTGACACTGGGCGTCTTAGGCAAAAAATTTGCTATCGAAGCCAGACGCCACAATGCTCTTACCCTCAACGACATGCTATATGCAAGGTACCGTAATCGTGCAGTAGTGATACTGGCTTCTATCACACTATTATTGGCTTTCTTTGCCATCATGGTAGTGCAGTTCGTTGGCGCTGCTCGCTTACTTCAGACAGTGACGGGGCTAAGTTATCTGCAAGGGTTAACTGTGTTTGCCATCACTGTGGGTGTATATACCACAATCGGCGGCTTTCGCGCTGTTGTTGTCACTGATGCTGTGCAAGGCATAATGATGATCATCGGGACGATTGCCCTGTTATTTGGGGTCATCCATGCAGGGGGAGGTCTTGGTAAGCTAGTCGCTGATTTGCACCAAATTGATCCAAACTTGATCACTCCTTACGGGCCAGATAATTTTCTCAACCAGCCATTTATGCTGAGTTTTTGGATACTGGTTTGCTTTGGCGTTATTGGCCTACCTCATGCTGCGGTTCGCTGCATGTCATACAAATCTAGCCAGTCTCTGCATCGCGGTATGATAATCAGTACTGCTATGGTTGCATTTCTTATGCTAGGCATGCATTTATCCGGCGCTTTGGGCCGAGCATTAGTGCCAGAAATTGATAGCCCTGACCAAATCATGCCAACTTTGATGGTGACTGTATTACCTCCCGCGATTGCCGGTATATTTTTGGCTGGACCAATGGCCGCTATCATGTCAACCATTGACTCCCAGTTGATCCAAGCGTCAGCAACTCTGCTCAAAGATCTCTACCTTAATTACATCTCCCCCAAAACAAGCTCCCCTAAAAAGCTAGCCAGACTATCATTTTGGATCACTGGCATTTTTTCAGCTTTAGTGTTTGTTGCAGCCATCAATCCACCTGATATGATCATATGGCTTAACCTTCTTGCTTTTGGGGGCTTGCAAGCCGTCTTTCTCTGGCCTTTAGTTCTGGGGTTATATTGGAGAAAAGCATCCGCTATGGGCGCTCTGTGCTCCATGCTGATCGGTTTGATATGCTACACCAGCCTTTCTGTTATGAAGCCCAATTTATTTGGTGTTCATGCCATTGTACCAACATTAACTGTAGGCCTTATCATCTTCGTTCTGGTTAGCATCACCCATCCAAATAGGACCACGAGTAAATAAATGAGAGCTTTTTGTACAATAGGAAGAACATGATAGAATCCGTGCCCATAAACCATCGCCAATATCGGACAACCCATGCCTTGGATTCAAATTAAACTCAACGCAACCAATGATAACGCAGAACAAATTGGTGACATGCTAATGGAAGAGACCGGAGCTTTATCGGTCACTTTCCTTGATGCCCAAGACACGCCAGTGTTTGAACCCCTACCGGGTGAAACCCGACTATGGGGAGATACTGATATCTTGGCTTTATACGATGCCAACGCAGACACCCAGTTTATTATCGAGCAGATCAAATTAAGCGGACTTCTGGCTCATGATTTTGCTCATAAAATCGAGCAGCTCGAAGATAAAGATTGGGAGCGCGAATGGATGGATAACTTCCATCCAATGAAATTTGGTCAGCGTTTATGGATTTGCCCAAGCTGGCGAGAGGTCCCTGAGCCTAATGCTGTCAATGTGATGCTCGACCCAGGACTCGCCTTTGGAACAGGCACTCACCCTACTACTGCCCTATGCCTAGAATGGCTAGAAAGCCTAGATTTATCAGGCAAGACTGTGATTGACTTTGGTTGTGGATCAGGAATTTTAGCCATAGCGGCCATAAAATTAGGCGCACAAAAAGTGGTGGGTATTGACATAGATCCACAAGCATTGATTGCATCAAAAGACAACGCTGAGCGCAACGGAGTAGCAGACAAGCTGCAAGTTTATCTGCCACAGGAACAACCAAAAAACTTAGTTGCCGATGTCGTGGTTGCAAACATTTTAGCTGGGCCACTGCGTGAACTTTCAACCGTGATTGCGTCTCTTGTCAAACCAAACGGAGATCTGGCAATGTCAGGCGTGCTTGATACTCAAGCTCAAGATGTTGCGACCTACTATAGTGACACATTTAACATTGAGCCGATAAAAGAGCTCAATGAATGGTGCAGAATTGCTGGCCGAAAATTCACTTAAATAAGACTTTGTGCATTAATTGTTTGATTTTTATTCGTTTTACTAAAACAATTTGTAAATGCTCAAATATTAGTCTTTTCACGGCGTGAAAAAATGCGTAAAATGCGCGCCCTTGCTGGTATAGAACTGTGATTTAGTGTTTTGAAAATCGGAACTCATCAACTCGAGAATAATCTTATCGTTGCCCCTATGGCGGGAGTTACTGATAGACCCTTTCGTGAGTTATGTCTCCGCTATGGCGCGGGAATGGCTGTCAGTGAGATGATGTCGTCAAACCCAAAGCTATGGAACACATCTAAGTCAAAACAGCGTATGGTACATCAAGGCGAATCGGGCATTCGCTCTGTACAAATAGCAGGAGCAGATCCTCAGCTAATGGCTGATGCTGCTCAGTTTAGTGTTGAAAATGGTGCACAAATCATTGATATCAACATGGGCTGCCCTGCGAAAAAAGTGAATAAAAAGCTGGCGGGTTCGGCATTGCTTCGCTACCCGGATATCATACAAGATATTCTCAAGGCGGTGGTCAATGCTGTAGATGTCCCCGTGACACTAAAAACTCGTACTGGCTGGGACCCAGACAATAAAAACTGTGTTCAAATCGCTAAATTAGCCGAAGACTGCGGCATACAAGCTCTCGCGCTCCATGGACGCACCAAAGCCTGTATGTACAAAGGAGAGGCCGAATATGACAGCATTAAAGCGGTTAAACAAGCAATCTCAATTCCGGTTATCGCTAACGGTGATATCGATAGCCCAGAGAAAGCAAAGTACGTGCTTGATTACACAGGCGCAGACGCTTTAATGATTGGACGCCCCGCCCAAGGGCGACCATGGATTTTTCAGGAAATCCAACATTTTTTGGAAAACGGCACCACGATGCCCGACCTTCCAATTTCGGAAGTTAAGGACATCCTGCTTGGCCATGTAAATGCTCTACATACATTTTATGGTGAGTACTTAGGTCCACGTATCGTACGAAAGCACGTGGGTTGGTACCTAAAAGAGCATGAACAAGCAAGTGAGTTTCGCCGTACCTTCAATGCTATCGATGTGGCTGAGCTGCAACTTGAAGCGTTAGAAGGTTATTTTGATAACGTTGCATCATAATTAGAGAAGAGCTAGACCGAATATGTTCGAACAAAACCTGACTTCAGAAGCCTTAACAGTAACTACAGTAACTTCACAAGACCAGATTACTCAGAAGCCTTTACGCGACTCTGTTAAAGCATCTCTTAAAAACTACTTGGCTCAACTAAACGGGCAAGAAGTCACAGAGCTATATGAGTTAGTTCTAGCTGAAGTAGAACAACCATTACTAGATACCATAATGCAATACACTCGCGGCAACCAAACTCGCGCAGCAACTATGATGGGTATCAACCGCGGCACTCTTCGTAAGAAACTAAAAAAATACGGCATGAACTAATTTGTTCATCGCATTGCTATAAATAATAAAGTCGCGATTTTATCGCGACTTTTTTCCCCAATTGATTCAATTCCCTTTGACTAGAAGCGTATCCGACGGTTCCTGCCATTCCATCGCGACATAATGCTCACCGTAATATTTCTCAATCTCGCTATCAAGCCAATCTCTAGCAAAGTTTAGAGCTACAAAAATGCTAATCCTATCTAACCCATGAGACTGGCCGTTTACCAGCTGAATATTAGACGGAGTAGCCCTTGCCGCGATAATTCCAACTAGTGCACCTTCTTGGTTGTAAACCCCACCACCACTCATTCCATCTTGAACAGGGGCATCCATGATACTAGCTGGACATTTGTCAAAATAATGCGAGTCAATCAATGTCAAATCAAGGCGATAAATCCCCTCACCTTTCAGCACACTACCTCCAGGGCTCATTCCGAATGTTTCCACACTTTGATTTGGATAAACCAAGCCAAACTTGGGCTGGTGGTTAAGTGTGTTCCTAGACTCAACTATCGCAAGATCACATTGAGGATGGTAGGCTATGACCTTGTCATAATTGAGCTTGGCAACATGGGCGACGGTAAGACTAAGTTCTGGAGTGATTGGTGTGCTAGTGCCAAAGCCAAAAAATAATAGTGGAATACCTGTTAACTCATAATCGAGCTCAGGGTGTTGCTCTACTACAGTTAGTTGACCGTTACTGCCTGTGCAACCCGCTAAAATAATAAATAACAGTAACGTACATAAGCGCGAAATTGAATATAACAAATTGCCACAAAGGTTCATCCTTCACCCCTTAGTTATGTTTGCCCTGCCAAGATTGATATAGCTGTAGCACCTAATCAAACGGCACTACTTTAAGTGTAGGAATTTGTCACAAGAAAGGTTGGGTAAAAGCAGTATTATGTGATTTAAATTTATTCACATAAAAATCAAAGACTTAGAGTTAAACTTGTTATTTACTCACTGGCTAAAGCGGTTAAAATTGAGCAGTGGCTCGCATTATCATCCACATGGCCACAACAAGCATCATTAATTTTCTTGAGAGCCGAACGAATCCTAGTCAGTTCCGAAATCTTTTCGTCAATGAGGTTGAGTTTCGCTGTCGTAATCGCTTTTACCTCAGCACAACTATGCTCAGTCGCTTCCAAATTGATGTCTAACAATTCTCGGATCTCTTCAAGGCTTAAGCCCAGGTCTTTTGCTCTAAGTATGAAACCCACTTGCTTCTGATTTTCTTCATTATATAAACGATAGCCAGACTCACTGCGCCCAATAGGCTTAATCAGGCCATTTTTTTCGTAAAAACGAAGCGTATCAGTGGTTACCCCACAACGTTTTGCAAGTTCTCCTATCTGGAACATAGCGACCCTTATTATCTATTTCGTTAATTTTCATCCCAAGGTAAGCCATTTTTATCATAACTTCACTCATGCCAAACGATTGCGCGAGCTTTTTTGTAATAAATTAGTTAGAATATGCGCACTTCAATTAGGAGGTACTACAAACTCTAATCAGGACAAGGTCTTTGCCAAAACAGACCACTATTTTAGTACCTAGACTTGCTCTAAGTATTGTAAGAAAAGCTTAAGGGCGGGTTCATTTTTGGCAAATATCTTTACCAAACGTATTAAATCTGTGATTTTGAGGAAAATAGAAGCATGACTAACGCTCGTCCTATTCGCCGCGCATTAATCAGCGTATCAGACAAAACTGGTATCGTTGAGTTTGCCCAAGCTCTTGCAAACCGTGGTGTTGAACTTCTATCAACAGGCGGCACTGCTCGCTTATTAACCGAAAACAGCATCTCTGTGACCGAAGTATCCGATTACACTGGTTTCCCAGAAATGATGGACGGCCGTGTTAAAACACTTCATCCTAAAGTCCATGGCGGTGTACTGGGTCGTCGGGGCCAAGACGATGAGGTGATGTTAGAACATGACATCAAACCCATTGACATAGTGGTCGTCAATCTATACCCATTTGCTGAGACTGTCGCCAAACAAGGCTGTACTCTTGCTGACGCAGTTGAAAACATCGATATTGGTGGCCCTACAATGGTAAGGTCCGCAGCGAAAAACCACAAAGATGTCGCTATTGTTGTGAATGCAAGGGACTATGATCGCGTTATTGCTGAAATGGATGAAAACGAAACTTCTCTTACTCTAGATACACGTTTCGATCTTGCTATTGCCGCTTTCGAGCATACAGCAGCATACGATGGCATGATTGCTAACTACTTCGGCACTATGGTTCCTTCTCATAACATATCGTCATTGGATGAAGAGGGAAAAACAGCAGATCAAAACTCAAAATTCCCACGCACTTTCAATCAGCAGTTAATCAAAAAACAAGACATGCGCTACGGCGAAAATAGCCACCAAGATGCTGCTTTCTATATCGAGGCTAAACCAGAGGAGGCTTCGGTTTCAACCGCTAGGCAAATTCAAGGAAAAGCTCTTTCATACAATAACATAGCAGATACAGACGCTGCTCTTGAATGTGTAAAAGAATTTGATGAGCCAGCTTGTGTGATCGTAAAACACGCCAATCCATGCGGCGTCGCTCTAGGACAAAATATTTTAGAAGCCTATGATCGTGCTTATAAAACCGATCCTACCTCAGCATTTGGTGGCATCATAGCCTTTAACCGAGAGTTAGATGCCCAAGCCGCTAGCGCTATTGTTGAGCGTCAGTTCGTTGAGGTCATCATTGCCCCCTCTGTTTCGCCACAAGCAATTGAAATAGTCGCAGCAAAGAAAAACATTCGCTTACTCGAGAGTGGTCAATGGTCAACTAAAACAACAGGTCTCGATGTGAAACGCGTCAATGGCGGCTTGCTAGTACAAGACAGAGACCAAGGTATGGTTAGTCTAGATGATCTAAAAGTGGTGTCTAAACGCCAACCGACTAACGAAGAGCTTAAAGATGCACTATTTTGCTGGAAAGTTGCCAAGTATGTTAAATCAAATGCGATCGTTTACTCAAAAGGCGATATGACCATAGGTGTTGGCGCTGGACAGATGAGCCGTGTTTACTCTGCAAAGATAGCAGGTATTAAAGCAGCAGACGAAAACCTACAAGTCGAAGGCTGCGTGATGGCATCTGACGCCTTTTTCCCATTCCGTGACGGTATAGATGCCGCAGCGGATGCTGGAATCAAATGCGTAATCCAACCTGGCGGCTCGATGCGTGATGATGAAGTCATCTCTGCTGCAGATGAGCACGGAATGGCGATGATTTTCACGGGTATGCGTCACTTCCGTCATTAAAAATTTCAGTTTAGTTGGCACGATTGTGATGTTCTGGTTCCTTATCTTCCAAGCAATAGTGTCAACAAGTCGAAAAACCATATATTGAAATCAAGGAATTTTGAATATGCAAGTTTTAGTTATTGGTTCAGGTGGTCGCGAACATGCACTCGCATGGAAAGCGGCACAAAACCCCAGTGTAGAAGTTGTTTATGTAGCGCCAGGTAACGCTGGCACCGCATTAGAACCAAAGTTAGAAAATGTTAATATCAAGGTCGAAAGCATTTCTGAGTTGGTCTCATTTGCACAAGATAAGAACATAGAACTCACCATAGTTGGACCAGAAGGACCCTTGGTTATTGGTGTCGTCGATGCTTTCCGTGAAGCTGGCTTGCCGATTTTCGGTCCAACACAAGCCGCAGCGCAACTAGAAGGCTCTAAGGCTTTTACCAAAGACTTCCTCGCTCGTCATAATATCCCAACAGCAGCCTATGCAAACTTTACCGAAATTGAGCCAGCACTTGCTTATGTGCGTCAGCAAGGCGCTCCTATTGTGGTCAAAGCCGATGGCTTAGCCGCAGGTAAAGGGGTAATTGTCGCCATGACCTTAAAAGAAGCGGAAGATGCCATTCAAGACATGTTGGCTGGCAATGCTTTTGGTGACGCTGGCAGCCGAGTCGTTATAGAAGAGTTTCTTGATGGAGAAGAGGCCAGCTTCATTGTTATGGTCGATGGGAAGAATGTTCTACCTATGGCAACCAGCCAAGACCACAAACGTGTGGGAGAAAAAGACACAGGCCCTAATACAGGCGGTATGGGGGCTTACTCTCCAGCACCGGTTGTCACACCTGAAATCCATGACCGTATTATGCGAGAAGTTATCTACCCAACGGTACGTGGTATGGAAGCAGAAGGACACCCTTACACGGGTTTCCTTTATGCGGGCTTGATGATAGACAAAGAAGGAACACCAAAAGTCATTGAGTACAATTGTCGTTTTGGCGATCCGGAAACACAGCCTATCATGATGAGAATGGAGTCCGACTTGGTCGAATTATGTTTAATGGCCATCGATGAAAAACTCAATCAAGCTGAATCTAAGTGGGATCCTCGTGCATCTATCGGCATCGTTCTTGCCGCTGGTGGTTATCCACTAGAGTATGCAAAGGGTGACGTTATCTCTCTACCAAATTCACCAATAACTGACCAAAAAATATTTCACGCAGGTACAGCGCGAAATGATGCAGGAGAGATTGTGACTAATGGGGGCCGAGTTCTCTGCGCCGTTGCATTGGGAGATAGCGTATCACAGGCTCAGAAGCAAGCGTACGAGCTTGTGGACACTATTAGCTGGGAAGGTATGTTTTATCGTAATGATATTGGTTACAGAGCAATAGAGCGCGAAAAAGCTTAAACAGACACTCAATTCCAAAAGGCGCATTCAGCGCCTTTCTTTATGGATTGCTGTCTTCTTTCAGTAAGCTAGGACGCTCGACACACTTGTGTCCGTCGTCTGAAAGCAGCAGTAAGTCTTCGACTACAACACTATTATTTCTTCTGCTACCAACAAAGGCGACATAATTTTCCACATCAGACAAGCGGTTAACAACAAATGCTGGTAAGGTCTGATTAAATTCTAGGTGATCGTAGCTCTTACCCTCACATGTCTCGAAGTGAGCTCCATCCCAGAAACCTTGGATCAATCTAAAGCCCTTTTTATCTTGAGCTTTTGCCACACTCGCTGCTCTTTTAGCCTCATCCACATAATGAACCAGTTCAGTAGGCTTAATAGGAAGTATTTTTCCGTCAAGACGGTAGTGCTGATAAATAGCCTCTCCATCTTTATTAAAACGAATATGAATACGATAGTTGACTAGAGCGTCGTTTTTGAGTCGCTCGCCTTCACGAATCATCTCTCTGAGTTTGCCTTGAGACCAGCGATAATCGCTATGGTACCAACCATAGTCACCAGCAGTAACATAATCCGCGGCAGAACTCGGTGACGCCGACTTTTCCGTATACCAATAGAGGCTAGTTGCATCTCCAGCACTTTTTCCACCTGTGTAATATGAATATTGTTCTTGATTAGGCAGCGGTGAGCTAGTAGAGCAACCCAAGATTAAGGAAGTGATTAGAGAGGAGACCAAAAAGTTTTTCATAATTTTACTGCGCCAAGACAGAAAACCATCTTGGCGCTTCACACATTATTTCACTGCATCTTTCAGGGCTTTACCCGCAACAAATGCTGGAACATTCGCCGCAGCGATTTGAATCTCTGCACCTGTTTTAGGGTTACGGCCAGTGCGAGCTGCACGGTGATTGACTTTAAACGTACCAAAACCAATTAGCTGAACTTGGTCACCCTCTTTAAGCGCATCTGTCACTCCATCGAGAGTCGCTTCAAGCGCTGCCTTAGCTTGAGCTT
Organism: Vibrio tetraodonis; assembly: GCF_003350295.1. GTDB lineage: Bacteria > Pseudomonadota > Gammaproteobacteria > Enterobacterales > Vibrionaceae > Vibrio > Vibrio tetraodonis. The sequence goes on from NZ_QLYY01000021.1 coordinate 122,058, forward strand.
TAGATAAATCTGCTTTCTCTGCAATAAAGTCGATTAATTGGGTCTTGTTCATTAGGTTTCCCTTCTTATAGGTTATCGAATTCTGCTCACTCTAAAACATAAATGCCCTATCTGGCAAAGGTTTGTAAGTGATCTTTCGCTTTAATGACGTACTTTTAACCATAATATGAGTATTAACTCACAATTTGTTACCTTGATCTCCTTTTTCATTGCTTGCTTTCAAACACAAACAGCCCTATTTATAGGGTATTATCATGAACAAAGCCTGACATGATGGGGGTTGAGGAAGACGCAAAGTGCACGGAGAGCGAATAACTCAATATTGATTAAAATAAAATCTAACAGTTTCACCCTCATGAGACTTCTTATTGAAGTCACTAAGGAAATATTCAAAATCTCTGACATAATCAGAACAGTTTCATCAACATAGGAAATTTATGTTACTCCTCACCATATACGTCTCAATCGCCATCGGCATATCTTTTATTTGCTCTGTACTTGAAGCTGTATTACTTAGCATCACTCCTAGCTATATAGCTCAGCTTCGTCAGCAAGCACACCCTGCCGCAGAGAAATGGACAGTATTAAAGGCAGACATAGATCGCCCTTTAGCCTCTATTCTCACCCTAAACACCATAGCACATACCATTGGTGCCGCGAGTGCTGGTGCGCAGGCCTCTGTGGTCTTTGGCAGTGAATGGTTAGGAGTATTTTCTGCAATACTAACTCTCGGGATACTGGTACTTTCTGAAATTGTTCCTAAGACACTCGGAGCAACATACTGGCGACAGCTTGCCCCGCTAACAGCAGTAGTTCTTCGATGGATGGTTTGGACGCTCGCACCCTTCGTCTGGTTCTCAGAGCAAATTACAAAGCGGCTAGCCAGTGGTCATCAGTTACCAAAAATGCGAGAAGAGCTATCAGCCATGGCACTTTTGGCAAAAGAAAGTGGAGAATTTGCCGAGGGAGAGACAAAAATACTGAGCAACTTACTAAGCATTCAAGGTGTGCCAGTCACTCAGGTCATGACGCCTCGACCAGTGGTATTTAGAGTCGATGCAGAGATGACCATAGATCAATTTCTCTCTCAATATCATGATTCTCCATTTTCAAGGCCTTTAGTATACAGTCAGTCTAAAGATAACATCTTAGGCTTTGTTCACCGCCTAGAGATATTCAAATTACAGCAAGTTGGAGGGGGTGATAAACAGCTTGGGGCAGTGATGCGCCCTGTCCATGTACTTTTAAATACCCTATCTTTGCCCAAGGCGTTTGAACAAATGATGGCCAGAAGGCTTCAGCTGTCAATGATTGTTGACGAATATGGAACGATACAAGGCATACTGACTCTAGAGGATATTTTTGAACATCTTGTTGGTGAACAAATCGTTGATGAAGCTGACAGAGCTCCAGATATGCAGCAGCTCGCTTTTGAGCGATGGGAAAAATGGAAAGCCAAGCATGGAGTCATTGAAAATACCGACGATGACGAGACAACTGTAAAAGAGAATAAAAACAAAGAAGATTAAACGCGGGGGGCTTAATAGCCCCTTCACTGTTTACAATGACAGGCCAATATTACTTACACCTTCTTCTCTAAGCTCTAAACGCAGGTCTTTGATTAAATCAATGTCTCTTTCGTTAGCATCTTTAAGAGGACGAAAGATTGCCCATTGCACATCCCACTCTTCACTAACCGCTTGATTATCCTTTTGGTTGTCATTAGTTAACTCGATACCAGTTTGAGCCTGCTCAAGCTCAGCGACTGTTTGTACTGACAACTGACTTACCTTCTGCATACTTTCAAAAAGATCATCTCGATCAAGTAAGCCATGTAATAGTGTTGATAAGCCCACGCAAGCATCAATTGCAGGATAAACCCCATAAAAATCATAATCTTCTGAGCCAGGGATAATCTCTTCAAGTTTTTCTAACTGACGCTCATAATTGACTTTAGCGTTCTTTACCGTTAGCTGCTCCCAAACACTATCGAGAATATCGCGATAAATCCGAGATTCAGAGAAAGCTGTACTGTCGCAAAACTTCGCATAATTGGGATACATGCGTTCACACAGACACGCCATAAAGGTAATCTGCTTCCATGGTTCTAACTTTTCAAGGCGAAGTTGGAGAGGGTTCTGTAGCATAACGGCTCATTGATTCAAAAATGGACCGCAGAAGTGTACTTGATAACCACAATGGAAAAAAGCCAAGACGATGAAGAAATTCACCAATAAAGTCTATTTACTTACCGAACACAATGAGAAGTACCGATCACTATTAGAAGACAAACAACTAACTGATCTCGAAATTGTCACTACCCCTTGCGATGCGAGCATCCTACTAGCTTCACCGCCATTAGCGGTTAAGCGGCTGGATGAGTTTCCAGAGCTTGAGTGGATTCAATCTGTTTATGCCGGCGTAGATGCCATATTCAAAGCCAAAACAGACGATTTCATTCTTACTAATGTTAAAGGGATCTTTGGTCAACAAATATCAGAGTATGTTATTGGCTACTTAGTTCAACACTTTCGTCATCTTCCTCATTATCATGAGGCGCAGTCCCTATCGAGCTGGCAACCCAAGAGCTATCGTACTTTAGACGGACTGACCATGCTCACACTAGGGACAGGCTCAATAGCTAGTCACCTAGCAAAGGTGGCTCAGGCTTTTGGCATAAAGGCTGTAGGAATCAATCGAAGTGGTATACCAACAATTAACTCCTCGTTTGATGCCACCTATCATATCCAAGAACTTGGTAGTGTCCTCAGCAAAGCTGATATCATAGTCAATACATTGCCTAGCACACCTCAAACGCATCATATACTCGACGAAACCAGTTTATCTCTTTGTTCGTCTGCATTATTGTTCAATGTTGGACGTGGTGACGCCATCTGTGAGAAAGGCCTGCTTTCAGCGCTCGAAAGCCAATCAATTGAGCACGCATTTCTCGATGTCTTCGAGCAAGAGCCCTTAGATAAATCCAACCCTATGTGGCACCATCCATCTATCACGATTACACCACATACTGCCGCGCTCAGCTTTCCCGACAAAGTTATCGAAGTTTTCGCAGAAAATTATCAGCGCTGGCGAGATGGATTTAGCTTAATTAACCAAGTTGACTTAACAAAAGGTTATTAATGCTCGATAAGCTCATCAACGAGGTTCGCCAATGTAAAGTATGCGAGCCAGCTTTGGCTCTAGGGGCTAGGCCCATTATCCAAGCTGGTACAGAAGCAAGGTTACTAATCATAGGTCAAGCACCGGGAGTCAAAGCTCACAATACAAATATGCCATGGAATGACCTGAGTGGGGATAGATTAAGAAAGTGGTTAGAGGTTGAGCATTCTGTATTCTACAATCCGAGTAAAATAGCGATTGTGCCAATGGGACTTTGTTATCCAGGCAAAGGGAAATCAGGAGACTTACCTCCGAGAAAAGAATGTGCTCCGATGTGGCACAACTCTATCTTAAAGCAGTTACCCAATATCCGTATGACCCTATTGATTGGCCAGTATGCACAAAAATACTATTTAAAGGATAAACCCAACAATCTCACTGCAACCGTTCAGCTTTGGCAGCAATGGGCTCCTGACTATATACCTTTACCACATCCTTCACCCCGCAACACACTATGGCTGCGACGCAATCCATGGTTTGAATCTGAGGTGGTTCCATTTATCAGACAACATGTCCGTGAGGTTTTGAAGCCCTAGAATTGATTGGGGCTCCGAAAACAAAAAACCCCAGCATTGCTGCTGGGGTTTAGAAAAAGTGGCGGAGCGGACGGGACTCGAACCCGCGACCCCCGGCGTGACAGGCCGGTATTCTAACCAACTGAACTACCGCTCCGCACTGGTTAGACTCTTGAGTCTAAATGTAAAGCCTGGCGATGTCCTACTCTCACATGGGGAAGCCCCACACTACCATCGGCGCTATTGCGTTTCACTACTGAGTTCGGCATGGAATCAGGTGGGTCCACAATGCTATGGTCGCCAAGCAAAATTTGTTAATTCGGAAAGCTGTTTCTTCGTTCTTACACATTCAATGTTCTAGTTGAGTCCACAACAAAACCCTTTGGGTGTTGTATGGTTAAGCCTCACGGGCAATTAGTACAGGTTAGCTCAACGCCTCACAACGCTTACACAC
>NZ_QLYY01000022.1 GCF_003350295.1 Vibrio tetraodonis
GGCAATACCGGCTTCAATAGCCACACGCGCTGTTACATCTGATGGTAGAACGCTTTCACGATACGCTGCGTCTTGTCTGTCAAAGGCATCAGTCGATGGCATAGACACCACGCGTACTTGCTTGCCTTGCGCGCTTAGCTCAGCCGCCGCATTAACGGCAAGCTCTACTTCGGAACCCGTAGCAATTAAAATAAGCTCTGGCTGGCCTTGGCAGTCTTTTAGGATATAACCACCTTTGGCAATGTTCGCCACTTGCTCTGCGCTGCGCTCTTGCTGCGCGAGGTTTTGACGAGAGAAAACCAGAGCAGTTGGCGCATCTTTCCGCTCAATCGCCAGTTTCCAAGCCACGGCAGATTCAACCTGATCACATGGGCGCCATGTGTTCATGTTTGGCGTCATGCGCAGCGAAGCCATTTGCTCAACAGGCTGGTGTGTTGGGCCATCTTCACCCAAACCAATCGAGTCGTGCGTGTAGACTTGGATGTTTTGGATCTTCATCAACGCAGCCATACGCATCGCATTACGCGCGTATTCCATAAACATGAGGAAAGTTGCGCCGTAAGGGACAAAGCCGCCGTGCAGAGCAATACCATTCATGATRGCCGTCATACCAAATTCACGCACGCCGTAGTGAATGTAGTTACCTGACGCATCTTCCGCCGATACTGATTTAGAGCCAGACCACATGGTAAGGTTGGAAGGCGCTAAGTCGGCAGAGCCGCCCAGAAACTCTGGCAGCATTTGACCAAAGGCTTCCAGCGCGTTTTGCGACGCTTTACGTGAAGCAATGTTGGCTGGGTTAGCTTGCAAGTCTGCAATAATTTGGCTGGTTTTTTGTTCCCACTCAGCAGGCAGTTCGCCATTTAGACGACGCTTAAGCTCTGCCGCTTCTGCTGGGTAAGCCGCAGCATAAGCGTCAAATTTGTCATTCCACGCCGCTTCTTTGGCTGTACCAGCTTCTTTGGCATCCCACTGGGCATACACATCCGCAGGAATTTCAAATGGACCATGTTCCCAACCCAATTGCTTGCGAGTAGCTGCAATTTCATCAGCGCCAAGCGGGGCACCGTGACAATCGTGAGAACCTGATTTATTCGGTGAACCAAAACCAATAATAGTTTTAGTACAAATTAATGTTGGACGAGGATCGGCTTTTGCCGCTTTGATCGCCGCATCGATCGCTTCAGGATCGTGGCCATCCACCGCTGGAATAACATGCCAGCCGTAAGATTCAAAACGCTTAGGCGTATCGTCAGAGAACCAGYCTTCAACGTGACCATCGATTGAAATGCCGTTGTCATCCCAAAACGCGATAAGCTTACCAAGACCTAGCGTACCCGCCAGAGAGCACGCTTCGTGTGAGATCCCTTCCATCAAACAGCCATCGCCCATAAAGGCGTAGGTGTAGTGATCGACAATGTCRTGGCCTGACTTGTTAAACTGCGCCGCTAGCGTTTTTTCCGCAAGGGCCATACCAACTGCATTGGTAATACCTTGGCCAAGWGGRCCTGTAGTTGTTTCAACACCTGGCGCGTAACCATATTCTGGGTGACCTGGCGTTTTGGAATGCAATTGGCGGAAGTTTTTCAGCTCATCAATCGACAACGCGTAGCCTGAAAGGTGCAGCAGAGAGTAAATCAGCATAGAGCCATGGCCGTTCGACAGTACGAAACGGTCACGATCGGCCCATTCAGGGTTTGCTGGGTTGTGATTTAGGTGTGAGCGCCAAAGAACTTCAGCGATATCCGCCATGCCCATTGGGGCGCCTGGGTGACCAGAATTGGCTTGTTGTACGCCGTCCATGCTAAGGGCACGAATAGCGTTAGCTAGGTGTTTGCGGGAAGACATGTTTGCTCCTGAGTGCATTAAGCGAAAAACAGATTTGAATGTCCTTTATTCTCTCAGAGCGTTCAGGCCACTGCAAACGTTTTACTGACTAATACGCGCTCTCTAGTAACTTTAAAAACTAATATAACAATCAACAATATCTGGATTCTAAAAAGCAAACAATTGAATATGAAATAGTAAAAAAAGCTTGAAATTAGCACTCGCAAAACTAAAATAGACGTCTAGAAGTAGATACACCTACTATTATTGAACCTATTCTATACTAGTGAATGAGCGCATTCACTATCCCAAATTAAAGCGGAGCTATCATGGCTAAACACCTGTTTACTTCTGAGTCAGTATCAGAAGGTCATCCAGATAAAATTGCAGACCAAATTTCCGATGCAGTGCTTGATGCGATTATTGAACAAGACCCTAAAGCTCGCGTTGCTTGTGAAACCTACGTCAAAACTGGCATGGTGATGGTAGGTGGTGAAATCACAACCTCAGCATGGGTAGATATCGAAGAGCTAACTCGTCAAACCGTTCGTGATATTGGCTACATCAACTCAGAAATGGGCTTTGATGCCGATTCTTGTGCCATTCTAAACACCATAGGTAAGCAATCACCAGATATTAACCAAGGTGTCGATAAGAGCGACCCTAAAGAGCAAGGCGCTGGTGACCAAGGCATCATGTTTGGTTACGCAACCAATGAAACCGATGTGTTAATGCCAGCTCCAATCACTTACTCTCATCTGCTGGTTCAAAAACAAGCCGAAGTACGTAAAAACGGTACCCTCCCTTGGCTAAGACCTGATGCTAAGTCTCAAGTTACGTTTCAGTATGATCAAGGCAAGATCGTAGGCATTGATGCAGTTGTACTTTCAACTCAACACAGTGAATCTATCTCTACACCTGATCTTCGTGAAGCGATAATGGAAGAGATTATCAAACCTGTTCTTCCTTCTGAATGGTTAAACAAAGATACCACTTACTTCATCAACCCAACAGGCCGCTTTGTTATTGGTGGACCTATGGGTGACTGTGGTCTAACGGGTCGTAAAATCATTGTCGATACCTATGGTGGTGCAGCCCGACATGGTGGCGGTGCATTCTCAGGAAAGGATCCATCTAAAGTGGACCGCAGTGCCGCTTACGCAGCACGTTATGTAGCAAAAAATATTGTTGCTGCTGGACTTGCAGAACGCTGTGAAATTCAGCTTTCTTACGCCATAGGCATCGCCGATCCAACGTCTATTATGGTGGAAACATTCGGTACAGAAAAAGTGTCTAAGGAAGTCATTGTCGAAGCAGTTCGTCAACACTTTGATTTACGCCCATACGGTCTTCAAGAGATGCTTAATCTTCTTCAACCAATTTATAAAAAGACTGCAGCCTACGGTCACTTTGGTCGTGAAGAATTCCCATGGGAAGCGACAGATAAAGCAGTGCTACTGCGTGAGTTTGCAGGCCTAAATTAATCTAATTAAATTGACCTATTAACAAAGGGCTTCTGGATATCTAGAAGCCCTTTGTTTTATGCCACAAAAAGCAATAAGCAAATTTGTAATTTTTTGTTAAGGGGTCAATAGTTAACAAAAGGTTAAGAAACGAATGGTGATTTCTTAACCCACAAGTTACAGATGCGCAGCTTAACCAGCGGTCGCAAAGCCGAGCATCGTGTTCCAACACGCCACTTTCAAAGAAAAGTGGCCTATGACTGAGAATCGATCAAGGAGGATATATGCCTCGTACGGTGAACCAACAAGAAGATATGGATCAAAAACAACAACCCGTGCCGGACAGTGAATATGCGCGTACAATCCCATGTAACGAGCTCAATGTATCGGCGCCTTTTCATTGGTTATCACTCGGTTTACAAGATTTTATACGTGTTCCTCTAATTAGCGGGTTTTATGGTTTATGTTTTATGGCCGCAGCAATAGGAATCGTATTACTTGTTCAGTGGCAAGGCACGCATCTGGTTGTAATGCCAAGTTTAATTGTGTACGGATTGATAGGTCCCTTCCTTGCTTTAGGACTCTATGATGCGGCTTGGGAACTGGAAAAAGGTCACAAGCCAAAGCTATTACACTCAATGAAAGCCATTGGACGTAACTCTTCGTCACAATGGGCGTTTGCTGTGATGCTCGCAGTATGTATGATTTTCTGGATGCGGATTGCTGCCCTTCTTCATGCTCTTTATCCCTCTGTCCAAGGTGCTCCTATTACCGATTTTCTGCCTTTTCTGGTAATAGGTTCACTTGTAGGGTTTGTCTTAGCAGCCATCGTATTTAGTATTTCAGCCTTTTCCATTCCGCTGATGATGGAGCGCAGAGTCGATATGATGACGGCAGTATTCACCAGCTTTAACGCTGTCAAATCCAACATTCCAGCCATGATTGTCTGGGCTGGCATTATTTGTGGCGGGATTTTAATTGGGTTTGCGACATACGGGATAGGCATGTTTTTCACTATACCCATTTTAGGTTACGGAACCTGGCATGCTTACCATGAGGCAATAAGGAAAAAGCACCATTAGTACTCTTGCTTGATTCGTTATACTATTCGCCCCATTACTTGGGGCGAATTTATTGGGAGTCGTTGTGGACAAAGAACTTAGCTATCGCGCACAACAAATTATGGCAAAGTATGTAGTCATAGCTAAACAGCACTTTCAGCACTCCTTTACCATGCCAACAATCAACTATCGCCTCAAAGGTAAAGCAGCGGGAAAAGCGTACTTACAGCTCAATGAAATCCGTTTAAATCCCATTCTTTTCATCGAGAATCAACAAGCCTTCTTACAAGAAGTGATTCCACATGAAGTTGCTCATCTTATTACCTATCAGATGTATGGCAGAGTCAAACCCCATGGAAAAGAGTGGCAGAGCATAATGACATCCGTATTTGGTATCAACGCCAACACCACTCACGATTTCGCTCTAGATTCAGTGCAAGGAAAAATCTATCAATACCAATGCGGATGTCGGCGCCACCCACTCACCATACGTCGCCATAATAAAATTCAGCGCAATCAAAATTCGTATAGCTGCAAGGCCTGCCAACAAACATTGATTTACGTAGAGTCATAACTACTTGTCACTAGTTGCCTGCTCGATGACGCTAAGCCCATCGCAAAGCCGAAAAAAACCACCGCTAACTTTGTTCGACCTACCCTTGTTTTTTACCCCTAACGCATCCATGTTAGGAGTTAAATTATTTCTTTTCCGGATATTTACCCTGATGCGAATCCCACGAATTTACCACCCTCAAGCAATCACTCAGCTCGGAAACCTAAACCTAAGCGAAGATGCAGCAGGCCATGTGGGAAGAGTTCTGCGTATGAAAACCGAACAGCAAGTGATACTCTTTGATGGACTAGGTGCAGAGTATCCCGCTGTCATCACAGAAGTCACAAAAAAAGCCGTCCAAGTAGAGGTCACTGAGCGCATCGAGCGAAATAGTGAATCTCCACTTAATCTTGATTTGGGGCAAGTGATATCGCGTGGTGATAAGATGGAATTCACCATCCAAAAGTCGGTTGAACTCGGCGTCAATACCATCACTCCACTAATATCGGAAAGATGCGGGGTAAAACTCGACCAAAAGCGCTTTGATAAAAAGCTGTCTCAATGGCAGAAAGTTGCCATCAGCGCTTGTGAACAAAGCGGCAGAAATATCGTCCCTGAAATCCGCCCTGTCATGTCATTAGAGCAGTGGTGCACAGAGAAGTACGATGGTTTAAAGCTCAATTTACACCCAAGAGCAAGGTATTCGATTAATACTCTACCGACACCGGTTAACAAAATACGTCTGCTTATTGGCCCAGAAGGCGGGCTGTCCAGTGAAGAAATCGAAAAAACAAGACATTACCAGTTTGAGGATATCCTGCTAGGCCCACGAGTGCTGCGCACGGAAACGGCTGCTTTAACTGCTATAACAGCCCTACAAGTTCGCTTTGGTGATCTTGGCTAATGGAGAAAACAATGATCAAATTAGGCATAGTGATGGATCCAATAGAGGCCATCAACATCAAGAAAGACTCAAGTTTTGCCATGATGTTAGAAGCTCAGCGTCGTGGTTACGAGATCCACTACATTGAAATGGCTGATCTTCATCTTGATCAAGGCATTGCGATTGCAGATACCAGAATCGTCTGTTTAAAAGAAGATCCAAATGATTGGTTTAAATTTAAATCTCAGCAAACCATTGAGCTAGGGAGTCTTGACGCAATATTGATGCGTAAAGATCCTCCGTTTGACACAGAATACATCTACGCAACCTACATTTTGGAACGTGCAGAGCAACAAGGTAGCTTAATCGTTAATAAGCCTCAAAGCCTACGTGATTGTAATGAAAAGCTATTTACCGCTTGGTTCCCTGAGCTGACACCGACAACAATTGTCACGCGTAAAGCGGATAAAATTAAGCAATTTCGTCAACAGCATGGAGATGTGATCCTCAAGCCATTAGATGGCATGGGAGGTGCATCTATTTTTCGTGTCAAAGCTGAAGACCCAAATGTGTCTGTGATCATTGAAACCTTGACTAATCATGGCCAGAACTATGCCATGGCGCAAACTTTTGTACCAGACATCAGCAACGGTGACAAACGGATTCTGATTGTCGACGGTGAAGTTATGCCATATTGCCTCGCTCGTATTCCGGCAAAAGGAGAAACTCGCGGCAACCTTGCCGCAGGAGGGACAGGGGAAGCAAGGCCTCTGACTGATACAGATAAACAGATAGCAGCGGCTGTAGCGCCTACACTTAAAGAGAAAGGTTTGATATTTGTAGGTCTGGACGTCATTGGGGATAAGCTGACTGAGATAAATGTAACCAGCCCAACCTGTATTCGTGAAATAGAGGCTGAGTTTGATATCTCAATAACGGGCAAGCTAATGGATGCAATAGAGCGTCGTATCGGCAAGCAGTAACTGCCCAAGGATCATAGGTGCATAAGGTGCACCTGAGTTTACGCTGGAGTAACTATGAATTTAACCAACCACTTTTTAGTTGCGATGCCAGGGATGAAAGATCCCTACTTCCAACGCAGTGTCATCTATGTGTGTGAGCACAATGATGACGGAGCTATGGGTTTAATGATTAATGCTCCTATCGACATCACAGTGGGTAAAATGCTCAAACAAGTTGATGTTGAGGCAGCGCAGCCTCAGCTCAAAACAGGTAGTCTAGAAAAGCCCGTTCTCAATGGTGGACCTGTATCTGGCGACCGAGGATTCATTCTCCACCAGCCAAAAGATCATTATGAATCCAGTATTCAAATGACTGACGCTATATCTGTCACTACATCGAAAGATATACTGGCAGTACTCGGCACAGAAGAAGAACCCACTGAATATATCGTAGCTTTGGGTTACTCGGGTTGGGAGCCTGGGCAACTGGAAGTCGAGCTTTCTGAAAACTCTTGGTTAACCATTGAAGCCGACCCTGATGTGATGTTTAACACCCCCATCAATGAACGCTGGCAAAAAGCCGTACAAATGCTCGGTATCGATGCCTCCCAACTATCCAGTGATATTGGTCACGCCTAACATTTTTTATTTATTATTATGTCTAAAACAATTATGGCTTTTGATTTTGGCACTAAAAGTATTGGTAGTGCCATAGGCCAAGAAGTCACTGGTACAGCGTCCCCTCTTAAGGCATTCAAAGCCAATGATGGTATTCCTAACTGGAATGACATCGAAAAGCAGATTGAAGAGTGGCAACCCAATTTATTAGTTGTCGGTTTACCGACAGATCTCCATGGTAAAGATCTTGAGAGTATTACACAAAGAGCACGGAAATTTGCCAAAAGGCTGCACGGTCGTTTTGGTTTGCCAGTGGAACTTCATGACGAACGGCTTTCAACTACAGAAGCCCGATCAGATCTCTTCAACAGAGGTGGATATAAGGCGCTGAGTAAAGGCAATGTCGACTGTCAGTCTGCAGTCGTGATCCTTGAGAGTTGGTTTGAAGCCCAATATGGTTAGCTAAAATATCGAGCTCAATTAATCCATATCGATTTTCACGTCGGATAAAGCACCACCACCAAAACTATCCCCTCGGTTCGTTTTGAGCATGATGCGTAAATCATTCGCTGAATCAGCACTGTGAAGCGCATCATCTTCTGTGATCTTGTCGTCAATGACCAACTGATACAGTGCCTGATCAAACGTCTGCATCCCCGATTGTTGGGATTTAGCCATGGTTACTTTAAGTTCATGAAGATCGCCGCGGCGGATCAGATCCGAGACTCTTGGGCTATTGAGCAAGATTTCAAACACACCATGTCGACCATTGCCATTTTTATCACGAAGCAATTGCTGAGCGATCACACCTCGTAAGTTCATCGACAAATCGAATAAAAACTGCTCTTTTTGCTCTTTAGGTACAAGGTGAAGAATACGTTCAAGCGCTTGATTGGCATTGTTTGCGTGTAACGTCGCCATACATAAATGACCCGTTTCAGCAAAACTCATCGCAAACTCCATCGTTTCTCGAGATCGTATTTCACCGATCAAAATCATATCTGGCGCTTGTCGCAAAGAGTTTTTTAAAGCCACTTCATAACTGTCAGTATCTAGACCAACTTCACGTTGAGTAACAATGCATTTATCGTGATCATGTACAAACTCTATGGGATCTTCAACAGTAAGGATATGCCCACTTCGATGACTGTTTCGATATCCTGTCATGGCCGCCATAGTGGTCGATTTACCAGAACCTGTCGCGCCCACCACTAAAACCAACCCACGTTTGGCAATCGACAAATCTCTCAGGGTTTCTGGCAGTTTCAATTGCTCAAAAGTCGGAATACTGGTTTCAATACGTCGAATGACAGCCCCAGGTAGCTCTCGCTGGAAAAATGCCGAGATCCTAAAACGGCCAAAATCTTTCACTACAGCAAAATTGGCTTCTCGGCTTTGAGCATATTCCTTTTGACGCTCTTCATCCATCATGCTGTGTAATAAAGTGAATACCGATTGAGATGACAAAGTATCACCAATGGGCTTCAATTCCCCGTTAACGCGATAGAGAAGAGGTGCACCGACAGTGATATATAAATCCGATGCCTTTTCACTCAACATCCCTTGTAAGCAAGCATTGATATCCATTATATCCTCTCTACATCATTCCAGATTCAGCTTCAATTTTCTTCGCCACTTCTTCAGCATCAACAAGTCCCTGAGCAATCAATTGTTTCGAATGCTGCTCCATCGTCTGCATACCATGCGCCGCACCGGTTTGAATAACAGACTGCATCTGAGCAACTTTATCTTCACGGATTAGGTTTCTAATCGCTGGCGTCGCCATCATAATCTCATGGCAAGCTACTCGGCCCCCGCCCACTTTCTTTAGTAGCTTCTGTGCAATGACAGCTCTGAGTGATTCTGAGAGCATTGAGCGAACCATGCCTTTATCACTACCCGGAAATACATCAATAATACGGTCGACGGTTTTCGCAGCTGAACTAGTATGTAAGGTACCAAACACAAGGTGTCCTGTTTCCGCTGCAGTAAGAGCAAGGCTTATTGTTTCTTGGTCTCTAAGCTCACCAACCAAAATAACATCAGGATCCTCACGTAAAGCACTACGCAAAGCATTATTAAAGCTATGAGTGTCTTTATGCACTTCACGCTGGTTCAGCAAGCACTTGTTATTGGTATGTACAAATTCAATTGGATCTTCAATGGTCAAAATATGTTTGTTATGGTTGCGATTAATATAATCAACCATGGCAGCCAGTGTCGTGGATTTGCCTGATCCAGTTGGTCCTGTTACAAGGATCAAACCTTTTTCCATATTAGAAATACTTTCAAAGATCGCAGGCGCTTCCAATTGTTCTAACGTGGGGATCACAGTAGGTATAGTCCGAAATACAGCAGAGCATCCTCGCGATTGATTAAACGCATTAACACGAAAACGACCAACATCTGGAAGTTCAAATGAAAAATCAACTTCTAAATGCTCCTCAAATTCGCTACGCTGGGAGTCACTCATAATATCTGAGATTAACCGATGAACCTCAGAATGACTCAGCGCTGGTACTCCAAGCTTTCTGACTTCTCCATCAATACGTATCATTGGGGATACACCTGCAGAAAGATGTAGATCTGACGCGTTATGCTTTACACTAAAGTCCAGTAATTCAGCAATATCCATTTCAACCCCTTACTAAAGTTAGCTATGAGTAGTATTGAACAAAATATTGAACAAATAAGCTCACAAATGAGAATGGCACAACAAAAGTGTGGACGCCCTACGGGCTCTGTGCAACTTCTGGCGGTCAGTAAAACGAAACCCACACAAGCGATTCTCGAAGCAGCTGTCGCTGGCCAAGTAGCCTTTGGGGAGAATTATGTTCAGGAAGGTGTTGATAAAGTTGCTTATTTTTCTGACAACCATCCGGATTTAGCTCTAGAGTGGCACTTTATTGGACCGATACAGTCCAATAAAACTCGCCTTGTCGCGGAAAGCTTTGCGTGGGTACATACCATAGATAGAGCGAAAATAGCCCAGCGGCTAAACGATCAACGTCCACAAGGCATGCCGCCCCTGCAAGTGCTTATCCAAGTCAATACCAGCAGTGAAGATTCAAAATCAGGAGCTAGTGAAGAGCAAGAAATCTTTGCACTCGCAGAGTTGATTTCTTCACTACCAAACCTCACTTTAAGAGGGTTGATGTCAATTCCTGCCAATGTCGCTAGTTATGACTTACAATTGGCTGCATTTACTCACTTGGCAGAACTCAAAGAGGCTCTTGCCAAACGCTCTCCAAATCTGCCCATCGATACGCTATCTATGGGGATGAGTGGAGATATGGAGGCCGCGATTGAAGCAGGCAGCACTATGGTACGCATCGGGACGGCGATTTTTGGGGCTCGTGATTACAAAAGTAAGCCTCAAACCAAATAGAAAGAGTAACAATGGAACATAAAAACATCGCCTTTATTGGCGCGGGTAATATGGTGAAGGCTATCGTCTCTGGTCTAGTCACTGGGGGCTACCCAGCCTCTTGCATCACAGCAACGGCACCTTCAGAAACAAGACGTAGGCCGCTAGAACAAGAGTTTTCAATTAACACTACGAGCGACAATATTGCCGCCGCAGAGCAAGCCGATGTCGTCGTATTATCCGTCAAGCCGCAGATGATGCAAGACGTGTGCGCTGACCTGCAATCGATAGACTGGTCAAACAAACTTGTTATCTCGATTGCAGCTGGCATTAATTGTCAGCGTTTATGTGAAATGCTCGATCACAACTTAAACATTGTTCGCGTCATGCCAAATACGCCTTCACAGCTTGGCCTAGGCATGAGCGGCATGTTTGCACCAACGCAAGTCAGTGAATCGGATAAGGCTTTTGCTAACACTTTGATGAGCGCGGTAGGCAAAACTTGCTGGGTACAAAAAGAGAGTGGTATCAACAACGTAATTGCAGCAGCCGGAAGTGCGCCTGCCTACTTCTTTTTGTTTTTAGAGGCCATGCAAGCTGAAGCTATTACGCAAGGTTTTGATAAACATACCGCGCGAGAGCTGGTTCAGCAATCTGCTTTAGGCGCCGCACACATGGTCGTTGCCAACCCAGATATAGAGTTATCGACGCTACGAGAGCAAGTAACGTCAAAAGGTGGAACTACAGCAGAAGCATTGCGCACATTTAACCAACACCAACTTTCGGATATAGTGTCAAAAGCCATGCAGGCTGTAGTTGCACGTGCCGAAGAAATGGAACAACAGTTTTAAATCTTCTGAGCCTTGAGCTCTATGAAATTAAGGGTAATCTATGAATTCAATGAGTTTTCTAATTTCCACCCTGTTTGATCTTTACATTATGGTAGTGATCTTACGTATTTGGTTGCAGGCTGCACGCGCAGATTTCTACAACCCGTTTTCACAGTTTATTGTTAAAGCGACTCAACCTGTGGTTGCACCACTTCGCCGAATCATACCCTCGGTGGGTAGTATCGATCTTGCTACCGTGTTCTTTGCTTATGTACTGTGCATTCTGAAGTTTGTGGCGATTATATTTATCGCCTCCAGCGGCTCAGTATCTTTTAGTGCCGATTTCTTCTACCTAGGCCTGCTTTCTCTGATTAAAGCTGCGGGTGGGTTATTATTCTGGGTACTTCTCATTCGTGCAATTTTAAGTTGGGTCAGTCAAGGTCGCAGTCCAATTGAGTATGTATTCCATCAATTAACTGAACCTATGCTTGCGCCAATTAGACGCATCATCCCAGCCATGGGTGGATTTGATTTAAGTGTATTAGTCCTTTTCATTGGCTTGCAGTTCGCTAACTTCTTAATGGGCGATCTTATTGGATCAATTTGGTACCAACTGTAACCAACACATACCCCAAACAGTTAGATAGAAAAGCCATCGCGAGATGGCTTTTTCTTTATTGACCTAGCGTATTTGTAAAGCCGTATATTATGGATGAGAAGCTTTGTGCACCAGTGTATCATCGGATAGAAGTGTCTCAGCTATCGATATAAATTAGTTATTTAGGAAGAAAAAATGAAAACATGGATCACTCTAACACTCGCGAGTTTATTTGCTCTGCCAAGCTTTGCTGGACAATTCAAAAACATCAAAGAAATTGAAGTTCATTACTCAGCCTTCAACTCAACTTTCCTTACTCCACAAGTTGCCAACAGCTACCAACTTAAGCGTAATGGTTACTCCGCCGTTCTAAACATCAGTGTTCTAGATACTTACCAAGCAGGAAAGCCTGCGATAACTGCCAAAGTGAAAGGACAGGCGAAAAATCTGATTGGTCAAATCAAACCTCTTGAATTCACCCAAGTAAAAGAAGGCAGTGCAATATACTATTTGGCCGAGTTTTCTATTTCTGACAAAGAGAATCTAACTTTCGATATTGACATCAATGCTGGTAATAAAGGCACTGGAAGGTTAAAGTTCTCCCAGAAATTTTATGTAGAAGAATAAGCATAAGGGCAACTTCCAAGGCAAAACCATGAATAAAAACAAAATTGTCCTCGCCACTGGTAATCAAGGCAAAGTTCGGGAGATGGCTGACCTGATCGCTGATTTTGGGTTCGATGTGGTCGCTCAAAGTGAATTTGAGGTTTCAGAGGTCGCTGAAACGGGTACAACATTTATAGAAAACGCCATCATCAAAGCTCGACATGCCGCCAAAGAAACAGGGCTGCCCGCGATCGCTGATGATTCAGGATTAGAAGTCGACTTTCTTAATGGTGCACCTGGCGTTTACTCTGCTCGCTATGCAGGGGAAGAGGCTACAGATAGACAAAATATCGATAAGTTACTTGCCGCTATGCAGAATGTTCCTCAGGAGCAGCGAAGTGCTCGTTTTCACTGCGTTCTAGTGATGATGCGCCATGAACTCGACCCAACTCCAATTATTTGTCACGGCACATGGGAAGGTAAAATTCTTACTAGGGCTCATGGTCAAAATGGTTTTGGCTACGATCCTGTGTTCTTTGTTCCAGAAGAAAACTGCGCTTCAGCAGAACTTGAACCACAGCGAAAGAAACAGCTTTCACATCGTGGTAAAGCTCTACAGAAGCTCTTTAGTCAATTATCTGCGCAGCCTTTGTAGTCTTGCCTGAAATGAGTCAATTAATACCTCCAGCATTAAGCCTTTATGTACACATTCCATGGTGTGTACAAAAGTGCCCCTACTGCGACTTTAACTCTCACGCACTAAAAGCGGATATCCCAGAGCAAGATTATATTGCTGCACTGCTGCAAGATCTCGATACAGATATAGAGCGTTATCAAATAAGCTCGAACCCGAGACAACTGCACTCTATTTTTATCGGTGGTGGCACCCCTAGCCTATTTTCAGCAAAGGGAATCGCCGAGCTACTTCAAGGCATAGAAACGAGAATTCCGTTTAAATCTGGTATTGAGATAACCATGGAAGCCAATCCGGGTACGATTGAAGCTGAGCGCTTTGTTGGGTACCAAAAAGCAGGCATCACGCGCATATCAGTTGGCGTGCAGAGCTTTGAGCAATCCAAACTCAATAAGCTTGGCCGTATTCATGGTCAAGATGAAGCGGTAAATGCCGCCAAGCTGGCTCATAACATAGGCTTGTACAGCTTTAACCTCGACTTAATGCACGGTCTACCGGATCAATCACTTGACCAAGCCTTAAACGACTTAGAAAAAGCGATTGAACTCTCACCACCTCATTTGTCTTGGTATCAATTGACCATTGAGCCCAATACACTATTTCATTACAAGCGCCCAACCTTACCTGACGACGATGCCTTGTGGGACATTTTCGAACAAGGACACCAAAAGCTTACTGAGGCTGGCTACGTGCAGTATGAAATCTCTGGTTACAGTAAGCCTGATCATCAGTGCCAACATAACCTCAATTATTGGCGCTTTGGCGATTACTTAGGTATTGGTTGCGGGGCTCACGGTAAGCTTAGTTTTGCTGATGGGCGAATCATTCGCACGACTAAAATCAAGCATCCCAAGGGCTACCTCGCCGCCTACGATAATATGGTTAAACCCTACCTCTACAATGAGGAAGAAGTGGCACTAGACGATCGCCCATTTGAATTTTTTATGAACCGCTTCCGCCTTCTCGAAGCTTGCCCTCAGAAAGATTTTCAAAGCACGACAGGCCTTAGCTTTGAAGCGATAAGAAAGCCCATGGATTGGGCTATCAGTATGAACTACATCAGCGAAAGCGAAACACACTGGCAAGTGACAGAAAAAGGTAAACTCTTTCTTAATGACTTGCTAGAAGCGTTTATGGTGGATAGTGACTAATACAAACATCCCGTATTACTGCGGGATGTTTGATACCATGTAGTCGCGATTTTGAATACTAAAAGATCGAACGTCCAATGCGCTCTGACAAAAGCTCTAATGCCCTTGTGCCGGCCAAAGAGTTTCCTGAAGGGTCAAGCTCTGGAGACCAAACCGCAATGGTCATTTCTCCAGGCACTATGGCAATAATACCTCCACCAACACCAGACTTACCCGGCATTCCTACCCGATAAGCAAACTCTCCAGCACCATCATATAAACCACAAGTTGCCAACAATGCGTTCAATTGTTTGGTTTGAGTTGGGGTCACGACAGGTTTGCCAGTCTGAACAGACGTACCTTTATTGGCCAGATAACTAAAGGTTTTTGCTAAATCAACACAGCTCATTTTCAAGGCACATGCATGAAAATAGTTATTCAATACGGGAATAACATCATTATCGAAATTGCCAAATGAGCGCATCAAATAAGCAATCGCGGCGTTACGATCGCTGTGCATCATTTCTGATGCCGCAACGACTTTGTCGTAGCAAATATGAGTGTCACCAGAGAGTTGGCGAACAAATTCAAGCAGCCTTTGACGAGGTGCTGACAAGCGGCTTTGCAACATATCCGCGACAACAATCGCCCCTGCATTAATAAAAGGATTTCGCGGAATGCCTTGTTCCATTTCGAGCTGAATAAGAGAGTTGAACGCCTGCCCTGACGGTTCTTTACCTACTCGGGACCAGATTTCTTCTGGCGTATAGATATCCATGGCTAAGGTTAAACTTAACGCTTTTGAAATAGATTGGATGGAAAAGGCTTCATCTGCATCACCAGCTTTAATCACCTTTCCTTGATTGGTAAAAACAGCGATCGCCAGTTTTTTCGCAGGAACGTTTGCTAAAGCAGGAATATAATCAGCCACTTTCCCTTGTCCGATCAATGGCCGAACTTCTTGTAAAATATCGGCTAATATCTCTTTTGTTGGTTTCATTGCTTACCTATTTTGTAAAGGCTTATTATTTTTCTTGTAGGGTAAAAAAAGCCAACACTTGATGCTGGCTTCCTCATTCACATTAATATGCGGGCGACTTAGCTAACACGTCTAAATTTAATATCCCAAACACCATGTCCAAG
Source organism: Vibrio tetraodonis (assembly GCF_003350295.1). Classification (GTDB taxonomy): domain Bacteria; phylum Pseudomonadota; class Gammaproteobacteria; order Enterobacterales; family Vibrionaceae; genus Vibrio; species Vibrio tetraodonis. The sequence continues at coordinate 15,736 of NZ_QLYY01000022.1, forward strand.
GCGATGACCACGAGCTTCAAACTTGGTCAAAGGACGATCTTCAGGGCGAGGAACAAAGTCACCATCCTGAGCGATATTCTCATATCCTGGCGCTTGATTCATCACTTCAATCATATGCTGGGCATAATTTTCCCAATCAGTTGCCATATGAAAGACGCCTTCTCCGATGGTCAATTTCTGACGGACCATCTCAGCAAAGTCTAGTTGAACAATACGACGCTTGTGATGGCGTTTCTTATGCCAAGGGTCTGGGAAGAACAACTGCAAAGTCGAAAGACTGCTATCTGGAATCATATTTGCAAATACTTCCACCGCATCATGACACATGGCTCTAAGATTTGTCAGACCAGCGTCACGAGCATCAGAAAGGCAGGCACCAACACCTGGACTATGAACTTCAATACCTAAGAAGTTCTTTTCTGGTGCATTTTTTGCCATTTCAACCAAAGACGCACCCATACCAAAGCCAATTTCAAGTACGACGGGGTTATCATTACCAAACACTTCTTTCCAATTAAGAAGTTCTGGCTGATAGTCGATCCCCATCGTCGGCCAACATTCATTCATTGCGTTTTCCTGACCTTTGGTTAACCGACCTTCACGGCGCACAAAACTGCGTACTTTCCGTATCAGCTTACCGTCTTGATTGTATTCGTTAGTGGTCACTTCACTCATGATTTTGCCTGTTTAAAAATTGCTCTCGACTTTAGGGGATTGTGATTATCCAAAGAATCAGCACTGGTGCAAGTTTTTTAATGTATTTGGCATAGAATAAACCCTTACTCTTTATCGGTTGAACTTTACCCATATTCTGTGATGCAATTTTACCTAACTACACAATAATATTGAGCAAGTCGTGACCCCTTTTGCCAACGCCATTCTGACATGGTATGAAAGCTATGGAAGAAAAGACCTTCCATGGCAACAAAATAAAACTGCTTATAGCGTATGGTTATCCGAAATTATGCTTCAGCAAACACAGGTAACTACGGTAATTCCCTACTATCTACGTTTTTTAGAGCGATTCCCAACCGTCTTAGATCTGGCCAACGCGAATCAAGATGAGGTTCTGCACCTTTGGACAGGCTTAGGTTACTATGCAAGAGCAAGAAACTTACACAAAGCCGCTCAAATGGTTGCAAATCGGTATCAAGGCGAGTTTCCACTGAATATTGATGAAATGAATGCATTGCCTGGCATTGGCCGCTCGACGGCTGCTGCCATTCTCTCCTCTGTGTACAAGCAGCCTCATGCAATTTTAGATGGAAATGTGAAACGCACTTTGGCACGCTGCTTTGCTGTCGAAGGCTGGCCTGGTCAAAAGAAGGTTGAAAACCAATTGTGGCAGCATGCACAAACACATACGCCACACCAAGATACAGATAAATACAATCAGGCGATGATGGATATGGGAGCTATGGTGTGTACGCGAAGCAAACCCAAATGCACCCTTTGCCCAGTTTCTTCATTTTGTGTTGCACACCAGCAAGGTAACCCTCTTGATTATCCGGGTAAAAAGCCTAAAAAAGACAAGCCCATCAAAGCAACTTGGTTTGTAATCATTCACTATCAAGGCTATGTCTGGCTTGAACAACGCCCACAATCTGGAATATGGGGAGGGTTGTTCTGTTTTCCAGAAAGCCCGAACCAAGAGCTTGATAACACTCTAGATCAGCGCCAGATTAAAGAGAGCACAGTTATACGCCATCATCATTTGATCGCATTTCGCCATACCTTTAGTCACTACCATCTCGATATCACCCCAATTTTGGTGGACCTATCGAAGCAACCTGATATCGTTATGGAAGCAAACAAAGGTCTTTGGTATAACTTATCACAACCGGAAGAGGTAGGTTTAGCCGCGCCAGTGAAACAACTATTGGATAGCTTACCTGCAGAACTTCACAACTAAACCACTCGAAGGAGCCACTATGAGCCGCACCGTATTTTGTGCTCGACTACAAAAAGACGCTGAAGGATTAGATTTTCAGCTATACCCAGGAGAACTTGGTAAACGGATTTTTGATAATATTTCCAAGCAGGCTTGGGCTGAGTGGCAACACAAACAAACCATGCTTATCAACGAGAAAAAGCTCAACATGATGGATGCTGAGCACAGAAAACTGATAGAAACGGAAATGGTCAACTTCTTGTTTGAAGGCAAAGATGTTCATATTGAAGGCTATACTCCACCAAGTGAGTAGGCAATAAGCCTTAGAATTAAACATAGCGATATGGCATCAAAACTCATACTTGATGCCATTTTTTTAGGATTTATATGAATAAGTTAGCTTATTTTTTGTTAGCCATAGTTCTTACTGGGTGCAGCCGTGAATTTATCGAGAGCATCTATGACGTAAACTATGAACCGACGAATCGCTTTGCAAAGCACCTGGCTGAATTACCGGGACAATTTCAAAAAGATACCGCAGCGCTGGATGCATTGATCGACAGCTTTTCCGGCAATATCGCAAAACGTTGGGGTCGAAAAGAAATTAAATTTGCGGGCAAAAGTAACTACGTAAAATATATAGATAACTATCTCAGCCGCTCTGAAGTTAACTTCAACAAAGGCACGATTATCATAGAGACAGTTTCGCCAACGGATCCTAAAGGCCACCTCAAAAACGCTATTATCACTACCTTACTCACTCCAGACGACCCCGCGAATGTCGATTTATTCTCCTCTAAAAACATCAAACTAGAGGGAGAGCCGTTTTTATACAAACAGGTTGTCGATCAGGATAACAAACCCATTCAATGGTCATGGCGCGCTAACCGTTTCGCCGATTATTTGATTGCCAATAAGCTCAAAATAAAAGATGTCGACTTTAAAAAGGCATACTACGTTGAAATACCCATGGTTGAAGAGCAAGTCGAAATTCGCAGCTATAAGTATGCGGATATTGTCCAGCGAGCATCGCGCCGCTACGGTATTCCTGAAGACTTGATTTACGCCATTATTAAAACCGAAAGCAGTTTTAACCCGTATGCAGTCAGTTGGGCTAATGCTTATGGGTTAATGCAAGTTGTACCCAAAACAGCCGGACGTGATGTGTTCAAATTAGTCAAGAAGACATCAGGCCAACCCTCTCCTGAATACCTGTTTAATCCGGAAAATAACATTGATACAGGCACCGCCTATTTCTACATATTGAAAAACCGCTACCTTAAGGATGTACAACATCCAACCTCGTTAGAATACAGCATGATTTCAGCTTATAACGGTGGCACGGGAGGAGTATTAAATACATTTAATCGCGGCGATAGAAAACGGGCGATGCGTGATCTTAACTCGCTGCAACCCAATCAAGTTTATTGGGCGTTAACTAAAAAACACCCCAATGCGGAAGCGCGTCGTTACCTTGAAAAAGTAACAAAATTTAAAAAGGATTTTAACGCAGGCAAATCATAACGACACAAAGTGTCTAAATTATCGGCATTCAACTCGTTTTTTACATTTTTTTCTAAAAACAAGTTGACGACACGAGTGAAAATCCGTTTAATAGCGCTCCGTTGCCCGGATAGCTCAGTCGGTAGAGCAGAGGATTGAAAATCCTCGTGTCGGTGGTTCGATTCCGCCTCCGGGCACCACAATTTATTTATTGCTGGTGTTTATTCACAAGCAGTAACAAAATAAAGTGTGCCGACTTAGCTCAGTAGGTAGAGCAACTGACTTGTAATCAGTAGGTCACCAGTTCGATTCCGGTAGTCGGCACCATTTATTTGCCTCGATAGCTCAGTCGGTAGAGCAGAGGATTGAAAATCCTCGTGTCGGTGGTTCGATTCCGCCTCGAGGCACCATTATTTGGTGCTTTACCTGATAGGTAACACAAATAATTCCCCCTTAGTTCAGTTGGTAGAACGGCGGACTGTTAATCCGTATGTCGCAGGTTCGAGTCCCGCAGGGGGAGCCACTTTTAAAAAGCCTCATCAAATGATGAGGCTTTTTTATATCTAAAGTATTAAGACTTAATACTTTAAACACATCGATTGTCAAATGAACCAGCTTTGGCAATAGTTTGCCATCACAAGCCAAAGAAGTCTGAGTTCAATACAGGTTTTATCGCGATATTGCTCCAACATTTTCTATGCTTTGAATGTTAACTTTTAATACAGGCTATACACTTTTCTCACTAAATGAGTAAAAACAGCCCACTAAGTATAGAAAATCAGCAAACAATATTTTTTTTGCAATTTAATATTGACCTCAAAGACGAAAAACCGTTTAATACAACTCGTTGCCCGGATAGCTCAGTCGGTAGAGCAGAGGATTGAAAATCCTCGTGTCGGTGGTTCGATTCCGCCTCCGGGCACCACAATTTATACATTGTTGGTGTCAAGTATCCAGCAATAAGAAATAAAATGTGCCGACTTAGCTCAGTAGGTAGAGCAACTGACTTGTAATCAGTAGGTCACCAGTTCGATTCCGGTAGTCGGCACCATTTATTCCCCCTTAGTTCAGTTGGTAGAACGGCGGACTGTTAATCCGTATGTCGCAGGTTCGAGTCCCGCAGGGGGAGCCATATCTAAACTCAGTGATTATTATCATTGATAAAGTGCCGACTTAGCTCAGTAGGTAGAGCAACTGACTTGTAATCAGTAGGTCACCAGTTCGATTCCGGTAGTCGGCACCATATAATTCCCCCTTAGTTCAGTTGGTAGAACGGCGGACTGTTAATCCGTATGTCGCAGGTTCGAGTCCCGCAGGGGGAGCCACTTTTAAAAAAGCCTCATCATTTGATGAGGCTTTTTTTATACACTTAGCTCAATTATATCTTCTAGGGTTGGCGGACTATGCCAACCCATATTAGAGTGACTAGTCAGTACCGCCGACCGTCAGGGAATCCAACTTAAGCGTTGGCTGTCCTACTCCAACAGGAACACTCTGACCCGCCTTACCGCATACACCAACTCCGCGATCTATGCTCAAATCATTACCTACCATGGAAACTTGCTGCATGGCTTCGATGCCTGAGCCTATTAAAGTCGCTCCCTTAACTGGACGTGTGATTTTGCCCTTTTCGATCAGATAAGCTTCTGAGGTTGAGAATACGAATTTACCAGAGGTAATATCAACTTGTCCGCCACCAAAGTTAGGTGCGTACAACCCCTTCTCTACTGTAGAAACTATCTCTTCAGGAGTATGCTTTCCGGGCAGCATATAAGTGTTAGTCATACGAGGCATAGGTAAGTGCGCATAAGACTCACGGCGTCCATTACCTGTCGGCTCTACCCCCATCAAGCGGGCATTATGCTTATCTTGCATATAGCCCTTCAATACACCATTTTCAATCAGAGTATTGTACTGACCAGCAACACCTTCATCATCAATGTTGAGTGAACCGCGGAGATCTCTCAAAGTCCCATCATCGACAATCGTGCAAAGCTCCGACGTGACTTTCTGTCCCACCTTACCACTAAAAACTGACGACTCTTTACGGTTAAAGTCCCCTTCTAATCCATGTCCAACAGCCTCATGCAGTAACACACCAGGCCAACCTGCACCCAATACTACTGGCATAGCTCCAGCAGGCGCTGCATCTGCGTCAAGGTTAACCAGTGCCATGCGGATTGCCTCATCTGCATATTGGTAGGCGACTTTACTGCCCTGTTCTTGAGTGAGGAAAAAATCATAGTTGAACCGTCCACCGCCACCAGAGCTGCCTCGTTCACGACGCTCACCACGCTGAGCTAGGACACTAATTGATAGTCGAACCAATGGGCGAATATCACCTGCATATGTACCATCGGTTGCAGCAACGAGTATTTGTTCATGTACACCGCTGAGACTTATCGATACTTCTTTAATCAGGGGCTCTTTAGCTCGAATATAAGCATCCAATTCTTTGAGCAGCTGGGTTTTTTGTTGTTTTTGCCAACTTTCCAATGGATTCACAGCACCATATACCTGCTGGTTGCTGCTCGGTTTCAAAGCCTGAACTTGAGCGCTCTGACCTTGCTGAGCAATGCCTCTTGCCGCGAGAGCACTTTGTTTAAGTGCGTCTAGCTGGATTTGATCCGAGTAGGCAAAGCCTGTTTTTTCACCAGCAACCGCTCTAACACCGACACCACGATCGATATTAAAAGAGCCGTCTTTAATAATACTGTCTTCAAGAACTAATGACTCGTGCCAACTCGACTGAAAATAAATGTCGGCATAATCGATCTGACGCGTGGCAATACTTGCCAAAGTTTGTTCTATGTCCTGTGCGGTCAGGCCCCCTGAAGATAGCAATGCCTCTTCTACATGATTTATTGTCATAGTTAGCTCTTAAACATTTAAATGGGTTTCAAAGCGAATGTGCTTGAGTGTTGGCATCGCACAGCGCACTGCTTCAACTCGGTCTAAATCCAAGTCAACGATCAGATTGTCTGGAAGGTTACTTAAACTTGAAATAACCTCTCCCCATGGGGATATTACCATTGAGTGCCCCCAAGTTTCTCTACCACATGGATGAGTGCCAGTTTGATTTGACGCTATAATCCAGCTTTGAGTTTCAATTGCACGGGCACGTAGCAGTGATTCCCAGTGCGCCGCCCCCGTCACTGCCGTGAAGGCTGCTGGAACCAATAAAACATTGGCTCCTCGCTGAGCCAATTCACTATATAAATGAGGAAAACGCACATCGTAGCAAATTGATAAACCTAGATGACCAACGGGAGTATTAACTGTGACTATTTGATCCCCTGGCGTGAATGTTTCAGATTCCCGATAACGCTGGTGAGAGTCCGCAACATCAACATCAAACATATGCAATTTGTCATAGTGTGCCATTAACTCACCTTGGGAATTATATACCAAGGATGTCGTCGTTACTCCTTTTGCTCGGCGAATCGGCATACTCCCAATAACCAGAAAGGTCGCAGTAGATTTTGCTAACTGTGATAACTCTCTCTGAAGCTCCCCTTCAGCCAATAGCTCTGCAACCTTATGATAATTATCACCATTTCCAAAGACCAAGCTATTTTCAGGTGTAACAATGAGCTTTGCACCTTGTTCGGCCAACAATGTCGCCTGACGCTTAATATAGGCCAGATTCTCTTGTGGATCTGGCCCAGAAGTCATCTGAATAATTGCTATCTTGGGCATGGTTTATTTTCCCTATTTAATCGCTTCGCGCAGAGTTTCTGGTAACTCAAACTCTCCTTTACTCCTCGATAGCTCCTTAACCTCAGGATTATCAAGTGGCCCTTTAACTTCATAATTAACTTGGGTAAAGACTTCAACCACCGGAGATATCACCGTTGTGATTGCTAGAACATACAAAGCCGTTGTAGGTGTCACTGCAAATGCTGTAAGAACTGGAATTCCCGAAGTAATATCGGGTACAAAATTAACTTCTGCATCGACGGTTTTAGAGTTAAGGTTCGCTAGACCTTTAATTGTCATTTCACCCGCCAAAGCATCCATTTTGATATCATTAGTAAGGAATATTCCATTTTTGATATCACCGCTTCCGTTTATGGAGTTAAATGCCATTCCGCCATCAAACACATCACTAAAGTCCAGCTGCATCTTACGTATGATGGAATCTAGACTAAACAAGCCTAAAAGCCTTGCCGCTCCAGAAGCACCTGTCACTTGGCCTTTGCCTAACTTCATAGCGACATGACCCTCAAGGGTATTAACTTTCATCGACCATGGTGAGCCATCCCATTCGACTTTAGAATCGAGATCAAATGGGGCCTGCTGGATCCCAGAAGTAATGCCAAAACGCTCCATAACATCACTATTATTTTCTCCCGACATACTAATATTAAACTGAGTATGGCTTTGCTGCTCACCAAGTCGCCACGAGCCGCTCAAATCGACCTTGCTCCGACCAGTCTCAAAATTTAACTTTTTCCATTCAAGCACTTCCCCATGGCGTTCAAGATCCAAAAAGGCTTTGCCAACTTTATATCCTTGCAGCCAAAAGTCCTCGATGGCTAAGGTAATGTTGGGAATATGCTCATGGAAAGAACGTTCAAAGTCACTAATAAGTTCTTGTTGATCTCTTCCCGCTTTAAACAAGGTGACATCTTTATATTCTTTATCTAAAGCAGGAACATAGACATGTAGTCTATCTAAAGATACAGAAAGGTCATAAGGCGCTATATAGTTTGCCTCCCCTGCTGCCTCTTGACTTTCTAGACTCATATGCCAACCCAAGTTCTTCCTTTTGGCTCTGAAATCTACGTCATTCCACCAAATACCTCCCAACGTTAGCTCCTCAACATCAAGATCAATACGATGAGGCATGGGAATTTCTGGCGTATTCATACTGTCTAAGGCTGCTTTGCCTTCACTGTCCGAGTTGGATATCAAATCCACCCACTGGTCAAAGTTGAGCTTATCTAGACGAACCTGCGCGTGATGACCAGAAATCGGGCTGATTTTAAAGCTACCTTTACCAAGGACCAGATTCGTGGCTTTGAGCACAGGGGTCTCTGGGCGAATATCAATTTCGGTTTGGTATTTAAGGTTGGGTAATTGCAAACGAGCGCTGATACTTTCTTGGTTCCCTGAAGCTTGTATACGCGCTTTCCAAGTTTGATTGAGCTTTTTTTTGAAAGGATACGGATAGTCGCTAGATACCATGTTTAGATCAGCATTAGCATCAATTTGGTAAGCAAATCCAACATCATCAAGTTGAATAGCAATGCCCATTTGCCATGGGGCATGGCCATTAACTGGATCTATCCAGCGTTTGCCAAGATAAGAAGCTAAAGGTTTCAGCTCCCAATCGCCAACCACGTCGATATTAACATCGTACCCTTGTTCTGCATTTTCTCCTCTAAAATCCAATGCAACTGGTTGTTCTAGTAACCTACCTGTTAACCCCGCAGCACGAACGACATCATTATCAAACTTAATACGTCCTGACACCCTGTCTAGATTCATTTCTGGGGTTTTAATCGCAACTTTAGTATTGGTCAGATCTGCATAACCCCAAGCTCGAACTTCCTTTTCAGAATCAAAAGGTACATTGAGTTTAAAACTTGATTTCACTTCCCCTTTTACTTGGACCGTGGTCAATGCAGCGCCAACTGAGTCAACCAAGGGAGATGACATCATATAATCTCTTACTGAATTACCCTGTCCCGCTGCACTAGCTTCTATTTCTATGTGTCCACCACGCCCAAGCCTTGGTATTTGCCCTTTAATACGCGTTGCTTTGATATCAGTGAGAGTTGCACCATGAGAGTCGAGATAAAGCGAGTCGTTTTGAAAGAGTAAATCAAGCTGCAAATCGGTAATGGTTGGCCAAGCGGTATCAAAGCTAAATTTGGCATTGTTAAGACCGACCCATGCCTGAAATACACCATTATTATTGCTGTATGGAAAGTCACCTAATTCGCCATACCAAAGTAGTTTGGCAGTTTTTACCTTACCCGCTTGAATGCCACTCGATAGGTAATCGGTTAAATCACGCCCTAGAGCTAATGCTGGTAAATAACGCCAAATTTCTCCGGCATTATAAAGATCTGCTTCAGTATAAAAAGATAGGAATGGACTTTTATCTTTGGGAAAATCAAGGCGAAACTCTCCTAAGACTTGAAGGTCAGGGGTCGCCAACGTAACTTTATCTGCCCATACCGACCAACCATTAGTATCGCTTTGCCATACAATATCTAGCTCACCTTGTTTAATGTTAAGCGGCGCCTGAAATACATCACCATAAGGTAAAACATCATCGATAATAGTGACCTTTGAACTAGCTTGATAACGGCTACCGGATATATCAGCTGAAAGATGTTTGATACCAGGTAATAGCTCCCAATGCTTCATCGACCCATCATGAAGCTGCATCGAATACTTGAGTGAATCAAGATCTGAGCCTTTCATTGAGAGGCGAATATCTTCAAGAGTCCCCCCAACATTTATTGTTTCTAGTAGTTGCGATACTTGTTTTGAGTCTGGGAAAAGCTTGGCTAGAGGAGAGATAGTCTTGAGATCAAGCTGTGACACATTTAGAGACCAATCTTCAGGTTTCCATCTAAACGCAGCATCAAGCTCAGGCCAAGGCTCATGATCGGTTCGTAGCTTAAGTCCATGAGCATTAACTTGCCAACCTTGTACACTTGGTTCTAGTTGTAAAATCCCTGACTCAATAATCAGCTCATGCTGTTGACCTTCTTGCCAAATCAGTTCCGACGGTTCTAATTCAACATAAGCGCTGACGGGTTGATTATGCTCAAGATTTATCCAACTATTGAGGCTGACTTGGCCTCTCTCAATACCCGTTTCTGTTTGCAAGTACTGGGTTAGCCATGGTGTGACTAATACATTGTCGACGGCTAAATAAAACTCGCCACTAACATCAGCTAAAGAACCATGGTCAACAAAATTCGCTTTGACTTGTGCAGAGTTTAGATTGGTATCCACAATACTAATCTCACCATCTGCGATGTGATTTCGTCCCCTGTTTTGCCAAAACAACTGACTGATATCAAGCTCTCGAACTGAACCATCAATTCCTTGGAGCCGGATTTTCGAGTCTTGCAAAAGAAAACTATCCAGCTGACGTAGCAACAACTGATCGAGTTTTTCAATCACGCTTCGCTGCTCTGTTTTCGGCTGCAATACCTTTGTCCCATCAGATTCAGCCCATGTAATTGAACTTAAATCTAAATTAAGTTGGTACATGTTAAGATCGGCTATCACAGGTCTCATATCTAACAGCGATTGGATGAGATCAAACTCAACTTCAACCGTTTGTACAGAAAAATGGATGCCACTCGACTCGGGTGTATTCGCCCGAACATTTTTAAGAGATATTGAAGGATGGGTGTTACGCCAAAAACCACTGATTTGGTCAATTTCAAAGTCCAGCTGCGAACCTTGGTTGACCCAATGCTGAATTTCTCCCTTGAAATGGTTAAGTTGTGGTAGAGCTATCCTCAAGGTTGTGACAAACACAGCTAAAGTGACACAGAGGACAACCGCTAGCCACGAAAGTCCTCGAAGAATAAATTGAGTCGTTAGTCTATTCACAAACAGCCTACATCATGACTACGTCAAATTGCTCTTGAACATATAAAGGTTCAGCTTGCACTTTAACCTGCTTTCCAATAAAAACCTCTAATTCCGCCAATGCGTGAGACTCTTCACCCTGCAAATTATCTGCCACTGCAGGAGAGGCATAAACCACAAACTTGTCCGCCTCATATGCTCGATTCACTCTGGTGATCTCTCGCAAAATTTCATAGCACACAGTATCGACTGTCTTAACACTACCTCGCCCTTCACAAGTGGGGCAGCTTGAACATAAAACATGTTCAATACTCTCTCGGGTTCGTTTACGGGTCATTTCGACTAAACCCAACTGAGTAAACCCATTAATATTCGTTTTTACTCTATCTTTATTAAGAGCGATCTCTAATGAAGTAAGTACTCGCTTACGGTGTTCTTCAGACATCATGTCAATAAAGTCGATGATGATAATGCCGCCTAGATTCCGTAACCGCAGTTGACGTGCTATTGCCTGAGTGGCTTCAATATTAGTATTAAAGATAGTCTCTTCTAAATTACGGCGACCAACAAAAGCTCCAGTATTAATATCAACCGTTGTCATTGCTTCTGTCTGATCTATGATAAGATAGCCGCCCGACTTCAACTCCACTTTGCGCTCTAGTGAACGCTGCACCTCGTTTTCGGTGTCATACATATCAAAGATTGGCTTATCACCATCATAAAGTTCAAGCTTATCGGTAAGCTCTGGTACGTATTCTGAGGTAAACACTTTTAGGTTCTCAAATTCTAATCGCGAGTCGACTAATATTTTGGTCAGCTCTGTACCGACAAAATCGCGTAAAATTCGTTGTGAAAGCCCTAACTCGCCATACAAAGTAGAACGAGTTTTATATTTAGCACGACGCTCATTGACCTTAGACCAAAGACGTTTCAGAAAAGCGGCATCCTGGGACAACTCTTTATCATCAGCACCTTCTGCTGCGGTACGGATAATAAACCCGCCCTCCTCGTCACAATAATGACCTACTACTTTTTTTAGACGATTACGTTCTTCTTCGCTTTCAATCCGTTGTGAGACACCGACATGACTGGCACCAGGCATGAAAACTAGGTAGCGAGAGGGAAGCGTAATATCGGTAGTAAGACGAGCACCTTTAGTGCCAAGAGGATCTTTGACAACTTGAACAACTATATCTTGGCCTTGGCGGACTAATTCCGAGATATCTCGAACTTGAAACTGCTGCTTTTCATTTTCAGCAACACACTCTGTGTGAGGAACAATATCGGATGCATGAAGAAACGCAGCTTTATCAAGACCAATATCAACAAAGGCTGCTTGCATACCGGGTAAAACACGGCTCACCTTGCCTTTATAGATATTACCAACAATGCCTCGTTTTGCTTCCCGTTCTACATGGATCTCTTGAAGGCTACCCCCTTCAATCATAGCGACTCGAGTTTCGCTTGGGGTGACGTTGATTAACAACTCTGCACTCATGAGTACACCTCAATATGTTAAAATTATAAGAATTTGTGCAAGAGCTGGTCTGTTTCGAACAATGGTAGGCCGACTACGGCATGATAACTACCCTCAATACGTGTTACAAAACGTCCTCCAATCCCCTGAATTCCATAAGCACCAGCTTTGTCACACGGTTCACCCGTTTGCCAATATTGTTCAATTTCTTCCTCTGACAGAGGCTTGAACCAAACATCGGTAGTTACAACTATCGTCTCTTGTTGCTCACTACTTACTATAGTCACGGCCGTCATCACTTGATGAGCGCGGTTAGACAATGACATCAGCATCTGCTTAGCCTGGTCCAGATTATTGGGCTTCTCCATTACCCTGTTGTCACACACTACGATTGTGTCTGAACCGATCACCACAGCGTCACTCTTTATCTCTAACCCGGTTAAAGCCTTATCTTGAGAAAGACGTTCAACATATTGTGTCGGTGTTTCATCCAAACTTTGAGACTCCTCTACATCGGTTCGGATAACACTAAATTGATAGCCTAGCTGTGACAATAACTCTTTGCGCCTCGGTGAGCCCGAAGCCAATATTAATTTCTGTTCCATTTTTACCTCACATGCCAATGTCTTCTGATCCTTCGCATCAATAAAAACAGCCATGGCCAAAGAATGGCGTTGATAAGACCACTCCAAAGTAATAATGGATTAAATGCCACCTCTTGAACCAAGTATTCACCAGAGAAGATAAGCACATCTAACATCATAGAAAGCAAACCAACCAGTATGGCTTGCTGCCAAAGTGCCATGTTCCTCAATACTAAGAAGTTCAGTGCGACTAGGTAAATAACGATAGACATCATCATGCCACGTATGCCTAGAGTAGAGCCGAGCAAAAGGTCCCAGAGAAGCCCCAGTACCAGAGCGGTACCAACGTTCACTCTATGAGGTAAAGCCAGCACCCAGTAGCAAGTAACCAAGAGTAGCCAAGAGGGGCGCAATAAGTCAAAAACACCCGGCCATGGAATGGTTTGCAGGGTTAAAGCAATTAAAAATGAAAAGGCAATAACCATTTTGCCTTTCAAGACACTATTCGCCACCAGCGGTTACCTCTTGCGTGTTTTGCGGCAATGCCTGTTGAATTTTATGCTGTCGAGAATCATTTGGCCAAACGAGGAGTAAGTAGCGCAGACGTTCAAAATCAACAACAGGTTCTGCCTCGATTGCCGCAAATTCTCGTGCCGTATCCCGCATAACATTAACCACATGGGCAACAGGGTAGCCTTCTGGATAAACCCCACCAAGACCAGATGTAACCAGCAGATCCCCTTCCTCAATGTCCAAACTAATGGGAATATGATCCAAGTTAATCCGATCTATCGAGCCATTACCTGAGGCAATAACACGAATATCATTTCGAATGACTTGAACAGGGATCGCACTTTGGCTGTCAGTCAGCAGAAGCACTCTACTATTATGCGCTGAGACAAAAGTCACTTGCCCGACAATTCCTTTCTCATTGGCAACGGGCTGCCCGACATACACACCATCTATCTGACCTTTATCAATTACGACTTGCTGGCGATAGGGTGAAGTATCTACCGCCATCACTTCAGTCACCACTTTACGTTCATCACGTACAAATGAAGAACCTAACAGTTTACGCAAACGTTGATTTTCTTCTCGATACTGATCAAGCAGTAACATGTCATTCTTAAGACGCAGAATTTCACGTTTAAGTTTGTAATTGCTTTCCATAAAGTCTTGGCGAATATTAAATCGCTCATACGCATCATCAAATATAACGCGAGGAACATCTGCCAAGTATTGAATGGGCGCCACCATGCTATTGAGAAGATAGCGTATTTCGGCAAAAGCACCTAAACGACTGTCAGCCAGCATAAGGCTGGCTGACATAATGACCGCAAAAAACAACCGTAACTGAAGTGAAGGTCCTCTGCCAAAAATCGGCTTCATTGAATATGAGTTCCTTTTTCACTCAAATAGACCTGACGTTAATTCAGGCCTATTTGATTATTCTTCACTGAAAAGATCGCCGCCATGCATATCGATCATTTCTAACGCTTTACCACCACCACGCGCAACGCAGGTTAATGGGTCTTCAGCGATAACAACTGGGATGCCTGTTTCTTCAGTTAGAAGGCGATCAAGGTCTTTTAATAGGGCGCCACCACCAGTTAGAACCATACCATTTTCTGAAATATCAGACGCAAGCTCAGGTGGACATTGCTCTAGAGCAACCATAACGGCAGAAACGATACCCGTTAGAGGTTCTTGCAATGCTTCGAGGATTTCATTGGAGTTTAAGCTAAAGCTTCGTGGTACACCTTCAGCTAAATTGCGGCCGCGTACTTCTATTTCTTCGACTTCATCACCAGGATAAGCAGAACCGATTTCATGCTTAATTTTTTCTGCTGTCGCTTCACCTATTAAGCTGCCGTAGTTACGACGAACATAGTTAATGATGGCTTCATCAAATCGGTCTCCGCCAATACGTACAGACGAAGAATACACCACGCCGTTTAACGAAATGACCGCGACTTCTGTGGTCCCGCCACCAATATCAACCACCATGGACCCCGTAGGCTCTGAAACTCGAAGACCGGCACCTATTGCAGCCGCCATTGGCTCATCAATCAAATAAACTTCACGAGCCCCAGCGCCAAGCGCCGATTCGCGAATCGCTCTACGCTCAACCTGAGTAGAACCACAAGGAACACAAACCAAAACCCGTGGGCTTGGTTTTAACACACTGTTGTCATGAACTTGTTTAATGAAATGCTGCAGCATTTTTTCGGTGACATAAAAGTCCGCTATCACCCCATCTTTCATTGGACGAATGGCAGAAATGTTACCCGGAGTACGACCAAGCATTTGTTTCGCTCCGTGTCCCACAGCAGCAACACTTTTACCTGCTCTGTTACGGTCTTGACGGATAGCGACGACTGAAGGCTCGTCAAGAACAATACCTTGTCCTTTGACGTAAATAAGAGTGTTGGCAGTACCTAAATCGATAGATAAATCATTAGAAAATATGCCACGAAGTTTTTTGAACATATTCTTCGCTCGTCCTGAAAGAATTAGAAGATAGAAATTTGCACTAAATGTACCAATGCCTAGCCATATCAGCAAGGTGTTGAGCTATAAACATAGGGTGAAATCCGTTATTTCTAACAGATTCCTAACCAAAGTCGAAAAATCAAGCAAACAATAAAGCGTATTTATCGAGTGTGACGTTTTTTTGAACATTAAGAAAAGACGCTAGTCTTGCTCATTCCACCAGATAACGCGATCGCTTCCTCGGTAAATACCAAACTGAACTTGCCCCGACACCGAGTTATTATCATCGAGATTGCCATCATTATCGACATCCTCTCTAAGCCATGGCACCCCGTTATTTTGCATATCAAAAGATGAGGTAATCGACCCCGTACTCCCAGAACCAGGGGCACTAAACTCAAGCCAAGACTCGCCACTGCTAGCCGTGGCTGATGTTAGGGAGACATTAACCACAGGCGGCGTCGGGCTGCCGCTGGTGATAACCGTGTAATCGCTTGAAACAAAAGAAAAGTTGGTGACGCTACCAAAGTTTGTACAAGCATCTGCGGTATTAGTGACAAACTGGTTGCTGTTGTAATATTGAAGCTCTAGCCTTTGCCTCAGTGCAGAAAGCTCAGAGCCATAGGTGTCATTTAGGAGTAACCTGCCCCAGTGTAGCTGCATTGCATTGTCGCTGTTAAAGCTAATACCTAAGCAATCGTTAGTGGAATTCGAATCGGCTGTTTTATAACAAACATTGTCTTGATCGGTGATATCGCTCACACCCAATGTGAGCTGAAGATTTGCTGAGAAAGAGTTTATAGGGCTCACACCTTTGGTGTAGGTGATCTGTTCGTCATTTAGTTGCACTACAGAGGCGTTATTGGGATCTGTAAATCTATCAACACTTGCTACACCTTGTTCAAAACTAATCGATTCAGTGGTATTGGTATCACTATATGTACGCGTTGGCCAACTACTGTCATAACGCCAAAAGTCACCAAACTGGTAATTTGTGACATCAGCACCATTGGTAGCTTTCGGGTTTAGCGCTAAACGGGGAGCAAGGAGATAGCCAAAAGGCTGGCCAATATAGCTAAAGCTGTTGTTGCAAGTCGCTTGCAGCGTAGGTGATTGAAAAATAGACGCCGCAAAGTAGGCGGGGATAAAACGCAGATACACACTTTTAGCGGGTGCAATGGTTCTTGCGGTGCTGCCATTGAATGTGGCTGGAGGAGTAATGGTAAAATCAAATACTCCCACTTCTGATAAAGACTGGGGAACAATATTGGTGCTGCCAGCCACAGCAGAGTGATCATAGCTTACGGTGCTTATTGTGCCCTCTTGAGAAGTTGCAGTATCAGGCGATGCCAATTTATGAGCAACATCGATGCCGCTATGTGTATAGTTGGGCGTTGGCTGATTAGTTTGACCTAGCGCTGTGACCTCTAGGTTAAAGCTTGCACCTGCTTTAGTAAACCAATTACAAAACGCATCGATACTGGTGCACTCTTCTTCAACTCCAGCAGAATTCTTTGCCACTACAGCAAGAGAAGCAGGAAAACTCACAAAATTACTAGCCCCAGTTAACTCCAAACCACTTTCATCGCCAGTACCAGTAAATTTAGCATTCAGTTGTAACTGCCCTGCATCGTCATAATTAAGATTAAACTTGGTTTGGCCATTACTATCAAAAGCCAAGTTAAAATTACCCGCTCCTGACTCACTTGTATTAAGGTCAACATAGGTTCCAGTCGGATCAACAGACACTTTAGGATCACCGATAATATCACCAGCTGTAGGGTTCAAATACTGACTCCAGAGGGCCACACTTTTAGTCACATTGCCAAAACCCACATCACACTTGGTATTACTGTCACCCTGCTTAACTGCGCTTATCGTCACCTCTACGGCTTCAGCAGCGTATTTATCGGGTACATCAATTTCAAAACCACTGTC
Source organism: Vibrio tetraodonis (assembly GCF_003350295.1). Classification (GTDB taxonomy): domain Bacteria; phylum Pseudomonadota; class Gammaproteobacteria; order Enterobacterales; family Vibrionaceae; genus Vibrio; species Vibrio tetraodonis. The sequence continues at coordinate 33,188 of NZ_QLYY01000022.1, forward strand.
AGAAAAAACTAGGTCGCAATTTGATGCGCTCCAGCCTCCACTGCCTATTTGGCATAAATTGGTAGAAAATGGTCGAGCAGGTGGATTAGAACCCATAACATCCAGAGTTATTGTGCCAGGTTGATATTTTCTAATGTAAAAGGTCCCTGAACCACCAGTAAAACTCTGTGAATTGCCACCTTCCCAACCGCCACCACCTGAAACAGTCGATGGGTCGAGCGAAACCGTAACCGTATCGGTAAATAACTCACTGCAAGTCGCATTTTTGCAAGCCTGAATCGTGACTTCAGAGCGATTACAAGTCACTCCTTGTCCCGTATGGGTGATACGAAAGTGGTCGATTTGCTCATCGATGGGGCGCGATCGAAGCGCACACACTTCAAAGTTATCAATCTCATGGATGTTAGTGCTTCCGCCAGTTGAACCGGTTACGGATAGTAGAAAATCAGCAGGCACTGCAGCTTGATTAAACTGACTAGCTAAAACATTGACTGGACCAACGATAGACTGCCAACTCCCACTGCCTATTTTCCGTGAAATTTCAACCTGAGATTGATTACTGACTTGCGAATCAACAACAATACGATAACGATGAACTGAACCCGAATTATTATTATCAACAGTAGGAGATAGGCAGTTGCCCCTAGTATTGGTCTGTCCATTATTACATGCGCCCGCCAAATATCGATAACCTGTTTCATCAACCCCAGATCCACGTATAGCAACAGATTGCCGCCTGCGTCCTGGTCTATTCCCTTGTCCGCCTTCTCTAGAAAAGTTACCATATTCATCGATACCAACCCCTAGCCAACCACCTGCAAAACCAGGTTCATTTCGCTTAAAGCCATAGCCCAAAGGGCCCCCAAAAGCACCGGCTCTGGGGGTAATAAGGGCATCAGACAGAACAATAGCAATACCGTCCGCCCCATTACCTCCATAAGCAAAATGATCAAACTCAATTTCAACTAAGTTATCCGCGGCAGGAAAGAGGCGCTGATAGGTCGATGAGGTTGCTTGATTGCGAACCGCCTGTGTAAACCTCAGTCTGTTGCTTACAACTTGAGGCTGAAAACTTCCTTTACTGGTTGAGGTAACCCATAAATCAGACAAAGACCCCGCATTGAAATCATCACTAAAGCATTGTGGTGATGGATTAGAACCACCATCGCACATATCCAATAAGTCAGCATTAGTAATCGCATCGGGATCTATAATGACATCACTATTGCCTCCGATTGTCAACGCCCCTCCTGCGCCAATCGCTCCTGTTATCTCAGCATTACCAGCAACGTTGACTGAACCTGCAACATAAATGATCCCATTGACGTTGTTCTGCCCAGTGATCGAAAGACTACCGGCAACATAAATAAATAGGTCTTCTGGATTACCACCTACGTTAATATCAGCATTTGACAGTGTAAGAGTATCGAAATAAAAACGTGCAGTGGTCCCTGTACTATTCAGTATGGTGCCATTTTTTAGATCACCATCATTAAAGTTCCAGTCTCCAGGAGGAAAATCTACCGTAACACCTTGCCCATTAACCTCACATCTTCCGTTACCACACTCCAAGTCCCCTCGCTTAGCACCAATAACACCTGTAGACGGGAGAACAATACCATTAGGACTTTGATTTCCCGATGGAGGGTCGGTAAAAATATCAGTACACAAGGGGGCCGCATATACAAAGGTGGAACAGAGTAAACTCAGTAAAAAACAGCCAATAGAAGATATCCGTCTCATTGTTTAAGCCCGACTTGTATTACTCTTTGCAATTGCCAATCTCCCACATTGCAGGTGCCTGTAGATGTGAGCTGGAAAATATTACGGCTATCATCAAGTTGACCAACATTGACACAGCTAACGCTCGCCGAGCACTGAAAAAAGCCAGTGCCTTGTAGGGTAATCGATTGGACAGAAAGAGATTGGCAGCTGCCGCTAGATGGGGTTTGATAGAAACGGCTAAGCTCGATTTGAGCAGCAGAGCGCGCCGCCAGTTCCGCTCTTGTTCCGATCACAGAAGCAATAAACTGATCGCTGCTGCGCTCTTGGTTTCGGTTAGCAACTGCGGCGACAAAACCAACCACAACCACAATAATAAATATCACCAGCAACAGGCCACTGCCAGTTTGTTTATGGTGTGTTGTAAATAAGCGCATCATGGTCAAACCTAACCTGCTCTCCGTTATCCTCAAATATCAGCTCCATTTTCACTAAACCGTTGCGTTGCAACTGTGGCTGTTCGACAATAAAGTTCACATCCGTGAGATTACCCGCAACTCGAACTCCAGTATTTAGCGACGCTGGCGCCAAAGACGCTCTGTTTAAAGAATAGCCGGAATAGCGCAATAACTCATTACCCACAAGACAAAATGCTACAGGCTCGCGGTAGAAATACAGACGATCAGCAGGGCTAAGCGTCACAAATCCACTTGATTGGGTCAAAGTCACATCCACCATACTTGTCATTGCCCCACTCACAGCAAAATCAACCGCTGTCAGAACTTGGGCCGTTTGACCAATCGACACCACATCGGATCTAAGCTCAGCCGCACTCGTTGAGTAAACGGCAACTCGCTCATTGGCCGGAATGTTCTTTTCAATTGGCAACACTCGAATTGCAGAAGAAACCGCTGAAGGAGAAGGAAGGTCGATATAAATCGCACTATTGGTAATGGGTAAGATTTCAATGCAATCATTGCTGACAACCACGCTATTAGGCACCGCTTCTCGTATTTCTCTGCGTAGTCTTTCAGTGACGAAACGCCCCTGCAGTACAAGAGCTTCGCGGCTGGCTGAGTCTGAAAAAGACACTAAAGATTGACGAATCACCTCACCGATAAATAACCCTACAATGCCGAGTAAGGTAATAGAAATCACCATTTCAATTAAGGTAAAACCACGCCAGCGCTCTAGTTGCATTAATAGTTCCCTCTGATAACCGCAAACGGGTACTGGTTACCCTGACGGTCAGTTACCGTCACTTCTATTCGTTTATAATTGGTGATGTTGGCAGAAAGCGTGCCTTGCATCACCCCACCATTAAAATCCTCATAATAAACCGCAATAGCAATGTTATAACCTTGATAGCCCTGATTGAGGGGCGCGCCCAGCACATCTCGCGCGCTGCCATTAAAACCATTAAAATCATCAACATCATTATACAGCGTGTTGTTACTCTCTCCTGAACCCGTTTCCGGCCCTAAAGCGGCTGATATGGTGCAAGTCGCCCCTGACACGCCGGACAAAACGCATTCAGGTAAGCCACCATTTGGACCTGAATTATGATCAAAGTTTCTGCCTAGCACTTCATCTATCACGGCACGACCAAGCTCAGCCGCCTTAACGGCCGCAATTTGATCGGCGCTTTGTTTACTTCTTGGAAACAGCGCAGTAGAAACCCCGCCAACAGCAATTGCTAAAATAGTGATGACGATGATCATTTCAATCAGAGTAAAACCACGCGCCTTAGCAACTTGATGCATTGGCATAGATCCCCCCTTGTGCATTGATACAGATATAGCGCTGCGTGCCGGATTGACCAGTTAAAGTCACTGTGCAATCGGAGGTACACTGAGCTGGGCGCCCTAGTCCATCAAAATCAATAAAATTGACATTACCATCAGCATCGAGGCTAAGCTGAACATTGGCTTCTTGGCCATTTACATAACTGCTGTCACTGGTATCTGTGGGAAGGGTGGTGCCGCATGAGCCTGCGGACACCGCTGGCGAGACTTGCATCATTTGGCTATTGCTTATCAACCAACGGCCACAAAATCCACTGCGATTCATAGAGCGAAGCTGAGTTAAGCGTATAGAGGAAAGCACTTCTTGCTCGATAAGCTGGGCATCAAAGCTGCTTTTACCAATAAAGCGACTCGAAGCGTATGCAGATACTATCCCAAGTAGGATAACAATGGTGATAAGTTCAACTAAGGTAAAGCCTTGGTTTTGCTTACTGGACATATCAACCTTGCATGAGAGTGGGTGTATTTTGAGTATAGGTAGTAAATAGTATTGCAGGCGCTAGGACTGCCATAAAGTAAAAGTCTAGCGCCTTAACAGTTTTAATAAGAAAAAGGCCAGCATTGCTGGCCCTTTTTAGCAAGTGTCTAACAACCAGAATCAGTAACACTAGAAGTCGCAACAGCTCCTGAAGTGGCCTGTGTATAGGTCACAGCACAAGTTGCTGAGGGGCTTCCAGTAAAACCGTAAGTAATAGAGGTAGCAGCACTTGTGGCCACTGCCCAATCGGTGTCTAAGCCCGTAACAGCAGCGCCAATTCCAGCGGCATTAGCAGTAGGATAACCAAAAATAGTACTCACTGTTATTCCACCTGCGGTTACATCAGTTGCTGTAGTGGAAGTCTCCAAACCTTCGATGGCGGCCTTGCCATATACAATACCAGCAGCACCATCGATAGCTCCTTTGAGGCCTTGTAAGCTCGCCTCACGTGCATCACCCTGTAGGCTGAGGAAACGAGGGGCTGCTGTTACGGCTAAGATACCTAAAATTACAATCACCACAACCAGTTCAATCAGGGTAAATCCGGCTTGTCTTTTCATCATGCTACATCTCTCTCATCCATTACTTGGGCGGCTATTGCAAGGTGACAATAACGCGGCCTGTTTTAATTTCATATACAAATTGATTGTCAACACCGCCGACTTTTTGGATATAAGTACAGCGTTCATCATTTTCGGCTTGTGCTGAGTATTTAACATTATCGCTACCACTGGCCGTTGTTGCAGCCTCAACAGCTGGAGGGTTTTGCAGTAAATTTTCCATCAAATCAACACAGATATCATCGGTCAAGGCTGCCGGAAAGCTGGTATCACCGGTTTTTTTGACCGCCCATGGATAGCCATCTCGAAACCCAGTATCGGTATTGCTGGCGTTTTTGGCCCTAGTAAGCCAAAATTCCACGCCATCATAATTAACACTGTTGTACGTTTCTGTATTTAGAGTGATTGAAGGGCGAGACTCCGCTTCCCACTGGGCTCGCGCAGATAAAACCCCAGTGGCATACCCTCCTGCAACGCCTTCCACGCTGGCTTTTTTAGCGCTATCTGTGACATCTAAAAAACGTGGCAAGGCTGCCACTGCTAACAAACCGACAATCACAATCACAACCACAAGCTCAACTAAGGAGAAACCTGACTGCTTACTTTGCATAATTATCAACCCGCCAAATAGCTGCTCGAATTATACTTAATGCGCCAATTATAACCAAGTCAAATGTTTTAATTTTTAATCTCGCCATTATCAATACCAATGCTGAACTTACCTTCTACTAACTGAACCCGAATTTGCCTACCCTGAGCAAAGACATATTTACAATCATAGTACCCTGTATCGAATCTCTCGATTATCTGCTGTGGTATTTCATCGAGCACCCTTTGCTCTGGATACAAGAGTTTGAACCAAGACTGGCAGCTAGACGTATTCTCATTATTTGTCGGCAGCAACCACCCGCTGGGTGAGAAAACAATCTGCAGTCCTTCAATCTCTAATTGGTCTGGTTGCCCTTTTAACATCCATTGCTGTTTGTAAAACCCTGCTCTCTCAAGCATTCTTTTACTCGCCAACTGAAAAGCTGTTTCGTACATATCTCTTTGCAATTTTTCTACAGCAGTCAGTAAAGTTAAAAGTAATACACAAATCACAACCAGCCAGAGGACAAGTCGCGATCTATCAGGGCTTATCACCATATCAACCTTGGATAGCATCAAGCATTCCCCACATAGGCAGGAATATACCCAAGGCAAGGATAAGCACCATTGCTGCAACTACTACTAATAATATAGGCTCAATTCGCGCGGTTAGCGTTTTAAGATCATAATCGACTTCACGATCGTAAAAATCTGCCGCTTCAAGTAACAGCTCGTCAATACGACCTGTTTCCTCACCGACAGATAACATCTGCAGTACGAGAGGAGTAAACACTTGGCTGTTGCTGGCTGTGGATGAGATAGTGCCGCCCGCTTCAATCGATGATTTCATCTCAAGCAAACGATTTTCTAGGAACTTATTTTCTAAAGCTTCCGCTGAAAGTGCTAATGATTGATTCAGGGGGACACCAGCTTTTAGCATTAGAGCAAAAGTGCGAGAAAAACGAGACAGCTGGGCACGATTAACTAAGTCACCAATAACAGGCATACGTAAGCGAAATTTATCCCACTTTTCCTGACCATTGGGAGTGCGCTGCCAAGCTTTAAAGGCAAATAAGGCCCCTAGTAGAACCGCCAAAATTAGCCCCCAATAATTCACAAAAAAGTCCGAGGTAGTAATAATGATCCGAGTGGGAAGAGGCAAATCAACCCCAAAACGAGAAAACATACTCGCAAACTGAGGGATAACCTTGACATTAAGAACGAATAAAGCAACGAGGATAAAGCTGATCACAAACGTTGGGTAACGCATTGCGGTTTTGATTCGCTTACGAGTTTCCACCTCCTGTTCATAATAATTTGCCAATTGCAGTAGGGCTTGGTCTAAACGACCTGTATTTTCACCCACGTTGATTAAGGACACAAACAAGGGGCTAAACACTTTCGAATGCATTTGCATTGATGCCGACAAGCCTCGACCATTAGTAAGCTCATGGCCGACATCTTCCAAGGCTTCTTTGAGCTGCTTATTGGCACTATTTTGCGTCAGCCCTTTCATAGAGCGCAGCAATGGCACGCCGGCTTTGGTCAAGCTGTACAATTGACGACAAAATATCACCAACACTTCTAGCGGAATTGAAGGGGTAAATAGAGCTTTGAGGTCAAAATTTAATGCACTGCCACCGCCACCGCCAACAGAGATAGTGGTTGGAATCACCCCTTTATTTATTAAAGACTCTGCCGCAGCTTCTTCGTTAGCTGCATCTATTTGCCCTGCTGCTGCAGAGCCATCCAAATTTCTTCCCTCATAGCGAAAAATTGGCATCTATACACCCTACAGATAAATAGCATCGACAGAGCCTGACGCATCGCCTTCCCCAAGCGTCATAACTTCATCCAAACTCACCACGCCTTGTAAAGCCAGTTCCATCGCCGATGCCAGAAGGGGTTTATAACTTTCAGCTTGGCGAGCAACAGACGCAAACCCAACGGCATCCCCGGCCCTTAACATATCCATCATCTCATGCTCTAATTCGAGCATTTCAAACACACCTATCCTGCCTTGATACCCTGTTAGGTTACAATTTTGGCAGCCTCGTCCTTTGACAAATGACGCTTGTTCTTGATTAGGAAAACGCTGCGCTAGCCATTGTTTTTTGGCCTCTTCTAATTTGTCATCTGTCTTGCAATCTGGGCATACCTTACGGACTAGTCGCTGAGCAACAACCGCTCGCACGGCGCTCGCCACAAGATAACCTGGCGCCCCCATATCCATCATACGCAGCGCGCTATCTACAGCATCATTGGTGTGCAAAGTACTTAAAACCAGATGCCCGGTTAGTGCTGCTCGCAATCCAATTTCAACCGTTTCTTGGTCACGCATCTCCCCAACAAGAATAATGTCTGGATCTTGGCGTAGAAAACTGCGCAAGATTGTGGCAAAGTCGAGATCTATTTTGAGGTTAACCTGAACCTGATTAACACGCGACAAGCGATATTCGACAGGGTCTTCGACTGTGATGATTTTTTTGCCCGGCTGGTTGAGCTCTGTCAGCGCGCCATAAAGCGTGGTGGTTTTGCCTGAACCTGTCGGACCTGTGACCAATATCATGCCATGTGGACGCTTCAGCTGGCGCCTTAGGCGCTCTAATAGATGTTCTGGTAGGCCAGACTCTTCCAGCTTACGCACTCCAGCGGACTGGTTAAGTAAACGCATTACCACAGATTCACCGTGCTGCACTGGCATGGTCGACATACGAATGTCTACTGATTGCCCTTTGGAGCGAATATTAAAACGCCCATCCTGCGGCAAACGTTTTTCTGAAATATCCAGATTAGCCATCAATTTAAGCCGTAACACTAGTGCTGGTGCGACATTCACTTCGTTAAGCAGAGTTTCATGTAGCACGCCGTCAATACGTTGGCGTAGACGCAATAAATCAGCATCAGGCTCAATATGAATATCTGAGGCTCCAACTTGAATCGCATCCTCAAATAGGGAGTTGATCAGTTTGACCACTGTAACTTCATCACTGTCTTCATCTTCAATATTGAAGTCAAATGAATCAGTAACCTGGTGCTCAGCCTGCAATTGCTCGGCAAAGGACGCAATTTCTTTGGTACGCCTATAGTAGCGATCAAAGCCATCAACTAGCTGTTTTTCAGGCGTAATGACGAATTCTACGGTGTATTGTGACATTTGATCGAGCAAAGCTTCTTGAGCCGATAGATCCGCAGGATCGCTCATCGCAATTCTGAGTGTATTGTCTTGACGACCAATCACCATTGCGCGCAGTCGACGTGCATGAACCTCAGGCAGGATCTGTACCGCATCAACATCGACATGCGCTCTGGCTAAATCAATCAAAGGTATATCTAGCTGCCGAGATAAAAAGTTGAGCATATCGCTCTCAGTCAAAAAGCCCAGTTCAATCAGTGTATCCCCTAATTTTCTACCTGAACTTTTTTGTGCCGCTAGCGCTTCTTCTACCTGAGGTTCTGTAATAATTCCTTCTTCAACCAATAGGTCACCAAGACGCTTTCTTAGTTTAATTTGCATCAGGCCGCTCCTCTAACTTACGTATAAGAGCCAAGCGATCGCGAATAAATTGTTGAGACTGACTCGATAGACCAAGTTTACTTAGGGCTTGTTGATACGCTTCTTCAGCGCTGGGTAAATCTAGAGCTCTTTCTTGCTGAATACCTAACCCCAACCACCAACGGCCAGAATCAGGATCCAGAGACACTAGGCTTTGGTAACTGTTTAGTGCTATGTCATCATGGTTCGACTTCTGTGCCAATGCTGCTCTCAGTGAGATGTAATCAACAGATGCATTTGTTGGAACATGCACTAAAGCCGTTAGTGCGGCATCATTTTGATTTTCTTTAATAAGTAACTTGGCAAGAGACAACCTGAGAACCGCCGATTCTTTATTAATTTGAATCCCTTTGTTTAGTATTTCAACTGCCTTTCTCAGATCCCCTTTGCCGTAATACAAAGCTGACAACTTCTTGCGTACTTCAATATTGCTGGGTTCATAGCGAAGAGAAAGATGATATTCATCTAATGCTTGTTCAAGATTATTATTGTCTAATGCTTTGCGTGCTCTCTGCTGAGCCTTTTCTGCCAACTGTACTGGCGTTAATTCAACTTGGTGGATCACCATTTCACCTGACTGAGCTGGTGTATGTTGGATGGGTTTATCTATCTGAGTAACCTTATACGTTCTGGACGGTGAGGACGTTGAAGGAGCCGTACTCAGGCTGATAACAGCGCGTTTTTTTTCAGGGGTTACATGTGTGGAATCCGCCATGTAAATAGTGTCAGTACTCACAGAAGGTTTGGACGTAGGCGATAGTACTTTTTCAGGCACTGGTGATGAGGTTTCAGACTTTGACACTTGCTCCTTTTCAAGTGGAGATTGAGCGGAGAGAGTCCAGCCGCCAATGGCAAGACTCAGCGTAAAGCTACCAACAACCCAAGGAAATACTTTACGCTGTTTAATCGGTTGGATATGCGCTTTCACCACTGGCTCAGACTGTTGCGATCGACCTTTCGCAAGCTCAGAAAGCGCATTATTAATTACACTCATGATATGCTCCACCCCCATATCAACGGGCTTTTAAACTTGGGTTTACAACTGTCATAAGTGTCATGAATAGCGCTATACAGATGCCGGTTGTACACCATTTCATACCCTTGGCTAGATGCTAGCACTAAACACTTGTGACAAATTTGATTAACCAATCTCGGTATTCCTCGACTTGCTTTCCAAATCGCTTTTTTGTGTCCAAGTGTAAATAACTTATTTTCAGCACCTGATTTTTCCAGTCTGTTATCAATATAAGCCACCACTTCAGACAAAGTAAGTCTTCGTAGCTGAGCACTAAAAGTAATTCTCTGTCTAAACTGACGCAGGTGATGTTGCTCCAAGCGAACATCTAGTTCAGGCTGACCGAGCAAAACAATTTGTAGTAATTTACTGTGCTCTGTCTCTAAATTTCCAAACAAGCGCAACACTTCCAACGCTTCATCACTCAATGCCTGAGCCTCATCAACGAATAAAACCACTTGCTCACCCATACGGGCTAGCTCTATGAGTTTAGCTTGAATATCTCCAACAAGCGTGGTGCTATCGGTAGGTATCACATCAAGTTCAGTGGCAATCGCTCTACGTAACTCATCCCCATCAAGAGCAGGGTTAGGTAAATAAACCAGCTGCACCTCTTTATCTAATTGATTAACTAAAATGCGACACACCATAGTTTTTCCTGTCCCCACCTCGCCTGTGACCTTGATTAAGCCTTCACCCATTTGAATCGCAGAATGAACCGTCTGAATAGCCTCATAGTGAGGCTCCAAACCTAAGAATAATTCTGTATTTGGGGTCAAGTGAAAGGGAAGTTGGGTTAAACCAAAGTTTTCAAGATACATAGGCGGTTATTACTCATCTGGGAACCATTCTTCAAGTAGATCTCGCGAACGCTCCAATTCTTTTTGCCATGTATTCACGCCAACTATGGTTGGCTTAAGCAAAATCACTAACTCTGTTTTCTCTGTTATTTGAGTTGTATTACGAAATAAATGGCCTAGCCCGGGTATATCACCCAAGAAGGGCACTTTGGTGGTTTGGTCAAAAGTATTGGATTTCATCAAGCCGCCAATGATGACAACATCACCATCTCGAGCCCGGATAACAGAGTCAGATTCGCGAATAGAGCTTGTCGCAACGGGCAGTGTTACCCTGTCAGTACCGTTGGTAATATCTTTGGTCTCTTCCTTAACATCAATGACAGCAGGGTGAACATGAAGTAAGACACTGCCATCATTATCAATTTGTGGTGTCACATCTAAGGAAATACCTGAGAAGAAAGGCGTGAGCTCGATATCGGTACTAGTATCAGAAGCTGTCGTTCCACTACTAGTATTGCTAGAAAAATCTGTCACAAAATAGCTGTCGTTGCCGACTTTAATGACTGCTTTTTGATTATTCGAAGCTGTCACTCTTGGGCTAGAGAGCACATTAAGATCGCCTTGTGTGGACATAAAGCTAATCGCTGCATCAAAGCTGCCACTCGATATGACCAAATTGCCAGGACCGCCAAGTAAAGATCCGATCGAATCTAAGCCTGGTAAATCTGGTACGGGATTGGTTGGACTGCCCTGACCAAATTGGTAGTTTGTTCCATTCGATGTAAAGGCTTTTGACCAGTCTATTCCTTGCTGGTAGCCGTCGCTTAATGTGACTTCCAAAATTTTCGCTTCTAGGATCACTTGACGATGCAACCTTTGCTGAGACACACCAATAAAGTTTTGCACTTCACGTATTTGATCTGGAAAAGCTCGAACTGTGATAATCCCCGCTTGTGGAGTGATGACGACACTTTGACCTTCCCCCGAACCAATCAACTGGCCTACCGCCTGCTCTAGTTGTGGCCAAAAGTCACTTTCGCTGGTGGTTTCTATCTCAGTTCCACCTTTAGCAGAACTGGTTGTAGAAGAGGTGGAACTATCTGAGTCACTTGATGACGAAGTCGACGAGCTAGTGTTGGTGATTGTACCAGTAGTGATAAATGTATTTGAGCGGCCACTTCGTTTAAACTGTAGGTAATCAACTGGAATGGTCACGGTCCTTAGCCCAGCTGGATATATGTGGATGACTTTGCCTGTTGTCTCAACTTGGTAACCATACAGATCCCTGACCACAGACAAGACCTCGTCGAGTGACACGTCGAGTAGATTGACTGTGATGGTGCCGGATACATCTGGGTGTAGAGCGATACTGTACTCCGTACCCTTTACTAAACTCGTGAAGAAAGCTTTCGCTTCGACCTCATTAGCCTGTATTCTAAAACGCTTAACCGTTTTAGATTCGAGCAACCCCGCTTGGTCAAGCTCCGGCATTAGATCTGCTTCAACAGAAGGAGGCAATATTTCTAGATCACCGATAGCTTGGTCAAGTTCATCTTTTATTTCGACCGGATCACGATGCCCCATTGAGCAACCAGCTAGTAATGCAACAACAACTGCCAAAACGAGTTTACGCATACAATACAAGTTACCTTAATTTTTGATGTCTTGAGTAAAAATCTTTAGCTTCCATTGCTTTCCTCCCCGAGAAATCGTCACCGATTGAGCTTCAATCTGACTGACTTTAAAACCATTTACTGTGTCACCAACCAATACTGCCTTATCACTCAGTACCGCTCGGCATTGAACTTGGTTTGTACACACTATACTTTGCAGTTTAGGCAAAGGTTGCTGTTTCTTCTTATTTTTTGCTTCTATTAAATCAGGCTTTTGCCAGCCAAGCGGTGCAGTGGGATCTTGAGATGCAACCACCACACATGCATAAACAAACAGCACACTACCTAGTACTCTAACCACCAATAAACTCCTGTCTTGTCCCCAAAGTATAAACCTCTAGGGTCACTCGTGCGTTAGGGTAAGCATCGACTGCATAGGTAAAGCTACTCCAATAGTAATTGACCGGCATAGTCTCCAATGTGGTTAAATAAGCCAGGATTGAAAAATAACCACCAGTAAGCTCGATTCTCACTGGGTGCATGAAATACCCAGTCTGATTTTGATTATCAACTCCCATTATCGGTTTAGGTTGCAACGACTCCAGTAACACCAGCTTTAACCCTTGAGTTTCAGCAAGTACCTTGTCTAATAACTGAGCCATTTCGCTGGGTGAAATAAAGTCTTCCATTAGTAAGGCGAGTTGCTCGGATAACCTTTGACTCTCAGTGAGAAGCTTCTTGTACTCTTTGTTCAAGTTTTCATTAGGGTCTTTGTTCAGCTTAGCAGTTACTATCAATATATCTGCTTCTAACCTTTGGAAATTTTGCGATGTCAAGGTGACTTGGCGTTCTAATTCCTGATTTGATTTTACCAAAGGTTCGATGAGCCAAGCCGACATTGTCAAAGTAATGACGACTAAACCGCATATAGCCAACAAAAGCTTTTCTCTCTGGTTTAGAGCTTTAAACTTAGTGTCCAATTGAGTCAATAGAGGATGCATCACTCCCGCTCCCGCTGACTGTTTAATTCAAAAGTCACTATGTCTTGGTCGTTACGTCCAATACGCAATTGCTCAAATGTACGACCGACTAAGTTGACCTCTGATTGAAACTGACCGACCCAATTTGGTATCACTTTAGGCTCACGAGCAAAACCTTGTATATCCATAGTATCGGCATCAATAAAGATACGATTAAGAGAAATGTCCTGGCGGCTTAATTTAGCCAAGGCTTTCATTACTCCCGAATACCCCAACTGCTGAGATTCATCAAACTTGGCCACCGCTTTTAGTGAAGCCTGCTTAGCTTGGATATCTGTTTTGAGTCTTTCAACCGCCGCAATCTTGGCAGCAGAAGGTTTGTGTTTGGCAAGCTTCTGATTAAGTTCGGATAGTTTTTGCTCGGCTTGCTGCTGTTGACTAAGGTACTCCTCAAGATCACCGTTTAAATACGCATGCTGAAAGTAGAGATAACCGATTATTGTGAGCAAAAAGCCCGCGACAAGAGCCCAACCTATGGCTATGTTAGCTAGCGTAAAATATTCGGTCTTAGGTTTAAGTGACTCTGGATACAAGTTAATTGCATTCGGTCCTAAATCAGAGGCAAATTTAACTAAGACCTCTCCCGACTCACACGATGTTTCTGTTAAGGCGGACACACCGACATTTAGGCGCTCATTTAATGCTTCCACTAAGTCATGTAATTCTTCTTCATCACAACACACTTTCATTTTGTGCAAAGAGGTGCCTCTTAGTTGTGATGAAAGATAATCGATAGATCGCTGCAACTCTAAAGCAATACCGTCCAGTTGCAGAACACTGGTTGCTACACCAGTTAGTGGTGACGCTATCCCACGCATGGTTCTCTGGAAAGCACAGTGTTGCTCAACAAAGGCACTGACTCTAAAACTCCGCTGTTTACTTCGCTGTAACAGCAAAAAACTTTTCTCTTCAGGCGCTGAAACGCCCCATACTTCATCTTCAACTAAGACTCGCCCGAGTTGTATATCTAGTGCCAATAGCATTTGTTGCAGCTCAATAATCAGGCTCTTCGCCACTACATAAACTTGCAGCTTGTTGCCAGCAGGCAGTTCTGTCGCATCGGCAATAATATCTGTCACTTTTTCACTGATTAGATCTTTTAATAAAAAGGGCAGGGCCCCTGTTAGTTCCGTTGCGGGGATGTTGGGTTTATCGATTTGATATGTCTGGTAAAGCTTTGAGTTTAGAACTAAGTCGAGAGTCAAATTGGAAATATCAAGCTCATCAAGCGCACTACGCAAGGTATCTTGCCAAGAGGTTCCTTCGACCGCGACTTTGGAAGCTAGATCATGCTTATCTAGCCGTGAAAAATACAGTTCGCTCGGCAAAACGACAACTGTCAAGCAATTACGTACTTGATTGTTAGACTTGAACTTTTCTATTAATGACTGAATATTCATTTACCGCTAACTTTTCGCCACCGATTGCGACGCCCGATCTTAACTTGACTGGGCATCAACGCTTTTGTTTTTGGTGTCACTGTTGGCAACAACTGTTGTTCCGGCTGAAAATAACGCCCTTGAACTCCTTGGACACCTAAACGAATCATGGTTTTGTATTCTTGTTTGTTGTCCACACCAACAGCAATAACTTGTGTTTTTAGTCCCTCACAGGCTCCCAATAGACTTCGAACAAAAAGTTGATTTTCATCACGCTGCTCGATTTGCTTAACTAAACTCCTATGTAGTTTTAGGAAATCAATTGGGAGATCTTTGAGATAGTGAGTACTGACTATAGAACGTCCCGCTTGCCCAACAGCAACTCTACAGCCCAATCCAGCTATCATTTTTATTACTGGTCTCATATAGTCCAAATGTTTAATCAATCTTGCCTCAGCAAATTCAAACACTAACTGTTTGCGTTGTCTTGAAGTCAATTGTAGTAGCTCATACTGAAACCACTTCAGATAACTTCTATCTGCAAATGGAACTACATGTATATTAATAGCGTAACACATTAATTTTGGTGATACTTTTAGAAATTTTATAATAGATGTAAATACTTCACGATCCAATACCGCTTCATACCCAACAGATTCAATAGCTGAACTAAATCGAGAAGCTTTAATCAGTCCTTTATCAGGCTCATTGAGCCTGATAAATACTTCATTATGGTCAAATATTCTTTCTTTATGGGAATCCAACAAATAGCAAGGCTGATAATAGATAACCAACTTGTCTGCTTGGATAGATAAATCAAACAAGGTTCTCCAACGCACATTGCCTCGCTCTTCATCTTGGGATTGACGTTTCTTGAACTTATTCCACGTATTGACGCGTTGTAACTGAGCACTTTTTAAAGCAGTTTCCGCTTCATCTAAAATTCGCTCCTGGCTTTCTCCCTCACGATACATAGTAATACCTATATGTACCCAGTTATCCTTGTCTAATGGTGCTGGAGCTTGCAATTTAGTTAATTGATTGAGGCTGCTTGTGGCAATGTTGGATACATCTTTACTGCCTAGGTGAGGTGCGAAGATAGCAAAGTCTGATTCATAGTATCGAGATAAAATCACATCAGGATAGCGTTGAATAATATTATTTAGACTCTCACCAACACTTATCACAAAATCATCAGCCATTTGTTTACCTGACTCTTCTCGCAACTGCTCCCAATCATCAATACGCAGCAGTAAAACACCACCATGAGAACCATGTTCAGATAAAGCAGCCTCAAGTTTGCTATCGAATAAAACTCGGTTAGCTGTTCCTGTCAGTTGATCTAAAAAAGTTTGCGTACGGATAAAAGTGTCAAAGCGGCTGCGTTCTTGGCGAGCATCTTGTAATTCTTCGATTAGACTATCTAAAGCTTCACTAGCCGTGTAAGGCCATTCTTTAATGTCGCCTTTCGCATATTGTTCTACACGCCCTGCAAGGATCATTCTTCCGCGCTCCTCAAGCAACTCAGATCCAGCCAGCTGTTCCTTTAACCATTTAACTCCGCGAACAAGACAAAAAATAATCAAAATGACAGCCAGAGTAATGGACCACAATGCTTCAAGAGAATAGCCATAACCAATATATGGTGGAACAGCCTTGAAATGAAGGCGGTAGTCAGGGTTTCGCTCCAACTTGTATTCAGTGTCATAGAGCAATGCTGGTTCGACATTAGAAGAAGTATCTATATAGCGGTAAATGGCGCCATTATCAGACAGAAGCTCCATTTCTATGATATTTGAAGCTCTGAGCATTTTAGGCATCCATCGCTGTAGCGAGTCCGCTGCATCTGGATCTTCCAGTTCCTTATCTAAGACCTCAACAATGCCTTGTAATGAATGCTCAAGGTATTCTTGGCCCAAGCGTTTGAATGAAAGAGTTCCACCTAAAAACAAAATAAACATCGCACTAATGACAATAAGAGTAACAAAAGCAACTAAGCGAGTGCTCAGCTTTAAGGTAGGTGTATACCTCATAGATGACGAATTCCTTTTCATGGAAATTATTAGCTCAAAGTCCTAAATAATGGGGAAATGAACTCTGATTATACTCAGTGATAAGTTTATTTTTTTACTATATAAAAAGGCCGCGAAATTCGCGGCTTTTTTCAAGATTCAGATAGTTAGAATGGGATGTCGTCATCAAAATCCATCGGCGGCTCATTATACTGAGGCTGACTGGGCGCTTGATTCGAGGGCTGAGAATAGTTTTGCTGTGTTTGAGGAGCTTGATTTTGTTGCATTGCAGGCTGTTGAGGTTGGCCCCAACCACCTTGCTGTTGCTGTTGTCCCATACTTTGAGCTGGCGCACCGCCTTGAGCACGACCACCCAACATTTGCATAACACCATTGAAGCCCTGAACCACCACTTCCGTTGAATAACGATCCTGGCCATTCTGATCTTGCCACTTGCGCGTCTGAAGTTGACCTTCAATGTAGACTTGGGAACCTTTGCGTAAATACTCACCAGCTACTTCAGCTAACTTGCCAAACAGAGACACGCGATGCCACTCTGTTTTCTCGCGCTGCTCTCCTGTCGTCTTATCACGCCAACTTTCAGAGGTCGCTATTGTAATATTTGCAACGGCGCCACCATTTGGCATATAACGTACCTCTGGATCAGAGCCCAGATTACCGACTAATATAACTTTGTTGATTCCACGGCTCGCCATGTTTCGCTCCGTCTAAATTGATTCACTAACACATAAACAGCAAGGATAACACGCTTTAGTCCATGAACAAATTGCAATCCACGCAATGGAGCTTTCCCACCAATACTCATGCACTATTCTAGAATAAACACCGGTCACTACGTGATTGATAGATCTAAAATTTACTTATTTATATGAAACTTAACGCAATACTGTGATCAAGATTCGCACTTTGAAACATTCTCCTTCACTCTGTGGGCATGTTTCAATTAAGTGTAATGATTAACTTCTATGGCTAAAAATATCTATGCTCGAACGATTTACTTTCTTACCGAAAAAAATCAGCAAAATGATCCTGTCATCGACCAAGTCCAAGAACAGCTGTGCGTTGAAATTCCTTATATTGAGCCTAACGATCTCATGTACGCGATGCAACTACACAAGCATAAGATATTGATGATAGATCATCAGAATTACCAAACACTAAACAATCAAATTCGTGATCTACCACTATCCAATAAAATGTTTGAAACGATTTTATTTAATGTAGAAAAACGGCTAACTACAGAGGAAATACTCTGCTTTGGGAATATAAAAGCCCTATTTTATCGCCATGAGTCTATAGAGTCGATTGCTCGAGGATGTGGAGAAGTCATCAATAGTCAAAACTGGTTGCCACGCAAAGTCACAGCACAACTGATTCACTATTATAGGCACGTCATACTGAGTCAAACTTCTCCAGCAACGGTCGACCTAACCTCAAGAGAAATCCAGATTTTACGCTGCCTAAAAACGGGAGCTTCCAACCTGCAAATTGCGGATGACCTGTTTATCAGTGAATTCACTGTAAAGTCGCACCTTTATCAGATTTTTAAAAAGCTATCAGTAAAAAACAGAGTGCAGGCTATTGCTTGGGCTAATCAGCATATGCTGTCTTAAATATGAGTCAAGGAGCTCAAATCAGCTTTATTAAAATTTAGTAATGGAATAAAAAATGCTATAGTAGCGCCGATTTTTTAGAACAATTGATGACAAAGGTATTATCATGATTAAAAAGTGCCTCTTTCCGGCTGCAGGCTATGGCACACGCTTTCTACCAGCAACCAAATCAATGCCAAAAGAGATGATGCCAGTCGTCAACAAACCCCTTATTGAGTATGGTGTTGAAGAAGCAATCCAAGCTGGAATGAACGGCATGTGCATTGTGACTGGCCGTGGCAAACATTCAATCATGGATCACTTTGACAAGAACTATGAATTAGAGCACCAGATCAGTGGTACCAACAAGGAAGAACTCCTCGTTGACATTCGTGACATTATTGACAGTGCCAATTTCACCTATATCCGTCAACGTGAAATGAAAGGATTGGGGCATGCTATATTGACTGGCCGTGAATTGATTGGTGATGAACCTTTTGCTGTGGTTTTAGCTGACGATTTATGCGTTAACGATCAAGACGGTGTTTTGGCACAAATGGTTGCGCTATTTAAGCAATTTCGCTGTTCTATTGTTGCGGTTCAAGAAGTGCCTGCTGATGAAACCCATAAGTACGGAGTTATCTCAGGTGAGATGATCAAAGATGATATCTATCGCATTGACAACATGGTTGAAAAACCAGAACCAGGAACGGCACCAAGTAATTTAGCCATCATAGGTCGCTATATCTTGACGCCCGATATTTTTGAGTTAATCGAGAATACGGAGCCAGGAAAAGGTGGTGAGATTCAAATAACCGATGCTCTATTAAAGCAAGCGCAAGCTGGTTGTGTACTCGCTTATAAATTTAAGGGAACGCGCTTTGATTGCGGAAGCGTTGAAGGTTACATCGAAGCAACCAACTACTGCTTTGAAAATCTATACCTTAAAGACAGCAAAAAGTCTGAGCTGGATAAGCAATCGACAACAAAAGAGTCGTAGTCATTAGACTAAACAGTGACCCATAGCTTACTAGATATAGGTCACTGTTTTTTTATCCAGTATTTTCTTTGAACATCAATCACTCTATGTAATACTTAGCCCACTTACTTTTACATTGGGCGATAGTAATGGATAAGATCGATATTCGCGGAGCACGAACTCACAACCTCAAAGATGTTAACCTCTCCATCCCACGCGATAAGCTTGTCGTTATTACTGGGTTATCTGGTTCTGGTAAGTCTTCCTTAGCCTTTGACACTCTTTATGCCGAGGGGCAGCGTCGCTACGTAGAATCCCTTTCTGCCTATGCTCGACAATTTTTGTCATTAATGGAAAAACCCGACGTCGACCATATTGAAGGCTTATCTCCGGCCATTTCTATTGAGCAAAAGTCAACCTCTCATAACCCTCGCTCAACCGTAGGGACCATCACTGAAGTTTATGACTATCTTCGTTTGCTTTATGCACGAGTTGGAGAGCCACGCTGCCCAGAGCACCAAGTTCCACTAAGTGCCCAAACCATTTCGCAAATGGTCGACAAAGTACTCGAACTCCCTGAAGGCTCTAAAATGATGCTACTCGCCCCTATCATTAAGGAGCGCAAAGGAGAGCATGTTAAAACACTTGAAAATCTAGCAGCGCAAGGGTTTATCCGAGCAAGAATTGACGGTGACATTTGTGACTTATCCGATCCACCTACGTTGGAGCTACATAAAAAGCACACAATTGAAGTGGTCGTTGACCGATTTAAGGTACGTAAAGATCTTCAGCAAAGACTGGCTGAATCTTTCGAAACGACACTTGAGTTATCAGGAGGCATTGCTGTTGTCACTTCAATGGAAGGCGATGAAGAAGAAATCATTTTTTCTGCTAATTTTGCGTGCCCACATTGTGGATACAGTATGCAAGAACTCGAACCCAGGCTTTTCTCATTCAATAACCCAGCTGGAGCTTGCCATACCTGTGATGGACTAGGTGTTCAGCAATACTTTGATCCTCAAAGGATAGTGATTGATGACAATCTTAGTCTTGCAAAAGGCGCAATACGAGGTTGGGATCAAAAGAACTACTATTACTTTCAGATGTTGTCTTCACTGGCTGAGCATTTCAAATTTGACCTAGACACTCCTTTTAAGTCCCTCTCAAATAAAATTCAGGATATTATTCTTAAAGGCTCAGGAAGAGTTGAGATAGAGTTTAAGTACATCAATGACAGAGGAGATATCAGAGTCAAACGTCACCCTTTTGAAGGTATTCTAAATAATTTGGAGCGCCGGTATAGGGATACTGAATCCAATTCTGTTCGAGAAGATCTGGCCAAATATATTTCCACTCGAACTTGCAGCAGCTGTGATGGAAGCCGATTAAAGCTTGAAGCTCGAAATGTCTTCATTGGCGAAACCAGCCTACCGGAAATTGTCGAACTTAGCATTGCGGATGCGCTAAAATTCTTTGAATCACTGAAATTAGAAGGCCAACGGGCACAAATAGCCGAAAAGGTGATGAAAGAAGTGAATGACCGCCTGCAGTTTTTAGTCAATGTCGGCCTAAATTACCTCAATCTTTCACGAAGCGCAGAGACACTTTCTGGCGGAGAAGCTCAGCGCATCAGACTAGCAAGCCAAATAGGTGCCGGGTTAGTTGGCGTGATGTATGTGCTTGATGAGCCGTCAATTGGCCTGCATCAACGTGATAATGAACGACTATTAAAAACATTAACTCACCTGCGTGACCTAGGTAATACAGTACTGGTCGTCGAACACGATGAAGATGCAATAAAAATGGCTGATCATGTGATTGATATCGGCCCAGGTGCTGGGGTGCATGGTGGAGAAGTAGTTGCACAAGGCACAGTTGAAGATGTTATTGCAACACCAAGATCGCTCACAGGACAGTACCTAAGTGGAAAGAAAGAAATCACTATACCCACTCAACGTACGCCAAAAGATGAGAATAAAGTAGTAACACTTAGCGGCGCATCAGGAAACAACCTAAAAAACGTCACATTAGATATTCCAGTCGGCCTGTTTAGTTGTATCACTGGCGTGTCTGGCTCTGGAAAATCAACATTAATTAATGATACTTTCTTTAAAATTGCCCATACCCAACTGAATGGGGCAACCACTGCCACACCAGCCTCGTACAAGAAAATAATGGGTCTAGAACACTTTGACAAAGTCATTGATATTGACCAGAGCCCAATCGGGCGTACTCCACGTTCAAATCCAGCGACTTACACAGGTATTTTTACTCCAATTAGAGAATTGTTTGCTGGAACCCAAGAAGCACGTTCGCGTGGTTACAAACCCGGACGCTTTAGCTTCAATGTTCGCGGAGGAAGGTGTGAAGCTTGTCAGGGCGACGGCGTCATAAAAGTTGAGATGCACTTTTTACCAGATGTATACGTTCCTTGTGATGTGTGTAAGGGTAAGCGCTATAATCGCGAAACCTTAGAGGTGCATTACAAAGGCAAAACCATTGACCAAGTTCTAGACATGACAGTCGAAGATGCACGCGCATTTTTTGATCCTGTACCTGTTATTGCTCGAAAGTTGCAAACCTTAATCGATGTCGGGCTGTCTTATATCCGTCTTGGTCAAGCCGCAACAACCTTATCAGGAGGCGAAGCGCAACGAGTAAAGCTAGCCCGAGAGCTTTCGAAGAGAGACACTGGAAAAACATTGTATATTTTGGATGAACCTACCACAGGTCTCCATTTTCATGACATCCAGCAGCTACTCATCGTACTTCACCGCCTTCGAGATCATGGTAATACAGTGGTAGTCATTGAGCATAACCTCGATGTCATCAAAACCTCCGATTGGATCATCGATTTAGGACCTGAGGGTGGACAAGGAGGAGGAGAGATTATTGCTCAAGGCACACCAGAAGATGTCGCTAAAATAACTGGCTCTCACACAGCGAGATTTCTCAAGCCTATGTTAAAATAAACAAAAAACTAAGCATAACAGGCCACCTTTGGCCTGTTATCTCTCAAGGATATTGTAACCAATGGCAAGTACTCACCTTACTGGCACAAATTTGGAACCCCAGAAGCCTAAGTTGCCAATGACTAAGCCTTTTCTTGTATCCATTGCAATCATTTTTCTTCTTGGCATGCATGTATTCATGCCTAATCCGGGTGGTTCTGGACTTGAGTTGTCATTCAATACGACAACATGGATTGCAGTTAGCATATCTTTGGCAATAGGGCTTTATCAGATAGGCACCCAAGGGATCATAAGATACAACAAACTCAGCATAGGTTTATTTATTTGCTGCGTATTATTAACTCTCCCTGTTTTCTATCCAAAGTCAGATATTTATCTTTCATTGGGTCGATTGTTTGGGCTATGGTCTGGCATGGCGTTATTTTTATTGCTTCAGCAATTTCGATTTAGTAACAAACAAAAACAGCGCTTACTGTGGTTTATTACTATTGCCGTATTGATTGAGGCTTTATTTGGTTGGGTGCAATATCTTGTACTCGAACCCAACAATGCTTTTGGCTATAGTACTAGTGTCAATCGTCCCTATGGGATTTTTCAGCAGCCCAATGTTATGGCTAGCTTCCTTATAACTGGCCTAGTTTTATCAGGTTACCTGCTTACCAAGCACCCAAAAAAATATCACAGTAGGATCAGTGAAGTTTCACTTCTATACCTGATGCCCACTTTGACTATTCCATTAATACTATTTCTCGCTTCTCGAACAGGCTGGTTAAGTGGCTTTTTAGCTGTGTTATTGCTATTACCCTATCTATATCGATTTGCAACCGCGAAACGATTCTGGGGCTGGATTGTATCAGTTTTAATAGGACTCATTATTGGTAGTAGTATCACCGTATTAATAGGTGATACGGAACTTATGACAGAGAAAGCTCGGGTAAGCGATAAAGCTAGATCTCTGTTTTTTCCACAGTCATTGGATATGTTGATTGAAAAGCCCTTTACCGGCTATGGTTACGGTCGATTTGAACCAGAATATATCACTTACACTGCTCGACAGCATCAGCTGAATGCCAATTACGATCCTGGCTTTCCTTCGTTAGATCACCCTCATAATGAATTGCTTTTTTGGGGCGTTGAAGGTGGGCTACTACCCGTTTTAGCTATCATTATCGCAGCGATAATCGTGTTATTAAGGATCTACAGTGCCAAAAAAGGAACTCGGCTTGCAATGTTTGCTTTGTTTGTTCCTATCGTATTGCATAGTCAACTCGAATATCCTTTCTACCATTCGGCAATCCATTGGATAACATTTATCATTTTACTTTTTTGGGTTGATCAACGTGCACGTTCATACAGAAGTACTTCAATTACTTTTATCACAAGAACTTCTCTTAGAGTGATGAGTTTAATCATCCCTGTTGTTGTCAGCTTCTATATGCTCACCGCTTTACATACTAACTACATACTGACTAAGTTTGAAACTTCGACTGTCAAAGATCCAAAGCTTCTTGATAAGGTCACAAACCCTATCCTATGGAAAGACAGGTACGATTGGGATATTTACAGCACTTACCTCAATATAGGTCTGCTTCAACAAGAAGCTAACTATATCCAGCCTTATATAGATTGGTCACTTAGAACCATTAGAAACAAGCCAAGGCCCGCGTTGTATAACAACCTGATTATTGCCTATCAAGGGTTAGGAGACACGGTTAGAGCAGAGCAAGTACGTAGCGAAGCGCAGTATCTATTCCCCAAACGTGATTTTTCTAATGTTCAATATATTGCCCCAAACATCGATGCGCTCAAACCAGACATCAATCAACTATCAGAGTAAGTACTGGCGGTCGAATAGACCGCCCGATAGAATTATTGCCATTTATAAAGCCATAACTTCTTCTAACGCCCTTAAGCATAGCGATACATTTTCATTTCTCGCACCATAGCCCATAAGCCCTATTCTCCATGCCTTACCTGCTAAGTCCCCTAACCCAGCACCTATTTCAAGGTTGTACTGGTTTAACAGCTGACCTCGGACCTTAGCATCATCTATACCTTGAGGTACCAAAATGGTATTTAACTGCGGTAAGCGTATATCGGGCTCAACAACAAACTCAAAGCCTAATTTATCAAGGCCATTCTTAAGTTTATTGTGCATCTCTTGATGACGTTTCCATGTGTTTTCAAGCCCTTCATTCTTTAGCATAACTAAAGACTCATGAAGAGCGTATAGACTATTTACCGGGGCTGTATGGTGGTAGCTGCGCTTACCTTTGCCACTCCAATACCCCAGTACCAAACTTTGGTCTAAAAACCAACTTTGTACCGGAGTGCGCCTCGCTTGAATCTTCTCAATCGCAAGGGGTGAGAAAGTAACCGGAGATAACCCAGGCACACAAGATAAACATTTCTGACTTCCCGAATAGACGGAATCTAGCTGCCATTCATCAACTTTTAGAGGTATCCCAGCCAGTGATGTAACAGTATCAACAATAGTCAAGACGCCGTATTGCTTTGCTAACTTTCCCAGAGACTTCGCATCACTCTGCGCACCTGTCGACGTTTCCGCATGAACAAAAGCCAGTACCTTAGTATCAGGATGTGCTTTAAGAGCGCTCTCCACTTTATCTAAAGATACAGCCTCACCCCAGTTGTCATCGACTATAACGGCGCTTCCTCCTGCGCGAATAACATTTTCGCGCATTCGCTCTCCAAATACACCATTGCGGCACACTATCACTTTATCGCCAGGTTCAATCAGATTAACAAAACATGCTTCCATGCCCGCGCTTCCTGGCGCTGAGACTGCTATCGTAAACTCATTATCGGTTTGAAAAGCGTATTTAAGAAGCTGTTTCAATTCATCCATCATGTTAACAAAAAGCGGATCAAGGTGGCCGACCGTAGGGCGACTTAATGCTTGCAATACTTGCGGTGAAATATCCGATGGACCTGGTCCCATGAGAATACGTTTGGGAGGAATAAAGCTCTGAATAGTCATCCTATGCTCCTTAGAAGCTGTGCATGTCACAAAGTGTAATTGCCACGATAAAACATATTGACCAGTCCAGCAATTTGACTAGGCATGTGAAATAGAAATCTTTGTCACAAGTTTACGCATCTGACAAAAAGCATGTTTCAGTTACCGCTATGTCAGCTTGTACGATTGCCAAGCACAAAATCTAACTAGTCACCTCATAGGCTTTCGGCCAAGGCTTAAAGCTTAACATTGACATTTAATTAGCCTTTACTTGGTTCAAGTTTCAGCCTAGTTAGAACAACTTTCAGCAAGCAAAAAAACCTTTAGTAATCATCTATTTTTCTGTAGAAAAACATGGAAATCAAACCAAAATACTGTTTAAATATACAGTACTTATCCTGTTCTTTACCGAGGTAACAATGAACTTTGATGCAACCGAGCACATTCAGTGTGCGGACGTAAAAGTACAGCAACTCACAGCCGTTGCAATTGCAGCGGGAGAAGCAGCAAACCAAATAGATCACGCTACTTTATCTCTCTGTTTTCAAGTTATCGAACAGCTAGGAAGAGAATGCCAACAACACATAAACCACGCAGAACTCACAAGCGAAGCTTAAAGAAGCCATTATTAAAATGCCTGCATTATTAATTAATCTTTTTTCTATCATGATGATTTTTCATCATAAACTCCACTAACGACCTACGGGCAGCAGCACTGAGCGTCCGTGCTGCCGCCGCAACATCACACGCCGTCACTGGTGTTAGATTGAGTAGATCCAAAGCCAAATCCAAGTAGGTGATATTTAAAAACTTCATCGCATTAACAAATTGTGACAGCTTCAATTCTGCTTTTCCTGACTCACATCGAACATAATGTCGCCGACTAACGCCTATTGCCTTAGCGATGGCCATCTGGGTCAATTGATCACGTTCACGCCTTCTTTTTATAACCAGCATTAAGTCATGATGCGACATACGCCTACCTTGGTGTGATTGTTCAATCCCTAATATGATTAAAAAGAGATTTATAGAGTTGAAGGTATTTACGTGTTATGTGTTTCCTATATTATGAAATTTAACTATATGCCAATTAGTTAATAAAAGAAAAATAGAAAATTTTATATAATAAAAACTAAGCTAGGAAAACATGACTTTATTTAACCTTATATTAGAAACGTATTATAAAAAAACTAAAATGCTACAGCTAATAGTTTTCAGTCTAATCTCTATATTTATTGATTGGACAAATTCTATCCTAATAGAGTGGAAATATTTCTCAATGACCGGAGTGGCTGTATGAGCAATGAGGAAAGTTTGGATTTACTGGAGAGTGCAAAAGGCTTGGCTGCTTGCGGAAGTGAAGCTGCTACCAACTGGGAACAAGCCCATCTAGTCTGCTTGTTCATCGAAATTGAAAGGAAAATTGAAAGGGCTTTACAAAACTTAATTGAAGCTGAGGAAATCTAATTTAAGCAACTGGAATTAAGGCCCAACGTCATACCAGTTGGGCCAAGTGTTATGTGTCATTAGCACTACATAATTTGAGCTGAGCAATGTAGTGTTGTAGGCCTTTAAAGCTTTGCTCAGGTAAATAAACACCTTGCTCACCATTATCGTTGACCGTATACCACTCAAGATTTATTGGCGCTGGAGGGCAGTTTGCGTCGGATACTCTTATCGAGCTGCACGCTACCAGAAGCGGCGCCAAAGTCATCACTAAAAGTTTCGATAGGTTTTTCATTAATACGCTCCTTGTGCTTATTGTTATTTCTTTTTACTTTCTCTCTACGTTGATCTTGGTAGCTATCAACTAAATAAGGTGCAATTTTTAACATTTCTATAAATAATTTTAGGTATGGCATTTTTATTTCCATTTAAAGTACATAGGATTATTATCTAACTTATTCTTGGTACAACCTAAATAGAAAAAAATCTCAGTATCACTATTAACAAAGCCGATAATTTTCCATTATCCATGGTTTAATAAACTAATAAATCACAACCATACAAAAGCCAGTAAGGTCATAAAGAAAAGATAGTGTTATTAAAACCAATATTGAATAAGAATCATCTTCATCGAAGATTGAGTTATTACTAGCAAGAAATAGCACAATAACTATTATCAATTATAATATTTATTATGATCTCATATTAAATATATTAATAAAATATAATACTATTTGATACTGTTCAGTTATCACTCGCTGCAAGGCGCAGGTTATCGACAATACGCTGTGACCATCCGCGTGAAAACAACGACCATGTTTTAACCTCTTTCATAAAGTCCAAACGTTCGGCTAAAAACTTCAGAAGAAGATCATTATGGTCTGCCGCTTCTACCGCAGCATGGGTTTTTACACCATAGTGGCCATCATCTATAGCGCCTACAGAACGTTGCAGAAACTGAACAGCTCGCCAGCTACCATGATGAATTGCGGCATCAAAAAGCTGATACATAACGGCTTTATGGACTTTATCTCCGCCTAATTTCAACCAAAAATCACGATAATAAATATCTTTAGCTTGCTCTATGGTTAATTGCTTAATATTAAGGCTCGGGTAACTCATGGCCGAAATACCAAACTTAGTACCTTTGCGAATACCTTTACCCACAGTTCCGCTTGTCCAATTTCCGCGGTCGTAATACGAATTTTGATATTTACCTTCGTGGCCTATCACTCTGTTAAATGCAATTAAATATGATTGAGGGTATTTCATAATACCTCCTTATAATTATATGGGCCGAGTCGCTTCAACTTGAATAGTGTAAGAAGTACGGGTGCCAGATAATGTCACACTGTCGACTGACCAGTGACCTTTTGCGCGAGGAGATTGAAAGCCTTGTAATATCATTACTGACTCTGCAAATAAGCCAGGCTTACCGCGCAAAGTAGCGCTAAACTTTTGTATTTTGCGCTTAAATTCCGCCAATTTAGCCTCTGCTGCCACTTGAGCTTCACCAGGGTGTTTAAACACGTTTTTAATACTAAAGTAAGGCTTAGAACCAATCACTTGAGTGTCACTCAGGCCGGTATCCGGTGTTTGCCAATGTGCTTTAACGCCGTTAAAGCGCACAAAGCTCGGATGGGCTAATTTCGCACTGCCTTGTTGTACATCTTGCGGAGTAATGGTCACCACTGGCTTTTCATTACCAGATAAGGTCTTCAGACTGCCGCTCTGACCAAACACATACATACGATCGATAGGTTTAGCAATGGCATCATGCTTTGCTGCCAAACGAGCAATAAAAGCTGAATCTGTTTCCTCATTCTGATTGAGATGCTCGGTTGGCTTATACGCAAACTTGGGACTCACTCTCACCTCATAACCATGTGGTTCCATTACTGCTTTAACCACATCTTGTATTCTTGCTGGTGGAAAGGTTCGTCGCCTTGGCTCTTTAAAGCCTTTTTCGTCCGCCACACAAAAAATGGCAGTGGTCAATTGCACAACCAATCTGACCGGATGTAGATACTCAGATATTGAAGAGATTTGGTAAACTCCCCTCTTCTCACCATCGATAAATACACGCCATTCGGCACCACTTTTAGGAATAAGAGTTTGTGACTCCATGCCAGAAAAGGTTAATGATAACCGGTCAGACTGCATGCCTTCACTGTCCGACAACGACCAATTGGTTAAAAGCGGCATCAGGCTTGCCGCTCCATCACCTTTGATATCAATTACGTCCA
This sequence comes from Vibrio tetraodonis, assembly GCF_003350295.1. Lineage (GTDB taxonomy): Bacteria > Pseudomonadota > Gammaproteobacteria > Enterobacterales > Vibrionaceae > Vibrio > Vibrio tetraodonis. The sequence continues at coordinate 61,992 of NZ_QLYY01000022.1, forward strand.
TACAATAATATCATCGCTTGTAGTCTCTAAATCTTCCTCGAGATAAGGAAGCTCTATTTCTTGGTTAGCCCTTAAAAAAGGGGTGTTCTGAGTGGGATTAAGTCTGTAAAACTCTTCTTCAAGGTCGTCAGAATCCACACCAAACACCCGGTAAAGTAAGGTATTAACGGTTTCATACGGTTTTGCTCGGGTTTTCATCTTGTTGTCGATATTCCTTTAACGTCAGGGTCATTTTGACAATTTGGGCTTGGCCTTTTTCAACAATGCGTGTATAGCTAGTTTTGATATTGCGAAGAGTAAACCTGCCCCATTTTTGCCCTTTGCCATCGGTAACGGTAATGATTTCATGTGACTTCATCATAGTTCGCAGAGCCTTTGCTTCACTCTCCCCATTGCCAGTAAAGGCAACCAGGTTCAGGGTCCAGTTATCCAAAGGGTTGGCGGTTGGGTCTTGTCGTGGACTGTGTATCGCGTCAAAATCAGACCATCCAGCAGAAGAATCATACGAGTGCTCTTCTAATGGATTGCCTTTCACTACGCTTAACACATGATCGTTAAGTGCTAAGTGCTGCATTAGTTCACCAGTGAATGTTCAAAATCTTGAGTAAGATTGTCAGAATCTAGGCCATGTTCGCGAGCAAATTGCGCTAAGGCTTGTTGTATTGCCTCCATAGTCAAAGCCGCCGTTTTCTCGGGTTGTTCAGAACCAGTTACCTGAACCACAGGAGAGAAAGTCACATTTGGCTTTTGCGCCTGTTCTGCTTTTTGAATTTGCGCTGCTTTTATTTCTTCAGACTTGTTGGGTAAGTCATCTTTCGAAAACCAATCAAACAGGCTAGATGCGATATCCGAGCCCGCAGAGTCTCCCAACATACCGCCAATAGTGGCGCCGACTATAGTGCCTACCCCAGGCAGTATCATAGTTCCCAAAGCGGCTCCTGCCGCGGCACCGCCCATGCCTCCTAACAACCCTCCGCCACTTTCAACGGCTGAAGCCGTATCGCCTTGAGCTAGGCTGGTTCCAATATCAATAGCTCTTAGCCCCATTTTTAAAGGACCAAAAGCCAACAGTTTTTTAGGTAGTGGATTAACACGCTTATCTTTTAACTTGTCACGAATTGTATGTGTGGTTTGGGCTACCTTCTTAGCTCCATTGGAAATAAGACTAGGCACCCCCTTCGCTTTATCAGCAAGGAAAGAAGCTGCACTAGTAGCAAAACTAAGGATGCGAGGTTTGAGCTTATTTCGAGGACGAGAGCGGGGTTGTCTTGTTTTGGGATTACTTCTGGTTCTAACTTGATCTCCAGACTGATTCACACGCCTACTGAGGTTGGCTTTTTCTGGGCGATCGACATCATCACACTGTGTGCAAGCCGCATTCGATGCTCCATCAACGGCACTAGGCTGCTTTTTCATTCCCAGCGCTTCTTTGGCAATACCTGCAAGAGTGCCAATAAACTTAACACGTCGATATGCTTTATACGCAGCGAGGCCACCGAGTATCGCTCCCCCAAAGCCTAAAATAGCAGAAGCCGCACCTTCTGATTCGGCTATCCATTGAGTAGTGGCTATGGTTACATCAGTAATGGCGTTTAATATTCCACTAAATGCGGGCCATATTTTATCCCCGACAACAATGGATAAATTGTTAAAAGCGTCTAACGAACGCTCCATATCAGCTTGCTTGGTATCTGCGCTTGCAGCGTACTCCTTGGTTACCGAATCCGGATTAGCATTCTCCGCTTGATTCTTAGTTTCGATAAGCCTTGTAGGATCGTCCAAAAGACTTTCAATGTAAGGAACTGAGGCATTAGCAGCAAGAGGGGAGTTAGTGCCAAATAAAGTCTTCACCGTAGCGAATTGATCTTGTTTATTAAGTCCTTTTATACCCTCAAGTACTTTAACAAGAGTCCCCATCGCATCCGTTTTCATTGCGGTTGATACTGACGTTGCATCCATGCCCAGCTTTTCAAAGGCAGCAACTTGATCATCGTTTGCCAAAGAGCCAAGGTTAAGCGCTGATGCAATATCTTCTGCCGATCTTGCCGCATCGTCTTTGTTCGCGCCGGCTAGCAAAAGTGAATTGGCGAGACTCAGAGCTTCTTGATCTTTAAAGCCTGAGTGTGACAAGCGAGGAGCGGCCTTGATCATAACATCAATCAGATCTTTCTCTGCTATGCCGCTATTTTTGTTCACCTCATTGATCATGTTGGCCATTTGCATAAACTGCTTTTGGCCAGCCTCTCCCTCTTCATACCCCATAGACGTACGAAGCGCTATACCTTTCTGAGCAGACTCCTCTTTGGTCATCCCCCAAGCTTGCGCCGTCATTATGGTATCACGGGTAAACACTTCTAGGTCTTGCTTGGCAATCCCTCCATTGGCACCTAACTTGGCAATGTTTAATACATCACCATGCTTTGCACCTGCCATTTCAACCGCCAGAGCGTTGAGAGCATGACGTAATTCTTTAGCCTCTTCACTAAGAAGTCCTTGTTCGCCAAAATCTAAATTATTGGCAACATTGATATAGGACGCCTCATTGTTCATTGATGAACGCAATGCATTATTTGCGGTGCTTATCATCACGTCCATAACCTTATCGGATACGCCAGGCAAAGCTTCCAAAGCCTCTTGCTTTTGTTTTTCCCAGCGACTTTCTACGTCTTGGCCTGACTGCGATCTAGGCGTGGTTAACTCTGACTCTTTGGCTGAGTCTTTTAATCCTGCATTCGTTAACCTAAGTGTTTCATTTAATGCACTAAATTGTTTCTGGGTTTGCTTTAGTGTGTTGATTAACCCTTGTTGCACACTTTCTAGTGTTTTGAACCCAGCGACCACCTGTTGTGCGCTTATGGTGATGCCAGGTTGTGTTTTTTTATCCACGCTTCACCCCCAAATGAGCCAAAGCTAGCTCGTAACGCCTTAAGGCAATTTCCGTTGTCCACTCAAGTGCATCCGTGGCGCAATAGCCCGCCAAGGGCACAATATCTAAAATGGTTTCAACGCTCTTTACTGAAAGTAAGCCGCTGGTTTGGTTAAAAAATGGGAGGCTGCACTAACAAGGCTGCGATAATCAGGCAGGGGTAAGTTCATGATCTCTGCTTCTTCTAGCTCAGTCAGATTGGCCAAAATAAAGCAAGCACGCTTGATATCATCACTCATTTTATCGGCCATTTTGGATAGTTTGAGCGTAGGAAGTTCTAACGATACTTTTCGCTCACCACTGAAAAAGAGGATCGCGTCTTTGGCGGTATCAGCTTGTTTTTCACCCGCCAATTGGTAGCCTGTTTGATGATAAAAATCGTACGATGCACTATACAGCGTCAGCCAATCTGGACTTGATAAGGCATCAAGCTCTTCTTGATTCAAACCGGTAGAGGCCATCACTAGAGCTTCTTTCTCTTCTTGAGTAAAAGTGTCTCCCTTAGGTTCTATCTCCATGCTCGATTGACGACTCATGGGTTTTACTGTGACTTGGCGGTGGTCTGCAACAGGCTTTAAAAGCGTGAAAGTGCGTTCTAGATAGTGAGTTTGGCTCATGCTCGTGTCTCTTTTCTGGTATAAAAAAGGCCACCCATGGGCGGCCTTTAGTCAGGTAAATAAATGGTTTAAACGTTAAATTGCTTACCACCTATGATGTATCGACCATTGTCAATATCAACATCAGCAAGCGTGTTACCGTTTTCTTTCCACAAATGCTTAGTGATTTGCCCCGTTAGGGTTAGCGTTTGCTGCTCACGCATCTTATTTGCGGAGTATTCAACCACTACTTCGCCTGTCATTGCGTGCTCAGCGTCATAACGTTTATGTTTATTGACACCATTTTCGTTGTAGATTATGACAGTTTTATCTGCATCTTTTAGTGCGCTTTTTACAACCGCAGCCATTTCACCTTTAATGGTGACTGACCACTCAGAGGCTTCGTAGCCAACACACACTTTCTTGCCCATAAAAGATCCCGGCACATCCGCATACACCTTGGTGTATTTTGGTGGCGTGAACTCTTCCATGTTGTTAGTGATTTTAATACCGCCTGGCAGCGTTAGTTTTCTCGCGTGAGTAACTCTATTAGACATATTTAACCTTTATTAACCGAATGTTTTAATTGCGTCGTCGACGTATACTTTAAGCAGTTCATCGTCTTGATTGAGTTCAATAATTGAGTGCTCATTTGGACGATAAGCGCCCCAATCGATAACCAAGACCCATTCGCCGTTTTTATATCTTTGCAAGTTGTTGCGAGTTTCATGCAGATAGCATCGCGCGCCGATGATCTCGCCATCAGCTTGTAGGCTTGACAGCCAGTTGCTTAACTGAGCAATGCGCTGTTTGAAGAAGTCAAAGTCTAGGTTGTATTTCATTGTGTCGCGGTGCGACTTAATGAGCTCGCGGCACAACTGGTTTTCAATCCCGATGATATTGCCAAAACTGCCATCAGCGGTGCGAGTGCCAAGGAACATCAAGCCGCCATTTGGATCGCGAATCGTTACCGATACTCCAGCTTTATTCAACTCAACCCCTTCACTGTTTTTATCATTCACGCGGTATCCGACAATACGTGAAATATCATCCAAAGGAGTCGAAGCACCATTTGGTGTTTGAGAAGGTTTAACACTGCACCGCGCCGCCATACCAATCACAGAAGGTGGAATAGTATGATCCCAGCGCTCACCATTAACATCACAACACCATACTCGCTTGTGAGTATCTCCAAGCAATGCAGCAAATGTCTTCGCCGCTTCTGTGGTACCGTTGGGGCCATCGACCCAAGCTTCACAGTAGGTTTGGTTGGCAACACCAGCCAGTGCATGAGCAACTTCAATACTGTGAAAACCAGGCGCGGCAATATTGGTTGGCGCTTCAGGGCAAGCTTTAAAGGCGTGAATACCCGTTAATCGGCCGGCACTTGAAGTCCCACCAATCACATTGTTAAGGTTGGTTGCTTTGTTAGCATTTTCTTCGTACATAATGACGTAACATGGCACTTGAGCCACTTCTAGAAAATACTTGACGCTGTTATACAAAACGCCGGCTGGCTTTTCTCTTGTATCAATCAGTGCTAAGTCAGCAAGGGTGCGAATTTTCACTGGCTCGCCATAGTCAACATCTTGACTCTTGTGTTTGGTCGTACCAATAAAGCCACCAAGCTGGTTATCTACACCGCCCATAGGGCCTAGCGGTTCACTCACTTCCAGAGAAATCCCGTTATGAGTTTGTGTGGTTATCTTTGCCATTATTTACTCTCTTCGTTTAATTCAAGGGTATTATTCATCAGGTGGTATTCAGCTTGAGAAGGCATCAAACTGATGATCTCACCAGGCTCGCGCCAGCGTTGAAGAATGCGCTTTTCCACCAGCATTCGGTAATCACGCGGATCGTTTTCTCCCTTAGCGCGAGAGGTTGAGGCTTTTTTGCTTGCCATTGGCATTTGCTCCATATAAAAAGCCCTGCAAAAGTGCAGGGCCAAAGTTGATATTTAGATATAAAAAAACCGCCGAATAGGCGTTTGGTTATAGCTCTTGGGGTAGTGGGTATCGAGCATTAATCTGTTCGACTTTTTCTCGGCACGCTTGCTCTTTTTGCGCATCTCGTTCAAATTGCAAATCAAGCAGCATGGGGTAGACTTCTTTTTGATACGCTGCATTTCTTTTGTCTACCACAGCTTGCTGTTGCGCTGCCAAAACAATTCGCGCTTTTTCTTCCGCCGGAATTTCGAGTGATTCAAATAGCTCGGAGCTAGGGTCAAAGTTGACATAACTTTGGTTATTGTAATTAAAAGAGATTTCCATGCTGCCTCCTATGACTTAAATGGAACGTTAGATAGGGTATTATCTTTATTCGCTCCTAGGATAAGATCTTCTACATATTCAAAGCCTGTGGAGGATCTCACAACGAGATGAGCAGGATTAGAAAGATAGCCTTTGTTTATTTGTATATCCGCCTGATTTAACGAAACTTTGTTAGAACATGTATGGATGTGTGGTCCGCCTAACAAAACTGCTTTATCGTGAGGAAAGTTTAAAATCATACGACTGCGTGCAAGCGTAAAGCTGCCTCCAGCATAGAAATTAAACCGAGCTGAATCATTGAAATCTTTACCACTTGCTTCGATAACAATTGATTGCTTATTCCCGCCGATTCTGATGCTCCCAAATAAATAAATTTCGCCTTGCATATCTAATACTGGGGTAGATGCATCATAGTGATAATCAAGACTCATATCTTGGTTTTTAGTCCAAGGCACAATGTCAAGCTGATTAGCAAAAACACTAGTCTCTCCTGTTACCACATGCCTTTGATTTCGTTGTAATCGGATGGTGCACACGGCGCCTGAATGAGCAGAGCTGAGCGCTTTTTTTACGGTTTTAAAAGGGCGCTGCTCTGAGCCTGTTGCTGAGTCATCACCCGCTTCGGCATCAACATAAAACAGCTGCTTTTGGGTAAGCCCTGTGTTAGCGCGAATGTCATTCGCTACCGAATCCACTTTTCTGTCTATATCAGCGATTTTATCTTGAACGGTTTGGGTCAAACGATTCACCGCCTGAATCAACTGACCTGTCTCTGAACTTGCCATTACTTTCCTCATTAAAGATAGAAAAACACCCTATCGGCTATTGGTTTTGCCAACACAGATAGGGGCGTTATTTAGATATAAAAAAACCGCTTAACGCGGTCATAGGTTTATATTTGCTCTAGTGTGGGTTTTTGCGGCCAGATAATCTCTGTAGCATCAGTAAAAGTTTGAGGAATATCGCGCAAGGCTTGGCGATACTGGCGAAACGGCGCAGCATCGAGGCCTTTATCTAAAGCGGTATTAACCAGCTTATCGGCTTCAAACATAAGCTGATCGCGCTTTTCAATCGATTCAACCCAATCTTCTGCCACAAGACCACGGTGAGTTACAACTAACATTGTCATTACTTATTTTCCTTATGCTGGATGAAGTTTATTGATTTTACGGATCAACTCAGTTTTCGGGCTGTATAGCACGCCGTGTTTTTTTGATTTAGGAAAGTGCCCAGTACAAATGGTCGGCAGAGCCAAATAAAGAACATCACCAACACTGGCATTAGTAAAGTCAAGGTCGATATGTATGTAACGACCAGGATCACGGCCTGAACGATGTTCTATTATTTGCTGCCATTCATCTTTTTGTTTAACATTTAACCAATTGATTTTCGAGGTGCCTTTGATTTTGGCGTACGCCATAAAGGTAGCCGAAGGACTATCCTTTACGTGTCGATCGGGAATATAAAAATCATAATGTAGCTCAGATTGAAACGATGTATCAAGCACCGTCATTTTTAATATATTGAAACTTCGGCTAAAGTTCCGACGTCCTCGTGTGATCCCCATAAAATCGAGGAGCTTTTTCGCTTCTTCGTCGCGACTTTCTGGGTTAACACCACTGTGCACTCCAATCATTTCAGTTTTAACGCAATCATTACGCAACTTATTTATCCCCATACCCAGGGGATACACGTTTTTATGACCATGAGCATTGGCTTCAAGTTCATGGATATCTCTAAAGTCATGGTTATAATTCATCGCGGTAAAGCCGGTGTTATCGACCACACTTTGATTAAACTTTTGAAAATCACTCTCGGCGCTGGCGACTTTATTATCGATATCCGCCATTTTACCCAACACAGCTTGGGTTAATTTAGTCGTTTCCCTAATTAAGTTGGTTATTTCGCTTGTATTGGCCATGGTATTCCTTATTAAATGGGTTAGCGGCTCTGCTTAGTGATATGGTTGGGCACAGCTGCATGATTTGGGCTTAATTTAGGCATAAAAAAACCGCCGAATTGGCGGTAGTTTATGCTTTGGGTGGCAATGGATAGCGGACTTTAATTTCAGCGACTTTATCGCGCCATTGTTGTTCTTTTTCGGCTGTTTTGTCGTATTGCCATTCACTGTAAATCGGATCGGATTCCAGTGCATAAGCTTGGCGACGCTCGGCCACCAAACTATCGTAAATTGCCTCTTGCTGCGCTTGGTTGATAACCGCATCGGGAATGTTTGCTTGTTGAGCATCCTCTACTGTGTAGTTAATATAATGTGCACCTTGATGAAAAAACGTTAATAACATGCTTTACCCTTTCTTTTCTGTTAATACTGAGCTGGCTAATAAATTGGTGGCATAGCCATGTAAGCCATATTGCAACCCACTAAATAACTCTCGAGCTTCTACCTTAGCGCCAGACGAGTCGAACACTTTTGAATTATGCATACTAAAACGCATGGTAGATCCACCATATTGCAATTCAAACAGTGGTTTTTTATCAGTTGTTTCGATATCAACATAGGACAAGGCAACTGACATATCCCCTTTCACATCACGTGCACTTGAACGCAAAAAAGGAACTGGCGCTTCATTTGAACCATTACTTTCAACAAAAATACCTGGGGGCTTAAGGTTGTAATTATGTTGTTTGAATGCAATGGCACCACTAATAAAAGCTCCAGAGTGGGCATGCCACGCTTCACTATTTGAGAATAGGCGCGGAAGCATGGTTCTTAAGTAAAGGAATTCCAACTCTCCCCCTGTATGCCCATAAAAACAACCTTTCAATGCGGTGTGATTGTGAATATTTAATTCTTTTATTGGTTTAATGATTGTGGGTTTGTAGCCTTCACTCTCCATAGAGGAATAACCACCAACAATAGTCACTTTTCTTGAGCCAATATTGATTCTAGTATTGAGCTCATAGATAAAGCCTTCTTTAGTTTGTGGTAAAGTGACCCTCACATGCCCCCCGTCGGAGACACTAAAAATAGCGGCTTTTAGGGTTTTAAATGGTCCATCGGGATTGTTGTCATCACCATTATTTACATCGACGGTAACTCTTTTTTCTGCAAACATGGCTGGGATTTTAGCGACCGCTCTGTCTACGGTTTGGTCGATATCCGCCATTTTATCCGACACGGTTTGGGTTAATTCCGTCACCGCGCTAATTAAGTTGGCTATTTCACTTGTATTGGCCATGGTATTCCTTATTTGTGTTTATTTAATGCGACTTTCCAATGCGTTGAGTCGCAGCTCTTGCTTAATAACACTCAGCTGAGTCGAGACATGGCCTTCGGCCAAACTGGTAAAATCGTTACTTAATTGTTCACGAGACCTATCCAAGTCTGCGATGATGGATTCTAGTTTTGTCGAGTGGCTTTCGAGCTGCTCACGCATCTGACCAGTAAACTGGTTGTACTCTTTGTTAGCTGCCAGCAAGTCCAACTGCTGCTGAATATCATTGGTTTGGACACTCACTAGGCTTGTGCTTAGCGCAGTAAACTCGGTATTGATACGGCCTTGAAAGCGCTCTATCTGACTATCAAGACTGCGCAAATGGGTGGTTTGATTTTCAAGCGTTTGGTTAACTTGCCCAGCAAACTCATCGCGCTGCTTTTCTGACTCAAGCATACGCAGCTCTTGCTTTAACGATTGAGCCTGATTATTGACCACACTGGCGCTTAGCGCCGCGAAGTCTTCATCAATGAGAATATTAAGATTCTCTACCCCGACATTGACCTTGACTGAATCGGTCGGCAGCGCCGATAAGTCCATGGTAAATGGGATAATGACGTGTGCATTGGTGGCTTTATAGTTGAGGGTTTTGTCTTTTTCTGAGATGACCCCGAGCAAGGTGCCGCTTGATAACCAGATACCGATTTCACGAATGGCAAATTCGCTATCGCCGGAAAACTTGGCGGTACATTGTAGTGATGCTTCTCCTGTGTCCCTGTATTCTGAAATTTCAACCCGCTGCTTTTCATTGCGCAGGCTAGTTTGAGTCGCGCTAGGTGTGTAGTCTCGGTCACCAACAGAAATCCATTTGATCTCAGCATGAATTCCTTTGGTTTTCTTGTTCACACACTCAGCTAACCCTTGCTCTGTGATGGTGACAGCTAGTGTCATAGCATTCTCACTTTAGTAAAAATAGGTAGTTTGGATAGACAGGGATAACCCTCTTGCTATAAGAAAGCGCTCAATATCTTGTGATTGATGTCCGCCGTTAGGCCAACGTCGGCGGCGGTATTGAGAAGATAGAGAAAATAGCTTGGGGTTATCCCCGTCATATCAAAAGCGGATGTCGACCAAGGTGTTACTTGGTATCGCTTGATTTTACTGCGCCGGTTTTACTGCGCCGACTTTCACCAAAAGATTCGTTATTCTCCCTGGTTGTACATCGGTTGGCTTTGTCGGCCACCTTACGTTAGCAAACACTTGATTTTCAACGGTAATGTCTCTAAGCGCTTGGCGATAGTCGCGTGCAGGCTTAATATCAAGGCCTTTATCCAACGCAATATTGACCAAGTGATCCGCTTCAATCAGCAAAGGCGCGCGGTGGGCGCGTATTTTCTCAAGCTCTTTTTCTACTTGGTAAGCGCTTAGGGCTTGCTCTGCTTCGGCTTTAGATAAGCCCATTTCAAGTAGTATGTGCATATCAGCGGGAACATTAATAAGCGTTTCACCGCGAAAGTTAAGTTGTTTGATCATAGTGGTATTTAATCCATTTTATCTATAGTCTTAAATGATGGGGCGCTAGGTTGAGAGATCGTAACTTATGTAGTCAAGTTGGATGTAAATGATGAAGGGGCGGGTTGAGAGAAATCATAGCTTATGTAGTTAAGTGGCACATTATTGTCCGAGTCTCCTGCTTCAGCCTCCGCCAAAGAAACCGTTTTTGATAGCCAGCTAGCATTAACATGGCTGGCAGAATTGGAATAAATCTCTTCTCCATCCGTTTTACATAATTTAAAAACAATAGGCCTATTCGAGTAGATTTTGTATTTAAGTTTACCGCCCCTAAGCATAAACCCAGAATGTGTTCTTGCTTTATAACCGGCCCCAGCTCTGTTGTAGCTTACATCACGCCCGTCTGGATCCATTTTTTGGGTCTCACACCAAGCATAGAAACCTACTTTGGCCACAGATGGACGATAGCGCTGGCGATTTACTACAGTGCGCAAGTAGTTGGCGTCACCACTCCAAGGACATGTTTGCCCTTTAAGGATGACTAGAGCTGAAGCCACATGACGATTGGCATTAAAATCATTACTATCCTTGTTCCAACTATAGTGTCTATATATTTGAATCTCGCTTTCATCCCCTGAAGGCATTTCAAAATACACCGGATAAAATGTATCTTTATCACCATCAACAAAAAATTCAGTCTCATAACGGCCTTGGCCTTCAATATCTACTGCTTTGGTTTCCTCCTTCCATGCATCAAAACTTTGTTTGGCTTGTTGCAGTGTTTGGTCAATGTGGCCCATTTTATTGGCCACTTCGGTGGTTTGCGCCTGACTGGCCTCGGTTTGGGCTTGCGCCGCCAGTTTGACCTCTTGCAATTGGTTTAAAATTTCAGACATTAGTGTGTCTCCAGTTGTCTTAATCGCTCTGCTTGTTGCATTAGCATATGAGATTGTTGAGTTTGCACCGCTTGTGAGCGCATAAACGCCAGCGCATCTTTCATCATCTCGCTATCAATCAAAATATTGAGGTTTTCCACCCCAACTGATACCTGCACCGAATCGGTTGGCAGTACAGATAGGTCCATGGTAAAGGGAATGATCACCTGGGCTTTGGCCGCTTTGTAGTTCAGGGTTCTATCCGGCGCTGAAATCACGCCAAGTAAGGTGCCACTTGCTAACCAAATGCCTATCTCTCGAATGGCAAACTCTGAATCACCGTCAAATTTGGCGGTGCATTGCAGCGAGGTGTCACCTGTGTCTTTGTACTCTGATATCTTTACCCGCTGCTTTTCGCGGCGCAGCTTGGTTTGGGTTGGGCTTGGGCTATAAGCTCTATCGCCTGCCGAGATCCATTCGATCTTGGCGTGCAATCCTTTTTCTTTGGCGCTGATACATTCAGCTAACCCGTGCTCGGTAATGGTTACGGCTAGTGTCATGGCATTCTCGCTATTGTGTAAATAGGGCTAACGGATAAGGGATGAAGACCAAGGGCTGAACCCAAGTAGTCATTGCCCGTTAACTTAGTTTGAGCAAGCTTGGCTTTGACCAACATGGGGCTAACCGAAATGGGCGCACCGCCACCAGCGCCAAGTGAAACGCGTCCACTGGTGCTTATCGGCCATAGCTTAACTTGGGCTTTGGTCGGCTGAATATTGACTCTCGGCAACACCGCCGCCTGAGCTCTAAATTTTTGTTCAACATCATAGGCCAAAGTTAAATCGACCGTATCACGCTCGGATTTAACGTGATTTAGCCGCTCAATAAGGCGGTGCGCCCGCTCTTTGGTAACATTCTGCGTGGTGTTAGCCCGCGCTGTGACATAAACCGTGTAGGGCAAACCGCCTTGCACCTTGGTCCAATGTTCAATCTTGGCAGAGAAATCCACCGCTTCCAGCGCCAGCTCAATGCCCGCATTAGTGCCACTGGTTTGATGCACTGAATAAGAAACCTTGGTTATCGCGCGTTTTTGATCTTCAGTATCACTAAAAAACCAATCATTCACCCCTCGCTCCGAGGCGATAATGGGCAAAATCTCTTGGCTGGTGGTGCAAGGGTCTGCGATGGCGGCTAGCACATCTGTGCTTTTAACCAGTTTTTTAAACCCCTCTTCAAAGCTGCGTTCAAAAGAGGTACGGTTGTCGGGTAAAAGAGTCTGCTCATCGATTGGCTTTGACATGCACGTCCACCTCCTGACAATACGGCGCTTCAAACCATTCACACACCAGATCGGCTGATGGCTGCAAGATATTGAGCTTGGTGGCGTTATGGTTGTGCGCAATTTGGCTTATCCGCGAGCGCTGGATTTTTGCGCCGAGTTTATGCTGCTGCTCAGCGTAATCACTAAGCGCTTGCTCTAACGCCTTTTCGTCAATTAAACGGGTAGGCGCGGTTTCTTCCCATGCCTCAATCTCAATCTTGTAGGGTTTGATGCTGGCTGAGCGCACGCTAATATGATCAGACTCTTGAGCAATATCAGGGCGGCGACAATACTCTAACACCTCATCTTGCAGTTTTTGGCTCGCTTGACCATTTCCTTCAGGCGAGAGTATGCGTATTTCCACCTCCCCTGAATTTTTTTTGAGCATCCTTGCTTTAGCATCTTTAGGCCGAATCACACCCTCGGTTGGCGTGAACTCAAAGCGTTGAGTCACCACATTATCCGACTCGCTAGAAATCGTGATCAAAGGGCGCGCTCCCAACGTCATGGCATGGAATTTATAGCCACTTCGGGTTCCTGTGGTCGCCAAACCATAGGGTGCTAAGCTGTAGCGATGCAGTAACGAGGCATCCGATTCCTTTACAGCTGGAATGTTAGGCGAGACCGTATCATCCCCCGCTTTAATGATTTGACGTTTCAAACCCAAGCGGGAAACCACCACATCTACCATTTCCGAGTCAGTAACGGTTTTTGCAAAGTGTTGTAAGTATTTGTAGTTATCGTTACGGGTTTCTTGTTGGCGAAATAAAATCATGGCATCAAGCAAAAGGGCAGCAGACTCGTTGGGGCTACGTAGGCCCGCGGTTAAGTTGCGCGCTTTTTCATTACCCACTTCCTTTTCTGCGTGTGGAAGAAAAAAGTCATTGATAAACCGCTCACGCATGTCTGCAAATTTTTCAACGGTCAATATTTGCGGGATTTTTATTTTACTCATAGCTCCAACACCTGTTTCTGTCCGTCGTATGTGTAGTTAATGCGGGTAAGAAAACCCGCCCCATGTATTCGAATGTCAACTTTTGGGTTAACTATGTCTGATAAATCATTGGCAGGATTAGCAATAATTCGGTGAATACGGTTAATGGCTTGCATGCGATTGTGCTCATTGGCAAGGCCCATGAGTTTTCGAAACTCGCCGCCAACATTGCGCCGTTTTTCTCTTGAACCTAACTGAGTAGTGATTGCTTTGAATAATCGACACTCAGCTTGCCTAGCCCCCCATACACTTAAGCCTGTTGTAGGGTCTATACCTTGTTGCATAATAACCTCTTAATTAATAGGAACTTCAGTTGGCGAGCCTTCACGGTTCACTTTGTGGCGATGGGTACTAAATTTCACATTGGCGATCACAGCGTCAGAGAAGTTGGCGCCACTACCTGCAAGGGAGAAAGCACCCGGCGCATAACTCACTAGAGCTGGAGTTTTGATTTGATTACTCACATCAAGCGAACCTTTAATACTGACATTGCCCTCTTGTGATTGAGTTCCCTTGGTGTTAGCCGTGTTCGCGGTTCGGTTATATTGTTTGGTCTGCATTGAAATAACCTCCGAGGCATCGACTGAGAAAGACGGCGTGACAAACTTGACCGAGCTATCGGCTTCGACCAAGTAATTACCCGCAAAATCTGCGGTGACTTTAAACACATCGAGAATGCTTAAGGTGGTTTTACGTGGGTCCGTCTCTTTGGGACTAAAGTCGGTACAATAGGAGGCTGGTAGAGCGATCGCATGTGCTTCATCAACGCCGCCAGATAAATTGAGCACCATAACTTGTTCACCAATGCTGGGCGCTCGCCACTTAATTACCTCACCTGCTTCAAAAGCCACCCACTGAATAGGCGGTGAAAGATAGTCATCTTCAGTATTGGGCGCGTAATCAATCACAGCTTTTGAGCCTGATACTGACTTTACCCACCCTAGCCTAATAAGGTTTCTAAGCTGGCGCTCTAAACCGTTCACCCGACCAATTAGATCAAGTATTGCTTGGTTCAAATTCATAGATCACCTTCTCATCGCCCTTGCTTTCTTTAATGTTTAATGACTTAATCCAGAAGGTTTCCTGCTGCGGGCTTCCATAACGGACCTTTTGTGTAAACCTAATCGCATAAGCCATATTTTCTGCGCTCAAATCTAAGTTGTTTGCTTGGATTTCTTGCGGTTCATCTAAACAATCAAAATCTGCGTCAAGCGCCATAGTCTCGCCGTTGTCTTTGTTGCCCATTTGCGCAGGATCTAAAAAAAGCTGGCCTGTTAATAAGGTGATTATCTTGTGTGCCACATTAGCCACTGCGAGAGTAGGATTGGCATTGTTCACGTCTGGTTTAATCAATACCGTCACTTTGAGTAGATGCTGGTAACGGTCATCGGCTAAGTAATTGCACTGCTCGATACTTGGCAGCGGCAAACTAACAATTGGCTTATTCACTTGTTGGCTGTCTGGTGTCTCTGAGTATTGCACCTTAACGCTTTGCCCAAGAGTGGTGGTAAGTAGCGCGCTAAGCCGCTCGAGATAATTATCAAGGCCAGTAATGTAGTTCATTTTCAATGCCTCACTTCAACATATAAAAAAGCGCCGTTGTCACAGGCGCTTTAGCATTTAATATTCAAACCTAGAGTCAGTTAATTCATTGCAAATCATAGGTTTTTTCCATGTACTCACTACAAGGCATCGCTCTCCACCACTTGGAAAATAACTTGGCCCTATCCAAGCGCCGTTTTGGTACTCGTTCGATATTGGCTAACAACCATGCGGCGACAATGATCAAAGACAGTGTGGGGTTATTGGACAAATGAGCAAAATTAATGGATTTCAAATCGATACCCAGTGAATTCAGAATCACTTTACGATGGTGATAGAACCTGTGGTGTTGCTGCATTAATCCAAATTGATAGTGAGAGATTGAACAAACCCCGCCAAACTTACTCTTTCTTTGACCTGACTTTGACTCAATGTGAGTAATTTCATACAAAAAGTGTCCTAAATTACGAACTCCAAATGCTTTTCCTACGAGAAAACAGGCTTCTTTAAGATGTGGTGAGGACAAAGCGCCATGCTCCATTAATTCAGCTCCTAGTGATTAGGATCCAATTGATAGGTAGTGCGATCTACCTTGATTTTTGGGCTCCATAAATAAGTTAAACATCTTTTCGAAACGCTTGTTGAACTGTAAATCTAATGATATGAACATGCCCAAGCGCCCCAAAAAGGCCATAAACGACAATTTGGCTGTATGTCATTCCTTGCATCAAACCTAAGTGCCACGCCCCAAATGCCATTGCTAAAGCAATAAACACCTCTGCAAAAAATATCTTAGGTGAGATTTTCTCTGACTTTTTTAACATCACGCCTAATCTCGCAATGATAAAAACGGCAACAAACAGCCAAAAGCCATTGGTCTCTTCATCATTCGTTAACATAAATTACAACTTAAGGGTGTGAGTGGTGATTTAAAGCGATACCAACAAAAAAGCCCCTCTGCGGCGAGAGGGGCTTAAGTCGAGAAGTCTTGTCTAGTTATGGTAATAACTAAGGAAATCTTCGACGATGACAAAATACTATCATGCAAGGTCAGGATAACGAAACAAAAAATTACTCATATTTGAGCTTTTTTTATTTTTAACTTAAAAACAACTCGAAAATAAACGTTAACATCTTGAGTGGAAATAGAGAAACCTAGTCTTTCCACTGTTAGTTTTAGCCATCAGTATTATGATTTCACATTAGATAACGCAGGCTTGAACATAGATACTACATTGATACTTGATTCTCATTGTAAGGGCTAGCTGCCGTAACCAACTTAAAAAATAGTCATATACATCAAATAAAATAAGTATTTAATAGCCTTATGCATTTATCTATTTGCAATGCTAACAAAAAAGCCCCTCATATGGATAAGAGGGGCTTAGTCAGTTTAGATTGGTCATCGTGAAAACTTAACAATTCTTCGACGATGACAAAATACTATCATGCAAGGTCAGGACAACGCAACAAAAAAGACTCATATTTGAGTCTTTTTTTTATTTATAACTTCAATAATCAACTTAATGATTCAAAAATTGCCGTTGAAAAGTCCTTAACGAGAGCTCATCGAGAGCTTGAAACTGATCAGTGATACTATCATTATGCTTGGCATAACACTGAAAGTATGTCTGCTTTTTCACACCGATTGCCTCAAATAAGTTTCGCTGTAAGCAGTCAACAAACTCACGCCGTGTTAAACGCTCAAAGACCATATTCCTAATCTTAGCTTTAGTTGGCTTACGACAATTCTCTATAGGTAGCTCTCCTTCAACTATGCTAACTAACTCTGGAACCATACTATCAGGCGAGCTTTCACCGTACTTATATATCAACCACTTAGCTAGATGCGAAGGCAATGACTTGAGAACTCTCTGCACCCTTAAGTGCTCAAACACATCATCTGAACAGTTCAGCCGTACGCCCTTATGGGAACGAGAAGCCTTGATGTGCAGTGGATCTGTTATACGTTCACCTTGCCTTTTTGAACTCGGGCATTGCTCTAGTTTATACATAGCACCATCAAAACCAGCACTTGATTTGCGTGGTTGATAAATGGCCAGCGCCTGCGCAATCAAAGCACGAGTTTCCTCTAGTTGCTGTTGGTCATAATTAGTCAAGTTACTCCCCCTTACTGAATATGGAATCTGTCTATTAAGAGCGTAAATAAAACTCTAAGAACCAATAATCAGTAATTATTAGATCCAAAAAATCAAAAAATCAACAAAACAACTCAAATTTGAGCTTTTAATTTCATCCTTTAATTTAAAAAACTCAGATAAAGTAAACTAGATGATAAGAACTCACTACATAGCAATATTTATAGGCGGTAGAACAAATAAAACACAGCTATAGCCCTTAACATCACTATGGAAAATCGGGTTACAAGCATATCAAAAGCACTATTTTTGTGTCATAAAGTGACTTTATCTGTAAAAAAACTCTAAAATCATTCTTATTGCTCTAAGATGCTTTATAATCGAGCGAAAAAATAACAACAGCACCACTGGGATAAACCAGAGGCATACTGGACTCTTTTTCTAGAGTAAAACAACTGAGTTGGGCGTTTAGATTCAAAATAGGAGTAAAGCATATGCCAGATGCACATCAGGTTTTTACAGCAATACGAAAATCGAAAAAGTTAAAGCAAAAAGATTTTGTCGGTATCGCAAGCCGAGCAACGATAGGAAGGTTTGAACAGGGAGAGGGTGACTTACCCACCCAAGTACTGGTACGCGCACTCGAAAAAATGGATACCACACTGGGTGAGTTCGTTACACGCATGGAAACGGAAGAAATGCATGGTTATCACACCAAAAGCGTGAATATTCTAAGTTGGGCAGACATAGAAAAAGAGCAGCCAGACTCACAAGGTTCGACCTTTTATCCCAATGGCGCTAAGCCGGAAAGCTACGCTCTCAGAGTTCGTGATGCTGCAATGATCTCTTCAGACTTTGCCATCAATTATCCTATTGGCTGCTTTATTATCGTAGAGCCAATGAAATCGGCTAGTGATAACACTTTAGTGATAGTTAAAGCGGGTGGCACTTTCCACTTCAGACGTAAATATCGCGGTAAATTTATTCCAGCAAACCGAGAGTTTGAAACTATCGATCAGGGAGAAGTCGTTGGCCGAGTGGTAGGCTGGGTTGGTCATGGTTAACCAACTTTTTCGCCAACCGATAAGCGTAGCCCTAGCACGACTATTTTGTTGATTTGAATAAGTGGAAAACCTATCGGTTTTCCTCGCCACTTTAAAGATTATCCAACTAAAGTTTCCGTTGACAAACCGCTCATAAACACGTTCAATGCCAGAGGTACAGTGTTTATTATCACTGTATTTATGCATTTTGCAGAAGAGGAGCACTACCCAGGTAGGTGTTTTGTGGGGCCACAACTCCAATACATAACACTGAGGGGGAGTAGTGCCGAGGTAGATCAACATTGTGGTTTTGATCTGTCGGTTGACTTGGGTTGAGTCCCATCAACTGTCACCAGCCCAGTCTGGTGAAGAGCTTCTGAGGTCGCCCTAATAATAAGCCCCTCGACTCGCTCATTCTCTCTTCAAGCAAAGGATTACTATTCATTTTCAGGAAGTTTTGGGAGAAATACTGTGAGCAATTTTAATGTTGCTAAGTTTGGTGGAACCAGTGTAGCTAATTTTGAGGCCATGAATCGCTGCGCGGCAATTGTCGAGCAAAGACCAAATACAAGGCTGGTTGTGATTAGTGCTTGTTCTGGTGTTACCAATCTATTGGTTGAATTGGCCAATGGCGTATCAGACAATGATCATCGAAGCCAGCTTCTCACTCAACTTGCCACTATCCACGAAAACGTACTTAGCCAGTTAAGTGATGCCACCAAAACCGCCAGTGACATCTATGAAATCCTTGATACCGTGACTAGTTTGGCTGAAGCCGCCTCTATTCAACCCAGTAAAAAGCTAACCGATCATCTCGTTGCTTGTGGTGAGTTAATGTCTACTCATCTTCTCACTAAACTAATGCAAGAGCGCGGTATTAATGCTCATCGATTTGATATTCGCGAGGTGCTACGAACAGACAGCGCCTTTGGTAAAGCCGAACCTGAACTCGACACCATCTACAGTCTTGCTCGGTCAAGGTTGATCCCTTTATGCCAGGAGCACATCGTTGTTACACAAGGATTTATTGGCTCAGATGAGCAAGGCAATACGACCACATTGGGCCGAGGTGGTAGTGACTATAGCGCTGCACTGATAGCAGAAGCCGTGGAAGCTAAAGGTCTTGAGATCTGGACAGATGTTCCGGGCATTTACACCACAGATCCTCGCATTGCCCCTAAGGCAACACCTATTGCAGAGATAAGTTTTAGCGAAGCGTCGGAAATGGCCAACTTTGGCGCTAAGATCCTCCATCCTTCGACATTAGTGCCTGCACTTCGTCATGAAATCCCCGTATTTGTAGGCTCATCCAAGCAGCCAGATCAAGGCGGAACTTGGATTCGCCACCAAGTAGAGGATTCGCCTTTATTTCGAGCACTAGCTCTGCGCTGCAATCAAACTATGGTTACGCTACGTAGCGCACGCATGTTTCACGCTTATGGCTTTTTGGCTAAAGTGTTTGAAATTTTAGCTAAACATAAGATTTCGGTCGATTTAATTACTACATCTGAAATCAGTGTCAGTCTCACTTTGGATCAAACTGATACCGCAGGAGGTGCGCCTCAACTGCCACAAGAAGTACGCGAAGAGCTTGAAGAATTATGCAGTGTTGAAGTAGAACATGACTTGTGTCTAGTGGCTTTAATTGGCAACAAGATGAGTGAAAGTAAGGGCTATGCAAAACACGTTTTTGGCACGCTTGAAGACTTTAATCTCAGAATGATTTGTTACGGAGCCAGTCCACATAACCTTTGCTTTTTGGTCAATGAAGCAGATTCTAAGCTCGCTATTCAAAGGCTGCATAATCAGTTGTTCGAATAAATTCACTGAAAATGAAAAAGGGTTGAACATTCAACCCTTTTTTATCACTAGCAATATCTGACTATCCTATAGACTATCAGTCTCCTGCCACTTTCATACTTTCTAGCAAAATAGAACCGGTCTGAATTTGAGAACGTGTTTCGATATCGCTGCCAACTGCTGCGATTTTATCAAACATAGTGCTAAGATTGCCGGCAATTGTCACTTCAGAAACCGGATATTGTATCTGACCATTTTCTACCCAAAAGCCTGCTGCTCCTCGAGAGTAGTCTCCAGTGACTATGTTGACACCTTGCCCCATCACTTCAGTAACCAAAAAGCCTGTACCTAACTCTTTAAGCATTTGCTCAAAGTCTTGTCCCGTTGATTGCACGTACCAGTTATGAATACCACCAGCATGACCTGTTGGCGTCATATCTAATTTGCGCGCCGCGTAGCTGGTCAAAAGATAGGTCGATAGCACACCATCGGAGATAATTTCGCGATCTTGGGTTATCACACCTTCACTATCAAATGGGCTTGAAGCCAGTCCTCTCAATACATGGGGTTTTTCTGCAATATTGAACCAGTTAGGTAAAACCTGCTGACCTAAACGATCAAGTAGGAAAGAAGACTTGCGATACAAATTTCCCCCACTGATTGCCATCACGAGATGACCAAGCAAGCCAGTAGCAACATCGGCAGCAAACATAACTGGATACTGACCCGTTTTTAGCTTTTGCGCATCAAGACGACGAATGGTCTTTTCTGCCGCTTTTTCACCAACCGATTCTGGCGTCCACAAGTCGTCTTTGCAGCGCGCAACCGTATAGCTGTAATCACGCTCCATCACACCACTTTTGCCTTCACCAATAACACAGCAGCTGGTGCTGTGACGGCTTGACGCATAACTCGCCAGCACGCCATGACTATTACCATAGACTTTTAGGCCATAGTGACTGTCATAACTGGCGCCATCACTTTGTTTGATCTTGTCGCTGTGTGATAACGCTTGCTGCTCAGCCCGTATCGCAATTTGCGCTGCCTGATCAGGGTCAGGAGTATCAGGGTGAAATAAATCCAGATCGGGTATTTCTTTGACCATCAGCTCTTTTGGCGCAGGACCTGCGTAAGGGTCTTCAGAAGTATAATTGGCGATATCAAGCGCCGCCAAAACCGTTTGTTGTATCGCCTTTTCACTCAAATCAGATGTCGAGGCGCTGCCCTTTCGCTGCCCTTTAAACACAGTAATACCTAAGGCACCATCACTGTTAAACTCAACATTTTCTACCTCACACATCCTAGTAGAAACACTCAGTCCAGTGCTCTTTGTGATCGCGACTTCAGCACCATCGGATTTTTGCGCAGCCATTTCGAGTGCTTTTGCAACCACGGCTTCGAGCTCAACGCTTTGCTGAGCAATTTGCTGTTTTACGTCCATATTTTCTTCATGCTTCAGGTATATTCTTCCTAGGATAACAAGAATTTCGCTTTCTCCCCATGATTCTTGTTAAAATAGAGAAATAGACAGTTAAATTAAGGCAGAAAAATGGCACGTAAGAACCAAAAAGCGCCATGGGAAGAAGAGGAAGAAATCATTTGGGTCAGTAAGACTGAGATGAAACGTGACATGGAAGAGTTGCAGAAGCTAGGCGAAGAGTTAGTGAATCTAAAACCTTCTGTACTTGAAAAATTTCCGCTCAGTGAAGACTTGGCAGACGCCATTAAAGATGCGCAACGTTTTAAAAACGAGGCTCGCAGGCGTCAGCTTCAATATATCGGCAAGTTGATGCGCTTTGAAGACCCAGAGCCTTTGCAAGCAGCATTAGACAAAGTACGTAACAAGCACTCACAAGCAACCGCTGCCTTACATAAGTTAGAGCAGCTTCGCGATCGTATGCTCACAGAAGGCGATGACGCGATTGCTGACGTACTGGAACTTTACCCACAAGCTGATCGCCAGCGCCTACGCCAGTTAGCGCGTCAAGCAGTAAAAGAAAAGAGCGCCGGTAAACCTGCCAAAGCGTACCGCGAGATATTCCAACTGCTCAAAACACTCCATGATGAAGAGTTTTAACACTCCACGATCTGAGCATTAAACTTGGTAAATAGTTAAGGCTAGCGAGCTAAATCGCTAGCCTTAGTTGTGTACTTCAACCCTGACCTGCTTTGACAAATTCACTCAATATTGGGTCTTTATGATCGGGCGTTAAGTCCTGAATATTGCCTGATGCCCAGACTTTGCCCTTATCGACATAAGCAAAATGTGACCCTATGGCTCTGGCATCACTGAGATGATGGGTCACAATCACAAGGGTAATATTACGTTCAGTGGCAAGTTTATTGACCAATGCGAGCATTTCTTCACGTAACATGGGGTCTAATGCTGAAAAGGGCTCATCCAAAAGCCATATAGGGTGAGGCTGGACAAAGCATCGAGCTAACGCCACCCGCTGGCGCTGGCCACCAGATAGTTGTTCGGGTAAACGATCCAAATACTCGTCGATACCAACCTGCTTGGCGGCTTGCTCAACCATAAAACGCTGCTCTTGACTCAGCTTCAAGCCAGGGTGTAAGCCTAAACCTATATTCTCTCTTACGCTAAGATGAGCGAACAAATTATGCTCTTGAAACAAGAATGCAAATGGCCGCTGATAAGGTTCAAGTTTTACAATATCCTCTCCATTAGCAACAATTTCACCACTTTTTGGTTGTATAAAACCCGCAGCGAGAGCCAATAAGGTTGATTTACCAGCACCACTTGGGCCCATAACAGCAACTCGGCTTCCCTGCTGAATATCTAATTCAAACAGGAAGGTATCTTGCTGGTAATGGTAACAAACGGCGTTAAACGTGAGCATATTTCACCTTAGAGTTAGCTTTGAACATGGTTTCTATCAAAGCAAAGCAGCCTAGACTCAAAATTAAGAGAGTAAGAGAGACCACAGCTGCTGCTGCAATTTGATAACTTCCTAATAGTTGGAACAAATACAGCGGTAAAGTCCGAAACTCTTGGCTGCCAAACAAAGCGATAGCGCTAAGATCGCCGATCGCAAACATAAAACTGATAGCAAATGCATGAGCCAGTGGCCTACGTAGCGCTCGCCACTCAATCAATCGAAAACGTTGCCAACCTTTGATACCAAGGCTGGCACACAAATATTGATATTGTTGCTCAATATGCAACATAGGTTGGGATAGAGTTTTGATCACATAGGGCAATCCCATCAAAGCGTTAACCAGCACCACCACAAAACCTAAACTGAACACATCCGTAAAACTTCGTAGTAACAAAAACAATCCAGTCGCAACAACCAAACTCGGTGTGACTAGAATGATGGTTCCGATCAGTTCAATTTGATCAGCAAAACGGGCTTTGGTATTCAACCTCAGACGTCGACTGGTCAACAGAATAGCAATGCCAGCGAAAAGAGCAAAACCACTTGCCAACAGTGCTATCTTGCACGATGTCCACAAAGCATTCCAAAACGCCGGATCGCTAAGCACCTTGACCGCTTGGGCATTTAATCCACTCCACACCACCATAAACAGGGGTGGTATCACCAACAAAAGGCTAAAGATAATCCAAAAGCCATCCCATATGCGAGATCTCAACGAAGATGATAGAGAGAAATGGTCACTAATTTGCGTCGAAGCTGTCACCGAAATAGGCGTTGCCAAGCGATGCACAGCGAAAGCAATAAAGCTACACAAAAGCATTTGCCATAACGCTAAAATCGCGCCTGCTTGCAAGTCAAAGTCAAACTTTATCGCCTGATAGATAGCCAATTCAATGGTAGTTGATTTGGGGCCTCCCCCCAGTGCCATTACAGTTGCAAAACTGGTAAAGCACAGCATAAACACCAAACCAAGTACATGGGGTAGCTGCTGACGCAGCCTAGGCCACTCTATCCATTTAAATTTGTGCCAATGTGTCATTCCAAGGTGAGCACAAAGTTTGTGTTGCTCACAAGGAATAGACTCTAGTGCCATAAGTAATAGTCGGCTGGCGTAGGGCAAATTAAAAAATACATGGGCAAGTAGAAT
The DNA here is from genome assembly GCF_003350295.1 of Vibrio tetraodonis. Taxonomy (GTDB): domain Bacteria; phylum Pseudomonadota; class Gammaproteobacteria; order Enterobacterales; family Vibrionaceae; genus Vibrio; species Vibrio tetraodonis. The sequence goes on from NZ_QLYY01000022.1 coordinate 86,193, forward strand.
GCCTTTCAGGCCGTAAATAGAAAATGACGCTTCAAACCCAATCCAATCAAGTAGTTCAACTATTAACCCTTTATTGCCATAGATGGACACCAAGCCAAATATTCCGACCAACACAGGTAATACTAAAGTGGAGGAAAAGAGCTTGAGCACCCACTGCTTACCAACAAATGAATTACGATACAAAGCGTGAGCAACGGGAATAGCCAGCCCTACACTCAACAAAGTTGATAATGAGGCTTGATAGAAACTGAACTTAGTGACGTGTCGATAATAAGGGTCAGACCATATTTGTGATGGTTCTAATGAAGGAGCGAAAGATAGTAATGCACCAATGGCACAAACAACAAAGGCCGCGATGAATATCGCGACCAAGAGTCCTAATTTAGGGATTTTATACAAAAGGTACCCTTAGAAAGTCAAAGCGCTTTGCCATTCTCTAATCCACGCCTTGCGGTTTTGAGCCACCTCTTCTTCATTCAAGCTGAGTGCTTTATTGGGAATGGTGAGAGTGTCAAAGCCGTCAGGTAAAGTGACGTCTGTGACCGGATACATCCAGTTACCCGTAGGCATCAGAGATTGAAAGTCATCGCTCAAAATAAAGGCCATAAATTGGTCAGCCAAGCGAGGATTTTTTGATGATTTGACCTTAGCAGCAACTTCAACTTGGGTATAATGGCCTTCGCTAAAATCCGCAGCAGCAAACTTTGCGTCATTCTCAGCAATCAAGTGATAAGCAGGAGATGTGGTATACGAGAGTACCATGTCGGCTTCACCATCAAGAAATAGCGAATAGGCTTCAGACCACCCTTTCGTGACTGTCACTGTTTTCTTCGCTAACTGCTGCCAAGCAGGAGAGACTGCATCGCCATAGACAGACTTCATCCATAACATCAAGCCTTGACCCGGAGTTGAAGTACGCGGATCTTGATAAATGACTTTAAGGTCGTCACGAGATTCAACCAGCTCCTTAAGGCTTTTAGGCGGCTTTGACAATTTTTCCTTGTTATATACAAAGGCAAAATAACCAAAATCATAGGGCAGAAATACTGAGTCACTCCAGCCATTAGGCAAGTCGACCGTTTTTGTATCAACCTGATGTTCAGTGAGCAAGCCAGTTTTCTTTGCTTCAGGCATTAAGTTCTTATCTAAGCCGAGTACGATATCTGCCTTGCTATTTTTACCTTCTAAGCGCAAGCGATTAAGAATTGATACACCATCATCTAGAGCAACAAAATTCAGGTCGCATCGACATTTTTCCTCAAATGCTTGCTCTATTTTAGGGCCAGGGCCCCACTTAGCCGCAAAGGAGTCATAGGTATAAACGGTTAATGTATTATCCGCTGATGATGCTGAAAATGATGTAAGTAGCGCTAAAGCTATAGTGCTATGAAGGGTTTTCACTGCTCGCTCTCCTTGATTGAGCGGCACAGGTTTGAGTAAATATTTATCGCAAATATTTTGACTCAATTCCTACGCCAGTATTATCTGGTTCAGGTATACGGGTCCAAGGCGATACCTTATCTCAGCCTTATCAACAATAGTGATAACCAGCGCCCCGTTGAGTGTTGACCGGATTGTAATGGGAATTGAGTTATTTATCTAGAGTCATATCCCCAGCGTGGCACCATCTTTTGTTCTATACCTAAATGATCCAAAACTCGAGCAACCATAAAATCCACCAAATCTTCAATTGAAGACGGCTGATGATAAAAGCCAGGTGCTGCTGGCATGATAGTGACGCCCATTTGAGACAGTTTGAGCATATTTTCCAAATGCAAAGTCGAAAACGGTGTTTCTCGCACAACCAAGAGTAAGTGGCCGCGCTCTTTTATGACCACATCTGCCGCCCGCTCAATAAGATTATCTGACATACCATGAGCAATTGCTGCAACACTACCTGAAGAACAAGGACAAACCACCATCTGTTTCGGCGCTGCAGAACCTGATGCCACGGGAGAAAACCAATCGTCTTTACCGTAAACGTGCAATTGTTCTGCATCGCAACCAAGGTACTCCACAAGTGTTTCTTGGATTGCTTGAGGGTTACCGGGCAATTTCATAGCGTGCTCAGTGGCAAGCACCACTCGTGCTGCAGAAGATATCAGCAAGTGAACCTGATACTCTGCGGCTAGTAAGCATTGCAGAAGCCTCAATCCGTATGGTGCGCCCGACGCACCTGTAAAGGCTAATGTTATCGCTTTGTTGTTTATTTGATTCATACTACTAGATTCATTTACTCGGCTAGTTTGGCCAACAACTTTTCTTGTATGCCTTCAAAACCGCCGTTACTCATTACCAGGATTTGATCGCCTGGCATAATTCTCTCGATGACCATATCAATTATAGTATCGACACTGTTTGACGTATATGCAGGCTGGTTACACTGCTCTGCAATATCGGCAACAGACCACTCAATATTGTCTGGCTGATACAAGAAGACCTCATCAGCTTGGTCGAGTGAAGCAGCCAGTGTATCTTTATGCACGCCTTTTTTCATCGTAGCACTGCGCGGCTCGAGCACAGCAAAGATACGCTGACTGCCAACCTTATTACGCAATCCACCAAGAGTAAGTTCAATCGCTGTTGGGTGGTGAGCAAAATCATCATAGACTCGAACTTGGTTAACCTCGCCTTTTAGCTCCAGTCTGCGTCGGGTATTAATAAATTTAGTTAGCGCCTGACATGCCAGCTCTGGTACAACGCCAACATGGCGAGCTGCAGCAATCGCCATCAGAGCATTGTCAACATTATGATCTCCGACCAAGTCCCATTTAACCACACCAGACTCCACACCTTGGAAAAGCACCTTAAATTGAGAGCCGTCTGCCGCCATTTTTTCTGCTCGCCAATCACCTTGTAAACCTGTGACTTCTTTTTCACTCCAGCATCCACGCTCAAGTACATCATCAATGTCTGTATTTTGTGGTACAAGAATACGTCCGTTTCCAGGAACCGTTCTGACTAAATGATGAAATTGGCGCTTGATCGCCTCAAGATCATCGAATATGTCTGCATGATCGAATTCAAGATTGTTGATCACCAAGGTGCGAGGGTGGTAATGGACAAACTTTGACCGCTTATCGAAAAAAGCGCTGTCATATTCATCGGCTTCAACGACAAAAAACATACTTTCGCCCAAACGGGCTGAGACACCAAAGTTTCCTAATACCCCTCCAACCAAGAATCCGGGTTGATAACCGCATTCTTCTAAGATCCATGCCAACATGCTTGAAGTGGTGGTTTTGCCATGAGTCCCAGATACTGCAAGCACCCAACGGTCATGAAGAAGAAACTCCTGCAACCACTGAGGACCTGATGTGTAACGCATATTGCTATTGAGAACATGTTCGACACAAGGGTTACCACGGCTCATCGCATTACCAATCACAACAAGATCGGGAGCGGGTTCAAGCTGAGAAGGGTCAAAACCCTCAATGATATCGATACCCTGAGATTCAAGTAAAGTACTCATCGGCGGGTAAACATTTGTATCACTACCAGTAACTTTATGGCCTAACTGACGAGCCAAAACCGCAGCTCCGCCCATAAAAGTGCCACAAATCCCCAAGATATGAATATGCATCTACAACCTTCTCCACAGGTTAGAGTTGACTAGCTATTATGGTGATTATACGCGTAAATGCGAGAACCTTTGGTTAGGTTTTGGTTGAAAAGCCACAAATATCGGCCCTCCAACATAGTAAAACTAAAAATGAATGGCTTTTACCTGAGATAAGAGAAGCTAAAATAGGGAATTCAGCCGACTCTAGCGAAAAGTTTTGTTACATAACCAGTAAAACGAGATCTTGGTCAGTTAGTTTATTACCAATAATAAGAAATAGCTTTTAGAATAAGGCTTGGCAATAGAGTGCTCCGTCAGAGAACACCAAAGCCAATACCCTACTATTGAAGTGACTTAAAGGAAAAACCATGTCTGGTATGCGCACGCTTGGCGAGTTTATCGTCGAGAAACAAGCGGACTTCCCCCACGCTAGCGGTGACTTGTCATCTCTACTTTCATCAATCCGTCTTGCAGCCAAAATTGTTAACCGTGAAATTAACGCCGCTGGTCTAGGCGATATTACAGGTGCCGTTGGAAGTGAGAACATCCAAGGTGAGGATCAGCAAAAACTCGATGTCTACGCGAACGATAAGTTCAAAGCAGCATTAGAAGCCAGAGATCAAGTTTGTGGCGTAGCAAGTGAAGAGGAAGATGAAGCAGTAGCCTTTAATAAAGAGCTCAACAAAAATGCTAAGTATGTGGTCCTCATGGATCCTCTTGATGGTTCATCCAATATCGATGTTAATGTCTCTGTTGGTACCATATTCTCTATCTATCGTCGCGTTTCTCCTATTGGTACACCACCAACTCAGGAAGATTTTCTTCAACCCGGACATAAACAAGTGGCCGCTGGTTACGTTATTTATGGTTCATCCACCATGTTGGTGTACACAACGGGCAAAGGAGTCAACGGTTTTACCTATGACCCTTCTTTAGGTACCTTTTGCCTCTCCCATGAGAATATGATGATACCTGACGATGGAACCATCTACTCGATCAATGAAGGGAACTATATTCGCTTCCCTATGGGCGTAAAAAAATACATTAAGTATTGCCAAGAAAACGAGCCAACTGAACACAGGCCATACACTTCTCGCTATATTGGCTCGCTAGTCGCAGACTTCCATCGAAATCTGCTGAAGGGCGGGATTTACTTGTACCCAAGTACTCAAAGCCACCCTAATGGCAAATTGCGTCTACTCTACGAGTGCAATCCTATGGCTTATATTATTGAGCAAGCTGGTGGCACGGCATCAGATGGCCAAAATCGAATCATGGATCTAAAACCAACAGAATTACACCAACGTGTACCTTTCTTTGTCGGCTCTAAAAACATGGTTAAGAAAGTAGAAGAATTTTTACTCAAGTACCAAGAAGATTAAACTAAAAGGCGCTAATTAGCGCCTTTTTAACATTTTCTTGAACCAAATCTCGCCTTATCCAGTTTACAAAAAACCGAGTTTAGCAGTAAGGTATTGCGATCTTATATAGCCCAGTACTTCCAAAGGCTCACCTTAAGGTTTTAAGCGACGCTTCGCAGTAAGAAAACCGATCCTAGAAGAAGTCAGTACAAACAAGGAACTACCTAAATGAGTTTAAATAACGTGCCGGCAGGCAAATCGCTTCCAGATGATATCTACGTGGTGATTGAAATCCCAGCTAACGCAGACCCAATCAAATATGAAGTAGACAAAGAATCAGGGGCTGTATTTGTCGACCGTTTTATGTCTGCACCTATGTTTTACCCCTGTAACTATGGTTACGTTAACCACACTTTGTCACTCGACGGTGACCCAGTTGATGTGCTAGTGCCAACACCACATCCTTTGATGCCGGGGTCTGTTATTCGCTGCCGCCCTGTCGGTGTTTTGAAAATGACAGATGAGTCTGGCGAAGATGCCAAAGTGGTCGCTGTGCCGCATAGCAAACTGTCTAAAGAATATGATCATATTCAAGATGTTCAAGACTTACCTGAACTGCTTAAAGCACAAATCACCCACTTCTTTGAGCACTACAAAGAGCTTGAATCTGGAAAATGGGTCAAGGTAGACGGTTGGGAAGATGTCGAGTCAGCAAGAAAAGAGATCCTCGAATCTTACCAACGCGCACAAAAGTAATTATGGTAAAAGAGCCTCTTGGGCTCTTTTTTAACAAGACTATACCCTTTGGCACCAATCTCCTGATGAAATGAGCGTATCGAGTTTACTGCTGTTTTGGTAGATATATATCCAAGCTTGACCAAAGGGAGTTTCAACCTTATCTCTCCGGTATTCAACCGGCACATCTTCTAATTGATCCAATTGGCTAAGCGTTTGATCATCTATAAGATAAACTTCACCTAAGATAGAGTCATGGCCTTCGACCACGGCAGGATATGAGCCAAGATCATAGAGGGCGTAATGAGGAAAGGTCTCACACTGGCCTAAACATTGATTCCCCGCAAGATAATTATGATTTCTTTCTCCTTGCCTCAATGTGCCATAGACAAAAACTAAATGTTGCATCCTGCAATCTCACTTATTAATTAAACTCAAACTGGTAAAGTAACTCAACCGCACTATCTAACCCAGATATGGCTTCAACGTATAGATCTTGCATTAAACGATAGCGAACCGTGAACTCTCCAACAGAATCGAAAATACCCACACCGTATTTAACTTGTAAACCAGGAAGCACATAGCCACTAACCGTGACTTGTGATTGGTCACCTGCGCCTGCTGTATCAAGTTGCAGATCCTGAACACCAAATGCTTCACCGATCTCACCCACCACTCGACCACTCTTAGCCAAGCTGAGACCGATTAAAGTGGAAGTCACAGTGTTACCTCCAGACTCTCCATCAATATCTCGACCACGTAGTAAGTATGATAATGCATTCGCTTGTGGCAAGCTTGGTTCTGAAAATATCGTCACGTTTGGCTCATCAACCGGACCTATCACCTTAATTCCTGCAATGTAATCGTTTTGAGTGTTATCTGGATTACGTATTGCGGTGATTTGCACAAAAGGCTGATCAACAGGTCCATTCATCAAGATTTTTCCTTGTTGGATGATCAAATCCTGACCAAAAGACCGATAAGAGCCATCTATAATATTTACCTCTCCAGTCACAAATGGTCCTTTATCTCTCTGCGAGACATTTAAGTTTCCAGACAAATCACCTTCAAGACCGAAAGCTGACAACTTAAGCTCGTCGCCAATACTAATATTAACATTGGTTTCGATACTAAACGGAATCGTCGGCTGTATACTTTCTGGTTCTAAATGTTCGTTTAGGAGCACTTGATCTTTAGACACGCCAATAGCACTAGGAGGCAGCTCTTCAACCACAATCTTTCCCCACGGCAAAGCTATCGTACCGTCGATGCGAGCTTGTTTTGGCGAGGCTGATATTGTCATATCAGGTATAACTTTAACTTTCACCATAGGAGGAAGATCTACCATGAGCTCATCAGCAAACACTCGCAGATTAGTTTGCCACTTTTTAAGATCTCGCCAATCGGCTTCTCCTTTCGCTTGTAACTGTCCATCAGGCGTATCAACAGCTGCAGTCAAGTTGGCACCGTATCCAGAAAAGTTGACATCAATATTTCCAGACTCAATTTCTACAGGGGTTACTTCGCCTTTTAGAAGGAGATCATCAAGCACAAACTGCCCTTTTAATTTGGGCTTCATTATCGGGCCTGTGAAAGACAATTGAGAATTAAGTGTTGATTTAAACTGACTATAGTCGCCCAAAAATGGTTCTAGAAAATCCAATTTGAGTTCAGTCAATTGCAGTTTTCCATCCAAGGACTTGTTTGTATCGACAACATTGAATACCTTGGCATGACCTGAAAAATTTCCATTGTCAGCCAAATCAATTAGCCAATTAGTTGATAATACATTATCTTTTAATGCCGCCTTTAAGCTAACGCTCTCCCAGCCCAAACGAATTGGATGTGCACCATGATCATTCACCATGCCCTGCCCCATCCCAAGGTCCACTGTGAGGACTGGTGGAGTATCAGGAGCCCAACTCGCCATAGCGGAAATATTAAGATCGCCTTTAAGCTCTGTCTTTTTAGGGAACATAGATTGCAACTGACTAAAGTCGATATTGGATATGGAAACCTTGGCTTCACCTTTTTGGCCAACATTCATATCCTTATCCAAACAAATTGAGGCCCCTTCTTGCTGCCAGCAGTGAGCTGCAACAAATACTTGCTGAGATTGAGCGGAGTACCCCACTGGAGTCACGCCCTCTAAAGTCCATACCCCTTGTTTTGATTTAATAAACATCCCATCTAAATTACCTTTCCAAACCAGCTCTGGAAGACGTTCTAGCTCTCCGCGGAGATTGAGTTGAGTGGAAACGATATCCGACATGACATCTAAGCTAAGCGTATGACTTTTCTCATTACCTTTTGTATTTAACAAAACCTGATCGATAACATAATTCTGATAGTGAGCATTAAATACCGATAGTTTTATGTTGCCTGCGATTTGAGTAAGCGGGGATAACTCACCTTCTAAATCAATAGTTTTAGCATCGATATCTTTACCCAAGCCGACATCCCTCGCTTTGAGCATCACACCAACCCTAGGCTGTTGGATACTGTCTTTCAATATTAGGTTTCCTTTTACGTTACCGCGTAGATTAGGCACGGTTAGCGACATATCCGCAAAAGAAACCTCCACCTTCATATCCGACGCTTGCTCAATGACACCACTGGCCTTCACAAAGTTTGGCCCATGGGATAAAGCGAGCCCCGACGTGGTCACCCTGATGTCTCCTGTTCCAGTCTCATCAGAGGCTGACAGTTGACCCAAGAGCTTGAGTGGATAATCACGTACAACACCGTCAACATCTAACTTAGGAACCTCTATTTTCCATCCACCTTGGTCGGTCAAAACACCAGAGGTAGCCAAACGGCCACTGATTTTTCCTTCAGCATCTTGCCATTGTATACCTGGCTGAATATCTGTCAGTAAGAGATCGGTAGACCAGTTAATTGGGGCTTGCCAATTCGCCATTAACTGACCTGATACTTCGCCCCCTAATGTTTTCAAAGAAAGCGTATCTAAATCAATTTGTTTAAGATTACCTTGACCGAATATAGTCAACTTGGATTCGGGCACTTCTTTTCCCGAAAACTTGGCGTCGAGAGCAATATCATAGCGCTCTAACGAGCCTTTACTCTTCAAGCTATCCACAGCAACAAAGTAATCTCCCTCTCCCAATAAGGGCCACTGGGCCTGAACGTCTAATAAGGAAAGTTCAAATGGAAGGTTGTTGCGCAATGGTTGAACAAAGGCTTGAATTTGACCTTTAGCTAAACCACCAAACTCGGCGTCTAAGGAGAGGTTAGCAACACTGCCCGAAGCATTAAGATGGATGATTTGACCTTTAGCAATCGGCTGTTTAATGGTCGTTTTCAAATCCAAACTGATAGGGTAATCTTCTACCAAATTAACTTCACCATTGAGCTTAGCAGCCAGTTGAGGCATATCTAGCTGCATGGCTCGTAGATTAATTTTTGAACCTACCGCCTGTGCTTCAATTCCTAAATTGTTTACCACAATAGGTGTGTCTTGTACCAAAGTAAAATCATGAATATCTAATCCTTTCAGGTTAATATCCAAGGGTAAAACGACACTAGGTAACTCAATATCATGCTGCTGACTTGTCGATGCGGCGCTAGCTGGTTCTGGCGTATTTTGTTCTGGCGCCAAGGTTAGACGAGTCTTACTTAACAAGCTTTTATCAATAGTTAAGCGCTGTCCCACCCAGCTCAATCCAGTGGTGAAAACCCCGACTTGAGCCTGATAACCAAGAATGTTGAGATCAAGATCAGACAGTGATAAACGTTTAGCAGTAAGCGGTATCGGTAAGCTAACACTGCTTTGGCTACCTGTTTCTGGCTCAGCGGAACTTTGTGCATCTGATGATGCTTCAGGCATATAAAACTTGAGGCCATTAAGGGTAAGTTCGTCAATACAAATACTTGCCCCTACAAGGCACGAAACATCAACACCAAGAGTGATAGAATTGACGCCTACATCCACATTGAGTGCTTGGTCTTGATATGAGACCTTATTGAGAGTGAAGCGCGGAAAAACCGCTCCAGAGTAGGACTCGATTTCAAGCTGTGGCAGCGACTTTTCGGCCGCCCAAATGACAAACTTTAACCCGGAAGTGGTAAACAAAATAACCGATAGGCCGAGAACAACAGCAAATATTAGCGTCATTGCCGCAATTGAAAACCACTTAGACCACCTTATAACAAACTGGGTCATAGCTCTGGGCCCAATGTGAAATGAATTTTAAACTCATCACCTGGGGTGGCATCTAACCCCCAAGCAAAGTCTAATCTGACTGGTCCCACGGGAGACTCCCAGCGAACACCTACTCCTGTACCACGTTTGAAGTCAGGTTCATCATTAAACGCATCGCCATAGTCGTAAAAAGCCGCTCCCCACCAATTGCCATAAATTCGGTATTGATATTCCAGTGAAGAAGTCGCCATATATTTAGCACCCGTCAAGGCTCCACTGCTGTCAGTCGGTGAAATAGATTGATAGTTATAGCCACGCAAGTTGTTATCACCACCAGCAAAAAAGCGCAAAGACGGTGATAATCGCTCAAAGTCTTCAGTGATATTGGCACCTCCATCTAAACGAAAGATCCCTCTATGATTTTGCCCTGCACTGCGGATCCATGTCATCCCACCTTGTAGGCGGATAACCCTAGTCTCTGATAATACTCTGTCGTCACCAAATTCAAGGCTCAGCGATTGTTTATCTCCCCAACTTGGCATTGCCCCGCCACGTATTCTGCTGCGGCTAAAACTAAAACCAGGCAATAAGAATTGTCCAGAGTCATCTTGGAGGCCTTGCTCATAGTTTTCCAACAAATATCGAATATAAAGGGCTCGGTGCCATCCGTTATCAAGTAGCCAATGACGCTCTAGGGCTAGATTCGACTCTAAACTTTGCGTATCTCGATTATCTAGATTTTTCATACCGTACTTAAGCTGATAATACTCATTTAGAGCATCCTCTAGTGGGACTTTATAACCTGCTGTGACGGTTTGTTCTGGCCCAGAAATTGAAAAACGGCTAGTGAAACTATGACCGCTGCTATTGACCCAAGGTTGTTTCCATTTGAGCGATCCTTTTGCACCAACATCTGTTGAGTAACCAAGGCCTGTTTCTAGCTGATTTCTCGCCTGCGGCGCTAAAGAGACCTTCATAGGTAACTCTCTCCCTTCTCCAAGATGAGAAAGATCAGGTTCAACTAGGACAGATGAGAACCATTCCGTATTGGACAGGTTTTGGTTATATTCGCCTACTGCTGTAGCCAAATAGGGATCGCCCTGTTTGTAAGGTGACAAGGATTCAACACGCATCAAGTCTATTTGGCTACCAGTAATCGAGCTTTGACCAAAGGCATAACGCATACCACTATCAAAGTGAAGTCGAATAAAGGCTTGGTCTAAATTTGGCGACACCTCCAGTCGACTTACCGTGTAATCTCCATCAAAGTAACCTCTTTGTAAAGCAAGGTTACGAATGCGCGATTTCAGCCCATCATACAAACTATGGTTTAATACTTGCCCCTGTTTGAGACCACTGCGCTCAATCAAGGTCTTAAAGGCTTGATCATCATGCGCTTCACCACTCAACTCTATGTCCACCAGCGCAATCAAGACTGGCTCTCCGGGCACAATGGTGATGACTAATTCCTGCTCTCCACTGTTTGCCTCAAATGAAAAATTTGGATGATAGTAGCCAAGTGCATTGAGTGCTTCAGTTAAACGCTTTTCGACCCGAGCTTGAAAACGCAAACTGGTACTATAGTCTTGGCTAGGAATTGCCTGCAGATAGGTTTCAACATTTTGCTCCAATTCTCCGGATACTCCGCGAATCGACAACGATACTTCTTGCCCGAAGGCTGAAACACTGCTTAAAAGTAGAATCGCTGGAAAAAACGGTTTTATCATGGTTTATTGGTAGCCTATACGTCGTTACGAAATAATAACGTCACTGCAAAAAGATGTCTGTACGAAAACCGTCAATTAAGCGGTCTACTCCCAAGAATATCATTTTAAGGAGATGAATCATGCTCGATAAACAAACCCCCGTCACCTCCCAACAAGCACTTCCTGGTCGTGATCAGCCACTAAACGTTGATGATAAGCACTATGTGAATCAATCAAACATCAAAGCAAAACCTCCTCAAGGTTGCCAAGAAGTCTTATTTGGTATGGGATGCTTTTGGGGGGCAGAACGTTTATTTTGGCAGTTAGAAGGGGTTATCAGCACCTCTGTCGGATATTCTGGCGGCTATACTCCCAACCCGACGTACGAGGAGGTCTGCTCTGGGAAGACCGGACACACAGAGGTCGTGAGAGTCGTTTTTAATCCAGATATCATTTCCTTTGAACAATTACTGCGCACTTTTTGGGAACGCCACAATCCAACTCAAGGAATGCGTCAAGGCAATGATATGGGCACTCAGTATCGCTCAGCCATCTATACATACAATGAACAACGACTAGAGCAAGCCATAGATTCCAGAGACGAGTATCAAACACTGCTTAACTCTAACGGCTCCAACATCACGACAGAGATTGAAAAAGCTGGTCACTACTACTTCGCCGAAACCTATCACCAACAATATTTAGCTAAGAACCCCAATGGCTATTGTGGCTTAAATGGAACTGGCGTCTGTTTTCCATCAAATGGATAAACCGAATAGTCCTGTTTCGTCCTATTTAGCCAGCAAGAGTGCTGGCTATAACATCAAGCTAGATATTGGGTTGTTGCTCGCCGCCAAAATGTAACCCTCGTTTTTAGACAACCCACTCTGAGTTAGCTGCAGTTGAGATCACAATTATGCAACAAAGTTTTGTGCATCAATATATCACTGACCCAGTGAGCAGTTTTCACTATATAATCGGTACACTCAACCCAGAGGAAAAACAAAATGAAAATAAAAACCCTGGTTGCCCTAGCGGTGGCATGCAGTTTTACAGCTTCAGCACACAACATCAAAGTCGATCAGGCATTGCCTCTGGTTGAAGTTCAAAATTACGGCGAGATCCTAGTTAAAGGAGATGACATTAGTTATCAAGAGTGGTCATCTCAAGATATGCTCGGCAAAGTAAGAGTCATTCAGGCCATTGCAGGCCGCAGCAGTTCAAAAGCTCTCAACCAACCACTCATGGCAGCTATTACAGATTCTAAGTTTGCTCAGGACAGCTATCAAACCACGTCGATCATCAATCAAGATGATGCTATCTGGGGAACAGGCTCTTTTGTAAAGTCTTCAGCGGAAGATAGCAAAAAAGATTTCCCTTGGTCTTCTATGGTACTCGATGAAGATGGCAAAGTGGCTGGAGCTTGGGATCTACAGGAAGAATCATCGGCAATTATTGTACAAGATAAACAAGGGAAAGTTCTTTTCGTCAAGGAAGGCGCGCTAAACCAAAGCGAAATTGAGCAAGTTCTATCTTTAATCAAAGACAACATTTAATACAAATTTGAACATAGCGCTTGCAGCCTAGTTGTTATAACATAACAACTTTAACATTAAACACGACTTTAAGCGCTATGACTCAACCTCATCGAACACCAACGCGACATTCAAGCACACTGACTGTGATTGCAATCGTGCTCGTGCTCTGGATGAGTTGGGCTTTTATTTTCCATCAGTATCAATTCAGTACAAACCACCATGATGAGCACCACTGCCAACTTTTTTCCTGTTTACAGCATGGCTTTAACCATCCTCTGATCACAGTATCGAATAATCCCTCAACCCATATTTTTGGCTTGGGCCAATATTATGCTTTATATGAGCAAACTGTTTTTAGTTACCTCGCTCGTTCTCCACCAGTGAACCTAATCTAAGCAAAGAAATGTCATACAATCGGTTGTCTCAAAACACAGCCCCCATTTTTAATTTACCATTGATTAGGATTTACAATGCATTCCATTACAAAAGTCGCAACAATTATTAGCCTAGTTTTAAGTACTTCAGCCTTAGCCGATGAAGAGTTTCGCCAGCATGAAGCCCACGAGCATGGTCACGTAGAACTCAATATTGCCCAAGATGGTGATGAGTTACTCATGGAAATTCATGCACCTGGAGCTGATGTATTAGGCTTTGAGCATGCGCCTAAAAATGAGCAGCAACAAAAAGCATTAGAGCAAACCATCGCAAAACTAGAAAATGCTGATTCTCTATTTGCTCTGACTGCCAGTGCTGGATGCAAAATCATGCATCAATCTGTCACCAATACTTTGAGTTCGGATGAACATGATGAACATGGTCATGATGGTCATGATGGTCATGATGGTCATGATGGTCATGATGGTCACGATGGTCACGATGGTCACGATGGTCACGATGGTCACGAAGGTCACGATGGTCACGATGGTCACGATGGTCACGATGGTCACGATGGTCACGATGGTCACGATGGTCACGAAGGTCATCATGATCATGAAGAAGAACATAAGCACGAAGAACATCATCATGATCATGAGGGTGGGCATGGAGAATTTGCGGTTGAATACCACTACCAGTGTGACAATCTTGATGCTCTCTCATCTATCAATACCCAATGGTTTACTCACTTTCCATCGACAAAGTCAATCAGTGTTAATCTACTAACGGATAAGGCCCAGACGGCCCTAGAACTATCTCCTAGCACGACTAAGATTTCACTTTAAAACTCATTAGCCTGAAGGTATACCCTTCAGGCTTATCTGTTCAGGTTATGTCCGATGAGAAAAAATACTAATCACGGCGTAGTAGAGCTGGAGCAAGTGTCCTTTACTTGGCCGGGCAACCAAACGCCAACACTGAATATAGATAGTTTATCTGTCCAAGAAGGAGAGCATCTATTTATCAAAGGTCCAAGTGGCTGTGGAAAATCAACCTTACTGGGGCTTTTGACTGGTATTCAGACTATCGATACTGGAAAACTAAGTGTACTGGGAGAAGACTTGGTACAAATGTCTGGTAGCCAACGAGATACATTCCGTGCCAATAATATTGGCTATATCTTTCAACAATTTAACCTGTTGCCTTACCTTAGCGTGATTGAAAATGTCACTCTTCCCTGTCAGTTTTCCAAGTTGCGAAAATCCAAACTGGACAAACCTATGACCAACGAGGCAAAAGACCTACTCAACAGCCTTCACTTGCCGAGTGATTTAATGCATAAGCCCGTGGTTGAATTAAGTATTGGTCAACAGCAACGGGTGGCCGCGGCGCGAGCACTAATTGGCAAACCTGCTTTAATCATTGCCGACGAGCCGACTTCCTCGCTGGACTATGACAATCGCTCTGCTTTTATCGAGCTTTTGATGGATCAGATCAAACAAGCACAAGCAAGCCTTTTGTTTGTCAGTCACGATCCAACCTTAGAAAGTATGTTTGATCGAACTCTACACCTTAATGAAATTAATCGAGCAGGAGTGACATCATGAGCCCAACACTTATGCTTGCTTGGAAGAGCGTCCGCAACCGCCGAGTCACCGCTATGTTAACGATCATGACGGTTGCGATATCGGTAGTATTACTACTTGGTGTCGAGCGCGTTCGTACTCAAGCCAAAAGCAGTTTTGCGAATACTATTTCCGGTACCGACCTCATCGTTGGTGGTCGTTCAGGCCAAGTTAATTTACTCCTATATTCTGTATTTCGAATTGGTAACGCCACAAATAATATCGACTGGAAAAGTTATCAAGAGTTCAGTCAGCACAGAGCAGTAAAATGGGCAATTCCGATTTCTTTGGGGGACTCTCACAAAGGGTTTCGGGTTATGGGAACCAACCATAGTTATTTTGAACATTACCGCTATGGGAAAAAATCCCCATTAAAATTGTCAGAAGGTAGAAAGTTCTCAGGTCTGTTCGAGACCGTTATCGGCTCAGACGTAGCACGTGAGCTGGGATACCAAATCGGGACTGAAATTATTATTGCTCATGGGATCAGTGATGTTGGATTCAGTCGGCATGACAACCTGCCATTTAAAGTAGTTGGCATACTTGCACCAACAGGAACCCCTGTTGATAAAACCGTACACGTATCACTTGAGGCAATTGAAGCTATTCATGTAGGTTGGGAATCAGGAGCCCACCTTGGTAACACACCAAGTGCCCAGCAATTGGAAAAGCAGAATTTTCAGCCAAAGCAAATCACTGCAATGCTCATCGGCTTAAAGTCCAAAATTCAAGCTTTTTCATTACAGCGACAAATCAACACCTATCCAAAAGAGCCTTTAAGTGCCATTCTTCCTGGCGTGGCATTACATGAACTTTGGGGGATGATGTCAGTTGCAGAGCAAGCACTCATGGTCATTTCTGTGTTTGTTGTTATTGCGGGACTTCTCGGGATGCTGTCAAGTTTACTGACTAGCCTGCAAGAACGTCGCCGCGAAATGGCTATTTTGCGGGCGATGGGCGCAAGGCCAAGACATATACTGTCCCTACTTGTTCTCGAAGCTAGTACGCTTACCTTGCTTGGTTTGGTCGCTGGAGTCACCATACTGTATGGTGTATTGGCAAGTATTACTCCTTTCATCCAACAAAATTATGGAATTAATATTGAAATGGTCGCCTTATCTCATTACGAGTGGAAGCTTCTTGCAGCTGTGCAACTAGCAGGTACAGTAATAGGCTTCATACCGGCCTTTCGCGCCTATAAACAATCACTAAGTGATGGGATGACAATTCGAGTTTAACTATGAAAAAACAATTACTTATTCTTTTTGTTGTAGCAACTTCATTGGTAGTAAGCTTGGCGAGTTTCAAGGAAGACAATACTAACAATATTGCGCAAGAAACCACACAAAAGTTTCCTAACGTTTCTGCTGAACAAAAACAAAAGGCCGAAAGCAAGATTGCAGACAATAAGAATATTGAGCAAGATGCCACACAAGCGCCGCCCAAAGTTTCTGCTGAACAAAAGCAAAAGGTCGAAAGCAAGATTGCAGACAATAAGAATATTGAGAAAGACGCCACACAAACGCCGCCCAAAGTTTCTACTGAACAAAAACAAAAGGTCGAAAGCAAGATTGCAGACAATAAGAATATTGAGCAAGACGCCACACAAACGCCGCCCAAAGTTTCTGCTGAACAAAAACAAAAGGCCGAAAACAAAAACGATCAGAACAAGGCTGTGGACAATAAGAAAGGCGGTGTTCTTCAACTAGATTGGATAGACTTGATCCCCAAAAGCGAACGCAACCAGTTCAACGCTCAAGGCATGCCTGTTCAAAATCACTCTGGCAGCGCCGCCAAGCAATCTCTAGCGGGTAAAGTACGTCAGGATCTTAACGGTAGCTCAGTCAAAATCCCTGGGTTTGTTATTCCATTAGAGGGCGATGCTAACAAAGTGACCGAGTTTCTACTCGTTCCTTATTTTGGGGCATGTATACATGTGCCACCACCGCCACCAAATCAAATCGTATATGTTAAATTACCCAAAGGGGCGCCGGTACAACAGCTATGGGATGTCATTTATGTGGTGGGAAAACTGAAGACGGTCACCATGAGTCATGAATTAGCGGAGACTGGTTATATGTTAGAAGGCACCAGTATCGAAGAATACGATGACTACTAAAAAGTACATGTCATAACATGAATACAACCTGTCAATTATCCGCTTTGCTCACACGTATTTAGACAAATAGACTAATACAGCCAGATATACGAGAAACAATAGGGTAATTGATAGGTGCTTTCTTAGTTTATTATCATTTAAAAACTTCATATAGCCCCCCAAGCATCCATAACAATTTTAACAAGTTATTATCATTTGGCATAGAATCAATTTTCAAAGGTTGCTCACAGAGTTGCTCTGGCAGATAAGCCTGTTAAGAGGTAGATTTAAGGGATGTTCGTTTCTATTGCGGTCCATAGGCCCTAGGTATTCACATGTCCGAGAAGCAAAAACCCGTGGTTATCGATCATGAGTCAAACTCTGAATCTCGACATGAGAAAAAACCTAATTACATCAAGGATAGCGCTAGCCGAATTATGAGCATCGCCCATTCTCATGGGCTTGATGCACTGTTGCAAAAGGAGACACCTGAAAAGACGGCGCTGGAACGAGCCCTAGTCCGAGAGCGACGACAAAAAGAACTACAGCAAAAAAATCTTGAGCAAATCCTGAAACTTGCCCATCTATCATGTAAAAATGAAACGGCAGGCGATCCTGACCATGATTGGTTACAACGCTTTTTCAATATGGCACAAGAAGTTTACAACCCTTCCATGCAGCGCCTTTGGGCTCAAGTTCTCAAGCGTGAGGTAACTAACCCAGGTTCTACCTCGATGAAAGCACTGAAAACGCTCAAAGATATGTCGCCTAAAGAAGCACAGGTATTACAAAGAGCGGCTGCTCTAGCCTGCAGTTTTGGGGGAGATACTAGCCGTAAACTCTTAATCGGCTTTCGTGCACAAGGGGGGATTTTTAGCTTTGGTAAACGTAACATTACCGGCAATATCAATGTTGGTAGCTTCCAACTTCCCTATTCAAGTCTGCTAGTTTTGTTTGAACTTGGTTTAATGCATGGAACCGAACTTGAGTCTGGAGAGATAGAATTAGACTCTCCATTGCCACTTAATTACCAAGGTAAGCAACTGTCACTGCAAGCTCATGCTAAAGGTGTTCGCCTGCTGTACTATCGTTTTAGTCCTACGGGTAATGAATTATGTAAACTGCTGGGTAACAAACCAAACATGCAATATTATGATCAATTGGTTTCCCTGCTGAGCCAAAAATTCATCGCTCATACAGACTCCCAAGGTAGTATTGACCATACTGTCTGATCAGATTGATATGCCGGTATAAAAACGCCAGATAGTTAGCTGGCGTTATTAATCAAGGTTAGACCTTATGCTTTAAAAGCTTTAAAAGCATTGATCAGTCCGTTGGTTGAACTATCGTGTGTCACCACTTCTGACTCATCAGCAAGTTCAGGTAGAATTTGGTTGGCAAGTTGCTTACCTAACTCCACCCCCCACTGGTCAAAGCTAAAGATATTCCAGATAACACCTTGAACAAAAATCTTGTGCTCATACATTGCAATAAGATTGCCCAATGTACGAGGCGTGATTTGCTTGACTAATACAGAGTTTGTAGGGCGATTACCTTCAAAGACTTTAAAAGGAATCAGATCTGCAACTTGTTCTTCACTCTTACCCGCTTTTGCAAATTCTTCTCGTACAGCAGCTTCACTCTTACCAAAAGCTAGTGCTTCAGTTTGAGCAAAGAAGTTAGACATCAATTTCTGATGATGATCGCCAGAGGGATTATGGCTAAGTGCAGGCGCAATAAAATCACAAGGGATTAATTTTGTTCCCTGATGAATCAACTGATAAAAAGCATGCTGACCATTAGTGCCTGGTTCACCCCAAATAATAGGTCCTGTTTGATAGATGACAGCTTTACCATCCCGATCAACATACTTACCATTTGATTCCATATTACCTTGCTGAAAATAGGCAGCGAAACGATGCATGTATTGATCATAAGGTAAAATTGCTTCTGACTCAGCGCCATGGAAGTTGTTGTACCACAAGCCGATCAGAGCCAGAATGACAGGTAAGTTATCCTCTAGTTCTACCGAGGCAAAATGGTTATCCATTTCATGCGCGCCTTCAAGCAGCTCAACGAAATTGTCAAAACCAATAGCAAGGGCAATCGAGAGACCAATCGCTGACCAAAGCGAGTAACGACCACCTACCCAGTCCCAAAACTCAAACATATTGTTGGTATCGATCCCAAACTCAGACACAGCTTCTGCATTGGTAGAAAGCGCGGCAAAATGCTTGGCAACATGAAGGTTGTCACCAGCCGATTTGAGGAACCAATCACGAGCAGTATGAGCATTCGTCATAGTCTCTTGAGTTGTAAAGGTTTTGGAAGCAACCAAAAACAACGTGGTTTCTGGATTTAATGGCTTTAACGTCTCAACGATATGAGTACCGTCCACATTCGATACAAAGTGCAGATTAAGGTGGTTTTTATACGGTGCCAAGGCCTCTGTGACCATATAAGGGCCAAGATCAGAACCACCAATGCCAATATTGACAATATCTGTGATTGCTTTGCCTGTGTACCCTTTCCATTCACCGCCGATGACGCGATCAGTAAAAGACTTCATTTTATCCAGCACTGCATTGACCGCAGGCATGACATCTTCACCGTCAACCAACACAGGATTGCTACTTCTATTGCGCAGCGCGGTGTGTAATACGGCGCGACCTTCAGTCTTGTTGATAGCCTCACCACCAAACATAGCGTTAATCGCCGACTTAAGCTCAGTTTGGTCTGCCAATGCAAATAAATGCTTGAGTGTCTCATCGTTGATTAGGTTCTTTGAGTAGTCGACGAGAATATCAGAGCCAAATCGAGCAGAGAACTTCTCAAAGCGTGTCTCATCTTGAGCAAATAGCTCCTTTAGATCCATATCTTGTGCTGACTCAAAGTGCTGTGTAAGCGCTTTCCAGGCTGGTGTTTGTGTTGGATTAATATTTTTCAACATTGTGACGTTCCCAGTGTTAGAGTAGATACAATTCTACTTGGTTTGGTCATGATAGTGAGGAAAACTGCGATCAGTAGCAGTCCCAATTAAGCAAAAGTAGTTCTGTTCTCAAAGCTAAACAAGTGAACAAAAACTTGTAATAAATTTTCAGGTCGACATTATGACTCAGTCACACAATAAGATTATTGAGTCAAATCACATTAGACACTAATTAAGCTTGTCGACTTAAAACAACATTGACGCATAACGATACCGATAATGATGTCATTTGCCAAATAGATTTTAGAGGGGGCTGTATGTGGAGCCAACAAACCATTCGACTCACAGCGAGAGTACGTGGATTTCATCTTATAACCGATGAAATAGAACAACAATTACCGGAATTAGCATCAATTTCTGTGGGAATATTACAGTTATTTATCCAACATACTTCCGCAAGTTTGACCATAAATGAAAATGCAGATCCGACGGTGCGCCACGATATGGAGCAGCATTTTAACCACTTTGTTCCTGAAAGAGCCAAGTATTATCAACACACCTATGAGGGGGATGATGATATGCCAGCACATATCAAAGCGTCTATCTTGGGAAATTGCGTCAATATTCCTATTAAAGATGGTCAATTGGCACTTGGAACTTGGCAAGGTATCTATTTAGGTGAGCACAGAGATCTGGCTGGAAATCGTAACATTATCGCCACTTTGCAAGGTGAAAAAGCCTGAAAAGACAATAGCTCCAACTAAAGGAGCTATTGCTGACTGTCATCTGGATATAAAACGGTGATAAGGAAACGGTTAGCTTTTTTGGGCTTTTAGGTATTCCATTTCAACTCGCGAAGTGAGCTTGGTCACTAATTCATAAGCAATGGTGCCTATATGGTTAGCCACCTCTTCCACAGGCAGATCTCGACCCCATAGAACAGCTTCATCACCGACCTTATCAACTGCATCTGGCCCCAAGTCAACGGTTAACATGTCCATGGACACTCGGCCGGCGACAGGGACTTTACGACCATTGACTAAGACTGGGGTTCCATTGGGCGCCATTCTTGGATAGCCATCGCCATAACCTATTGCTATTACCCCGACCTTTGTATCCCTAGGTGAAGTCCATACCCCGCCGTATCCGACACTTTCTCCAGCCTTAACCTCTCGCACAGCAATCAAGTGGGATTTTAGAGTCATCACGGGTAGGTAACCCATTTGTTCCGCCGTTTTGTCCCCGAACGGTGACACGCCATACATAATTATGCCAGGGCGTATCCAGTCCAATTGACTTTCAGGCCAAGCCAAAACACCAGCCGAGGCAGCGAGAGAGCGCTCCCCTTCACAGCCCTGAGTTAAAGACATAAATAATTCAGTCTGCTCAGTCGTGGTTGGTTTATCTAATTCATCAGCACAACCAAAGTGGCTCATATAGCGCAGCGGTTTGGCTACATTAGGACAGGCTTTCAAACGAGCGATGAACTCTTGGTATTGCTCTGGTCTCACGCCGAGCCTGTGCATTCCACTGTCGATTTTGAGCCAGACTACGACTGGAGTATCAAGGGTCGCCGCTTCCAATGCATTCAGCTGCTCTTCACAGTGCACAACCGTTTGAATGTTATTAGTCACCAGCACGGCTAAATCACCTGCTGAATAAAAGCCTTCGAGAAGTAAGATTGGCTTTACAATACCACTAGCGCGCAGCTGCAGTGCTTCTTCAATTCTAGCCACACCAAAGGCATCAGCACCCTCGGCGTTGGTGGCAATATGTCGCAGGCCATGACCATACCCATTGGCTTTCACCACTGCCATGATCTTACTGTTGGGAGCTTGGGATTTGAGTTGGTTAAGATTGTGCTTTAATGCACCTAAATCGACACACGCAGTTGCGGCTTTCATATAACTCATAGGTTATTCATCATCCACATCAAATGCAGGACCTGCATAATTATCAAAACGAGACCATTGCCCCTGAAACGTCAGTCGAACTGAGCCTATCGGGCCGTTTCGCTGCTTACCGATAATAATTTCTGCCGTTCCCTTCATCGGGCTATCTGGGTTATAAACTTCATCTCGATAAATGAACATTATCAAGTCAGCATCTTGTTCAATAGAGCCTGATTCGCGCAAGTCAGAATTCACCGGACGTTTATCTGCTCTTTGTTCCAATGAACGGTTGAGCTGAGACAAAGCAACAACAGGCACATTCAGCTCTTTCGCGAGCGCTTTCAGTGAGCGGGATATTTCAGCAATTTCTAAGGTTCGATTTTCAGTGAGAGACGGCACTCGCATCAGCTGAAGGTAGTCAACCATGATCATCGACAAACCACCATTATCACGAGCAACTCGCCGAGCTCTTGAACGCAGGTCTGTTGGGGTTAAGATTGAACTATCATCGATAAAGATGTTTTTCTTCTCCATTAACAAACCCATAGCAGAAGTAATACGAGGCCAATCTTCATCATCTATTTGACCAGTACGTATCTTAGTCTGATCAACACGCGAAAGTGACGCGAGCATACGCATCATAAGCTGCTCTGATGGCATTTCTAAAGAAAAGATGAGTACAGGTTTATCATGCTCCATCGCTGCGTTTTCACACAAGTTCATTGCAAAAGTTGTTTTACCCATAGAAGGACGTGCGGCGACAATCACCAAATCAGAACCTTGCAGACCTGCGGTTTTCTTATTTAGATCGGTAAATCCTGTTGTCACACCAGTGACACCATCTTGGGGTGATTTATATAGGATTTCTATCCGTTCAACCGTTTTTTCAAGGATACTTTCGACATTTTGCGGACCGTCGCTATCACTGGCCCTTGATTCAGCGATGGCAAAAACTTTACTTTCCGCCATATCCAGCAAATCTTCAGAAGAGCGTCCCTGAGGGTCGTAACCGGCATCCGCAATTTCATTTGCAACACCTATCAAGTCTCGGGTCAAAGCACGTTCTGCAACAATGTCAGCATAGGCATTAATATTCGCCGCGCTCGGTGTATTTTTCACCAAATCAGCAAGGTAAGCGAATCCGCCAACGTCATCTAATTGCTCACGCTGCTCTAGGTACTCTGACAAAGTAATTAAATCGAGCGGCTTGCTTTCTTCAAGAATCATTCGAGACGCCTCAAACATCAAGCGATGAGGGCGACTATAGAAATCTTTAGCAACAACACGCTCTGCCACAGTATCCCAACGCTCGTTATCAAGTAATAAGCCACCAATAACGGATTGTTCCGCTTCGATAGAATGAGGAGGCGCTTTGATTGCGTCTACTTGGGCGTCGGTTGGCTTTTTATTACGATTGTCTGTTTTAAAATCTGCCATGCTATTGCTCAACAACAAAATTGTGATCGCTCATTATAGCTAGAATGAACCTGATGTCTGTATTTAACAAGGGGTTTAAATCCATCTCATATAGAATTAACTTAGAACTGACTGAAATTATATAAAAACTCTCTACTATTCACCTAATACAATGATTAAAAAGAGGCAGTGAGTGACAAAACTTGGGCTCATAACGACTAGCCTACTGCTCAGCTCAGTCGTCTATGCAGATGAATCAGAACAAAGCCAAAACAAGATTGACGTCCCCTCCCCTTGGAAGAGCGAAATAGAGTTTGGTTATCAATCGCACACGGGAAATTCTGACTCACGTTCGGTCAACTCAAGGTTAAGCGCTGAGTATCTATCAGGACGTCACCGTACAACAGGAGAATGGAAATATTACCAGTTGTACAAAGATGGCGAAGAAGACAAAAAACAGTCAACGTATTTAGCACAGAGTGACTACAAGCTTGGGCCTAAAACGTACCTTTACAGTAACTTTCAAGGTGTTGATTCACGTTATAGCGCTTATTTTAAAGACTATACACTCTCTGGTGGTTTAGGTTACCAGTTCTACAACACAGAAACGTTTCTGCTTGAACTCGAGCTTGGACCAGGCTATCGCTATCAAGAGCCCAATACTGATGAAATTGACGACGATGACATCGTTTTTGATGAAACCGTTCAAGAAGCTATCTTTCGTGGTCATGTCAAAAGTAACTGGCATATCACCAAAAGCTTGAATTTATCAGCGGCAGTTACACTCGTAGCCGGTGATAGCAATGTGAGAACGGATACTGACCTTAATGCAACAAACAGCATAACAGAACATATAGCGTTAAAAGTTTCCTATTCTCGGCAGTATCATGATCGGGTTCCCGAAGGTCTGCAAAATGCTGATAGCATCTTCTCAATCAATATTTTATTTTCTATATAAAAAAAGCACCTTCTAGAAGGTGCTTTTTATACTTTGATACTGAATTACTCAGCAGCAACAACCTGAAGAGCTACTGTCGCGAATACTTCAGAATGAAGTTGTACGCTGATCTCGAACTCACCAGTGTTACGTAGTGCACCTTCTGGAAGGCGAACTTCGCTTTTCACTACTTCAACGCCAGCCGCAGTGATTGCGTCAGCGATGTCACGAGTACCGATAGAACCGAACAGTTTACCTTCGTCACCAGCTTTAGAAGCAATAACAACCGCTTCAAGAGCGTTAACTTTCTCAGCACGCGCTTGGGCAGCAGAAAGTTGCTCAGCAACTTTAGCTTCTAGCTCAGCACGACGTGCTTCGAACATTTCAACGTTAGCTTTAGTTGCCATAACTGCCTTAGCTTGAGGGATAAGGAAGTTACGAGCGTAACCAGACTTAACATTTACAGTGTCACCAAGACCACCTAGGTTACCGATTTTATCAAGTAGAATAACTTGCATTGTTTAATCCTCTTTCTTAATAAAACGAACCGATTACTGATGCTTATCAGTGTACGGTAGTAGAGCTAGGTAGCGAGAACGCTTAATAGCGCGAGCTAGCTGACGCTGATATTTAGCACTAGTACCAGTGATACGGCTAGGTACGATTTTACCAGCTTCAGTGATGTAGTTTTTAAGAGTTGCTACGTCTTTGTAATCAATCTCTTGTACGCCTTCTGCAGTAAAACGGCAGAATTTACGACGACGGAAGAAACGAGCCATGGGCTATCTCCTGATCTTAAATTTGAGTAAAGTTATCTGCCTAGGTTAGGGTCAGAATAAATTCTTGGCTCTAACTAGGCTGAGTACTAAATCTGAGTATCAACTACTCAGCAGCTGTTTCTGGCTTAGCTTCAGCACGCTCTTCGCGACGAGGAGCACGCTCTTCTTTCTGCTTAAGCATGATAGATTGCTCAGTGATAGCCGCTTTAGTACGCATGATCATGTTACGTAGAACTGCATCGTTGAAACGGAACGCAGTTTCTAGCTCATCAATTACAGCTTGGTCAGCTTCAACGTTCATAAGAACGTAGTGAGCTTTGTGAAGCTTGTTGATTGGGTAAGCCAGTTGACGACGACCCCAGTCTTCTAGACGGTGGATAGTACCGCCAGCTTCAGTGATTGAACCAGTGTAACGCTCGATCATGCCAGCAACTTGCTCGCTTTGATCTGGGTGCACCATGAATACGATTTCGTAATGACGCATTGGTTGCTCCTTACGGATTATTCAGCTTCCACAAATGGCTCAGTCATCCAGAGGAAGCAAGGAACTAAAGATAATTGACTGAGATTAAGGAGCACGAATAGTACAGAAACAAAGCTATTTAAGCAAGGAAAATAATAAAGCAGCCAACCATCAAAAGATGATCGTTTAGGCTGCTTTTAACACTAGGATGGAATTGTGGAGTTACTCTTCGTCAACATACTGAGCTTGAAGGTAATTTTGTATACCTGTCATTTCAATCAGGCCCAGTTGTGTTTCTAACCAATCAACGTGTTCTTCTTCATCCTCTAGGATTTCTTGAAATAAGTCGCGCGATACATAATCATGGCTGTCTTCAGCATACGCTATGGCAGACTTGAGATCCGGAATAGCCATCATCTCGAGTTTAAGATCGCATTCAAGCATCTCTTTGGTGTCTTCACCAATCATGAGTTTGCCAAGGTCTTGTAAGTTAGGGATGCCTTCCAGAAAAAGGATTCGCTCTATCAAATGATCCGCATGTTTCATTTCATCAATGGATTCATGATATTCTTTGTCGGCTAAATGTTTTAGCCCCCAATCCTTGTACATTCGTGCGTGGAGAAAGTATTGGTTTATCGCAACCAATTCATTGCCGAGAATTTTATTGAGATGTTGAATGATGATGGGATCGCCTTTCATGACATACCGCCTCCTGTTGGTCCAATTTAAACTGTAGAACCAATTCAAGGGGTGTCAAAGAC
Organism: Vibrio tetraodonis; assembly: GCF_003350295.1. Lineage (GTDB taxonomy): Bacteria > Pseudomonadota > Gammaproteobacteria > Enterobacterales > Vibrionaceae > Vibrio > Vibrio tetraodonis. Next base: position 112,532 of record NZ_QLYY01000022.1, read on the forward strand.
AATAAAACTATCCTCAGCTAGCTTCTGAGTATTCTATCGTTCCGGTTTCGGTTAGAATTTCTTTGGCCATTTTTACGCATTTGCCACACTGGCTACCAAGTGCGGTGCATTTCTTTATCTGCTTTATATCTGTTACACCTTCCTCCAAAATCAATTGTTTGATTTTCTTGTCAGATACACCATGACATAGACAAACATACATAATAAAAACCATAAAACAAACACAAACGATAATTACTATTATTACCAATAATGTAAAAAATACGCTAAGAATGATTTGTTATATAAAAACAGTAAGAACTGACGACAAGAATACTTACCAGCGAATCAAAGAGGCTGTTTATTTCTAGATTAAATCTAGCTCTTTGAATTAACGGAACAATAAAGACTAAGGGGAGACACTAGAGATGAAAATAAAACGATTTTTTTTATAACCAGATAATGAAAAAGAGAAGCTTAGGCTTCTCTTTTTCTCGATGCCTGCTTTCTTCATACAAGAAGAAAACAATGCAAGATTTCGTTAAATTCTTGAGAATTAATCGAAGATCTTAGCAACAACACCAGCACCTACTGTACGGCCACCTTCACGGATCGCGAAACGAAGACCTTCGTCCATTGCGATTGGTGCGATTAGCTCTACAGTCATCTTGATGTTATCGCCTGGCATTACCATTTCTACGCCTTCTGGTAGCTCGATGTTACCAGTTACGTCAGTTGTACGGAAGTAGAACTGTGGACGGTAGCCTTTGAAGAATGGTGTGTGACGACCACCTTCATCTTTGGACAGTACGTAGACTTCTGACTCAAACTTAGTGTGTGGAGTGATTGAACCTGGAGCCGCTAGTACTTGACCACGCTCTACTTCATCACGCTTAGTACCACGTAGTAGGGCACCAACGTTCTCACCCGCACGACCTTCGTCTAGAAGCTTACGGAACATTTCAACACCTGTACAAGTCGTTGAAGTCGTCTCTTTGATACCTACGATAGCAACTTCGTCACCTACGTTTAGGATACCACGCTCGATACGACCTGTTACTACTGTACCACGGCCTTGGATTGAGAATACATCTTCAATCGGCATTAGGAACGGCATGTCTACTGCACGCTCTGGCTCTGGAATGTAAGAATCTAGCGCTTCTGCTAGTTCTACAA
>NZ_QLYY01000023.1 GCF_003350295.1 Vibrio tetraodonis
ACATTAAGGTGTCGGTACAAACTTCAGATGATACGATTTTTGAAGGGTCAGAAACCTTTAACCTAGACGCTCGAGCGACAGCAACGGTGGGCGGTGAGAGTTTTGATGTCACCGATTCAGGCGCAGGTACGATTACCGATGACCGCGACGGCATGAACAATGCCGACACGCCAACCTTGTCGGTCAGCACAGAGACGGTCGTAGAAGGACAGGCAGCGYTGTTTGATGTGGCTCTGTCGAATGAAGTGGATGGTGACGTTCGTTATGAATTCACGATCGATGTTGATGGACAAAGCGCTGAGTTAGCAGATTTTGCTTCGAACCCATTGAGTGTGACTTATAAGGTGGGAGAGACCAGCTTTAACGCCGCAGCCAATGGTGATGGTTCGTACACCATACCGGGTAATGCCAGTGACATTAAGGTGTCGGTACAAACTTCAGATGATACGATTTTTGAAGGGTCAGAAACCTTTAAYCTAGACGCTCGAGCGACAGCAACGGTGGGCGGTGAGAATTTTGATGTCACCGATTCAGGCGCAGGTACGATTACCGATAATTCAGACCGCCCAGCTGTTTCCATTACAGGAGGGGGAGAGATTGCAGAAGGTGATACGGCGCACTTCACTGTTCTACTCTCAAACACAGCAACCTCTGAGGTTTCCTTTGTACTGACTTTGGAGCAAGGTGATACCTCAGCTCAAGATATCGCTGCTTATCAATACCAAGATACGAACGGAGTATGGCAGGATGTGCCAGTGTCTGGTGAAATTTTAGTGCCTGCCGGCTCTGATTCGGTCAATGTAAGGGTAGTGACGGCGCAGGATACGGCATATGAAGGTGATGAGAGCTTCACTCTCTCCGTAGCGGCAGGGCAAAATACAGTACTAGGAACTTCAACGAGCGCCAGTGCAACGATTCTGGATTTTGCTGATAATCCTCCTCAAGCAGAAGACTTTAGTGTGGCATTGGATGCCAATGGTCACGCAGGTATTTTCTTCGATAGCCATGACGTCGCGCAAGACCATATTTCAGATGATGAAGATGATGCAAGCAACACGCCGGTGGGTGTGGTGATCACTGAGCTCCCTCAATCAGGGCAGCTCTACTACGATAATCAGTTGATTGACGCCAGTGATGTTACGACATTTTCAGCCAACGGGGAGGTCCTTCAGCAAGGCACCGTCTTTAGTGATCCAAACCTTATTCGTTACGAAAATGACAGCGAATCAACAGGATTTGTGCTTGGTGTTAAGCAAACACCAGAAGGCATGGATGGCAATGCAAGCCAAAGCACGTTCCTAAATTGGGGTGAAGCAGTTGAAGGCAACCCAGCTCAGCGGGTGATGCAGTTTGATAATGGCGATGCAATTACTATTACCTCTGCGAGTCAGCCACTTACTCAGTACTTTGCAGGGGCCAGCCATATTGGGTATGGACTCGGTGTTGGTGACGATGGTGGTATACAGCAGGGTGAAACCATCACCATTGACTTGAGTGACCGCCCTTCAACCTCAATTGAAGTTGGTCTAGATGGATTGGGCGGATGGTTTGAAGAAGGCCATCGTAATGAAACGACTGCGGTTGTGCAGGCGGTATTAGACGATGGTTCAGTGATTGACGTCCCGGTGACCAAAGACACGTCGGGCAATACAGATTTGTTCCATGTGGCCACCATTGATGCCCCAGAGGGACGAGAAATTGAGTCTGTTATTGTCACCACTGAGGGGCCGGGTAACTGGGAGCTTCGTTATTTAGAAGCCTCTTCCAGCGATACATTTGACTATCGTGCGGTGGACAGTGATGGCAACCACAGTGATGAGCACACGGTGACGCTCGTTGAAGGAAACACTGCGCCTATCGCAGCCGATGACCCCGTTGCTTTTGATGTTGCATTAGGCACGTTTAACTCAAGTTCTTGGTCACACGATGGGGTGAGTGTTAGTGCGAGTTATCAAGGTCAAGAGAAAACCATCACCGAAGGCGGTGTAAAACGCGGCGTATCTGGTGATGAAAACGGAGGACCAGGGGCTCAGATCCAATATAACCGAGAAGATGGGGAGTCAGAGCAGCTGACCGTTTCATTGGACAAGCCTGCAACAGAATTCAGTTTTGAAATCTCGAACTTGTATAAAAATGAAGGCGGGAGAGAAAATCACGAGCAAGGCAAATGGGTGGCTTATCTTGGCGATAACCCTGTTGCCAGTGGCACCTTCGTGGCGAATGAGAGCAATAACCGAGGCACTTACCATTTTGATGAAGAAGATTTAGGTGGGGTTGCTTTTGATACGGTCGTCTTTGAAGCGCTTGACTTCACCAATACTCCAGCGCGTGGTAGCGACTCCTCAGATTATTTCTTAACTGGTTTTAAAGCGTCGGGAGAGGGCTCTTATGCGGCCAACCAAGGTGAGGTTTTAGAGATCCCGGTAACTGAGTTGCTGGGTAATGATGTTGACCCTAATGGTGACAACATTCGCATTACTCATGTGTCTGATGTGAATAATGCGCAAGCACGCATTGAAAATGGTGTTGTTTATATCGACTTGGAAGACAGCTTTGTCGGTGAAACCAGCTTTGACTATGTGATCACAGACGACAAAGGTGGTTACTCTGAGGCGACGGTATCGGTAGTGGTGAACCCGCTTCCTCAAGATGTGGCGGTGAGTTCGGTGTCGATGCTTGACGAGACGGTGACCGAAGGGGACAACCTTGTTTATCAGGTGAGTTTGGAGGAAGGCGTCCTTCAAGAAACACGATACAGCGTGACGTTTGGTCAACCTGACACAGATACTGCTGACAATGCAGATGTTGATTTGAGTCAAGCGGTGTTTACACATGGCGTTACTTATGATGCGGTTCATCAACAATTAGTAGTGCCTGTCGGTATCAATGCATTCTCTATTGTGATCCCAACCGTGCTGGATGGTGTGTATGAGCATGCTGAAGATTACACCTTGGTTGTTGGAGGAGAAAATGCGTCTGGTGTGATTAATAACGTCGATATCCCTCTCGTGTCGGTCTCGGGAGGAGGCGATGTGAGTGAGGGCTCTGGCGCAGAGTTTACGGTGTCGCTAAGCAAAAATACAGCGCAAGCGGTGACGGTGAACCTATTGGTGTCTCATTCAGAAACGGATGCGTCTGATATCAGTAATATGGATGCGGCCTATCACGATGGGCAAGGCTGGCAGTCTATTTCAATTGCTGATAATGGCGACCTTGTTATACCTGCTGGAGTGACTCAGGTTCGTGTGACAGTGCACACCGCAGATGATAATGCTCAACCTATTTATGAGGGAGCAGAGAGTTTTGCGTTGGTCGTGAGCGGAGTGGAAGGTGCTCAGGGCTTGGATTCCAAAGTATCAACCATCAGCGATGATGGTCGCACAGGGTTAGATGATGACCGCCCAGTCGTAATAAGTGTCAGTGAAGGTACCGTGGCTGAGGGCAGTGATGCCATCTTTAATGTTGCACTTTCAAGTCAAAGTACCTCAGATACATCTATAGCGCTCGAGTTAAAAGAAAGAACAGCATCTTCACCAGAAGACTATAATGGAAGCGCTGTCACAGTATCTTACGGAGATCCTGAACAATCGCAGGTTGTTTCAATTCAGAACGGTTTATTCCAGTTTAACTTGCCAGCAGGTGAGAGCGACTTTTCTGTTTCAGTTCACACGGTTGATGATGAAGTTTCAGAAAATAATGAGACGTTTTTGCTGGCGGCAAGTACTGAACATCAGTCAAACCAGATAAGTGCTAAAGCCACTATTGAAGATAATGAAAAGCCATTAATAGATTTAGACGGTAGCCAATACCAGGTTGAATTTGTCAGTGAAGATGCAGGTTATAGTAATGTCTTCGGTTATTATGTTTACGATCCAGCGTCTGATATTCAGCAGCTGCAAGTTTTGATGTCTGACTCGCATGACACTCGCCAAGATGGTTTTGAACCTGTGCTTGCTTCTCTTGACAGCTTGGACAACGTTGAATACTTCCTTATTGCTGACGGGGCGAGGCTAGTTGATAGTGTATCATCGGACGCAACTTTTGAGGTTAACTCTGATGGTCGATTGATGATCAATGGCAGCATTCAGGACAATGCCAAAGTACTGTTAAGTCATGATGAAGCTTCACTAATGAGGACTACCCTTGATGATAACGGTGATACTATCATTTACTTCGATGATCAAGTAGATCATGCACGTGATGACAATGACTACAATGATCTTATTGTCAAAATCGCCAAGCAAGACACCAATATAGACTTTATCACTGACTTTACAGAAGGTGATGGTCCGATTGCTGTTGCAGATACAGACGCTAACATCTTTGATGATAAAGATACCCTCCATTCTATGCATGTTTCACTAAATCAGCGTCATGAGGGAGACCAGCTTACTTGGTTGCCTATGGCCGGGTTTACAGTTAGCCAAAGCAGTACTGCCTCTGGTCTGAGTCTCCTTATTACGAGTGATGCCCTCGATGGCGCTTCTGCTGCCGAGTTTGAAGCCTTCTTGCAAGGGATTAAATATCAGAATATCAGCGAAAACCCTGATGAAACGGATCGTGAAATAAAGTTTTACGTGACCGATTCTTATGGCCAAAATTCAGATATCGCCACCACTATTATTGCCGTGAGTGAAGTTCCTGATTTGTCTGTACAACAACGTTCTTCGGGCACTGAAGACAGTAATATCGCTCTCAATATTAGCCTTCCTCAAGGCAGTTCAGTTGATAAAATAGTAGTGAGTGAAATACCGCCAGGCGCAGTGTTAACATCGGGCAATAATCCGATTTCTGTATCCAATGGAGAGGCGAAGTTAACATTACAGCAGTTACAACAACTTACCATAACACCACCTAACAACAGTGATGAAAACTTTGTACTTAAGGTACAGGGGTACACCGCCGATAATGAGTTGATTGAAGAGCATGATATCAATGTTCAAGTTGATGCTCAAACCGACGCTCCTACAGTTACTGTATCTGAGCCAGAAGTCATCTCATTGAATACCTTTGATTCCATCGATTTGTCTAATCGTTCGTGGCGTGGTGATGTGACGTCCAGCGAGCTGACCCAGGCAGATGGAGTGTTGGGTACTTGGGGTACTGATAATCCCGGACAGTATAATGAGGTTGGTAAGGAAAGCGTCTATCGAGGTGGTGCTTCAGATGGTGACAACCAATTGTACGAACTAGAAGGACGTCGTGGTGATGATCAACTGTTTACGGAATTCAGTGCAGAGGCGGATCAATTCTACACATTGTCTTTTGATGTTGTCGCTCGCAGAGTAAACGACTCTCCTATGACGGTATTTCTTGAAGATGAAAATGGGACACGCGAAGTCTTATTTGATTACACAGACAAACAGAGTCTAACTTGGCATAAAGAGAATATAAACTTTCAGACGCCGTCGAGCGGCAGTTATAAAATCGTCTTTGAGTCTGAGACGTCTTCAAATAGCTACGGTGCATTGCTAGACGATATTAAACTTGAGAAAGCCAATAATGTAGGGCTCGAGGACAGCTACATCTCATTAAGTGAGATTGCGGTAAGCTTAAACGATACTGATGGGTCAGAAACGCTTTCACTTTTGCTAAATGGCTTACCTGAGGGTTCCATCATTCGTGATGGTAATGGTCACTCTATTCGTGTGCTTGCAACTGAGGATGGAAAAAACAGTGTTGATTTATCAGCGTGGACTGATGATTTAACCGGGCTTGAGGTTTACGTATTGGATGAAGGTGACTATCCACTTGAGTTAATTGCAACAGCGCAAGACAATGCACCTGCAACTTCAGAATCCGTAAGCCAGTTCATTAACCTGCATGTACTACCTGACCCCGTCGGTTATGCAATGAAATCTGGTTCTCATGGACATGATGTTATTGAAGGAAGCGATACTCATGATTTGATTGTCGGGGATGTACAGGGAATTCAGATTATAGCAGGTCAGGATTATAATATTGCTTTTGTCCTCGATACTTCGGGTAGTATGCGAAATAGTGTTGCAACAGCGAAGTCGGAAATTATTGAGGTGTTTGAACAACTATACAATACTGTTAACTCAGGGCCTAACACTGGCAAAGTGAATATGCTTTTAACTGAGTTCGCTACTAGTACGGGAGTGGTCATTTCAGTCGACTTGAATTCACCGAGTGCGCTAACTGATTTCATTTCGCAATTGAGTGACATTGAGGATTCAGGTAGCGGCTACACTAATTATGAAGCCAGCTTTAATGCAACAATCGAATGGTTTGATGCAAATACAAATGAGCAAGCTGAGAACATCACCTATTTTATTACCGATGGCAACCCCAACTATATCCATAAACATAAATTGGATGAAAATCGATTTGACGAAGTGGTTTTAGACTTCGATGCCTCCAATAAGGAGGTCGTCACCTTGGATGATATTTTACCATCCGACTATCAGCTTGGTACTTCGGTGATATATAAAGGACAAGAGCTCGTTTCTGGTTCTGGTGCTGTTAAATCACCATTGACGGGTTCGACCTTGGGTAATCTAACTCACTCAAATGGGCTTAGATATAGTGATAGTAATTCGATCACTATACATACTCACCACATGTATCAAGTTTTGCTACTCATGTCTTCCATTGAAGCTATTGGTATTGGAGATAGTATTAATGCCGCAACCTTGTCTGAGTATGATTCGGATGGGACGGTTGTATCCAATATCAACGTAGATAGATTAGCTGAGACGATTCTTGGTCAGGAAGTTGCTTTAAACCAAGGACAGGATGAGATTATTGGTGGTGATGGCAATGATATCTTATTCGGTGACCTAATCAATTTTGACAGTATTGATGGACAGGGTATTTCTGCTCTCCAGAAGTATGTTTCTGCAGAAACGAGTGATCCCCTAGCCGATGTATCTAGCGAAAACATAAGTAGTTTTGTACGTCAAAACTACAGTAACTTTGATGTTTCACGCCAGAATGATCAAAACGATATTTTGCAGGGTGGTTTGGGCGATGACATCTTGTATGGTCAAGGTGGTGATGACACTCTAGATGGTGGCGCTGGAGATGACATCCTTCTCGGTGGCCAAGGTGATGATATATTAATTGGTGGGCAGGGTGATGACATATTAACGGGTGGATCTGGCCAAGACCAGTTTGTTTGGAAAGGAAGCGATATTGATGGAGGTAAAGATGTCATCACTGATTTCCACGTTTCCGAAGACAAAATTAACGTTTCAGATTTGTTGGTAGGAAGTGAAACTATAGATGATCTTCTTTCTGATATATCTGCCAATGTTGACAACAATGATATTGAGCTAGTCATTCAACGAGATAGTGGCCAGCACCAGTCAATCAAATTGGAAAATGTGGTAGATCAATTCAGTGGACTTGATCTAAGCTCGGGTAGTGTGACAGGTACCGACTTGACTAGTTTACTAAGTGAACTCATGATGACACACGAATAAAAAAAGGCCGAAAGGCCTTTTTTAATACTCGTGATTTGTCCTGCTTCCAGCATAATATACATGCATGGCTTCTCAATGTAGACGAATGGTAGATACAGCTCTACAGTTTACTAATAAACACAAACCTCTATTAGTTTATGGTCGCTATGAAATCATTACTGAGATTATCACTTGCCTTGGTCTTGCTACCTTTTCCTGTTAGCTCTGTTGAATTGGATGAACTTCGTTTTCTTACGGAAGAATACCCGCCTTATAATTACACTCAAGATGGACAAAAAAAGGGTATCTCGATTGATTTGCTCATTGCTGCAGCAAAATCGCAGGGCGTCGATCTGACATTGGATGATATTGAAGTTCAGCCATGGGCAAGAGCTTATCGCACAACATTAATAAAACCCGATGCAGTTTTATTCGCAACTACCCGTACACGGCTTCGTGAGCATTTGTTTAAATGGGTAGGACCACTAAGCAGTACACGGATTGTTGCGTTGGCCAAGAAATCGCGCGGTATCAAAGTTAAAGCTGCATTAGATTTCGTCCAATACAGAATTGGTGTAATACGTGATGATGTAGGTGAACAGTTGATGTTAGAGCTCGGGGTCCCTCGAGATGGTATGTATGAAGCATCTCTACCAGAAAATATTGCCGATCAACTCGCCAAAGACCGTATTGACATATGGGCATATGAAGAAAATGTAGCAAAATGGTGGTTAAAGAAAAAAGGTTATAATACTGATGATTATGAGCCTGTGTTTGTGTTAAGTGATGGTGAATTATACTACGCGTTCAATAAAGAAGTAGATGATAAACTAGTTGAAAAACTGCAGCTTGGTATAGATGCAGTCAAAGATAAGAAAAATGAGTCAGGACAGTCTCAATACCAGGAGATCGTAGCTAAATACAAATAGCTGAATAAGATAATTTTCTCCATAAGGAAGGGTACATGCATCAGTTAGTAATCGTATTATTCATATTCTGCCAGTCCGTAGTTGCACAAGAAAAGATGACACTCACATTACCTTCTCAGCAAGATGGCGGCCACAAGTTCTATCATGACCTTTTACATACTGCCTTAACTGATGCCGGTTACAATGTCACAATTAATACGCCTATGGAACACATACCACAAAAACGCGCAGTGAAGATGGTTGAAGCCGGGCAGCTTTCTTTGACTTGGTTAATCGGTACGGAGCAGCGCAATCAAAAATACATACCAGTCAGAGTCCCCTTAACGAATGGAATGATAGGTAAACGAATTCTACTTATCCCGCCTGAACTTCAAAACGAGTTCGATACGATTAATAACCTAAAAGACCTTCAGCAGTCTAAAATGGTGGCAGGACTTGGTATGAACTGGTATGACATAGATGTGTGGAAAATGAATCAATTGCCTGTTCATGTCGAAGATGGAGAGTGGAGAACACTATACTCGAAAATAAGTTCTGATGGTGAGGTCAATTATTTTCCTAGGGGAATGACTGAAATTGTTGATGAAGCCGAGCAAAATAACCATCTTGCTATCGAACAACGCTTGATGCTTGTCTATGATAAAGACTTCTATTTTTACCTTTCTGAATCAGCCGCTGGCTATCAAACTGTTATCGAAAAGGCGTTGCAGCAGGCCAAAGCAAGCGGTCTAATGGGAAAGCTTATTGAAAAGCATTGGCAGCGCACTTACGAACGAATAACCCCAGACCAAAGGGTTGTTATAAATCTCAGTTTACCCAAAGCTAGCTCTCACAAATAGTGTTGAATTGCCCTAAAAAACTGACTTATCTACTAAGTTAGCGTATAAACTCAAAAGTGTATCATACTGTTTCCCATCAGTTGGAGAGTGTATAACAGATTATGGAAAGTGTTTTTGTCGTTGTTGGTTTACTGGTGTTATTCTTTTTTTTCGTTCAAAAGCGTTATGCGAAGCAAGATGAGCTAAAAGACAGTCACTATAAGAAGAAAGGCGCTTTGTTAAATATGAAAGAAATGGCGTTTTACAATGCTTTATTAAGCGCTGTGGGACAACACGGTATTATTATGTCTAAGGTCAACATGACCAGTGTGATTGCCCCATTGGAAACCAACAAAAAGAAATGGTTCATTGCCAATAATCGTATCTCCAAAAGTTATTTCGATTATGTTGTATGCGACCCGAGAACCTTACAGGTTCGAGTTGCGATAGAGCTCGATGATGGCCGAGAACTTGATAAGGGAAAAGTCGAACGTCAAAAGCTCCTTATGCATGTGTGTAAATCTTCTGGTATTCCTCTTATTGGTACTTCAGTTAAACATAGCTATCAGGTGAGTCGTTTGAGACGGTTACTCGCGACACACATTGACTTGATTGAATCTGAGAAAGAAGTGCGCTTCTGTAAGCGTTGTGGTAGTCCTATGGTCATCAAGACAGCAACACAAGGTGATTTTCAGGGCCGCCGCTTTTTTACTTGCAGTAGACAGCCCCAATGTACGTATACAGAAAATTACAATGTCATTTTTGACGAAGAAGATGATATCGCTTAGCTCAGAGCACTCAAGACAGTCTCCTTATGTTCGTGACATACCATTACCTGATTACGCCCGTTTTTCTTCGCTTTATATAGTTCTTTGTCGGCGTTTCTGAGCACACTATCCAGGTCGTTAAAAAGATCGCATTGATAAATACCAATACTTGCTGTTTGGAATATTGGTTGCTCGTGCGTATTAAATGTATGGTTTTCTATGGCGATTCGAATTTCCTCTGCTTTACTTACGGCATTCTTAATCGTAGTGTTATGAAGTGCAATACAAAACTCCTCGCCACCGATTCTATATACTAGGTGCTCATCACATAAACCGTCAATCAGAGCGGCCGTTTGCACCAATACTTTATCTCCCACATCATGGCCATATTTATCATTGATTTGCTTAAAGTAATCGAGATCTAATACTAACAGTGATAACGGTAGCTTTTTGCTCTCCTGTCGATAGCGCTCAAAATTATGAATTAGAGCATGTCTGTTATACACACTTGTTAAGGCATCACGAGAAGCCAATTGACCCAGCGAGGCTTCGGAGGTTTTTCTTTTAACCTCTAGCACGTGGCTGGCCAACCAAACACTTAAGTAAGCAGTAACGAAATTAAGTGGAAGCTCCCAAATTATGTTGCCCTCACTAAGGATGCATTTGTCGATTATTAGACAGAATTGAGCTACGAAACCAACCATAGTCGCTATCATACCGTATCTCTTACCTAATATGAGATATGAGAGCACAGGGTAAAGGAAGCTCCAGACTAAGACACCATTATCTATTGAATAAATATAAGTATTAAAGGAAATTAAGCTCATAAAAGAATAGATATAGCCATTAGATAGCAAGAGTGACGTATTGCCTCGATAGCTATGAAAGGCGACATAGCATGAGAAACTGCAAAAAAATGCCTGTGCAGATGCGACTTGAGGGTAATCATCAAAAAAACCATTGACTATTACACCTATCAGACAGAGGGAGCCAAGTAAAGCACTGAGCCAGAACAAGACTGCGCGACGCAAGTGCCTAGAGGGGTTGAAGATATCTAGCTCCATTAGATCAGCCTTGTATGAATATATGTTTATATGAATATCGAATAATAGTATGCTTTTCACATGGGGGATCAAGCACTATCTTGAACTAGGATCACACAATAGTAACTACTTAGGGTTTGTTAGGAACTAACTGAAAACTATATGAAAATAAGATGTTGAAGTATAAGGCTTTATTTACTTTTTCAGAAAGACTAGTATTTCAGATATTCGTTATAAAATTGTCTTATATTGGAATTTGGTTCACGTAAATAATTAATTCTGAAGTATTATCTTTAATTTCGCTTATCGATGAAAATCAGTGGTAAAATTCTGGCAATGTTATGGAAAGTAAACACGGAGCCCTCAGTGGAAAAAGTGGCGATTTTTGTCGATGTTCAGAATATTTACTACACAACAAGAGATAAGTACCAGTCGAATTTTGATTATAATCAGTTTTGGTACATAGCGACGCAAGGTCGACATGTGTTAGAGGCGAATGCTTATGCCATATCGTCCCAAGATCCAAAGCAAAGGCAATTTCACCATATTCTGCGTGGAATAGGCTTCAACGTTAAACTTAAGCCTTATATTCAAAGGCGAGACGGCAGTTCTAAAGGAGACTGGGATGTCGGTATTGCACTTGATGTTTATGAAATAGCAAGCACCGTAGATAGAATAATACTGCTATCCGGTGATGGTGACTTTGAAATTTTAGTGCAACGAGTACAACAAAGATTTGGTACTAAGGTGGATGTGTTTGCAGTTCCAGGGCTTTGTGCGCAATCCCTTATCGATGCATGTGATAGCTACATTGCAATCGACAATGACCTGTTACTCTAGGGAATCTAAAGGTTGATCGGGAGTGTTGTTTTCACAAGGTTCCGTTGCTTGTGTATCTAGTGTAGCTCGTTCCGCTTTTGACACATAGCGAGGCTTATTAGTTTTATGCAACTTTGCATTTTTCTTTTTATGCTTCGCTTTTAATATTTGATTAATTTTTTTCTTTCGATTCATAACTTCCCCTTGGTCAATTGTATAGTAACAAAAATCGTAATGCTGTTCACTTCATTAAAAACCGAAAGTGGTATAGCCAAAATCGTCTAGTGACGCACAGCGGCATTTGTCTGTATTATCATCAAGATCCCTCGCTCTAATTGAATGCTGTTCAAAATGTAGAGTCATGGTACATTATTTATACAGTATTTTGTTGAGGTTTACGCTACTATTAGGTCATTTCATAATAAGAACTCTGGTTGAGTAGTAGATGAGCCCTTTACAATCTTTATTTATTGTTGAAGATGACGCAAAACTGCGCTTAATGCTTGCAGAATATTTCATCAAACATGATTTTGATGTGAAAATATTTGAGGATGGTACCAGTGCAATCGAGGCGATTGTTGAACATCAACCTGCGATCTTATTACTTGATCTTATGTTGCCCGGAACCGACGGGTTGACCATTTGCAGGCAAATAAGGTCAAAGTACATGGGTAAAGTACTGATGTTGACCGCAAGTGATGATGATTTTGACCATGTTGCGGCATTAGAAATAGGTGCTGATGACTTTGTAAGTAAACCAGTTAAACCAAGGGTATTGTTGGCCAGAGTAAGGATGCTGATGAGACGCGGAGAAGCTGTAGATGTCTCTTCTGACAGCGGCTCAAATAGTGCAAATCTCCTGTGTTATGGACAACTGACCTTAAACAGACCTCGCAAAATTTGTCTGTTGAATAATCAGCAAGTCACACTGTCAGACAGTGACTTTGACTTGCTTTGGATCTTGGCAAGTTCGCCCGACCAAGTCCTATCGAGAGACGTGCTAACCAAAGCGCTCAGAGGTATTGAATATGATGGTTTAGATCGCACTATTGATAATAAGATTGTTACCTTAAGAAAGAAACTAGGTGATAGTTCAGCTACGCCGAAACGAATCATTACAGTTAGAGGGAAAGGCTACTTGTTTGTCCCCGATAGCTGGTAAGTAAAAAGTGAGTATGTATGCGAAGAATTTATATAGAAGCATTCGCTGGTTTGTTATTGCTTTTTACTTTGAGTCTAATGGCATATGAATTTATCGTTTATCAGATTAATACTGATTACGACTATGTTTTGGAGGATCTGGAGGGTGCAGCATTTAGAGAAGTGCTGATGTCTATCTCTGAGAGCCAGGGAGAAAAGGAGGCATTGAATGTTCTGCGAGATTTTATTAATCAAACCGCTAAAACCCTGACCGTTTATCCAATATCCAAAGCGCCTATTGAGGTAAAAAACTACTTTAGTGGTGATAGAACTCACTTATTTACGTTTTATGATGATGAACGTGAATTTTGGTTTATGCTTTCATCCCCAGATGTTATCTATCGCGTAAAACCAGATGTGGAGTCGAGTCTTCGTAAAGCTATCGCATTTGACGATGACTTGCTTTGGGGGTTTATTTTAGCCGGTTTTTTCATATATACGTCCGTATTCATTTGGTTCCTTAGTCGAAGAGTAAGAGTGCTTGAAGAGGCAACGGTCAAGTTTGCACAAGGTAATTTCAATTCTCGAGCCCCCACGGGAAGCCGTTATCGGGTCGGTTCCTTGAATGACAGCTTTAATTACATGGCAGATAAGATTTCGGACCTTATTACCAGTAATCGGTCTTTGACAAACTCTATTGCTCATGATTTAAGAACGCCTATTTTTCGAATTCAATGGCAAGCTGAGATGCTACAGGATGAAAGCTTGACTCGAGTTCAGCATGAAAAAATTGCCAGTATTATAGAAGATACTGAAGAAATGGAGCAAATGGTGGATGAGTTACTGTACTTCGCTAAAGTGGAGAGACCAGACTCGATTCTTAATATTGAACCGATAGCGTTACGGAGATACATTGAGGATCTTATTAATAAGCTTCCTAATAATTATCGTGACCTGGTTGTATTGGACGTTCCAGAAACTATGATAATTGATGCTGATAGCGCACTCGCTAAGCGGCTTATCAACAATCTTCTATCAAATGCGTTGCGCTATGTAGATCAGGAGATTCGCTTATCTGCTAATCAGGACGAGGGTGCGGTATTCATTATCATAGAAGACGATGGACCAGGCATTCCAATAGAGCAGTGGAGTGTTATTTTTAAACCCTTTTATAGTGCAGACCCTTCAAGAAACAAATCAAATACCGGCTTTGGCCTTGGTCTTGCGATCGTTAAATTGATTATCGACCGGCATGGCGGGAACATTCGGGTAGGCGCTAGTTCACTGGGTGGGGCTAAATTTACTATACGCATTCCTCGTTTGTCGCACTTGACTGACAATCTGTGACAATTGCCTGACAAATTCATCATATTTACAATCCTAATAGTTTTGTACAGTGTTCATTATGAGTTAACACGAGGACAAAATGATGAAAAAGCTCACTCTAATAATCACAGCGATAACAATGGCAAATGCTGCCTATGCGGGCGATTCGTATATTCGTAATGGTAACATTTACAATAAAGAAAACAGCTGGGTTGCTGAGCTTGGTGCAGCGGGTATGACCGACCTATATACAGGTCAAAAGCATAATGTAGCTCCACTTGCTAACTTCGGTTATCAAGGAGAAGATCTTAACGTTACACTTCAGAGTATTAACTACCGTTTTTTTGGGAATACGGGAGATGTTGTTAACCTGAGTGGGTATTTGGGTACATCAGGTCTTATGTACGACAAAGATACTTCAGACTTTCTAAAAGGTATGGATAAACGCCATCTAAGTTTAGACCTTGGTATCAATGCTGACTTCCACTTATCTCAAGGCACTATCTCAACTTATTATCAGCATGATGTTGTAGACACGTACGACGGTTACCTAACTGGAGTAAAGTATTTCTTGCCTTTAACCATCGGTAAAGCCGACTTTGTTCCATTTGCAGGTGTTTCATATCAGAGCAAAGAATATGTTGATTACTATTTTGGTGTGCAAGACAAGGAAGCAACCCAAAAGCGTAAAGCATACACAGGTAAAGGTGATGTCTCGTATGACGTAGGTTATAAAGTTATTGTGCCAATCAGCGACAACTGGCAGTTGACTCAAACTACGACCTACACACGCCTAGGTGATGAAATTGCAGATTCGCCTATTGTTGATAGCGCTAATCAGTGGCTTGTTGGAGCGACGGTCTCTTATAGTTTCTAATTTTCATTTCTTAGCTTTAAGCCTGACCATCCGGTCAGGCTTCTTGCGTTGCGTGAGTTTAATAGAATTTTATGTTTCTGAATTACATATATTTTATCCAGTCTTTGCCTAAAGTGGCACAGAGCGTTTATCCAGACATTAAAGGCATTAAAAAGCTACGTTACAATGCTCGTTTTTGTATCTGGTCAATGCTGAAGCCTTCAGTTTTGCGCACGATGCAGACATTGTTTGACCAACCCAAGTTTCAACCCATAAAAGAGCATCACCCTAGAATTTTTGAGAAACCCCTAAAGCCATATGTCTGTTTAAACTGGCGTCCACGCCAAAGGGCGGTGAAGATCCATGAGCACTTTCAAGCTTTGTATCAGATGTATGGTTCCAATATCACTTGCTTTTATACTGGCGATGGCTGGAGGCTAATGGATATCCTCGATTGTTCTTTGTTCTTATGCTCAGGACCTGAAAGAGAAGGTTCTCTGGCCTTAAAATTAGTTGATCCAATTGGTCGTGACCTATTTACTTTAGCGTTCAATATATCAACCACCCCAAAGCGAGAGATTTATATTGGTGCTTTGCAAGGACCTAGTGAACAGATTACCGATCGCGGAGAAGTGATAAAGTCGTTGACTCGAGGAATGCATGGCTTGAGACCAAAAGCCTTGATGTTAGAAGTTTTGCTTATCCTTGCCAAAGAATGGAGGATTGACACTCTCTATGGTATTACCAATAAAGGTCATGTCTATCAGGCGCTTAGATATACAGGCTCAAAGCGATCTAGCATCAGCTATCAATACGGTGAGCTATGGAGCGAGTACGGAGGAAAGCAAGTATCAAAATATATGTATGATATTCCGCTAAACCCTATTCGTAAGGATCCCAGCACATTGAATAAGAATAAGCGCCGGCTGTATACCAAACGATACGCTTGGTTAGATAAGGTCAAAGAAGAGGTGTGCTGCCAGTTATCCGGAATACAGGCCATTCATATCAATAGTGAATGTTAGTTTTAAAAGTATTTTTTATTTTTATATTTTTCGAAAACTTTACATAGTTTTCACTTAATATTGAACCAGCATGTTACTGTCATTGAAGTTATGCTCAAAATGTTGTTCGAGGTGTGAGCTTTATGCAGGTTGAAACTAGGTCTGGCCTTAAGGTCATTGCAATTGTAGAGGCGCTAAAAGGCGTCATTTCATTTGCCGTTGTCTTAGGAATATATGCTTTCCCGAGCAAAGATTTGCGTCAATTAGCCGAGCTTCTTGTTCAGCATTTTCACCTTAATCCTGTTCACCCAATCTCTGAAATGCTCATTGACCTCTCGAGGAGAGTTCCCCAATTAAATATGAGCTTGTTGATGATGATTGCTGTTCTATACACTGTGGTTCGATGGATTGAGGCTTATGGCTTATGGAATGAGTTTCGTTGGACTGAGTGGTTAGCCTTGATCAGTTGTGCTATCTACATACCCTTTGAAATCTATGCTGCAATTAATCATCCAAGTAAGGTTAGCATCACACTGCTCATAATAAACTTGGGGATCATTGCTTATATAGCAAGGACACTTTATAGTAAGCCCGAGTCTAATTTTGCTGCACAAAATTAATTTGTGCTCAATGTCATATTTATGTTGTAAAACCCATATAAAATGCAGTAAATAGTGTAATGAAGAGTATAAAGCTGTAAACCTGAATGCACGATGACTGGCTTCACAGTCAAAAACAGTTAGAGTTTTATTAGCAGGATTTACGCCTGTATGTACAGTACAAGGCAGACAACGTCAGGAGAAGTCTCATGAGTAAATATTGTCCGAACTGTGGGATAGAGATGATTGATAAAAATCAGGTCTCTATATGTCCGAGAAATGATATTGGAGAGTGTTCTTATGATGGGTATCGAGATGCCGTAGCTCAAAACAATGACGATTATTCGCTTGTTGAGTTTGAACGCAACGAGGATTTAAAAGTCGCTAATGCAGATGCAGGGGCTTAATAGAGTTTATAGTCTATACGTTGTGTCTAGACGGTTCAATTTTAAACGACATACCGCTAAAGGTTAAACTTTACCTAATCTAAGAAATTAAAGAGTGCAATTACGGCACTCTTTTACTTTTTATGCTATTGCTTAAATGTCAATATCTTCATCTAAGTATTAAATGTCGACAATAATGATTTCTTTAGTTACACCAAAATTTTAACAGAACTATCTACAGTGACATGAATTAATTATACGTCGGTAAATATATTTCAACCCAAAGCTATATCATTTCATCATTATTCTATAATTGAAAAAACATAACGTTAGGCTTGGCTATAATGGATAAACCAACTAATTTTCTTGTTATTGTGATATTTGGCGTCTTATTGAATGTAGTTACGGGTAAAGCCCTAAGTAACGAGTCGTCTGCTGATACTTATCACAAAACATGGCCAAAACTAAATAGTGAAATAAAGCAAGATCCATACATTGAACTTAGGATCAAAGACATTGTTTCAAAGATGACTTTGGGAGAAAAAGTCGGTCAGATGATAATGCCCGAGCTAAAACAGATAACTCCCGAAGAAGCCCAATACTACAAAATAGGTTCAATCCTCAATGGTGGAGGTAGTTGGCCAAACAATAATAAGTATGCTTCATCTATGGATTGGGTTGAGCTTGCAGACAAGTATTGGCTTGCGTTAGATAAAGCATATTCTGGACGAGGTTTTAGAATTCCATTCATGTGGGCCACTGACGCGGTTCATGGTCATAATAATGTCTATGGGGCTACTATTTTTCCTCATAATATTGGCTTAGGTGCCGCTAATAATCCGGACCTATTGCATAAAATTGGTGAAGTTACTGCATTAGAAGTTGCCGCTACAGGAATAGACATCACCTTTGCACCCACGGTAGCTATACCACGAGATTATCGATGGGGACGCGTTTATGAAGGTTATTCTGAGAGTTCAGATATTACCTTTGATTATAGTGCGGCAATTGTGAGAGGGCTCCAAGGTGATGCAAGTGGATTGCGCTCTCACAAGAAAGTATTAGCCACTGTCAAACATTGGATTGGAGATGGCGGAACATATCAAGGCAAAGATAGAGGAAACAATAAATACAGTGAGGATTACCTGAGAAATATTGATGCTCAAGGTTATTATGCTGCTCTGAACGCTGGCGCTCAGCTTGTAATGACGTCATTTAACTCATGGCAAAGCGAAGATCCTGAAGATGTTAATCTTTTAAATAATAATACGTTCGGTAAGATTCATGGAAGTCGATATTTGATTCAAGAAGTGCTCAAGGGAAAGATGGGGTTCGATGGAATTGTTGTAACGGACTGGAATGGACATGGAGAAATTCCAGGTTGTACAGCCTCAAATTGTCCCAAAGCAGTGAATGCTGGAAACGATTTGTTTATGGTAACGGATAACAAAGATTGGAAAGGGTTTTATCGAAATGTTATCGCTCAGGTGCAGAATGGTGTCATAACCGAAGAACGAATCAATGACGCCGTAACGCGAATCTTGAGGGTAAAAATGCGAGCTGGCTTATGGGAGAAACCAAGGCCACTATATCGCGAGCTTGCCGGAGAGCAACTGATACTGGGTATGGACTCGAACCGTCGCCTCGCTCGTCGAGCAGTCAGAGAATCCTTAGTGTTACTTAAGAACAGCCAGAGTCTTCTTCCACTTAAAGTCGAAAATCAACCATATTTAGTTGTAGGCAGCGCTGCCAATGACATGAGAAAGCAGACGGGAGGTTGGACTCTTTCTTGGCAAGGGAAAGATAATAAGAGAGAGGACTTTGCTTATGGAGATACGGTTCTTGAAGCTTTTTACAAGCAAGTTGGTACCAAGTCTGTTTTTACGTCCATTGACCAAGCTCCCTTAGATTCAATTGCTGTAGTAGTTATTGGTGAAGATCCATATGCAGAAATGCACGGTGATATTAAGTCTCATCAGACACTGGCTTATTCTGAACAAGGTTCTCAACAATTTGACGATTTTAAACTGATTTCTAAATTGAAAAGTCAGGGCTTCAAAGTATTGACTATTTTGCTTTCTGGCCGGCCAATGTACATTAATCCAGAACTTGATTTATCTGATGCCTTCGTTGCCGCATGGCTCCCTGGAACCGAAGCTAGAGGGATAACTGATGTTTTATTTTCCAATCAAGGCTATGACTTTACAGGAAGACTTGCATTTTCTTGGCCAAATAAAAAATGTGCGACAGCAATTAATAAACCTAGCGAAATAATCCCAGACTATATCCCTCCAAAGTTTGAGGCTCCATACACTGACTCGAACGTATTGTTTAGTTATGGCTACGGCTTGAACTACTCAAATGGCTCTAAGATTAATGATTTAACCCTTGCTATGGATTCTAGAGATTGGGGATGTGGTCAGAGTCAAGTTACTACCATTCCAACAGAAGCAATGGAGCTCTTTAGTCGAAACTCGACACATATCTTTATCCCCAAAATGAGTGGGAAAATGACTAATTGGAAGGAACATCTACTATCGACAGAAAGGGTAACACAAATAGGGAGCGCCGAGTCTAGCCCGTTAAACTATAAACACCAACATGATGCCTTGACTATTAAATTTGGCAATACGTTCCCCATGCAGTTTTATATCCAGACTCCAGATAAAAAAGGGATTGATATGAGAGATTACCTCGCTGCAAAATCAAAGCTCGAGTTTGATATCTCAATTCGTAGCGCTATCCCTTCATCTTTAAAACTGGCCTCACATTGTGTCTACCCATGTGGTGCTATAGCTCCAATTTCAGAGTTCCTTGAACAAGTGAGTAATGGTGATAAAGGAGAATGGCTAACGATCCGCATACCCTTAGAGTGTTTTGCGAATCAAGGAGTCAATTTTTCTGATGTCAACACACCATTGCTGATCTATGCCGATGAAGCTTTCAGCTTCGATATTGGTGAAATAAGATATGTTCCCCATCAGGAAAGTGAAGATGATTTAAACACTATGAGTTGTGACCTGTTTGAGTCTACTTAGGGTGATAATATTGGCTTGAAGCCATTAGCTTTATACCATAAAGCCACTAAAATCATAGAATTAGTATTGATATTGTAAGATGAGTTAGCACCATTATTGGCATAGGTTCCGGTGGGTATACTCCTATGGTTTAGACTATCTTCAAGGACTTTATTAAATAGTTGCTGACTAAAACTGTCGTTAAAAAGAGCACTAAACCCGAAAGCTACCTTATTACTGAAAGTTTGAGGGTTTTCAATTGGTTTACCGCTTGGGCTTACGCTCGTCCATGGCTTACCGTAATAAAAAATATTATTATATGCAAACCAAGGATTTTTGCTCATCGCATCTTCTGCATAACTGGTTAAAACCCCATTCTGTTGCCATTTATCTTTATGTAGTCGATAAAATTGCTTTAATTGACTCCATGTCGGGTCTTCACCATATTCTAAGCCCGCTAGGACATATGGGTCACTGGTTAGGAAGGGTACATTGCGAATATCAATGGCAATCTCCGATCCATCTACTTCGACATACGATATATATTTTTTTAAATCAGGCAGTGGAACGGAGTGATTAAACAAAGTGAACCCATAAGCTGCGTATTGCAGGTATCCATTTCTCCCCTCCTGACGATAGTACTCACGTCCTTTGTACAGTTTTGTGCCAAAAAGGGTTCCATTGTTGATTGCTAAAGAAAGGTCCCACTTACTCGTTATTTTAAAAACATCATCCGCGAGGTCAGGATGCTGTTGAATGAGTATTTTGAACCAGATAAGCAATCGACCAATATCTAGTGCTGACCACCCATTGCCGTTTGATGGGGTATCGCTGAGTTTGCCAGTAGGTTGCCCTGTTTTGGTACTGTACTCACGATTTGGGAGCTTACCGTCATACAAAGGTATTTCAAGTAATGTGGAGAGCATTTTTTGCAGTTCATAAAGGGCCTGTCGAGATGTTTTCAACCCTAGAGCTTCAGACGCGAGAACTGAAGCTATACCGCTGGCTAGATCCCACATAGTTGTATGACTATAACCTTGTACAGAATCCCAGAACCCCGTTTCCACGCGACGATTACGCGCGAAATAGTAATTAGCTTTCTTGGCGATCAAAAGCTCATTTCGAGAAAGAGTATATTGTTCGACTTGTTGAGATGAATTGACGGCATTCTTATTGTGAATGTTTTCTGGTATTTCTTGTGTTTCTGGCTTTACTGCTGGGGCAATATATCGCCTGTAGAACCACGTCTGCTCCTCAGTTCTTTCTGCAGGTATGCCGACGCTTCTTTGACCATAGAAACTTGTTTCTTCCTGCGCATACAGCATAGAGGTCATGAGTATGCACGAAGAGCAATAGAGTAAGCGACAATATTTCTGCAATCGATATGAGTGAGTCAAAAGTTAAAATATAAAGGTTTGAATTCTGTAATTTAATGATAATACATGTTTATTTATCTAAAAGGGCACAAGCCACAAAGTTAGATTATTGTGTACTCTTTATTGTTAATAATAAATATGTAATTTGTGATAAGATTAACTCTATAACAACAAAAAAACTGGCTAGGCCCGAAGGCGTTTATTAAGTATAACTAGGGTTAGGAAGTGTAAGCTATGCCAGCGTTGTTCAACTCTATAACAAATTTGGAACCCAAAAGCCGAGAAGACAGTATTTCTTCATATCGACTTGATAGCCTGTTAGATTCGTGTGCAGACACTTACCAATTAAGCCAAGCTGACATGCAAAAGATCCGATATTACTTGTTGTCCCATCAGCTAAAGCTTGAATGTTTTGGCGAGCCCGAGGATGCTAATGCGGTTATAGTATTTTCATTTGGTGCTAGTGAGTGTGTGAATAAAGTCTTAGCTGCTGTTGTTGATGACATTGTTTATCATCAACCCAAAGTTAACGTTTTTGCGCAGCAAGAAATTTCATCGCATCTGGGTCATATTAGGCATACTCCAATAATAAGCTCCGATTATCAGAGTACTGAAGATGTAGCCAGGTATGCATCTAATAGCCAATGCTTAGATAAAGTAATGATTGTTGCTCAAGCATGGCATGCTGACCGATGCGTAACAGTATGCCAGGCTCTTAATATCGACGTTGTTGGGCTGAGGGTTGTGGACTACTTTCCTGAAAATGACCCTCAGAAATGGGTGAGAAGTCCGATAAATTGGATTATCAAAGAGAGTTTTAGAGAGGAAGCAACTGGTTTTGAAATCAGTAAAAGGTTTGATTTTACATAGATCTGTCCTGCTAGTTTTGCCACTACACTCCTTCGCCCAATTCATCTATTAATTATCAGTCTAACCAGAAAAAGTTGTCTATACTCAGATATATAACGTTATAAATATAAACTGGCTGGGTATGAAAAAAATAAAAACGGGACCGTTTTCTGCGGTCAAGGCTGATGTGTGTGCTGCACTTTACTTCAGTTTAGGTATCAACCTACTCGTATTAGCAATCCCTCTATACAGCTTACAGCTTTTTGATCGAGTTATGAGTAGTGCGAGTATTAATACTCTGATTGCTTTGCTTTCAATTACTTTGTTTTTAGTGACGTCCCAATCATTGTTGGAGTATATCAGGACTCAATTACTACAACGTTCTGCGTTAAAGCTGGATGATTGTTTGAGTGGCGATCTGCTGTCATGCAGTATCAGTGACTCGTGTAAGACCAATCGGGTTGAAAAGCAGCCTCTACAAGACTTAACAACAATACGCAATTTTTTAGTATCTCCATCCACCTCCTCAATTTTAGACCTACCATTTACACCATTTTTCTTGATGCTTTTGTTTTTGCTTCATCCATACATTGGTATGGTGGCTCTAGCGGGAGTTTTGGTTTTTTCGTTATTAACTTTGTCTATGATATTAGGCGGTAGGAAAGTGAGCGTTGAGGCTCAAGATGATATGTTTCGAGTGGCCACGGAATTAAACGATTACTTAAGGAATGCCCCAACGTTAAAAGCTATGGGAATGAGTGAAGATATTGGAGAACTCTGGAAGGGGAAAAACAATCGAGTACTTAAGCTGCAGTGGTTAGCTAATTCTAGAGTGGGGATGTTATTAGCCGTTAGTCGGTATTTTAGGTCGCTGCTACAGATTATCGTACTCACGCTCGGTGTCTATTTGGCATTGCATCAGGATATAGGAATTGGTGCCGTGATTGCCAGCTCAATTTTAATTGGTCGAGTTGTCAGTCCGTTTGAAAGCTCTGTCAGTGGCTGGAAGACTTGGTATGGTGCTTATCAATCTTGGGTAAGGCTTAATGCGTTGAGTATCAAAGATCAAGGTGCGGAAAACACCTTGCTTCCTGAGCCTAAAGGAGATATCGAATTTAGTAATGTTTCTTTGCAATTTGACGGTTGTAAGGCACCAGCTCTTCAATCTATCAATTTTAAACTCGGAGCGGGTAATGCTCTCGCCATAATGGGCAATTCAGGCTCAGGGAAGTCCAGCATAGTATCTCTACTGATGGGGATATATCCACCTACAGCTGGAGAAATAAAAATCGATGGCGCCAAGGTGAAAAAGTGGGACCAAAAACAGTTTGGACGCTACATAGGATACTTACCACAGCATGTCGGACTGTTAGCTGGCACCATAAAACAAAATATATCAAGATTTTCTAACGCAAAAGACGAGGATGTAGTCGCTGCTGCAAAACTTGCCTGTATACATGAACTTATCATGGGGTTACCTAATGGATATGAAACATATATTGGCGAAGGTGGCGTTTTGTTATCTGGTGGACAAAAGCAGCGTATTGGTCTTGCCAGAGCAATTTATTCGGAACCAAGAGTTTTGGTGTTGGATGAACCCAATTCAAACTTAGATCCTGAGGGTGAAACAGCACTCGCTATCGTTTTACAACACTGCAAGGAACGTAAAATCACTGTGGTAATGATATCGCATCGTCCCGGTTTTTTGCGGCAAATGGACTGGGTGATGAGTCTTAAAGACGGTCGTGTTGCCAAAGCTGGTACCTGTGATCAGTTCTTAGGCTTGGAATCTGATCAACATAGCCGTTCCTCTGAACCTTCTCGTTCCAATCGCTATTCAGAGGAGGGTGTCGTATGAATGTTAATTTTAGTACCAGATACTTGATTATTACCGGTGTTTGTCTCATGACCATAACCATCGGGGGATTTTTGCTTTGGTCGATGACAATGGAATTGAGCTCTGCTTCGGTTGCTCAAGGTCATTTGGTTGTTGAAAGCAAAAGAAAGCAGATCCAGCACCTGAAGGGAGGGTGGGTTAAAAGAGTATTTGTAAAGGATGGAGATAAGGTTGAAGTTGGGCAGTTACTTATAGAATTATCGGATGCTAAATCTGAGTCTGACTACAGGCGCTATCTTTATCGTAGTCATTCATTAATGGCTCAAAAAGTAAGGCTTAATGCATTGTTAAATGGTGATGATCTCGTTTGGCCTAAAACATTTAGTGAAGAGGAGCACGATGGAGATTACTTAATTATTGCGCCAATTCTAGCCAGTGAACGCCTTCAGTATCAGCAAGGTAAAATGCGACATCAGATCATAGATTCACTTTTCGAACAAAAGTCGGCACTTTTTCGCGAGAAGATAACAGGTAGTCAGTTTCAAAAAAAAGCCATTACTTCGCAAAGAGACCTAATTGATCAAGAGATCAATATGACTACAGGTTTGGTTAAGAAGGGTTATGTTTCCAAAACTAGGATGTTGGAGCTCAAGCGCCACTATGCTCGTATTGATGCAGAACTGGCTGAGGTCAATATTGCTATAGAGGTTGCGAAACGGGAATTGGAAACACTGAATAAAACATATCAGAGTCAACTTCTTGATCTAAAGAGGGATTATTCTACTCAGTTAAAAGCACTTGACGATGAAATACGAGATGTTGAACAAATTATGAGTAGTGTTCGTGATGTACGAGAGAGAATTCAAATTCGTAGCGAGTTTGCTGGTCGGGTTGTGGGGTTGAATATTTCAAGCGTTGGTGGTGTCGTTAAAGCTGGTCAAGTGCTCATGGAAATTGTCCCAGAAAGCGATGCATTAATTGTTGAGGCGGTTGTTTCTCCCAAAGATATCGACATTGTGCGGTCAGGGCAAAAAGCTCGGGTGCGTTTAACGGCATATAGTACGAGAGAAGTACCACCTGTTCTTGGCGAAGTAATCAATGTATCTGCTGATAGAATTACTCACGGTGGCCAGTCAGATGATGCTGATAAAGGTTACTTGGTTAAAGTGCGTTTTGATGCTGATGATTTAGTGCAACTACAGCAATCTCAAGATATAGAACTTTACCCTGGAATGCTAGCTGATGTTCTTATACTAGTTGAAGAGAGAACCCTTTGGGATTATCTGGTTGATCCGCTTATGTCTGGGATGGACAAAGCAATGAGGGAATCATAATGAGCGATTCTATGTTGTTTTGGCTCTCTTTTTACGTTTTAATTTTTGTTTTTACTGCATATATTGGCTATCGAACTAACAATTTTGTTGCAGGAGTATTGCTGGGATACGTCCTAGGACCTATTGGCTTAGTTTTATTGTTACTTAGCCAAGATAGAAAATATGGTCGATGTCCTTATTGCAGTGCGAAAGTACATCATCAGGCGTATTTTTGTCATCAATGTGAGAAGAAGTGCTACAAAAAACTTCGCTCGAGAGGAGGCGTATATGAATAGGCATGTATTTGGGGCACTTTTCTCTGTAGCTTTACTTTCTTCAGGTTATTTGGGATATCAATATTTCGTCACTTTTGAACGGTTAGTCGAAGAGCAAGAAAACTCTTCTAAGCTGAGTGCTGTTGCACAACAGTTATCATTAGAGCTTTTTGAGTTAGAAAAAAGCAGTGAAAGTGAGCGGTTGCTACTTGAAAATCAGATTGCCAACATTTCTCAAAAAAATACAGAACAAAAACAGCATATTATTGAACTATCTGCCCTTTTACTGGCATCTCAGCAGGACTCAGAAAGGTATCGGTCTCAGTACTTTTCCCAGAGAAAAGAAACATCTAATTCAAAAGTGGCGATGTCAAGAAAGTTAGAGAAGGAAAGATCGTCTCTCCAGCAGGAAACACAACGACAATTGGCACAACACCTCTCAAAGTTAGAGGGTGAATACTCAGACCAAGCCCAAAAACTAGCTTCTCAGAAGCGAGTGGATGAGCTAATGACCAATTTTGCATCTTTACGGGTTGATCTTGATGTTATCAACGTTTGCGATAAACAGTATTTGGAAAGATATGGTGAAGCTAAAAGTATGCTTAGTCATATGAGAACATTTATTCAGAAAAGTGAGTTAAGTCAGGACTACTATTATTTTGTCATCTCTAACGACGCTCAATTAGCACGCAAAACTAGGGAAATATGTATAGAGAATTGAGTGGTAGATTGCTAACTTAGTTTGTTTAAAAATGAAATCAGCCCTTAGGAGGGCTGATTTGGTATGTAGCAACTAACTTTGGTATCAGGCTTCTGTTGTATCCGGAAAGTGAATATCCGAGCTATCTAAGTCGCTCCAAATGACAACTTCTTGGCCCGACTCGCTTTCAAAACGATATCCGTATAATGACCCAGTATCTATATTACTTGCTTGATATATCCCTTGCAGATCACTGCTCATTTCTATGTGACTTTCCGTCAATTGCCAACCCCAACCAGAAACATCTATGTTACTGGCTCCGGTACAGACAAATTGCCCAGCAGTTTCGCCAGCAGTGTTGTTCGCTGCGATTTTATCGAGTGCAAGTGATATCTCTGTATCACTAGAGTTAATTTGTACTCCTTCAAGCTCTTGGAACGTACTATGTGTCATATCAATCATTTGTGTTTGGCTGTCGTTATTAACTAACAGAACATCAAAGTCGGCCCCTCCGCTGTAATGCACTACATTTTCTTCACCACTATTCAATTCGGTTGAGTCAAAAATAAGTTTATCATTCCCAGCTCCACCATAGAGTCGATCGACACCTTCACCGCCATCAAGAAGATCATCGCCGACCTGACCGTAGAGTGTGTCATTGCCAGAGTCACCAGATAAACTATCGTTACCCATACCACCATCTAGCGTATCCGCATTATCATTGCCGCTGAGAGTGTCATTTCCTTCGCCACCAGAAAGATAATCGGTTCCGGAGCCTCCGGATAGTTTGTCATTTCCTTCCTCGCCGTACAGCATATCGTCACCTCCATTGCCTGATAATGAGTCATCGCCTTGCTCGCCAAATAAGGTATCTTTTCCCCCGCCACCTTGAAGGTTGTCATTATCCGTTCCCCCCCAAAGCATGTCGTCTCCAGAATCACCTTTCAAGGTATCTTTGCCTTCGCCTCCGTATAGTGTATCTGTACCAGAGCCACCGGAAAGATAGTCGTCACCCGCACCGCCTTTTAAGGTGTCCGTATCGTTTTGACCCCATAAAAAGTCGTTACCATCGCCGCCTTCTAATGTGTCATCACCAGACCCTGCATAGAGTCTATCATCGTCTTCACCGCCGAAAAGTTGGTCCGAGCCTGAACCCGCATTTAGTGTATCGTTTCCTTCACCACCACGAAGTATGTCCGCTCCATCACCTGTTGTGATTTTATCACTCCCTTCATCGCCATCGATTGTGTTAACACCTGAATCTATAGTGATGGTGTCATTACCCAGACCTCCTGACACCTTATTTAGCCCGTCTTCCGCGGTGATAGTGTCGTTCCCATCCCCCCCGGCTACAGTATTACTCCCGGCTCCTGAAAGTGAAATAGTATCTTGTCCAGTGCCACCTAGAATCGTGTTGTTGTCACCAGATACGGTAATTGAGTCGTCATCATCCCCTCCATCGATGGTATTTCTGTTGCCACCAATAACTTCGATTACATCGCTTCCAAGATTAGCCTGTACTGTATTGTTTGATCCTGTGAGTTTAATGACATCAGCACCTTCACCAGAATCTATTGTATTACTATCTGAACTGTCTTCGATATAGTCCGCTCCAGAACCACCCAATAAAGTATCCGCACCGTCTCCACCAAGAAGAATGTCATCACCTGAGCCACCAGATAGGGTATTGGTTCCACCTTGAGCAGTGAGCTTATCGTTACCTTCTCCGCCTGAAAGCGCGTCATTACCTGTGCCGGAATAAAGTAGGTCGTCTCCTTCATCGCCAGAAATCGAATCGTTACCCGAACCACCAAAAATTAAATCATTATTCTCACCACCAGATACGACGTCATCTCCCTTTCCTGCATCGATGAAATCCTCTCCTTTGTCACCAGATAATTCGTCGTTTCCTTCTGCTCCGTACAAGGTGTCACTGCCTTCACCTCCTGATGTGATATCTGCCCCTGAGCCTCCAAAAAGTGTGTCATCTCCTTGACCAAGAGTAATTTTGTTTGTGCCTGCTTCACCATATACAGTGTCATTGCCGATACCAGCATCTATGACGTCTTTACCATCACCAGCGTATAAGACATCGTTCCCGTCGGCACCAGTGATGGTATCGTCATCGGCACCTCCATATAGCGTATCTTCGGAGTTACTGCCTATAATGGTATCGTTTCCTTCTCCGCCGAAAATATTGTGACTACCAGAGACGGCTGCCGTTAATGTATCGTTACCGGCTTCACCTAAAATAGTGTCTTGCCCATCATCAGTGATGACATCGTCTCCATCGCCACCTGCAATGAAGTCATAACCTTCTCCGCCAATTAACTCGTCGTTACCAGCGCCACCAAATATTGCGTCGTTCCCCGTACCACCTTTAACGATGTCGTCACCGCTGCCCGCATCAATATGGTCGTCGCCGGATCCACCGTCGATAGCATCTTCGCCATCACCCGCGAATGCTTGATCACTGCCTTCTCCCAAAATGATGTTATCTGTATGTATACCACCATAAACCACATCGTCACCGGAGCCCGTTGAAATGGTGTTTAATCCAGATTCGCCATAAACAGTATCAGCGCCTTCACCAGTTTCTACATTATCGCTACCCGCACCAGCAAATACAGTATCACTCCCTTGACCGGATATGATCACGTCATCTCCAGTTCCTCCTGATAGTAGGTCATCATCAGAAGCGCTGATGATAGTGTCATTGCCATCCTCTCCATAGATTTCACTGCGGCCAGTCCCACCGTCGAGTGTATCGTTCCCTCGGCCTCCAACTAATATGTCATCACCCGAATTACCCAGCAATACGTCATCACCAGTGTCACCTACGAGAGTGTCGTTGCCTTCACCGCCCGAAATAAGATCGTTACCCTGACCACCAAAGGCAATATCATGACCAAGGCCTAATTCGATCGTATCGTCTCCATCATTACCCTCAACGATATCATCGCCTGCTTGTGCGACAATGTTGTCGTTGTCACTGCCTCCATAGAGTTTGTCACTCTCATCAGAACCAAGCAGATTGTCTTCGCCTGTTCCACCATACAACTCGCTCGCATGCATACCTGCTTCAAGAGTATCGTTCCCAGCTTCACCGTATAGCTGATTGTTGCCTGAACTTCCTAGGACTGTGTCATCACCAGAACCCGCAAAAACTTGGTCATTGCCTGAACCTGCAGTGATTGTATCGTTATCTGCACCGGAAAATGCTTTATCGTGACCCTCACCAAGTGTGATGTTATCTTTACCACTACCAGAAAAAACAGTATCGTGATCAGTACCAGTATCTATGAGGTTGTCACCATCTCCTGCATAGACAGTATCGTTACCTTCAGATGTCGCTATGGTATCGTCTCCGCTTCCAGCATACATGATGTCATGACCAGAGCCCGATGAAATAGTATTATTACCATCCCCCGCATAAATGCTGTCATGACCAGATCCTGCGTCAATTTGATCGTCACCAGTATCGGTATAAACCGTATCATCGCCGGAGCCTGATGATATGATGTTGTGGCCGGTTTCACCGTAGACAGTATCAGCACCTTCTCCGGTATCGATAATGTCGTCTCCCGAACCAGCATAGACACGGTCATCTCCCAAGCCAGTAGTGATAATATCAACGCCTTCATTTGCATGAACTATGTCATGGCCTTCGCCTCCATCTAACGTATCATTTCCTTCACCGCCAAACAGGGTATCATCTCCAGTGCCGCCAACGATGATGTCATCGCCAGAGTCACCAAAGAGCGTATCATTACCTTCACCACCTGAAAGTTGGTCGTTGCCTAGCTCGCCGACCAGCGTATCATTACCTTCACCGCCACTAACTATGTCGTCGCCGTCGCCACCGAGTAACAAGTCATGCCCTTGCGCACCTGATATATCATCGTCACCCGTGCCGCCAAGCACAAAATCATCGCCTTCGCCTGCGAGAATCGTATCGTTCCCTTC
This sequence comes from Vibrio tetraodonis, assembly GCF_003350295.1. Taxonomy (GTDB): domain Bacteria; phylum Pseudomonadota; class Gammaproteobacteria; order Enterobacterales; family Vibrionaceae; genus Vibrio; species Vibrio tetraodonis. Next base: position 30,448 of record NZ_QLYY01000023.1, read on the forward strand.
TTCACCATGGATTTCATCGTTGCCACTGTTTCCTTCGATATAATCTTGTCCTTTTCCTCCAAAGAGTTTGTCGTTATCACTTCCTCCGTACAATTTGTCATTGCCATCGTCGCCAATAAGAGTGTCGCTACCTAGGCCGCCATGAAGAGTATCATCTCCTAATTCTCCCATTACGAGATCGTCGCCTTCACCACCATAGACTTCATCGTTACCATCAGAGCCGAGCAGGGTATCGTTGCCAGAATCACCATAAAGTTTGTCATCGCCACTGCCACCAACCACGACGTCGTCACCGGTCCCTCCATATAAAGTGTCATCATTGATATCACCATCTAAGAAGTCTTGTCCTTCGCCTCCGTATATAGTGTCATTGCCTTGCTGCCCTTTAAGAATATCGTCGCCTTTACCACCATCAATTGTGTCGTCATAGATATTTCTTACTGCGACGTCCATCTCACTGAGAGTCGTAATAGGGGTATTTTGTTCATTGAGGAACGTGAATGTGACTTCACCATTTTCGCCAATAGAAGACTGTTCAATATCTATCTCTAAATTGATCGAACCATCATTACTAACTTGCACCAGTTGAGAAGCAATGAGGTTTCCTTCTTCATCTGTAAGCTGAACTGTGATGGGCGTGTTTGGAGAAAAGCCTGATGCGGAAGTAGTGGTGTTTACAGATTGATTGACAGCAAAATTGTCTAGCTTGATTGAATGGCTACTTTGCGGTTCCTCTTCCTGGTTGTCAAATTGGTAGACCGTTTGAGAATTACCCCATGAGTGGTCTGAGCTACCTTGCTGTTGACTCTCACTATTCAAGTCGTATTCGACGTCGCCTAAGACAGTATCGGCACCATCACCAGCCATTATTTTATCACTGCCTTCTCCTGCTGTAACAAAATCATCACCCGCATGTGTTGAGATATCGTCATTTCCTGAGCGGCTGTTAACAGCATCATCTTGGTCTGTACCAATAATGACATCATCGTGTTTTGTGCCTTCCATTTGTATTCTCCTAGCATGACATTTGATAAGCTGATTGACTTACTTCTTGAATAACCCATATGAGAATGGGTTCATATGGGTTCGTTTTAGTTTAGCTCTAGTCGCCTGCAATTACTATGTAAGGTACATTGTCTTTATGATTCAACGGTTAAAATGAGAAACTATATGCTAGGGTTATAGCGCCATCTTTGAACCTTCCGGTATTTTCACCACGTTCTGATCTATTCCATCGATTTCCAGAATAATTGTTATATTGCAAAGTGATCGTGCCAGGGCGCCAGTCAAAATAGCCAAAGCCATAAGTATAGTCAGGGTTCCAAGGTTGTTTTTGTGAATCATCAAAATAGTAAAAAGCGGTACCGTTCATATACCAATTTCCCCAAATTGAGTATTTGCAACCTAAGCTGACAGTTTGGTGGTTCTTCTTATAGGAGATAGAGGCTAAATCGAAATATTCAGGGGTTAGGTTATAGTCAATTTGACAACCAATGGCTCCTTCTTCAGTAAAACTTAGCCAATCGATAAAAGGTTCAGTGATGGGGAATTTCCAGCCAAGGGCCCATGTTCCTTGGTTAAACTCCGTTACAGGATTACCTGCTTCGGGGTTGAAACGATTGCCGCCATAATTAGAGTAAACCAAGCTGACAGTATATGGTCGCCAATCGCTGTAGCCAAAGACATAGGTAAAGTCTGGATTCCAATCTTGCTTTTGATCCTTATCCCAGTAGTAGTAGAGAGTGCCGGATATGAACCAACTCCCGGCAATGGCATATTTTAGCGATAGTGTGGATGTCGTGTTGTGATTGCTTGGTCCTTGTGTGCTTCCTGCTGGTAAGTTAGCTGATTTAGTTTGTGATATTGGGTGATGGTAACCTATATTTCCGCTTAAACCTTCAAGGAAAGTTTTGCTTTCCCATTCTTTATAAGGAAAGTCAAAAGAACTGCTGACTCCTTTCCATATCTCATCTAAATGTTCGATGTCATCTTTACCGGCTGTGGTGTCATTTAAGTGTGTCAATTGACTTCTATCTATAGAAACCGTGCTTGAATGAGGTGCTGTATTCGCGTGATAGTTATCAGCGAAAGCCAAACTAGTCGTCATAAAGACGATAAGGAGTAAAATTGTAACTCGTGTATTTGTCATTTTTAACAGCAAGCCGAGCGGTTTAGTGTTAGAAGCAAAACATCTTAATGTACAAGATGTAAAATGAATAAGAAATCAGTTGCATTAAAGTCATTTGAGTCTAACCTAAAGTTGTAAACGCCGCGAATCTAAAAACTAGAAAATATACATCACACATTTGTTTGCGGTTTGACGTCAAAGTACAAGTTTGTATAAGGCTAGAAATGAAAGATATACTCGTGGTTGATGACAACCCTATGACTCTTCTCTATATGAGTTCAGTTCTTAAAAAGCGAGGTTATGTTGTTCATACTTCGACCAGCGGCGGAGATGCCCTCGATATTTTATCGACGTCCAATGAAATTCAGTTTGTACTCAGTGACTGGGTCATGCCAGGTATGGACGGGCTTGAGTTGTGCAAGATCCTCAAATCACGAGATTATCACCGTTATATTTTCTTCGTGTTATTGTCTTCGAACAGCGATGAAACTTCAGTAATTAATGGCATTGTTACGGGGGCAGATGACTTCGTAGACAAGAAAACCTCTGTTGATGAACTCGAAGCAAGAATTCAAGCTGGTTTCAGAACACTTACACTTCACAATGAGCTCACTGAGAAGAATGCTAAATTAGACAAAGCCTATGATTTGATCATGCGTGACCTCGATTCTGCAAGTGATTTAATCAAGCATCTTCTACCGAAGTCGCGTTCTTTCACCTGCGTTGAATTAAGTTATATCTCCATTCCGAGTGCTCAGATAGGTGGAGATATGCTTGGCTACATGCAGCTTGATGAAGATCATATAGCTTTCTACCTACTGGATGTTGCAGGTCATGGCGTGTCTTCTGCACTGATGTCTTTCTCAGTTCAAACAAGTCTATCAATCACAACAGGTGACGCTTCTATCGTTATTAGGGAAAAAGGGGATGCGAAGGAAATAGTGCCTCCCGAAGAAGTGGTATCAAAGTTAAATAGTATGTATATGAGTGATGGGAGCAATATCCTCTATTTCACCATGATATATGCTGTGCTCAATACGCAAACTGGTCTTATGTCATATTGTTGTGCCGGGCATCCACCACTGGTCTGGTATCACGGAAAAAATCAACACGCCGAGCTGATTGGTCACAACAACTTTGTCGTTGGTGCATTTGATGAAATTGAATATCAATCTTCAATCATCCAACTCGATCCCAACGACAAGGTTTGGTTTTATTCGGATGGTATTACTGAAGCAGAAAGTGGAGGCGCAAGATTTACTGAAGAAGGGCTCAAAAATACCATAGAAACTCTTAATATTTACCCTGTTAGGCAACAAGCTGAAGTTCTGGTTGATAAGGTTAAGCATTGGCAGCAGTCTGATTGTTTTGAAGATGATGTCAGTGTTCTTACTGCAGAATGGAAAGGTCCATCAAAAGGAGAAACTCAATGCAATATGAAATTAGTGAACAAGGCAACAGCACAGTTCTTCAAATAAAAGAAGAGAGGTTTGATGCAAAACTCGCCCCGGAATTTAGACAGGCTATTGAGACTCTTACACCTAAGTTGGGATCTCGAGTCGTTCTAGATATTGAAGATGTGAAGTTTATGGATAGCAGTGGACTAGGTGCTGTAATGGGCGTGTATAAGCTCCTTAGAGACAGACAGATATGTGTTGCAAATGCTCAAAAGCCGGTTTTGGATTTATTCAAGCTAACTAGAATGGATCGTTTAATTAAAACTTATGACAGTGTGGATGTTGCTGTAGAAACAACAGTTTAAGGATCTACCATGAAAGGAATGATACTAGCTGCAGGACAAGGGACGCGAGTAAAACCAATAACACAGGTTATCCCTAAACCTATGATACCTATCCTTGGTAAACCAGTAATGGAGTCGATGATAGAGCTATATGCCCAGCATAACATTAATAAAATAGTGATTAATACCAGTCATCTTGCTGAGGTGATAGAAGGATATTTCGGTGATGGGCATCATTTCGATGTACAACTCTCTTATTCCTATGAGGGACGTTTAGTCGATGGAGTTTATAATAGTCAAGCCCTTGGTTCTGCTGGTGGCATGCAAAAAATCCAGCAATTCTCTGGCTTTTTTGATGAGACTTTCGTTGTAGTATGCGGTGACGCTTGGATTGATCTTGACTTGACTGAGGCGGTTCGGTTGCATAAAAAAAATGGTGGCATTGCGACAATTGTTACCAAGAACGTGCTTCTGGATGAGGTTGAGAAATACGGTGTAGTAGTTACTGATGCCAAAGGGCGTGTGACTAGCTTTCAAGAAAAGCCAGCCAAAGAAGATGCACTTTCCACAAAAATCAATACAGGTATATATATCTTTGAGCCGGCAATTTTTGACTATATACCAAAAGATACTGAATACGACATAGGTAGCGAGCTGTTCCCAAAGCTGGTTGAAGAGCATATTCCCTTTTATGCTGTTGAGATGAACTTCCAATGGCTAGATGTTGGCAACATCATGGACATTTGGAGTGTTACAAAAGATATCCTAGAGGGGAAAGTTCCGGGTTATAGAATACCAGGGACACAAGTTAAAGCTGGAGTATGGTTAGGTATTAACTCTGTTGTTGATATAGATAATTGTGATATTACTCCGCCAGTTGTAATTGGTAGCGGCTGCAAAATAGACCCCAATGCAAAGCTAGTTGGCCCTACGTTAATTGGAGCCAACTGCCAAATAGATAAAGGAAGTATTGTTGAAGAGTCACTTATCTTTGATTATATCCACGTCGAAAAAGACTCTCATGTGAAACATCAAACAATATTTGGAAATTATTGTATTGGCCATAATGGAGCACCAAGTAATGATTCCAACTGGTCTAATCTTCGCTCACATGTCGCGCACAATCGAGTGTCTGACATGCTAAATACTATCTAAATAATTGGGAGTGGCAAATATGTCATCAGAAAAGCGTGTGACGTTTGAAGAGGTGTATGAAAGCTCATTAGGATTATCAAGACAGGCTGCAGAATCATTGAACAACTATTGGTTAGAGGCTGGTATTTCTCAGGGCCTTGCAACGCAATTAGAGTTATGTGTTGTTGAAATGGTCAACAATGCTGTTATTCATGCATATAAAGCGCAGGAAGGATTTAAAGTCGTTGTTAAATGTCAACTTGTTGGGCGCGACTTGAGCATAGAGGTGATTGATCAAGGTGAAGCTATGTCTGCGAAGGCTTTGGCTTCAGCTTTGTCCAACGACTTTTTGGAAGCAGATCCGAATGATGAAAATACTTGGGAGACCTCAGGCAGAGGTTTTTTGATCGTTTCCAGTTTGATGGATGATGTAGTTATGACCTCAGAGGCTGGTCATAACAAGTTTATTTTGACTAAACGATTAGAAGAAAGTGAATTAATCGATGGAGCTTTTTCTTCTTAATTTGACTTTGCTGTAAACACCAAGATGTGACTGCATAAAAATCGTGAAATGGGAATCAAAGGATGGATAGCTACTTTCGGCATTTTGAACACAGGGTTCCACCAGAGCCGGTACCTCACAGTATACCCAGAGAACTTCTCTATCAATATCTTGCAACATGCAATCTTACCTTGGGTATTTGGTATTTGGGTTGGCGTTGGTTATATGCACTAAATTATGAGGCTCTGTGGTTTTCTCTACCTTTGGCTTTTGCTGAATCCTGTGCATTCATAGGCTCAATACTATTTACTTTCAATTTATGGAAAACTGAAGACGAGCCAGTCAAAGCACCACCATACAAAATCGCAGAGTGTGTGAAGGAGACCAATGAAGACAGAGCCATAAGTGTCGACGTTTTTTTTCCTAGTTATGATGAAGAGCCGGAGTTAGTTAAGCTCAGTATTTTGGACGCAAAAAAAATCCGTTATCCACACCCAATAGATATCAATATTTATATACTTGATGACGGCAAACGCGAGGATATGCGGTTGATGGCTGATGAAATGGGTGTTCGCTATATCACTCGTGAGGGTAATATTGGTTTTAAAGCGGGTAATCTTCGCAATGCTATGGAGCAAACTAGCGGAGATTTTGTTGTGATCTGTGATGCTGATACTCGTCCCTTTCCCACAATTTTAGAGAACACATTAGGTTACTTCAGAGATTCGACGGTTGCATGGGTTCAAACGCCACAATGGTTTTTTGATTTGCCAGAGGGAGAACGCCTGCCTGACTTTCTTGAACGTAAACTTGGTCGATGGTCTCGTATTGTAGGACAAGGAATTGAAAGGATATATGGACCAGTTACTCTTGGCGAAGATCCGTATGTGAATGACCCACAAATGTTTTATGACGTCATTCAAAGACGCCGTAATTGGGTTAATGCCTCTTTTTGCTGTGGTGCTGGCTCAATACATCGAAGGGAAGCGGTAATGGAAGCCGCTCTTAGAGCTTATGCAGATCAAATTACTCGAGAACACGAGGAAGTAGAAAAGCAGATCAGACGGTTAACGCGTGAAAAAACTATCGATTCGTCTATTTCTGCGAACTTGAAAGATGAAATTTTGTTTGACACCGAATTTACACCTTACAAATTCCACGTTTCCGAAGACCTTTATACATCGATAGTGCTTCATTCTGATCGGGATAAAAATTGGCGTTCGGTAATGCACCCTAGGGTAGAAAGCAAGATGCTTTCTCCTCAAGATCTTCAAACATGGACTGTGCAGCGCTTTAAATACTCGGGTGGGTCGATTGATATCTTTATGAATGACAATCCAATATTTCGTAAGGGTCTAAACTTTAAGCAAAAGCTAATGTATGGCGCAAGCTTTTGGTCGAACCTTTCTGCAATATGGAACATCATTTTCTTGGCATGTCCAATCGTTTACTTTTTAACATCCATAGCGCCTGTCAGCGCTTATGATGTCACTTTTTATCTTCATTTTCTTCCATACGTTTTGACTGCTGAACTTGCGATGATGATAGGGACTTGGGGAGTGGCTGGTTATAAGGGGAAAACGAACTTCTTATCATTTTTCCCAGTGAACCTCCGTGCTTTATGGACGGTTCTTAGAGGCAGAAAAATAAGTTTTCCTACGACACCTAAAGAAAGGCAAAGCGGAACATTTTTTGGATTAGTCATCCCTCAAACCCTTGTGTTTATGCTTAGTTTGTTCAGTTTATGCTTTGCTTGGTTTGGCCACTCAACTGGAAGTTGGGGTAACTATTCATTTGGTGGTTTAGTGCTAAATACGTTTTGGATAATTAATAATATGATGGCCATGTGGGGAATGATTGCAGCAGCATTTTGGACACCGCCAACATCTTTTGAAGATAAACAAGAAACGACAGACTCGGAGGAGTTGAAGTATGGGGTTTAAACAGGCTTTAGTGAACGCTCGCCATCATGTGGTTTTCATCTTGGGGTTAGCGACGGCGCTCATTATTGCATTCAGTATAGAAAGCCGGGAGCCAGGAAGAGTACTTGGTAATATAACTTTTGACATACCTGAAGACATTCCTTTCAAGTCCACAAGAGTGTTGTCACAGGAAGAGTTTGAATGGGCTAAAGTGGCTTGGCAATACTTTGAAAACAATTATCAAGACAACACTGGTCTGGTCAATTCTGTTGACGGTTATCCTTCCACAACCATGTGGGACACTGCGTCGTATCTTATGGGGTTGTTAGCCGCTGAAAAAATTAACGTAATTACACATCAAGAGTTCAGTCAACGTATTGATAAAGCGCTTTCTACTTTGGCTAAATTACCATTGGTTGACGGGAAGTTACCAAACAAAGCTTATAATACTCAGACTTTAGCAATGGTAGATTATTCGAATAACCCGAAAGAAAATGGGATCGGTTGGTCTGCGATTGATATTGGTCGCATCTTGGTCCCGATGAACATACTGATATGGCAGTACCCAGAGTACAATAAGAAAGTGAACGATGTTCTTAATCATTGGCAAGTCAGTCATATGTTGAAAGACGGTTATATGTATGGCTCTCGTCCAACCTCGACCGATGATAGCATTATGGAACTGGTGCAAGAAGGGCGCATTGGCTACGAAGAATACGCATCTAAATCACTTGCGTTAATGGGAAGAGATGTATTTAACTCAATGAAATATATTGATTTCCTTGAAATAGTCGACGTATATGGCATTGGTATTCCGACAGACAAAAGAGATCCAGCGAAATATCATGCTCATAACTATGTTGTTAGTGAGTCTTATATTCTCGATGGTATAGAGTTTGGTGCAGACAGCGTGTCCAAAGTGTTTGCTCATCGCATATATCAAGCACAAGAGCGACGTTATGAAAAGACAGGTACACTAACCGCAGTTAGTGAAGATAACGTAGATGAAGCGCCGTATTTTGTGTATAACACCGTTTTCTCAGATGGAAAAAAGTGGAATGCCATATCTGATGACGGTAAAGATCAATCACACCTGAAAACGCTCTCCACGAAAGCCGCGTTTGGTTGGTATGCCCTATATGATACCGAATATACCAATTTACTCATTGATGAAGCCGCAAAACTCATGTCTAACAATAAAGGTTGGTATTCAGGGAAATATGAGTCTGATGGGCGCATTAATAAGGCAATAACGGCCAATACTAACGGAATTGTTCTTGAATCATTAGCCTATATCGAGAATGGACCTTTGCTAACCATAGGTGAACCGCAGTAATGATGTCTAACAAAGATAAATAAGAAGGAAGAGGTATGCGAGCAATTTGTATTGGTTTAATCACCATAGCCATTGTTGGTTGCGGTAATAAGTATAACCAATTCTCTGATGACATTGTTGAACGAAAAAACCATTGGACAGCACCTGGCCCCAGGCACGGACCACTTACTGAGAGAGAGATGGAACTTGCCCGAATTGCATGGAAATATTTTGAAAACAACTATCAAGAATCGACTGGTCTGGTTAATGCGGTAAACAACTACCCTTCCGTTACTTGGTGGGATGCCGCTTCTTATCTGGCAGGAATGGTCAGCGCATACGAGTTAAAAATCATTAAAAAAGAAGAGTTTGATAAGCGCCTTGTGCGTTTTCTAACGACTCTAAACACCTTAGATCTCTTTAAGGGAGAGCTACCCAATAAAGCTTATAACACTCAGAATGCAGCAAAAGTTGACTATGCCAATCAGCCGGGCGAAATTGGTTATTCAGCACTCGATTTAGGGCGGTTAATGATTTGGTTGTATATCGTTAAGCATCGCTACCCCGAGTTTGCAAGTAGTATCGACTCAGCCGTTTTAAGATGGAACTTTTGTAATGTTGTCGATGAGAATGGCACCATGTTTGGAGCATTACTTGAGCCAGGTAAAGAAGTTCAATACCTGCAAGAAGGTAGGTTGGGCTATGAAGAATATGCTGCAAAGGGTTTCGAATTATGGGGGTTTGATACAACGCAAGCCGCTATGGCAGAGCCTTATGCGACGATAAATCTTTTCGGTTACGACGTTCCTTATGACACCCGGGATCCCAGAAAGTTAAAAGCTCACAGCTATGTAGTTACAGAAAGTTATGTGCTCGACGGTATCGAAATGGGGTGGGATTTAGTTTCGGATAGAACTCCGCATGATTTGAACTACTCACATGATTGGATTGCGGAATTTGCACTACAGATATACCGAGTTCAAGAAGAACGATATAAACAAACAGGAATAATTACCGCTAGAACAGAGCATCAATTGGCTGGTGCTCCATATTTTGTCTACGACACTATCTACACTGATGGATTTGCGTGGAATACTATTTCTGAGGTCGGGGAATTTTTACCTCAGTACTCTGCTGTAGCGATAAAAGGGGCGATGGGAATGTGGGTCTTGTGGGACACCCCGTACACAGACTTGCTGTTTGATCATGTCTCTACAGCGTATGACAGAGAAAAAGGCTTCTATGAAGGAATTTTTGAAAATGGGACGGGTTTAATTAATACCTTCACTTCAAACAACAATGGAATAACGCTAGAAATACTACTTTACAAGCAACAAGGCAAGCTACTTACATATAAAGATAATGTTGCTCCCAGTGTGTGGGAAAAAGCCCTTGAGTCACCATTTGGTTATGAAGGTCAGTGTTTGCCTCGCCGAAAAATAGAACCTGTTAAATAACAGGGGTTATTAATGCTTAAGCAGTGGATAATTTTAACTTTAGCTGTTTCCATTACTGCTTGCGGTGTGGTGTATCGAGGAGTATCAGATGGCGTCAGCTCGATTAATCAATCCCAATATATTCGGCAGGGTCGCTATGGTGAGTTGACTGAAGAAGAGTTAGGGTGGGCGCAAATCGCATGGAAATATGTGGAAAATAATACCGAGTTAAATACTGGTCTGGTCAACAGTCTTGATAAGTATCCCACTACAAACATGTCCGGTATTGCAGACTATCTAATTGCATTGTTGGCTGCGAGAGAATTTGAGTTTATCCCGAATAAACAGTATGACGAAAGGCTTACTTTAGTATTAACATTCTTAAATGAAATGGACTTAAGTTATGGTCATGCTCCGAATAAAGTTTACAGTACACAAACAGCAAAAATGACGGATTACTCAGGCAAGCCAACTGACATTGGGTGGTCTTCACTTGATATCGGTCGACTTCTTATTGTTCTAGCGATTGTAAAACGTCACTCACCAGAATTTTCTGAATACATTGATAAAGCGGTTCTTAGGTGGAACTTTTGTGAGTTAGTTAGTTTTGACGGCGAACTTTATGGTTCATCACTGAATGAAAATACGTTAACTCGATATAAAGAGGGTCGTTTAGGTATCGAAGAGTACACGTCATATGGCTACCTTGATTGGTCTTTAATTCCTGATAAAGCGATGAACATCGAGCCTTATGACGTAGCAACTATCTATAATATTGACTTGCTGTTTGATGGTAGGGACCCACGTATATTTAACGTTTTAAGACCAGTATATAGTACACCTTACCTATGGATGGGTTTAGAGTTTAATTGGGATCAGGTTGGCGATGTTTCTTCTTCAGATGCTGTCCACTCTAATAATACTTTGGCCGCGATGGCCGACGCTATTTATCAAGTTCAGGAAGAACGTTGGAATAGGGAGCGTATATACACAGCGAGAGGAGAGCATGTCGTTAGCAAAGACCCTTATTTTGTTTATGATGCAATTTATGCTTTAGGTACACCATGGATAACTGTCGCCGAAGATGGAGCTTCTTATGATGAGCTTGCGTTAGTTTCCACTCGAGTTGCTTTTCAGATGTGGGCGTTATGGAAGACAGATTATACAGATCGTTTAATGACTTTAGTGAAAGAACTTTACGACCCCAAAAGAGGCTGGTACGAAGGGCGATATGAATTAACCAGTGCTTATGAAAAAAGCATTAGTTTGAAGACCAACTCGGGCGTACTTGAGGCTTTGTTGTATAAACAAAATGGGAAACTGTACAAAGCTCGTGATGAGAAAGAGTATCGAGATGTTAAGTTCAATTCACGTTTTGATCACCCCCGAAAATGTCTAGTGGAGACATTTAGATGAAGCGATTATGTTGCTTACTGGCAGTTGTATTATCATTTTCCGTCAATGCCTTCAATCTAGCCTCAGTAGACCTCATGAATGCGCCAAGCATATTTGTTATGCAAGGGCGGTACGCTCAAGCTGCGAATAGTTTTCATGTGCAAGCGAGTAAAGCTATGCTTATGGAGCGCAAACTTGGGACTAAAAACATGTGGCGTACTGCGGGTTTATTAGAGGGGCTAGCCGCTATTTGTGCTGAAAAAAGTAATGATCCAGTTGCCTATGAGTTTTGGGCCAATAGCGTACGATTTTTCTTAATGGGTGGCACCAATTGGGATGATGTGAAGACAGGTTTGTATAGAGAACTAGAACTAAATACTAATCGCATGCAAGTCAATGTCGTCCCGGGAGATGCGGGCTTAGATGTTGAAGAGTACCAGCTACAGCTTGTTGCTCTTATCGATATATGGGATAAAAAACTGTCGGTTCTAAACTATTCATCTCCCTCACCAGGATTGATGAGTTCCACTTCGGAAATAATACGAGAGCAAAATCAAGTCAGTCAATCCGGTGAAGGTTTACGCCAATATGGACCTAAGACAAAATTAGCAATTGGCACCCAGTTTACGGAGAAGCAAACTTTTGTCGTTGAACCTGCCCAACCTGTTGAAAATAAGAAAAAAAGCACAATTTCATCTGAGGTTCAGCCGTCTGCTTTACGGGGCGTTCCGTATCAGTCTCGTCAAAATACTGAACTTGAATCATCTTTAGTTAATGAAGATGGGAGTGAGTCGATAGTAGAGGTTATGCCGATTAAAAAAAACCACGCTATAAGTGAGTTTGACCAAGCGAGTGATGAGGTACAGCAGCAGGATGCGCCAACAAATAAATCTTCCCAACAGATATCTAGAGGCAGCTCCGAAAAGCAAGTTATAGAGCCAGTTCAGGCATCTCAAAGGCGAAGTTTTTCTCCTCCAACACCTGAAAATTAAATCAATTCTTCAAAAAGCACCATTATGCATTACTATTAATATAAATATCAAATTAAAACTATGTGAAAAAACATGCGCAATAGAAATTTACTCTCTTTGGTCCCGCTGTGTTTTATGGCTTTTGCTCAAGCTGAAAGTGAAGTTCCAATTACAGATTCTCTTCAACATTTTGATGAAACACAGTGGTGGCTAGCAGACGGGTGGGAAAATGGTTATCCTTTTTTGAGCAGATGGGAAGCTGACGCTGTAAAATTTGGTAAGCAAGGAATGCGTATATCATTAGCACCTGACCCTAAAAGAAACAGTGACGGGAGTTATAATTTCTACTCTGGGGAGGTGCGGAGTCATGATTTCTATTCGTATGGATGTTTTGAAATTGATATTAAGCCGATAAGGGCTCCAGGGGTGGTTACTTCTTTTTTCTTGTTTTCCGGCCCTTATGACAAGCCTCACGACGGCAATGGTATGCATAACGAAATAGACATCGAATTTCTAGGTTCGAACACCAATATGGTACAGATGAACTTTTGGACTGATGATGATGATTATTCGAACAGCCATGAAACTCTCATATTCTTGGATTTTGATGCGTCGAAAGACTTTCACCGATACGGAATATACTGGAGTGAAGATTCGATAGAATGGTTCATAGATGGCAAGTCTGTGCTGAAAGTGCTTGACAGCCCATTTGATCCCATACCTAGTATTTCAAGCTCAAGGCTAAGGATGATGTTTAACGTCTGGGCTACAGATCCAAAGATCGCTAACTGGGCAGGAAAATTTAATCACACTAAGAAAAAAACTTATACCGCTGTTTATAAAAACTTTAGTTACACGCCCCTTCAGAGGTGCTCACATTAACTAGGTATAAAATTTAATACTATCTTTGTTGCTTATTAAATAGAGTACTATGCTTCTAGTTGAATATAGTAATTCGGCTAGGAGTTTACCATGGATAGTTCTAAAACTGCGGCGCGTTCGCTACTTGACCAGTCTAATACACATTTTGATTTGACCAACCCGGAACATCAGGTCAGTTTACTCTCTCTGGCAGATAAGTTGCTTTGTTTTGAAGATATGCCACTTAGCGATTTATTGCAGATATCAGAAAATTATGATGCCCCTTTGGAGTTCGAATTAGCGGTTAAGTTAGTACAATCTCGAAGAGAAATACTTTCTATAACTCAGCCAGCTTCAATAGCGGTTGTCTTTGCTATGTGGGGGGAACACAATCGTCTGCTAGCCAAAGACGAAGAGAACCCTAATGGCGAAGACTCATTAAGAACTAAGATTGCGCAATTGGAGTGGATAACCAGAGATAGTTTGGTCGATTGGCATTTATACGCGGTAGATGATGGTTGCCCTCACGAAAGTGCAGACATTGCCCAACGTATAGTTGATGGTCTGGATGAACATTTATCAAAGAGGGTGTCAGTGCTTGAACTTAGTAAGGCTTTACCGACGACTCAAGGTCCTCTGAGAAATCTAACTTCTGCTGACGACTCACGCAAAGGCGGAGCTATCATTTATGGATGCATGCAAGCTTTAAATGATGGCGCTGACGCCGTGGTATATACTGATGCCGACAACTCTGTACATTTGGGGCAACTGGGAACGATAGTCGGTCCTTTTTGCAAACATGCAAAGCAAGTTGTGCTTGGCAATCGGAAGCATCCAGACTCTATTTTGGTCAAACAAGAAGAGCGTTGGGGAGTCGGAATTAAAACGTTACGGCATATGCAGCGCATGATTGGGGCACAGATCTTCGATAACGGCATAAAAGATACTCAGGCAGCCTTCAAACTATATGGACGAGAGGTGCTATCTAAAATTTTGCAAAACCCCACAGTGTTTGATTTCTCTTTCGATACAGATTGGATTTATGCGGCTATGGAACTCAAGCAATCAATTGCGACAGTGCCTTTTGCGTTTATCGATTCTGCAGCAGAGTCCGCATCAATAGTACAAGGTCCTATGACGACTTGGTACGTACTCATTGAAGGGTTAGTGAAGGCAGCAGAGGCTCGAAATGCCGAATATAGTGAGGAAATGGCGAATGTCTTTAAATCAGAAATAAAATCCTACCATGACTTAGAGCTTATCATTGATGTCCTTCCTCCTGAGCTCGCTGACGCTGAGGATAAAGAGTTGGGCAATCCCACGATTATGTCTCCCAATTCAGTTCGTCAGTGGATTAAAGAGGCGAAAGAGTCTAATGAACAAGCTACAGCATAAGTTTTCCTAAACATACGCAAGCCTAGCAATCATGCTACGGCTTGTGTAGAGCCCAAATACTCCCGAGAAACGATGCGGTTACACTGAGTCAAATCGCTATACTCTACACTCGTTTTCTCTAAATGCTAAAAGGCTCGGGAGGAGGTAAATAGACACCTTCAACGCGTGCATATTGCACCCATTGCATCCAGTTTGGTGGAAGGGCTAGGGATGATAAATCACTCAAGTGATTTTCTAGTATCAGAGGCCTTTGGCCATTCTGTGAAAGACTGTAGATGTAGTCGAGTTTTGCACCCACAGAATATGGATACTTACCGATATACATTTTTAGACTGTCTAGAGAGTTTGGCTGCGGAATCACGGTTGTATAACTAAACAACCTTGGCAGATCTTCTAACGAGTTGTGACTACTACTGGTTTTTTTAAGAAGAATGCTGAAGGTATGTGCAATCTTGGTTTCGCCAAAATAGAGAAGAGCAGGAAGGTAATGCTTTATGATAATGGACGGAAAATTATAGTCGTGTTCATAAAAAAGAGAGAGGCCAAGCAATAGCTTGTTGTGCGCTTGGGCGTCTTTCCCTTCTTGAATTAATATATGGCATTGAAATAGAGAGAGCATCGCTTTTAAATGAAGGACGCGAAGAGGAGTCAAACGGCGCGAGGCTAGACGATAAAAATTATTAAGGTGCTGGAGTATAGTGCTTCTTATTTGTTGTTCAGGGCTCGATTTATAGCATCCTTCTAGACTGAGGAGATATTGCGATACCGAGTTCATCCAATTTTTGTCTGCCAATGAAATATGACAGGCATATGTGTAGCCTATTTTTATTAATGTCTCACGTTGGCCTAAACTTTCAGCCATATTCACTGCGCTTATCGCACGACTACTGATACTGGGTGTTAGCTCGAACGATTTGAGTGCATACTTTAGAGCTTGTTTGAGTTCACCTTCTTCCCGATATAATTCACTCAAACAGTCGATGACTTTCAAAGATAAAGGGGACTCGATCAAGTAATCATGTAGAAGATTGATTGCCGCTTGGTTTTGTCCGGTTTGATACAAACAGTGTGCTTGTGCGACAGCCTTACTTGGATGATTTCTAAGGGTAGATGTGTCAATAAAGTGTTGCAGTAGATCCCATGACTCACTGCTAATTACAAGATCAATTAGTACCGATTCAATTGTGGCTGATGCGCCTCCTTGCTCTACTACTTCGATAGCACATGAAATCTTATCAAAGTTATTTATCGGAGTGAGGTCATACAGTAGTGCTATTTTTTCCGACTCAGTAAGAATCAGCTCTAACTTTTCTCCAAGAGACTTGGTTTGAATTGGCTTAGATATAAAATGCCGTGCACTACCTGAAAGGGCAGTAAGTACAGTGCCCTGCTTTGTGTCACTCGATATTATCAAGATACCGACTTTGTGGTTTATGAGCTTATTGTTTATTAAAATAGAGGTGAGTTCAAAGCCAGTGAGAGTCTGTTCTAAGTGGTAGTCCACGATCAATAAATCAAAGAAACTTGATTCAATCATGTTTATGGCTTGTTTACAGTCTGTCGACGAAAAGACTTGCTCTCTTTTTGCTCCTAATGCTATTAATTGTTGTTTAATAAGCACTACAGAAGTACGAGAATCATCAATAATCAATATATTCGATTCTGATAACTTTTTTTTCATAATGATGCTTTTCCACCTAGCCACCTAAATAATAGGCACTTGGTTGCTTATGATCAAGGTGATAAGTCGCTAAAGTGGATAAGTGTTTAGATAGGGGATAAACATGCTTAGGTATATCCAGCGCCGTAGAATTAAAAAAGTGATTAAGCTACTCTCGCCTATGTTAGTAAAAGGCTATGGCAGCCGTGATTATTTCAGTCTTGGGCAAGTTAACACAAGTGCTAGGTTGTTATGTAAGCGTCAGCAGCAGATTGCCTTGGCGTTATTTGCTAATCCTGATGATCTCGACTTAGACAATAGCCCATCGCTTAAGCTGCTTCGCAATGACATAGCGAATGATTTTTTCGATTCCAACCACTACAATGCGCAGGACGTGATTAATTTGCTGATTAGTGGTGGCTGGAAAGGTGGTCGAATGAATGATGATATGTCACACCGATTTGGTATGCACAGCCGCTATTGATTACGAATTAACGAACTATTAAGTTGCGGCCAACTCTGAGGTAGACCGCACCTGTCTTGTTGTTAATTAAAATCTTGGGTCCAGTAGAACATCTTTGATGAGTCTGATCTGTCTTGCCTAAAACCTATTCCCATTTTGGTCCTGTGATGACTCATCACGTTTTGGCAGTGCCCTGGGTGCCCTGCCCAGCTGTCAGCACCAGCATTGTTAACTTGTCCGTCACTTCTTTTCTTACCATTTCCGAAGATGGGCCTGATAGCTGATGAAGAGGTGATGAGTGCTGAATTTTGCGCCATGCTATTAACAACAAAATGACCTATCTCATCTAATTTGTATTGTTCATTTGAGTTTAATTGAGCGTTGTTAGCGGTATCACTGTCCCATGCAATGGGCGAAACTGGCGGATAAATACCAGCAGCAGATTGCTCAGATTGATCGCAGTATCGCTGTGTCGATCTTGCACAATTAGTCGCAATGACTGACTGATACTTTATACTGCTATGACTTAAGTCATCTGGGATGTTGACGATTCGACACCATCTTTTATCCGCAGCACCCTGGCCAGGCATACCCCAAATTGAACCGCTGAGTATTTGACTTTTATCTAATGACGCGAAGTCTATAACGACGTCGTTATCTAACTGACTTATATCCAAGGTTATCTCTCCAGAAGAATCATTTAGCTGAAATATTGAAGCACCAGCGTTTTTGGCCGCAGCGGCAATTTGGGGTCTTTGCATTTGCTCCCATGCACTACCAAAATTCGTTTGTAACTGATTGGCATGAGCCAAAGCGATAAAGTGGTAGGTAGGGAGTGTTTGCTCAGAGCCCTGCTGAGTTTTAGATGTAACGCTTCCAAAGCTTTCAAATACCAAAGATGAAGTAAACACAGCATTGTTAAACACATAAGTTGCTAAATGTTCACTCGTACAGGTATTCGCATCCATGTCATAGCGATATTCAGAAAAGGTGCCGTCTACCAATAACTGATTATTTACCCTCTGCGCACTTAGCCCGACCGCTTGATAACAGTGCCAGTCATGAACCCAGCGGCTATCATTATCAATAATAATGGTTGGAGTAGGAATGTTTATATTGACCTTTCGAGTGTTAGCACCTTTGAAAGCAGGTAATCTTGGCTTAACAGGAATCGAAGAATAGTTGGACACACTCCCACCTTTATCAACTAATCCTTCGATAGCAAAAATCATATTTCCTTTTAGTATTTGTTCCTTTGGGGTTGAAAACGTTTGATTAGATGATGGATTTACATTAGTCGAAGCCGAGGGACTACTACTTGAATTATTGTCTCCTGATGAACTCCCTCCGCCACATCCTGAAATGGAAAGTGTAGTCAGAATTACTGCTAATACATTATCTTGCCTCATAATTTCTCCTTTAGTCATACATTATGTTGGGGCTAAGGGATGCTGCCAGATAGCGAAGAGTTAAATTTCAGGTGAATGTAATCAAGGCAAAACATTGACTGTAATTTTGCATTGATGATAGGTTTCTAACGTTGTGAATACATTAATGATTTTTAATTGACAGAGCGGTTATAGTTAAACTTGGTAGGGGAAAATATGAAGTTTTACAAAGCCGATGAATATCAGATCTCTTGCGAAGTTCTGTATCGTGAGTATGAGCTTAAGATAGCGGCTTTGCTTCCAGATGCGGCCATTGAACATATTGGTTCTTCTTCTATTCCCAATGCAATATCTAAGGGTGATTTAGATATACTTGTCGGTGTCAATGCTAGTGAACTAGAGAAAGCAGTGAAACGACTTACTACGCTTGGCTTTAAAGAGAAACTCGATACATTAAGAACGCCGCAGTTATGTATGATGGAGTCTAGATCTGGTGAAGATGTAGCCTTCCAAGTTGTAGCGAATGGTCCAGAATTTAATTTCTTTGTAAAGTTTAGAGATAAGCTTCTTGAAGACCCTAACTTAGTTCAAGAGTACAATGAGCTAAAACTGTCGTGCAAGGGTTGGCCTGCAGATGACTATCGTAGAAAAAAATCAGTTTTTATAGAGCGAGTGTTAGGGCATACATAACCCATTTCCCGAAAGAGTTCATTTTTAAGTTGTAATAATAATTCAAATTGAAATACCATGCATTTTTATTTTAAGTATCTGATTAATAATGATAAAAAGGTGTTTTATGCAAAATGAGTTATCCCATATTTCAAGCTTGGTTGGATCTGATGCGGGAGTGAAGTATAGCAAAAGTGAACAGCGGCCCGAATGTGGTGAGTATTTTGATTTCCATCATATTGAATTTTGGGTCAGTAATGCTTTTCAGGCCAAGATGTTTTATGAAACGCATTTAGGATTTAAAACGATTGCCTATGCCGGATTAGAAACGGGTGAGAAAAACTTTACTGCTTACGTTTTGAGAGGGGATCAAGCCTGTATTGTGGTTAAGTCACCACTGCACCCAAATGATGAAATTATAGCGCCTTTTGTTAAAGAGCATGGTGATGCGGTTCGTGATGTTGCTTTTTGTGTAGAAGACGTACAAAAAACGTTTGAGCATGCTAAAGCGAATGGCGCTCAAGTTATCTTGTCGCCTACATACAGTGAAGATGAGCATGGTCAGGTACTCATCGCTAGTGTGCTCGCCTATGGAAACACAGTGCATTCCTTTATACAGAGTGAACAATATCGCGGCTTGTTTCTTCCTGGCTTTCATCCAATAGAGCCAAATTTAGTCAATACTTTTGCTGAAAGCTTGCCTCCGGTACCTATGGGCCGAATCGATCACGTAGTAGCGAATCAACCTCAGGGAAAAATGAATGAGGTGGTTGATTTTTATATAAACTCGTTATGCTTTAGACGCTTTTGGTCGGTTGATGACAAGTTATTGCAAACAGGCACATCTGGGCTCAATTCAATTGTTGTCAGTGACTTTGATGAGCGAATCAAAATACCAGTCAATCAGCCGTCGACGCGCTTTGATGGGCGATCACAAACACAAGAGTTTGTTGACTTTCATGGTTGTGGTGGTATTCAGCATATCGCGATTTGTGTGGAGAACTTAGAGCAAACTGTTCATTCTCTAAAAGCGCGAGGGTGTTACGTCTTACCTGTTCCTAGTGCTTATTATGATGAACTCCAATCCGCTATTTGTGAGAACGATTTAGATTTGGGTATCAGTATTGAAACCATGAGAGCATTAGACATTGTCGTAGACTATGACGACAGAGGCTTTATCTTGCAGATATTTACTCGGCCAGTAGAAAGTAGACCAACCCTTTTTTTTGAGTTTATGCAACGCAATAATCACGATGGCTTTGGCGCTGGTAACTTTAAATCCTTATTTAGCGCAATTGAAGCGCAGCAGAAACTAAGAGGGACTTTGTGAGTTAAATTTAGAAAATCACAATCCATAATATCCAGAGATAATTAAGGCTGCCTATTTGCTTAAAAGCAGCCTTTTGTTCACCCAAAAAACTTAGCGAGAGATTAGTGATAGGCCCGCGGGGAGTGCATCACCAAAGGCTCGTTTCGATTCGGTGTGCGAAAGCGTTTTAACTTCAGCGACTAACTCAACCCAAGCCTTGGGTACTTTACTTTGTTTAAGTTTGGTAAGAACTTGCTGGCGAAAATCATCAGAGATATCAAATAATCGATCGCCTGTTTTACGGCATATCATCACGGCAGCAAAGCCGATCATGGACTCTTTTTGCCAGTTTTGTTCCAGTAACTTGGGCAGCCATTGTTCTGCTTGTTCTCGGGGGATGACGCTATGTTGGCTTCCATACAGAGGGGTGCGAGCGGCTAAACGACCCAATGCCCACCAATGAGGCTGTTCAAACTGATTATGGTTAATAGCTTTAGTTAAAAACCAGCTGGATAACAGCACTTTATCTTCTACATCCAAATGCTCTAGGGAAGCAGCGAGTCGAACCATAGATTCATACCCCATATCATGGGCTGCTTTCGCGGACTGTGGGTTTTTCATGGCTCCCGGGTGTAGATATTTGGCGATATCGGCAAGTAAAGTTTCTTGCTGTTCTTGATTAAGGCCGCCAGCTATTCGGCGCCAAAACACCCACCAATCTGTCCAGCCCTGATGGTTTTTAAATTGGATACTTTGTTGATATAAGCCCCAGACCTGCTCTAATCGCCAAGCGTCTATCGCGTCACCAAATCCTGGTCGCAGGGAAAAACCAGCTAAGCGCAGCCAGTTCTTTTCGTGGGCTTCAGAGCGGCGGCGACGTTTTCGTCCTTGGGCAAAAGCATCAAACAGTTGACGCAACGTAGCAAAGTCCCAATCGTCACGTTTACCTAGTTTTTTCTCAAGATCTTTTGCTAGTGTTTTGATTTCTTTTGAATCAGCGCTTTTTTTGTTGCCGCTGTATAGACGAGTGATGAGCTCTTTAGACTTAACAAGGCGTGGTGGAAGTGTTACTTGTTCTGACTCGTCAGATTGTTGATTGCGGACTTCAAATTCCAATTCCCACCGCTTGTTGTCATCATCGATGTTCACACACTCTATTTTTAACGTGCCAACTTCGGTCAATTGGCAGGCTAATTGCACTTCAACTCGCTCCTTTTGATTGGCTTGAAGCTCTGCGCCTTCACCTTCTAACGTCAAGATGTAAGGGGGAAGGGGAGCGAAGATATCAGGATCCACATCCACCATTATGCCATTCTGGATAGCAACGTTTTGAGTCAGGGTGTCATGGGTTGAAGTAAGCAGATTAAACCGCACTGGCTCTCCTAATGTGAGAGCAAAACGCCGGCCAGTTAAGCGTATCTCATGGCCTTCTTCCGTTCCTTTAGCGAGCAGACACAGTGCTTTACCCATGTTGTTCTTTTCTTGCATATGCAGAAAATAAGAGCGCGCCGAACCACCACCAATTTTGAGCTGAGCGCCCCGCCTAGCTTTGCCATAGGCCACGGCTCCGAGCGCGACAGACCAGTCAGGGTGAGGATTATCAAGCAGTGTTATAGGAGAGCCGCGCCAATGCTCAAGTAAATTTGTAATGCGTTTTGTGACGAGCTCGCTGTTAAAAACACCGCCGTTAAGGAGCAGGCCTACGGGGATGGCGGGTTCAGGATTTTCTGGTTTGCCAAGAGCGGTGGATGATACTTGCTGGTGTTGGTGGAGAAATTCAGCTAAATGTTTACTGACCGCTGGATCGGCTACATAAGGTAAACCAAATTCGACCATAGCGCTGCGACGCTTACTTGGCATTTCTGAAAAATCAGATAAAGGGAAAAATCCGTCTAGTGCAATCTGGTGTACTTCTCGTCTACTAAGGCTAATACTTTTCGTGCCACCAAGTAGCTTTGAGCCACTACCAAGCATGGTGATTTTTACTTCTTCAGGCGCTTCAAGGGACAATAATGCTTCTTTAGCTTGTCGAGTTTGTTGAATCAGTTTAGTGAGGCTCGCAGCATTGAGTTTTTTGCTTTGATTAAAACGGCCTTCCGCAAGATGAGCTAAGGCTAAATCGAGATTGTCACCGCCAAGCATTAAGTGTTCACCCACACCGATTCTATCCAGAGAGAGTTTGTCTTGCTCATGCTTTGCTGCGATTAAGCTCAAGTCTGTGGTGCCTCCTCCGACATCGCAGACCAAAATGAGCGGCAACTGCTTGAGTTCATCTGCGGCAGTTTGTTGGTGACGAGCATACCAGTCATAGCATACCGCTTGTGGCTCCTCGAGCAGTACAATCTTGTTTAAGCCAGCTAGAGATGCCGCTTCTAGGGTAAGTTTACGCGCTGTTTCATCAAATGATGCAGGCACAGTCACCACAACGTCTTGATCTTCGAGCTTGTTGCTTGGATGACGATAGTTCCATGCTTGTCTGATGTGATTGAGGTAACTGGCGCTAGCAATAACAGGTGAGACTTTAGTGACATCATTGGCACTAGCCCAGGGAAGAATGTCTGAGTTACGGTCAACACTTTGGTGAGATAGCCAGCTTTTGGCACTCGATACTTGACGCCCCTCAACTTTGGCGCCTAGCTCTCTTGCCCACTCTCCAATGATGACATTATCTGTATCACCAGAAATTGGTTCTGAGTCCCATGGCAGGGTAAGATCTAGGGGCGACATTTGCTCTTTGGCTGCATGATAGCGAAAAGAGGGCAATAAAGGTCTGCGAACTACTTCGCCTGGACCTATGAGTTGGTCAATCTCAAAAAGAGAGATGCTTGATTGCTCTAGATTGTCTGTGATTTCACAAAAAGCGACAACTGTATTTGTGGTGCCTAAATCTATACCGACGAGAAAGCGAGGAGATGCCATAAAAAACCTTGAAGA
This sequence comes from Vibrio tetraodonis, assembly GCF_003350295.1. Classification (GTDB taxonomy): domain Bacteria; phylum Pseudomonadota; class Gammaproteobacteria; order Enterobacterales; family Vibrionaceae; genus Vibrio; species Vibrio tetraodonis. Next base: position 53,671 of record NZ_QLYY01000023.1, read on the forward strand.
TGAGAGAAGCAACGGCACCGTTTAAGGTGCCGTTAAATTATTATGCAAGTTCGTTATGAGATGAGTCGTTGTTTGCTTCGTCGCGAACGTCAAACTCAACGTGCCATTTTTGATCATTGTCGGCGGCAATCGCTTCTAGATACAAGGTACCAAGCTCTGTCACCCGAGAAGCTAAAGTTACTGGGACAACTTCACCTTCACTACGACCATCGGTAATAGGTAAGGTAACCTGAATTTCTGGCAGCTCTTCCAACTCATCAGGTCCCCAATGGTCAAGGTGTGCACCGGCTAGATCGTCACGGCGAACATTTGAACCAAAGAACTGAAAATTCACTGGTTGACCGATAACCAAGCCAAATTCTTGGCTTGGTATATCGACTGATGAGCCTTCTTCCATACCAAATGGTGCTACACACAAAGCTTCTAGTGGCGGAGTCATTCCAGGAATAGCAGGCATTGCGCTTTCAATACCCACATAGTAGCTAGATGCAATACCACCGCGAATACGAACACCTTGACCACGACGCACCGCGCCATAATAGGATGCGCCGCTAGCAACTGCGAGATCCAAGTCAACGCCAGTCAGGCGCTGCGCTTTTTCCGAGTTTGAATCAATCAACCACTCATTAATCGTTTCTTCTAATCGAGAAGCGAGCAGCTGTGACTTTAACACGCCGCCGTTAAATAGAATCGCGGTGGGCTTAATAAAATCAGTAGTAACCGTATCAGATCCGTCCATCCCCGGCATTGAAGCGAATGGGTTGTAATCGACCTGCTCGCTCTCATTCCCCAGCGCGTTAGCTTGTTTGGATAAGAAAGCAGCGATATGGCGAGTAATACCCGCATCCTGAGCGTAAGGCAGACCCATTTGGGTTAAGGCGCCGCGACTACGTTGTACTGGATGTTCTGTGACTGACACTTTTGGGAAGAAACCATCCACTAGGGTTTGTTGGACTTCTTCTTGGGTCAGCTCAGTTTTTAGAGTGGCACCGAGCAGCTTGGAGCCGCGACTCGGCACCACGATTGGCACAGCTTCAAGAGAAGCGTCATTGAGTAACGCTTCTTTTGCGTCCCGACATGCGTGAGTTATTGCTTGAACTTGCCATGGCTGAAGCTCTTTTCCGTCTTGCGCCAGTTTCATTTTTAGTCGATAGGCGAGCGCTAAATCCATGTTGTCGCCGCCAAGCAAAATATGCTCGCCAACTGCGATTCGGTTTAGGGTAAGGTTGCCTTCTTCTTCCGTGACTTCAACCAATGAAAGATCAGTGGTGCCACCGCCGATATCTACCACAAGAACAACGTCACCGACGGATACTTGATCGCGCCACTGCTCACTACTGTTATCTATCCAGTTATACAAAGCCGCTTGCGGCTCTTCTAGCAAAGTTAGGTGCGCTAAACCTATATTTCTTGCCGCTTCTGCGGTTAAATCGCGCGCTGCTGGGTCAAAAGAGGCAGGGACCGTGATGGTCACATCTTGTTCTTCTAGTGGATGGTTTGGATGCGAATGATTCCATGCTTCTTTTAAGTGTTCTAAGTAGAGCTCAGTTGCGCGAAGAGGCGAGACTTTCTCTACTTCTTCTGGGCTACCTGTCGGAAGAAAGGCATCACGGCGATTAACTCCGCCATGGCAAAGCCACGACTTAGCGCTAGCAACCAGACGGATAGGCGTTTTAGCTCCCAAATTACGAGCTATCGCACCCACTAGTGCTTTGGGCTCCGACGACCAAGGTAATACGCGCGAAGCTGGGTTCATTTCATGTTCATGAGGTTGATAGAGAAACGAACCTAACTGGCTTTTATTTTCAACCGTCCCCGGTGCAGTTAACTGAGCGATTGGCATGACCTCGACGCTTGCGCTTTCGTCAGCAGTATCAAGGTAAGACAAAACGCAGTGCGTTGTACCCAAGTCAATACCTACACTGTATTTAGGTGTCTGGGCAGAGTTCGTGTTATGATTGTCCATTACAGCTCTACCTCAGCGGGAGTAATAATTGAAGCGTCATAGTTTTCAGCTAATTTGGGTAGCTTCATAGAGCTGGCTCTCCAGCCTTTATGGATTAAGGTGCCATTAAATGGTGCATTGCCAGTGACGTTACCTGTGAGGCGAACTTGCTGTGAGTTAAAGCCTTCTTCAACAGTAATGAGCGTTTCTTCATCTTCATTGCGAATAGGTTCGAGAGTAATGTACTCACTCAGCACTTTTTGTCCGCCAGTGTGAATGACTCTTGCTGCGGCACCAACCTCTTCATCAGAGAATGAAGTGAGATCTTCTTTTAGGAAATCAATCAGACGAGCTTCTTGCTGCATGATGGACAGCAGCTGCATTGCGGAGTCAGTAGACGCGGTTGCTAGCTTAGACTCTACTTCGACCACTTTCTCTACGACCTTTTCTACTTCAATCACTTTTTCAACTTCGACGATTTTCTCAACGGGTTTTTCGACTTCAACAATTTTTTCAATCGGCTTCTCTACTACTTTTTCGACGATTGTAGATTTGCGTGATACTGCAATAAGAAGTAAAAGAATGCTTGAAACGGTGAGGCCTGCATGCAGCATATCAAACGTTTGAGGGATCATTTGTAAATCGAACGTCATGAGATTTCTCTTAATTTAAGGGATAAATAGCGGTCACAGCTGACCACCATTGTCGTTATTATTCGGTTAAATTGGGGCAAATATTACCACATTCAACCAGCTAGGCCCTTATAAAAGAAAGCGTGCGGATTTGATTGGTTTATTTTTAGTCATTTTATGGTCTCAGTTAGCTTATTTATGACGCACCTGAAGGCTGTAGAGACAGAATTGACGTCGTTTTGATCAATTGAGTCGTACCCGGTCGAGTTTTACGCTTAACTAATATAGAATTTGTCGTTTTGTTGGAAAACTAAAGTTTGGGCGATTAATGAACCATAACCGTATTGTTTGTTTCGATTTGGAAATGTGTTGCTGGAATGAAAATGGTGTCGGAACAACAGGTGAAATCATAGAAGTAGGATTAGCAGAAATCGATCTTACCAAAGGTGAGATAGTCAAGCGTGCTCAGTACTATGTAAAGCCCGAACAGGATGAAATCTCGTTATTTTGCGCAGAGTTAACAGGCATTACGCCTCGTAAAATAGAAAAGCAAGGTCGTCCACTGGCTGACGTTTTGAAGTCAATGATAAAAAATTTCGGCGGCGCCAATAAAATCTATGCTTCTTGGGGGCGAGATGACCTGATATTAGCCAAAGAATGCCAAGCGAAGGAGATTGATATGCCTTTTCGCGAATGTATTAACTTGGCGACATTATACCGGGTGCAGCACCGTTTTAAAGACAAGCGTACAGGCCATAGGGCGGCTCAGGAAGCACAAAACATTGAATGGGAAGGCCGACAACATTCTGGTTATGTCGATGCTTACAACCTCGCTAAGTTGGCGTTGACTATGCTCTGAATTGATAATGGGTGTCGTTGTCTAACGTCACCCTTTTAGTTTGAACTCACACCGCTAGATTATAGCTAGATAGGTGCTCGCTTGTGCTGCTGGCCTGTGAGAAGAGCTTGGCACTATTGGTCTCGATATGCTGTGAGTCCTCAACTAGACTGTTGATTTGTTGATCAACGCTGAGCAACCTTTCAACAAGTTCAGACATAGCATTTATCTGTGACTCGGATGAATTGGCGATGTTTGAACACATCTGGTCCGCTTGAGACACATCTTCGAGCGCTTTTTCTATGTCTTTTACCGCGTTTTCTATCGAGTTGAGACTTGCCTCGCTGGTACTGCTTCCTTCCTCTGTTATTTGAATCAGAGAGTTAGAGACATTGCCAAGTTTGGTCAGTATTTCCTCTACTTGGTTCGTCGAATTGGAGGTTTTTTCCGCTAGACTGCGAACCTCGTCAGCAACCACGGCAAATCCTCGGCCTTCTTCTCCTGCGCTCGCTGCTTCGATGGCGGCGTTAAGTGCGAGCAAATTAGTTTGTTCGGCGATATTACGAATAATTCCTAAAATTTCCGTGACCTTGATAACTTGCCGATTTACCTCATTGGCTGCTTCATAAAGGTGGGTACTTTTCTCCGACATTGAGCGGTTTTCTCGTAGTGCACTCAATAAACATTGCTGGCCTCCCTTGGCACTTTCTACTGCGCGATTGAGCGAGTTCAAAGTATCAAAGGTATTGTCTTTCACCACTGAGAAGGAACGCTGTGCTTGTTCACTAACTTGAACTGTGGTTTTGATATCATCTCTTTGGCGCGTAATCTTGTTGCCAATCGATGCCAAATAATGACCTAGGTCTTTGGAAATGGATGTGACAGAGTCGGCGCCTTGATGAATCGGGATTAAAGTTTGCTCCATTTTTGCGATGAAGCGATTCATACAATGGGCTAACCTGCCTAACTCATTCTGGCGTTTGAATTCAAGGCGTTTACTTAGATCACATTCTCCAGAGCTGAGTTCGTCACAAAGGCCAATGAGCTTTTGAAGTGGCAGCACAAGCAGTGAGTTAAGAAGCGCGTAGAGAATCGCTATACAAGCGGCCACAGAGATAAACGCAATAATGCACGATTGAATACTCAGTTGGCTTCCAAGAGCGCGTGCCTGATTAAAATTCCAGTCAGTGACCAGGTATCCTACCAAGGTTTTCTTTTTGCCGGCGTACATGGGTACGCCTATTTGGTGGCGATTAGTCTGGTCAATAAGCACAGTCTTATCTTGTAAGATACCAGTTAAGGCAGACTCAGTAACTTCATTGCTGCTGTATAGTAATGAAAGGTCAGGAAGATAAATTTGTATTGCATTCAAGTTCCCATTTTGACTTTGAAGTGCGACCTCGATCTTTTCCTTTATATTAGCTACTTTTTTAAACCTAACAGGGGTTGCTAGTTGTTCACCTAGAGCGTGACTTGATTGCATGTACGACGATTTGTTTAACTGGTAGATAGCATCAACACTGCTACTCCAGTTGAAAAACGATATCGTCGCCATGGCAATAATGGTCAAAATCGACGCACTGGCGACAACGAGCTTACTAATCGTAACTCGCATAGTTAGCTCCAGTCGCTATAGTTCTTCCACGTTTACACCAACTGTAATTGCACCGATCACTTGCCCAGATGACGGGTCTGAGATGGCGTAACTTACTTGAGATTGGAACATTTGGGTCGATTCATCTTCTTCTATTTCACTGATGTGATAAGCGTTGGGTCCGACTAGGTAAGTTTGCTGCCACTTGTCTTCATCACCTTGCCAGTAATCCGAAGTTACAGCACTTTGTGCAACATTTAAGCCTTTATTATCCATGAAAAAAATCTCAGTGATCACGCCGTGACTCTTTTGCTGCATCGCCGCAAGCTTTTTCGACAATTCAGTGTTCAATTTGCTGTTGATGAGTGGTGCGTTATCTTGTCCTACCTGGCTCCTCCAATCATTATCAAGTGACGTCATCTGGTTTTGGTCAAGCTGACTGGTTTGCTGGTTTTGCGCTTTAATTTGAGATACGACGTCTGCATCAGTCGCCATGCTTTTCACATCATTCATTGCAAATTGTTTTAGTGCTGCTTCAAACTCATTTGCCAAAGTAGTGAGAGGAAATAGTAGTGGTAGTGCGATATAAAGCCTTTTCATTATTGAGTCCTATTAGTCTAACGTTGTTCATTAACAAGCGTAGATGAAAATAGAATGTATGAAATCGAGTGCCTATTATTTTTTTGTCTTGCAGATTGGATCTCAATTTAGCCTTTATAGAGGCTTATTTGTTTTAGAGCGGTATGTAATGGGCTTCAAATTGACATATCTTATGTGACTAGACTCATTCACTATGAGTCCTCTCAATGTATAACAACTGGATAAAAAGGAATTAAGATGACAAAGCTTGTAATTTCATTGCCATCATTACTAGTAGTATTGAGTGGTATTGCCCATGCTTCTCCCTATATTGGTGTAAAGTTAGGGCACACTTGGCTTGATGATGAGTGCGAGGTTGGTTACTTTTGTGATGATGACAAGTCTGCGTCTCTGGGCGTTTTTGGCGGTTACTCGTTTAATAGTCTTCTAGCTATTGAGGCAGGTTATGATTACCTCGGAAAGTTTACCGGTGCAGGTTTACCAGACGATAGTGTTGATGCTTTTACTTTGGCGCCCAAACTGACTTTTGGTATCAGTGATGCTGTTAATGTTTATGGGAAACTTGGTGGTGCCTACGTTAACTATGGTGATAAAAGCGATGAGTCTTTTATAGGGGCGTTAGGCTTAGAGTTTGATGTAATAGATAACGGGTCAATAAGAATCGAGTACCAATCATTGACTGATATCAACAATGATATTGTACGAGCGTCTGCAAATACCGCTTATGTAGGCTTTTCTTATCAGTTTGGAGGGAATGTGCAACAAGAGCCAAGCAGTGAAGCCAACAAAGAAATAGAAAAAGTTGATCCTGCTGCACCAGCTCCAACCAAAACCTTTAAAGCAACATTATTGAGCAATACCTTTGAGTCGAGCAGTAGCAAACTAAAAACTGAGAGTTTGACCCAACTTGATGAGCTTGTTGAATTCTTAAATAAATATCCACAAGCGACGGCTAACATTACTGGATATACAGACTCGTCAGGTGCAGAAAGTTATAATCAAACTTTGTCTGAGAATCGTGCAAAATCGGTTGTAAAGGCTTTAATTGATCGGGGTATTGATTCAAAAAGGTTAACTGCTTCTGGTAAAGGGGAAGATGATCCTATTGCAAGTAATGATACAGCTGAAGGCCGAGCGAAAAATCGCCGAGTAGAAATTTCAGTTCCGGAGTTTGAATACCAACAGTAAACTACAAAGCTACAAATGATAAGTCAGGTGATAACCATTGTAATTGATGGTTACCACCATTTTGTTCATAAATCAGATATTGGTGATATCTTAGTTTCTTCACTGTTTATTGGGGTACTATGCCATTTTTACCTTAAAAAGGTGAATGACTATAGACCTGAGTAAAGCGCTGGTATAACTGCTCAACTTCATTAGGATTAAATGTTTTAATATAAGTTAGTTCAGTTAAGCGATGAGTAATATTTTGTAATTCATGGGTGCGCTTTTGGGTTCGGTGTTGATAACGTTCGAAAGCTCGTGGTATTTCAAAAAAGTTTGAGGCTAAGCTTTGGGCAAGGATAAAGGCATTTTCAATACCAAGGCTAAAACCAATTCCCATTGTCGGAAGAACTGCACAACACGCATCACCAAGTAGAACTACATTATCACGGGACCATGTATCAAAGGGCGCGACATCAACTAAAGGAGAGCGAAGGATTTGCTCTTCTGGTGTTTGCTCAATCATATCTAATAGGTCAGGGGAGTAATACGCGAACCTATCTAAGATTTTTTGTTTATTTAAGGTTTCTCCTGACTCTACTTTACAGGATGCAAACCAGTACCTTGAGTTACACTCTCTATGGTAGGTATAGGTGACTATTCGTGATTGCTTACCTGCAAATACATTGATTTCTTTGGTGCTTATTTGGGGGTTGGCATAGTTAACCATGCCTCGGCAGCAATACACGCCATGCTTGCGAATTGATACCTCTGGTGCAACGAACTTCCTGACTTGAGAGAAAACGCCATCAGCGCCTACAATCACATCCGCCTCTAATGGTTCACCGTTAAGCAGTATGGTGTTGTTTTCAACCGTGCAGTGCTTGCCCGTAACAATATTTTCCTCTCCATAGGCATCAAGCAGTAACTGGTAGAGGTCACGACGGTGAAATGTGCCAATATCAGCATTGACTTTGCTACCCATATTTCGCATTGAAATTTGGTTGATTGTTTCTCCGCTAAAAGTCGATGTAGTAATGAACTCGTTGGTATTGCCAACGGCTTGAACTTTTGAGGCATCAGTAAGAGCAGCAAGTACCTGCATACCTTCTGGCCACAGTGTAATGGCAGCTCCTTCAACGCGTGGCTTATCAGACTTTTCATATACAGTTGCATTAATGCCAAACATGCGCAGGGATAATGCCAAAGAGAGGCCGTTTAATCCAGCACCAATAATGGCAACATTGAGAGTCTTTTTATTCATTGCTCAGTTTACATAATACCAATATTATCAGTAAACTATCAGCAATGTCAGAAATGTAAAAGTGAAACATTCACAAGTATTATTGCTTGATAAAAGTATGACTTATATCTGAAGGCTGCTGCTTTGAAAAACAGCAGGGTTTTATTGAGCGGGAGGGTAAAAGTCATAGAGAAACTCGAAAATCTTTTCACGATCTTCGTGTTGAAATGGAGTTGTCTTTACGCTCAAACGTAAAGAAAAAATAGATGCAAAAAACCCAGTCAGAGCTGGGCTTTTTCTAAATTTGGTGGGTCCGGGCGAACTCGAATCGCCGACCCCCGCCATGTCAAGGCGATACTCTAACCAACTGAGCTACGGACCCAAATTTATGTTCTTTGCATATCTATGCTTTAAGGAGTGGTGGGTCCGGGCGAACTCGAATCGCCGACCCCTACCATGTCAAGGTAGTACTCTAACCAACTGAGCTACGGACCCATTCCTTAAGAACGAGACGGATATTACCGAGACTTTGATTGGTGTGCAAGTGCAAATTGTTGGTTTTCAAGTTGTTTGCTTCACAACTAGGCAGTTTGATGTTTTTTTGGACTGAAAAGGCCGAGGTTTCACTGTGATACCTCGGCCTTTGTTAGTTTCTATCGGCCGCGGCCATCAACCATAACAATCAGAGTTTTAGTGATGATACTAACGTCCATCATGATCCAAGATTTAAGTGAACGAAGTGATAGAGCGTAGCTGTGGTCGTAGCCGACTTTCTTTCTCACATCATCGATACAAGTGTCGTAGCCTTGATTGACTTGTGCTAGGCCTGTGATACCTGGCATGACACCGTAAGTTCTGTCGGCAAAGTAGGGAATTTCAGACTCTAGCTTATTGTAAAAGCTTGGACGCTCTGGTCTTGGACCAATGATAGACATCTCACCGCGAACCACATTAAACAGCTGAGGAATTTCGTCTAAGCGAGTTTTGCGAAGGAAACGACCTACTTTAGTGATACGTGGGTCGTTTTCTGTCGCCCATACCGCGCCTGATCTTGTTTCGGCATCCACATACATAGTGCGAAACTTAACAATTTCGAAGAACATCATTTGTTTTGGTGTTGATTTACCAACTCGTAACTGCTTGTAAAAAACAGGCCCTTTTGAGTCGAGTTTTATAGCCAGTGCGATAATCGGCATCACAGGCGATAATACGATAAGTCCAAGCAAGGCAGAGATAAAATCAAAGGTACGCTTTGCTAACCAAATTGAATATAAAGAAGATGCATTACTCATGAGATGCTCCTTTTATTGAACTCGTGTCCAGCGAGTGGACACTAAGCCGAACAAATAACGTAGGCCACCAATTAAGTTGGCAGTATGACCAGCGACTATGTATGTCAGTAACTGGCAGTATTTATGACTAAATATTTTGGGGAAGACATGGCCCAAGGCAGCGAGTGTGTATAAAGATACCTGCGCAATGGTTCCCACTAAAAAAACTGGGTGGTTGATAAGCGCTATCGAAAAAGCTAAACAAGCAATCATTAGGTAGGGTGCGATGAGCCTCAAACCTTTACCTGAGATAAAAGCAAATGCCACGCCTTTGTATTTGGGAGAGAAGAGGTCAGCTAAATGGACCGCTTGCTGCATGTTACCAGCAGAAATTCTAAGCCTGCGTTTGAAGTCATTGTCAGTGTTTGTCGCCTCTAGTTCTAATGCGACCATGTTTTGGTCGTAGTGGACACTATATCCTTTACGGATGATTTCCATCGGGATAATAAAGTCATCATTAATGGTGTTGTGCTGTAAAGGCTCGAACAACTCGGTTCTGAACATGTAAAGCGCACCGTGAGCGCCTAGAGTACTACCTAAACATGCTTCGCTTTGCTTGACGTCACTTTGATAGTGCCAATATTTTTCTTCACCTTGACTACCACAAGACAGAAGTTGGTAATGGCCGTTAACAGCGCCGACTCTGCGATCTTGGAAGTGTCTGTTGGCAACAAGAAGGGCATCAATTGAAATGAGTGCCGATACATCGCTCATGGCCGTAATTTCTGAAGTGATGGTCTTCATTTGATCATTGATTAACGCCACTTTGCCTCGGTTTTGCTCGAACGCACGTATTTCAAAGTGCGTATCACAGCAAATGGCTTCTTGAATAGTATCTTGTGCAATTTGTACAGTGCGGTCAGTACATCCATCGCAAGCAATAATGACCTGATAATGCTTTTTAGGATAATCTAGCGAGGCTAGGTTACGAATCTTCTCAGCAATCCATTTTTCTTCGTTGTAGGCAGGGACGAGTATGGTGACATCAGCACACTCGACATCATCTTGACCCCTCTTATAACCGCGTTCTACATGCTTGATTTTTGCAGCAGGGTGGCGCTTTGCATACCATGAAAGAACCATTGGGTACACCATATGATGATAGATAATCAAAGCTGCGCTAATGGCGAAACAAGCTGCGATAGTGATGTCAATCATGCGAATTCCTCCTGAAAAAGGGCATTGTAGGCCTCGACCATTTTTTTTATATCGTTGTTGCGTGTTACGAATCGGCGTGGTGAACGGTCAGATTGTTGAATGAGTAGTTTGTTAATGTTATCTGCCAATGCTTTGTGATCACCTACTGGTGAAAGTATGCCTGTGTCAGGGCAAAGTGTTTCTTTGGTTCCACCGACATCATGAGCCACGGTTGGTACACCACAAGCCTGAGCTTCGAGTGTGGCGAGTGGAAACCCTTCACTTCGAGAAGGGAGACAGAAAATATCGAGTGCTCGGTAGAAATTTGGCATATCACCCACCAAACCAAGAAAGTAGACTTGGTCAGATATGGATAAGTCTTTGGCCATTTTGGTCAGCGCTTCGCGTTGTGTACCATCGCCAGCAATGACAAGCTTCACGCTTGGATGAACCAGAGGCATGGCTTTAAGTAGTAGGTCATGACCTTTAACGTGCTCTAAACGACCAGCAGAACCGATGATAGTGTCATTCAATGTTAAACCCAGATTCGTTCTTGCGTTGTTCTTGTTGCTTGGAGAAAAACGTTCGCAGTCGACGCCGTTTCTGATGACCGCGACTCTGTCGTAGCTGAGTTGGCTATCAAGCTGACTTTTGACTACATCCGCATCAGCAACGACTTGAGGGCGAGAAAACTTTAGAACAATGTTTTGTAGTAATCTGTGCTTGGGATTATTTAGATGCCAAGCGTCATGCTCAGTGTGAACAATATGTTTGATCCCAGCCAGCTTTGCGGCTGTGGCGCCATAGATAAGTGGCCCGATATGATGAGTGTGTACAACCTGAGGTTTGATGTGTTTGAACAAACGATAGAGGCTTGCGACTGTGTTTGTGCTCACGCCGGCTTTTTTGTTCAAGAATACAAGCTTGTGAGTGATGTCGCTCAATATGGGCCAGTTGCGCACCGCTTCTTCTTTATTCCCATCGAGACTAACGATTAATACATTGGACGTTGATGTAGCAAACTTAAGCATGTTAATCGCTAAAGTTTCTAAGCCACCCGGTGCGAGGTGTTGGACAACATGGATAACAGTGTTTGCTTTGCTCTTCATTATTAGTTCTCAATTCTGTGAGTCTAATACCTACAAAGCACATCCTATGCCAAAATAAAAATAGATATTAAACATTAGCTTAATATCTATTTGTCACGCTGTTTCATTTTGAGATTCAATTATGAATGGAATGGTTTTATTTTGGGAATAATGGCGATGACTTGTGAACCTGTCAAAGCTTCAAGCTCATTGGGGCTTCTAACAGAAGTGTTAAACAACTCTATTACAGTGGCGATACCACAACCCAGTCCTATACCAGCAAACAATCCAGCAACAATAAAAATGATGACTGGCAGATTAGCGGGAGCACTGGGTGTGTAGGGGAGGTCGATTATTTTCACCCGTTTGTTTTGTTCAAATACACCGAGTGAGCCAGTAAGTTGGGCCATTTCGTATCTTTGGATTAACTCATCATAAAGCTGTCTTTTTATCTTCACATCACTTTGCAACTGAAAAATCTCTCTGGCGTTATCACCAAACTTGTTGGCTTGCAGCTCTAAATCCGAAATCATTTTTTTCAAGCTTTTGGTTTCTTCGCTCAAGGATTCGAACTTTCCGCGAACCATTTGTAGATTATGTAACTGTGTCACAAGTAAAGGTTGTATCTTAGTTATGTCAGAGAGGGTATTACTACTGGCAATATCCCAGAGTTGTTCACTGCTTATATTGGGTTGCTCAACAGCTAATAGTTCTGTACGCTCACTTTCTAAGCGGCGAAGCTCGCGTTGCTTTCCTACGACCGCACTGTGGCTGTCGGTGTATTTTGCTCTTAAGAGAGAGAGTTCACTTCTTATTTCAATGATTTGATCTTCTATTTTTCCTACCACAGGGTTTGTTCTTGATAACTGCTGGTCGAGTGAACCCAAGCTGCGTTCAACACCCGCTAGCTCTGCTTCTTTTTCTGCGAGACTTTGCTTCAGGCTGGCCAAACGAGTCAGACTTTGGTTCTGCATTTCGGGTGTGACAGAAGCGTTTTCATTTTTGAAATTCGCCAACGCAGTTTCAGCCTCATCCAAAGCTTGGCGACGCTTTTCAATATGTAAGGTGAGGAATTCACTAGAATCTTTTATTGATGAGCGCTCTGGCGCAAGCATTTGCTCGATGAAATGTTCACTAATCGACTCGAGTAATTCTTTCATTCCATCTGGCTCTGAGGCCGTGAGCTGTATTTTCAGAAAATCCTTTCCAGGTTGAGTCACATTAAGACTTGATGCTAGCTGGGCAATTATTCTATCCACTTGTTGTGGAGACATGCTATCATTGGTCAGTCCGCGTTCTGCCGCGACTGAGCGAAGAATATGTCTACTTTTTAGCAGTGTACGTAAAGCGGTTAAACGCTCCTTTAACATGGTAGAAACAGCCAAATCTTCTAAAAATGGGTTCATTTTTGCGGTTTCTTGGATGAGCATACTTGTGTGTGATATATATTTTTCTGGCGCCATTTTTCCAACAAAATACCCTGCAAATGGCATCAGTAATATGGGTATAACGATCACATAGCGTTGTCGCCAAGCTGCGTTTAAAATGACGATAAATCTGAGCTTTAATTCATTCATAATGTCTCCAGAAGCCGACTGACTGCTTGGGTTCTTGCATCCCAACTATCGCTACGAACTATCTCTGAATTAATACTACTTTTGTTCAATACATGGTTTAGCGCTTGGCTAAATTCTTCTGCAGTGTTGACCAGATTCACATGTTGTTTGTATGGCTCAAGTGCAGGGAACGGAGTGGTAACAACAGGTGTACCAGTAGCTAAGTATTCCATCAACTTAAGTGGGCTGCATGCGAGAATCTGCTCATTGAGTTTGAAAGGCAGCAAGCTTGCATCCCAATGCTGACTGTAACTGGGTAGTGCATCATGAGGTTTAGGCCCCAGATAATACACATTAGACAGCTTTGGCAGAGGATTGAATTCGAGCTCTACAGGGCCGATGAAAACGAAATCCCAATTTGGATTCGCCAAGCAAACTGATGTTATCAGCTCGTAGTTGAGCCATTGAGAAATACTGCCATAAAAGCCAGCAATAGGTTTATCATTATTGGGTAAGTCCATTGCTCTATGAGCGGGTTGACTGAATAGTTCGTAATCCACACCGTGCGGAATGAGTGTTGTTTTACTTGCATCAAATTTGTCACATATAGCGGGACTTGCTCCCAAAATGAGATCAGCGATATTTGCTAGCTTACTTTCGTGTGATGCTATCGTATCGTGATCAACGCCTGCTAGAGATGAGAAATCATCACCACAATAATAAACCACAGCCGATTCATCTAAATGCCCGCAGAGATCGGCAGCAGTGGGAAGTGATGTCCATAGTATTGGTTTTACGAGGTTAAGTTTGTCGATGATGGGTTTAAGTTGAGATAGTAATAAGCTCTTTGCTAACTCACGTGCCCATGAAGACCTCGGTGCAGGAATGGTCTTAAGGTTGACGATGGTAATATTTTCTGGAAGGGGTTGAGCATGAGATGAATACCCGCCTTTACCGCGACCAAGTAGTTTACTCAATGCTCGCTTTACATCGTGCTTGCTAAGCTTGGGTTGGCGCAAACCGATAGAATTCACCCAGAGGATTTTTCGATCCTGAGCAAGTCTTGAGACAATATGCTGAGTGCTAGACGGTAATCCACCGAAGTCTTCGCCAAATACGATCAAATCACGATTCATAGGGCCTCCGTTTATTTCAACTTACGCTTCACTTGGGCTGGGTTTCCCGCCGCAACCACATACGGGGGAAGGCTTTTTGTGACCACACTTCCAGCACCGATTACTGTACCTTTACCGATTGTTACGTTTGGACATATGGTGACATTAGTCCCCAACCACACATCATCTTCCAATATAATGTTGCCGACATCTTCATCTTTATCGCCTAGGCCGATAGCTCTTTCTTGAGCATTTAGTGAGTGTCCTGAGTAGCCAAACAAAAATGCTCGACCAGCCATTCTGACGTTGTTGCCAATAATGACTTGTTTACCTACTGCAATGGTTGTTTGCCAGCCTATATCGACGTTATCACCTATGACCAGCTCAGGGTGTATTGATTGTGTGCGTCCGCTAAAAGTGGTGTGGCCCGATATTCGACAATCATTGCCTAAATGTATTTTGAGCGGACCTGTAACCAAAGGTACGCCCCCGAACAAATACAGATGTTTGCCATATTTTGTAACTCGCCCTTTGAATGCAGGAGTGTAGACAAGTACTCTGGTTATAGTGCCGAGAAATGCCACAAATCCATTGTAGGCAAGCGAAACCAGTTTGTTAAAAACATACGGAGTTGGGAGATCGCATGCTCTGATGTACTTCAAAACTAAAAACAACTTACGACAAGCAGGGTTTGGGCTCTCTTTGAGCCATACTTTGATGTCATTGATATGAGTCGCTAGCATGCTGAGTCTCCTTTATATTTACTAAATATAGGAGGTATTACACTTTGTATGCCAGAATAAAACTCATTTTAAAACATTAATTTACGTTTTGTTGAGCGAGGTTTCTGAAATCTTCTCATTTTGAGAACTATTTTGCACAATCCGATTAAGTGCTATGCACAAGGCCGCAAGTATATAGATGGGCCAGGTAAAGCCTTGAGTGAGGAAGGTTCCAGACACTATGGTGCCAATAATGCCAGCATAAACAGCCGTTGCTGTTCCATGAAGGTAAGGTGAGTAGTTGGATGGGTCCGAATCGAGCAGCCCAAGCGTCTGTTGGCTTGTTTTTACTAAGGAGTAGATACAGCCAATGAATACGAATAGCCCAACGAAACCCGTCTCAGCTAACACGCCAAACCAAGTAGAATGCACAGCATGGTTTAGGCCATCCCAGTGTGGACTGTAGAAAAAATAGTTAGAATAAAAGTTGTTTAGGCCCACACCAGTGACTGGGTTATCAACCGCCATTCCAAATGCCGCCTCCCAAGCATAAAGCCGCCCCATGGCTGAGGCATCGATCCCTTCTTCGGCCGCTCCACCAGACTTTCGATCAGAAATTCCTGCCGCTGCAGCGAGTACCAGTAAAGCTAATGTTCCGATCACAGCAAGTAACACTTTAGACTTTATAATTCTTAGCCCAAAGATACCAAACACGGCAACCGAGCCAAGCAACCCGCCGCGGCTTTGCGTCGCAATTACAGCAGAAAGAGACAAGATTGTTCCTATTAGCCCTAGTATTCGAACACCACCAAGGTCTTTCGTCGTCATAAGGCTAATAGCGAAAGCAAGCGGGAACATTAGTACGAGAGACAAATCGTTTGGATCTCCTAACACTGATCCAAGGTTTCTTCCAATGGTTACACGAGTTCCTTCGACTAAACCGATACCATTGATTGAGTTAGAGAGTGCGACGCACGCAATCAAACCACCAGCAAGAACAATTAATATACTGATACGCTGAACGTTTAAAGCGCTATTTACCAACCAAGCAATAGCGAACGTCATGATAATAATCTTCCAGTAGATGGCTTTAAAGTATTTGATGGCCAAGCCAGGATTCGATGAAAATAGTATACCGATGAATACCAAGAACCAGAATATGGATAACCACGTAAAACTTGGGTGCCAAAACGTCTTGAGTTGCTTGCTGATCAGGCTATGCCAAACCAAGGCGCTGAGAGCGCCCAAGGATAGAAGTAGAGGAATTTTTAATGAATACAGTGCTGGAATGGCTTCATGTATTCGAAAAAAAGAAAACAGGACGAATAAGCTTACCAACCAAAATGTTTGGTTGAGGACAAATAACACGCCAAGCGGTAATAAACATAGAACAACCGCTACCGCTGGATGAGGAACAAACTTCCAAATTAGAGCAATAACAAAGCAAACTCCAAGTGTAACAAGCATTGGGTATAATGCTCGTTGCCCTGTCATAATGTATGTTCCATTCTATTTTCCTGTTTATTACCCTCGGTAGCCTTTGGATGAATCTTAATGAATCCGGCTTTGTATAGAAACATCGCGATTATCAAAGGTTGCATCACTGACATCAATACGGCTACCTGAACTGAGCTGTTAAACCAACCGCTTGAGATAAATATTATGCTTATGGTCACAAGGGCGACTAATGGCTTTGTGTTGTAGGGCAGCCTATACAGCGATTGACTCATGTAAGTGACAAGTAAGATACGTATGAATTGGCCTAAGCATAAACATAAGAGTATCGCCGCTACACCAGCTCCTTTTAAAGACCAAGCGAGTGATAGAGCAGTGACAGTCGCTACGATATTAATGTAGAACAAGCTTTGAGTCCTTTGAGCATAAAGAACACCTATGTTGAGCAATTCTGTTAATTCTTTTAACAGCATAATGATGATACAGATGGAAACCAGCTGACTTGCCAAATGATAAGTGCTTGGCAGCGCTACCATAATGAAACACTGACTTACCCATGTAACCGATACTCCCAGGATACAGAGTGCAGAGATACCCTGCTGCGTATGATAGACAACCTTAGTTCTTCCCTGTGTTTCGAGCAGCTCAAATCGTTTTGGCATCCACCACATATGAAAGGGTTGAATTAGGATGCCTAAGGCAAGTGCAAACTTTGCCGCAACAGCATAAATGCCAAGTGTTTCTAGTGGGTGAGCCTCTGCAATGATCCATCTTTCAGCACCGCTCAGTCCAAAGGCGACAATTGCTGAAAGCATAAGGGGAGAAGCATACTTAAGATAGTGTTTGTAGTTAACAAAGTTTGGTAATTGAAATTTAAAGCGGTTATGAATGTACAAATAAATGGTTTGACAAACAGTACACAGAACGCCCACAGCGAATATTAATGTTACACTCGGAGAGGTAATAAGGATCCAGACGATGAGTAAGATTTGAGTAATCAGTGTCACCAAGCTGACTTTAAAAAATACCCAAGCTTTGTTATTAAGCCTCAACCAGGCTAGAGATATTGCCAGCGGTGCTTCGACAGAAATGACTATCGTGATCAGCAAGGCTTGCTGGCTGGTGATTGCAGTATCTGACAGGAATAATGTAAAAAACAGGCTGGCGAAAAGAAGCGCAAGAATAAAGGAGGTAACCAAGGAGGCAGTACAAAGCTCGCACACTTTTGAATAACGCTCATTCTCTTTTTGAAGTGTACCAATAAAGCGATACAAGTTTTCGTGCATGGCCAGTCCGACAAGCAAACTAAAGAATACCGTTGTGACTGACAAGAGCTCAAGATGTCCAAATTCACTCGGTGTGAGGTAAGTAGCCATAAAAGGTAACATGATAAGAGATGTCCCTTTCATCATTAGGAGACTAGCGGCATAAAGAGACATACTCTTTATGTTTTCTTGTTGTAACCAAGCGCTAATTCTGCGTTGCATCATGATTCCTCACTGTTTTAATGGGTTTGGTTCACGAGCCATTTTCAAATATGGGTTGCTATCGATTGTTTTTACAAAATCAAGATAGCGTTGTTCCGCTTTGTATTCCTGCGCCACTTCAAGGCCATTATTGATGCAGCGATGAAAGTTTTCTTTGTCTTTGGCTGCATAGAGCAAAGCGTCACATAAGGAGTTTGGGTCATTAGGCTGGTATTTGATACAGTTTTTATTGTGTATTAGACGTTTATCCCAGTATGAGCCATCTTGAGGTATCACCACACACATACCAGCCGCCAAAGCTTCCAGAATTGATAAACCAAAAGGTTCATTGGTGCTCGTAGACACAAAAATGTTTGATTGGCTACGAATGGTGTCGAGGTCTTGAGGGTCTTGATACCAATTAACATGCGAAATGGAAACAGGCGCATTACTGACAGGTATCGAGGTATCTATTGGCCGTATGTAGCAAATATTTGCGGCGAGAGGTTTAAGTTTGGCAGCATGCGCCAAAGCTTCAACCATCAGATCAAGCCCTTTCCATTTAAGCAGGGATGCAGCCCAATAACAAATAGGAAAGTCGGTTTGAGCACGCGTTGGCCAATCTTCTTCTGCTAGTCCATTTACAAATGTATGGTAGGCAGAAGAAGTGAAATAGGACTCTACGAGAGCTTGGCAATCACTAATACTAATTTTCTTTGTTAAGTAAGTGGCTAGTGCAACAGCCATACTTGGCTTACTAGAAGGTAAATGGAATACTTTGTCAGCCTTGGTGAGACAGTATCCGATAGAGCGAGAATTACCCACAGGGCCATGTACAAATTGAATAATATCAATATTTTTAAATAACTTAGTGATATAAAGTGCCATGTCCATCCCAGGCCCAGAGGCACCAATTGCTCTAGATACATTGTGATATTTGAACAACACAAAAAGCAGACAAACACAAGTGTACAACTGGTTTATCCAATATAGGATGCCATAATGTTGTTTAGCTAGGGCTTTCACCAAAGGGAGTTTAATAACATCAATAGTATGAGAATGGCTCAACTTACATTCTTTCCAAAATTGTGGCTGCACTGTTGCGACAATGAATTGGCTTTTATCTACTCGACAAAGCCGTAACGCTTCAACGGTCGCAAGCTTTGATCCACCTTTGAACGTAATAGGATCAAATATCAATGTTTGTTCAACATTTGATTTAACCATGTTCACCTCCTAGTAGAAAGCGTTTGGTAAGGTAGGTTTTTAAGGGTATGAAAGTGCGCCAAATGGATACGGATGTTTGATGTTGTCTGAGCAATTGACGATAAAGGTGAAATATTTTTTGACTAGAAACGTTTATGTCAAAGTGTCGAGTAATATGCTGATGAGCTTCCTTCGACAACTGCTGACCAAACTTTTTGTGCTCAAGTAGAGCGGTCATCATCTTGGCAATTGGTGCAGTGCCATGATTGGGGTAGAGCAGTCCAGTAACACCATGGTGAATGAACTCAGGAATTCCGCCCTCTCGTGGTGCTATAACTGGAATATTGGCAAGAGTTGCTTCGGCGATCGCTAGTCCAAAAGCTTCTCGTCGAGAGCCACTGACGAAGGCATCACATCCTTTAAGCCAGCCGACAACGTTATTTTGCTCACCTACAAAATGGATTTTATTTTCAACGTATAATGTTTTCGCGAGTCTTTCTAACTCATATCTCATTGGTCCATCACCTATAACCAGTAGGTGCGTATCAGCGTATTCCATATTGAGGTTTTGTATTGCCGTAATAAGCCTGTCCATTCCTTTGTCGTAAATGAGCGAACCGACGGTAGCAAACAGAGTACATTCATCAGGTAATCCAATTGCTGCTTTGCTATCGACTTTCGTCTGTTCCATTAGTTTGGTGACATCAATACCATTGTGAATGGTTGAAAGTCGCTGTTGTGGGTAGCCCTCTCGGGTTAGTTGGCCTCCGACATAACGGCTGACGGCGATGGTGTGCGGAGACAGATGCAATCCAAGAGTGACACGATCCCGAGCTGGGTAGGGGCTATGTAGCTGTGTGACTAATGGCACGTTCATCAAGCGAGAAGCGATAATCATCCACTGACAAGGAGCACCGCTGTTAACATGAATCATGTCAATCCTGTTTTTCTTGATGATTCGGCAAGCTTTAAAGACAAGGCCTACCCAAGCGGATATATTGAACTTTGGTTTGAGCCAGCCAAAGAGTAATGGGAAAGAGTCTTTGTTGGTGTTGATGTTTTTGCCTTTAACAAGCTCGTGAAGTGATGTGTTGTTGGTCCAAAGGTGAGGTTCGAATCCTTGGCTGGGGCACTGCTCGATTAAGTCAAGCAAACAGTGTTCACTGCCTCTGATCCAATCGTTTCCGTAGTGTACAAACAATATTTTCTTTGTCATTTGAACCTCTCCTGATGTCGTTTAATGTCTAACAACGCAAATGAGATGCCAAAATGTAAAATACGCTATGTTATTGATAAAAAATAAGAAAGAAAGGATGCTTGTATTTAAGACAGGTTTTTATCAAATTGAGAATCAGATTGAGCGTCAATACCGGAGTAAATATCAAGCAATTTGGGGATGACTGAGGAGGTGGAGAAGTCCTTGTTAATTGTTGCGATAGCATTGTTTTTGATCACTGCCTTGTCGTGATTATTGAGTTGGCTAATATTGGCTAATGTTTGATTAAGGGAGTCTAAGCTGTCGACAATAAAGCCATTTTTACCGTCGTCGATTAGCTTGGATAAGTCGCCCACGTTGTAAGCAATAATGATACAACCTCTTGCCATGGCCTCTAATGCTGCCATCGGCAGCCCCTCATAGCGTGAACAAATAATGAGGATCTGAATGTGGTTCCAAACTTCAGCCATGTTAGTTTGGTATCCGTGGTATGTAATGTTAGCTGGTGCCTTTTCAATGATTTCACTTTCTAAAGGGCCAGAGCCGTATATATGGAAGTTAAGTGTTGGATTACTTTTAGCGCATTGAAGAAAGCGTTCAGGTGCTTTCTCATAGCTTAACCTTCCTACAAAAGCGATTTGTTCTCCTGTGCTTGGGCTTAATTGGCCATTGTCGATAAAGTTGTTCAACTTTCGAGTAGAGGTCGGGATTTTATTCCCTACTTTTTCACTAACTACAAGCGCTGAGGAAGAAGTAAATGCGGTATAGCGATCCAGGAAATCGTAGATCTTGACCTTTCCTTGTGGAGTTTCACCTGCATGGTATGTAGAAACCTGGGTTATTCCTGTGAAAATACGAGCGCATTTGGCCAGTATACTTGCCTTGTAACCATGAGCATGGATTACGTCTCCACGCCGATGATTAACTCTTTTTAATAAAGTCCGAAGTGGAAAACCGTTGGAAGAAGAGAGATAACTAAATTTAATCTTGTTGTGTTCTAATTTACTTATGAGGGGCGATACTGCGCTGTACCGCCTAACTATTAGCACTTCAACAGAAACTTTATGTTGCTTGAGCCCTTTGGCAAGCTCAAGCACATAAGCATCGATGCCTCCATAGGTTAGACTATCAATAAGTAGCCACACTTTAGTCGGCGTACTGCTGTGCATCTTCTTCAGATTCCCAAGCTTGCTTTTTGCGATAAACTGTTGATGGACTGAGCTCTAGTAGCACGGCTGCGTTAAGCACATTGCCATCACAATAATCAATGGCCTGCTGGATGGTTTCACGTTCAACAATCCACATAGGACGTATCGTGACACCTTTTGGTGCCGTTACCTGTTCTTCTGTGGTACTGATTGATTCTGATATTGATTGTTGCGAAGGAATGGACACTTCTTGCTCATCAGGTAGGGTGGGCTGTATAACCGAAGGTTGAGCAATCTTAGTTTTTGAAGATTTCGGACTGCGCGTTATTTGGTCGGGAAGGTGCTCTACCGATAATTTTGCATCATTGTTGAGTACAACGATATTACGAATGATGTTTTGCAATTGCCGCACGTTACCTGGCCATGAATAACGCTTTAATATAGACTCGGCATCTCTATTGATACCATTGAACTTTTTACCGTCCTCTTTGGCAAATACTCGTAAAAAGTGAGTCGCTAGTGTCGTGATGTCGTTACCACGCTCTCTTAAAGGAGGCATTTCTATCGGCACAACATGCACTCTATAATACAGATCTTCTCTAAAACGTCCTTCTTCTACTTCGAGTAAGGGATCGCGGTTAGTCGCGCAAATGATTCTAACGTCAACTTTGAGTTCTCGTGAACCACCGAGAGGAGTAAATGTTCCTGTTTGCAGAAAACGCAGGAGTTTTTTCTGCATATCGAGTTCCATTTCGCATAACTCATCGAGAAAAAGTGTTCCTCCATGAGCTTGTGATGCCGCACCTTTTCGATCCGTGGTTGCTCCCGTAAATGCCCCCTTCATATGACCGAAAATCTCACTTTCCATCAAATCTTTGGGTATGGCACCACAGTTAATGGCGACAAAAGGTTTATCGCTGCGTTTACTTTCTTGATGGATAGCTTCTGCGCAGACTTCTTTACCAGTACCGCTCTCTCCGATGATAAATACACTCGCATTCGTTGGAGCCACTGAATCAATGATTTTGTATACGCCCTGCATAGGCAAGCAAGATCCTATGAAACCATGAAAACGATTCCTATCAAACTTAGCTTCAATATCTTCAACAAGGTGTTCAAGTTTAACTTGCTGCAAATGCAAGTTGATTGATGTTTTTAACCGATCAGCCTGAATTGGTTTTTCTAGAAAGTCTTTGGCGCCTTTTTGAAGTAAATTAACCGCAGTGTCTACTGAGCCATGAGCCGTGGCAACAACGACAGAAGTAGGCACTTGGTTGTCGTTAATCCAATCGAGAATGTCTTCTCCATCCATGTCGGGCAACTTGAGGTCTAAAATGACAAGCTGAGGGACATTTCTCTCTATAAAGCTAATGGCATCGCGGCCAGTCTCTACATGAAAAAGGTCGAAAGATTCATCTTTTACGTACTGTTTATATAAAATAGCCAGAGATGTAGAGTCTTCAATTAATAGTACTTTTGCTCTCATTTGACGTTATCCTTGTTTATTTCTAGCCTGCGGGTTCTATGAAGCCCTGCTTTTTTCTGTAGGCTAATGCAGCGAGAGATTTCTCTGCCAATTCCTTGAGTTCTTCCTTAAGTTGGAAAGCCTGTTCTTCTTGGTTATCGATACATAAATGTTCTATTTTTCGTGCGAGATTCGAGAGTATTCTGTTTCCAAGTGCGAGTGCTGAACTTCCCAGCGTGTGACTCTCAAATTCGAGGGTGTTCTTGTCTCTGTCGTCAATAGCCTGATAAATTTTCTTCAGCCTTTCTTGAGATTCTTCGAGGTAATGGTCAATCAGCATGGGTAACACATCAGCACTCGTATCTTCTATCATTTGTTCAAGAATTGTTTCATCTACCAGTTCTAAATCCACGTGATCATCCTGAGTTCTTGTTTCGACACTATTGTTGTCTGCATTAAAACTTGCCTCAATTTGATGTTGCTTGGTTGGACCTTCGCTTGAGACATCAGTTAAGAATAGATTAATTTTTTCAATCAGTTGTGACAATCTAACGGGTTTCGATAAATAATCGTCCATGCCTGCATCAAGGAACGTTTCTTTATCGCCCGTTAAAGAATGAGCAGTTAGGGCAATAATTGGCACTTGACTGACCGATGTGTCGCTATTTTTCCTAATCATCTTACAGGTTTCCATGCCATCCAATTTCGGCATCGAAATATCCATAAAAATCAGATCATAATGGTATTGTTCAACCATTTCTAAGACGCGTTGCCCATTTTCCGCAATGTCGACATTTAAGTTTAGTCTGTTGAACATTTCTTGGATGACCAATTGATTGGCTTTGTTATCTTCTGCAACCAGTATGCTAACGTCAGATACTTTGAGTTCTGCGTTATTAGACGGTTTTTCCGTCATGCCTATGTGCATATCGGCAAGTTCTAATCGAACACAAAAGGAGAAAGTGCTGCCAATAGAGGGTGTGCTCTCAACTTTAATATGACCATCCATTAATTCGCAGAGACGTTTACATATCGCCAAGCCTAGCCCCGAACCTTCATGGCTACGAGAGTAGGTTTGGTCAGCCATAGTAAATTCTTCAAAAAGATAATCCATCGCGTTGCGGCTGATCCCAACTCCTGTATCAATGATTTTACAGGTAATATCTGCGTAACCATTGTCTGTAGATGGAGATTCAATTTGCACCGCTATACTCCCATCCTTGGTAAATTTGATCGCGTTACCAATCAGATTATGTAAAACCTGTTTAATACGATTTTCGTCACCATAAACGTGAGATGGGACCTGACTATCGATAGTGCAACTGAGACTCAGAGAACGCGCCTCAGCGGTGGGCAAGAAGCTCTCTACAACAGTTTCAACGCATCTGCGGAACTCGAAAGGCTTATGTTCAAGCCTCAAGGTGTTAGAATCCATTCTCGTAAAATCAAGGATATCGTTAATAATACTAAGTAAAAACTCACCGGATTCAGTGGCAGTATTGACCAATTTTTTCTGCTCTGGGGTAAGCTTTGATTCTTCTAATATGTTCAAAATCCCAAGTACGCCATTCATGGGTGTTCGAATTTCATGTGACATGGAAGCTAAAAAGCGGCTTTTTGATTCATTAGCTTGTTCTGCTTCAGAACGTGCACCTTTTAAATCCCTGTAGTTTCTCTCTAGTTTCCTCGACATATCATCGAATGCTCTTGCAACCTCTCCTAACTCGTCCTTTGAGTTATCATTGATCTGGTAGCCAGGTCCTTGCTGACTAATTGTGTTGGCTGCGTCGATAAGCTTGACTAGGCTTTTTGTAAGGTAGGTCCCCAAGAAAAAAGAAAAGATTGCGACGAGTATGACTTCGATTGAGGCTATACCAATGATGGATTTTTGAGCATTGGTGAGCATGGAATTTATCTCACTAATCTCAAAACCCATGTTAATGGAGCCATAATTGTTGTTTGAATCATATATCTGCCGGCGAGTATCAAAGATGCCGTCACTAACCGAATCTAAGGTATAGTCCTCGGCAGCTTCTCTAGCTATTAATGATTCGCTTCCCATGCTAGAAAGCTCTTTATCGCCTCGCGTCACTGTTATGTAGGCGATGTCTTCAATTGTCATAAATTCTTTAACAAGATCATCGATGGTCGCGATATCAGTTGAAATCATTGCGTCTTTAGCCGCATGGGCAAACATGTCTGCCGTAGAGTTGGCACGTTGAAGTAATTGCTTTTCGTTTGACTCAGACAAAAAACTCATCGCGCTAAATGTCAGAGCAACAAGCATAACAATCTCTATGAAAGCGATACCAAGTATGGTTTTTACTCTAAAAGACATAACTCATGCCTCCTAAGGTCAATCAAGGACCTTAATATTAAGTGAGCGTATATCGTCCCAGTCACTATCTTGCGCTGAAACAAAACCTGTAATTTTCAGTTGGTCTAGTTGATGTTTGACCACTGGGGCTATGTGAACTTGTTCTAGTGCTACTTTTAATTCAAGCTCTGTTTGGTCATTGATGCGCGGATGAACCGCAATAGCATGTGGAGTAAAACCGTCAGTTGTCCAGATAGGAGTGAGCTGATCTCGTGTCGACTGAGGCAAGGCATTAAAGGTACGTAAAATACCGCCACCAGCAGGAAAAAAGCCCTTAGCAACAGACAAATAAACTGAATCGTGAGACGACACGTAGGCTGATGTAAAATCGATATTTGCTTTTTTGAGGTACGACTGTGTGAGAATGGTTGCTGCAAAAGCCGCTGGTGAGGGGAAAGCAAGCTTTTCGTGTTGTAATTGTCCCATTTCCGTCACGCCGCTGTCTTTGCGAACGACGATGATCCCTTTTATGAGCTTATCTTTTGCTTTGGCAACCGCTCTATATCCGGGTTGTTGGCTATATACCGTGTAATGATAAGGATTCATATATGCAATATCGAAGTCTCCACGTTCTAACTTTTCTTCAAACGATGGTATATCAGGAGTGGTAGCAAATACGATTTCTTGTCCTAGTTGAGCAGATAAATAAGAGATCAAAGGAGCCCATTGCTCTGCTAAACGGCTTGCTGACTGCTGTGGGACAACGCCAAATGTTAGAGTCTTGCTTACACTGACCGTAGAATACAGGCAGAGTATGATTACTAATATGAACTTTTTCATCATCACCCCTAAGCTGAATGAGCCAAAAACTCATTAGTAATCAACCATCGACACCATCTCTCGCGTAACGATTTTGGCAAGAATTTCAATCGTTCTACCTCTCTTGCCATCTCTTGTCCTAAAGTCGCTTGTTCTTTGAGGTTTAGCACAGAGCCTAAAAATGAGATTTTAGGATTATCGAGTAGCTCTTGAGATTTCTGGATCTGCCCCGCAGAAGTTTTTCCTCCCATGACGACTAACACGGTTTGATCACACGCACTGGCAACTACTTGAGCGGGTATATTTCCTCGGTTGATATGAAGCAGGGGAGAGGTGTCGCAGATAATGCGGTCATAATCTTGCAGCCACTTATCTACGGTTGTACTTAGCACACTCGGATCTTTGTACGCTAATAAGGTAGATGTTGTTTTGGGTACCGGCATGCCAGTGAATAGCTGATGTGACGATTTATGTTCTAGTAATACGCCAACGCCTTCACTAGACTCCTGATTATCAAGTACAGGCTCGAAAGCGGGGTGGAACAAGTTAAGGTCGACAAGTAGAGTCTTATGCCCACCCAATAGGTACCTTTCAGCAATTGCAGAGGCAACTGACGTTACGCCGTCACCTGAGTTGCATCCTGTTACGCATAGAGAGCGAGCTTCACTGAACTCTGCAGCAAGATAAATTTGCTCGACTTCGGTCAATGTGGCTGGAATCGTCATCATAATGCTCCTATTACAACTATGGTGGTAGTAAGACGAAGAATATCCTCGAGCCCTACACGGAGTCTTTCTAGTAGCCCCTCGCTTCGGTCTGGAATATAAATGGTATCTCCAGCTCTTAGCACGGGAAGCTTATAAACGTTGGCAGTTTTACTGAAGTCAATCAGATCAAATGTGCGTGCTTGTTCTTGGCAGCAAGACATGTTGACGATAGAAATTTTTTCTAGATAAGCACGATTAGACGGACCACCCGCTTCAGCGAGAATATCTAATATGGTCATATTATCGTCAAATACGTAGCGTCCGGGTTTGTTAATTGCACCTAGTACACGTACTGTTGTTTCTTTACTTCTATCGAGCCATATTTTGTCTTTTTCGGGAATATAAATAGTGTCGCCCATAGTCACATTAGGCAGTAAACTTTCATCCCCGGTTTCAAAGTACAAAGACAGATTTAGCTTGCTTACCTTGGCGTAATCTTTATCACGATGAGTGATTTTAATGTTGTGAATATCAGCGTCTTTTGTTGGACCGTCAGCAGCTGACAAAATATCTAGAAAGTGCATTTCCTTGGTAAATCGATATCGCCCAGGGGCATTAACTTGACCGAAGACATAGATTGAAGCGTCTGAGCTTTGGCGTACCCACTGTGACTTGTTGTCACTCGGATCTTGTGGAAGGTCATGCACTCGAATGATAGTACCAGCTCGAACAACCGGCAGTTCTGCGCTAGGGGCTCCATTTAGAATAAACTCATCGAGATTGAACGTAAGCATTTTTCCATCAGGTTCTACTACTTCTATTTTAGAAGTGTCGGCCCTTAATGTTGGGCCGCCAACATGCGCTAGCAGATGCATCATATCCATTTCATCAGACCACTCTACGCGCCCAGGCCTCACTACTTCACCGATGACATTGACTGCTCTATCGGGTGCGATTTTTAGCCAAGACTTTTCATTCATGTCTGTTTTTTCGGGCACAAATATCGCGTCTCCGGCGACAATCTCTGGTGGAGGAAGCGCAGTACTAAGACCTTCCGTATAGGCTGTTAAGTCAAACTTTACTACTTTTCCATCGGCTTTAAGGATACGAATCTGACGTGACTCTGCATATCGTGTGGGACCACCCGCGTTGGCGAGAATGTCCATAAAGGACGCGCCTTTTTTGCCTTCATAAGCACCAGGTTGATCGACTTCACCCATGATATAAATAACGTTTGAGCCAGCACGAATTTCTTCTTCTTGCTTGGGAACAAAGATTGTCGTGCCCGGTTGAAGGTTTGGCAATAAAGAGATATCTCCGCTATCAAGATACTCTTTGAGATTGAATATTTGTGGCTTGTTATTGCTGATGACTCGGATCTGCTCAACAGATGCGTAACGAGTAACCCCTCCAGAGCGCATTAGAACGTCGACTAAATCAGAGTTTTCTTTGTAGCTAAATGAGCCAGGCGCATTAACTTCGCCGAATACTTTAATTGCAGTACGTCCATCCGCACTGTCGCCGGAATTTGCTAGTTTACTTGCATCAAATTTCTGCTCGATGTTACCGACCAAGGGTGAGGCAGGGATGAAAATGGTATCCAGTGATTTGAGCTGAGGTAATAATGTCTCATCACCAGTATCGAGAAAGCTTTTGTAGTTGAACGGAAACTTTTCTTTGCCTCTCTTGAGTAGCAAATTATCCAGTTGGGCTCCCGAGCGTAAACCACCAGCTGCATGGATTGCCATTTGAACGTCTGACGATTTTGATAATGTGTATTCTCCTGGAGAATTTACATAGCCTTGTATTGAAATGAGGATTTGTTGCTCTGCGATGTACACTGAGGCTGTCGACAAGTCACGGTAAACCTTGCCTAGTGTATCTAGGACTGCTTTCTCTAATTGTTCTTCTGTGTAGCCTGCGACATATAATGCGCCGACTTCAGGAAGGTTGATGCGTCCACGCTTGTCAACTTGAAACCCTTTGTTTAAGGTTTCCTCTCCTGGAAGGTTAACTTGCACCATGTCACCGACTTGAACCCGCTCATTCTCTGCAAGTACTGGAGCAGAAAATACTATGGCTAGAATGATGAATAAGAGTCTATTCCATATCATAGTAGCCTCCATTCAGTTTTTGTTCTGCTAAGTCTTTTGTATCAACAATTTCTATACTTACCCTGCGGTTTGTCAGCCTAACTCCATCGGATTTTCCTTCAAACAGAGGCAGGCTTTCGCCTACGGACTTAGCTTTTACGCGATTGGGTTCAAGGCCAAATATAGTGAGGTAACGTTTCACTTGTTTTGCTCTGCCCATTGCGAGCTTTTGATTACTTAATTCGTTACCGATAGCATCCGTGTGACCTGTTACGACAAGATTCAGTGATTTGTGCTCTCTCAGAATGTTAGCCGCTTGTGCTAAATGGCCCATGTATTTTGGATTAACTTCGGTCGACTTAAAGGCAAACTGGTTATCAACGTTGAGTAGATTGTAGAGCTTATCTATGATTGCTAATTGCTGTTGGAAGCTGTAATCATCATGAGGTGGCGCGCATTTCGCTTGCGATGTGACGTAATCCAGTTGCCTTTCTAGCTCATCGAGTCGTTTTCTTTGAATGACAATATCGTTAGCCGCATCGAGGAGAAGTCCTCCTTCGAGCTCGCGAGCAATTCTGTTTTGCTTTTCTATTGCTTGAACAACCGCAGCAGGGAAGCACCAGCGGGCCCCCTCTCTTATAAGCGAGTCTAAGTGGAGCTTGGCAAGTTGCCAGTCGAATCTGAGCCCGTGCTCTGGGCCTAAAGGTTCGTTTGGCATGACGGGTGTAAAACTGGACTGGATATACTGCTCAGCTAACCCACCTCGTCCTTCGTCCGGATAACTGGTGCAGCCGATCAGCGATAGTACACTGGATAAACCTAGGGCTATGTGTTTCAAATAATTAACCATGCCAACGTCCTTTGTTAGTGCCTGTGTACTCGCTTATAGATTTAATGAGTGCGAGAGTTCACAGGTATTGCCTTATCAATTCTTAACAAATTGATGATTTCAAGCGGTTGTCCAGTTACGTTCTCTATGCGCATTTGGCGCTCACGCTCTACTAGGCGTTTGTAGAGATAAACCAAAGCTCCAACACCTGAAGAATCCAGAAAGCTTACATTGCGAAAATCAACTTCTACCTCTAGGTGTTGATCTGCAATGATTTCATCAATGTGCTTTTGAGCATGACGACTTCCATCTGCGTCCAGGTTGCCATTGATTTGTAGTGTAAGCATTTCGTTTGTTGTTTCGATTGTACGTAGTTCCATGGTCGTATCTCCTCACGTAGTGTAGTTTTATCAGAGCAGTTTACGTGCCAAGAAATAATCGCTTATTTTTCAATCCCATATAAAAAATTTAGGTGAAATTCTCATATTGACAAGTGAATTTTCTCATTATGAGAGGCACTGCGACCAATTAACCTGCCTATTAACATCTAGAGCTAAGTGATGATGGTTAATTGATAGTTTCATTTAATTTTATTCTCTTTGAAGCTACTCCAATCATAGACGGTTATGGTTGAAATTTATGT
Organism: Vibrio tetraodonis; assembly: GCF_003350295.1. Classification (GTDB taxonomy): domain Bacteria; phylum Pseudomonadota; class Gammaproteobacteria; order Enterobacterales; family Vibrionaceae; genus Vibrio; species Vibrio tetraodonis. Next base: position 84,003 of record NZ_QLYY01000023.1, read on the forward strand.
CTCGTATTAAACAATAAAACTTTAGCAATTCAAACAAGGTCGGGCATATGTATATCAAACTCAGTTATCTCACCATCGCTTTACTATCGGCATTTCCATGCAGAGCTGACTCTTTCGATATCGATCGAAAACACTTGCGGATTATGCTAGCAGGTTACTATGACACTGACGTTGATGTGAGCCAATATTGGAAGAGTGAAAAGCTTGACGGCATCAGGGCCATTTGGGATGGTGAAAATCTAAGAACTCGTAGTGGCCTTAAATTAAGTCCTCCTGGTTGGTTTACAGAGTCGCTACCCGATTATCCTGTAGAGGGAGAGTTATGGGCAGGGAGGGGACATTTCAATGTCGTTCAAAGTACGGTCTTAGACAAAACACCCGTTGAAACGGCATGGCGAAAAATACACTTTATGTTATTTGATATGCCAGATTCACCAGCAAGCTATACGGACAGGTATGTAGGAATTATGCATTTGGTGAATTCGCTTCAAGTTGAACATATTAGATTCATAGAGAGTACGCCAATTTCTTCCGAACAAGACCTAAGTGCATACTTCGACCAGATTAATGCGGTTGGTGGTGAGGGTGTGATGTTGAGAAAGTATAAAGAAAAGTATCAAAGTGGCAGAGGAGAACAATTGCTCAAAATGAAGCAGTATAATGACGCTGAAGCAACCATAGTTGGCTATAAAATGGGTAAGGGTAAACTAGAAGGTATGGTTGGTGCCTTGTTAGTTCAGTTGGATTCCGGTATACAGTTTTATGTTGGTAGTGGACTTAATGACCAGCTAAGGGTAGTGCCTCCAAAGCTGGGAACCACGATTACCTTCAGACATAATGGTTATACTCATAAGGGGATTCCAAAGTTCGCTCGATTTTTGAGAGAAAGGGTAGAACCTACAACTTATTAGGGCCAGAACGACAGCGTTTGAAAAGCTTTTGCCAATATTCAACATGAGATAAAGTGGCCTCTCTAAAAGCTTGATGGTATTTTTTGATCGGGTATTGGTATTCTGGATGACCTATTTCTGCAAAGTTGAGGAAGGGTTCAAGATCGTAATATACGCTGTTCACCTTAGCGATATAAGGTTGAACTTCGCCAATGAAAAACTTGTTAAAAATGTTTTTTAAATACTTAAATTGAGTTCTATCTCGGTTTTTTTCGCATTTGATTAAATGGTCATACTGTTTGAGCTGCCTTGTCACGATTGGGAGCATTTGGCTGATGTTCAGCATTGAGTAGCTGAGCTGACCAATAACGTCATACTTATCCAAAGTTTCTTGATAAGGTGTGAGAAATGTTACCTCTGCCGAATTATCAATCTGGTCCGTTTCTGAAAGGGTTTTATTTATACTTTGGACGGCTTTTAATATGATGGTGCTTTCTCTAGGCCCATCGATAGCTAGAGGCGAAGAAGATTGCAACTGATTCCTCATTGCTTCACTACTATAGAGAAGGTTAGATAGGTGCAGTGGGAGCTCTGCTGATTTTTGCTTGTGAATTTCGGTTAATTGAGATTGTAACTCTTTGGACAAGTTAGGACTTTTTATACAAGTACTGAGACCACGCACTAGTGCTATTTGGTAATCATAATTGCGAAATTGATCTTGTACCTTTCCGAGAATTGAGTTGCGCTCTGCTATTAGGGAAAACAAGCCACATTTTCTTAGCTCATAACTATCAAGTAAGCCAATACTGGTTGTCGGTATATCAATCAGTAATTTTCTTTTTGTGGGCAATGCTATATTTTGGCTTTGGGGTAAGTTAAAGACTGGGCGATCTTGAATACTAGCAATACGAGCTATATAGGTTTCTATGGTTTGGTCCATTGTATTACCTCCAAAACCACAAGATGTGATCATGGAGGAAGTGAAGACGAGGATAAACAATCTTTTGGCTAGCAAAGCTCTATTCAGTCTCAATTTTTGTGGTTAACCCTTTATTAGTCGTTACTTTGTAATACAGCAAATCGATCATTTTTCTGCAAAACTTAACTGAACTTTGTCGGGCTGTTTGTGCATCCAGTGTAGCCTAATTCCCAGCATAAATGCGGCTGAAGATAAGCCAATGATAAAGCCAATCCAGAAGCCTTTTGCTCCCATAGGTTCCACAATCCAGTTTGTCATGCCGAGAAGATAACCCATAGGTAGGCCCAATATCCAATAAGCAATAAAAGTGCGATTGAAGATAGCCGCCATATCCTTGTATCCACGTAATGCTCCAGCAGCGACGACTTGAACTGCATCAGTAACTTGATAAAGTGCTGCAAACAGCAACAATTGCATTGCAATTGTGATTACAGCTCGGTTGTCGGTATAGAGTAGAGCAATGAATTCACGACATGATACCGTCAAAAACGCGGTGACAAGAGCCAGTACGACTGATAACCCAATAGCGACATGTGAGGCTATAGTGGCGCCTTGGACATTACCTTCTCCCAAATTATGACCTACACGGATACTGGTTGCTGCACCTATGCTCATAGGCAGCATGAAGATAAGCGAGGAAAAGTTCATTGCCACTTGATGCGCCGCGACAACGAGTGAGCCCAGTGGAGCAACAAGTATTGCTACAACCGCGAATAACGTGACCTCAAAAAAGAGCGCGGCAGCAACTGGAAATCCGAGTTTGAATAGTCGTTTTAGTGACGGTAAGTGAGGTCGATAGAAGCGATCAAATAAGCGAATGTGCGCGACTCTTTTGGATGTAATAATGTAAGCAAGTAATAGAAAAAACATTATCCAATAAACAATCGTAGTCGCTACACCACATCCTACACCGCCTAATGCTGGAGCGCCGAATTTTCCATAAACAAATACCCAATTTAGAGGGATATTAAAGATGAGACCAATAAATCCTATCACCATTGCAGGCTGGGTTAATGACATGCCATCAGTGAAACTGCGAAGAGCTTGAAATAATAGGAATGCAGGTACGGCAAATATAACAGCATGCATGTAACCTTCGGTCTTATTCGCCATTAGTGTTTCGACATCCATCCACTCCATGATCCTTGGTGTTTGAAATAAAACCGCAATGATAGGTATCGAAATCACGATAGCTAATATGCCTCCTTGCTGAATCTCAAAGGGGATTTTCACCTGTCGTCCAGAGCCATTAAGTTGCGCAACTACAGGAACTAGAGCCATTAGCAGTCCCACACCGAATAAAATCGAAGGTAGCCAAATGCTTGAAGCGATTGATACGGCAGCCATATCAATCGCACTTACTCCACCAGCCATCACAGTATCAACAAATCCCATACCTGTTTGTGCGACAGAGGCAATCAATACAGGGGTTGATAACTTAATAAGCTTAATGATTTCTTTCTTGTAGAGATGCACTTAAAACTCCTAAAATATGCGATGAAACTCTGGTTCCGTTAGATTTGAAAGTCAGCTTGCGGCGCTATGTTGGTTAACAATTTTAGGTTGGGCAGTCATAAAAATTTGAATGGAATGATAAATTATTGTTACGCTAACCACCACCAAAACATCAAAATTGCTAGTGGATTCTTATCAATGCTACAAAGCCTAGTGAGTTGGATAAAGGTTAAAAGATCTGTTCATCGTCGGCATCGATAGAAAGCTCAACCCTATCAAACTGTTCGTTTATCACCATGTCTAGATGAATGGTATGGCAGCATGCAGGACAGTCTTCGTAAAAGTCCTGACTTCCATTACTCGTATCTAAGCTGATACTGACGGAATGTCCACAATGAGGACAAGATACTCTTTTTTCGGTATGTTGACGCATAATTCTCTCCGGCACAACAATAATGAGAATGATGCATTTGAGTCATTCTAAACGTAAACCCGAGCTGTATTTACATCTCTAGTGTTCGATGAAAAACAAAATGCATCTACACGTTCATTACATAAAGCATAATAGGATGAATGAAGAAAGCGAGTTGAAATAAGCCTTAAACTAACACCGACCCAATAAGGGGTTGAGTCTTTTAGACTATTCGTTTTTCAAGATTTCACCATCGGTGAGAATCATGGGGTTAGTAAGATAGTATGCGACTTATTGATGATTCACATTGAGCCAAATATGATCCGCCAAACTGATTGTAATGGTTTAATAGGTGATAGAGATTGTAAATATCTTTTCGTTCTTCATAACCCGAACCTAGAGAGAAAATACTTTCATAACCCAGATAAAAGTCTGGGTGAAATTTAGAAAAGAGTTCAGTCATCGCCAAATCACATTCTCTATCTCCCCAATAGCATGCTGGGTCATAGCAAATTGGGCCAAATGGTGATGTCGCAACATTACCGCTCCAAATATCACCATGTAGAAGAGATGGTCGAGGCTGATGACCTGCCAGTCTATCTTGGATTAGATGGGTAAACTCCCCAATGTCTACAAGTGTTATGCCTTTTTCCTTCATAAGCTGAAGCTGCCAGCCAATGCGTTGCTCAGCAAAGAATCGGCTCCATTTCTTATCCCACTTATTGGGCTGCAAAGTAGCGCCTATGTAATTATCTTGATCAAAGCCATACTCCTTTTGCTCTCCCCATTGATGAAGGGTCGCAAGCTGTTGACCAAATCTGTAACTATTATCAGCATCATCCAAAGGCTTCGTTGGAAAATAATTGAGGATGAGAAAAGCGTGATCCTTAGATTTTCCGGTTAATATATGTTCAGGGATTAAAACACTCTCGCTTTGCCTCAGAGTGTGGATATTGTCTGCTTCAATTTCAAAATTTGAGTAGAAGTCTCTTTGGTTGATTTTTACAAAATATCTCTGCTCGCCATCACTTATCATGTAGCAATTGTTTATGTCTCCGCCATGAATGGGGCTCTTTTCGACAATATTAAAAGAAAACATAAGTGTCTCGGACAATTGATCTGCAATAGCTTGCCACATATCTCGAACCATTATGGTTAACATGATGCTGACATTGTAGGATAAGCGAACACGCTATTCTTAAGCCGATAACAAAAAATTCAACAGTTTAACCACGCTTATTCGATAAATTGACTATTGTGTGATCCCTATCATGCTATTGGCTAGCAATTCGAAAATACCCAAAACAGTAAGCCAGAAATTTGCAAACAAATAAATACGCCTGAATCGAGGTGCTGCCTTCTCTCAGGTAACTAGTGCCTTTGGTTTTTCCAAATATGTTTACGGAGTTGGGTTGTGAAAAACCATTGATATGTCTTAGTATTAGAGAGTGAATTAGAAATACAATAATGAATGGAGAACGACAGTGGTTGTTGAAACCGATGGCTACCTTGCACTAATTGAACACCTGGCTTTTAATCTCGACATTTTCTCGTCAGAAGATGGGGACACTGGCGCAGAGAGTATCGAAGATGTGGTGACTGACATGGTAGCTAGCAACATTATGACCATTTTTGAGCAGAATCCGGAGCTCCATTCCACGGTGCGCTTCCAGCTACTAAAAGAGGTCGATTCGGTTGTCGACGATCTGAGCGAAGTGCTCGCTGGTGTTTGGTCAAAACCAGCCACAAATGAACAAATTACGTTTCTTGACGAGCTTATCGCCCTTCTAAAAAATTTGTTTGATTCCGCGGTAGCAAAATACGATTGAGAATAGTCTGGCTTACCACTAATTCAAAGCTGTGTCTGGTGTTGAATAGACTCGTCTGAAATGCCAGAACTTTGAAGCCCAATAAGGGTTGTCTAATCTGGATACAATGACGCCTTTTGATGTTGATGCATGTACAAAACGCTTTTGGCCAATGTAAACCCCGACATGGCGTACAGAGGGCGAAGTTTTGAAAAACACTAAATCTCCCACTAGTGCATTCCTATATTCTATTCGCTGTCCCACTTTAACCTGCATGTCTGTTGTTCTTGGTAAACGTATGTTCAACACGCTTGAATAGGTTTTTTGGACAAAAGCTGAACAATCTATACCATATCGGCTGTTTCCCCCAAATTGATAGGGAACACCAGCCCAATCTCTGTAAAAACTAAGCAGATTATGTTCAAGTTCACTTGTGATTGGGGAACTCAATGAACCAGAGTTGGTATCGATTAGATGCTCATTTTTTGTAGGCGATGTGCACCCTAACATGATGATCATGAATGCTATTGGTGTTAACAGCTTTATCAAACTATCCATGTTAGTCATTCTTATCCGTTTCTGAATGGTTGGGTGAGCATTTTATCAATTCTTTGCTCATTCGTTGTTTGAAACTTTGCTACGCCAATCTCCATTTTCTTATGACCTAACTCTGGTTGAGGAATGTGGGTATCAAACCACTTGTCCCAAATAGACAAGAAAAAGCCATAATTAGAATGGGTTTCGCTTAAATTTTGCGAGTGATGTACTCGGTGCATATCGGGCGTGACAATGATTTTACGCATTAAGAAGTCCACCTTTTTTGGTAGGCGAGCATTACTATGATTAAACATGGCGCTAGCATTGAGTGTGATTTCAAAACACACGACGGCCATGGGAGAGATGCCAAAGACGATCACTGTGAAAATCTTAATCCACATCGAAATGATTATTTCTATTGGATGAAATCGAGTACCCGTTGTCACATCAATATCTTGATCGCTATGATGCATTCTGTGTAGCCTCCATAACCAAGGCACTTTATGAAAAACAATATGTTGGGTATAGATTACGAAATCAAGTATCAGTAGGCATAGGATAAACTCAGCAAATGTTGGTAATTGGAGATACTGCATTAATCCCCACTGATGTGTTTGTGCGGTAACGGCGACATCAAAGGCAAGGATAGGCATAAATATGGTTAGGCATAGAGAATTAAATGACACTAGGCCAAGGTTGTTTAACCATCTAAACTTTTTACTTTGGCTTAGCGTTCTCCTAGGTTTCTTCGACTCCCATAGAGCACAGAGTATTAAAACGACAACGAATATACTCAGCCGAATAGTATCTGGGGTATCCATGAATTGATTTTTCTCCGGTCGTGTATTTCCAATATCCCACTTGCCATGTAAACTTGGCCTTCTTATTTATTATCCATCAATTCTCATGAGAATCCACGCGTATCATCATTTGTATGAACAGCGTTTGTTATCTTCCACTCGGGCGTATCAAGCCAGGGGTAGCAAGGTTAAACGATGCTCATTTTGTCAAGTAGCGCATACTCTCTGTCTATGTCCCCATCAGCCTAATGTCGACACAGATGTTGCCGTGCTTTTGCTCTTTTCAAGTAATGAAGTGTTCAAGCCAAGTAATACAGGGCGCTTAATCCTTGATACGGTAAAAGAAGGGTATGCGTATCAATGGAGCCGTACAGAGCCACATCAGGAGCTGTTGGATCTTCTGATTAATCCTTTATACCAGCCGTTAGTGGTGTTTCCACAAGACTATGTAGAATCCAAATATCGCATCATCAGGGATGAAGACATAGGTCAGTTAAGTGATAACAAGAGAAAGCCATTACTTATTTTTTTAGATGGAAGCTGGAGAGAGGCGAGGAGAATGTTTAGAAAATCGCCTTACTTAGATAACCTACCAGTGCTTTCAATTTCTCCGCAGTCACTTTCACAGTATGTAATGAGGCGTAGTGACAATGAACAACATCTTGCTACGGCGGAAGTCGCGAGTGTTGTATTAGAGCAATTGGGAGAACATTCGGCAGCTAGAACATTAGTATTGTGGTTTGATGCTTTTAAAGAGAGCTATTTGATGAGTAAAAGTCAAACAAAGTCAGATACACAAAGGCCGAATCTACAATATTACCTTAGCTATGAGAACGTATGATAAGAGATGTAAAGGCCTTGAAAAGTTGAAGTTAATGCACAAATAAGTACGGTATCACGGATTGTAGGCCCATTGATGTAGATAATAAGAAAATTATCGAATTTAGACTGAGTTTTAGGAGAGAGGTAATGTTCTACGGTTTTGATGTTGGAGGCACAAAAATTGAGTTTGGTGCTTTTAACGATCAACTAGAGCGTGTTTCAACTGAACGCGTTGCTACACCGACAGATGACTATCAGCTACTTATTAGTACCATTGCAGAGCTGATTGAGAAATACGATAAGAAATTTGGGTGCAAAGGCAGTATCGGACTTGGGATCCCGGGAATGGAGTATGCCGATGACCAAACGGTGCTAACTGTTAATATTCTAGCCGCAAACGGCAAACCATTGCGTAAGGATTTGGAAGCGAGAATCGGTCGTCAAATTAAAATAGAAAATGACGCCAACTGCTTTGCTCTATCCGAAGCGTGGGACAAAAGCCTTGATAAGGAAGAATCCGTTCTCGGACTTATTCTCGGTACTGGGTTTGGTGGTGGCATAGTACATGACGGTAAAGTGTTGTCTGGCCGAAACAATGTGGCTGGAGAAGTCGGGCATACGCGACTGCCTCTTGATGCTTGGCTTTTTCTCGGAGAAAATGCACCTTTATTTGGCTGTGGATGTGGTAAAAGCGGCTGTTTAGATAACTACCTATCTGGACGCGGCTTTGAGTTACTCTATGCGCACTATTACGGTGAAGAAAAAAAAGCGCTTGATATAATCAGTGCATATCAGAGTGGGGAAAGTAAAGCAGCAGAGCATGTAGATCGCTTTCTGGAATTGTTGGCGATTTGTTTAGCTAATATTTTTACTGCTAATGATCCACATGTTGTTGTTTTAGGCGGTGGGTTATCGAATTTCGAGGTAATATACCAAGAAATGCCCAAACGCATTCCTAATTACCTGATGTCGGTTGCTAAATGTCCCAAAATTATAAAAGCTAAGCACGGTGATTCAGGTGGTGTTCGCGGTGCAGCGTTCCTAAATATCAAGTAAAAAAAGAGCTTGCTAAGGCAAGCTCTTATCAGACTATTTATTTGCTGTTAGAACCAATGCCTCGATTCTCTTTTTGCGCAAGAGTGATCTTCTCAAAGCCTAATTTTCTAAAATGATTGTCTCGAAAGTTACGCACTGCCTTTGTGTCTGATACGGCTTCAATTTGCTGTTCCATCTTCAGGAATTCAGAGATGTCTATCCCTTCAGCTTGAGCAACTGCTTCATGAATGTTGTGGTGTTGCTGGTAAGAAAACGTCAGTGTTTTGTTCTTACCTTTGTATGTGTATTCGATTGTGCGTGCCATAAGTATCTCGGATGGTTGTAGAGCTTAAAACTGCTCTTATTAATTTATATTTTGCACTTAAGTAAGCTAATTGTCACTTTCTCTGAACATCAGCTGAGAGATTGGTGTTCTTTTCTGATGTCTGCTTAGAGCCTTTGTTGTGGTGTGTTGTCTAAAAAGTCCTTTAGCTCTTTTGGTGTGTTTAAATTGATAAAGCAGTCCGGTTCATCACTAAAGTCGACAAATTGAGTGTTACGTTCTTGATAGAAACGCTTCATTTTTCTCTCTCCGGCGCTCAAAAACTAGACTAACCTGCCCAGTACTTTTTATGATAAAGAGAGAAAACTGGTTGTGCCGACTGCCCATCGTGAGCAACGAGTATTTCAGATTCTTCCTTTACTGCGGAGCAAAAACGCTCGACCAGATTTTCTGTTAACGCAGGGCAATCGCAAGGGGCAAAGCCAACCCAATCTTTTTTTGATTCACATAAGGCCGCATGAATTCCTCCCATTGGTCCAAGGAAACCTTGCAAATGATCTTTGATGACAGGAGCAAATTGCGAGTAAAACTCGACATTCTGATTGGCACTAATCCTTATGTCTGAGGTTTGAGCCGACAGACGTTCGAACACATGTGCTATCAGTGGACGACCGTTAAGCAGAATAAGCCCTTTATCTTTTTCGCCCATACGTTTGCCTTGTCCGCCAGCTAAAATAACCCAACTGGTGTCTTTTGGAAGAAGCATAGTAGTCCTCATACTGACCTGAACTTATCGAGATTTTTATCTGCAAAGTAAAGTGATAGAGAAATGAGTTTATCACTCGTGGCTCGACCACAGGTTGATTGTTGTCAAAATAAATACTGTTAAATATCAATTAATTATATCTATTCTGGCTCGTTTTGAAAATTTTTTTAAAAAAAGTGTGTTTTTAGTGCATCCAAAACTCACCCTAGTGCGTCTCTTGTATGAAACCTTTTAAAGCTAAGGAGAATACATGAAGCTTAATATGAGCTTAGCCGCTTTGACATTGGCAGTGGTCAGCACCTTTTCTGTCGCGTCGCCTAAACTTGACCCATCGATTAAACATCAGCCTAAAGATGGCGTTATAAATGTGTATGGTCCTGGTGGTCCTGACACAGCACTTCGAAGTGCAGCGAATGCCTACAGTGAAAAAACAGGCGTGCCGGTAAAAGTCATCGCAGGTCCAGAATCTAAATGGACTCGTGATGCACAGAAAAATGCAGATTTGATTTTTGGTTCTTCAGAGCAATCTATGAGCGCATTTGTTGAAACCTATCCATTTATAACCGATATGGATGTAAAACCTGTTTATCTTCGCAGAGCTGTTATAGCGGTACCTAAAGGTAATCCTAAAAATATCAAAGGAATTCTAGACTTACTTGATAAACCTTCTCGTATTGTCGTGACGGAAGGCTTGGGAGTATACAACACATCAGGGACAGGTGTTTGGGAAGACATTGCAGGACGTAAAGGCTCTTTGGCTGATGTGCAAAACTTCCGCAGTAAGATTATTGCTTATGCCAAAGGCAGTGGAGCAAGTTTTAAGGCATTCCAAGAGCAGAAAGCCGACGCTTGGATCACATGGATTCATTGGCCTTTAAATCATGCTGATAAGGTTGATTATGTCGAGATTGAACCAGAAAGGCGTATATATCGAGATTTGACGTTAGCTAAAACACGTGGCGCAGAGCCACAAACTCAGGATTTCATCGATTTTGTAAATAGCGAACAAGGTAAAGCTTTCTTTACTCGCGAAGGTTGGACTCAATAATTAAGGAAACCAAATAATGAAAAAGTTAATGATACCTTCACTTCTAGTTGTACCTATGGCTTACGCAACGGCATCTTCTAATACGACCGAAACTTCAGTAGGTGAAGTGTATGTGGATGGTGCAGGTAAAACGCTTTATACCTTCTCTAAAGATCCTGCTGGGGAATCTGTATGTACAGATAAGTGTGAGACCTTATGGCCACCTCTACTTATTAACGATAAAGCGAGTAGTCAGTTTTCGAAAAGTTCAGAGTTTAGCCAAGTGATTAGGAAAGATGGCAGCAAGCAATGGGCATTAAATGGCAAGCCACTTTATCGATGGTTCAAAGATCAAAAAGAGGGTGATATTGATGGCGCTGGTGTTAAAGGTGTATGGCCAGTTGCACGCGCTGATGATGTTGCAGTAAAACTTTATAACGATGGCAACCGTCGATACTTAGTTGATGATAACAACTTGACGCTATATACCTTCGATAAAGACAAGAACAATCAGTCAGTGTGCTACGGTGACTGTGAAGTGAAGTGGCCGCCCGCTTATGTTGACTCAGATTTAACGCAAAAAGGTATCGACAACATTAAGCTAACTGGAGGATTTGGTGTTACCAAGCGCAAGGATGACACATACCAGTGGACTTTTGAGGGCAAACCGCTTTATCGTTGGTTTAAAGATTCCCAAGCTGGTGAAACAACTGGCGATGGTGTCAAAAATGTTTGGCATCTGATCACTCAATGAGGAAAAAGTGAGCGACGATAAACATCAAATAGGTTCACTGCTCTCCAAAATAGCGCTTCGAGACCGAGAGGCTTTCGAAGCGCTTTATCAGTTAACCAGTACAAGATTATTTAGTCTTATATACAATGTGGTCAAAGATGAACATATCGCCGCTGACATTTTACAAGAAGGTTATGTAAAGCTCTGGTATAGCAATAATGAGTACGTATTGGATTATCCTTGGGCTTGGCTCTGCCAGATTATGAGAAACATGGCCATAGATGAAGTCAGAAAACGAGAGCGTCGCAAGGAAGAATTGACTGAAAATCTATTAGAAGATGCGATTCAGCTTAGCGAATCAAAGACCGACTCAGGCTTGAACTATTGCCTTCAGTCTCTTGCTGAAGAGAAACGAAATGCAATTGTATTGGCGTATCAACATGGAATGAGCCATCAAGAGATCGTCGAGTATGTGAAGACACCTCTAGGTACAGTTAAATCTTGGATTCGTCGTGGGTTACAGGAATTGAAACTATGTTTGACAAGATAAACAGTAAACGATACCAAAATCCCCAACTGAGAGAAAAACTGGCGGGTGAATACGTACTTGGTACACAAACATCCAGAGTGCGCCGCAGAATGGAAGCCTTAATCAAGGCGGATCCGACTTGGTGGGTTCATATAGAGCAATGGCAGCAACATCTGTCAGGCCTCAATCCTAGTTCTGACCTTAACGCTTCTACTAACACCCTCAAAAAACCTTCCAAACGGGTATGGACCAATATTGCCAACAGCACTTTTAGATTAGGCAAACGTGAAAAAAGTATCCGCTGGTGGTGGCTGCCAACAGGTATGGCTTTCTCTTTATTCGTGGGTATATTTTTACAACCAACGCTTACACAGCCTCCCTCGAACATAAATATCGCCGAGGTGCGTCCGGCAAGTTATTTGGCAATGATGTCATCAGATACACAAACCAATCATTTTGCATTGGTTGCTTATCAGGGAGATAAACCCGGACAGTCCAGCTTGCGTATGCAAAGAAACCTATCGATGGACAAGATCTCTCAAAGCAAAGCCATGGTTTGGATGCGCGATAATTCAACAGGTGAATTGAAGCTAATAGATAGCTTGCAAAACATTAATGATATTCGTTATATGTCACCGAATGAGTGGAAAATGTTAAAGAGCAGTTCAGAGTTACTCGTGACCGCAAATAGAGATCCGAATAGCGAGGTTCTTTATCGTGGTCGATGTGTTGAGTTAAGCGATTGGCGAGCAATTTGATACTGATAGCATGATTAAAACCTGACCCAGCCTTTTGGTGTCAGGTTTGAGTAGTAATTAGGCTGCAGAAGAACAAGTTGGAACAATTGATGTAGTTCATAGTTTCAATTTGGTACAATCCCCCGCAAATCATATACGAACATATTTTCTCTACTAAACTGAGTTGGAGAAAGGGGGATAGTCTTATCATAAGTACCAACAATATTACGCAGCAATTTGGTGCAAAACCGTTATTTGAAAACATATCCGTCAAATTTGGTGATGGAAACCGCTACGGTTTAATAGGCGCCAATGGATGTGGTAAGTCTACCTTCATGAAGATTTTAAGCGGTGAGCTCGACCCAACGGGTGGTAATGTCAGTTATGACCCAAATGAGCGCGTCGCTAAGCTGAATCAGGATCAGTTTGCTTACGAAGAGTTCACTGTTATCGATACCGTTATCATGGGCTTTAAAGAACTATGGGAAGTTAAAAAAGAACGTGACCGCATCTATTCCTTGCCTGAAATGACAGAAGAGGACGGCATCAAAGTGGCCGAACTTGAAGTCGAATTTGCCGAAATGGATGGCTATATGGCCGATGCCAAAGCCGGTGAGTTACTGCTGGCGGTAGGCATTCCTGAAGAGCAGCACTATGGATTGATGAGTGAAGTCGCACCGGGGTGGAAGCTTCGTGTTCTGTTAGCGCAAGTGCTATTTGCTGACCCACATATTATGCTGCTCGATGAGCCGACCAACAACCTTGATATGGATACCATTCGCTGGTTAGAAGACACGCTCAACCAGAGAAACTGTACCATGATCATTATTTCTCACGATCGCCATTTCCTAAATTCAGTATGTACACACATGGCTGACTTAGATTACGGTGAATTACGTCTGTTTGCTGGTAATTATGACGAGTACATGGTCGCAGCTACTCAGGCTCGTGAACGTTTACTGGCTGATAATGCTAAGAAGAAAGCTCAAATTGCCGAGTTAAATACATTCGTCGCGCGCTTTTCTGCCAATGCTTCTAAGGCTAAGCAGGCCACTTCTCGAGCTAAGCAGATTGACAAAATCCAGCTAGAAGAAGTGAAGCCATCGAGTCGCCAGAATCCGTTTATTCGTTTTGAGCAGTCTAAAGAATTATTCCGTAATGCTTTAATTGTTGAAAACTTATCTCAAGGTTACGAAGAGGATTTGTTCTCAGACTTCAACGCTATTTTTGAAGTGGGAGAGCGGGTTGCCATTATCGGTGAAAACGGTGTCGGTAAAACAACATTACTGAACACGCTTGCAGGCGTATTGGCACCGCGTACTGGTGAGTTCAAATGGTCTGAAAACTCTAACATAGGCTATTACGCTCAAGATCATGCTGAAGAGTTTGCTGAAGACATGAACTTAATGGACTGGATGGGCCAGTGGCGTCAGGCTGGTGATGACGAACAAGTCATTCGCGGTTTCTTAGGACGCATGTTGTTTGGCCAAGACGACATTAAAAAGTCTGTTAAAGTACTTTCGGGTGGTGAGCAAGGGCGAATGCTTCTCGGCAAGCTTATGATGCACAAACCGAACATGTTACTGATGGACGAGCCTACCAACCATATGGATATGGAGTCCATTGAATCTCTAAATACGGCGCTTGAGCAATACAAAGGCACGCTTTTCTTCGTATCTCACGACCGAGTGTTTGTGGACTCGCTGGCGACTCGTGTTCTGGAAATTAAAGAGGGTAAAATTAACGACTTCCGTGGCACTTACTCGGAATTCCTAAAATCGAAAGGAATTGATGGTTAACCTTTCCTGTATTAATTAAAGCCTCGCATATGCGAGGTTTTTTTGTATTTGGGTGGTTTATGGAGGCGTAGGGGAAGAACAAACTCTTATATTCAAAAAAAGAAATACACATACAGGTGTTTTTCCTTTTATAAAACATCTATGCCATTTTCCTACTTAGAGCAGTTGCTCTTCACTAAACAAGCTAGGAACTAGAGGGAGTACCGAAATGTAAAGCAAAGTGTAAATCTTGTAAGAAGCCCATTTACCCCAGAAAAGAGCCATTGTCTGGTGATGAGCGCCTCTATCGTGAGGGCGATTTTTTGTTGGAAGAACTTAAAGCGCTAGCAGATGTATGGTGGCATGATAGGTATGAAGCTAATAAGGGCGTATTAAATGCACGTGAAAAGTTAGCAAAAGAATGGAATCTTGATGAAGCCAATGTGTCAATTGCAGTAGCTAGATGGAGAAAGTCTCATACTAACTCCATCTAGCTACTGAAAAGCAAGTTTGGGATCTAGTTGATTCGGCAGTTCTACTCACCCTAGCTCCTTAATTTGGCTATGTGCATCTTGAAGGTCTTTTAATAAATGTATAACCCCTTTTATAACAGAGTCCTTCTGCGTTTTATAACCCTTTTCTTCACTTTTAATTGGATGTGCAAAATCGATAAACTTTACTTCTGGCTTCTCATATTTAACCTCAAATCCATAATCTCCAATCGGATTTTCAGGTATAGCAAATAATATACTACCACCCACAAAAGTGACTTTTTGTTCATCAAGAAAATGCATCTTTTTAATTAGGTCAGTGTGTAAATCCTTGAATAATTCTTCCCGATATTTCTCAGGGGTATTCAAAAACATATTTTTAAAAGATTCAGTTGTTACCGTTCTATTTAAATCAACTTTTGATGTTGCTTTGAAACCCTCAAGTCTATAATATGATGTTTTAGATGAAGTTCTAGAATCAATAAAGTGATGATGCTTAAACTCTTTAAAGCTAGCTCTAAAAGATGATTGTCTATGATTCCTTTGTAATTCATTGCTCAAAGCAGTCTTCTTTCCAAGCTTGAAGTCATAATATGCGACGTTTCCTGCTGTTTTTATTTCTGAGCCAATAACTGGCATTTTCACCACAACTTCATTATCCTTTCTTACTCTAAGTGGAAGTTCTCATTATCCTTTCTTACTCTAAGTGGAAGTTCTTTTGACTTCTCTAGTGAAACGGTTTCTACTGCTGGTGTTGAATCTCTGTCAGTTTTGAGTGATTTGATTCCTTCTTGCTCTGCTGGTGATATTATCTTATATATCTCCTTACCATCTATATAAAAATCTTTCGGATGACCAGCTGCGACATCTAAATTTTTTAAAACTCTTTCATCTTTTAATTTTCCTTTGAAAACATTAATATTTTTGTCTTCTATATAAATGGATAACTCGATTTCATCGTTTATATATTCTGCAGAAAATTTATCCTTATATCCTTCGGAACACATGTATTTTAATTGTTCAAAATTTAGAAGCTTATTATTCTTATTAACTTCGTAATCATGGAATATTGAATATAGTGCATCTTTCGCTTTTTCTTCGCTAGAAAACCAATCTTTTATTCCACGCCAAACATCCTCATGATTTGCTTTTTCTTTAGAATGTTCTTCTATTCCATTCTCGAGTCTGGACTCACTTATAACCTGATAAGATGTGCCAATCACGTTCGACGGCATAGCTACCTCACTTTAGTATTAATGTTGATGTTATAGTCTTTTCCTATTCGAATGCCCATGCAGTCTCGTAGATTTAGGATATTAATTGTTTTTGATATTTATATCAACTAATTCTATAGATGCAGAAAGCCTCGGATTTACCCGCAGATGAATGCCTTTGGAGACGGTATGATGGATAAATACAATATTACACCTTGTCTCATAGTGTCTATTACGCGAAATATCATGCAGTTCCAGTAACCAAGTACTGTTGGAAAATCATGAATCCTAGCATGTGTCTCTACATATGGAAGGTTATTTCAAAGTTACTTTGTCAGTAGCGTAGGCGTGAATGAACAAGTAATAGCGAATTACGTTAGACATCAGGGCAGAAAAGGATTCTGGTCAACTCCGCATGGAGTTGTAACAGTAAATACATAGCTAATAGATGCCAGTACTAAGAAAATAAATCATGCGCTATTCAAATAGCCTTAGCTCATTACCAACCCGTAAAGAATCGAAAGGTGCAGAGTAGGTTGACTGAATCTTGTGAATTTCTCTAATATCCAGCAACTTAATGAACTCGTTTTTCGGCAGAGCAATTAGTAAGTCGTTGTTAATAGGTAAGTTGATGCCAAAGTTCCCCAAGATAACGTGCCACGTCAAAAAGTTATAGCAGGCTGGCTCGTTTTTATGTGACGGAGAAATAAGAAATTTGATATATATTCTTTAATTTTTATTTAGTGGGTTATGATAGGCTGGCGATAAAACGAGCCAGCTTATTATTAATAATGCTAAGCTAATCGAGAGAAAAATGTCAAATCAAAGATTAAGAGAGCGTCTTAAAGAGCCTTTGACAGAAACTACACGAAAAGTGCGCAGAAACTTACTTGCTAGCGCTTTTGTTGGAATTGTTATCATTAAAGTTGGCTTGGTACCAAAAAATATTTCAGCGTTTGGTATCGAGTTTTCAGAAGCAAATCAAGAATCATTGCTTGCACTTATTGCTGGAATTACTTGTTTCTATGCAGTTACTTTTCTTGTTTATATAGCTTCCGAGCTAACAGCATGGAATATTGCACTACGAGCTGAAGAAATTGACAATATGATGCAGTATGAAGAGCGTGTTGTAAAGTACGAAGGTGACATGCAGATGGTTGAGTCGTTTGCTCGTAAAGTTAGTCACTTGAGTATAATTGCCAAACCAGTTTTCCTGACTCGTCTTTTCATTGAAGTTGGTTTACCCCTAGGCATCTCTCTTTGGTCTATGAAGATCGTGTTGGGATATTAGCCTAACAATAAATTTAAGAGTGATTCACAACGCTTGGCGCCATCACTCTTTCTCTTTTCTAGTCAAAATAGCCACCCAGAAAGAGGTGGCATTGTTAATACTAGATTATATGATTTAAAGCAGTTACTTCTTACAACTCAAGTGAAAAGGCAGAACTAATAACGCAATGACAAGGCCATAAAATAGAGGTAATAGTGCAACGCTCAACCCTACAAATACTGCCTCTGAATCAGAATAAGCATTCCCTAGAGTTTGGATAACGCCAATAACCACACCCAAGATACTACTAACAATGGCCGTAAATAAAGCGCAACTCAGTGCTGTAGTACGTGACTTTTGATAACCTACACCCGTAGCAAGTAAAGTTGGTACCACGACAATAAGCAGACTGGTTAAATCGATAAATTGAACAGGGTCGCCTAAAGACGCTACATCGTTAACAACCAGTATCGTTGCGACGACAAAACTAATATGTATTAGCCATTTGATCATGTTTACCACCAATACCCGAACATAATTGAATTTGGATCTCGTGGTAACTTAAGCATTGATTCTTTGTCTTGCATGTAACGGCGCGTAAAGTTGCGCTGCTTTGCTCCAGCAGATGGTAAATCACTTATCGCCTCGATGAGCCTTTTTACCTGCGGGTCACTTATTGGAGTCCCTCGTTCCAGTGCTTCACGTAATTCAGGAACCAACACCTTATACCATTTATTAGCATCTTGTTTGCCAGATACACGCCCATAAATCTGCTCAGCAGCAGATGAAAGAAGAGAATTTGCCGACATAAAACCTCATAATATTTGTGATTCTTAAATAGGATAACTCTCAATATATCAGCTAATTAAGCAAGGAACGAAGTTCACTTACATCAATTATAAGCTTGATTTCATAACTGAGAGATTAAGCCCAATTTTCCAATTTAGTAAGACCGCCAAAATACTTCTATCAAATACTTTCGGAAGCGTGCAGTTAATTCTTAGGGGTTCTGAGATGGTGAAGAGGGACCTAGTACCACTTGTGACTCATGCTATACAGAGTCACAAGTGCTAATGTCAACGGATTAAGCAGCGACCTTATCAGCAATGAGTTCTGCCGTTTGAGCTAATATCCTGCAGCATTGTGCAAGTGCTTGTTTCTCATTGGTTGTGAGCTGTTCACCGTTCGATGGCACGGCTGATCTTTGCACGATTTCTACCCAGCGTTTTAGTTCATTTAAGTCGTTCATTTTAAACTCCCTTAAGGTGAAAGTTGTATGTAGTGTTCAACAAATTCCGGACACTAACTTAAGCCGATTTTCGGCAGTAACTGGCGATAGCCCATCATTTGCTTGATGAGGCCGTTGCCTATTGTAGTAATCCATCAAGTAATAACTGATATCCTTCTTTGCCTGAGTTTGGGTTAGGTACCCAGTAGTTGGTATCCATTCGGTTTTTAGACTTCTAAATAGCCTTTCCATTGGGGCATTATCCCAACAGTTACCTCTACGACTCATGCTCTGAGTTATGCGATATCGCCAAAGCCTTTGACGATATTTAAGGCTGCTATATTGGC